>NZ_JBBOTK010000003.1:0-732254 GCF_038005565.1 Paenibacillus sp. FSL R10-2748
TGATTTTGCAAGCAAAATCGTTTTACTCACTCGTTGTTCAGTTTTCAAAGATCAAACATTCAATGTCCGCATCGGCGTTTCTTTCAACCCCTCGGCAACTTTTATAGTGTATCATATTTTCTAGAGTTATGTCAACACTTTTTTCAAAAGTGTTTTTCGCTCTTCTTGATAACACTTGAAGCGACAAGAAATAATATATCATACTTTCTTTATATTGTGCAACTGTTATTTTAAAAATACTTAGTTAAGTAACAATACACTCGATATAAAGCTCTCTTTGCAGCATTAAGTTAATGATTTCCCCATCTACTTGAATCAACGGCCGAGTCGGATGATCTCGATCAGCGAAAATAATTTCCCCTGTACGGTTATCATTGAGGCGCACCTTGGTTCCATTATTGAATTGGGTTAACTTATGAATAAAAACTTGTACGACACTTGGGTCCAGCTTTCCAAATGATTCTGACTTGATTTGCTCTAGAACCAGATACGGTGATTGGGCAGGTCGGTATGTTTTCTCTAGAGTCATAGCATGGAATACATCAGCCACTCCAACGATTTTAGCGTAGATGTGGATTTGTTCCCCTTTAAGACGCAGTGGATATCCAGTACCGTCCACTTTCTCATGATGCTGAAGAGCTGCCAAACGCACACCTTCGTTAATAGCTTTCACATTTTTAAGCAACTGGTATCCTAGTGATGTATGGCGACGTATTTCTTCTTGCTCTTCCCACGTTAGTTTGGAGGGCTTATACAGAATGACCGGGTCCATTTTAGCGTTCCCTATGTCATGAAGCAATCCAGCAAAAGCCACTTGCATCCAATCCTTTTGAGGTAATCCGATCCATTGTGCAATGGAATAGGAAGTAAGGGAGGTTAGCACGGCGTTGTGAAAAATATAGTCCACTTCGATCATGGCGGGCGGAGTATAGGTCATTACATTATAGCGCTGAATGTGCACCAGTAAGGACTCCAATTGTCCTCGCAGTTCATATATAGATAAATTAGAGACGAGCACCGATTGAAATGCATTCTTAACGAGCATCACCATTTTGTCATACTCATCCTGAAATTGTTCAGATTCATCTCGTCCATCTAACGAAGGTCCTTGCGATTCAGATGTTCCAGATCGAACAGTCGTAGACTCGCTACTGGATTTTGTAAGATCATCCGTCCCTACCTCAACTTGCTGGATCAGGAACGCCTGTAAAATCTCCAAGTCACGCGGTAGCAGAATGCGCCCTTTCGGTAGCAGCAAGCTGCCCATTTCTGTAAATACATCGCTTTGCAATCTAAGTCCTGCTTTTAATTCGGATACGGGTACAGTTGTCATGGTCAACCTCTCTGTTCTCACAACAGCTGCTCCAGCTGCCAGTTATGATGTCATTATATTACTTGGGAATGATCCTGTACATTCATTTTATGCCATTTAAAGCATACTTGTCTGAATTCGTTAGCCAGAAAAAGAAAAAGACTCCCCGACCAAATAGTCAGAGAGTCTGTTCCATCTGAAATTTAATAACTACTGTTGTTTCCATATTCAGGCTCTTATTCGCCCCCAGAAGATTCTGGGTCGTTACCTTCCGCACCTTCTGTATTCGTTTCGAGAGATGGTTCAACAGATGATAGAGATGAGCCCTCTCCAGCTTCCCCACCCTCTAATAATTCTTCAAGCAGTTCATCCTGCTCCTCATTCTTGTTCGCTCGACAAACAGTTGCAACCGAATCATCATCGCGAATATTAATCAGCCTTACCCCTTGTGTATTCCGACCCATCGTGGAGATTTCCCCCATGCTAGTCCGAATCAAGGTGCCACTAGCTGTAATGATCATCAGATCCTCTTCGGTTTTTACAACCTTGAGACCGACAACCGGACCATTTTTATCCGTAACATTAATCGTCTTGATCCCCTTACCTCCACGGCTTTGGATACGATAATCCACAACAGGGGTACGCTTGCCATAACCTTTGGCCGTTACAATCAGGATATCCAGGCTGGTATCCACGATGTCCATACCAATTACAGCATCACTCTCATCAAGGTTGATCCCTTTAACCCCTGTAGCGCTACGGCCCATAGACCGTACATCACTTTCAGGGAAACGGATAGACATGCCTTGTGCTGTACCAATAATCATTTCCTGTTGTCCGTCCGTCAGCTTCACTTCGATCAGGGCGTCATCTTCACGCAAGTTAATGGCAATCAAGCCACCTTTGCGGATATTTGCATAGTCGTCAAGTGGTGTCTTCTTTATGATTCCATGCTGGGTCGCAAAGAATAGATAGCTATCCTCCACAAATTCCTCGATTGGAATTACCGCATTGATCGACTCACCCTGTTCAATCTGAATCAGGTTAATAATCGGTGTTCCCCGGGCTGTCCGGCTAAGGTCAGGAATCTCATAGGCCTTAATCCGATATACCTTGCCCTTGTCGGTAAAGAATAACAAATGATGATGTGAATTCGTAATGAACAGATGCTCTACGAAATCCTCATCTTTGGTATCCATACCCACTACACCACGACCACCGCGTTTTTGACTGCGATAGGTAGTAACAGGAAGGCGTTTGATATATCCCGTATGGGTTACAGTAATAATAACATCTTCACGCGGAATGAGATCCTCATCCAGAATACTCTCTTCACCCACTGTAATTTCAGTGCGACGGTCATCAGCGAAGCGTTCCTTAAGTTCATTCAGCTCTTCGCTAATGATGTTGAGTACCAGATGCTCGTTCGCCAAAATCTCACGGTATTCCGCAATCTTTTGTATTAGCTCGTTATATTCGTTCTCGATCTTCTCACGTTCCAAACCGGTTAAGCGTTGCAGACGCATATCGAGAATAGCCTGAGACTGCTCAAGAGTGAGCGAGAAACGCTCAATCAGTCCTTCACGAGCTGCTTCCGCAGTTTGGGAAGAACGAATCAAAGCAATAACTTCGTCCAGATGGTCAAGGGCAATGCGCAAGCCTTCCAGAATGTGTGCTCTAGCTTCGGCTTTTTTCAGATCAAATTCTGTCCGGCGACGAATAACCTCGACCTGATGTTTGAGATAATGATACAAGACATCCTTCAGGTTCAAAATCTTCGGTTCGTTGTTTACAATGGCAAGCATATTAATACCGAAATTCGACTGCATAGCCGTATGTTTAAACAAATTATTCAGAACGACGTTCGGGTTCACGTCCCTACGCAACTCGATAACGACACGCATACCCGTACGGTCCGATTCATCCCGAAGATCCGTAATGCCTTCAATACGTTTGTCACGTACTAATTCGGCAATTTTCTCAACCAGACGAGCCTTATTCACTTGGTAAGGCAGCTCATGCACGATAATCCGTGCTTTATTGCCAATCTCTTCTATGGTGGTCTTCGCACGCATGGTCACAGATCCGCGGCCAGTCTGGTACGCCTGACGGATACCAGAGCGTCCTAAAATATAACCTGCTGTCGGGAAATCGGGCCCTTGAATATAATCCATAAGTTCCATTGGCGTAATGTCGGGGTTTTCGATCAGTGCTTGTACACCATCGATAACCTCTCCCAAGTTATGCGGAGGAATATTGGTAGCCATTCCGACTGCAATTCCGCCGACACCATTCACCAGCAAGTTAGGATAACGTGCAGGTAATACGACGGGCTCGCTCTCTTCACCATCGTAGTTCGGCATAAAATCAACGGTCTCTTTGTTCAAATCACGTAGCATTTCCATGGCAATCTTGGACAACCGTGCTTCGGTGTAACGCATCGCAGCCGCCATATCTCCATCCACGGAGCCAAAGTTACCGTGTCCATCCACCAACATATAACGCAAAGAAAAATCCTGCGCCATCCGCACCATCGTATCATATACAGCCGTATCACCATGAGGGTGATATTTACCGATAACTTCGCCGACGATTCTTGCCGATTTTTTGTAAGGCTTATCTGGCGACATGCCCAGCTCGGACATCGCGTACAAAATACGACGGTGTACCGGCTTCAGTCCGTCCCGCACATCAGGCAAGGCACGGCTAACAATAATACTCATGGCATAATCCATAAAGGATTCGCGCATTTCCACTCCGATATCCCTATTGATGATTTGCGAGTTATTTTGATCCGCCATGCTGGTCCTCCTTCTTATCCTTCAATACAATGCTCTCTATGTGAAAAGCCTAACAAGATACTGCCTATACACTCCGCTCTCTGCGCAGGATTTTGGCTGAAATCCTCATCTGTATAATTATATTACTTTCACAAAAAGAGCACAATTAAACACATCTGTCCTCTTTACAGCGTAAATCCCTCGTCATTCTCTCTCTGCCTGTAGCAGATCGCTATTCTCTTGTACAACTCACAAGCCCTGATTATAACAAATTCCCCAGAGCTGGGGATTAGCCCCCACCCTAAGGGCCTTTTCCACATACAATACGTATACGGTCAGGGTTCACTTAGCAAAATTCCGAAAAACGCCGTATTTCTCTATTATATCATTGTTTTACGCACTTGTCCTTTAGTTTCCCTTGTTTTGTCAAAGTGTTGCGGATTCCAAGTACATGACTCATATTTCGAAAAGAAAGGGATGAGATTACTTGTCTATTCAGCGAGTATCCAGTAAGTGGACCAAAACAAATGCCATTCTCCCCAATCCGACATTGGCCGCTTATGTACCGGAAACACGGTTGTACACGTTTGATCACTTGAACGAAATGTTGGCCGTGTATGGTACTGTCTATATTAAGCCTGATAACGGTACTTATGGAAAAGGGGTTATGCGGGCAGAGAGGCTGACAGAACCGCTTCCGCCGACAGAAGAAGGAATCATCGAAGAGAGAACTTGGTATGTGCTTCGCTATGAAGTAGATACCTTCACCTTCGAAAGTCTAGAAGATCTGCATAGAGTGGTTTCTTCCCGCATACGAAAACGTCCATATCTGATCCAGCGTGGAATTCCACTTCTTCAGCATGAAGCACGCCCTTTCGATCTGAGGGTATTAACCCAGATGAACTTAAGACACCAATGGGAAACAACGCTTATTGTAGGACGCGTAGCTGCTCCTGACAAAGTCGTCACCAATCATCACAGCGGTGGGACAACGCGCTTTTTCAATGAGCTGGTCGCTCCATACATGGATGTAAAGGAATCTGTACGACTGGAGCAAAAATTATCAAAAATGGGCGAACGGGTAGCCTGGCAGTTGCAAAAAAGATACCCACGTTTAAGGGAAATAGGATTAGATGTGGGACTGGATCAGCAAAATTATCCGTGGATTCTGGAGGTTAACACGAGACCAGCAATCAAGGTATTCTCTTCCCTTCCAAACAAAAGCCTCTATCATAAAATATTCAGATATGCAGTAGGCTACGGACGGTACTCTCCATCCACGGGTAAAGCCGTACGCTCTAAGAAAAAAGCCTAAAACAATGAGATTAAATATTCAAATACACCCGGGCTGGTTAATGACAAGAAAAGGGACGCCCATTTGGGCGCCCCTTGTGAACTCCTACAAAATACTACCTAATGAGCACGTAATACAGCCACTAGGAAAGAACATCACACATTAAAAATCGAGATTTTTCACGTACTTCGCATGTTCTTGGATAAAGTCACGACGAGGTTCTACATTATCACCCATCAAGGTATTGAACAGTGTATCAGCCAGCATCGCGTCACTGACAGTTACCTGAAGCATGGTACGACTCTCAGGGTCCATCGTAGTTTCCCAAAGTTGGGTCGCATTCATCTCACCCAAACCTTTATAGCGCTGTACATTGTACTTCGCGTTTTCTCCAAATTCCCTGATGATCTCATCACGTTCCGCCTCGGAGTTCGCATAACGTACAACTTTGTTACGCTCTACTTTGAATAGTGGTGGCTGAGCAATATAAATATAGCCTGCATCAATGATTTTACGCATGTACCGATAGAAGAACGTCAGCAACAACGTACGAATATGGGCACCATCGACATCCGCATCTGTCATGATAATGACCTTGTGATAACGGGCTTTGGCGATGTCAAAGTCGTCTCCGATCCCTGTGCCCATTGCTGTTACCATCGACCGGATTTCATCACTGGACAAAATACGGTCCAAGCGTGCCTTTTCGACATTCAGGATTTTACCGCGAATCGGCAAAATAGCTTGAAAGTGACGATCACGACCCTGCTTGGCCGAACCCCCTGCTGAGTCACCTTCGACGATGTACAGTTCACTAATCGAAGCATCCTTAGAGGAGCAATCTGCCAGCTTGCCTGGGAGCGAACTGATTTCCAGCGCACTTTTACGACGTGTAAGCTCACGCGCTTTACGCGCTGCTTCCCGGGCACGTGCTGCTTGTAATGATTTATCAACCACACGGCGGGAAACAGACGGATTTTCCTCTAGGAATTCCTGGAGTTTCTCTGCGAATAGGGATTCGACAATCCCTCGCACCTCACTGTTCCCCAGCTTTGTCTTGGTCTGACCCTCAAACTGTGGTTCTGGAATTTTGACGGAGATAATCGCCGTCAATCCTTCACGCACATCATCACCGGTCAAGTTGGCATTGTTGTCCTTAATCAAGCCATTTTTACGTGCATAATCGTTAATAATCCGGGTTAATGCACTCTTGAAGCCTGATTCGTGAGTTCCGCCCTCATGGGTATTGATGTTGTTAGCAAAAGAATAAATATTCTCGGTATAGCTGTCGTTATATTGCAAAGCAACTTCGACTTGAATCATATCACGCGAGCCTTCGACATAAATCGGCTGTTCATGTAACGCTTCTCTTTTTTGATTCAAGAATTGCACATATTCACTGATTCCGCCCTCGTAATGGAATGTATCGCTGGCGCCCGTCCGTTCATCAGTCAAGCTGATTGCAATGCCTTTGTTCAGGAAAGCCAACTCACGAATCCGCGTTTGGAGCGTATCATAATCGTATACAGTCGTTTCTGTAAAGATTTGATCGTCCGGATAGAAGGTCGTTTGGGTACCCGTCTCATCTGTATCACCGATGACTCTGACATCATACTGCGGAGCACCACGGTGGTATTCCTGCTCATACAGATGTCCGTCCCGTTTAACATGAACGATCATTTTGCTGGAGAGAGCGTTCACTACCGATACACCAACCCCGTGCAGACCACCGGATACCTTGTACCCTCCGCCTCCGAATTTACCACCTGCGTGAAGTACAGTCATAACGACTTCCAGCGCAGATTTTTTCATTTTGGCGTGTTCGCTTACCGGAATACCGCGTCCGTTATCTGTAACGGTAACGCTGTTATCTTCGTGAACCACAACTTGAATGCTGTCACAATAACCCGCCAGCGCTTCGTCAATGCTGTTGTCCACAACTTCCCAGACCAGATGATGGAGACCTTTGGCGCTCGTGGAGCCAATATACATCCCGGGACGTTTCCGAACCGCTTCCAGGCCCTCGAGGACCTGAATCTCGCCCGCATCATAAGACGGTTGATTCATAGACATGCCTTTCACCTACTTCTATAGATTCTATGGTTAAGCATTGGCAACAAACTGGTTTGCCCGCTTTTTGAGTGTTGTTGAGGAGATGGGGGAATAATACACCGTATTCTGAGTCACTACGATGGACTTGGCTTCCTCTTCGCCAATCATCTCGACATGCTTTTGCTGTTGGGCGTGGTTCACATATTGCTTGGAGATTTTAGAGGATTTTTCAATCGAGATATCGAAAATAGCCACAAGCTCTGACGAGCGGATGATTTTTTCTCCACCCAGATGAATATACATAGCGGTCACTCACTCCTTAGTGTTCCACATGCCCGTCGTGGACGTGGTAAATATTGGAATCCTTGAGTCGTTCTGCGTTCAAAGTCTCAACCCCGGTTGCCGTGATAAAGGTCTGTACCTTGCTTTGGAAAGTCTCGATCAGCTGGGTCTGACGATAGGGGTCCAGCTCGGACAAAACATCATCCAACAGCAAGACAGGATATTCACCAATTTCCTCATGAATTAACTCTATTTCGGCCAGCTTCAAGGACAGGGCCGTCGTCCGCTGCTGCCCCTGAGAGCCATACGTATGCACTTCTCTGCCGTTAATGGCAAAGGCCAAATCGTCACGATGGGGTCCCGCCAAAGTCATGCCACGGCGGATTTCCTGTTCCCTCATTTGGGATAACTTTATCATAAATCGCTCCAATAAGACAGCTTCATCTTCTTCCTCTGGCTCACTGAAGGAGGGAACATAGGTTAATTTTAACTCTTCTGTCCCACCTGCGATCCCTTCATGAATGGCCTGAGCCCACTTTTGTAGCTTTGTTATAAATTGTTTCCGCTTTTTAACAATTTTAACACCATGCTCAACAAGTTGCTCATTCCATACCTCCAGCATCAGCTGCACTGACGCCATATCCTTACCCCAAGCTTGCTTGAGCAAGTTGTTTCGCTGAACCAATACTTTCTGATATTGCTGCAAATGATACAGATATCCTGGCGCAACCTGTCCGATTTCCATGTCAAGAAACCGGCGGCGAACCCCCGGTGTCCCTTTCACAATTTCCAGATCCTCAGGTGCAAACATGACCACATTTAACGAACCGATAAAATCGCTCAGTTTTCGCTGCTCCAGTCCGTTGATCTTTGCTTTTTTGCCTTGTGTGGATAACGCGAGATCCAGTCTGATTTTCCCGTATTTTTTATCCACATCCGCAGCTAGGTGAGTGGAAGTAGCCCCGAAAGAGATTAACTCCTTGTCGCGGGACGTTCGATGACTTTTGGTTAAAGCCAGTACAAAAATCGCCTCTACCAGATTCGTTTTGCCCTGCGCATTTTGTCCGATCAGCAAATTAACGGGCCCAAATTCATTCAGCTCCAGCTGTTCATAGTTCCGGTACTGCTGCAAAACAATGTTGTTCACAAACACATAGGGTCCCCCTTGTTACTCCGTACCTAAAAGGAGTCCTTGCCACCCAGGCGATCATGCTCCTGCTGTAACTTCGAAACTTCCGTTGTCCTCTACTTCTACGGTATCACCCGGGTACAGTTTTCTTCCACGACGTTCTTCCGGTTCACCATTCACACGGACTTGTCCTTCTTGCAGCAGGGCTTTAGCCATGCCTCCTGTGGATACACAATCGGCTAATTTTAAAAATTGATCGAGCTTAATGTATTCGGTTTGTATAGATATCTGTTTCAAGGCTTGTTCATCCTTTCGCTTGTCCTCGGGTGGGTTAACGCTAAACGTCAGTTGGTTGTGCGATATGGCAGGATGATATACAGCGCATTGCTGGAATCAGCCGGTTTTAAAATAATGGGGCTCATAATGCCGGTAAAAGCAATCGTCAGTTGCTCGCTGTCAATCACCTTCAGCACGTCGAGCATGTATTTAGAGTTGAACGAAATTTTGAGCGGCTCTCCCTCAAATTTGGACACAGTTACTTCCTCACGCACTTTGCCAAGCTCAGAGGAACTAGAGGAAATCTCCAAACCGCCATTTTCCAGCGACTGCATTTTTACAATATTCGTTTTTTCCTCACGGGACAGCAAATAAGCACGGTCAATTGACTCACTTAAACTTTTTGTATCCACAATCAGTTCTGTTTTGTAGGAGGTCGGAATAATTCTAGAAGTATCAGGATAGGTGCCGTCCAAGATGCGGGAATAAAATAGCACCCGATCTACTTTGAATAATACCTGATTGTCCGCTACTACGATATCCACAAGCATATTTTGATCTGGAATAATTCTGCTCAGCTCATTCAGCGTTTTGCCCGCAATGACAACATTGCTAAAACGCAAGCCTTCAGACGTCTCCAAATGGGCGCTACGGGTGGCAAGGCGGTGGCGGTCCGTTGCCACAAACTTCAATTCACCCTCAGCCAGATTCCACAACACGCCAGTTAAAATCGGTGTCGTTTCGTGGGTGGAGATGGAGAATACCGTCTGTTTAATCATATTTTTAAGTAAATCTCCTGGTACAGAGATGACTTGATTTTCTTCAATGTTGGGAAGCACCGGGAATTCTTCAGGGTCCAAGCCAACAATCTGAATTTCAGTTGCGCCGGACGAGATAAAGGTTTGGAATTGGTCTTTTACCTCCATATGGATCTCCTGCGACGGCAACTTTTTGATAATTTCGACAAAGAATTTGGCAGGCAGCACAACACTGCCGGGTTGTTCGACCTGAACAACAGTTTGGTCACCATCCTCCATCGGAATAAAGGATTGAATGGAGATGTCTGTATCGCTGGCGGTCAGCGTTACTCCCTGGTGATTCACATCCAGCTTAATACCACTCAGAATTGGAATCGTAGTCCGACTTGATATCGCTTTGGATACATGTTGTATAGCCTCGTTCAAAACGTTTTTCAGAATGCTGATCTTCATAAGTTCCTCCTACGGGTTTTAATCCTTCAAGCACGCGTTGACGCGGGCCTTATTTAGGTGATGTATATCTTTAAAATATAATAGTAATAGTAATAGGCGCACTGAATATGTGGATAAGTCACTGTAACCCTAATAAAATCAAGCCTATCCACATGTGTATAAATTGTGTATAGGCTCTGAACTTATTCAGGTTGGATTTTTGATTTTTTCTATTAGGCTGTTGATAACTTTAAACAGATCCTGATCCACTTGAATGGATTTGGAGATTTTTTCGTGCGCATGAATGACAGTCGTATGATCACGCCCACCGAAGGCTTCGCCGATTTTTGGCAAAGAATAGTCGGTTAGCTCACGAGACAGGTACATGGCAATCTGTCGTGGAAAAGCTACAGCCTTCGTCCGCTTACGCGCTTTAAAATCCTCCAGCCGTAGATTGTAAAATTCCCCGACTTGATGCTGTATATCCTGAATCGTGATCATTTTTGGACGACTGGACGGGATAATATCTTTCAACGCCTCAGCCGCGAGATGACTTGTGACATCCTGATTGGTTAAGGAGGAATAAGCGACAACGCGAATAAGCGCCCCTTCCAGCTCACGGATGTTTGTATCAATTTGATTAGCGATATACATCATGGCCTCATTAGGAATATCCAGGTTTTCCGCCCGCGCCTTTTTCCGAAGAATAGCAATTCTCGTCTCCAGATCCGGCGGTTGAATATCCGTAATAAGTCCCCACTCGAAGCGAGAGCGCAGCCGTTCTTCCAGCGTTGGAATTTCTTTAGGCGGCCGATCGCTTGAGATTATAATCTGCTTGCGTTCCTCATGAAGGGCGTTGAACGTGTGGAAAAATTCCTCCTGCGTCGATTCCTTGCCCGCAATGAATTGAATATCATCAATGAGCAAAATATCAATGTTGCGATATTTATTCCGGAAACTTTCCCCGCGGTTGTCCCGGATGGCATTAATGAATTCATTCGTAAACTTCTCCGACGATAAATAAACGACCTTGCTGGTCGGATTGTGCTCCAAAATATAGTGTCCGATAGCGTGCATCAGATGCGTTTTCCCCAGCCCCACACCACCGTATAAAAACAGCGGATTGTAAGCTTTTGCCGGCGCCTCGGCGACGGCCAGCGATGCCGCATGGGCAAAACGGTTCCCCGATCCGATGACGAATGTATCGAATGTATATTTGGGATTCAGCATATGGGACACAGCTTCTTCATGAACGACCGGCTGCTGCTGAGGTTGTTGCTGAAGGTCGACCTCGGCGGGCTTGTTCTCTTCAATAACGAACTTGACCTCTAGTTGTTTGCCCAAAATTTCATAAACCGTTGCTCCGACTAGCTTGGTATAGCGGCTTTCAAGCCATTCCACGGCAAAAGTTGTCGGTGCAGAAATCACAATGGAGTGGTCATTTAGTTTCGCTGCCTTGGTAGCCTTAAACCAAGTGTCGTAACTCGGCTTACTCAGCTTGGTTTGTATGATGGATAGAATTTGCTGCCATAGTTCAGAGGTATGGCTGTCCACAGACGTCACTCCTTTTAAATCCTGACATTTTACCGAATTAAGCTGCAGAGAGCTGCTCTCGGCGCTTCGGCAAAACGCCTAAATCCCAAAAATGTTGTTGAAGGCCATAAAAAGACATACCGCCGCCTAAATCATGCGGCAGTGTGGTGAGAGAACGCAGCACAAAATGACCCTGAAAAATAGCTAATGGAAATTCCGCTGCTGATCAGCAGAAGAAAGGCGATATTTCTCAGGAGGGAATGTGCGGCACGATCCGTTCTCTTGATCCCGCAGGCCAAAACGGGACTGCAATATGTCGAAATCAAATGAAAAATGTAGAATATATCCCCAGAATCCCGAATCCGCACAAAAATAAAAAGATGGATAAATTGAACTTGTTCACAACTTTATCCACAGGGTGTTGATAATATGGAGGGTAAAACAACATATTCACATTCAAAAGTAATATCATCATAGCAAAAGAAGCCTTGTATTTCAATGACTGGTGGTTATTTATCCACAAATTCAATCTGTTGTGTACAATTTTTATTCACAACACAAGATATTGTTTATAATTTGTTCAGTTTTCGACAATAACTCTTTTTTACTCTAAAATGTTATGCACAGGTTATGACCATTTAAATCACAATTCAGTTCTTTTTGTGGATCTGTGTATAACAGCCGTTGCCTTTTGGTCACAGAGGCTTATTTTTCTGTTGAAAATTTCCGGTAACGTTTCCGACATTATTTTTGAACGAACCTGATAACGTCGATCTGAAAATAGGATGGATTCAAGTTACAGAATGAATAAATGTAAAAAAACCGTTTTTGGAGGAGCGAAAACTACAAATAGAATGCTGATGATGGAGGGAGAGGTGAAAGAAGTTTTATGAAGTAAGGGGATAAAAGAGTGAAGTGAGTGAGCGGGAGGAAGGGGAGGAGGCTTCCTGAATGCGAAAAAGAGGGAGAGGATTCACAAGTACATTGACTTTGGCCGCTATTTGTGGTTAAATGTACAAAGGTGTTTTTTGTGGAGATTGCTACGTTAGGTATATTCCATATAAAACGTATTCCTTGTAAGGAGGTGCAGCACAATGAGACCGACTTTCAGACCGAATGTCAGCAAACGTAAAAAAGTTCACGGCTTCCGTAAAAGAATGAGCACGAAGAATGGCCGTAAAGTTTTGGCAGCTCGTCGCCAAAAAGGTAGAAAAGTATTGAGTGCGTAATGCGTGCATAAAGACCACTACGGTGGTCTTTTTTTTCATAATTGAGGTATTCAGGGATCGGATTCCTTCTTTTATTGTTGTAAAAAATGTAGTGAAAGAAGAGGGAGAAGTCCAGCATCCTGTCCTATATTAGATGAAGCTTTTGAAAACGGATATAAAATAAGCGAGATTACCATGTTGGAATGTTGTCCATACTTCTTACTATATAAAAGGTAAAGGTTAGCTTACCGACATGTGTAAAAGAGATGAGCAAGGAGAAGCGCCGTGCAAAAAAAATTGCGTCTACGAAACCGGGCGGACTTTGGGCGCGTATACCGCCATGGCAAATCTTTTGCCAACCATCAGTTTGTGGTGTACTGGTTCCGCCGCAGAGAGGTAGAGCAGTTCCGCGTCGGAATTTCGGCCAGCAAGAAGATCGGCAACGCAGTAGTTCGCAACCGGATGCGCAGAATCGTTAAGGAAATTGTGCGCCATCATGAGCATGAATTGGTGGAGCAGATTGACCTGATTTTTATCGTTCGTAAGGGTGCGGTTACAATGTCGTATCAAGAGCTGGAGAAAAGCGTGCTGCACGTTCTACGCAAAGCCTCGCTGCTCAAGTCTTCACGCCGATAGTCAGTATCTTTGTCCTACAGGATATGGTATGATTTACGTTGGAATGGATTGGTTAAGAAAGGGGTTATGAAGTGTCGCGTTTGAAGACTCAACGAGGAAAATGGTTCCTCCTGATTGCCTTATTGGCACTTGTTGCTGTGCTGTCCGGATGTGCTCAGACGGCCCACAATTCTTACACGACGGCAGACTTGGCCAATGGATCGTTTTGGCAAAGATATGTCGTTTACTGGTTTTCGTATGCGTTAGATACATTTGCCCAATGGTTCTCTGGAGAGTATGGCCTGGCCGTACTGATTCTGGTGATTATCGTGCGAACCATTATTTTGCCGCTTACACTCAAGCAAGTACGTAGTTCCAAAGCTATGCAGGCCATTCAGCCGCAATTAAAAGAAATTCAAGCGAAGTACAAGGATACGCCTGAAAAAGTCCAGCAAGAGACGATGAAGTTGTTCCAGGAAAATAAGGTCAACCCGATGGCTGGCTGTCTTCCTTTGGTAGTACAGATGCCAATTTTCATCGCGCTTTATAATGCCATTTATTATAACTCGGCATTGCGGGATCATGACTTCTTGTGGCTCCAGTTAGGTAAACCGGATCACTTGTTTATCCTGCCGATTTTGGCAGCGATTACGACTTTTGTCCAAACCTGGATGATGATGAAAATGAATCCGACGCCGCAGCAGGGACCAATGCAATTTTTGCTGTACGTCTATCCAGTGCTGATTCTTTTCATGTCGTACAACTTTCCATCCGCTTTGCCGTTGTACTGGTTCTACAGTAATATTTACACGATCATTCAAAACTATTTCCTTTATCGGAATAAGGATAAAGAAGCAGCACTGGCGAATGTGAAAACAGCCAGTCTCGCGAAAACAGGTTCCTCCAATAGTAAGAAAAAAAGTGGCAAAAACACGAAGGGGGCTAAAAAGTCGAGATGACCAAAGTCGTGACATCAGGAAAAACCGTTGAAGATGCTGTAAGACAAGGACTCTCCCAGCTGGGAGTAAGCCGTGAACGGGTAACCGTAAGCGTGTTGGAACAGCCGTCAAAAGGATTCCTGGGGTGGCTCGGGGTCAAGAAGGCGAAGGTGGAGCTTACGCTGCTCTCTGAGCCGTCTCCTGAAACCACACACGCGGCTGAACCTCATGTATCGGCTCAAGCACCTTCTAGCGTGGGACAGGCTTTATCAGAAGAAACTGGGCCTGTTGCACAGGAAGCACAGATGAACATGGGAGCACCTTCGGGACATATAGATCCTTATGAAGAGGCGGTGCGTTTCATCCGTGAAACAGCAGCAGGAATGGGATTGGACGTTAAAGTTGATGTCCGCCACCGCAAGGATGAAAGTACACTGGATATCTCCGGTCCGTCGCTCGGTATGTTGATCGGCCGCAGAGGACAGACATTGGATGCATTACAGTACCTGACGAATATCGTTGCCAACCGTCATTCTGACAAATTCATCCGAATTGTGCTGGATGCCGAGCAATTTCGTGCACGTCGGCAAAAAACGCTGGAGGATTTGGCAGATCGGTTGGCGAACCAGGCTATTCGTTATGGCAAGGAAGTGGTACTGGAGCCAATGCCGTCACAGGAGCGGAAGCTGATTCACGCCAAGCTCCAACAGCATGCGCTGGTTAGAACATACAGCAAGGGGGACGAGCCCAATCGGCGCGTCGTCATTGCTAAAAAATAATCCGACGCAATGGCTCTCTGCAAGATGCAGAAGCCATTGCTTTTTTTCTTATATTTCTCGCTGAAACGGCTGCCGTCCTTGATGAAGGACGGCAATGTCGTTTCTACTTGATAGGAGGTAGAAACTTTATGCTGAGCGATACTATAGCTGCCATTGCAACGGCTGTCGGCGAGGGCGGCATTGCGGTTGTACGGATCAGCGGTCCAGAAGCGGTCACGGAAGTGGAGGCTTTGTTCCGTAGTAAAACGCCTCTAAGCAAGGCTCCAACTCACACGGTACATTATGGACATATAATAGATCCTCAAAGCCAGGAAAAGGTGGAGGAAGTTTTAGTTACAGTGATGCGGGCTCCACGCTCTTTTACGACAGAAGATGTCGTAGAAATCAGCACTCATGGCGGGGTCGTAGCCGTCAAACGGGTGATGGATTTACTATTGCTGCAAAATATACGTCTGGCTGAGCCAGGTGAATTTACGAAACGTGCTTTTTTGAATGGTCGTATTGACCTGAGTCAGGCGGAGGGTGTCATTGACTTGATTCGCTCCAAATCAGATAAAGCTTTTTCGGTGGCTTTGAAGCAGGTGGATGGACAACTGTCCCAGAATATTCGTCGCTTGCGTCATGTTTTGGTGGAGACACTTGCTCATATTGAAGTGAACATTGATTATCCTGAGCATGATGTTGAATCTTTTACATCTGACTTAATCAAGGATAAAAGCAGTCAGGTCATGACGGAAATTGATCGGCTGTTGCATACGGCGGAGCAGGGAAAGATTTTACGTGAAGGGCTGACCACAGCGATTGTTGGAAGACCAAATGTGGGAAAATCATCACTGCTGAACACATTGGCTCAGGGCGAGCGGGCAATTGTGACCGATATTCCGGGTACAACCCGTGACGTTATTGAGGAATATGTGACGATTAATAGTATTCCGCTCAAGCTGCTGGATACAGCCGGGATTCGTGAAACGATGGACGTAGTGGAACGGATCGGAGTAGAACGTTCGAGAACGGCGGTTAGTGAAGCGGATCTGCTGCTCATCGTCATTAACGCCAACGAACCACTGCATGAGGATGAAATGGCATTAATGGAACAAATCCGCGGTAGACAAGCGATTGTCATTATGAATAAAATGGACTTACCGGCCCAAGTAGACCGGGATTTGTTGCTGCGTTATGTTCCCGAAGAGCTTATCGTACCGATGTCTGTGAAGGAAAATGAGGGAGCGGACCGACTGGAGCAGGCTATATCGAATTTATTCTTTAGCGGCAAGCTGGAATCAGCGGATATGACATATGTCAGCAACGTACGGCATATTGCTTTGTTGAAGAAGGCGCGGCAATCGCTGGTAGATGCCTATGAAGCCGCTGATCAATTTGTTCCGATCGACATGATCCAGATTGATGTAAGGCTGGCATGGGAGCATTTGGGTGAGATTGTAGGCGATACTGCGCATGATGCGCTAATAGATCAAATATTTTCACAATTTTGTCTGGGCAAATAGAACTTTCAAGCATGGCTGATATAAGCCTACTATCGTTATATATACAAGAGCATATTCGGCGTGAAGACCGGAATGTATAAGGAGGTAAGAAAGGTATGGGTTACCAAGGAGGCGACTATGACGTAATTGTCGTAGGCGCGGGCCATGCGGGCGTAGAATCAGCCTTGGCAGCAGCACGGATGGGCTGTCGCACGTTGATGATCACAATTAACCTGGATATGGTCGCTTTCATGCCCTGCAACCCGTCTATTGGCGGTCCTGCAAAAGGGCATGTGGTGCGAGAAATTGATGCACTGGGCGGCGAAATGGGTCGGAATATCGATAAGACGTTTATCCAAATGAGAATGTTGAATACTGGTAAAGGTCCCGCGGTTCATGCATTGCGTGCACAAGCAGACAAGTTCTCTTATCAGCATACGATGAAGGAAACGATGGAAAAGGAACCGAATCTGACCTTACGCCAAGGTATGGTTGAAGAGCTGATTATGGAAGACGGTCATTGCGTAGGTGTAATTACGAAGACGGGCACAGAGTATCGAAGTAAAGCAGTTGTCCTGACCACAGGCACTTATCTGCGCGGAAAAATCATTATGGGCGAGCTGATGTATGAGAGTGGTCCGAACAATCAACAGCCTTCGTTGAGATTGTCTGAGCATTTGAGAGAGCTGGGTTTTGATCTGGTTCGATTTAAGACAGGAACGCCGCCACGTGTGCATAAGGACACGATTGATTTTAGCAAAACGGAAATACAACCGGGTGATGATCAACCGAAGTTCTTTTCCTATGAAACGAAGTCTTCAGATAATGAACAGCTTCCTTGCTGGCTGACATATACTTCAATAGAAACGCATCAGATTATTAATGATAATTTGCACCGTGCACCCATGTTCTCTGGTCTGATTGAAGGAACGGGACCACGTTATTGCCCATCTATTGAAGATAAGGTGGTACGTTTCAGTGATAAGCCTAAGCACCAAATCTTTTTGGAGCCTGAAGGTAAAAACACATCTGAATACTATGTTCAGGGCTTGTCCACCAGCTTGCCAGAGGATGTGCAATTAGCTGTGCTGCGTTCGATTCCGGGGATGGAAAAGGTAGAGATGATGCGCAATGGCTATGCTATCGAATATGATGCAATGGTACCTACGCAGTTATGGCCTACTTTGGAAACGAAGAAAGTCCCAGGCTTGTTCACAGCAGGTCAGATTAACGGTACTTCCGGTTACGAAGAAGCTGCAGGTCAAGGGATTATGGCAGGGATTAACGCAGCTCGCAAGGTGCAGGGCAAAGAGCCTGTCGTATTGGACCGTTCGCAAGGCTACATTGGGGTTCTGATCGACGATCTCGTGACGAAGGGTACGAATGAGCCTTATCGCTTGCTGACGTCGCGTGCAGAATACCGTCTGTTGTTGCGTCATGATAACGCCGACCTGCGATTGACTCCGATCGGGCATGATATTGGCCTAATTACGGATGAACGATACGAGCGCTTTTTGGATAAAAAGCAAAAGGTAGAGCAAGAGATTGAACGTTTACGCTTGGCGAAGGTTCGTCCGGTTGATATAAATGAGATGCTGGAGCAAGGCGGATCTGCACCAATACAGGATGGCAGTAATTTGTTAACGGTGCTGCGTCGACCAGAGATCAGTTATGCGCAAGTAGCACAAATCTCACCTTCACCTATAGCTCTAACTGAGGAAGAACAGGAGCAGGTGGAAATCCAAATTAAGTATGCGGGCTACATTGAAAAGCAATTGATGCATGTTGAGCGTCTGCAAAAGATGGAGAAGAAGAAGCTCCCAGAGGATATTGTATACAGTGAAGTTCAAGGACTGGCCATTGAAGCCAAGCAGAAACTTGAAAAGATCCGTCCGATGTCGATTGGCCAAGCATCCCGTATTTCGGGTGTAACTCCTGCGGATATTTCCATTTTGCTGGTTTATCTGGAGCATTATAACCGCGTAACGGCAGCAAGGGGATCATAATGGACGCGATACAACAGCAATTTAAGCAGCGGCTGGCAGAGCATAGTATTGTGATTAATGACAGTCAGTTAGAGCAGTTTGAAACATATTACCGTGTGCTGGTTGAGTGGAATGAAAAAATGAACCTGACGGGTATTACTGAGCGTGATGCAGTGTACACCAAGCATTTTTATGATTCTCTTTCCCTGGCCTTTTATGTACCGTTAAAAGATGTGGAAAGCCTAGCTGATATTGGATCAGGTGCAGGTTTTCCGGGCATTCCTTTGAAAATATGCTTTCCGCAGATTCAGTTGACTATTGTAGACTCGTTGAATAAACGTATACAATTCTTGGCACATGTGGTAGAACAGTTGGGTCTGGAAAATGTTGAACTGATTCATAGCAGGGCAGAGGAATTGGGGCGTAAACCAGGATACCGCGATAGTTATGATCTAGTGACAGCCAGAGCTGTTGCTCGTCTCGCAGTATTGAATGAATTTTGTTTGCCGTTTGTCCGTGAAGGAGGACACTTTGCCGCGATGAAGGGCAGTGATCCTACAGAGGAAATCAAGGAAGCTTCCTACAGCTTGAAAGAGCTAAAGGGAAAAATCAAACATGTTCAGGCCTTCCAGCTACCTGTTGAAGATGCAGCTAGACATATGATTATTATTGAAAAAAGAGCGG
The DNA here is from genome assembly GCF_038005565.1 of Paenibacillus sp. FSL R10-2748. Classification (NCBI taxonomy): domain Bacteria; kingdom Bacillati; phylum Bacillota; class Bacilli; order Caryophanales; family Paenibacillaceae; genus Paenibacillus; species Paenibacillus sp. FSL R10-2748. Next base: position 19,542 of record NZ_JBBOTK010000003.1, read on the forward strand.
CGACACCACGAAAATATCCACGTAAGCCGGGTACTCCTTTGAAGACGCCGTTAGTGTAAATGTTTGAAAGAAAGTGAATGTTTCACGTGAAACATTCACTTTCTTTATGGCTGATAGACTCTTTACATAAAAGACTCTTTGCTAACATACGTTCTTGTTTACATTTGGGGAGGAAGATGGCTGATAGTTATCAAAGAGGATGCATAATTTATTCTCTTATCCTTCCGAAAAGCTGGTAGAGACGATAGGATTATGGCTGGAAAAGTGATAGAATAGAGATAATCGTTTTAATGTAAGTTGACTGCTCCTGTACCCATGAATTCAGATATACATATAGGGGAGTGGGACAACAAATGTCAGGGGAGTACGTGGAGTGTACCCGCTTACGGCGCTGTTTCATATAAAAGGGTCTACGATCCGCGTAAGGAACTGTTTTTCACGAAGCGCTGTTAGTATGGTGCTATTATGAAATTAGGTGGTATTATACGGAATGAAAGAACAATTTTCCAAGCTATTTGGTTTGACGGAGCGATCTACTGGGGACGAAATAAAACAAATTCCAGTTCGGGATATTGTCAGCAGTCCTTATCAGCCCCGTACCATATTTGACGACGAGAAGATTGATGAGCTATGCCAGACCATTAAGACGCATGGTGTAATTCAACCGATTGTCGTTCGTTTCCGTAATGGACAATATGAGATTATAGCAGGGGAACGTCGTTGGAGAGCTGTCACCAAGCTGGGTATGGAAACTATTCCAGCCATTGTTCGTGAGTTTAATGATTCACAAGCTGCATCCATCGCGTTGATTGAGAATCTTCAACGGGAAGGGTTAACTGCGATTGAAGAGGCTGTAGCTTACCAAAAGCTGATTGATCTACATCAGCTCACCCAGGAAAGCCTCGCTCAACGACTTGGTAAAAGCCAATCCACTATTGCTAACAAGATACGGCTGCTTCATCTGCCGGAGAGAGTGAAAGAGGCTCTAATGGAACGGAAGGTGTCCGAGCGTCATGCTCGTGCATTATTGTCATTAGAGACCGAAGAACTACAGTACAAGGTTTTAGATGAAGTCATTGCCAAAGAACTCAATGTGAAGCAGACAGAGGCACGAGTTGCCTTTTATAAACAAGTATCCACCAATAAGAAATCGAAGCGGATTTCCTTTACCAAGGATGTCCGGCTTGCGCTGAATACGATACGTCAATCCATTGATATGGTGTCTGGCTCAGGCTTGGATATCAAAACCAAGGAATCTGATCATGAGGATCACTATGAGATTGTCATTCAAATTCCCAAACGTAAGTAAGGGATGAAGCGTACAGGCGGCAGCAATTGCCGCTTTTTCTGTCTAACGCCGAATAAAACCGCAGCATACTCAATTCTATTCTGAAATTGCCGTTATCCGTAAGTTAAGGACTAAGTAACGTCTCCATAGAGCATTTTGCAATCATGGAGTGTAGCAGGATTCCGATTAAATTATGAGGTGAATGAAGTGTCAAAAATAATAGCCGTAGCCAATCAAAAGGGCGGAGTAGGCAAAACAACTACTTCCGTTAATTTGGGCGCCGGACTTGCTTCCCTCGGCAAAAGGGTATTGCTCGTGGATATCGACCCGCAAGGTAATACAACCAGCGGTGTGGGTATCAATAAGGCGGATGTGGCAAATTGCATTTATGATGTACTCATTAACGAGGTTGATCCTAGCGAAGCTATTGTCAGTACACAGGTTGAAGGACTAGATATTATTCCGGCAACCATTCAGTTAGCAGGCGCGGAAATTGAACTGGTGCCGACCATTTCTCGTGAATTGAGATTAAAAAGATCGCTTCAACTCGTTAAGCATAATTATGATTATATATTAATTGATTGCCCGCCATCGCTGGGTATTTTGACGCTCAATTCATTGACGGCTTCCGATTCAGTCATTATTCCAATCCAGTGTGAATATTACGCATTGGAAGGATTAAGTCAATTGTTGAATACCGTGCGATTAGTGCAAAAACATCTGAACACCTCATTGCAAATTGAAGGTGTGTTGTTAACCATGTTTGATGCCCGCACGAACTTGGGTATTCAGGTGATTGAAGAAGTGAAAAAGTATTTTCAAAGCAAGGTTTATCAGACGATTATTCCACGCAATGTGAGACTCAGCGAAGCACCATCACATGGCCAGTCCATTATTACGTATGATCCCCGTTCCCGTGGGGCAGAGGTATATATTGAGTTGGCAAAGGAAGTGGTATCTTATGAGTAAACGGTTGGGAAAAGGACTTGATGCACTCATTCCCTCCCTTACAGTCAATGAAGAGGATAAGGTTGTTGACATTCCGCTCAGCCAGTTGCGTGCGAATCCGTACCAGCCTCGAAAAACGTTTGATGAAGAGTCCATTAAGGAATTAGCCGAATCCATTCGTCAGCACGGTGTTATCCAACCTATTATTGCACGTAGTGTATTGCGAGGATATGAAATCATAGCCGGGGAAAGACGTTTTCGGGCTTCTCAATTTTGTGGGAATCCGACTATACCTGTAGTTGTTCGCAATTTTACGGATCAGCAGGTGATGGAGATTGCCCTGATTGAGAATTTACAGCGTGAGAATTTGAATGCAATGGAAGTGGCAGTAGCTTATCAGGGATTAATGGATCAGTTTTCTTTAACTCAGGAAGAGTTGTCCATGAAAGTGGGAAAATCACGTTCTCATATTGCCAATTTCCTTCGCTTGCTCGCATTGCCTGAAGAAGTTAAAGATCATGTTTCACGTGGAACATTGTCTATGGGACATGCTAGAGCTATTGTTGGGCTCAAAGATCCAGACATGGTGAAACAGTTAGCACAGCAATGTATTGAACAGCAGTGGAGTGTTCGCGAACTGGAGGAAGCTGTACAGCAGTTGGATCATAAGCCTGGTGAGGCGAAAGCCAAAACAAAGGTACGAAAAAAGGACCCCTATATTGACCATATGGAAGAGTCCCTGCGTGAACGCTTTAAAACAACTGTAAAGATCAAGCACAATAAGGATAAAGGCAAAATTGAATTGAATTATTACAGCCAGCAGGATTTGGAAAGATTACTGGAGCTATTACAGTAGTTTGTTGAAATATGGACATGTCTCCTTGAGCAAAATGGAAAGTGAGATATGTCTTTGCTTTGTCTGGAATTGCAGGAATTAGAATGGTTATGATGGATAAACTAATAGCCTTGTGTTATTTGTTTCGCTGTTCTCAAACGTATAAAATATAAGTATGCAGTAACATGATTTTTGAGGTAGAGGAGTAGAAGCAAGCATATGGCTGAATTGAATGGACTAATCATGGAACAGCTTGCCGGAATCGTTGCAGGGATCGTGCTTATTTTGCTCATCCTGTTGATTGTTATTATCGTGCAGGGTGCAAAGCTGAAGAAGATGCGGCGAAAGTATGAAACCATGATGGCAGGCAGCGGTGTCGAGAATTTGGAAACGCTGCTGATTGATTTGAAGGTACAGATGGATACGATTGAGGATGAGCAGGAAACCCATCGTGCAAGTATGAAATCATTACGTAGTAAACTGGCTGGCTTGAAGGGACATATAGGTATCAAACGTTATAATGCCTTTGGTGAGAGAGGAAGCGATTTAAGCTTTTCCCTGGCTATTGTAGACGACAATCAGGATGGTATGGTATTAACCGGCATTTATAACCGAGATGGCTCATATGTGTATGCCAAGCCACTAGAAGCGGGACAATCCACCTATTCCTTATCACCTGAAGAAAAAGAAGCCGTTACTCTTGCGCAGCAAGCAGGACAGAACGGTAATGCCACTCCTTAATTGCGGAGTATAGGCTGCCAGCAATGATATCTGATAATTTCATTACCAAATTTAGTCTCGTATTTTGCAGCACGAAGTATTCCATGAAGCCGCCGACGTTAACGATACCAGTTAAATGGATATCGCCGACCGGCGGTAATTCTTTATTTACACCTGCTCCAGGCTTGAGAGGACCATCTGAAACCTGAATGCATCCAACGCTGGAGGTTTGTCCAAGACATGCATCTATACCAATGATATAAGGCTGTTCATATCGGGCTTGTATGCCATTCAGCGTCGTTTGCAGGTTCATAGCATGTACAGGCTCCTCTAATGTACCGTATAGGTTAAACAGAGGGCTTTTGTAGCGTGATAAATGCGTACCTACGAGCGGACCCAGGCAATCTCCAGTAGAACGGTCGGTGCCGATGCAAATAATGACGATATTTTGCAGACTCGGCGCCTGATGCAGATGGAACAGCAGACGATGGATGATGGCTGATTGGATCCCGGGGTCTGTGTGTGATATTTTTAAGCTTAGGGGTTCTTGCTCCGGAATGAAGTCAGATGGATGAGTCATGGAATCTTCCTTTCGCTCTGTAATGGAGTGTGAAGGTTGCGCTCGCTGTACCTTGGAGAATAACAATTAGCCTGCGGGTAACATTTATTCTCAAGATAGTAGCTAGTATATGGATAAACTTGTGCTTTTATACTCGAGGAAGTAGATTATTCATAGCCGTATGTTTGAAGTCAGTAGATAAGCTTATATAGTAGGAAATAGAATTCGGGAAGCAGGAAGAGTAGTTCCCTTTTTTAAGGAGGAGTACAGGATGACCTTTATGCATTGGCTGGAGGGCGATTCAGGCACAGAAGAGGTAGTGAAGGGTGCTATCCACTTGAAGGATATCGTATGGAAATTCATTACAGATGGTGAGATGTGGTCGACCTTTTTGTTTGTGATTTTGAAAATTGCAATTATTTTCATTATTACACGTATCTTTATTCGAGTTATTAATAAAATTATAGATAAGTCAATGCAACAAAAGGGAGATAACGGCAGATTCCGATTGAATACAAGGCGGTTAACGACCGTTGGGGAATTGCTAAAAAATGTAACCAATATTGTATTCAATTTCATCTTGATTATGCTGGTGCTTTCTCAAATGGGCATTAATCTTGGTCCTCTGATTGCTGGAGCTGGAGTGCTTGGATTGGCCGTTGGTTTTGGGGCACAGAGCCTGGTTAAGGATGTAATTACTGGATTCTTCATTATTTTTGAAGATCAATTTGCCGTAGGAGACGTCATTCAGACAGGTACTTTCAAGGGTACGGTGGAAATGATCGGGCTGCGCACAACCAGACTGGTGAGCTGGAAAGGTGAGGTTTACATTTTACCGAACGGCTCAATTACAACGGTAACAAACTTCTCCATGTCCAACGCGTTGGCGGTAGTGGATGTGCCAATGAAGGCCGAGCGTAGTCTGGAGGAAGCAGTTGGTTTGGTAAAACAGGCAATCCAAGGCATTGAAGAGTCCAATGTACAGATACTTAATATACCAGATGTGTTAGGGGTTCAGTCCATGACTACCTCAGAGTATATTGTGCGTGTTGTGGCAGAATGTATGCCAAATACAGGGGCCGTGGTAGAGCGTGATATTCAGAATAACATCAAGAAGGCCCTAGAGGATGAGGAACATCGTCAGGCCGCCTTGGAGACGGCGATAACCCTAGAAAAAAAAGATGAGCAAGGAATAAAAGGGGGAGAGAAGGGTGGAGCGTAAGTCATTTGAACTAGGGGACATTGTACAGATGAAGAAGCCTCATCCGTGTGGAACGAATGAAATGGAAATTATCCGCATGGGGATGGATATTCGAATCAAATGTGTCGGTTGCCAGCATAGTGTGCTGATTCCGCGTGCCAAGTTCGAAAAGAATATGAAGAAAGTGCTGCGATCAAAGGCCAACGCCGACGATTAAAACACGGAAGCGAATTGAGCCAAGAAAGATGAATGGCGATGAACCAGAATCAGCTTGCGTCACAGTTGCAATGATGATATAATTATCCTTGCTGCGGAAAGGTACCCAAGAGGTCTAAGGGGGCTGACTCGAAATCAGTTAGGCGTCGCAAGGCGTGCGTGGGTTCGACTCCCACTCTTTCCGCCACTAACTTCATTTAATAAACCAATCTCTTACGTCTGTGACGTAGGAGATTTTTTGTTTATGGGAGATATTTTGAAGGTATATATGCGGCTAACGTGTCCACGAAGTAAAGAACTTAGAAGGGATTTATGCTTTTTGAAAAGTAAGAATCATATTATTAAAAAAAGTACGCGCTATCCCAAAGTGGATTAGCGCGTATTTTCTGTGCTTTGAGGGACGTACTGAATGATATCTTCAATACCAAATGTTTGTTCCAAGCCGTGGCTACGGGCGATTTCGTTTATCGCATTTAAGATATTAACCAAGGTTTCCAGCTTAATGGTTTTTGTATCGCCACTTGCTAAATCAAGAATTGTAGCAGGTCTTGTTTTCGATTCCACCGCGATCTTGTTACGTGTAGTTCCAATCATTTCTAGTGTTTCACTCAATTTAAAATGAATTTGACTCACGTTAATGAGCCTCCTTAAGGAAATATTGTGGGTTACAAAATTACTAAATTAGTTATTTGTATTATATCCTACACTACCTATATCGTAAAACTTTTTTCGTATATCCTATTGACATACTACTCACCGAGTAGTACTATTTTCTTAATATTATATTACTAATAAAGTAGTACTTATTAAGTTTTATTGGTTTTAGGTTTACATACTTTTGCTCCATATTACTTGGAAAGAAGGATAACTTTATTTTCATTAGGAAAGGGGAAACGATGTATGAGTAAATCGTTGGCATTGGAATGGGCTTCGATGGTATACGGGCCGTATGATTTGCCGCATATGTATGAGATATTCGAAGGGGTTCTATATAAAGGATGCTACTTCTTCTATCTGGACAATGGTGTGCTATGTCTGCGTCAGGTACGCAAGTTGGAGCAGCTGGAACACACACATTTGTTCATTGATGGTGACAGTGCAGGATTACAACTGGCAGAGGGGATTCGGCGTGATTTGATGGAGGTAGTATCGGACATCATCAGAAACTGGAGAGACAAAAGCGGACTTACTTTCCTGTTCGATGAATTGCTGTGTCTGCGAGAAAGGGGAGACATACAGCTCGACCTTGTAAAAGACAAGGGTTAGTTTGTTCCTTCTGAGAGATATCGTTACAGCAAAAAATGCTCCTGACAGCAGAGAAACATTGCCGGTAGGAGCACTCTTTTGTTATAGCTGGTTAGGCGGGTAATGATAGCGTTTTGTTTTTTTTGAGCCAGAGATCATCAGAAGGATCGCTGCAATCAAATGGAGAGCCCAGCCTACAAAGGGTATCCAGGCCAGCAAAGAAGTGAGTACTCCCCATACGGAGCCGTAGATCGCCTCCTGATTGCGTAACGACAGGATAAGTGTTACTGCATGCAGGACAAGCATAAATCCCAGAGCCGAGTAGCCGGTCCCCATGACAATAGCTCCCCCCACAATCGGTACGGCAAGCACCAATTCGAATATACCTGATATCCACTTTAATATTCGAGAATAGCTCATCTTTAAACCTCCGTAGATAGTAGGTCTTTGTACTTGGATATATTCTAGCAGAAGGAGCTGAATTAATCTGCATTTTACCAGGATATGCAAAAAGTCCGATAATGCAACAAAGGAGGACCACAAAGGTCCTCCATCGTAGGCGATACATTTTTAACAGGATACGATCTGTCCAATCACATCATGAAACTCGGTGTACTGACCAGCAATACCGTGTTGAAAAGACAGTGTCCTTTTACACAAACCTAACGCTTCTAATGCCCGGAATGGATCTCCTAACAGTTTGTCCGGCTACGTCGTCCAACGGAACCACACCTCTCTGTTGTATCGCCTAATCATAATATGGCCAGGATTGCGACGAAATATACATTAGTGGACACGAGCTTTCGTTTTTTTCTTCCATTTGCGATTATGGTTGGCGGTCTCCGGAAAAGAATCGCCTCTTTCCAGCGTTACTTGCTGCGGGTTTTGGATTTCAGTATGGAAGCTCTTTTCTCCGACCTCCATGTATACGCCGTCGTTTGGGACCTTATCTCCTGGTTCGAACTCAGTCTTTTCACCCATGCGATTGTGCCTCCTTAGATAAATGAATTTGGACTGCAACGGTTATTGTGCGCTGTCTTGAACAGAAACATGCGAAACCGGGTATACAGATACTGAGTGAATCAAATGATTTCCTTTATATATGCGAAATTTTTGATATGCTATAAAATTGTATAAAGCTTATGATATGCAAGTGTTTTTAGCCGTTTTAGGCTTGTTTATTGAATTTGTAGGTTGCATTCAGTTGTTGGATTTGGTAAACTGTTTTAGTGCGAGCTTAGGCTCGTTCCTTGCTCTCAACTGAGATTGAGGGCCTTATGTCCATAAGGAGGTGTAAAGAATGCGCAAATATGAAGCGATGTATATTATTCGTCCTGACATTGAACAAGAAGCTGTTCAAGCGACAGTCGATAAATTCCAAGGTATCATCTCTAACGGCGGTGGCGAAATTACGAGTCACGATGTAACTAAACGCCGTCTTGCGTATGAGATCAAGAAATTCCGTGATGGTTCTTTCGTTCTGGTAAACTTCACAGCAGAACCTGCTGTTGTTACTGAGCTTGAGCGTATCATGAAAATTTCTGACGAAGTAATTCGTTATCTCATTACGAACGACGTAGCTTAATTATTGTACGTGATTATGTAATGAACAACGCTCAAAGGAGGGGATTGGATTGTTGAACCGTGTCATTCTGATCGGTCGTTTGACCAAAGATCCAGAGCTGCGCTATACACCGTCTGGTGTAGCAGTAACCCAGTTCACCCTGGCTGTAGACCGTCCGTTTACGAGTCAAGGCGGCGAACGGGAAGCGGATTTCTTGCCGATCGTAACCTGGCGTCAGCTTGCTGAAACATGTGCTAACTATCTTCGCAAAGGTCGTTTAACGGCTGTTGAAGGCCGTGTTCAGGTGCGTAATTATGAGAACAATGAAGGAAAACGTGTATACGTGACTGAAATTGTAGCTGATAATGTGCGTTTCTTGGAATCTAACCGCGATGGCGGTAACGGTGGCGGCAATAGCGGTGGAGCTGCGCGTGAGGAGTCTCCTTTCGGAGGCGGTAACAGCAATAGTGGACGCGGGAATAATAACTCGCGAAACAATCAGGATCCTTTTTCCGATGACGGAAAACCGATCGATATTTCGGATGATGATTTACCATTTTAATTGGGAAAGGACTGACAAAGAATGGGCTTCAGACAAAGAGAAGGCGGAGACGATAACAAAAGACCAGCTCGTCGTGGTGGTCGCAACAAACGTCGTAAAGTATGTTTCTTCACTGTGAACAAAATTACTCACATTGACTATAAAGATACAGACCTGCTTAAAAAATTCATCAGCGAACGTGGAAAAATTCTTCCTCGTCGTGTGACTGGAACAAGTGCGAAATATCAACGTATGTTGACAATCGCTGTTAAACGTTCCCGTCAAATCGCATTGCTTCCTTACACTACTGAATAGTAGTGGGTGGAAAAAAGAGACGTTCCCGATCCCGGGAGCGTCTTTTTTCGTGATTTTTTATATTGACAACAAGTGCCATCTATTGTAACTTACTAATAATACAATCCATGTTTACCCATAAACCATAGTATACCTTTTAATGGCTTGTGAAATTGCAAGCTCCCCAACTCGCCAGAGTAAACATTTCGGCCTTCTGAAATGTTATTTTATATTACATGGAATCCTGTTTTTTTGTCATTTTCCACAAGTAAAATTCATAAACTTTACATAAATAGATATTTTGCATTTTTATATTACATAAAAAAAGATATTGACGTGATATTATTTTACACTTAAGATAAACCTTAATAAAAATGTAATGGTTGTTAGCGCACGAAATTGACCAGAGGTCTAAAACACGTGTTTACGCTATTAAGACAGTGAGGAGGATGTGCAAACTTCATTTTCAAACCTCAAGCTTTAACGAATCACCGCAGGAATGAGACAGGCTGTTAAATAAAGAACCGACTAAGGGGGATTAACAGGATGATGCAGACGAAGAAATGGGTTTCTTTGCTTATGGTGCTTACGATCGTTGGTGTTCTGTTTGCAGGATGTAGCGGGGGTGCTAATGAGGCACAGCCACAGCAAGGCAATGCGGATAATAAAACAGAGGGAAATGAAGGAACTGCACCCGTTACGGAGGGCGTTATTAAAGCGACTGATCTGACGCAAAATCCTCCGGGGGCGACTAATCGGAAAGATAACATTGTAGTAGGTATGACATCACCTAAAGGGGTATTTAACCCGCTATTCTGGCAAACGACTTACGATTTATATGTAGTCAGAACAGTATTTGATTCCTTCTTACAGGTGAAGGCGGATGGTACATATGAAAATAGTTTGGCTGACAAGGTAGATGTATCGCCGGATGGTCTAAAATATACATTCCATCTGAAACCAGGCGTGAAGTATAGTGACGGTACCCCAGTAACAGTGAAGGATTATGCTTTTGTCCTCAAGGTACTGCATGATCCAAATTATGACGGAGAAACAGATGTATTATCTTTTAAGATTAAAGGCGGTAAAGAGTATCACGATGGCAAGGCGAATGATATCTCTGGTATCAAAGTCATTGATGATAACACAGTAGAGGTAACGGTTACAGAAGCAACAGCGTATACCAAGGATTTTCTGGGTGAGCAATACTTCATGCCAGAAGCTTATTACGGAAAAGGGTTCAAAAAGGGTAACCTGGATAGCATTAAGGCGCTTAATAATAAGCCAATCGGCTCTGGTCAGTATGTGCTGAAGAGCTTTTCCCCGGGTCAACAAGTCGTATTTGATGCGAATCCAAACTACTTCAAAGGCGCACCAAAGGTGAAATCGGTTATTTTCAAAACAACGACAGAAGAAACGAATCTGTCTATGCTGCAAACAGGTGAAACGGACATGGACAACATCACAGTTACTGAAGACAATGTAGAGGAATTAAAGGCGTTAGGCTTCTTGGACGTGAATATTATGCCGACAAACGGCTATGGATATATTGCGTTTAATCATAAGGAAAAGAAATTTCAGGACCCTAAAGTACGTCAGGCTCTAACGATTGGCTTAAACCGTAAGGAGATTGTGCAGGGCGTGTATGGTCCATATGCGAATGTTATTAACATTCCACAATCTACAGAATCTTGGTCTTATACAGATGAAGGTATCAACAAATATGAATTTGATACAGCTAAGGCGAAGGCTTTGCTGGATGAGGCAGGCTGGAAGGTTGGTGCTGACGGAATTCGCGAAAAGGATGGAGAAAAGCTGACCATTAACTTCTCTGCGACTGCTGATAATCCAGTAGTAGAGGCCTTGCTACCGATCATGTCCAATAACTATAAGGAGCTAGGCATCAAGCTGACTTCCGAAACTTTAGATTTTAACGCCATTATGGATAAAAAGGACACAGGCAAGTTTGATATGTTCTTCGCGGCTTGGGGCTTAACTCCAGACCCGGATACAACGACTTTTATTACGAATGGTGCACAAAATGATATCGGCTATTCCAATAAGAAGGTCGATGAACTAACGCTTGCTGGTAAGCATGAGCTGGATCAAGAGAAACGCAAATTGATTTACAAACAGCTCTATCAAGAGCTGAATAAGGATCTACCAACTATTTTTATGTACCAACGCAGAGATATGTGGCCAGTTAATGGACGTGTATCCGGCTTGGAAATTACGCCATACAAAGATTTTGAGTTCACCCTGCATAACGCTCAGATCGCTCAATAAGGGTTGCCAATCGTATGCTCAGCTCTCACGAGCTGAGCATATCACTTTATTCGTCTGGAGGAATGAATATGAAGCAGTACATTATTCGAAGACTGCTGCAACTCATCCCCACACTTATTGGCATATCCATTATCGTATTTGCGATTTCAGCCATGGTGCCGGGTGATTATATTACAGCCAAGCAGAACCCGAATATGACGGCCGAAAAGGCGCAGCAGCTACGACATATCTACGGGCTGGATAAACCGGAGTACCAACGCTATTTTATATGGGCCGGTAATATGTTAAAGGGGAATATGGGGGATTCATTACAGCATAAGCAGCCGGTAACGAAGGTCATTGGCAATTATGTATGGAACTCATTTATTATCGCTTTTTTTAGTCTTATTTTTAGCTGGTTGATTGCGGTTATTGCAGGAGTATTTTCAGCCAAGTTCCAATATTCGTTATTCGATAAGTTTGTCACATTATTCATTTTCTTATGTATGTCGCTGCCTTCATTTTTTATTGGTCTATTGGTCATCAAAATATTTGCCCTGGAGTGGGGAATTCTCCCGGTTGGGGGCATGACCACAGCAGGGATGGAGCCAGGCTCGTGGGCTTATATGGTGGATGTTCTCAAGCATATGTTCCTGCCGACACTCGTACTTACGATGCTGAGCACAGGAAGTCTGACCCGGTATTTCCGTACAGGCATGTTGGAGGTCATTCGTCAGGATTATATTCGTACCGCACGCGCCAAAGGTTTGAAGGAACGTACGGTTATTTTCAAGCACGCACTGCGCAATGCACTGATTCCAGCCATCACACTACTTGGCTTCGAGCTTCCGGCCTTATTTGGTGGGGCGATGATTCTGGAGAAGGTATTTGTGTGGCCGGGTGTGGGTCAGGTCTATCTGGAGTCGATTAGTATGCGGGATTATCCGTTTATGTTGGGCTTCACGATTTTCTTAGCGTTGCTTACGCTTATCGGTAATTTGCTCTCTGATGTATTGTATGGCATGGCAGATCCAAGAATTCGCTTGAAGTAGGAGGGATACTATTGTCCGCAGAAACAGTCACGATTGAAACGAATCAAAAGGCGGCGATCCGTCCTGAAGCGTCTCCATGGAGAATCGCCATTCGCCGTTTTAACCAAAACCGTCTGGCTTTGGCTGGTCTCGTTATATTAATTCTGATGGTTATCATTTGTAGTTTTGGACCGATGATTTCACCTTATCATTTAGATGATTACAAGCTAGCTGACAAAAATTTATCGCCTAATGCTAAGTACTGGCTTGGTACAGATAAGTTTGGTAGAGATATTTTGTTGCGTACGATGCTGGCCGGCCGTATTTCCTTGACGGTGGGACTGGTTGCCACGTTTATTTCGGTCATGATCGGAGCAACGTTGGGTGCGCTGGCAGGGTTTTATCGTAAAGGCGTGGATACGGTTATTATGCGGATTGCCGATATTTTCATGGCACTCCCTACATTACCGCTGCTTATTATTTTAGGTGCTGTTCTGTCGGATTTGAAGGTCGATCCGTCGAATCGCATTTATTTTCTGATGCTCATTATCGGGGTCTTGAGCTGGACTAGCTTGTCCCGTCTGGTCAGGGGGCAAATTCTTACGCTGCGTGAACAGGAGTTCATGCAGGCGACGGAAGCGCTAGGCTTGAGAGACCGTCGCAAAATATTCCGACATTTGCTGCCGAACACCATTCCTACCATTATTGTTACGGCTACGCTTGGAGTAGCGGGTGCGATTATTACAGAATCTGCGCTCAGTTACTTGGGAATCGGCGTTGTGCCGCCCACACCTTCGTGGGGGAATATGATATCGGCTGCAAATAACCTAATTGACTTCCGCAAACGGCCTTGGATATGGGTCCCACCGGGAATGTGTATTCTAATTACAGTTGTAGCGATTAACCTGATTGGCGACGGTTTGCGTGATGCGCTGGACCCTAAAATGAAGAAGTAGGAGACGAACGTTTATGGAAAATGCTTTGATTGAATTTCGTAACCTGAAAACCCACTTTCATACCTCTAACGGAACTGTCAAAGCGGTCAATGACGTCAGTTTTAAAATTCGTGAGGGTGAAACGCTCTGTGTGGTAGGAGAATCTGGTTGCGGTAAGAGTGTAACTGCGATGACGATGATGCGGTTGATTGATTCTCCCCACACCTCAGACGGACAAATCTGGTTTGAGGGCAAAGACCTCCTAAAACTCAATAAAGGTCAAATGCAGCAGATTCGCGGCAATGACATCTCGATTATTTTTCAGGAGCCGATGTCTTCTCTGAATCCCGTGCTTACGATTGGGGAACAGATCACGGAGCCATTGCTGATGCATACATTAATGAGTAAAAAAGAAGCACATGCTCGGGCAATTGAGCTGATTAATTTGGTGGGGATTTCACGTTCAGAGGAAATATTTCATTCCTATCCTCATGAATTGAGTGGCGGTATGCGCCAGCGGATCATGATTGCCATCGCATTAAGCTGTAATCCGAAGTTATTGATTGCGGATGAACCAACAACGGCACTGGATGTTACGATTCAGGCACAGATTCTGGATTTAATGCGGGATTTGAAGGATAAGCTTAAAACGTCCATTATGCTCATTACGCACGACTTGGGTGTCGTGGCAGAAATGGCTGATTATGTGGTCGTTATGTATGCTGGAAACGTCATTGAAGAGGCGCCTGTCATTGAGCTGTTTAAAAATCCGCAGCATCCATATACTCAAGGCTTATTAAAGGCGAAGCCCGTCATTAATCAGAAAATGGATCGACTGTATTCCATCCCAGGACAGGTTCCAAACCCAATTGAGCTGGAAGAAAATTGTCATTTCCATGATCGGTGCTCCCACTGTATGCAAATTTGCAAGGATCAGGCTCCTCCTTTGAATGAAAAGGAGAATGGTCATAAGGTTGCCTGCTGGCTATATGAGAAAGAAGGAGGGCAACGGATATGAGCGAGCCTTTGATTCAAGTGGAAGGGCTGAAAAAGTATTTCCCGATCACAGGCGGGATTTTTCAGCGTACTGTCGGACATGTGAAAGCAGTCGATGATGTATCCTTTAACATTCATAAGGGTGAATCCTTCGGTCTGGTAGGAGAATCGGGTTGTGGCAAAAGTACGATTGGACGCACGATTCTTAGATTGATGGATAAGACAGAGGGATCGGTACGATACAAAGGCGAAGACTTGCACGCGTTAAACAAAGAGCAGATTCGTGCGCTTCGTCCGAAGTTGCAAATCGTCTTTCAGGACCCTTTTAGCTCACTGAATCCGAGAATTAAGGTCGGTGAAGCCATTGGTGAGGCGTTGCTGGATCACGGGTTGATTGATCGTAGTGAGCTGCGGAAGAAGGTCAATGAAACGCTGAATATTTGTGGGCTATCCTCGTATCATTATGATCGGTATCCGCATGAGTTCTCTGGCGGCCAGCGTCAGCGGATCGGGATTGCAAGGGCTTTGATTTTGAATCCTGATTTTATTGTGGCTGATGAGCCGGTATCTGCTCTAGATGTGTCTATTCAGGCCCAGATTATTAACTTGTTAAGTGATTTGCAGCAGGAACGCCAATTGACCTATCTGTTCATCTCGCATGATCTAAGTGTAGTCGAGCATCTGTGTAGCCGGATTGGTGTGATGTATCTGGGCTCAATGGTAGAGCTTTCCTCCAAGGAGGAACTGTTCAGTAATCCGCTTCATCCGTACACAAAGGCGCTGCTATCGGCAGTACCGATTCCCGATCCCACGATCAAGAGACAACGGATTGTGTTGAAAGGAGACATCCCATCTCCGGCCAATCCGCCTTCAGGATGCAAGTTTCATACACGTTGTCCTATGGCAGAAGCACGTTGTAAAACAGAGATTCCGGTATACCGCGATGCGGGCGATCAGCATTTTGTAGCCTGTCACTTTGCCTAAAATATATAATTAGGAAGCAAAATATCCGTCATCCTGAAAGCAGAATTGACGGATATTTTGGCGTGGAATACAAAAGGTAAAAAAATTGTATCTTTTTTTCGAAAAATTGCAGACAAAATGGATTTTTCATCGTCTAATAAAGTATGGAGGTTATTACGATGATGAAAAAACATTGGTTACGTTGGGCTATTGTCGTCCCGGTACTTATTATATTGATTTTTATTACGCTTGGACCCCGCCTGTTGATCGGAAAGCCGAATGTGGATGCAGAGGCTGCGGTGCTGATGGACATGCATACTGGGGAATTACTGATGGATGTGAACGGCGATACGCCTATGCCTTCCGCAAATATGTCCAAGCTCATGACTGAGCTATTGGTGCTGGAGGATATTCGGGCCGGACGGTTAGGCTGGAATGATGAAGTGCGAATTAGCCGTTACGCGAGTACGGTGGGCGGTGTGAATTTGTCCCTCCGGTATGGTGAAAGGATGACCGTATCCGAATTGTTCCAGAGTATGGTTGTGTATTCAGCGAATGATGCCGCTGTCGCGTTAGCGGAGCGTTCAGCAGGGAATGAATCAGCTTTTGTGAAGCGTATGAATGGAAAAGCTACCCAAATCGGGTTGTCATCCGATAGTCGCTTCAGCAATGCCTCTGGAGCAGGGCAGAGTGAATTGGGGCCGAATCACCCTGAGGATATTCGGGGAGAAACGAAAATGACAGCAAGCGACACGGCGAAGTTGGCCTCCTATTTGATTACGTCACACCCGGAGATTTTGAGAACGTCCAGCCGTACGCAGATGGAGTTGAAGGATAAAGGCATCTACATTAGTAATACGAACTGGATGCTGCCTTCCTTGGCTGGACCATACTCTTACGCGGGAACGGACGGACTGAAAGCAGGATACACAAGCGATGCTGGATACTGCTTCACGGGTACAGCTGAGCAGCATGGAAGACGGCTAGTTGCTGTGGTGTTGGGTGCACCGAGCAAGGAGGAGCGTTTTGAGCAGACACGGAGGTTGTTCGATTATGGTTTTGCCCTGTCGACTTCTTTCCCCGTGCGACTGCAAAATTTGGTGAAACTGGCCCCGCATTAAGGGGGAAAATGATTTTGAAAGCTACATAGGATACGAATATAAACATGAATTGGGGCTTTGACCGTGAGGTCGAAGCCTTTTTTGGCATGAATTTGAGAAGCTGACCACGCCATGATACTTTTGACAACAGGGTAGCAGACCTTTTATGCTTTGAGGGGAAGTTTTCGCTTCATGTGGGACCAATTCGGTTTAATGAAGAGATGGGATTTGTGACGGAAAGAAGGAAGGTACCTGTTATGGAGAGAAGACATAAGAGAAGGACCAGTGGAAAGCCCAAAAAGAAAAAGAGGTTTACCGCTCTATATATTTCATGTATTGTTTTATTTTTGATTGCAGTGGGAGGCTACCTATTCCGCAAACAGCTGACACTGGTGGCTTTTGATTGGTTTGTATCACCGACGTTGGAGAGCAAGCTGGAGAAATCCTATCAGCCGCGACAATCCGGTGAACAGCAGCAGCAAGAGACAGTAGCTTACCGTAAGGAGCCCTTTTCGGTGCTGTTACTGGGTACAGATGAAAGGCCAAATGAAAAGGCGCGTGGTCGTTCGGATACGGTTATGTATGCAGTAGTACGGCCCGCAGAATCGCGTGTGCTTTTGATTTCCATTCCAAGGGATACGTACGTACAGATTGTCGGACATGATCCGAATCGCGATGGCGAGGATGATTTTGATAAGTTGGGGCATGCTTATGCGTTCGGAGGCGCAGATATGTCCATGGCTACAGTAGAGAAGTTGATGGAGCATAAGGCCGATTATTATGCTACGATTAATTTCCAGGGTATTCAGGAGGCGGTGAACGCAGTGGGTGGAGTTGTGCTTCCCATCGACAAGCCCATTGAGAATAAGAATCCGCTGCATATCAAGTTCCGTATTGAGGCGGGCAAGCCGCTTTATAATGGTGAGGAAGCCATGTATTATGTTAGATATCGGGAAGATAGCGACTTCAACCGTACAAAACGGCAGCAAATTTTCTTGAACGCTATGGCCGATAAGCTGCTGAATATCAACGGAATTACCAAAATCCCGGAGCTGCTCGATATTATGGGAGCCAATTTCAAAACCGATATGGAACCTACTTTTATTACTGGGCTTGGCAAGCAGGCTATTTCGCAGGGGAATCCACAAATTTCAAGTTTTACGATTACGGGGGAAGGGTTCAAGAAGAAGGGCCTGTATTATGACCGGGCTAATGAACAGGAACTTGAATATGCCAGACTTATGATTGCGAACTGGCTAGATTCCGATACAACCCCGCAGACGCTGAGGCTTCCCGACAAGCAGGACATTCAGTGAATAATCAATTGATTTATATTTGATTTTGAGGGGGATTCGTTTCTCATGAACATCGCTTTTTTCTTGCTTCCCAAACAGGAAGTTGCTTGTGTAACGGCGGATGCTACTTTACGGCAAACGTTGGAACGGATGGAATATCACCGTTTTACAGCGGTTCCTATTTTGGATAAAGAAGGTAGATATACAGGTACAGTTACAGAAGGTGATCTGTTGTGGCATATGAAAGAGTCCGAGGGGAAAATCACCTTTGAAAACGCTTCTAAGTTTATGCTTAAGGACGTTCCGTTGCGGGTTACGATGAAGCCCGTATCCATTGACGCGAACATGGAGGATTTAATTAATTTGGCGAAGGTACAGAATTTTGTGCCCGTCGTAGATGATATGGAACGGTTTATTGGCATTGTACGTCGCAGCCAGATTATTGAGTATTGTGAAAAATTTGTGTCCAGGGAATCGCTTAATACTTCAAGCTAAAATAAGCAGCAAAGCTGGTCCGAAAATAACGATTTACCTTATGGGGTAACAGTTATTTTCAGAATAGGATATGCTATAATGGAGAATAAAGCTTTTTCAGAGGGGTGTGACTCTTCATCATATGCCTAAAGAAATGGATGTAGTTAAACGAGCCAAGGTTATTGAATGGCTTAAAACAGAGGTGCTTGACCAAGTCTCCCGTCTGTTTAAGGCGATGTGGGAAGGCAGTACAGCCCGCATTGGTGATTGTTTGGCGAGTTTGGTGATGAGCAGTTATATTTTGGGGAGGCGCCTTGGAGTGTCTTACCGTGAATTGGATGATCTACTCATCGACAAGCTAAGAAAGCACAGAAAAGAAGGACACCAGCTGGAGGATTGGTATCAGGACATTTCCGCACTGGAAGAACATATGCGTAAGAGGTGAAAACGTTGAAATTCCGCTTGGCAACTGTAGCATGGAGCGTCATTTATTTGCTTCTGCTGCTGACTCTATTGACACCATTAAGAATCATTACCGTATTTTTGCTGATTGTGCCTGGCGCTGTATTGTTTTCATCGCTGCCTTTCAAAGGATTTCTGGTTCACGTCATACCGGTGCTGTTAATTATAGCGCTACTCGATGTGTATTCGCTGCTCCCTGCGATTTATTTTCTGATTCCTTCAATAATGATGGGACGGATTTATAAAAAGGGAGGACCTGCTTTTCAGGCGTTGATGACCGGAATGGGCATTATTTTAGCCGAGTTGTTGGTTGTTCTGTTTATCGCTACGTATTCTTTTGGGTTTGATCTTTCGCAGTACCTTCGTGATCAGGCCGCGATATCGGCAAGTATAGTACAGCAGGTTTTGAGTGCTAATCCGATGTTTTCGAACATGAATTGGACAGCGGAGGATACGCAGAAACTCGGTACAATGCTGATTGGAAAAATTCCGTATGTGCTGATCATGACCTCGTTCATATTGGCGATGATTACGCATGCTTTGGCACGTCCGGCATTGAGCAGTCTCGATGTACCGGTACGCAAAATGAAGCCTGCTCGCGAGTGGAGGCTACCGCGCGCGCTGATCTGGTATTATCTGCTGGCAATTGTAATTGAATGGATAGCAGGGTCTTCCGATAGCAGCTGGATTCAAATGGTTTCCATTAGTATGCTACCGCTGATTCATGCATGTTTTATTATCCAGACGATTGGTTTTGTATACTTCTGGACGCATAGCCGTAAAATGAGCCCGGTGATTGCGTTGCTGCTGTCGCTCGTCGTTCTGGTGTTCCAGCCGCTCCGCATTATAGGTATTATTGATTTGGCCTTTCCGCTGCGTGAAGCTATTACAAGATCAAAGAAATAGGGTGAACAGTCATGCCTAAATTTCTACAAAAACGCTGGCACGGCTATCAGACGGTCTGGGCGTTTTTACTGCTGCTGGTGCTTGTCATATGTATTTCCATGTACAACTGGGAACTGGGTGTGATAGGACTGCTGCTGTCATTCTTGCTCGGCGGACTGATGCTGAAGACGGAATTGGATTTTCGTCGGGAACTGAATCAATATATCAGCGGTCTTTCCTTCCGGATCAAGCGGGTGGAAGGGGAAGCGATTAGTACATTGCCGTTCGGCATCATTTTATACAGTGAAAATCGAACGGTAGAATGGCACAATCGGTTTGCCGGGGAGATGTTCGAGGAGCAATCGCTGATTGGTGAGTCTCTTCAAGATTTGTTTCCTCAACTCGCAGGTGCTCTAAGCACCAAGAAGGAAACAAAGGAGCCTGCTCGTGAGCTGAAGGTGGAGCTACAGCATGATGAGCGTCATTATCAGTTTCTGATCGTGCCCGATGAGCGTCTGATATATTTGTATGAAGTAACGGAGTTGGCGGTGCTACGCAAGCAGTATGAAAACGAGCGGTTGGCGCTCGGTATCGTCATGCTCGATAATATGGACGAGGCTGCTCAGGGAATGGACGATCAGCAACGCACCGCGCTTATTGCAAAGGTGTCGAGCGAGATTACATCTTGGGCTAATCAGTACAATATTTATTTGCGTCGATTATCTTCTGAGCGTTATCTCATTATGCTAAATCATAAAGCGCTTCAGGAGCTGGAGCAAAGTCGATTCGTCATTCTGGATACCGTAAGGGAAATGACGGCGGATTTGAAAGTACCGATGACACTGAGTATTGGCTTGTCCTTCGGTGCAGAGAGCATCAAGGAGCTAGGCGAGCTGGCCCAATCCAGTCTAGATATGGCGCTTGGACGTGGGGGCGATCAGGCAGCAGTGAAGGCGGGACAGCGCCTGTCCTTTTATGGAGGCAAGTCCAATGCTGTCGAGAAGCGTACCAGGGTGCGTGCCCGAGTCATTGCACATGCGCTGCGTGACCTGATGCAGGAGAGCGACCGCGTCCTGATCATGGGACACAAAATACCGGACATGGATGCATTGGGAGCAGCCATCGGTGTGTGGAAGGCTGCGGCACTTTACAATGTAGAGGCACATATCGTACTGGATAAATCCAATCCGTCTATCGACCGAATGATGGAGCAGGTAAACAAGGATGAGAAGTTATCGCAAGCGCTCATGACGCCAGAGCAGTCGCTCCAGCTGATGACTGAGCACAGTCTGCTGGTCGTGGTGGACACGCATAAGGCCTCAATGACGATTGAGCCGCGTCTGGTGCAAACGGCCAGCCGGGTGGTGGTTGTCGACCATCATCGTCGGGGCGAGGAATTTATTAACGATTCGGTTCTGATCTACTTGGAGCCATATGCGTCATCGGCCTGTGAGCTGGTGACCGAGCTGCTGCAATATATCCATGAGAAGGTCCAACTGACACCGCTGGAGGCAACATCACTGCTGGCGGGGATTACAGTGGATACCAAGCATTTTTCCCTGCATACAGGCTCGCGTACATTCGAGGCAGCCGGCTTTTTACGGCGTAGTGGGGCAGATACAGTAATGATCCAGCGCATGTTAAAAGAGGACCTGGATGAATATATTGCTAAGGCGGAAATTATTAAGCATGCTAAAATGATATATGGGCATATCGCAATTGCGGTAACTGAGCCCGGACAGAAAATACCGCAGCTCCTGATTGCTCAGGTGGCGGATTCATTACTCAATATGACGGATGTACTGGCCTCCTTTGTGGTCAGTGAACGTCCTGACGGCCTGGTGGGGATCAGCGCCCGTTCACTCGGACGCATGAACGTACAGGTCGTCATGGAACGGCTAGGCGGCGGAGGACATCTGACGAATGCGGCGGTTCAGCTGGATTGCCCGCTGGAGGAAGCTAAGCGCAGAGTGGTCGACGTGCTGGCCGAAATTGATGGGGAAGAGGGGTTATTTGAATGAAAGTGATATTCATTAAAGATATGAAGGGCCAAGGCAAGAAGGGACAAATTAAGGAAGTGTCGGACGGTTATGCAGCGAATTTCCTGTTGCCGCGTGGTGTTGCCCGTCCAGCGACAGAAGGAAATATGAAGACGCTGGAAAATCAGAATGCTGCTGAGGAAAAGCGCAAGCAAGAGGAAAAGGAAGAGGCTCAAGCGCTCGGCAAAAAGCTGGAAGAGACAACGATTCAGCTCAAGGCGAAGGCTGGTGAAGGTGGACGGCTGTTCGGCGCGATTACAAGCAAGCAAATCGCGGAGGCAGTAGCTAAAACTGGCATCAAGCTGGACAAACGCAAAATTGAGCTGGAAGAACCGATTCGTACGTTGGGCGTGACTCAAATGACCGTTAAGCTTCATCCTGAGGTCAAAGCTACGCTGAAAGTACAGGTGACTGAAGAATAATTATGGGCGGCGAATTTTTTGATCGGATTCCTCCGCAAAATCTGGAGGCTGAACAGGCGGTTATCGGGTCTATTTTGCTCCAGTCTGAAGCACTGATTACCGCAATGGAGCGGGTGCAGACCGAGGACTTTTATGATAAGGCTCATCAGATGATTTACGAAGCAATGATTGAGCTGGGTGAATCCGGACAGCCGATTGACTTGGTTACGCTGACCTCGAAAATTCAGGACAAGGGACAGCTAGAGGATATCGGCGGTGTCAGTTATCTGGCGAAGCTGGCTCACGGGGTGCCAACAGCGGCTAACGTGGATTACTATGCCCAGATCATTGAAGAAAAAGCGATGCTTCGTCGCTTGATTCGTGCAGCTACACAGATTGTGAGCGAAGGCTATAGCAGTGGCGAAGATGTCGCTGGTATGCTGAGCGATGCTGAGCGCAAGATTATGGAGATATCCAACGGGCGCTCAGGTAGTGGCTTTATTGCCATCCGCGATGTCGTGATGGAAGTGTTTGACCGCGTTGAATTGCTGCATCAGAACAAGGGCAATACGACCGGGATTCCGTCCGGGTTTGTTGATTTGGACAAGATGACGGCGGGTTTCCAGCGCAATGACTTGATCATTGTGGCCGCCCGTCCATCCGTAGGTAAAACAGCGTTCGCTCTGAATATTGCGCAAAACGTTGCAGTTCGGGCAAAAGAGACAGTAGCCATCTTCAGTCTGGAGATGTCGGCCGCTCAGCTCGTGCAGCGGATGATTTGCGCCGAGGCCAATCTGGACGCGAACGTCATGCGGACAGGTGAATTTAAAGGCGACGACGATTGGGCGAAGCTGACGATGGGCATTGCAGCCTTGTCAGAGGCGGAAATCTATATCGATGATACGCCCGGCATCACTGTGGCTGATATCCGTGCCAAATGCCGCCGTCTCAAGACGGAAAAGGGACTGGGTATGATCGTAATCGACTACTTGCAGCTTATTCACGGACGAGGCAAAGCAGGCGAGAACCGGCAGCAGGAGGTATCCGAAATCTCACGGACATTGAAGCAAATCGCTCGTGAGCTTGAAGTGCCTGTAATTGCCCTCTCCCAGCTGAGTCGGGGTGTGGAGCAGCGTCAAGACAAGCGGCCGATGATGAGTGACTTGCGGGAATCGGGTTCTATCGAGCAGGATGCTGATATCGTGGCGTTTCTGTACCGGGATGATTACTATAATCAAGAAACAGAAAAGAAGAATATTATTGAGATTATCATTGCCAAGCAGCGTAACGGCCCGGTCGGTACGGTAGAATTGGTCTTTCTCAAAAATTATAATAAATTCGCTAATTACGAGCGTGCCCATTCGGATGCGTTCGCCGGATAACATATTAGTATCATTAGAAAAGGCTCTTTCGACGCGGATCTCGCGATCTCGAAAGGGTCTTTTTTTATAGAATTCACGTATTTCATATAAGGAATGAAACTCTCAATTACGAACAATACTATTTTCATGTAATATAATGTTCGCTTTTTATTTGACTTTAAAAAATGGTGCTGTTACACTTATAGTGCTGCTTCAACGCAGTGGGGAGAACAATACGCCCGGGGCTTTCCGAACCTACGGAATGTCTGCGACGGACGTTTTTTCCTGCTGTCCGAGAACGCTCCATATCTGCTCGCTCAGGCGGTTGAAGTTGGATATGCGTAGTGTGTCAGCTCAAAATTAGAGTGTCTGTGGGCACTCCACGGAGGAATGAAACATGTCAACTGTAGTCGTTGTGGGAACACAATGGGGAGACGAAGGCAAAGGTAAAATCACGGACTATCTGGCGGAAAGCGCTGAAGTGGTAGCCCGTTACCAAGGCGGAAACAATGCTGGTCATACGATTCTCATTGACGGTAAAAAGTACAAGCTGAGCCTGATTCCATCCGGCGTTTTTTATGAAGATAAAAAGTGTGTTATTGGCAACGGCATGGTAGTAAATCCAGCCGCTCTTATTGAAGAAATTACTTACATTCATGATAATGGCTTTTCCACAAAAAATCTGGTCATTAGTGACCGTGCACATGTGATTATGCCGTACCATATGACGCTGGATGTGCTGGAAGAAGACCGCAAAGGTCCTAACAAAATTGGTACTACCCGTAAAGGGATCGGTCCTGCTTATATGGATAAAGCTGCACGTAACGGTATTCGTATTGCTGATTTGCTGGATGCAGAGGAATTCGAAAAGAAGCTGCGCCATCAAACGAAAGAAAAAAATCAAGTGATTGAACAAGTATACGGCGGCGAGCCGCTGGACGTAGAAGAAATACTGAAACAGTATCTGGAGTATGCTGAATTTATCCGTCCTTATGTAGGAGATACGTCTGTCGTGTTGAATGATGCGATTGACGCAAATCAAAAGGTACTGTTCGAGGGTGCGCAAGGCGTTATGCTCGATATCGACCAAGGTACGTATCCGTACGTTACGTCCTCCAACCCGTCGGCTGGCGGCGTATGTATTGGTTCCGGTGTGGGACCGTCCAAGATTCAACAAGTCATCGGTGTAGCTAAATCGTACACAACTCGTGTAGGTGATGGACCCTTCCCAACTGAGCTGAACGATGAAGTCGGCGATTACATTCGTGAAACAGGTCATGAGTACGGTACGGTTACAGGTCGTGCTCGTCGTGTTGGCTGGTTTGACAGCGTCGTTGTGCGTCATGCCCGTCGTGTCAGTGGGTTAACGGGTCTTTCCCTGAACTCGCTGGATGTATTGACTGGCCTGAAAACAGTGAAAATTTGCACAGGTTACAAGTACCACGGCGAGGTGATTACGCATTATCCGGCTAGCCTGAAAATGCTGGCGGAGTGCGAAGCGGTATATGAAGAAATGCCAGGTTGGAGCGAAGACATCACTGGTGTGAAAACGCTGGAGGAACTGCCTGAGACTACACGCAATTACGTACAACGCGTGTCTGATCTGACAGGTATCCCAATTGCTATTTTCTCGGTTGGGCGTAATCGCGATCAAACAAATCAGGTGCTTCCGATTTATTTGTAGGACAAGAATGATATAGCTATTGATACATGTTCAAGGAGAGAGGCTGTTAGCAGCCTCTCTCTTTTTTTTATTCTGTGAAGTGTTAAATGGTTCCTCCCCCTTTACATAATCTTATCTTCCTTGTCGATTTGTGATAACAAACCCTCTCTATAATCCAAATAGAAAAGAGATTCGGACGTCTAGACGTCTTGAGAGGGATGAATTATGAACTGGTATCTTCGCTCACTCGGCACACGCAAAATTGTGGAATTCATCGTGCTTGTCATTTTCGTCATTTTTTTCCTGGGACCTCTGACCAACCTTCTCCTTTTGGCGGTTTCGGGAAAATGGCAATATCCTGCACCGCTCCCGCAGAGCTTGTCACTGGAATGGTGGAAGTTTGTACTTACCCAGGATGATGTACTCAGCTCGATTTCCCTATCCTTCTTTATTGCGATTACCGTTACGGTCTGCTCCATTATCGTATGTATTCCTGCTGCTTATGCCTTTGCACGAATTTCTTTCCCGCTCAGTAAGTGGTTTCTTTTCTCATTCCTGCTTACGCATGCTTTTCCGAAAATGGGTTTGTATGTGTCCATTGCCGTACTATTCTACCAATTCGGGTTGATGAACACCTTTGCAGGTATTGTGCTTATCCATATGGTAAACACGCTCATGTATATGACCTGGATTCCTTCCTCTGCCTTCCGCAGCGTACATCGTGCACAGGAGGAGTCAGCGCGGGATGCCGGAGCCGGACCATTTCGGGTGTTTTGGAAAATCACCTTTCCTATGGCGCTGCCCGGCATTGTGGTCGCCTCCATCTTTACCTTTCTTGCTTCACTAGATGAAGCACAGGGGACACTCCTTGTCGGAACACCGGACTATAAAACAATGCCAGTCATCATGTATTCCATCATTGCTGATTATCCGAGCACAACGGGCGCTGTTTTCTCTGTCATTCTTACCCTGCCAACGATCATTCTGTTATTGGCAGCCAAGCGTTTTGTAAGTGCGGATGTACTGGCAGGCGGATTTCAGGTGAAATAACGTAATTGGTCAAAAGAGGAGTTTGCAAAATCCTGAAAAAGGAGCCTAAGCTAATGCCCATTCAATTATCCATTCAAGAGTTAACCAAGCGCTTCAAGACAGGAGACGGAGTCAAAGGCATTTCACTTGACGTGATGAAGGGAGAGCTGGTGACACTGCTAGGACCTTCCGGCTGTGGTAAAACAACCGTGCTTCGCTCCATTGGCGGCTTTTTGGACCCGGACAGTGGCGACATTCAGATTCAGGGTAAAAGCGTACTCAAGCTGCCGCCCGAAAAGCGTCCGACGGCTATGGTGTTCCAAAGTTATAATTTGTGGCCGCATATGACCGTGTATGACAACCTGGCTTTCGGGTTGAAGATTCGAAAGGTGAAGAAGACAGAAATTGACCGTCAGGTGAAGGAAGCGCTAGCGCTGGTTCGGCTAGAGAGCGCAGAGCGTAAAACGCCAGGACAGCTCTCGGGCGGTCAGCAGCAGCGGGTAGCACTCGCTCGGGCTTTGCTGCTAAAGCCTGATGTATTGCTGCTGGACGAGCCTTTTTCCGCGCTTGATGCCAAATTGCGCATGGAGATGAGAGAGGAGCTGCGCGATATCCAGACCCAGACAGGGATGACGATGGTGTTCGTCACCCATGATCAGGAGGAGGCGCTGTCCATTTCCGACCGAATCGTCGTTATGAATGCGGGCCGAATTGAGCAGCTCTCTTCACCGCAGGAGATTTATGACAAGCCACAGTCACTTTTTGTAGCGGGTTTTATTGGCCGTATCAATTTATTAAAGGGGGTGAGCACAGGTCGCAGTGTCTCTGTGAGCGGAATACCGTTTGCACAAGAGCATGAATACACAGGTGAATCCATGGTTGGTGTAAGACCAGAGGATATTGTTCTGAAGACGGAAGAAAATGGTTCTCTAGCCGGAACGATCAGACAAGTGATGATTCTCGGGCATTATGCGGAAGTTTCGCTGGATAGCGGTACCCATCATCTGAAAATGTTTGTGCCGCGTGAACGAGCGGCCGAGCTGCGCAGTGGAGAGCACATCAGCTTCAGCTTCAGTAAAATTGTTACTTTTCCATCAGCACAGTGAAGATTCACGATCAACCTCTATATCGCATCAATGTCCATCACGAACGCATCATCTGGTGATGCTGCGAACTTGTGCAACTATCTAAAGGAGGCAACAACGTGTTTGGGAAAAAGAATATGGGTCTGGTTTTGGCAGGGGTACTTAGTTTATCGTTGTTGGCTGGCTGTGGAAACGGCGGTAATGCCGCCACGGCTACTGGGGAAGCCAAGTCTACAAAAGCGGGAGCGGCTACGGGAACGACGGAAATTTCCTTGTACACTGGAGGGTCCCTGAACGTCAAAGAGCTGTGGGAAACGTTAATCAAGGACTTTGAAGCTAAAAATGATCACGTTAAGGTCAAACTGGTGTATTTGCCAGCAGGGACCGGAGGCGCATCTACACTGGATCGTCTGATCGCAGCCAAGAAAAGCGGACAAACCGATACAGATATCGACCTGTACGAAGGCAGTCTGGATGACATCACCAAAGGGGTAGGCGAGAAACTGTGGGAAACGGTGGATGCTGCCAAGGTTCCAAATTTGAAGAATGTTGATGAAACATATCTCAAGCAAGTCAACAATCAGGCCATTCCATACCGTGCCTCTTCGGTTGTCCTTGCCTATAACAGTGCAAAAGTAGCGACACCTCCGAAAACAGCCGACGAGCTGTACACGTGGATTCGCCAGCATCCGGGCAAGTTTGCCTATAATGATCCGTCCACAGGTGGATCAGGCAGCTCGTTTGTGAACACGGTTATCTATAATTTCCTTCCGCCAGAGGCGATGAACAGTGATGATCCGGCAAATATGAAGAAATGGGATCAAGGCTTCTCACTGCTCAAGGAACTGGGCCCTTCAATGTACCAAAAAGGAGTCTATCCTAAGAAAAACCAAGGTACGCTTGATATTTTGGCAAGTGGAGAGGTAGACATGGTTCCAGCCTGGTCTGATATGGCGCTCGAACAACTGGCTAAAGGGCTGCTTCCAGACACGGTGAAGCTGACACAGATCGACCCTGCTTTTACAGGTGGACCCTCTTATCTGATGGTTCCTTCGCTTTCCTCCAAAAAAGAAGCAACTCAGGAATTCTTGAATTATATACTGACGCCTGAAGCGCAAACGGTGGTTATTAATAAAATGTACGGCTATCCGGGGATTAAGTGGAATCTGATGCCAACGGAGCTGCAAGAGAAATTCAACAGTGTATCTTCTGGATACCGCAGCTTTAATAGCGGAGAGCTTCAGCAGGAAATCTACAAACGCTGGCAAAGTGAAGTAGCGGGCGGCTGATCATGAGTTCATTGTCTAAAAGGGGGATGCTGGGGCTTGCCCTGGTCATCCCGTCTTTTCTCATTTTGCTGGTCGTCGTTATTATTCCGATTCTCTATGCCGTAGAGGAAAGCTTGATTGATCAATATGGAACGGGCTACGGTCTGGCCAACTATATTCGGCTGTTCACGGAACCTGCCATGCGTAGAAATATCATGTATACCATTAATGTCACGTTAGTCTCGACGGCCCTTACTCTGGTCATCAGCTATGCTTTGGCGGTTTATCTGAGATTCGGTAAAGGGGTTGTCGTGAAGTGGATAGGTCGGTTGTATTTTATTCCGATGTTTGTTCCCGGTGTAATTGCAACGTATGCGATCATTACTATGTATGGTAATCACGGTTGGGCTGCACGTCTTTTGCTGCCGCTTGGCATTGAGACGATTCCGAGGATTATTTATGACTACAAAGGGCTGGTGCTGGCTAATTTGTGGTTCAACATTCCGTTCGCAACCATGCTGCTCAGCTCGGCACTTGCCAGCATTCCAAACGCTGTCGTCGAAAGTGCCAGAGATGCCGGAGCCAGCACGATGCAGCTGTTTGGGCGCTTTATTTTACCCCTTTCCTACAAAACGATGTGGGTTGCGGTGACCTTCATTTTTATGGGAATCATGGGCAGCTTTACGGCTCCTTTCCTGATCGGTGCCAACTCGCCACAAGTGCTGGGTGTTGCGATGCAGCAGGTGTTTTCCAGCTATCAGGAGACGCATACGGCCAGCGCAATGGCAGTGTTTATGTTTCTACTGTGTTCTTTTATGGGCTACTTTTATATTCGGACAATGGTGAAGGATGCGGATGCCAGCTAGACCGCCGTTATACACTAAGGAGGTTACAGGGATGAACAGCCAAGCAGAGGTGCAAATTACCGGGTTTAGTGGGCGAGCGTGGGAAAAGGATCTGCTGGATTGCGGTTATCGGATTGCCTTACACAAGGCGGAGGTTGAGCTCAGTCCGGGAAACGGATTTCGGTTTAGGTTCTCCATGCCAGAAGACGGATACGCGGAGCTTGATCTGTTCGCCAGATCGGACAGTGACTGGGCTGCGACAGATCGAGAATCTGCCTTCGTACGTCTCTACCTGAATGAAGCCTATAATCAAGATGTCATTTTGTACTATGGTAGCAGTCAGGGAGTGTACACCCGTTTGTTGGGGTATCTAAAAGAAGGCGATTATGAGGTCTATGCCGAATTCCGCGAACTGGAATCGGCTCCGCTTGTATCTCGAGCATGGATCGACGGGGTTGAACTGCGCTGCGTGGCTGATTCCTCTCCAAGATCGCTGATTTATCGCCATACCCCGCTTTTATATGGCCGTAATCTGTCACATCCTTATGAGAATCGCTTTACGGATACACCGCTTGTTTTGTTCTATTCCGTGGAAGGGAATGAGGAGAAGACGGTCATCGAATACCAGATGATGTTCAGCCATGAAGATGAGGGAACGCCCGCGCCGCTGCTTATGAGCAAATGGGGAAGAACCACCGATATCGAATGGATGTACCGCGTAGAGCTAGATGCAGAGGACAATGTTCTGGAAGCTGTTTTCCAGGGGGCACATCATATTACGACTGCGTTTAATGGGAATTATGATCTGGGCGGGCATCCTGTTCTCCAATCCGCAACAACCAACGGAAACTTTAAGGATGACATTTCATCGGACTATCGTTTTATGCTGCCGCCTGCTTTCCATTGGAAACCAGAGGAAGAGCCGCGTGAGGCTGTCATGAGCCGTTTTCCTTTTGCCTATCAGGTCACTGGGTGGGAGATGGAACGTCAGCAGGAGCTGGAAATGCCATCACAAGCGTCTTCCATTACACTTGCACACCAGCGTAGCTATGTGTTTATACAGACTTCCAAACGCCCCTTGCGGGATTCAGGCAGAGAATCGGTTCCAGCGTCCAGACCTGGCTTCAATCGGCGTGAGGAGGATGCCTGTGTCGATGTTCAGCTTCGTCTTCACGGCTCGGAGCAGTGGTATTCATCGTGCCATCATGATCTGAGACTCGGGGAATTTAGAGCCGCTTATGAGGGGGCAGAGTCACATTTTTCTACCACGGTCAAGCTGTCTGGAGAGGCTGTGCTTGAGGATATAGCTGAAATCAGAGCCGTATTGCTGGAAGGCGGTGCGGACAGCATGGAAGTGGTCGGACTGTGTGCTTTTACGTTAAACGAGGATAATCTCCCGCAGTTTCCAGGTATTCGTACAGACCGGGTGCTTGAGCTGACGCGGCTTCAACCCGTAGGTGTTTTATGGGCGGCAGACAAAGACATGTCGAGTGATGAAGAACATACTGTGAATGATATGGTAAAGCATGTTGTGGATGAACCGTCTGGCCAGGATGGGGAGTCATGAGCAGACTACTGTATGTGGAAGGAACGGTCGACAGAACCTGCACCCAGAGCCATATTACGTACTCTTTTCATATTCCACAGCCGACTGAAACGATCCGTATTCACTTCTCTTACACGCCCAAGTTATTGGAGGATCAAGAGCAAGCACGAGGAATCATTGAGGAAAGCATGAGCAAATACGGATACGACGAACCGGGACATTCATCCGATCTATGGAAGAAGTATACGCCGCTGCAAAATTTATTAACGCTGTCTGTTGATGATCCTCTCCATCACCGGGGAAATGCGCACCGTCCCGAGATGCAGCAGGAGCATTGGCTCGGTTCGTCTGCGGCTTCGCCGGGATTCCTTGCAGGAGATAATCCGGCGGGCATGTGGCGGATTACGGTCAGTTTGCATGCCGTTGTGACCGAGACGCTTGCCTACCAAATTCGTGTATTGGGGGAGGAAGCAGCATATGCTTAAATGGATTCCGGCTGAGCTTCACACCCATACGCTTCACAGCGACGGCAAGCAAACACTGGAGGAGCTGGCCCAAAGTGCAGCCAATCTCGGGCTTGAATGCATCGCTATGACGGATCACAACACGCAGTCGGCACTTGCGGATCAGGAACGGGTTCAGCGGCAGTTCGGTCTCCCGATCATTTCAGGGATGGAGTGGACGACCTTTTACGGGCACATGCTGACACTTGGGGTTGACCGCTTTATCGACTGGCGTGTGCTGGGACCAGATGACATCCATGAGGGGATTCGGCAGGTGCATGAGCAGGGAGGCATTGCAGGGATTGCCCATCCGTTCAGGATTGGAAGTCCGATCTGTACGGGGTGCTTTTGGGAATACACTATTCAGGATTGGCATGAGGTGGATTATATAGAAGTCTGGTCAACGCTTATGCCATCTATTAAGCGAGATAGCCAGCGGGCGTTTGCCATGTGGACCGATTTGTTGAATCAGGAGTATCGCATCACTGCGGTAAGCGGTCGGGACTGGCATGTATCTAAACCAGATGATGCGCTTCCGGCTGTTACGTATTTGGGTGTTCATGATGAAGCAGAAGAGCGAGAAGGTTTAGCAGGCCGGGCAGTTGAGGCGATTCGCCACGGTTCAGTGTCAGTTACGATGGGACCGTTACTGACGATGTGGGCACAGATTAAGGGCAAAGAAAATCGTTATCACATCGGCGAATGTATAGAGCTGACTGTAGAGGATTCACTATCGGTGACGGTTCAATTGGATGTGGAAGCAAGAGCATCCCATTATAACCTCAAGCCTCAGAATCTTCGTCTTCTGCTGACAAGTAGTCATGGAATATGCTCCGAGATTCAGATCCCTGCTCACACAGGAGAATATACGCTGTCATTGCAAGATCCGCTAGGAAAGGGCTGGATAAGAGCCGAGCTTTACGGCTGCATGGAAGACTGCGTGATGATGATTGCTTTTACGAATCCGATTTATATGGCTTAACACAATAGAAAGGCTGGGCTTCGGACGGTGTCAACAAAACAAGAGAACATAAAGCAGCTTATAGAAGAATATATGAAGGTTAATCAAATGGGTCCGGGGGATCGGCTGCCGTCGGAAACTGCACTTTCCCAATCGTTTCGTGTCTCGCGTACGACGCTAAGGGGAGCTATTCGCCAACTGGAATCGGAAGGTAAGCTACTAGTAAAACACGGGAGTGGCACGTTTGCTACTTGTCCGCTGCCGAGTATTCCAAGCTCGCTGGACCGCCTGTACAGCATCGGGGACATGATTCGTTCGGCAGGGTTACGGGAAGACGAGCAGCTGGAATCCATTCAGAGAATTTCGGTTTGTCCTCCTGATATTGCCGAACAGATGAGATTTTCCGAAAATGAGCCCATGATTGCCCTAGAGCGTACACGCACTGCCAACGGAGAGGCTGTAGCCCACTCTATAAACTGGATGCCAGAGAAATTAGCCGGTCCCATTCTGGAAGGTGACTCTTTTTCAGGCTCACTTTTTCAGAGTCTTGAGTTCAAGGCGGGGGTGCGAATCGTCGGAGCGTATTCCGAGCTTACCGTTCCCAACTATGACGACGCACATATGACACGTCTGCTGAAGGATCCGCAGGCTACGGTATTACTATTGAAGCAGCTTCACTATGATGAAATGAACAGGCAGGTGCTGTATTCTCTGGATTATGTCCGCAGTGACATTTTCCGTTTCTGGGTGCGTCGTACGCGCTGATTCAATCAGAATGTGGCATCTTCTATTGAATTGTGCTAGTTTTACATATTCCATGGGTTAAAAATCGTCATATCTCGTCAATACTGATCTATATGCACTTCATGATGATACACACATGGCAGGATGCGTATAAGGAGGTAACGGGATATGAGGTGGCTTGGATGGCTGCTCAAAAAAGGAATGACGGTGGTGTTGGTTAGCGCACTAACGCTGGCAGTGACAGGTGTAGTCGTTAATGCTTATGTTCAATCGCTGCTGCGGCAGTTTAACATTCAGCTCGATCATCAGCCCATATGGGGATTGGGTTGGCTAAAAGGCAGTGCGGGTACGGACCAAAGCACAAACACGGGGAAGAACAAGACGACGGGAAGTGGCTCGGGAAGTGTAACACCGCCTGATGATGCGTTGCCTGTCATGGGACAGGGCTTAGAAGAAAGCGGGAGTGAGGCTGGTGGCGTAGCCAATGGCAAGGTATCTCAGGAGGGGGCCACGTCGGCCGGAACATCAGGCAACGAGTCACGGAAGCAGGCAGAAGGTACAGCTACACCCGAAACGAGTATTGAAGGCCATGATTTAGTGATTACGCCCGACCATTTGACGGAGAAGAAGAACAACTTACCAGCGGCACAGAAGCAGGAAATTTTTGCGATTCTGATGAATAAGCTGCCGCCGGAGGAGATGCAGAAAATATCAGCTGCGATGGAAGGCGGTCTCACCGAGCAGGAGCTTCAGGATATTCAGCAGGTGCTTGCGAAGTATTTGACCAAAGAGGAATATAACAAGCTGATGGATTTGCTTAAATGAGTATTTTGCAAAATCTTGAATAATAAACGATGAATTCATGGGAAATGTTTATGCTCAAAATAGGACTATAGAATCCGCGCCATGCGCGGATTTTTTTGCGTGTCAGGAAGGAATTGGAGTGTAGTTGAATTCTTTGTAAAGGCTATGTTAAAGTAAACAGTGTTGTGAAAAGGTTAAATTTTTGAAACCTTTTACGCAACTATGCAATGGTAGATAGCGACTAATATCATAGATGCTTGTGAATACAGGCTAGGTTCATAATGTGAAAGACCAATAACGAACGCATTTATATAGAGATAAGATATGCTGAAAAGGAGAGAGTCATGAAGGTTTTGAGGGAGCAGGATTCACCAGACAGCAGGAATGCAGACTCAAACGTTGCAGACAAGCCTGCTGTGGAAGCGGGGAAAATAGCAAAGTGGTGGAGCGGTCGGAGAAAATGGTTGAGCTGGACGGCAGGCGGTGTGGTGATTGCAGGCAGTCTTATTTTTGCGAGTAATCAGTATGTCGGGGCTAACACAGTTCCTTATTATAAAGTGTATGTAAAAGGCGTCGAGGTCGGGAATATCTTGAATGAGCAACAACTTAAACAGCTGTACGCAACGAAGAGCAAACAATATAAGGACAAGTATCCCGGCGTCGATATGGTGCTCAATACGAGCGCGGTAACGACAGGCATTGAGAAGGCATATAAAGCGGATATCGACAGCGCGGCCACGCTGAAGAAGCTGGACGGTATGCTGACAGCGTATGCCAAAGGGGTAGAAGTGAAGGTCAACGGTCAGACGGTTGGCATTGTAAAGGACAAAGCGACTGCACAAGCGGCTTTAAAACAAGTACAGAAGAAGTACACACCTGTGGGTGAGGGTACATCTACAGGCATCAAGGGGCTGGTTCGCAAAACATCCGTGGGCAGCAGCCATGCGAGTGCTAGTACTAAAACCCCTAAAGCATGGCTGGAGTCTGCCGGTATCCGTGAGAAAATCGCGTACGAGCCTGTGAAAGCAGACCCGAACAAGGTGCTGACGGAGGCAGAAGCAGTCAAAGTATTGACTGAGGGGCGTGAGGCTCCTATCACGTATACAGTGCAAGAAGGCGATTCTTTGTCGTCGATTGCAACTAAATTTAATATGACCGCTTGGGAGATTAAGCAGAACAACCCTGGCTCGCGTGAGCTGTATTTGCAAATTGGGGACGAATTGAAGCTTACTGCTCCGAAGGCTCCGGTTACGGTGCGAACAGTAGAGAAGGTCGTCGAACAGATTGCCATCGAGCCTGAGGTTGAGATTCGCCAGAGCGATGAACTGAAGGCAGGAGTTACCAAAGTGGTCAGACCGGGACAAGCAGGTCTTAAAGAGATGGACTATCGTTTGACCAAGGAGAACGGTGAGGTCGTGCAAGAGGAATGGCTCGGTCAAAAGGTGCTGCAGCCGTCTGTTACTGAGGTGGTTCTTAGAGGAACGAAGGTCGTGGGAGAAGGCTCAGGACAGTTCGCTTGGCCGGTGTCCGGCGCATCGATGTCGAGTAGCTTTGGCGCACGTTGGGGACGTATGCATGAGGGTGTGGACTTGGTCGGTAGTGCTGACATTCACGCATCAGATGAAGGCGTGGTATCATTTGCAGGTCAGCAGAATGGATACGGCAATGTTATTATGATCGATCATGGCAACGGCTACCAAACCGTGTACGGGCATTTGAGCAGCATTGGCGTTCATGTAGGACAGGTGGTTCAGCAAGGCGAATCGATTGGGGTCATGGGGAACACAGGACGCTCGACCGGAACGCATCTGCATTTTGAAATTCGTAAAGATAATACGCCACGCAATCCAATGACGTATTTAAGATAGATTGGATGTTTATATCGAGAGTTACATGATTTATGAGAATCAAAGGGAAAGGCCATGTTTTTCTGCATGCTTAACATTAGGTGCAGGCATGGTTTTTTTCTGCTTAAAGAAAAGGGTCTAGAGAAGTAATGGAATGGCTCACGGGTATGATAGAATAGAATAAACATCTTATAGGTACTGACAAACGTAAGTTAATTATAAATTATGATCCGTGAAGAGAGGTGAACGCTATATGCAGGGAACGATTCTGGTAGTGGATGATGAACAGCCAATCGCTGATATTTTAAAATTTAATTTGGAAAAAGAGGGCTACCAGGTGATTTGCGCCTTCGATGGAATCAGCGCGGTGGATATCGCGGTCAAGCAGCAGCCTGACCTGATTCTGCTGGATCTGATGCTACCGGGCATGGATGGCATGGACGTATGCCGCGAGGTACGTGGGCATCAGCTCCAGACGCCGATTATTATGCTGACCGCCAAGGACGGCGAAATCGACAAAGTGCTGGGGCTGGAGCTGGGCGCGGACGATTATGTGACAAAACCGTTCAGCACACGGGAATTGCTGGCACGGGTGAAGGCACAGATGCGCAGACAGCAACGCGGCGGGGCAGGCGCGTCGGAAAGCCGACCGCAGGAGGATAAGCAGGGGCTGCGCGTGGGCGACCTCTTTTTTGATACGGATATGTATACAGCTTACAAAAACGGAACACCGCTTGACCTGACGCACCGTGAGTATGAGCTATTGCACTACATGGCGAAGAATGCCGGAAAAGTCATGACGCGGGAGCATTTACTCCAGGCGGTGTGGGGCTTCGAATACTACGGGGATGTGCGGACAGTGGATGTGACCATTCGGAGGTTGCGCGAGAAGATTGAGGAGAACCCGAGCAAGCCGGAGACCATCCTGACACGCCGTGGTCTTGGATATATTGTGAGCGGGGGCAAAGGTGGCCTGCGGGCATGAGATGGCTGTCTTTCTTTCGTACCATTCATGCAAAGCTGATTATTATCTATGTGCTGCTTATCTTGGTGGCTATGCAGCTGATTGGGGTCTACTTTGTCAGCTCGATGAAGAACTCTCTCACGAGTAATTTTACGCAGGATTTGCAAGCACGGGCGGAGATGCTGTCCGTGCTGGCGGAGCAGGATCTGAGTGGCAGTGACGGCAAAATGGAAGAAGACAGCGTGGAAAGCCTGCGTGCACGCGTGAATAATTTGTTTGATTTCAGCGGCGCGGAAATTCAGGTGCTGGATGCCAGCGGTAAAGTGTTAATTACTTCTCAGGGTTCACACGCCGATTATGTCGGACGCAAAAACACGCAGACAGTGGTCAGCCGCGCACTCCAAGGTATCCGTGATAACGAGGAATACATGGTGGACGAGGATAATGTCCGCAAGAAGGTCGTCGCCAAGCCTGTTATCAGCCAAGGCAAGATTGTCGGCGCGGTGTACATCGCCGCTTCGATGAGCGAGCTCTACGATACGATGAAACGCATTAACAATGTGTTTCTCTCAGGTATGCTCATTGCGCTCGCGTTGACGGCTGTGCTGGGCGTGGTATTGGCCCACACGATTACGCACCCGATTAAGGTGATGACACGTCATGCAACGGAGGTTGCCGAGGGCAAATTCGACCAGCAGATGCCTGTATTTGGTGATGACGAGATCGGCAGGCTCAGCGTGGCCTTTAACTATATGACAGGCCGTCTGCGTGAGGCGCTGTCCCAAAATGAAGAGGAGAAGGAGAAGCTCTCCTCCATCTTGACCAATATGAGCGACGGTGTGGTCGCTACTGATGACAATGGCCGGGTCATTCTAGTCAACCGTCGGGCCAGCGCCATGCTGGGCGTAAACGAAAACGAAATGACTGGCAGGCATATCGCGGTACTGCTGGGGATCGACCCGGAGGAAACCGAGGCCCTGTATAGCGGCTCTTCGGCCTCCACGCTCTTGCAGCTGGAGCCAGCCGGTCAGGATGAACCCATCGTCATCCGTGTGACATTCACGCCGATTCATCGGCGGGAATTTGGCATTACGGGAACGATTGCCGTACTCCAAGACGTGACGGAGCAGGAGGAGATGGAGACGACACGGCGGGAATTCGTAGCGAATGTATCACATGAGCTGCGCACTCCGTTGACGACCATCCGCAGCTATGCTGAGGCGCTGGATGACGGCGCGATGGCTGAACCGCAGCTCGCGGAGCGTTTCGTGGGCGTGATCCGCAACGAGACAGAGCGTATGATCCGGTTGGTTACGGATTTGCTGCATCTGTCACGGCTCGATTCCAATGAGGCACCTTTGCGGATGCAGCCTGCAGATGTGATGGAGATGCTGGACGAGGTCGCAGATCGGTTTTCTTTTCAAATGAAGCAAAAGCACATTCGCTCAGGGATGTTCGTAGAGCAGGGAATCGGTAAAGTCGTGATCGACCGGGACCAAATTGAGCAGGTGTTGGACAACCTGATGTCCAATGCGCTGAAATATACGCCAGATGGCGGGAGTATTCGGATCGAAGCTCGCCGCAATAGTGAGGGGATGCTATCCATTTCGGTACAGGACACCGGGATTGGTATCCCCAAAAAA
Organism: Paenibacillus sp. FSL R10-2748; assembly: GCF_038005565.1. Classification (NCBI taxonomy): domain Bacteria; kingdom Bacillati; phylum Bacillota; class Bacilli; order Caryophanales; family Paenibacillaceae; genus Paenibacillus; species Paenibacillus sp. FSL R10-2748. The sequence continues at coordinate 58,062 of NZ_JBBOTK010000003.1, forward strand.
GACCTGGACCGGATTTTTGAACGGTTTTATCGTGTAGACAAGGCGAGATCGCGCAATATGGGCGGCACGGGACTGGGACTGTCGATTGCCCGGGAAATTGTAAAGGCGCATGGGGGCCAGATTTTTCTGGAGTCGGAATACGGTCAGGGAACCTGCACGACCTTTACGCTACCCATGTCGAGTGAAGGGAGGGAAGCACAGTGAAGGAACGTTTGAAGTCCTGGACGCTTATTTTGCTGGTTGCTTCCAGCCTGATACAGACTTATTTTTTGATTTACCGCCTTCCGGGCAGTGATTCTGTACTCACTTCAGAGACGAACTATGTCAAAACCGAAAGCATGGGGCAGGAGAAAAAGATTGAGAACCTCGTGTTTCCTGATAAAATGCTCATTCACCAAGGTGAGAAGAAGCATACCGTTTTTTATCCGGGTGTTACTTTTTACGATTTAATTTATACACGGCTGGAAAGCCGAAGCTTTAACAACTTTCAACGTCGAAGTATTCAATCGGCAGACTGGGCGCGGATTCGCAGCGAAAATGAAGGCATCGAATTATCTTTTTCAGGCGGGGTCCCGGTTTCATTACTGGAGCGGGTCATGCGTCTGACGCCGGATTCGGTGTTTCAGGGAGAGACGATTAACCGCATCTGGATCTATATAGATGAAAAGAATGCCAAGCCGCACGCGCTCTTTTTCAGTGCCAGAGGCGATGTGGTGTATGAGGCGAACCAGTTCGATATGACGGTAGAGGACATCCGGCAGCATGTGAATTTCGGTAAAAATGCCCCGTTGTACGAGCTGGTGGATAATCAGTACTACATTCCCGTGAATGACCTGGAAACTACACAGCCTGTGGTGTATGCCGGGTTGTTTACGACGGAGCAAATGCAGCGGAATTTGTTTTTCGATCCGGGGATTACGCGCAATATTCAGGAAAAGGACGGCTCCCAAATTTATACGGACAGCAAGCGTAGTCTGCAAATCAAGCAGGAGCAACGATGGATGAGCTATACCGATCCCAGTGCGCCGGGGGCGGGTGGAAGCAGTCCGATTAGGGATGTGCTGGCCGCGGTTGATTTTGTGAATCAGCATGGTGGTTGGGATGCTTCGTATCAGCTGAAATTGAAGAGCAGTGATGAAAATCGTACGACTGTGATGTTTCAGCAGTATTATGGTGCCTATCCGGTGCTGGACACACCATCGTTCCGCTTTGGTACGATTTCGCTGCAAATTCAGCAGGAAACGGCATCGGTCTATGATCGTTCGTTGCTGTTTCTCAAAGGCGGGGAGCAATCCTCAAAGAAGGTTATGCTACCGGGTGGCGAGCCCTTGAAGAAGCAACTGGAGACTGTAGGCAGAGGGAAGACGATTCGAGATCTGACTCCCGTATATCAGCCGGAGCTGATTAATGATGGATTGAAGCTTTCTCCTGAGTGGCGCGTTACGCTCAGTGACGGTTCTGTTGCTGAGATTCATGCTGTCCCTGTAACGACAGCATCGAATACAACACAAACGCAGCCAGACCGGGAGACAAAGAGGTGACAGGAAGGGGGAACGGGAATGGATTGGAGTCGCGCCAAGAACGTATTGATTTGTACATTTTTGCTGCTCAATGTGGTATTAGGTTACCAATTGTGGCATGATGCGCAGGAAACGGCAGGGCCGAATCTGGATTTTACTTCATTGGATGAAAATACGCAGCGTTTAATGGAAGAGAAAAGCATTCAGGTGCTGGCTCCGATTCCCGGTGATACCCCGCAGCTGCCTAAACTTTCTTACACATACGTTCATAGTGGAGAAAAGGATGATCGTGTGCAGCTGGTGAAGCCGGTGGACAGCAAACTGGTATTCACCCATGACGCGTTAGTTGAGGCATTGGAGCCACAAATCAAGGATATCGATAACTTTCAGTATGATCCGCTGGATGTTCAGGAGGAGTTGGCATCCGGACAAGCAGATGCTTTTGTACTTCATCCGCTGGTTCAGGGCAAGTGGCCGCTATTTAATGTGAAGCTGGCTCTGTTTTACAGCAATCAGAAAATTACAGGGTATCGCAAAATTAAGGTCGATCTCCAGCCTTCGGATGAGGCAAAGAAAATGCTGCCTGCGTCCAAAGCACTGGCAAGGCTGATTGACGGTTATTTGCCGCGCGACTCGATTGTGAAGGATATCCGGCTCGGTTATTACGGACAGACCTTTAACTCCGATAGCCAGGTGGCTGCCCCCGTGTGGCGGTTTATGATGGACAACGGGAAAGGTGTGTACTATGTGCAGATGAACGGAGATGTCATTAGTCCAAAGACAGAACATACAGAAGGGTCTTGAACAGATATGGGGATTTCATTTACCGTGCTGTCGAGCGGTTCGACCGGCAACGCTACCGTTGTGCGGAACGAAGACACGACATTGCTCATCGACGCAGGTCTCAGCGCGAAGCGTATTGACGAATTGCTGAAAGAACGCGATCTGAGCGGAGAAGAGTTGGATGGTATTTTGGTCACGCATGAGCATTCCGATCATGTTAAAGGACTAGGCGCCATGGCGCGTAAATATAATTTACCTATATATGCTAACGAGAAGACATGGTTTGCCATCAGCAATGCTGTTGGGCAAATTGCAGACGATAACCGCAGAATATTGGAGACAGGCGCAACGCGGGAATTTGAGTCATTACGCGTGGAGTCTTTTGGCATATCCCATGATGCGGCTGAGCCTGTAGGATATAGCTTTTATGATGGGGCAGAGAAGCTCAGTGTAGCGACCGATCTTGGCTATGTCAGCGACAAAGTGAAACAGGCGATATCAGACGCGGATGTATTGGTGCTGGAGTCTAATCATGATGTGGAAATGCTGCGTATGGGTCGTTATCCGTGGAACATCAAGCGCCGTATTCTCAGTGATATCGGTCATTTATCCAATGAGATGGCGGGCGCGATTCTTAGCGAGCTATTGACAGGACGTACGAAGCGAACGTATTTGGCACATTTGAGCCGCGACCACAATATGATGGAACTTGCGAAGTTGACTGTACGTGGGGCGATGGAAGACCGCGGCTGTTTTTACAAGGACAGTGAATTTCGATTGTGCGATACGTACTATGATCGTCCTACACCTTGGGATAAGGTAAGTGAGTCATAAAGCTGTCCAGCTCGGCGGCTTTGCGTTCTACCTCTTCACGGGTCACTACGCCTTTGTCCACCAGTAGTTCAATCAATGTACTTAGCGCCAGTGTATTGCGGTAATGCTCGTCTTTCAAATCCGCAAGCTTGGCAGCCATGCGAACTTCATCCATAGCCGAACGATGTGAATTCATCATATATTCCTCCTGTAAAAATATTTTAGAAATGGCGTGCAATGAGCTTGGTTCTGCCTGTGGTTTTGTTGGGTGCTGTGATACAATAAAGCTAACAACGGAAAGCTTTCTGAAGGAAGGCTCTCATCGAAAGTATAGGCAGCTTTAAACGGACGGGAATAGGCCAGAACGTCTCTATGAGACGATCATTTTGTAATAGAATAGAAGACTTGTTACTATTGTAGTCCATTGGTTTGGAAATCATTCCTCTTTTTTCCTCTATTCGGGGTCAGATTCGGCGTGTATGCTAATTTATGAGATTCGGTTGCTTAGGAAGGTACCATTTGTGGTGATTAATAAGTAGGCCGGAACGATTGGTTGCTGGATTCCGATGATAAGGGATATTCAATCCATTTGAGATGTTCAACGGAGCAGGTTCTCTGTAGCATAGGTTGGCGCAAGCCCGAATAGCCCTAATTTTTTAGTGAGTGTCGGTGCATGACAACGAAGGGGAGAGGATTAGCATGGGCTTGTTTGAGGACGATTTTTATTCAACAAAGGTATCCACACGTGCGGCTAAAAAAATGGCATTTAAGGCGCGCCGTGGAGGACGTGGACGTTGGCCACACAGGAAGCGTGGAGTAAGTCCGGTGCAAGCTGCTGTCATTAGCGGTGCAGTCAGTGCAGTGGTTGCTGTGCTTCTGTTCAGCTTTATTACAGGCCTGCCCTCCACTACGGCGGTAACGGGAGCCAGTCACTATCCCTTGCGGCAAGCAGCGGGTGATCCGTATGATCGGATTGTGCAGGCGGCAGCCAAGGTGCGCCCAGCCGTCGTCAGCATCGTGAATCTGAAAGAGGAAGATGGTAAAAGCACGGAACAATCCGCGCTTGGATCGGGTGTCATTTTCCGAGTGAGTTCAGGCAAAGCCTTCATTATGACAAATAACCATGTGGTCGAAGGATCAGATGATCTGGATATTGTAACGGTAGACGGCGTCACAAAAGAGGCAAAGCTGATCGGAAAGGATCGCATTAGTGATATCGCTGTACTCGCAGTGGACGATAAAGGCATTAGCACGGTAGCGGATATCGGCGATTCCAGCAAACTTCGTCTGGGTGAAACGGTCATTGCTATCGGCAATCCGCTTGGCCTGGGAGACACGCTTACCTCCGGTATTGTGAGTTATACGAATCGCATCATTCCGATTTCCATTAACCAGGATGGCGTATATGACTGGGAGCAGCATGTGATCCAGACCGATGCGGCGATTAATGAGGGAAACAGCGGCGGAGCGCTGGTCGATCTGGACGGACGTGTGATTGGCATCAATACGATGAAAATCGCTGATACAGGTGTTGAGGGACTTGGCTTCGCCATTCCCGCCAATGAGGTAATGAAGACGGTGAATGAACTGGTTGAGGACGGCAAGATCACCCGCCCTTATCTGGGGGTATACACGGTGGACCTCAACAATGAATATGCACCGCTGGATGAAACTCAGCGCAAGGAGCTCAAGTTGCCGGACAGCGTGAAAAATGGGGCAGTCGTTCTGGAGGCCCATGGTCCTGCCAAGGAGGGTGGCTTGAAGTTGAACGATGTCATTACAGCGTTTGATAGCGAACCGATTAACTCTACCCTTGATTTACGTCGCTACTTGTACGATAACAAGAAGATTGGCGATGAGCTGAAAGTTACTTTTTACCGGGCAGGCAAGGAAGAAACGGTGATGTTAAAATTAACAGATAAGCCGGAAGGCTAAGGTAACTTATAGGCTTAACTATAAAAAAAGGCGTTCACCGGCTCATTTCCGGGAACGCCTTTTTCGATCTTCTGCTGAGCCTTAGATTAGGATGTCGTTCCCGTTACACGGGTTCCGCTCTTGGTGATTTTGTATGTCACCACATCGCCGCTCCAAAAATGGAACTTCAGCGTGACTTCACCATCTTTTACACTATTAAAAAATTCAGGTAGCAGCTTGATGCCATTGGCATCATAGGCAGGGGCAAAAGTATTGCCAAACTCTTTATAAGGCGTCCAATCCTGTGGACCGGCATTGCCACCATTGGTATAAACGGCTTCCATCGTGGCGAGCTGGCTACCGTGGAATTCTGTTGGAATGGTAAAGGCTTGTGTAGTCCCTTCGACAGCGCTTAATTTTGGGGTATCATACACGACTACTTTGAAGTTCCAGTCTGCCCCCTTGTTAAACTTAGCGGTAATGACGGCATTCTCCCCATATTTACCGGAAGTGGTCAGGCTGGTGAGCAAGCTGGCTTTTAAGGTTAATGTATCTCCGCTCAGCGTATAGTCGGTGCCCTGTGTCAGTTGCCTGTTGTTGACACTGAGTGTTTTCAGCTGATTGCCATTCAGGTTTAAGGTGACCTTGGCATCCTGAGCAGGAGTGCCCTTCTTCAAGTGAATGAGGTCACTGGCTGCATTGGAGGAACGCCCTTTTAGACTGGCTTTAATAACATTAAAGAGCTCAGGATCAGACCATTTGTACGTTGTGCGGTTAAAATGCTGGCCGTTATCCCAGAGTATGCCTGTTATTTTCTTCTCTTTCATGTAATAGGTTAAATACTCGAAGAATTTCAGCTTTTCGCCTTGTTCAATAACGCCTGTATTTTTATCGAAGCCGAGTAGACCGAATTCACCTACAATAACCGGAATACCTTTGGCTACAAAGGTGTTATAGACGTTATCAAAGGTTTGGATGATATCGTTTTTAGTATCTTTATCAAAAGTAGTATGGCCCGCAATATTTACACTGAAAGGCCAATAACCATAATAGTGGACGGTGGCAATCAGATTGGGATCATTCAGCTTGGTTATCGTGTTGTACAGCTCGTTGATTTTGGCCTGAGCAGGTGAGGTGTCCAAGCCAGGCAGAACAAGGGGACGAGTGGCATTCTTACCGCCAGAGGCGCGGACAATTTTGTGGAAGGATACATTCAGTTCTTGGAGCATCTGATTCATTTTCGCTTCATCCGTAGTCCCTCCTTCGGAGAAACGGGGTTCGTTAATACTTTCGAACATCAGCTTGTTAGGCTGGTCTTTAAAGCGCGGGGCAATTTGTGTCCATAATGCGTTATAGCGAGCCAGCACCTCATCATGTTTGGGCTCCATATTGCTTACCCACGTCCATGAATCATGATGGACATTAATCATGACGTACAGATTGGCATCCAGTGCCCAGCGAACAACCTCTTCCACACGGTTCATGTAGGCAGCCTCTACGGTATAGTTCGGTGCTGCTCCAATGTGCTTATCCCAGGTGACGGGGATGCGTATGCTTTTGTACCCTTGGGCGGCAATTTGCTGGATCAACGCCTGGGTAATGCGCGGATTGCCCCAGGCTGTTTCATCCGCGCCGACAGCATCCAGAGAATTTCCTAAATTCCATCCGGGCTGCATGGCTTCTACATACAATTGCATGCTGCTCACAGCCGCAGCTTGTGGTGCTTGTCCGTCAGATTCGGCAGCAGCGGCAACGGATGCGAACGTAGATAACAACAGGGTAATGGCAAGCGTCAACGACAGCAATGAAACGGGTCTTCGTTTTAACATAACAGGCCCCTTTACAAAGTTATTTTTGAAAGCGCTTTCTAATAAAACACTACCACACTATTTGAATATGGAATACCTGTATAATTCATGTAAAAATCATGTGTTAATTAGATATTTTAATTTTGTAAGCGTTATTATTGAAAAAATACAGAAATGAGTGTAGAATCTATGGCCCTACGTGGATTGTAGTATAGCATCGGATTTGTAAATACAAAAGAAAGAAGGAGATGAATATGAATAAGTGGGACACGGAAGAGGCCATTCGACGCTGGGATATGCATGCAGAAAACTTTACTGCCAAGTACACGGAGGAAGGAGATCGATCTCGCGAAGTACTGCTAAACCCGGCATTGCAAGCCTGTATGGGACCTCTCGGGGGCAAAAAAGTGCTGGATGCCGGCTGTGGCGAAGGCTATCTAAGCCGTAAAATGGCCAGAGCGGGTGCGTTGGTAGAGGCTGTCGATTACTCGACAGAGATGCTGAAGCTTGCAAGAGAGCGAACACCACCATCAATGGGAATTACATATCACCATGGCAATCTGGAGAGGCTTGAGATGTTTGGAGACCAGAGCTTTGATCTGATTGTGTCCAATATGGTCATACAGGACTTGGCCCATTATGAGCAGGCGATTGCCGAAATGCAACGATTATTAGTTCCAGGGGGCCGCTTTATTTTTTCTATTCTGCATCCGTGCTTTCAGACACCGCAGAGTGGTTGGGTGAAGGATGAGACAGGGAAAAAACTGTATTGGAAAGTGGACCAATATTTCAACGAAGGCCCATTGGAGCAAGCGATCCCTTATGATCAGGAAGAAAAAATTTTGTACTTTCACCGTACGCTGGGCAGCTATGTACAGACCATTATTGAGGCGGGTTTGCTGTTGGAAGGGATGGTCGAACCCAAGCCGTCTGCCGAAATGTTGGAGAAATATCCCCATTTTCACGAGGACCTGAATGTCACTAATTTTCTTATTTTTACAACCAGACGCCTGGGGTAAAAAGCAAGCCCTTTTCTTTCCGCGTCAAGTGTGGTAGAACAAAAGAAGGCGGTTTTGGCACACCTACAACAGGAAGAGCTTCAAACGGAAAGGGATGCAACTGGAATGTACGTGGTATGTAAAGAGCATGTGGAACTGGCAATTGATATGTTCGTCGATGAATACGAGGATGCACCGGATGTCGTCGATCTTAAGGAAACGAAATTTTCGGATTGGGACCCTCCAGTGAAGTGCAAGGAATGTGAGAACAAAGCAGAGTTTTTGGTCGTCTAAAAAACAAGCACGGGCGTTTCGGGCAGAAACGTCCTTTTTGTATACCAGAATTTTTGCAAAAATACCCCATACATAGAGCTATATTTATTCCCATCACGTGCTGAGACAGGAGTGAACGATGGATGGACCCTTTGCTGCATTCACTATTTCGTCCGCTTCAAGTCAATGGAAGTGATCTCTCCACGTATTATATCGAACAAAAGCCGTCTGCTGCGCTGAAAGCTTACGTGGCCTGTTATTGGGAGTCCGGTCCGGCTAATAGGGTGGTAGAAGAGAATCTAGCAGCTTCGTGCGAAGACACCGCTTTGTTAAGCTTGCCGCAGGAAGAAACCATGGAGCGGGTATTACCTGACGGCTGTACGGATATTCTATTTGAATACGACCCGGTGAGTAAGCGTCAGGAACTCTCGTACTGTGGGACATTTACGCAACCGTTTGTGTCTGCCAGACAAGCAGGGTCCGAGACACGCATTTTTGCGGTGCGATTTTTTCCCGGTGGGGCACATTATTTTCACGGTATGCCGACTCATTTGTTTACAGGTGGTAATTATCGCTTGGAAGATCTCTGGCCCGAAAGCATCGCTGTGATAGGTGAGCGCATTATGGAAGCGCAGAATTTCAATGAACGGGTGCGCATAATGGATGAGTATCTTAACCAGCTTCTGCTGCGCCAACGCACGAACGATTGTGACCTGATGAAAAACTTGCTGCATCGCATCTTTGTGAGCGCTGGGAGTGTGGGGGTTAAGGAGCTTGCGGAGCGTGAGGCGATCAGTGAAAGACAGCTTAACCGCAAGTTTGGGCAATGGATCGGAATCAGCCCCAAAAAGTTCAGTGAGGTCGTCCGCTTCCAGAGCGTTCTACACAGTATTCAAAGCGGCGGGGATCTGGATTGGACGGAGTTGGCATTGAAGCACAGCTTTTTCGACCAGGCGCATTTAATCCGCGATTTCCGCAGGTTTTATGGAGATTCTCCGCTTACTGCGGCTAAGGATTTACGGAAGTTGTCCGATTTTTACAATACACGCCCAGAGGCTTCGGCTATACTCAAAATATGAATAAGAATGGCAAAGGAGAGATGTGAATATGAGTGGAACGCTGCAAGTTCGCGATCATCTGCTGAATGAGCTAGAGACCGGAGTACGAACGGGGGAAGCCTTGATCCGTAAAATACGCCCAGAGGATTGGGGCTTTCGCCCGCAAGACAATTTTCGCTCGCTGCTGGAGTTAGTGCATCACTTTGTGCTTATTCCTGCTTCGGATCTTGCGATAATGCAGGAGAAGTCTGAGGGTGAAGTGGGAAGCATTGAAAACAGCCTGTCCGGGGTGGAAGATCCCGAGCGCTTGGCTGCGACTTTCAGGCAGAATTTTGAGGCTTATAAGGCTTACATTCTTTCGCTTAGCGAAGAAGATTATCTGAACCGTTCGACGAAGGCTTTCTATATGGAGCACGGACATTTGCAGGTTCAATGGCAGATTGAGACCTTGACCCACGTATTCCATCATCGTTCGCAGATTTATAATTATTTGAAGCAACTGGGACATGAAGTGAGCTTTTTTATGCTGTACGCTTGAGTATTGTTATAAAAGGTTTGGAGGGCACCTGTGCGGTGCTCTTTTTTGGTTTTATTTATGGTTTTTATAGGGTGGCATGACTTACTTGAACGCCCGTGAAACTTCTTTACTAACCCGTCTGAGAATGCCGATTTGCTCCTCATTCAATCTGATGGTCAACGCAACAAACTCATCTATCGCCTCTTGCCGAATCGTTTCGTCTTCAGTCATATGTTCTTTGGAAAACATTAATTCACTGATAGACACGTTTAAGGCAGTTAACACTTTCTCCAAGGTATCAATCGAAAAGTTTCTTTCGCCACGCTCTACCGATCCAATATATGCATCATCTAATCCTGAAAGTTCCGCAAGTTGTTGCTGTGTTAGTCCCTTAGCCTTCCGAATCGTTCTAATTCTTTCTCCAACCGAATTCCGTAATTTTGTCATATTAACCACCTCATAACAAGCTTATGGAAGATGAAGTGTAAAAGTCAGGTAGAAAAGAATTATTCAATTCTTTTTTGTTGTAACTCAACTAAAGCAACAATATTTTTTGTTATAGTAGTAAGAATTTCGAGCTCTGTTGTTTCTCTTGAATTTATGAGTAACATAAGTTCATTTATGATCTGTTTTCGATCCGTATTTTCATCGAATTGAAAAAGTTCAAAGGCTGGAACGTTTAATGCTAGAATTATTTTTTCCAACGTCTCCAATGAAATATTTCGATCTCCACGTTCTACTCCACCAATATAACTGTAATGAAGTCCTGCTGCTTCTGCCAGTTGTTCCTGTGTCCATCCTTTAGCTTTTCTTAGTTCTCGTATTCGGTTTCCGACACTTTCTGGTAAACTCATGTAATCACCTCCACTTAAGGTTAGAAGAGGAGAGAATATCGTTACAGACCATCTTATACAAAATAAATACATATAAAACTGTACTTTTAAGTACTATTTATATTGACCTCCTTTTTCACTTTCTATACAATTGGTTATGAATGGAAATATAAGGAGGGGCTACTCTTGAGAACTTCTATCCTGAAATCACTCAAACCGGACATCATTGTTGAAATGTTAGAGATGGCTGTGGTTTTTGAAAATTGGAAAAAGGTGATGGAGACGGCAGATATTTTGTACCAATGTGTACAGCGTATCTATGAAGAACGGCAGTATCATAAAGCAATGAAGTTATCCATCCCGCATGTCAATTTAGAACGTCCGTTGGTATACTATTTTGGTTTCAGTCACCTGATGTGTGGAATGGCTCACCAGAACCAGGGTGCATATGAGCAGGCAAGGGAGTGCATCTATAAGTATGCTGAGCTGGGGTGGATGGAGGATTTAGAGAAAGAAGACATTCAGGTTGTCGAGGAATTCAGGTTTTTAGCCAAAACTAATTTATATGCAGTAGATATTTTGTCTGGAAATATAGAGCTTGTCGAGGAATACGTTGCCTTTTTGCAGGATAATCTAGAGGAAATATTACCGGGGCTGAATACCATATTACAGGCAGCGCTTATGTATCATTTGGAAGTAGGGGATATTTTACATACGTTTGCAGAGCAGATTGATGAATTCGGGAGTTATGAAGACGCAGAGAACATATCTTACTATTATAGCTACTGCTATCACTTGGCTTTGTACTATCGGAAGTACAATAGATTACAGGATGCAGTGGGACTTACTGTGCGGGCGATGCAACTAGCCGATCAGTCGGGTAACGATCGTAATTTCAAGAAATGTACAGCATTGTTTGAATCATTACGGGAGTCAGCGACAGCGGAACAAATCAGCGAATATCGACAGATGCTAATGCAGTATCTTGATGAATACGAAACGGACAGGCATTTCATTGTGAAGAGCGTAAATGAATGATCCGCTATAATCTGAACAGGGAATAGGCTCGTAGTGGAGAGGAAATAGATAGGTAAGAGACGTTGCAGGTGCTAAAATAACTATGTTAAAGGTATTTTTTCATGTTAGGGATCGTAAATGCGATTTTACATTATCATTCGACATAGATAGGGGTATGGAATTTGTTTATTCAGCTTATAGGTGTGGGCAAGTTAAAAGAGAAGTATTTGGTCATGGGAATTCAGGAATACGTTAAACGGCTGGGCCCGTACATTAAGTTTCAAATGATCGAAGTAGCCGATGAAAAGGCTCCCGATACACTGAGCGAGGCGGAGGTTCGACAGGTCAAGGAGCGAGAGGGAGAGCGCATCCTTGCTCATGTGAAAAGCGAAGCACACATCATTGTACTCGCCATCGACGGCAAACTGTGGAGCTCGGAAGAACTCGCAGAGGAATTGGACAAGCTCGGCACCTACGGCACAAGCCATGTTGTCTTCGTCATTGGCGGCAGTCACGGCCTTTCTGACGAAGTCCTCCGCCGTGCCCAGCAGAAGCTGAGCTTCGGAAGGATGACCTTGCCGCATCAACTGATGCGATTGGTTCTGGTAGAGCAGATTTACCGGGCGGTGAAGATTAATCGGGGTGAACCTTATCACAAGTAGGGCGAACTATATTATTGCGATTTCACTACTAGGTTTGGCTCTGCCAAACCTAAAATATCCACAACAGTAGCTCCATCTCTTCTGTACAATGAGGAAGTTAATCTGAAAGAAAAATGCTCAGTACCTTTTTTGGCTACAGGGATAATGGTCACAGACGTACAACCTTCGTCATGGACATACGAATATAGCACTGCTATAATGGACGTATGAACACATATGACAAAATATTGGCAGCTGCTCTTAAGGTACTCGAAGAGGAGGGTGGAGCCCAATTTTCGACGCGAGCCGTAACTGCGATCGCGCAGGTTACAGCTCCTACACTCTACCACCATTTTGGAAATGCCGATGGACTTCTAAGTGCAGCTATAGTGGAAGCATTCAAACAGTTATTTGAAAGCAAGATTGCCGCAGTGGAGTCCACCATTCCAGAGATGGCTCTTCGTCAAGGATGGGATGACTATGTCCGCTTCGCGGCAGCCCGTCCTCGGATTTATGCGGCGATGATGGGGCGGTTGCTCGAGGGCGCCCATATCGAGGCGGCAGATCATTCGTACCAAGCACTAGTGCAAAATATTCAGGGAGTCGCCGCCGAAGGCAAACTGGCTGTGTCAGCCAAGGCTGCGGCAGATCTGGTCTGGGCTTCCGCCAATACGGCCTCTTGGCTCTATGTGACGGCCCAGATTCGTAAGGCACCCCCACCCCAACCCGACGTCGTTGACCTCATTCGGGAAAGCGTAATGCAGATCATTTTGATCCAAAGGCCGAACGCCGATTCAAAATGAGGGATTCGATGACAGAGCCTGGAGACTCCAGGCAAAGCCCCAATTTAGAAGACGCATAAGAAAGATCGCCTATCCAACCTGGACCTCCAGAGGATGGCGATCTTTTTATGTTTGGAGGATGCGAGCATTAGTTCTCTTGGATTGTGTTGTGTGATAAGTGAAATGTGGTACGCCGAGTGCATCACGCAACACCCACTAAAACGATGTTCAGACCGCAGGGCAACACTTTAGAAAATATATAGCACCGCTATATACAACTTTGTATAGCGGTGCTATAATGCCAGTATAGCGGTGCTATATCGTGATCCATATCTTATCAAACCTAGGAGGGTTACTATGTCATTCAAAACTCAAGAACTGGTCGTCGTCACAGGTACGTCCAGCGGTATCGGTAGGGCTACCGCGGAGCAGCTCGCCGCTGAAGGATTTCACGTTTTGGCGGGGGTTCGTCGTCAGGAAGACGCCGACAAAATCAAACGCAAAAATATCGAGCCGGTGATCGTCGATGTTACCAATATCGACACACTAAAGACGCTGGCCGAACGGGTGGAGAAAGATCCGCTTGGTCGCCCTTTGCGGGCAGTGGTTAACAATGCCGGCATCGCCGTTAATGCGCCTCTCGAGATGGTTCCGCTTGATGAATTGCGCCGCCAGATCGAAGTCAGCGTGATCGGACAGGTCGCGGTTATTCAGGCACTCACCCCGGCGTTATTGAACAGCGGCGGACGCGTGGTCAATATCGGCTCCGTTGGCGGCAAGGTCTCCATGCCCGGATTCGGAATTTACTCGGCTGCGAAGTATGCGATGGAAGCGATCAATGACAGTCTCCGCAGGGAGATGTCCTCGTTTGGCCTCAAGGTAATCATGATCACTCCGGGTGGCGTCAGCACTGGCCTGTCGGAGCACGGGATTACGACAGCGGAGCGGCTGGCCAAGTTGATGACGCCGGACCAGCACCGACGCCATGATCGTCTTTTTGACGCCGTGAAGGCTCAGGCTGAAACGTGGGCAACGGACGGTATCCGCCCTGAGAAAGTGGCAGCAGTGATTTCACGCGCAATCCACGAAAGAAAGCCACGCACCCGCTATACGGTCGGTCGCGATTCGGCACTGCTGACCCGACTGGTCCGCATTCTCCCAGACAAACTCCTCGACCGGATGCTCCGCAGCCAGATGAAGCTGCAGTAACGGGCAGTTTCACGAATCCTCTTGGACAGAAAGCTAAAATGGGGGAATGAAATATGCCACAAAACAAGTTTGAACATGCCATTATTGTAGGTGGATCTTTAGGTGGTCTAATGATGGGGCTTGCGTTATCCCGTTCTGGTTATACAGTTACCATTCTTGAACGTGCAGATTCATCATTAAGAAATGGTGCTTTTATTCGTTTACACACAAAGCCTTATAGTAATAGTGAAATTGAACGAGAATTAAGACACTTGGCATCCAATGGTAACAACAATGTTGAAGCTTGGTCAGCCATTCAAGAACGTTTGCGCAATGCGGTTGCTAAAGAACGTGGTATTACCCTTCAGCACAATACACGAATTGTTAGTGTTGGGCAAAATGAATCATCTGCTTGGGCTACCAGTGAAGAGGAGAAGACGTTTAAAGGTGATTTTTTAATTGGCGCAGATGGATATCGCAGTATTGTCCGCCGCTATTTAGACCCTGATAAACCATTTGCAGATTATGCTGGCTATCTGGTTTGGGTAGGGAAGGTGGGCGAAGAGCTGCTGCCAAAGAAAGACTGGAAAAAACGGCAATTTTCGAGCGCTTATTTCAACAATAGTGCTGCCGGTACACTGACAACTGCGGTGATGCCAGGTATAGAGGGGGGGACCAATCCTGGCCAGCGATGGATAGGTTTTTGCTGGTTTGATCATTCGCATAATCAATTGCTGTCTGAGTTAGGGGTGTTAAAGGACGGGGTTGCCCAGCATTCCTTATACGGTGGAGATATTCCGGATTCGCTACTGGAAGAACTATCACAAACCAGCCAAGCAAATTGGAATAAAGAAGATGATGCAATTTTGCAAATCGCGATTAAGGACCGCAGTTTAATCGGGGCACCTGTTAATGAATACATCCCTAATATATTGTCAAAAGGAAGAATAGCCATGATCGGCGATGCAGCTCATACCATGTCACCAATGACTGGCGCAGGCTTTAATGACTCACTTGATGATACGGTTGCCATTATGGACTCCATTAAACAGTATCCGAATTCGATAACAAAAGCTTTGGGTGAATACCAAACACGTCGTTTAGATGTGGTTCGTCAAGATGTTCTTGGGGGCCAAGGCTTTAATCGTTCTTTTGGACGATTATAACAGCATTAAACTAAGCCATTGATACACTGGAATTTCAAGCATAAACGGGGAATTCCCCCATTTGAGAAAACGGTAAAGCAAAAAATACGAAGTATTTATAAATTAGGAGGAATTAGTATGAACGATACAAAGAACCCTTACGTTACTGTACTCTGGGAGGCGAGAGCTAAGGCAGGGAGAGAAGCCGAGATGAAGGCATTCATGACTGCTGCTGTCACCCCGTCGCGCAACGACCTGGGCAACATTGACTACGAGGCTCACGAGGTAGAAGGCCAGCCTGGCACATTCATCATCTACGAGCGCTGGGAAAACCGGGATGCCCTCGATCGGCACCTGAGCGCCCCCCGGATGCAGGAACTGGTGCCCCAGCTCTTAGAACTGATGGAGGGATCCATAGAGGAAGGGATTCGACTCCTGCAGCCGTTCCGCCCAGCGCAGTAAAACGCAACACCGAGCGGAACTCATTAAGTTCTGCCGGAAAGCGTGAGAGATATTTTCGTGAGCGGTTAAAGACTTTAGTGGAGGAGGCAAAACGTTGGCAACGATCGATGATTTTGCAGCACTAGATATTCGTGTCGGAACGATTAAGGAAGCGGAGTTTTTTGAAGAAGCAAAGATTCCTGCGATAAAGCTTAAGATTGATTTTGGACCGGAGATCGGGATGAAATCCTCAAGCGCACAAATAACTAAGCGGTATAAGGCTGAAGAATTGGTAGGGAAGCAAATTATAGCGATCGTTAATTTTCCTCCTCGGCGTATTGCAGGATTCAAATCGGAGGTATTAGTTTTGGGAGGCGTTCCGGAAAAAGGAGATGTCATTCTATTAAAGCCGGATATTGAAATACCTAATGGTACTCCTATTGCGTAAAAATAAGGCTCTAAAAGCGGCTCAACCTTAAAATCAGTGCTTGACGATTAGAGCAACAGGCGGTGCCGATTGCATTTCCAGAAGAATGCCGTTTTTGTAGCGGTTACGATTGTAGCCCAACAAGGTGCCCAGACGTTTTCTGCTCTCACCATTTAGTGCATCCGCTGGAGGATTTAGCAAAAGATGTTGCGATTTCAAATGAGCTTTCGCCCATGATGATAACGTATGCTGAACGTTTTTCGCACTGCCTGCAGGCATTCGATCACATACCCGTTGCCCTTTCTTGATGGCGAAGTCATCTACGCCGAGCACCGGCTCGGTCATGGCTTTGGCCTCTCCCCAGCTTTTGTTTGGACTTGTTCGCTCATCTCCGGCATAGGATTTCCTTTCAAAGGCAGGGAGATGGCGTACGGTTCGCATTCCATATGGCGTTAACGGTACTTGGTATGCAACTTAACATGTCATATAATTACGTTGTGCGAGCGATATCCCAGGTCTGAGGCTAAATGTTTCTGGTTTGTTGGAGGAGTGCAATTAGTATCTCTTTGGTTGGAATTTGCAGAAATCTCGCGATGGTCTAGCTTATACTGAATTTTTGAGTTTCTACAAGGCGGGATTTTCCTTGCTGAAAAGAGTTTAGCGTTATTCAAGGTAATTGAATTATAGATTATTTATTCTTATTAATTCTTGGAAATAACGATGGCAATGTGTAACGAAAGCTTCCGAAATTTTAGTTGGATATAGATAATGATGTTTTAATAAACAAATTGTACGTGTAAACTTTCCGTTTATAATTTTAAGGTGTTTTATTTTATCTTCATATATATTAACAGATGTTTCGGGAGTAAATGCTACTCCACGTCCATTCTTAACAAACTGTAAAATTGTAGTTGCTTCTTCTACCTCTATTTGATATTTAGGTGTAAATCCTATTGAATTACAGAATTGATCCGTAAATTGACGAAAGCTATATTGATTTGTTAATCCAATAAATGGTATATCGACAAGCTCTGCTAAGTCAATTTTGCCGGCATTCGCTTCATCGTACGATGTTGGTACAGTTAAAAAAATTTCTTCTTCAAATAAGGGTACACATTCAACATTCGGGTGGTCAATTTTCTCTGTAGTAATACACACATCATATTTGCCATATTCAATAAACTGTTGCAAGTTTTCTTTCGATAAAGGTACTTGTTGCCACTTTACGGATGGGAATTGTTTGGAAAAATAATCTAATATATTTGTAAAAGTATATGGAAGTGTGGTGACAATAGATAAATTACCACTATCTTCACCTTGTCTCTCTCCTAATTCACGCTCTAAATCGCGTACTTCTGAAAAGATACGCTCTACTCTTCTGAGTAAAAACCTTCCATTTTCATTCAATGAAATACGTTTGCCACTCCGGAAAAACAAATCCATGCCTAGTTCTGCCTCAAGATTTGATATTGCCTTACTTAGAGCTGGTTGAGAAATAAAAAGCTCTTTAGCGGCAAGTGATATATTTTCCAAATTAGCTGTTGTGTAAAAGTATTTTAATTTTATAAAGTCCATAATACATCCTTCCTATATAACTTTTAGTTATAAATATAAAGATAAAAGGTAATTTTAATTATATCAAATCATACTGTATATTGAGAATAAATGTGAACATGTTAGGAATATATAAATGCGAAATCATTAACTTACAATACGGGATAGTTTCCATTTATGAGATTAAAAGACAAATTTGCAATCCTTACAGGTGCAGAATCAGTGGTAGAAGAAATTAAAGCATTTGGTGGGGAGGCAATTGCTGTATCCGTAAATGTTAAGAATCAGAAGATATTTTAAACTGCGTAAAAGTAACGGAAGAAACATTCGGTCCAGTTGATATATTAGTAAACAATGCGGGTGTATTTGATAAATACGCTAAATCATTAGATACAACATTAGATAAATACAGGTTCAATCGTAAATATTGCTTCTGTTGCAGGAAAAGGCGGAGCTGCTTATACAGCTACTAAATACGGGGTAATCGGATATACCAAACATCTATCTTCTGAATATGTACGCTTTGGTATTAAGATTAATGCAATCCATTAGTAAAAGATGTGTTGGCTGGTATTCCAAAAGGTTTTGTACCCACTTGTACATTTGGACAAGTAGATCAAGTAGCTGATTTAGCTGTTACAGTGGCATTTTGGTCACGCCTAACAATCCCGAACTAAAGATTGTTGATCAACATGATTTTCGTACTATGAAGTTTCGTGTCTACGATTAGGGAGGATTGGGTTTGGAAACGTAACCCCATGTGTGTGACTCTTGGTTTCTAGCAATTTTACGATTTCCGCATAACTTTGATGTTTAGAAAGCTGTTTGGCAAACGATGACGAACGTGTTACCTCAAGAAGGACTAGATGGGAGTGAGGCATAATGAGAGGTAAGAAGTTCATGATGACGATCAGGAACAAGGTAATTCTAACGATTGTCGTTACTGTAATCACCAGCCTTGTGATCGGAGGCGTTGGGATTTACAATTTGAAGCGGGTACAATCCTCGCTTGAGGAGAGCCTCAGTATTAGGGCGGAAGTCATCGATCTTATTCGTACAGCGGATGTCGACCTATATCAGATGCTATTGGTAGAACGATCGCTGTACAGTTATGAACCAGGGTCGGAACAATTTTTGGAACAACTAGAAGATTACAAAAAGCAAAAGGAGTCGGCAAAGAAGAGACTTGATAAGTATAAGTCAATGGGAACTATTTTTGATAATGAGGAAAAGTTGATTCAAGACTACGAAGCAGCGGTTGCAGCGTATGAATTGGTCTCCAAGAAAGTGATTGACGGATTATCGTCAAATGATTCAACTGTCCGTGAAGGGGCGTATCTTCTTTCTAATCAGGAGGGCAGTGAAAAGTTTGACCAGATGGAAGACGCTTTGGATGACATAGGCGATCTGTACTACGAAGATAATGAAATCATGCTGGCCAGCACAGAAAAACAATACAACTTCCTGCGATTGATCAGTATTCTCTTAACATTGGCAGGCCTGATCGTTTCATCGTTGTTTGGTTATTTGATCATCCGATCCATAAATCATCCGATCCGTTATTTGCGCGGACGTGTCCGAGAGATTGCGGAGGGCAATTTGGCCGTTGATATACGTGCCTTCTCGCAGGATGAGCTTGGGGAATTAACCGCTGATTTTAATATAATGGTATCTCGTATGAAAGAGCTCATTTCGACAGTAAGCCAATCGATTGGGCATGTAAATACTTCCGTTCATGAACTTACCTTTATTGCGGAACAAACAACGGCAACAGGCGAGGAAATGACGTCAGGCATTAATGAAATTGCAGTTGGTGCTTCCGAGCAAGCGTCCTTGACAGAGGCAACGAGCCGTGAAACGATGGCGCTATCGGACACGATTGAAAAGGTAAATGTAAGGAACAAAAAAATGACCAGCTTGTCTTCGGAGGCGGAAATCGTCTTAAGAGGTGGCATGGATAAAGTAAAGAAATTACAGGATCACAATCTCCAAACGACAGAAGCAAATCAACTGGTCGTACAACATATTGAAGGCCTGGCAGAACAGATGCTTACGATTTCCACAATCGTACAAACGATTAATGAAGTATCGGAGCAAACGAAGCTCCTCGCATTAAATGCGAGCATAGAAGCGGCGCGTGCCGGCGATTCCGGAAAAGGATTTGCAGTCGTCGCTACAGAGATTCGCAAGCTGTCGACCATGACTTATGAATCAACAGAGAGAATTAACACAACTATTGCACGCCTCAAGGCAGAAGTTTCTCAAACGTTGCAGGTCATGAATCAGACAGAGGTGGTTATCTCCGAACAATCTCTTATTGTTCAGGAGTCGGGAACGGTATTTGAATCGATTATGGATATGCTAAAGGAAATCATCAGCTCGATTCAAGAGATGGATGGGGATATAGGGCAGATGAATGTTAGCAGGGAACAGGTCATCTCATCCATTATCAAGATATCCGATGTAGCTCGAGACGCAGCTTCTGCCACAGAAGAGATAAGTTCGGCTTCTAACGATCAGAGTCAAGCGTATTCCCATGTGCATAGTGCAGCTGAACAATTGAAACAATCAAGCCAACAAGTGAGCGAAATGATCAGCAGGTTTCGAATTGCACAAGAATAATTAGTGCTGAGAATAAGAAAAGGAGCTATCTGACTACGGATGGCTCCTTTTCTGCCCTCGTTGATGAAAAGCGTGCGTACCGTCTCACCTCTAGGTGGGGGTGGGTGGTGCACGTGATTACCAATGCTTTTATTCAGCTTTAGTTTTTTGTGCACGTACTGGTTTAAAAATAGACAGTAGGAAAATGACTAAACCTGCAATACCAATTCCTAAAATGGTATTGAATGACTGGCCAGTGTAAAAGCCACTACCGAAGTAGAAAATTTCACGTAAACCCTCAGAAGCAAAGCGAATCGGCACCCATGGACGAATGAAGTTTACGAAGAAACTTGGAAGCATTTCTTGGGGTGTCATTAGAACACCCATACCTAACATCATAACAACCATGAATAATGTAATGGCTGGTTTGCCAATCCATGCAGTAATAGCTGATACTAATAAGAAGAAACAGAATGCTGCAAACGATACAAAGAAAGCAACTAAGAAGTAGCTTGGCATGTTAATACCAGCCATCTGTGCAAGTGTTGCAACAGTAAAGCCTGAGAATAGGGCAATAATAAGACCGAATAAAACTTGACCACCTATTAGGCGTAATGTTTGTTTACGTGTTAACATTTCCTTTTTAAGAATGCTTGATGATGCTAGGAATACAATGAAACCACCGATTAATGCACCTACCCAAGCAGGTACGGCCATTAATGTTGGTGCACTACCATTTGCTGTAGCAGTAGTAATGGCATTGAATACTTTTTCTTCAGAAACAATTGGGTGTACAAGCACGGATGCTTGATTAGCATCGATTTGTTGATCGCCCATTTGTGCTACAAAGTTTGTTGAATATTGGTTGCTAATTTGCGTAATTAAACCATTTAAAGCAGTTTTCGCAAAGTTTGCACCTGTCATGTTAAAGCCTTGGTTAATATATACTTTTAAGGTTGTTGGTGTGTTGCTCGTCATGGCATTTTGTACGGCATCATTATAACCCTCAGGAATAACTAATGCTGCATAATACTCTTTATCAGCAAATAATTTTTCAATATCTGCTTCTTTTTCATTTGTAAAAGCTAACATCGGTTCTTCACCGGCAATACCTTTACTCATTTGTTCGATTGCTGCTTTTACAGCGTCAACGTGATCTCCCTCATCACTCGTAATAAGTGCAACTGGTAGATTTTTTACTTGTGGATCTCCTTGAGCAAATAAGTTCAACGAGAATAGCGCAATAATTAATATAACAGCGATGGGGGCAGCCCATGCTAATTTTTCTTTAAATAATCTCAATGGATTTCACCCTTTCTCAATTTTCAACATGTTGTTCAGTGGCATGCATTTATCTTATAATTTTCAAAAGTGTATAAGCAATGAACAAAACTGAACAGATTGTTGAATTTTAAAGCGGGGGTGATTTTGTTGTGAGCATTTATGCAGAGAAAAATCGAAAAACAAAACAGCTCATTCAAACATCATTTATACAAATTTTAGAAAATAAGTCATTTGAATCGATTACGGTAGGGGACATTACGAAAACAGCACAAATTAATCGCGGCACATTTTATTTGCACTATAAAGATAAATTCGATTTGCTAGATCAAATAGAACAGCAGTTGTTTGAGGATTTAGGAAATCATATTGATGAATTGCAATCTCGCTATTCATCTACTCATACGTTTGAAAAAGGACAAGAGCAATTAGCTGCTACATTATTTAGCTCTATTAAAATGCATTCGCCAATATTAAAGATATTTTTAAGCGATCATGGCAGAACTGGTTTTCACCTTCGATTTAGAGATGCCTTTTCAGAAAAAGTGCGTTTTAATTTAGAGAAAAATGAAAGCTTCAATGCAAATTTAAAGGTGCCAATGGAATACTTTTTATCCTTTATTACGTCTGCTTTTTTAGGATTAATAGAGCAATGGGTTCAAAATGGTTTAGATAAAACCCCTCAAGAAATGACCGCATTATATATTGATATTATTTCCTTTATTCAAAAGAAATAACGAGGCGCGAAGACTCGGAAGTATTCATCTACAAATACTAAGGAGATGAAAACATGTTCTAGCACGGTGACTGTATCATAAGCAGGGCGAAACTTGAAATTGCGAATTTATCAGAATTATAAAAAGTGGCAGTCTTCGACTTATTCGTTGGACTGCCGTCTTTCTTTTACATTACTAATGCAGATTAAAATGGTGTGGATTCGAAAGGGAGTTTTTTCCTTTATCCTCTGTCTATGAAAAAAGATCCTCTCTCAAAACCAACTCCTACCCACTCTCCCGATTTGTATGCTTTAATAAAATGAGCAGTATCAACAAGAAGCGTTGAAAGTGGGATTCTATGAAGCGACTAACGATTGGCCTGTTCGCCCATGTGGATGCAGGTAAGACAACTTTTGCGGAACAGCTGCTGTACCATACGCACAGTATCCGGTCGCGGGGGCGGGTGGATCATCAGGATGCGTTTCTGGACAGCCACGACATCGAGCGGGCAAGGGGTATTACGGTATTCGCAGATCAGGCGGTAATAGAATATAAAGGAGACAGCTATTATTTAATAGACACGCCCGGACACGTCGATTTCTCCCCGGAGATGGAGCGGGCGATTCAGGTCATTGATTATGCCATCCTGATTGTAAGCGCAGTTGAAGGTGTCCAGGGTCATACGGAGACGGTCTGGCAGCTGCTGCGCAAGCATCGAATTCCGACGTTCTTCTTTATCAACAAGACGGATCGGATCGGCGCGGATGTAGGCAGAACCGAGGCGGATATCCGTCAACAGTTGACGGGGGAAGTATGCTGCATTACACAGAGCTTCGCTGACGGCATAGTCGGCGAGCCGCTGCGGGAGGCCATGGCGGAGCGGGACGAAGCCTTGCTGGAAGCATTCCTGGAGGGGAGAGAGGATTCCGGCTTCTGGCTGGAGGCCTTGCAGAGGATGATAGCGGCGGGTCTTCTTTTCCCCTGTGCTTACGGCTCTGCGCTTCAGGATACAGGCGTCATTGAATTTCTGAATCAGCTGCATCTGCTGACGACAACCACTTATGACGAGAATGCTTCGTTCCAGGGGCGGGTTTATAAAATTCGGCACGATGCAGGCGGAGCGAGACTCACGTTCATTAAGGCGCTGGGTGGTCGGCTGAAGGTGAGAGAACAGCTTAGTTACGAGAGCGGCGGGGTTCAATATGACGAAAAAGTTACACGGCTCTTCTTGTTTAACGGCCTTAAATCGCAGCCGGTGGAACAAGTGGAAGCTGGAGATTTGTTTGCGGTTGCCGGCTTGTCAGCCGTCGGGGTCGGACAAGGCCTGGGGTCGATATCAGACAAGTTAGCTTACGACTCGGAGCCGACGTTACAATCGAAGGTATTATTCGACAATTCGATACATGTACAGAAGGTGCTCGGTACTTTTCGCACGCTGGAGGCGGAGGAGCCGTCTCTGAACGTCGTTTGGGATGAGAAATTGCAGGAGATTTCTATCCGCGTCATGGGATTGATTCAACTGGAAGTGCTGGAGCAGCTTGTTAGAGAGCGGTTTGGCTTTGCTATCTCTTTTGGACAACCGGAAATCTTGTATAAGGAAACGATTCAATCGGCTGTGAAAGGGTACGGCCACTTCGAACCGCTCAGGCATTATGCGGAAGTGCATCTGCTGATTGAACCGGGAGCAAGGGGCAACGGCATCATGTTCGATAGCAGATGTCATGCCGATGATCTGAATGTCAGCTATCAGAATCTGATTCGGAATCATCTCTATGAACGGGAGCATCACGGACTGCTGACCGGCATGCCAGTCACCGACGTAAACATTACGCTGCTGAGGGGCCGCGCGCATAAAGAACATACCCATGGTGGCGATTTTCGTGAGGCTGCCTTTCGAGCACTACGGCAGGGTCTGGAGAAGGCGGACAACGTGCTGCTGGAGCCTTTTTACGATTTTAAAATTAAGGTCGCTATCGATGAAATGGGCAGGGTGCTGTCCGATATTCAGCGTGCTTCAGGTATTTTTAATCCGCCGCAAACAACCGGAACGCAAGCGGTGGTCACGGGCAGGGTGCCCGTGTCGAGTTTCATGAACTACAGTGCCGAATTTGCATCCTTTACGCATGGACGAGGCAGTATCCGCTGCGTGTTCAGCGGCTACGACCGCTGCCATAATACGGAGCAGGTCATAGAACGGAGGGGCTACCGCAAAGGGGCGGACCCACTGTATACATCCTCCTCCATCTTTTGCGCCAAGGGGGCGGGTTACTCGGTGCCATGGGATGAGGCGGAAGCCAAGATGCACCTTGAATTAGAACCTTAATCGCCCATATTTCCAGGATTCAGGTGAAAAGTAGGTAGATTTAGGACGAACAATTTTTATAATGGAAATAAGATATATATTTTATAGGGCTAAGGGGCGATTGTCATGGAACCGACGCATGAAATACAGGCGCTGGCGGCAGAAATTGCTGATGTGGCTAGGACGTCCTTTCGCACTCTTTTTGAAAATGGTGAACGTTACTATTACTGCACGCTATTCACTTCTGGAGAGGGACATGCGCCAAGCATCTCCGCCTGGTCATGGGAGGCCTTGGAGAGGGAAGCGGTCAGGCAAGGAGACGAAAGCGACACGCCGGGATCAACGATTGCGGAACTCATTAAATGGTCCTATGCCGATTCACCCTATTGTTGTTTCAGGGATGAAAACTTCGATGAGGTTAAACAATTGTTTATGGAGCGTCCTTCTATTGCGGAGCTTGAGGCTGACGAAAGGAATCGTGAGTTTGATTCGAGGCTGAAGGCAATGGAGCTGGCGATGAAAACGCTCGATGATGAAAACGCTCGATGATGAAGGCGTGTTTGCCTTGAATCAACCGCGAGAGGCTGTATGTGTCCTTGTCGAGGTTATGCCGCCGGATGAGATCAATACGGAAATCGCCCTACGTTTGAATCGGGTGGAGTCTCCGGCTATGCAAGCATGGCTGGCAGAAGCGGCGGAGTAAGGGCATTCGCGTTTCTTGAGGGAGAGTTGTAAAATGCCTAATCATCAAGCGGTTTTTGGCGTGCGTATGTCCCATTCGCACAAGCAGGCAGCCCGCCCCTGGCGTAAACTGAATTATAATCAGTGAGCGAGGTGAACTTCCATGGCACAATCGAAAGAGATGCGTGCACGGGCTAAGAAGTTTCAGGGCCGTCCGGTCTGTGTCACCCTGCACAGCGGAGAGATTTACGTCGGCTACATCACCGACGTTAATTACGGCGGGTTGGTACTTGCCAGCGCCGGAGTCCCCCCACGCGCTTCTTCCGGGAAGCAAGACTCCCGATCTCTCAAACGCAGAGCTGGTGCGCATGCTCCGGGCGTCCGTCTCGGCAACCGGAAAGGCGGCGCGCGCAAGCCGTCTGGCCGTTCGCGCTCCCGCAAGCCGGACGCCAAGGTGTCGGCATTCCTGCCGATGATGGGCTCGCTGTTAGGCGGCCTTGGCGGCTCCACTGCGGGCGCAGGAGGGCTTGGCGGTATGCTCGGCGGCGGCCTGCGGCTGTTCGGCATGATCCAGAAGTTTGTCCCGGTCGTGAAGATGGGCTACGGTATGATCAAATCCATTCGCCCGTTTCTCGGCGCCGTTAAAGGCTTGATGCCCCCGGCCAGTCCGGCCACGCCGGATAACGAATAATCGTGTCCCTGTGAACTTTAAGCCCCCATTGAGTGGTCAAAGGGGGCTAGCCCACACCATCACTTTCTAACAAGAATAAAAATGATCACGTTCTTTGTCATTAAATTTGCCAAGTTTCCGTATCCTAACAAATTCGTGTTGGCCCCATATGGATTCCTTTCATATGCATTTTTTGTATGGTAATCTAAGGTGGTCCAGGGGACCTTAAGAGAAGCTACAATGAAAGATTAATTAAAGATACATATCATTTTAAAGAGGTACGACCCATAGAAAAAATAATAAAATTGCTGGATAAGCAAACAAAGGAAACCTGGCTATGGTCAACAGGAGGGTTCAAATATGTGGTTTGGGAAGAAAGAAACGCAACTAGATCGGATAAAAAACAAACTGAGTCAAGCCATGCGCAAAGACGCCGATTTCTCGGTGTTTGGAGCATCCTCACATCAATATAGGGTTAAAGAGAAGCTTACAGCAAAAGAGCTGGCGGACTGGCAAGCCCACAATCAGGTCACACTTCCTGAGCCTTACGCGCAATTTTTAACGAAAATCGGCAACGGTGGCGCTGGCCCCTACTATGGAATCTATTCAATTGAAAAGGCAGCTTCCTATACCGAGCGCCAGGCACTCCTTGCCAAATCCGTTCTGCATCCCGGGATGACGAAAGAGGAATGGAACCATCTGATTGAGCCCCTGACCAAGGATGAGGACATTCCCGATGAGGAATACGACGAAGCCTGTAATAAGGTGCTGGGCGGCATGTTGTGCATAGGCACCCAAGGCTGCGAATACGACATGTATCTTGTACTTGAAGGGAAATACAGGGGGAGAATTGTGTACACCTCCGATTTTCATCCCGATCATCCTTTTTTCTTTGTCTATGAAGACAGCTTTCTGGACTGGTACGAGCGCTGGCTGGATGAAATTATTCTGGATTATGATATCGGGTGGTTTGGTAGTCGAATGCCGGGTGATGAGAATGCGCTGATCCAGATTTATCAGAGCGCTCCAAACGAAGAAATCCAAGCCAAAGCGCTTGATGGAATGTTCAAGTTTAAGAAAGTCTCTCAGCCAACCCTTGCTTTTTTGAAAAATATTGCGGAGCAAAGCCCAAAAAATCGGACCACAGCCATTTGGCTCATCTGCAAAACTTCTTTTGACACGGGTAGGAAATATCTTCTGGAGCTGTTGCAATCGGATAAACATGAGGATTTTCTGCAAGCTTTACAGATTCTGCATGCTTCCAGTAAAACTGTGAATTTAACAGAGTTTATTCCAGTGATCTTGCAAAGGCTTGACAGGATTCACGACCCGGAAACGTTGCGTTATGCAGGGTATATCTTGGAGGATTACGGTGCGATTACTCTCCAGAACTTTGCGCCTTTCTTGTGTCACGCTGACCCGAAAATGCAAACCACTGCCATCTATGCCGCGCGCAGTTGCGAAAACAAGCTGGGAAGCTGGCAGATTATTGAACAGATGTTGATGGGGGGCGGCCCGCAGGTTCTGAATAACTTAATTTTATACTGGGGCATTATCCCACATGAGAAGTTGCTGCCTTACTATAAGGCGGTATGGCCGCAATATAAAAGCAATCCGAATTTCAGAGAAAAATTTATCGGTTGTTTGCGAGAACTGCATTTGCCAGATGATTATTTCGACAAAGACGAATCGTGAAGAAGGTGTACATGAACCACCCCAAGGTTGTCTCCTCCATTCATACAGAGGTTTTGTTTTCCATAAGCATGAATAAGAATGTGGACTAAATGCTAATGCTTGATAGAATATCATTCTATATTGTTGTATTCAGGATTTTATTAAGGCGGATTGGGGAGGTAATTATGGGAAATACGGATAAGTTTGAAATGATAGCGAATATATATGACACTTCGGAAAGAATTCAAATTGCAAAGGCATCATCTGATGCCATTCGTGAATATGTAGTTGACGCTAATAGTAAGAATGCTATTGATTTTGGGTGTGGAACGGGTCTTGTCGGAATGAACTTGTTAAACGATTTTAATTCTATGCTTTTTCTGGATACTTCACAAAACATGATTAATCAAATAAAACAAAAAATTACTGA
The DNA here is from genome assembly GCF_038005565.1 of Paenibacillus sp. FSL R10-2748. NCBI lineage: Bacteria > Bacillati > Bacillota > Bacilli > Caryophanales > Paenibacillaceae > Paenibacillus > Paenibacillus sp. FSL R10-2748. The sequence continues at coordinate 86,129 of NZ_JBBOTK010000003.1, forward strand.
TCTTCATATTCATAATGCAGATACAATATGCTTTGATTTTGAAAAGGAAGGTCTATCGGATCTTCATGCTGACTATATTTTTATGGCTCAGGTTCTGCTCCATATTCATGATGTTGAATTCGTTTTATCCAGATTATTGGATGTTCTAAATGAAGGAGGACATTTACTAATTGTAGACTTTAATAAAAATGAAAAAGTAGTTTCAGATTTAGTTCATAACGGATTTAATCAAGAAGAGCTGGCTGACATTATGACTAAAATAGGGTATAGAGATATTCAATCCAAAACTTTTTATAATGGAAGTAAAATATTCATGGGACAAGATGCATCTATGTTTATTCTTGATTCTCGAAAATAAACTTTTAGGCAGAAATCAGCTCTCGTTATAGTCGGGATTCTAAAATACAACGAAATAAAAGGCCGCCCCTTATGAGACAGCCCCATGCTTCTTGTACAGTCCGAAATCGGATTTACGAGGAAGCCGAAAAAATGCTAAAACGCTACTGACATCCCGTTGTCAGTAGCGTTTTTGTATATTAGGAGCATGCGAATAGCGCAGTGTTTTGGAGATAGGGCGACCTTTCTCAAATCTTATCATAGAGGTGGAATTTATTTATGAGCAATATCAATTGGGAAGTGGATGCGGACCACAGCTCCGTTGAGTTTTCGGTAACGCATTTAATGATTAATAGAATCAAAGGAGTATTCGAGCATTTCCAAGCGAGCTTGAATTTTGACCCCAATGATTTAACAACCATGGGTATTCAAGCTTCCATAGACGCAAATAGTATCACAACTCGCCAATCGCAACGAGATGAACACCTGAAGAGCGACGACTTCCTTCATGCAGCCAAGTATCCAACCATTACGTTTCAAAGCACCAGCTGCGTCCTTGCTGGCGAAAGGCAATATGAGCTTACGGGCAATCTAACTTTGCATGGAGTAACAAAACCCATCACTTTTCATACCGTTTTTGAAGGACTAAATAAAGACCCTCGTGGCCGGGAACGTGTAGGATTTCATTCAACAGCCAGTATCGAACGCAATGAATTTGGCTTGACATTCAACTCGCATCTGGAAAAAGGCGGGATTGTTGTCGGGAATGAAGTGAGAATCGAACTTTATATCGAGGCAATTAAAATAGTAGATTAGCGGTCCTAAAGGCCATCCTTTTATCGGGATGGTCCTTATTCAAAAACTTGCCGCTACAAAAAGATGCCTTGGCGGCCTCATGTTGAGCCTTCCAAGCCTCCATCCGATTGATCTGGCTTGTAGCATAGCTTGGGGGGGATAGTTTTATCAACCTGCGTTATCCGACAATACAGGGCCATTCCTTCTTTGGTTAGATGAGGCAGTATAAGGCTCCATAGGATGGACAAGATGTTTTTGGGATTTGGAAGAAACTTTTGGAGAAGAATTATTTCCTGTGTGCCATACATATTTATCGATAGTAAAGAAATAGCCAAATCTTCATATTGCCCGGCATATAATTCTTCTTTCATAATTCCTTTATTAACAAACCCCTTAAATATGTTGGTAAAAAGCGTATAGAAATCATTAACAACCTTAATTTGCATTTTAGCTATCTCCGGATACAACTTAGGCAATTCTGTAAAACTGGAGAAATAAAAGAAATATTTTTTACGGAATGCATTAAGAATTAAAAACTGCTGATTCAGCCCTTCGATAGAAACCTCCGCTGAGAAATTTAAGTTTTGGTATTCTTCATACTGCATTGCCATAACACCAATCATAAGATCATGTTTTTTTTTGAAATAGTATGTCAAATTACCAGGACTTATATTTAACGCATCGGAAATATCCCTCAATGTTACATATGCATATCCTTTTTTATTAAATAATTCAATTGAAGTCTCAAGGATCTTATCCCTTAAATTAATATCCATTTCTATCTCCTTTAGAGCGTTTGTGCTATGCACTTGAAATCAAAAGCATTATATCATAAATTGTTCCTTCAAGCCGAAATAAGTAGCTTGATTAAGAATACGGAAGAATTCGAGAGATAATTTGCGAAAATCCTCAGCCAAGAGTGCCATTCCCAATAAAGACCAGAGTTGAGTTGCTGTATTTGCAGGAATATACTGATTTTAGTACACGTGTACTAAAACTTTTCTGAATAATTATTGAAGGGAGTGAACCCCTTGCAAGAAATCAGAAAGAGACCTAAAGTTCACAATGCGATTGAACAGGATACAGAAGCACGCTGCTTATTGATTGACTGGTTTGAAGAAAAACTATCAAATGGAGGCAAGCTATGAATCCATTACCTATCGACATTAACGAAAGAAGTAATCACTTTTATGAACTTACTTGGAAAGAAGTACAGATTCCTATGAGAGACGGGAATTATCTCGCCGCAAATCTTTATCAGCCTAATGTGGATGGGAGTTTTCCAGTAATCATGACGATGTGTCCGTATGGAAAGGATCTTCATTTCTCTCAATTTGCTCCTGCTAATCCAACAATCGCAATAGAATATACACACTCGCAGGATAAAGGGCCCTTAATTAGTTGGGAAACACCAAATCCTGAATTTTGGGTGCCGCAAGGCTATACTGTCTTGCGAGTAGATGAACGTGGTATCGGTAATTCTCCAGGAAAGCTGGATATATTATCAAATTCTTTGAAGAAGGATTATTATGATGCAATCGAATGGGCTGGAACGCAACCATGGAGCAATGGAAAGATAGGACTGCTGGGCATCTCCTATTTGGCTATGAGTCAATGGGCCGTGGCATCCGAACAGCCTCCTCATTTAGCTTGTATCATACCTTGGGAAGGTACAGTAGATTATTATGCAGAATTCTGTTATCCGGGCGGAATCCAGGCGAACGGTTTTCTTTCATTCTGGTGGAAGAACGGAGTTTTGGCGCATCAATACAATCCCGATGGAAAATTCTCGGAAGAACAATTGCAAGCCAATCGCACTGATTTCCCGGAGATGGTAAAAAACAATCCATTACGTGATCAATCGTGGACGAATCGATTTTCTGATTTGAGTAAAGTAGAGGTGCCTTTATTATCCGCAAGCAACTGGTTTAGCGCCGGAATGCATACCCGTGGAAATTTCCTGGGTTTTCAGAATGCGGTATCAGAGCACAAGTGGCTTGAAGTACATATCGGGAGCCATGTTGGTGCATTTTACACCGCTCAGGGTCGGGAACTGCAGAAAAAATTTCTGGATTATTGGCTTAAAGGAATCGATACTGGCATAATGAGAGAACCGAAAGTAAAGCTTGCCATTCCTCGCGGAGGCAATAACTACACATGGCGCTACGAGAACGAGTATCCGCTTAAGCGCACCCAATGGACCCGCTTTTACCTTGATGCAAGCTCGAATTTGCTTTCGCAAGAGCCTCCGCAAGCCAAGGCCCAGCTTTGCTATGAAGGCGATAAGGAGTGCGAGTCAAAGCACTGGGCGAAGCCTTTTATGGTGAAAGAATTCTCGAGAGAGGAAAACAATTCAAAGCGTGTTCTGTTTGAAACCGATCCGTTTGATAACGAAACAGAAATTCTCGGGCCTATCAAACTCCGTTTGTGGGCATCGTCAACTACAGATGATATGGACATTTTCGTATCTTTGCGAAATTTTGACTCACTAGGCAATGAGGTCGTTAACTCAGGAGCACTAACAGAGAAATTTCCAATTAGCCAGGGGTGGTTGCGCGCTTCCTTACGTAAAACTGATGATGAATTATCCACGGAGTGTAAGCCTTATTACACCTTCGATGAGGTTCAAAAGCTGGTTCCAGGAGAAGTCTATTGCTTGGATATTGAGATATGGGATAGCGCAATTGTTGTAGCTAAAGGAAACCGATTGCTCCTGGAAATTGGAAGCCAGAATCAAAGTGGCTGCGCACTGCTGACTCAGACGGGGGATGACAGGGTATGGGATGCAGACATTACTCTATATACAGGGGATGAATTTGATTCTTATTTGTTGCTGCCGATTATACCCTAACTGAGTTCAAGTTGACATGCTTCCCAACGCCCATGTTCCCTCAGACAGAAGGAAGTTGGAGAGAATATTCCTTTGGATCGGTGACGATTTATGTATACCAGTAAGTTGCGAGCGCCAGAACCGTAACATAAATAGCGGCAAGTTTTTTGGGGAATAATGAGATAGAAGGAGAGATGGAAATGCCCTATATCGTTGATTTTAATAATGTGTCTACGGTTGGTTTAGAGTCTTCACCTGTAGTAGAAGCGCTTGCTGGTTTGCGTGCTAATGAAGCCCGTTACTTTATGAACAAATACAAGCATGAATTTACGGTTGTGTCAGCTAGTGAAAGTCAGGAGACCCTAGATTATGTGAACCGAATTCTGAAAGAGCGTGATATTGAGTTTGCGGCCAAACCTTTAGAAACGTCACGTTTTCAAGTGGAAAATATTAAATTTGCTTATGTCTTTTATGAGGATGGTCTTGAGGTCAACGTCATGTATACGGTTGATGACACTAAGAAGCGGGCCGTTGGGTTTAAGCTTTCTGAGGGGATGGAGGTACCAAAGGAGCTAGAAGGGAAGTTTAAGTTTGCTAGGCAGAAGTCAAAACTAGCTGGAACAATTCGGGGTTCGTTTTTTGTAATTAAAGGAGAATACTAAAGTAGGCAAAAGCGCAATTGGAGAAATCGGATGTAAATCAGCTTCCGATCTCTCCGCAAACATGATCATGACTTGAATTAATTATCTTTGGAGTGTCGTTCACCCACTTGGTACTCATTCGCATGTTCAAACATATATTTCACTGTTACGGGATCTTGGCCCGTCAGCTTCTTGAAGTCGTCCGTAAATATATCCATTTTTCCTGAGCGAATAGCTTGTCCAAAGGTAACCATACCTTCAGAAGAGAAGGGGGCTTCGGAGTCCTCTGCAAATTTGCCATCCGTTGTTCTGGGAACACCCATGGCATCAAATATGGCGTAGTTTTCTTCATCCGTGATCTGCTTGTAGGTAATATGATGACCCGTTACTTTATTTCCAATCTCGATAAAGTCGGACATTGTTATTAATTCAGGACCATTTATATTTAATATCGCCTCATGATAATTGCTTGCTGCTAATGCATAAGCGACAGCTTTTGCACAATCTTTCCGTGAGATATAGGCCATCTTGCCGTCACCCTGGTTGTTTTTCAACACGCCGTCAGACTTCACATAGGTGAAGTAATTGGTAACCATAGCTTCCGCATATTGCGAATTACGCAGGAAAATATAATCTAACCCGACACTTTTGATATAATCTTCTGTATAGACATGGTCCAGTTTTTCAACACTTGGATTGGATTCATCCGCCGCGTTAACCAATGAAGTATAGATGATTTGTTTTACTCCAGCTTCTTTCGCCGCATCGACCACGTTTTTGTGCGCATTTTGGCGTTTTACCCCCACAAAAGGCATGGAGATTAAAGCAATTTTATCTGCATTAGCAAAGGCTTCTGCAAGGCCGTCTATTTTATTGAAATTGGTCACATGCGTTTCAATACCTTGTTCTGCATACCCTTGTAAAGATGCCGGATCATATGCACAAAAAATAATTTGGTCTTTTTCTACTAATTTCAATAAAAATTCAGCCGCTTGTCTGCCCAGATTGCCATCCACACCCGTTAATAATAACTTACCCATGTTTGTCGTCACTCCTTGCTGAAATGAACTATACTTATATATTATGTGAAAAAAATAACAAAGTATAATACAAAAAACTTATGGGCTATTGCTAAAACGAATTTTGTATTTGTTGTAGGAATGAGTACAATGCTGGATTAGAATTATTTTTTAAGTAGCCTATTTCGATTTTAAAAGTATGGTGTGAACCCTGTATGGGAATGAGTCGGACCTCTTCTTTCAGATCAGCAAGATCATAGTTATCTGGGAAAAAGCCAATTAAATTCTCTGTGATGATATAAAACAGCTTTGTTTCGACATCGTCTGCGGTTCTAAGGATGTTGGGCTGGTAACCATCTTCCATGGCATGCTGAATCATTAAATAATAGGAGTCTCCAATAACCATTGGATTCAGCATGACAAGCGGATACTTATATAATTCTTCCTTTGAGATGGACTCAAAACTGAAGAGGGGATGTTGTTTACTTACGGCCGCGCAGTATCGTCCGCTATATAATGTATGGGTTAGGATTTCCTCTTTCCCTTTAAACTCTGAGTCAAAGGCAATGGCTATGTCATGTATTCCTTTTTGCAGATACTCAGCGATATCCTTTAGCAATACTTTATTTAATTCAAGTTTAATCTTTGGATGATTTTCTTTAAATGAAGGGATAAATTTTAATAAGCTTTGGATATCTGTGATTGCAGCATATTCGATACTCAATAGCTGGGTATTATATTTTTGAAAATTTTCCATGCTTGTTTTCATATGATTATATTGCTTCCAGAGCACGACGGCCTCTGCATAAAACAGCCATCCCGCTTTGGTGGGCTCAATCGGAATTTGTTTTCTATCAATTAACTGAATGTTGAACTCATTCTCAAGTGAGGCAATTTGTTGGCTAATCGTAGTTTGCGATACAAAATTCTTCTTTGCTGTTTCTGTGAAGTTTCTACATTCAACGAGATCTATAAAATATTTTATCCTTTTTAGATTCATGTTTACCTCCAATTGTATGAAATTTATTAAAACTTACGTTCCCGCCATAAATTCAAGCCAGCATACCCTAATGTTAATGGCAAACTGGCGGTTCATAATTGGAGGTAATGTGAGCACCATCTACTTCAGTTTCTTCTTTACCGTCTCCCCTTCAATCAACACGGGCTGATAATAGGTGTGGTTGCGTAGATCCTTCTTCCCTTGCAGTTTCTTAATAACCCAATCGGCGGCATCACGTCCCATTTGTTCCTGTGGGTGTGTTAATGTGGTTAGCTTGATGTTTGCATTTTTGGAAATATAGGAATTATCTTGACCAATAATGGATATGTCTTCGGGAACAGATATCCCAAGTTGTCTGCATACATGTACAACTTCTAATCCTACCTCGTCGTTATAGCAGACAATTGCGGTTAACCCGTCTCTTTGTTCGGTAAGGAATTTTTTTAAGTTGGCGGACAGGTCCTGCTTCGTCTCTGTATAGAATGAGAGCACTTGCTCTGGGTGAAACCGTAATTTGGCTTCTCCAAGCGCTTTGATATAGCCCTTCATTCGATGCTTTCCTTGTAAATCATCCATTTTGGCAATGATACCAATGTGTGTGTGTCCGTTAGCAATCAATTCTTTTGTTGCCAGATAGCTGGATTGTACGTCATCGAGACAAAAGAAGGGAACTTCCAACTCTTCATAATAAGCATTAATCATGATGAACGGAACATCCTGCTCCTTGAACGTCAAATAGTAAGAGATATTGGGATTATATAGATTGCTCTTCGTAGGCTCAATGATCAAGCCATCCACACCAAAGGACAACATCATCTCCAAAGCTTTCTTTTCCTGTGCGACATCATTATTTGTACTAGCTAATAGCAATGAATAATTATCTTCATTCAATCTAGCTTCAATCCCGCGAATAATAGAAGGGAAGATGTAATCAGAAATATAGGTCGTGATGACTCCGATGGTTTTATTACTGGAATTCCCGCCGGTTTTTGATCGGAATTGGTTGCTGACGTAAGTGCCCGATCCTTTTTCACTTCTTAAAAAACCCTCGTTGGATAGTTCTAAAATAGCCTTTCGTACCGTCTGGCGACTAACTTTATACATATCCTGCAAAGCCGATTCCGTTGGAATTTGTTCTCCTACGCTGTATGCTCCTGATAGAATGTTGCTTTTTATATCCTCAAGGATGACCTGATACTTTGGTTTCACTTTATTCCTTCTTTCCTGGTTGTACTAATACCAATTTACCCACCCATAATATTTGTATGTACATATTTTAGCATAATTATGAACTTATTATAATCCATTGCCCAACATGCAGTAATACTAAAGGAAAAATAGAGAAACATTCAATTCGTAAGAATATTTGTAGGTATAACTACGTATTCGTGTTGACAAATGTACGAACAAAAAATATACTAAGGTTGTAAATTAAAGAAAGCGTCTTCTTTCAATTATTGCGATTATAACAGTTGTTCAGAGAGAGGAGTCACGTGAGCATGGATCAAGACATTAAACAAGCGATTACTAAGGGAGAAACCTCACTTGGTATCGAATTTGGATCCACACGTATCAAGGCAGTGCTGATTGATCATCATTTTGAAACAATCGCATCTGGAAGCTATGAGTGGGAAAATCTCTTGGTAGACGGATATTGGACGTACAACTTAGAGAGTATTATTACGGGTCTACAAGAGGCTTATAGTGAAATGAAGCAAGAAGTTGAGCGAAAATATGGAATCACTCTTCGTACCGTTGGTTCTATAGGATTCTCTGCAATGATGCACGGATATATGGCTTTTGACAGCAAAGGTGAGTTGCTTGTTCCGTTCCGGACTTGGCGGAATGCGACAACCGGTGTTGCGGCAAAAGTGTTAACCGATAAATTCCAATTCAACATCCCTGAGCGATGGAGTATTGCTCACCTGTATCAAGCTATATTGAACGAAGAGCAACATGTCCCTCAGATTGATTTTATGACGACGTTAGCTGGATATATTCACTGGCTGCTGACTGGCAATAAGTCCATTGGCATCGGAGATGCTTCGGGCATATTCCCAATTGATGAGACTACACATGATTATAACGAATCGATGGTTAAGCAGTTCGATGAACTCATTGCAGCCAAAGGTTACGATTGGAAGTTAGAAGGAATTCTCCCTAAAGTTTATATTTCAGGCGAGCAGGCAGGTGTACTAACCGCCGCGGGAGCCAAAATCTTAGATAAATCCGAAGATTTACAACCAGGTATTCCGCTTTGTCCTCCAGAAGGTGATGCGGGAACAGGGATGGTCGCTACGAATAGTGTGAGGAAACGGACTGGCAACGTCTCTGTGGGAACCTCGGTTTTTGCCATGCTTGTATTAGAGAAGGATCTTTCAGCGGTATATCCGGAAATTGATCTGGTGACTACACCGAATGGTAATCCGGTCGGAATGGTTCATGCCAACAACTGTTCAAGTGATCTCAATGCTTGGCTGGGATTGTTCCGTGAGTTCTATGAGGCAATGGGGCAAAAGGCCGATCCAAACCAATTATTCAGTGTGTTGCTGAACAAGGCTTTGGAAGCAGATCCAGATGGCGGCGGCTTACTTAGCTACGGATATTTGTCAGGAGAGAATATCACCGGAATAGAGAAAGGCCGGCCATTGTTTGTCCGCTCCCCTGAGAGCCGTTTCAATTTGCCCAATTTCATGCGGACTCATCTTTTCACTGCGTTTGCTGCTTTGAAAATCGGAATGGATATTTTGACAAAGAAAGAAAATGTCGCAATTGATAGCATACTGGCTCACGGTGGTTTATTTAAAACCCCTATCGTCGGACAAAAAATCATTGCGGCTGCCATGAATGTCCCGGTATCAGTGATGTCAACAGCTGGAGAAGGCGGGGCGTGGGGTATTGCTATTCTGGCTTCTTACATGATGAACAAGGCTCAACAAGAAAGTCTGGAAGACTTCCTCGACCAAAAAGTATTTAGAGATGCTGAGGGGCAAGAAATTTCTCCTGACAGTTCCGACGTTAAGGGATTCGAAGCATTCATGGAACGCTATACACAAGGTCTAGCGATTGAACAGGCTGCTGTAGATAATCTAGTGGAAAACTGGAGGGATTGATGTGTTAGAGCAACTGAAAGAAGAAGTATATCAAGCCAATCTGGATTTGCCTAAACATGGACTCGTGAAATACACCTGGGGTAACGTAAGCGCTGTTGATCGTGAGAGCGGCTTATTCGTTATCAAACCTAGTGGTGTTAGTTATGACACGATGAAACCTAGCGATATGGTGGTTGTTGATTTTGATGGCAATGTTGTTGAAGGAGAAATGAGACCTTCATCAGATACACCGACTCACGCCGTGCTTTATAAGCATTATGCAGAGATCGGCGGTATTGTACACACGCATTCAACTTGGGCGACCATTTGGGCTCAAGCAGGCCTGGATGTACCTGTAATGGGGACTACTCATGCAGACACCTTCTATGGTTCTGTTCCTTGCGCCCGTTTCTTGACACAAGAGGAGATTGATCGTGGTTACGAAGCGGAAACCGGCCGTGTCATCATCGAAACTTTTGAGCAGCGCGGGCTGGATATTTTAGCAGTGCCGGGTGTTCTGCTTAAGGGTCATGCTCCCTTCACTTGGGGGAAAGATGCAAAATCGGCAGTCATGAATAGCGTCGTGTTGGAAGAAGTTTCGAAAATGAATTTATTCGCACGAGAATTGAATCATTTTGCTGAAGAATTGCCGCAACGCATTCTAGATAAACACTATTTACGCAAACATGGGAAAGACGCGTACTACGGGCAAAAGTAATATAAACTAAAAAATTATGAAAAGAGGATGAATGATGTCAACAGTAGGTACAAAACAGTTCTGGTTTGTCGTAGGTTCACAACATCTGTATGGAGAAGAAGCATTAGCAGAAGTCAAAGCACACGCACAAGAAATGACCGATGCCTTAAATAAGAGTGGCGTTCTGCCTTATCCGCTTGTATTGCAGGATCTGGCGGTTAGTGCAGACAAAATTACTAGCCTTATGAAAGAAGTCAACTATCGCGACGAGGTTGCCGGTGTCATCACGTGGATGCATACCTTCTCACCTGCAAAAATGTGGATTCGTGGTACTAAATTGCTGCAAAAGCCGCTGCTTCATCTTGCTACACAGTTCAATGAAAGTATTCCTTGGGCTACGATTGACATGGACTTCATGAACCTCAATCAGGCAGCTCATGGTGACCGTGAATATGGATTCATCAATGCCCGTCTGAAGAAACAGAATAAAGTGGTCGTAGGGTACTGGGAACGTGCGGAAGTGCAGAAGCAAATCGCAGAGTGGATGGATGTAGCGGTTGCTTATAACGAAAGCTTCAATATCAAAGTTGCCCGCTTTGGCGACAACATGCGTAACGTTGGCGTTACGGAAGGCGATAAGGTCGAAGCCCAAATTCAATTTGGATGGACCGTTGACTACTTCGGAATTGGCGACCTTGTTCAGTACGTCAATGCTGTGAAAGAAGAAGAGATTGATGCTTTGTTTGCAGAATACTCCGAACTCTATGAATTTGATTATGGTACTTACAGCAAGGAAGCTTGGGAAGCCAGCGTAAGAGTGCAAGCAAGCTATGAAATTGCCCTTAAACGGTTCCTGGATAATGGCGGCTATACTGCCTTCACTACGAACTTCGAAGACCTCTATGGTATGAAACAGCTTCCTGGTCTTGCCGTTCAACGTTTGATGGCACAAGGATACGGCTTCGCCGGTGAAGGGGACTGGAAGACGGCAGCGCTCGATCGCCTGCTTAAAGTAATGAGCCATAACCAATCCACTGGCTTTATGGAAGACTACACCTATGAATTGGCGGCTGGTCAGGAATCGATCCTTCAATCCCATATGCTTGAAGTTGACCCAACGTTGGCAAGCAACAAGCCTAAAATCATCGTTTCACCGTTAGGTATCGGCGATCGTGAAGATCCAGCCCGTCTGGTGTTTGACGGCAAGGCAGGAGACGGTGTAGTTGTTTCCATGGCTGACTTTGGCACGCATTATAAACTGCTGATCAATGAGGTTACTGCATTTGAACCGACAGTTCCTGCTCCAAATCTTCCAGTGGCCCGTGTACTGTGGAACGTGAAGCCAAACTTCCAAGATGGGGTTAAAGCATGGATTGAGAACGGCGGCGGTCACCATACCGTGGTTTCCTTGAATCTAACCACAGACCAAATTGTTACTTATGCAAAACTGGTTAACCTGGAATACGTGATTATTAAGTAACTAGAAGATAGTCATCTACTAAAAGCATTGGGTCAGTCCTCAGGACCCAGTGCTTTTTATTAGTTTTCTAAGAATGTATAGATATGGGAAGGTTCCTAAGCTATCTGGCATTATAACGGGATAATTGGTTTCTCCTTAAGGTAATCATTTAATTCATAAGGATGTGATACTATGTCCAATTTACCAGCTACGAAAACGAAATTGGTTATCGTTGAAGGTATACCTGGCTCTGGCAAATCCACATTATCTAGGTACATACATGACATGTTAAACACACATCAAATAGAATCCGAACTATTTTTAGAAGGGGACTTACGACATCCCGCTGATTATGAATCGGTTGCATGTATGCCAAACGAAGAACTTGATCAGCTTCGATCAATCTATTCCGAGGCGTTTCATTACATTGATCCGTTTATATCTTTGAATGGCAACGACGCTTTAATCGCCTATGCGCTTGCGCAGCAATCAGCCCAAAATGAAATTCCCTCTAGTTTGTATGAGGAAATCCGGCGTTATGAAATCTACGATGGAGTACCCGTAGAAAAGTATTGCGAGTTGATGATTCAACGTTGGAAGTCTTTTGTTAAAGATCAGCGAGAAAAAGAAAAGTTGATGATACTCGAATGCTGTTTTTTACAGAACCCAGGGTGTGCATTACTCGCCCGGCATGATGCTGGAGAAGACCGTTTTATTCAGCATGTATTACAGATTGCGGAGCAAATTCAGGAGTTAAATCCAATTTTGTTCTATTTGAAGCAACCGAATGTGCGTGAGACGATTGAGCGAGTTAAAACAATGAGATCTCAAGAATGGTTAGATTTCGCGATTTGGTACCATACGGGGCAAGATTATGGAAAGAACAAGGGACTTTACGGGTATGAAGGATATATTCAGTTCCTTGAACACCGACGTGAGCTAGAATTGCAAATCATTGAGCAACTCCCTTTTCAATCATTTATTATGGATAACTCCGATTATGCTTGGGAGAATCAACAACAGACCGTTTTGAATATTATGATGAAGTATTTATAAACCGTGAAGCTCATTCCAGAAAACGTTAGTGCAATTAGAAAGGCCTATCCCGTAAAGACATATTTTACCGAATTATTCATATACATGGACTGTTGATTCGATCATTGGAAATCTGTACTCTACATCATTTGCTTCTAAACGCTTTTTTGGTGTCTGTTATTACTGCTAGTAAGTGAAGCTCAAATAATACAGCGTGATCAATTCTTATTATTTCTGCAAAGAAAATTCTCACTTTTTAGCAGAAATGATTTATAATTATCAGATAATAGACAATATAATTTTTAAAAGATTATATTTTAGTTATAATAGAGACAGAAAAGATATGTTCCTGAGTGGAGCCTTGCTTCTTGTATCATCTAAGCAGGAGGGCCTGCTCTTTTTTGCAAATATAAGAGATAAGGAAGGTTTTTATGAATAGCATTCAGAAAAAAACAGACATTATCTTAATTGGTGCCGGAGTCATGAGCGCGACTCTGGGATCATTGCTGAAAGAGTTAGCACCGGAGTGGGAAATTCAAGTGTTTGAGAAACTCGCAAACGCGGGAGAAGAAAGCTCTAACGAATGGAATAATGCAGGTACAGGCCATGCTGCACTGTGCGAACTGAACTATACATCCGAGAAAGCTGATGGATCTATAGATATTCGTAAAGCTGTAGACATTAATGAGCAGTTTCAGCTTTCAAGACAGTTTTGGTCTTTTCTTGTAAACAGCAATTTGATTCGTAATCCACAGGACTTTATCAAACCAATACCTCATATGAGTTTGGTAACAGGAGAGAAAAATGTATCTTTTTTGAAAAAAAGGTTTAAAGCGCTTTCAACTATTTCTCTGTTTCAAGGCATGGAATTTTCCGACGACCCTGAAAAGCTGAAGGAATGGATTCCGTTGATTATGGAAGGCCGTACATTGAATGAACCAATCGCGGCAACCAAAATCGACTCTGGAACAGATGTCAACTTTGGTGCTTTAACACGCATGTTGTTTGAGCATTTAAAAAGTAAAAACGTCGAGATCAATTACAAACATAGTGTTAAGGATATTAAACGTGCGAGCGACGGCTCGTGGAAAGTCAAAGTCCATAATCTGGACAACGGTAAAATCGAATACCATAATGCCAAATTTGTCTTTATCGGTGGTGGGGGTGGAAGTCTACCTTTGCTACAACGAACTGGTATTCCTGAGTCCAAATATATCGGGGGATTCCCGGTAAGTGGACTATTTATGGTATGTAACAATCCTAAGATTGTCGCCCAGCATCATGCAAAAGTATACGGTAAAGCTAAGGTTGGTGCTCCTCCCATGTCTGTTCCGCATCTGGATACAAGATACATCGGTAACCAAAAAGCACTGCTATTTGGGCCGTTTGCTGGCTTCTCACCGAAGTTCTTGAAAACGGGCTCAAATTTGGATTTGATCGGTTCTGTAAAACCCAATAATCTCATCACGATGTTGGCCGCAGGCGCAAAAGAGATGGCATTGACCAAATATCTGATCCAGCAAGTAATGTTATCGAATGAAAAGCGTCTGGAAGAATTACGCGAGTTTATTCCGAACGCCAAAATCGAGGACTGGGGGATTGTGGTAGCGGGTCAACGTGTGCAGGTGATCAAAGATACGGAGGGCGGTAAAGGAACACTTCAATTTGGTACGGAGGTGGTTAGTGCCGCTGATGGTTCGGTAGCTGCACTGCTCGGCGCTTCTCCGGGTGCTTCTACTGCTGTTCACGTTATGCTGGAAGTATTGGAAAAATGCTTCCCACAACATATGGAAGAGTGGGAACCAAAAATAAAAGAGATGATTCCTTCTTATGGGGTGTCACTAGCGGAAAACCCAGAGCTTTACCAAGAAATTTACGATTCCACAACGGAGGTGCTGGGACTGGGCGAAAAAGAACCGCTTCATCGTTAATTTTTGCATGGCTGGTAACTGGATCATCCCACTACTCTTTAATAAAATGTGCAGTAATCTTACGATATATTTTAAAGTTGAATAAATAACAACACCAAGCGGTGGGAAGGAATTCCCACCGCTAAAATGCTTGCTTAACAATACAAAATTTTGCAATCCTTCTGCATTTTCGGTGTCTGCTACAGTGATCACAGTAATTATGTAGAGCGCTATAGGCTCTATTCAGTTCCAGTTGTCCAATAAACTGGTGCAGCGGATTGCTACCCCGGCTTGGTTAAAACGGATGGGCGGAGAAAAGACAGAGCTGTCGGTGGAGGATGTAGCGAAAATGGCGGTCCGACTGGCGACCCTGCCGGAGGGTGGTCCAACGGGCGGATTTAATTACATGGATGATCAGCTTCCAGGGTAAAGCACTTATGTTACATTTGTGCGGTTGGGCGGATCACGATTTCGTTCACATCAATATCATCCGGTTGTTCAATTGCGAATCCAATTGCGCGGGCTACCGCGTCCGGTGTCATGGCTAGTTTATCCCGGATGGCAGCGAGTTGATCTCTCAATGCGGGATTGGTCATACCCTCCGTGAAATTCGTCTGCACAATACCAGGCGAAATGATGGTCACGCGCAGCTTGTCACCAGCCTCCTGGCGCAACCCCTCTGAGATGGCGCGCACAGCGAACTTCGTACCGGAGTAGACCGACTGGTTCGGCACAGTCTTATGTCCTGCTACAGAAGCGATGTTCACGAAGTGTCCGGAACCCTGCTTATGAAAGATAGGCAACGCTGCGGCTATACCGTACAAAACGCCTTTAATGTTGACGTCAATCATGTCCTCCCAGTCCTCGACACACAGATCTTCGAGAGGGGAAATGGGCATAACGCCAGCGTTGCTGACGAGAACATCCAGCTTCCCGTACCGTTCGCAAGCCAAATTAACGAGGTTGCACAGATCCTCGCGCCGTCTCACGTCAGTGCGTGCATAAACAGCTTCGCCACCTCCATTTGAAATGCGTGTCGCCAGCGCTTCAAGGCGATCCGCTCCGCGCGCTCCAAGCACGACTTTTGCCCCACGCTCGGCAAGCAACAGTGCTGTTGCTTCTCCAATTCCGCTGCTTGCACCTGTAATCACGACGACTTTGTTCTCTATTCTTCCTTCCAAATGCATAGCCCAATCCCTCTTCCTCTAATCTATTTGCCTTAGGCCCTTTGTTGGCCTTGCAAGTAAATTTTAAGTAGAATTCGCTTGAGACAGGTAGACCGATCAAGTCCAATTCTTGCCTAATCCTATTCGGCGTGCATATAATTAGCACATCAATATTAGCGTTCAACGGAAAGGACGGTGAAGCATGAATGATTTCGTCTCCTCCCCCCTCTGATATTTCTACGAATCTACAAGAACTGATTCATTTAATTCATCAACATGCGTCTTCGGATGGTACGTTTGTCTCGTCTGTGCCAGGACTTTATTTCAGACGTGCAAGCGATGTGTCCGAGCTGAATCATACGGTCCATATGCCCTCCCTGTACGTGGTTGCACAAGGCTCAAAGACAGCAATGCTGGCTGGAGAAAACTATGTGTACGATCCAACAACTTACATGGTCACATCAGTTCAGCTTCCCGTAACTGGTAAAATAACTCAGGCCTCGTCGGAGCTCCCTTATCTAAGTCTTCAATTATCCATTAGTCCAGACGTCATTTTGGATATTATCAAGAAGAGTCCTCCTCAATGTAACGTAAAGACTGGACGCGGCATACTGGTGAGCCAATTTGATCCTCTGCTGCTTGATGCGCTGCTTCGGCTTGTCAGACTTTCGGATACGCCTGCGGATATTCAGTTTCTTGCGCCGCTTATCACGCACGAGATCCTTTATCGTGTATTACAAGGTGAGCAGGGGGCTTTAATCAGGCAATTTGCCGTAGTTGGTAGCTATGCACATAGCATCTCCAAAGCGATCCATCTGATAACCCGCGATTACTCTAAGCCTCTTGTGATTGAAGAATTGGCGAAGGAAGTAAATATGAGCCCTTCTTCCTTACATAAGCATTTTAAAAAGGTAACGGCTATAAGTCCTCTGCAGTATCAGAAGGCCATTCGACTGCAGACTGCACGCCGCTTGCTGCTCTCGGAGGGAGTGGAAGCCGCCAATGCAGGCTTTCGCGTTGGCTATGAGAGCCCTTCGCAGTTCAGCCGGGAATATGGACGCATGTTTGGGCGTCCACCGATGAGTGATGTTAAACATTTGCGCAATTCCCTTAGTGTCTCAGTTGATTGAGAGATTCTTCGGGTGATCCGTGGAGGAGGCCCAGAGCAAGTTGTCTTTGGTCTGGTCAAAGAGGATATATCACACCAACGGAAGTTCGTCGAGCCGTTCGTAAATCAACAATCCTTTCTCTTTCGCCACCCTTACCATTTCATCGGCACCCTGAGAAGGTCCTCCAACTCGAAGCACGGCGTTACAGCAATCAAGCAGGCGAATGGAAGACGGATGAAAGATTCTGTTAAAAGTCTCGTCTCCCAAAGCAGTGGAACCAGCTGTCGCGATAAGGGGCAAAGCATACCACTCCCCCAGCACCGGCATATGACCAGCCTCGTAAACTTGAAGAGCAATTTCATTCATGTAGTTGACGTTCTTCTCAATTAATACATGATCATCATTCGTTCCAGATCGATACGGGCCTGCGATAAGGATATGAAGCGGTTTCGATTTCACTTTTAAGAGACCCTTGATCTGAGCGTATTGGAGCAGCATTATTGTCTTGGCGTCACGAATCTCGCCGCTTTCGACCATGTTTAGCACTTGAGCAAACGGAAGTTCCATTACTTCAATGTTTTCCTGCTCCTCCTCAAGGCCACCACCGTCACCCGTTGTCATATCTTCACTATACTCGGCTACATAGAAGTGCAGGATTTCGGTTACGGAGCCCGGTGACATATAGGCCTCGCCAACTTTCTGCACACGGTCGATACGGTATCCCGTCTCCTCCTCCGTCTCCCGAAGAATACCTTCTTCCGGTGTTTCTTTATCGAGTAGTCCTGCACAGGTTTCGATAAGCATCCCAGTTTCATTGCCGTTCCGATAAGTAGGCATCCGGAACTGTCTGGTCAGTACAACGGTTTGTTTGTGCTGATTATAGAGCAGGATCGTTGCGCCGTTGCCGCGATCGTACACTTCACGGGATTGTGTCTCCCATTGTCCATTATTTTTTTCAAACTCGAATGTGACCTTATTTAAGATGTACCAGTTATCCGATAGAAGCTCCTCTTTTACAATCCGTACTCTTGGGTGATACTGTTGTGACTTCATCTCATTTCCTCCCTAGAAAGATTCCGTTCTCTTTAGTCATTTCGAGAGTTCCGTTCTGCTGCAGAAGCCGATTGACGTGGTCTCGAAACTTGTCAATAGCCGCTCCGACAAGTCGCTCTCTTGCGTTCATCGGAGTCGAGATTATATATTCGATCAGGGGTTCCGCTTCGTCGACCAACAAACAGTCCTCGTATCGAAGCAACCGAAGATCGGAAAAGCAAGAAGACAGCAAGTCCCCTCCGTTATCCAGGTGGAACCGTTTAATAGCATGATCCAACACATGAAGCTCAGGATCGAACGAAACCGCCAAGTGTTCGACCTCTTGTAGGTGTTGAGTGCTCATTGTAGAGGTGCATACTATACCTCCTTGCTTTAAGATACGGTGCATCTCGCGGATTGCTCTAGGGATGTCCGGCACGTGGTACAGCATGTTGTTAGCGATAACCATATCGAATTGCTCTTCATGGAATGGGATCTGTTGCGCGTCAACAGATAAAAACTTAAACTGCGGATTGTTGCTTCCCAAGCGACAACGTGCTTCTTCCACCATCCCGCTTGACATATCGGTAAGCGGGATACGCCAGCTGCTTGGAATTCGTTCGGCGTTTCTTATCCAAAAGGTCCCGTCGCCGCAGCCCAACTCGAGAATGTGGGCTCCCGGTTGGACCTCCAGTTGTTCAAAGATCCAACGATGCCAGCCTTGGGGATTTGTACTGTACTTGTCGTAAAGATGTATCCGCGTTTGCAGGCGGTTCGCCGTCCGATATTGCTCCCCCCAATTTTGCTCACTCTGCACGGTTTGAATAACATCCGCCAAATGGTTCCAATCGGAGCCATAAGCCGACATTTCCATAGCATCTCGTATTGCATGTACTACGTGCTCTGTATGAGCAATTTTCTTTTGTAAAACATCGAGTTGTGCTTGCAACGAGTGTCTGATCTCTCCGTTGGATGGCGACTCTGCATCTAAAATGTCCATTATTGTTTGAAGCGATAACCCTAGATACTTCAACATCTGAATTCGCTGTAGTCTTTCCATATCTTTCATGTTGTACAGTCTTATGGATCCAGTGCGATGACCTCCTGGACTCAGAAGTCCAATTTGGTCGTAATATCGCAATGTCCTGACCGTTATCCCTGTACGTTTGGCAAGCTGTCCTGTCGTCAGATAGTTCTCTTTGTCCATCCATTGCTCACATCCAATTGATTGCTCTAGCATGTCGTTCTCAGTCAGTATAGCAAATGACGTAACGTCACCTTCAAGAAAAATTTATGCAATAAGAAACAAGAGAAAACCACCCTAGCAAAAGGTAAAGAAAGAATTTTTTCTAGTGAAGATAACCGAATCCCCGATGATGAATTATTCCCTTTGTTAGATAAGTCATTTTCTGATCCCAACTTTGCTTTAACGGGAGGAGAGTCTAATGCAGTTTGTCAGAACCGAAGTATAACAGTCTTAAAGGAATTGCTAAAAATCTACCGAGGACAGAAAGTCGCATTAGGCACTCATGGAGCTGTAATGACTTTAATGATGGAGTATTATGACAAGCAGTATGATTTGAATTTTTTACTACACATCATCCAAACCAGACGTATACAGAATGGAATTCAATGATCAGGAATTAGTTGAGGTAAAAAGATTGTGGAACATGCCGTAATAGTTTGTGAGGAAAAGGTATAAGGACTATTCTTCAAAGAGAGACCACCCTTAAAAAAGGGATGGTCTCTCTTTGAAATTTTTCTTTTATAGCTATTGCGGTGAACCGTTAAGCAAATCTTCAGCTATTTTTACCAGGTCTTCTTTGCTCAGCGGGCTGTCCTGGTTATCAGATATGTTGTAGTGTAACCGTCTTTTTTCATCGAGCCATCCCAGTCGATTTTTTCCTACCTCCAAGGGCTTGCTTGTTTCGCTTGCTCTGATGTAATAGGCCTTGGTTCCTTTAATCATCAGTTCCTCAGCCGAATCCTGTTCATTTTGCATCACGGTCGTCTTTGTGACTTCGGGAGCGTATTTGGTGACGGTGATGTTTACATAGTCATTTCCTCTCGCATACCGGGCGAGGGTGAAGTCTGACTTGTCCCAGCTCAGCTTTTGAATAAACAGATTTTCACCTTTCGGTGCAGCTTTAGCCTGTTGCGTCAGTTTATCCGTTAAAGCCCGATATTCCTCTTTGTTCATCATCCCAGGATATGCAGCGACTGGGTAGACGTATCCGAAATCAAACCGGTAGCCATTCGGCAGATGAGTGGGACTATGCAACAGCGGAGCTTCTGTCCGCTTGATTTCATCCTGCAGACTGCTGAAGCTAGAAAGTTCAGTCGGCTTGTAGGCAAACAGGACGGGATTTGACGAATTTTGTTGATTCATAGAATCGTCCTTAACGTAATAGGCGGCATACTCTCCAGGCTGTAGACGGTCTGTCACCTCTTCGTTCCACTGTGTGTAGGTGGTTGTATACGTTTTGGAAGCGTCCGTTTCGGCAGGTGTTTTGGCGGTATTTAATACGACATCGCCTTTACTGTTACGGAATTCCAGATATTGCGAAGCGGCGTATCCAGTCACAGAGACGCCCAATACAAAAAGCAAGATCATGATAGGAGCGGTGATGCGCGGCTGAAGACGCATTTTTACAATGAGTCCCTTTTTGGATTTCGCCTTTTGGTAGACCTGTTCCATCACTTTATCAGAGACGTCAAAAGCTTGGATTTTTAGGACACTCTCTGGTTCTGTCAGCATGTCCATGTTTTTTAAGCCTCTGTCTTTTAGATCGGTGTATTTCAGGCCTTGTTCCTGAGTTCTGTCTTGTAATTCACGCATTTTGGGTCCTCCTCTATGGGCTCCATCATTTTTTTGAGCTTTGTTTTTGTTCTGCCGTATTTTTTCTTGATCGCTTCCTCGCTTTTGTTCATAATTTCCCCGATTTCTCCAAACGATTTTTCTTCAAAAATGCGCAGCACCAACAGGTTTCGCTCCTCTGCATTCAGTTGGTCCAATGCCCGGCTCAGCGGTTCACTGAAAAGCTGACGTTCCATAACCTGCGCAGCACTGTCTGAAGTCATGTTAGTTGAGGTGAACAGGGTCATTTTAAATTTGCGCTGTAGTTTCTTCCTGCGAATCAGGTTTAGGCAGTGATGATAAGCCATTTTATACAGCCAGGAGGAGAAACCCACTGTGGGCCTGTACATACTAATTTTCTCGAAAGCACTAACGAAAATATCCTGTACAGCCTCTTCCGCTTCCTGCTCACTGCCTAATATCCGCCAGCAGTACACAAAAATCTGACGCTGATACTCCTTTACAATGTAGGCGTAATCCTGGATCTCGCCAGCTTGGACCCGTTTAATTCTATATTCGATTTCCTCATTCAAAGATTTAGGCACCCCCTCTGATTAAAAAGAAAACTATGTCTGTATAACAAATGAAGAGGACCGAAAGGGACACCTTTTCTAAAATTTTTTAAGTATTAAATCAACTCTCTAAGAGAATACGATAAAGCAGAACAATTATCACCAACGTTGTTGATTTCATAGAGCTTGAATTTTTATTGTGGAAATAAATAGAATGATAAAATATACCTATCAAAAAAGTGGAAATAGATTGTAAAGAAAAAAGGAGATGGAAAATGGGGTTTTATGATAATAGGGGAGTCCAGATGGTGGTTGCAATTTTATTTTGTCTGCTATGGAAAAATACTCTTTATGTAATCATCTCTAATGTCTTGATGTGGATTGTATCAGTACCTATGTGGTGGCTGCTAGTTGAACGTGTGAAAACAGGCCAGGGCGCTGAAACTTTCATTTCGTCGTTACCATTCATTATATTGTTATACATATTTACTGTATTACTACCCGAAATTTTAATTGTTCTATTTAGACATTACATTTTTAATAAGTTTAGACGTCGCAATAGTAAGTAATCTCTGAAACGATTCGGAAGTGTTTTTTCAAAATCGCACGGAAGTTACTCATCGAGAAATAGAAAATATGAAGGAGATATTCCAAGAAGAGTAGGCCAGCTCGTAAAAAAATATGAGAGGATACAGTTTCTTATGAATGAAAGTACTAAGAAATATAATTTTGATAATATGATACGTTATCTTAATGATCAAATGGAGTTACTACCTAACTTAGAATCAAAATACATGGGATTAACAATGCCTTTTCCTCAACAAACTGCGTTACGAAATAGGATTATTGAAAGTATTGAAGCATTAATAAAATACGATCAGGATGTTTGTATTGCTGTTCATTTGAATCAGGCTGATGATAGATCAATTGAATATAAGAAAATAATTTTAATAGGGAATGATTACTTGCATCTTAAGAGAATCATTGATTTTATGGAAAGACAACACATTAAATTAAATATTAAAGACACCTGTATACTCTACAGAGAATATACTGCTGACTTGAATATTCATTTGAAAGGCAATCATTCTAGAATAACAAGTTTAAATGACCTATTTGCAGGAGTCGAAATTCATATTGATCATATTCAGGCTGGAATGGGATATAAATACGAAAATAAACAAGTGGATGAAGATATTATTCATTATTGTTGTCATAAAGATGATGAGGAAGGAAAGGAACTTGGATATCAATTATTTATCAAATCGTTAGATTACTTTTCCAAGAAATTATTAGCTGAAGGATTTGTATTAGGGTATCCTGCTGTAGATTCTAAAATTAAAATAATGAAAGCCTCTTGTACAATGTGTTTTTATCGAGATTATTATTATATTAGTGGAGCACATATATCGCTCAAAAACGCTATGCTGAAAGCAGATTGGCAAATATGCGAACCACTGATGCAGATCCATATGACCTGTAACAAGCTATATTTCGAAGGAAACTCTTTTTTTAGAGAGGTAGAAAATATATATATATTCGAGGACAAAGAGGATTGTAAGTTATCATTTAAATCTAGACTTTCCACAATCA
The DNA here is from genome assembly GCF_038005565.1 of Paenibacillus sp. FSL R10-2748. NCBI lineage: Bacteria > Bacillati > Bacillota > Bacilli > Caryophanales > Paenibacillaceae > Paenibacillus > Paenibacillus sp. FSL R10-2748. Next base: position 109,212 of record NZ_JBBOTK010000003.1, read on the forward strand.
TTGAGATTCTAGAAGAGATGTATGACCATAAAAAAGATGTTTTGGACTTCCATATGAAATTGGACAGCTTTGTGCCAATTGAAGATGATACTCAGTTGAAAGAAAAATTTAAAGTCATTTATGATATCGATAAGTGGAAAGATGAATTAAATGATCAAGAGATAAACTCGGCAATTCCGCCCGTATAGCTAACGATAACCATCGGCTATGCTGGGCGGGATTGCCTCACCCTCTTTAATGCAGCGTATCTTCTACTTATTCCCTTTGCGTACCTTTAACAGCTTACCCTTTACGGTCGTATTCTTCATAATCTCAAGCACCAGTGGACCTTTACCATTCAGAATCTCAACATCTGTCGCATAATCCAGAATCGTAATGATCCCGATATCATCTGCGGTGACTCCGTCAAGCTTAGCGATGGTCCCCACGAAGTCGACAGCTCTAAGTTTTTTCTTCTTACCGCCGTTAAAATTCAGCTTCATAATCTGTTGGTTTAGTTGCTCGCGCTTATCTTTTTTGAGTGCGGTTTTTACATGCAGTTTCTGCTCAAAATCTTCTCTACGGAGATCAACAGCCTCTTCTGAGGGGGCCTTTACCTGCGGAATCGCGAATCCAATATATGCTTCAATATCAGCTAATCTTCTGCCATCCTTAGGAGTGATGAGGGAAATGGCTTTCCCCGTTTTGCCAGCACGTCCCGTACGTCCTGTACGGTGAACATAGCTTTCCTTTTCAAGGGGAATATCGTAGTTAATGACATGGGTGATATTCGTGATATCAATCCCTCTGGCGGCAACATCTGTCGCAATCAAGTAACGGAATTGACCCCTTCTGAATGCATTCATTACCTCAAATCGCTCGTCTTGCTCCATGCCACCATGAATGCGATCACATGGATATTCGAGATCAGCCAATGCTCTGAATAATGTATCTACATTCTCCTGCGTACGACAGAAAATAATGCAGCTGTCAGGATTCTCAACAATGAGCAGATCTTGCAGTAGTGCCAGCTTGTCTGACTCCTTCACCTGAATAAGAGAGTGATCAATTGTGGCGGTCGTTATACCAGTCGCTTTAATCTCAATTCTAACAGGATCTTTCATATATTTACGTGACAGTGTGGCTACATCCTCAGGGAAGGTAGCGGAGAATAGCATGGTAACCCGGTCACTAGGCAGCGCTTGAATAATCGACTGGACTTGCTCGATAAAGCCCATATTCAGCATCTCGTCAGCTTCATCAATCACGAGGTAGGCAATCCGATCTAAGGATAGCGTGCCTCGTTCGATATGGTCCAGTACACGTCCTGGCGTACCTACAGCCACATGCGTTCTTTGTTTTAACTCAGCTTTTTGGATATGAAAAGGATGTTTTCCATAAAGGGGTGTTGCTTTTATCCGCTTAAAGCGTCCAATATTCGTGATGTCTTCGGTGACCTGTAACGCGAGTTCACGGGTTGGCGTCAGGATTAAAGCTTGGGGCTTATTCTCATTCCAATCTACTAGCTCACAAATTGGAATACCATATGCTGCTGTTTTGCCGCTACCTGTTTGCGATTTGGCGACAAGATCCTTCTTCTCAAGCGCAACAGGAATAACTTCCGTCTGAATCTCTGTTGGCGTCTCATAGCCCAAGCTATTGAGCGCTCTTACAATTTCTTCACTTAATGCGTAATCTGTAAAATGCTTCTGACTCATTTTCAACCTCTTCTGCGCTGTATTTGAATACCAATACATATATAATGTCATCGTGTATCGAACTTATACTCATCTAGTATACTCTATATCCAGGCTTACTCTAATACATATCCATGTTACTGTTTGTCTAATCGTATCCTTGGAGCGTTTAACGAAGGGCTCGTCCATTTTCTCGTGTATGGTATCTGATGTGTTGGTCGACTGAGCTATTTCGCAATTTAACGACCAACAAACTTTACCCCATATGGATCTACGTTGAACAATTTCATGGAGAATTACTTATCTTCAATTGTATCGGCATTTCCATATCCGCATGCGTGAAAACATGTGTTACGCATAAAGGGCACCAATTAGGTGCCCTTTGAACTGCCGTTAGCGCGGAAAACCGTATCAAAAGTATTGTTACGATGAAAAGTGAACCCAATCTCTCCCTTGGACAGCATCCATTTTTTTAAAGAAAATTTGAGCGCGTTTATTCTCAGTAGAAGTTATCCAGGTCATATGAGCATATCCATAATTTTGTGAGTACTTTTGACATTCTAAAAAAAGCTGTGATTCTACTTCTGTATCTCTAAATGGTTCCAATACAAATAGGTCGTTCATAACTGTGATTTTGTCTGCTTTCATCGTGCTAAAGGTAAAGAATAATGTAGCAAAGCCGATTAATTCTCCATTTTGTTCCGCCACAAATTGTATACCGTTTTGCTGCTCAAAAAGGGTTTGAATCAAATTATGAATTTTTTCGATAGGTGGCCTAGGGTTTTGATAAAAACCAACGATGTATTCATACATTAACTCGGTCAAACTGCTTAAATCATCAGGCTTAGCGTTTCTTATTAAAAATGACATTAGATGTACTCCCTTTTCATTAGTTTTGAATTAATATACATTATAAAGTATATATATGCAAAATTAAGATCAGTGAAAGAATCTTTTGAACTCATGCAAATGCGAAGAAGTATGTAATATGGGCGCGACAAAGGCTGCCGAGAAAATGTATCCAGCAGCCTTTGTTGCGCTGAGGGACATGTGCGTCGAGAATACACCCATTCGTTAAAATTGAATTCACTCCGAATTACTTAAGAAGTGTAAGTGTCACCTCTATCGTGTTATCAATAAATGATCGTTCTGGACGAGACTTTATCATTACGGTCAGTCCAATTAACGATACGACTAGCGCCTGTGATACAGCCTTCGCATTGAGCCCGATCTCAAGCTCACCTGATTGTATACCTCGTTCAATGGTTTCTTGAAATATAACCGATAGGTACATTTGATGTTCCCTTGTAAGAATTTCAAATTTCTCATCATGAGGTGCAAGTTCAACCATTGTATTGATGCAAAAGCATCCTTTTCTAGGGTTTTCTGTATATTCCTCATCTACCACACCTTCAAAAAAAGCTCGAAATGCTTCTTTTACAGATGGTTTGCTTTGAAGCTTGGCTCGGATCAGAGAAGCACGGGACATCATGTATTTGCGCAGCGCAGCTTCGAACAATTCTTTTTTGCCTCCAAAAGTGGAGTATATACTAGGTCGTTGAATTTCCATTCTGGAAGTTAAATCACTCAGCGAGGTAGCTTCATACCCCTTCTCCCAAAATATTTGCATTGCTGCATCTAATACTTTATCTTCGTCAAATTCGCGGATTCGTCCCATAATCAATACCTCTCATTGCTCGTAATTTTATTCTTAACTCAATAACTCTGATTATAATTGTCAGGGTTTTTTATTTGCGTACCAATTAGTATGTTATTATCTTATAATTAGCCCGTTATATTGTCAAATGCAGATTGGTTTATCGCACCAAGGAGATATCAGTATGAGGATAAAACAAAGTATTTTTACTATATTTATTGACAGTATTCTTTTTAATGAGTTATATTTACTGGGAAAAATATATTACCGATCGGTATGATATTTTATCGGTATTTGATTGTCATACAAAGAAAGCTATTAGAATAGGAGAGATGGACCATGGAGATAGGTATTACTTCGTTTGTAGAAACAAAGCCTGACGTTCAGACAGGTGAAGTGATAAGTCACGCACAGCGATTGCGCGAAGTTGTCGAGGAAATTATCCTTGCTGATCAAGTGGGACTTGATGTGTTTGGGGTAGGTGAGCATCATCGGAAGGATTATTCGGCATCTTCACCAGCAATTGTGCTGTCAGCGGCTGCAGCGCAGACGAAACGGATTCGGCTGACCAGTGCAGTCACAGTGCTTTCTTCAGCTGATCCCGTTCGCGTTTTTCAGGATTTTGCTACGCTGGATGGTATTTCGAATGGACGTGCGGAGATTATGGCGGGCCGAGGTTCCTTTATTGAATCTTTTCCACTGTTTGGCTATGACTTGGAAGACTATGATGAGCTGTTTGAACAACATCTGGAATTGCTCCTTAAAATACGGGAGTCCGAAAAAGTAACCTGGAAGGGCGGACATCGGCCAGCGATTCACAATTTGGGTGTGTATCCACGGCCGGTTCAGAATCCTTTACCGATATGGGTTGGCAGCGGGGGCAGGCAGGATTCTGCTATCCGTGCAGGTCTGTTAGGACTGCCCTTGATGCTGGCGATCATTGGTGGAAATCCGATGAATTTTGCACCGCTTGTACAGCTTTATAAGAAGGCAGCAGCGCACGCTGGTCATGACGAATCGCAGCTTAAGGTTGGATCGCACTCGATAGGATTTGTTGGAGAGAATAATGAACGAGCTGCAGATACATATTTCCCTTCTACGATGGCAGGTATGAATAGATTAGGCAGGGAGCGGGGCTGGGCGCATTATGATCGTTCCAGCTACGATGCCGCGCGCAGCTTTGAAGGTGCGCTGTATGTTGGCGATCCTGAGACTGTTGCCCAGAAGATCATTCACCTTCGCAAACATGTAGGTGTTACACGCTTTATGCTGTATGTTCCGTTAAGTACAATGCCGCATGCCGAGGTGATGAAAGCCATTGAGCTGCTGGGAACAGAGGTAGCACCCCGAGTTCGGAAGGAAATAGCCCAGTGGGAAGCGGAGACGGAAAAAAGATTATAAAAACCAAACATAGGAGTGATTCACATGGATTTTGAAAATCGTTTGTACCCAGAATTTAGGTCGGTAATTGCACAATTTCCTGGATTTCAATTGGAAGAAAATTTAGAACTGAGTAGAAGCTATTTGTCGAGTCCTCCCATTGAGCAGTCGAAGCACGTACGCACGACAAGCCGGATGATTCCGAGCGTAGCAGGCGAGATATTAGTTAAAATCTACGAACCTGCCCAGCGAACTGACGTTAGGCTTCCGGCCATGCTGTGGATTCACGGGGGAGGCTATGTGATGGGGCATCCTGATATGGACGATGCTTTGTGCGAACGCTTCGTGCAGGCGGCTAAATGCGTCGTCGTATCGGTCGATTACCGACTTGCTCCCGAGCATCCCTACCCAGCTGCCATCGATGACTGTTATGCCGCTTTGATGTGGATGACCGACGAAGCTGAGCTGCTGGGCATCGACTTAGATCGAGTCGCAATTGCCGGAGCAAGTGGGGGCGGCGGTCTAACCGCAGCACTTGCTTTAATGGCCCGTGACAAAGGCGGGCCAGCCCTCATTTTTCAAATGCCGCTGTATCCGATGATCGATGACCGTAGTATTACGGCGTCAAGTCATGAGATTACGGCCGATAACGCACCATGGAACCGGAAGAACAACTTGGCGGCCTGGAACATGTACTTGGGGGATCGTACTGAAGACACCGAGGTGTCCCTATACGCTGTGCCGTCGAGAGCGGAATGCTTGGCTGGGCTACCGCCGACCTATACGTGCATTGGCCAGCTCGATCTGTTCCGAGATGAGACGATTGAATATGTGACACGCCTTGCCCAAGCTGGGGTAGACGTTGAATTCCATCTGTATCCCGGCACATTCCACAACTTTGAGGGGATGGTTCCGCAAGCAGAAGTAAGCCAACGTGCTAGCCAAAGTTATGTAGATGCAATTGCACGAGCCCTTAATTCTTAAACTATTAAATGGGCAGTCTCCAAAGTGATATGCTTCCAAAAAAGTAGACAGGTTAAATAATAAAACTTGCTACTGTAAGGGGAGCATATCACTTTTTGCAGTAATCTTTTTTGTCGTTTGATACGAGGCTAGATTTTAACCGAAACGATGTGTTAAAGGAGCATCAGGTGTTCAGTCGCCCCGCAATGATGTAAAGTTTTTCGGGTAAAATCTTTACTTTTACATGTAGCGGATAATAACCTTTCATTCTTATAATTGGAAATGTAAGCGATTTATTTAGAGGCGAGGATATTAAAAAACTATACGTATGAGGAGGAGATTGTATGTCGAAATTTAAAGTGGGCAAGTTGGTAAGCGGCTTGGCGTTGGCGGGTGTGTTGTTATCATCAGTTCTGATAAACCCGGCTAGTGCCAGTATGGCGAACGGTGGCAAATTCCTCGGGAATATCATTGCTGGAAGTGTCCCTGCAAGTTTCGGAACATACTGGAACCAGGTGACGCCAGAGAATTCGACCAAATGGGGGTCGGTTGAAGGCAGTCGTAACAACATGAACTGGTCGCAGGCGGATACCGCCTACAATTATGCCCGTAACAATGGCTTCCCGTTCAAGTTCCATACATTGGTATGGGGTGCTCAGGAGCCAGGTTGGATTAGCGGACTGTCGGCTGCTGATCAGAAGGCGGAAGTGACCCAGTGGATTAAAGCAGCAGGCCAACGCTATCCGAATGCGGAGTTTATAGATGTGGTGAATGAGCCCCTGCATCAGAAGCCATCCTTCCGCAATGCCATAGGAGGTGACGGATCGACCGGATGGGATTGGGTCATATGGTCATTCCAACAGGCAAGACAAGCCTTTCCAAATGCCAAGCTGATGATTAATGAATATGGAATTATCAACGATCCCTCGTTAACCGACCAATATGTCAATATTATTAATCAGCTCAAGAGCAGAGGCCTGATTGACGGTATTGGTATTCAATGCCACCAGTTTAGCATGGACACTGTCTCAGTTAACACGATGAACACTGTACTGAACAAGCTAGCGGCAACAGGATTGCCAATCTATGTGTCGGAACTGGATATAACTGGCGACGACAACACCCAGCTTGCCAGATACAAGGAGAAATTTCCGGTATTATGGAAGCATTCCGCGGTGAAGGGAGTTACGCTCTGGGGATACATCCAGGGGCAAACCTGGATATCGAATACACATCTGCTGAACTCAAATGGCACGGAACGTCCCGCACTCCAATGGCTGAGACAATATGTGCAGAGTTAAGCTATAGGTGGCACTTAAAACCCAACAGATGCGAAATTTTTCCGAATGTCTGGGCTGGGTAGATATTTATTTGACGAAGTCTTGGCTGAAATGTTATACGCCCAAGGCTTCTTTTTATTTAGCTTAAACCTAACGTATCAAAACCTAATCCAACTCAATTAGGCTTACATACCCAATCTATAACTTTAACCCACTTGAAATAAAACCGTCTGGACGGTATAGTAAAGAGGGGTGATCAATATGAATACAACTAAAAAAACATTAAAAAGAGAATTAATTCTTAAAGCGGCCTCCATGATTGTGCACGAAGAAGGAGTAGAGAAGTTAACGTTAGAAGCGGTGGCTAAGAAAGCGGGAATAAGTAAAGGAGGATTGCTTTACCATTTTCCGAATAAGGATGAATTGGTTTTGGGAATGGTTGAGCAACTATCGACCAGCTTTGTCTCCGAATTTAATGAGAGAGCAGAAAACGATATGCATTCCAAAGGAAGATGGACTCGCGCTTATATGAATACATCATTTTCTGGCGATCGGAATGCAAGTGACCTGTATACCGCTCTTTCAGCAGCACAGTTTACGAACCCTCAAATGCTAAAGTTACTTCAGGACGAGTATGAGAATATCCAAAACAAAATTGAAACCGACGAATTGGATCCCGTTCGTTCCACGATAGTCCGATTAGCTATAGACGGCTTGTGGTTTGCCGAAATGTTTGGGCTTGCTCCTCCTAATGAGGAAATGAGGCAAAAAATGATGGAAGAATTGAAGACATATATAAAGGAGAATGAATAATGGCTTATCTTTTCTTGGCAATCTCTATTGTTGGTGAACTTATTGGAACTTCAATGCTTAAAGCTTCAGAAGGTTTTACCAGATTGTATCCGACTCTATTCACAATTGTTGCGTTTGTGATCTCTTTCTTCTTTATCTCTCTATCCCTTAAGACGCTTCCTTTAAATATGACTTATGCCATCTGGTCAGGTGTAGGGGCTGTTGCTACAACGCTTATTTCAGTATTGATTTGGAAAGAAAAAATCAATACAGGAAGTATCGCAGGTATTGCTTTAATTGTTATTGGCGTGGTGGTACTGAACCTATTTGGTGCAGGACATGGTGAGGCAAAAGCTACAACAGAAGCAACTAGTCCAATCGTTCAAAAATGAGATAAAGATTTTCGGACCGAGGATATAAACACGCTTGAAGGCATAAGGGCATTCGTCGAGAAAGTTCTTGTGCCGCACGGCGTGAGGGTATGAATTTTTAGTCATTTAAATTTTTTTGATTGAATTGCAGATATAATAAGTCTATAATGTCTATTGTAGGGTGTTTCATATTTACCACCATACGGAAGCAAGGTGTAGATATTAGTAGACTTTAAAATCTAATTAGTAGAAGGGAAGTCTAATTAATGACCCAGTCTTTATTTGATCCCGAAGTATGGAAGGCTGCTTGGATAAACGATCCGGAAGCTGGTGTAAATCGAATGCTTAGAGCGGGAACGGTACCGGCTCATTCGTTTGATGATATGGCAAGGGCAAGAAGCTTCCACAAGCAGGCATTTAATGAAGAGGGAATAAAAAGAACAGCCAGAATTATGGGATGGCTAAGGACACAGGGAGTTACCATTAAAGACTCCTCTATCCTAGATATTGGTGCTGCCTCGGGTGTCTTCAGTATTCCTTTTGCAGAGGAAGGGGCAAATGTTACTGCCGTTGAGCCTTCAGGACCGTTGACAGCCTTAATGGAAGAGAGTATTAAGCCATCGATAAAGGAAAACATTAAAATCGTACGGGAACAATTTGAGGAGTTATCTATTGAGACGAACGGATGGCAAAACAAATTTGATCTGGTGTTTGCATCCATGTGTCCAGCCATTTTCGGTTGGGAAATGGTAGAGAAGGCGCTCGCCTGTGCCAGCCAGTTTTGTTACATCAGTACGAGTGCTGGGCCTAAGGAGCATAGTCTGATTCAGGAATTGCGCCCTGTAGTCGGAATAAAAGAGGACCTAGTACAAACGTCAGATATGGCATATATCATCCAACTATTAAATATATATGGCTATTCTTTTCAAACCCTGATTACTCGTGAAACCCAAACGGTAATGATGTCGGTGGACGAGGCGGTAAAACATACATTAGGCTGGTTCTCATTCTTCGGGATGCCGACAGATGAACAGTCATTACAGAAGGCCGAAACTTATTTAAGAAGGACGTACGCAGGAAAGAGAATTCCTGTTCAGCAAGGAGGACGCTTTGGTAAAGTTCTGGTCCGTATAAAGAATCAGCACATGTATTAATCGTTTTGTCATGTAGCTTCTATTTATTCCCCTTGCCCTTCAGAATCTCAACGTCTGTTACATAATATAGACACAAGAGCATTGTGGGGAAAATGTATTCCAAAGGAGTGCCCTAATGAAGGGAAAAACCACTTCATTAGGGCACTGGAGATTTACTACCACTATCGATCACTGCCAGTTTGTGTGAAAGGACCCTGCTGCATCACTTCGTTCATAAGTATGGGCACCAAAATAATCCCTTTGTGCTTGCAAAAGGTTAGCATTCGAAATGCCTGTCCGGTAACTATCATAATAAGTAAGTGAAGCACTTAAACATGGAAACGAAGTGCCAGAATTAATACCCTCACAGACAATTTTTCGTAATCCTTTTTGATACTCTTTAACTTTTTCAGCAAAATACGGGGCGATTAATAGATTAGCCAAATTCGGCTGTTCTTGATATGTTTCGCTTATTACGTTTAAGAATTCAGCACGAATGATGCAACCACCACGGAAAATAAGGGCAATATCCTTTAAAGGTAAATTCCATCCGTAAAGTTCAGAAGTCATTTTATATTGTATAAATCCTTGCGCGTAGGCACAAATTTTACCCATATAAAAAGCTTGTCTAATGTACTCAATCCACAAATCTTTATTTAAACTTCGCTGATCAATCCCTGGTCCTGTTAGAATATTTTCTGCATAAACTCGTTCTTCTTTTAAAGAGGAGATGTAACGGGCAAACAATGACTCTGTAATAATGGATGATGGGATCCCATTGTCAATTGCTTGAATGCTTGTCCATTTACCAGTGCCCTTTTGCCCTGTTTTATCAAGAATCACATCGATTAGTGGTAAGCCTGTTACATCATCCTTTTTCCGTAAAATCTCTGCTGTGATTTGGATTAAATAACTTTTTAGCTCCCCTTGATTCCATATTTCAAAGATATCAGCAATTTCATTCACAGATAAACGTAACCTTTTTCTTAAAAATGTATAGGTTTCTGCGATTAATTGCATATCTGCATACTCGATTCCGTTATGTACCATTTTTACAAAGTGACCGGACCCTTTTGGACCCATATAAACACAGCAAGGGTCTGCGTCCACGTGGGCTGCTATTTTTGTTAGAATAGAAGCTGCTTTTTCATATACGTTTTTATCTCCACCAGGCATGATCGAAGGTCCATTTAAAGCCCCGACTTCGCCGCCGGAAATACCGATTCCTAAATAACCGATTCCTTTTGACTTCAATTCATCATATCTACGTTCCGTATCTTTGTAATGGGAGTTACCACCGTCCATAATCACATCGCCTGCTTCAAGGAAGGGTACTAATGTACCTATTACCGAATCGACCGGTTTGCCCGCTGTTACCATAAGGAAGATTTTCCTTGGAGTTTTTAAGGAGTAAACAAAATCTTGAATTTCGTAGTAAGGATGGATGGAGTGACCTTCACTTTTTTTAACAAGATCATCCGTTAAATCCCTCGTATAGTTATAGACAGCGACTTGCTCACCCTTACCAGCCATGTTCAAGGCGATATTACGGCCCATTACCCCTAAACCAATGACACCAATTGTGTTGGACATTTTTCTGCTCCTTTTATTTGAAATGAATAGGCCGTAGATCCTCACTTATAGGCTTAGAAAATTCTAAGAAAAATAAGTGGGGGATCTACCGCCCGGGAATCATGGTTTATACGAATAAACTTAGTACTAAAATAAATCCTAATCCAGCTACAGAAATGATGGTCTCAAGCAATGTCCATGTTGCAAATGTTTCTTTCATACTTAAACCAAAATATTCTTTAAACATCCAGAAACCAGCATCGTTAACATGTGAAGCTATTAAACTACCCGCTCCCGTTGCAAGCACAACTAAAGCAAGATTAACGTCGGATTGTCCTAACATCGGAATAACTAAACCAGCGGTTGTTAAAGCTGCAACAGTTGCAGAACCTAAGGAAATTCGTAATATTGCAGCGATAATCCAGGCAAGTAAGATGGGTGATAATGTAGTTCCATTGAATAATTCAGCTACATAGTCACCTACGCCGCCATTAATCAGTACTTGTTTGAAGGCTCCGCCACCCCCAATGATTAAGAGCATCATCCCAATATGAGTAATAGCCGTTGTACAAGATGCCATTACATTTTTGATTGGAATTTTCCGTGCTATTCCCATGGTGTAGACAGCTACCAGTAAGGAAATTAACATGGAAGTTGATGCATCACCAATAAAACGGATCGCTGCTAGTAAACTGCTATCTTCAAATCCCATTGTTTTTTGAAGCAAAGTAATAACCGTAGCAATAGACATTAAAATAACAGGAAGCATTGCAGTAAATACACTGATACCAAATCCCGGAGTTTCCTCGGATTTAAATACTTTTTGTTCACCTAAAGAGGCAATATTACCGGTTTTCGTAAATGATGCAGGTACGAGTTTTTTGGCAAGCTTAGTAAATACAGGTCCAGCTAAAATAACGGTTGGAATGGCAATAATGAAACCGTAAAGTAAAACCTCACCAAGGTTCGCGCCATATTCACCAGCAATAACTGTTGGTCCTGGATGTGGAGGTAAGAAACCATGTGTTACGGATAAAGCTGCAACCATCGGAATCCCGAGATATAAAATAGAAACCTTTAATTCTTTTGAAATGGCAAATATGATTGGAATTAACAATACTAATCCTACTTCAAAAAATAACGCCACACCGATAATGAATGAAGCAGCTACGACTGCCCATTGGATATTTTTTTCACCAAATTTGTCTACGAGGGTCATGGCAATTCGTTGAGCACCACCAGAATCAGCGATCAACTTACCTAACATCGCTCCAAGTCCAAAGATTAACGCTAAGTGACCAAGGGTTCCGCCTAATCCGGCTTCGATGGTTTTGACAATTTCCTCTAATGGCATTCCAAGTGCTAAAGCGACGCCGAACGATACAATGATTAATGAAATAAAGGTATTCAATTTGAAGCCCATGATTAAAACTAATAATGCTAAAATTCCAATCGCTACGATAACTAATGGCATTGTAATTACCCCCTGCTTTTTATCTTTTTAGTGTTTAATTAAGCTTCTTTGATAATTGGAAATCCGTGTATAATCATCTTCTAATACTCTGGATAGGTTAATGAAAATCGGCAGCAATTTCCTATATTCCTTGGTCGCTTCTTCTTTTGGTGTATGTTTGTTGGTACTGCCAATCATTTCAGAAACGACTTCAAAGGACTGGATTTGTCCGGTGGTATACAAGCCTAAAATACAAGCTCCTAGACAAGAACTTTCGTAGCTTTCTGGAACGACGACTTCAGATGAGAATATGTCAGACATCATTTGCCGCCAAACATCTGATCTTGCGAAGCCTCCAGTAGCTTGAATTCGGGTCACAGGACCGTCCATACATTCGGTTAATGCTAAAAATACGGTGTACAAATTGTAAATGACTCCTTCTAGGGCTGCGCGAATCATATGTTCTTTCTTATGTGACATCGTTAAACCGAAGAATGAGCCACGTACGTCTGGGTTCCATAATGGCGCACGTTCACCAGCCAGGTACGGATGGAATAACAATCCGTCAGATCCTGGTCTTACACGTTCAGCAATCTTGGTTAGTACATCATATGGATCAATTCCTAGCCTTTTCGCTGTTTCCACTTCTGATGAGGCAAGTTCGTCGCGGATCCAGCGAAGGACCATCCCGCCATTGTTCACCGGCCCCCCAATAACCCAGTGCTTTTCTGTTAAGGCATAACAAAATATTCTTCCCTTTTCGTCTGTTTGAGGCTTGTCTAAAATGGTTCGAATGGCACCGCTTGTCCCGATTGTGACGGCAACTTCGCCTTTTCGTATCGCATTTACACCTAGATTAGAAAGGACTCCATCGCTAGCTCCAATGACAAACGATGTTTGTGGATCGATCCCCATCTTTTTTGCTAAATCTGAATCACAGTTGGTAAATATTCTGGTTGTTGGCACGAGCTCAGATAATTGAGAAGGGGTTATACCAGCAATTTTTAATGCCTCTTCATCCCAATCTAATTTTTCTAGATTCATCATACCCATGGCAGAAGCTAGGGAATAATCCACTACATATTGATCAAAGAACTTTTTAAAAATATATTCTTTAATTCCGATATACTTTTTAACCTTGACAGCGGTTTCAGGAAGGTCATTCACAATCCAAGCTATTTTTGTTAATGGTGACATGGGGTGAATGGGTGTTCCTGTTCGTTTATAGACTTCATGGCCATTCAGCTCATCTTTTATTTTATGTGCCCACGCTTCACTGCGATTATCTGCCCATGTAATACAAGGCGTCAGTGGGCGGTCATTTTCATCCATCGCAATGACACTATGCATGGCACTGCTAAATGAAACAAACGATAGCTTTTTTTGTGAGTGATGTTTCATTATATTTGAAGTGGCTTGCAGAACAGCCTGAAAAATCTCTTCTGGGTTTTGTTCAGCTGTTGCTATATCCGGTGTATAAAGCGGGTATCCAATATTCTCTTGTTGGATGACTTCGCCTTTTTCGCTAAATAGAACGGCTTTCGTACTTGTGGTTCCGATATCTACACCTAACATATAGTTAGTCATTTTGTTGCACGACTCCTTTAGATAGCATTTGTTGTGACATCCATAGGTCTTCTACTTTACCTTGAACATCATCAAAGTTTTCATGTAGAGACTTGATCATGAGGTCTCTATCTTTTGCTTTGATTGCTTCAATATAAAGTTCGTGATTGTTTATAATCCGTGTAAAGTCTTCATACTTTTCTTTAAAACGCATACGCATCGACAAAAGAATGAGACTTTCCATAACAGGCTTTAAATTATTCCAGATCATCAGAATATGTGAATGATTGACTGCACGAATAATCGTTTCATGGAACAAGACATCTTGATATGAAAACTCATCAGCATCACTATATTTGAGGGCGACTTTCATCATTTCGAGTATTTTACTAAGTTCCTTCGCCAAATCATTAGTGTCCATCTTTACAAGACGTTCAAATACGAAGGATTCTATGAGCAGACGGACATCATAAATTTCTTCTATTTCTTTTTCTGATAGGCCAATAACAACGGCTCCCATTCTTTCTAATCGAATGATATTTTCGGATGCCAGTATTTTTAACGCTTCACGAATGGGTGAGCGACTTACAGTGAAATCAGCAGCTAGTTTATTTTCGGATAATATGGTACCGCTTTCAATCCCGCCAGAAATAATGCGCATTCTAAGCTCGGATGTTACGCGATCACCAGCAGAGGCTTTTAAAAGCCATTTGGAGGGATATAGGAATTCTGATTCGACCATCATTTCACCTTCTTAATTAATCAAGTATACTTGTATACAGGTATTATAATCTGAAATTTTAAATTTGCAAGCGTATACATTAAATTTGTTTTGTAACGCCTCGATACATAAAATGAAAATTGCATATTAAGACATAGATCCTGTTTGGATCTTCTCATATATAGTGCTAGACTCAATACTGATTTCATCTATAGGTTCCAATTGAAGTTCCGATTTTTTGTTCAAATGCACAATCAATTTCGTCTGTTCTTCAATATTTTTAACATGCGGCAATCGATATAATGAAAGCGTAATCAAAAATTACCCGGGGGGTTAGACAGATGGAAGGATTGACGATCAGTTGGATAGGAGCTCTGGCAGGGCTGGCTATTGCAATTATTCTGATATTAAGAAAGCTGAATCCGGTTTACGCTTTATTTTTGGGAGCTATTGTAGGCGCTTTATTGGGCGGAGCCAATCTGGAGCAGACGATCAGCGTGTTAATAAGCGGTACGCAAAGTGTGATGGGGACGGTCATTCGTGTGCTTGCCGCAGGTGTATTGGCAGGTGTAATGATGGAATCCGGGGCAGCGGAGACGATTGCGCAGGCTATTGTAAAGAAGTTCGGCGGCAGTAAAGCGATACTCGCACTAGCCTTGGCGACGATGATTATTACGGCGGTAGGTGTATTTATTCCCGTTGCCGTGTTGATTGTGGCACCTATTGCATTGTCGGTCGGTAACAAAATGGGGATTTCCAAGCTGGCGCTCCTGTTGGCTTTGTCTGGAGGCGGAAAAGCGGGGAACATCATCTCTCCCAATCCTAATACGATTGCAGCGGCGCGCGGATTTAATCTGGATTTAAGCCACGTGATGTTGGCGGGTGTGGTTCCTGCGATATGTGGTTTAATCATGACTGTTTTGGTGGCGTCTATGTTGAAAACCAAAGGTGTGAAGGTGTCCGACCAGGATATCATGGACAGTGACGTCGATACATCGAAATATCCAGCGTTGGGACGGGCAATTGTAGCCCCGCTGGTAGCTGTTATTTTGCTGATGATTAACCCGATTGGTTCTATTTCCGGTATTGAAGCACTTTCGAGTTTCAAGGTGGATGCGATGTACATTTTGCCGATCGCTGGGATTGTGGGTATGCTGGCCATGGGGCAAGGGCGCAATATCTTAAAGTATTCGGCCTCCGGTTTAAATAAAATGACGGCGACTGTGCTGATTTTGATCGGTGCAGGCGGGATTGCTGGTCTGATCTCTGCTTCCAACTTGTCTGCTCAGGTGGTTGGCCTGATTGAAGCTTCGGGAGTTTCCGGTACATTTTTGGCACCGCTTGCAGGTATTCTGATGGCAGCTGCTACGGCGTCCACCTCGACGGGCGTTATTTTGGCAACAGGCTCGTTTGGGGAAGCCATTCTGAACATGGGAACGGCCCCACTCGCTGCAGCTGTGATGGTGCATACAGGAGCTACAGTCATTGATTCCTTGCCGCAGGGCAACTATTTTCACGTCACGGCAGACAGCATGAAAATGAGCATTAAACAACGGATGGGCTTGATTCCTTACGAAGCTATTGTGGGTGGAACGATGGCAATTGTAGCGACAATCATGTATGGATTTTTACTTTAATATTCACGATGGGGTGAGAAGATGAGAGAGAAAACGTTTGTGCTGGCACCAGATTCTTTTAAAGAAAGCATGACGGCTAAAGAAGTGTGTATCGCGATGGAGAATGGACTGCGCAAGGTCTATCCGGCGGCGAATTATGTCCACGTACCGATGGCGGACGGCGGTGAAGGAACGGTGCAGTCACTGGTGGATGCGACAGGCGGACAGATTCGTTATATCGAGGTGACAGGACCGCTTGGAGAACCTGTAACTGCTGCATACGGCCTGCTGGGAGACGGCACCACAGCGGCAATCGAGATGGCATCCGCCAGTGGAATCCATTTGGTGAACAAGGATAACAAAAACCCGTTAAAGACAACAACCTACGGAACAGGGGAGTTAATCCGTGAATGTCTGAACCAGGGAATTCGAAAAATTATCATCGGCATTGGTGGAAGCGCAACGAATGATGGCGGTACAGGAATGGCGGAAGCGCTGGGCGCCAGATTTCTGGATACAAAAGGCAATACTCTTCCGCGCGGCGGCGGTAGTCTGGGCGAGCTGGCCAGTGTTGATATTTCATCACTGGATGACCGCTTGCAGCAGGTACAGTTAATTGTAGCCTGTGATGTGACAAATCCGCTGTGCGGAGAGCATGGGGCATCTCAAGTATTTGGGCCACAAAAAGGGGCAACTCCGGAAATGGTGCAGCAATTGGATGCCAATCTTGCTCATTACGCCGATGTGGTGAAGCAGCAGCTGGGCAAGGATGTGCGCGATCTCCCAGGCGCAGGCGCAGCAGGTGGATTGGGTGCGGGCTTATTAATTTTCACTCAGGCGGCGCTGCAAAAAGGCATTGAAATTGTGATTGAATACACAGGTTTAAAACAAAAGCTCGCCACTGCCGATATCGTTTTGACGGGGGAAGGCGGTATTGATTTTCAGACCAAATTCGGTAAAACTCCTTATGGAGTAGCCCAGGCGGCAAAACAGTCTGGTAAAAAGGTCATTGCGGTCGCAGGTTATATCGGGGAAGGGATCGACACGTTGTACAAGGAAGGAATAGATGCGGTGTTCGGCATCGTACCGGGAGCCTCGGAGCTCGGTAAGCTGCTGGCCGAAGGGCCGCAAAACGTAGAGCGTACGTGCGAGAATATCGCAAGAGTACTTCAATTGAGCGAGAAATGAACAGATGGAGAAGCGGGTTTTAAACATAAAACGGCATCATACAAATACGATATAATACGAGCGCTCGCCTGAGAAATTTGGGAGACGGCGAGCGAAAATATGGTGTTACTGGCGCATGGTCTGGCGTGATACAGCAGTTCATTGATACAGTGCCAATAAGCCGTGCGTAAGCTCAAAAAGCTGAAGGAGATTCCGGGGATCTTTACCGGTTAAGGTATGAATGCGCTTCAGGCGGTATTGCAGCGTATTTCGGTGAATATTTAATTCATCTGCGGTAAAGGAGACACTGCCGTTATGGTTAATAAAGCTTCGCAGCGTATCCAGCAAATCCACGGTATCTTCCAGCTTGCTAACCAGATAGATCGTATTCGTCAGGTTCGTTTGACTCAATTTGACCAGAAATTCGACTTCCGCAAAAGAAATTTTTTGCACAGGCGGGCGCAAAGCCAGTAAAACATTCATAGCTGACTTGGCCTGCATATAAACATCCGCAATGTTGATCTCTTGTCTGCTGACCGTAACCAGCACATCGGGATGGCTGCGCACAAGTGGCTCTAGCAGTTTGTCTGTCGGCTCCTGATTTTGTATTAGGATGAGATAGCAGTCTTCCTCCATACGAAAGGATGGATGCTGCATAAATATATTGGACAACTCGGCTAAATGAGCTGGATCAGTAGGCAGGTACTTTACATATACAGCCGAAGTTTTTAGAAGCAAATCAATGTGATATTGGGCTGCTTCTTTTTTTATTTTTTGCGTGTAGGCTCCCTGATGATTTAACAGCATTTCCAGCACAGATTTTTTGCGGTTGGCTTCGTGGGCCAGATGCTCCAAGGAGATCCGCTGTTCAATCAGGAGAGACACCGTAGTTTTAACAATATTGCAAAAAGGACGCACTTCATCAGGATTGCCTGAAATACCAATGACACCAACTAACTCATGATGAATGACAATCGGTTCATTGGTTCCCTTTTTCTCATAGTGGCCGTCCTGCCACACTTCAACCATTTTCCCAGTTTCGAGCGCCTGAACAGCTCCTTGGTGAATGGTTCCGATTCGTTCACTCTCGCCGCTGCCAATGATGATGCCTCGTTCATTCATAATATTGATATTGTATGGAATATCCTTCATCATTTTGTCTACGATGTCTTGGGCTTGTTTTTCGGAGAGCTGAAACAAAATCCGGATTCCTCCTTTATCTATAGTGATATAGCGTATTTTAATGTATCACCTTAATGAAAGGGTTTCCAATTTATTGTGCATCTGAACAATATGATAAAGCGGATTACCGAACATGTCAGTCAATTTTATCATAGATGTGAAATTGCAGCATATTATAATAATCCATTAAACGATGTTATATATTTTTGCATTGAGTGTAATCTAGAGTATAGTTGTACGCAAAAAAACAGGGCTCATAGGAGCACCTGCTTTTTGTCTATCCTTTTTATTGCCAGCCACGCTGTCTAATGACGGACCTCGCGGAAGCTGTAGATAATATCATGTAGCTCTTTCTTAAAACGACTATATTTAGATGCGGGCGTATATCCGAGCACCTGATAATAATCATTTTCGGTCTCAATAATCGCCACATGGGTGACATAATGGTTCACATCTTTTTGTCCTTTAATCGTAAACTCAATGGCAGGATATCCATGAATCGTTGTGTTAGATGAAGGTCCTACAGTAAAGAGATTAAACTCTTTGGTCATGTTGTATTGAATTTTCTTTGTGTAGTGCTGGAGAGTTACATTGCCCAATTCCTTTTTCGAATTGGATACTACCGCAACGGACTTTTGAATGTACGGATTAAATATCGCAATCTCTGCTTTTCCTTCACGGTCCGGGTCTGTTGACCAGTCCAGCGGGGCCGTGATTTGAAATCGTCCATCTTTACTTACATAGCTTTGCTCTTTCTTGCTCACTGGAGCTTCAGGAGGTACGTAACTGTCTGCAAGTATAAAAATAGCATTTACAAACGAGGCTCCCAAGATCACCATTGCAGTAAAAAATATAAAGAGCGAACGTTTCATTGTCTTTTTGTTAATCGGCTCTAAATCCCGTACCTTTACAACATATGTACCTGCAGCTAAATCACCAATTCGTTGTCTTGATGCAGTTACTAACACACTGATACCAGCAGGTATCCCACCCATTAGCAACGGATTGGTGTCTATGAGTCTGAGCAGCGTACGAATGAGTGATTTAAGAAAACCAGGAGGCTTTCCTTCCCCGTTAACCACCTTAATACGAAAAACGAACTTACCCAGCGTATAGCCTGTGTAACCTTCCAAAAGCAAATAATAGCTGAAGAAAGCAATAAGCAGAATACAACGGGTTGCAATCGCTAAAGGCAAAAACCATCTGTCCGTTATTTGAATGACAGAAATAAAAAAACAAATATACCCGATTACAAAAAATATGCAATCAAAAACTGTTGCTCCCCACCGTCTAAACAGAGTAGAATTCCCGTATGTTTTTGATAACGCCGCTATCCTGTTTGGATCTACCCCATAATTTTGACCATGCTGAATGTACGTCTGTCTTGAAGTTTCCTGCGGATTGTGTGATATGTGCTGTTCGTCCAAAAAATACACCTCTTCTTAATAATTGAAAACACACTCCTTATATTAACGGTCATTTTACAATCCATGTTTAGGAAAACATTCTATAAACAAAGAAATTATTATAAATATCCCTTCCTCTCATTGAACCGCATTCAGGCGCTAGTAGAGCCAGAGAATGCACAATCCTTGCGGTTGCTTGAAAAAGCAGGCTTTCGGCAAGAAGGGCTCCTCTCCCAATATGAATTTACGTTAGGGAAATATGATGATCTTTACATGTGCGCATTGGTCAAATCAGAGTATATCAATCGTTCTCAGAAATGATAGATGTAGGTGAATCAAGCGGGAGAGCTTGGATTCAGCGGCATACCCATTTCATATTGCTCAATGGAGTCTTTCGAGAGACCTATTTTTTGGATAAAGCCTTCAAGAGAGTCATTGTCAGACAGACAGATGTACACCTTCTCAATCTTTTGGATCTCTGCTGCTCTATGAAGGAGGGCGCATCCTAATCCTTGGTTGCGATGCTTAGGATCGACCCAAAGAAAGTTGATTTTACCCTTAGCACTCATGCTCACCATGCCGAGGCACGTTTGATTTACTTCGTAGATGCCGAGAAAAGCTTCCTGTGTACTAGTGGCGTAATAAGGTGTGTCACTTTGCCAATGGATGTGGCAGTCGATAAGGGTCTTTCGAAAAGCTGCGATGTCATCAAATGTAACTTCCTTAAGAATATACGAAGATGAGAGGGCAGCGGGTGGGGTGGAGGGCAGAGTGCCGTTGTAGTATTTCAGCGTATAGCGTGGCTGATAGCCTTGCTTTTCATATAATTTGACGGCCCGATGATTATCCTTGATGACTTCGAGCCATAGCTGCTGGCAACCCGCGGAGATGGCTGTTTGTTTATGTAATTCCAGCAACTTGTTGCTAATCCCCTGACCACGGTAAGCCGGGGCGATGCATAGCGTGCCGCAACGCATGGTCTTGTACCCGTCGAACTGCCGGACACCGCCAAGAATTAAGCCGATCGGTTGATCCTCATCCATGGCAAGGAAAGAGTGATTCCGTGTATTACCCTCTGGACCAAAAAAACGTGCTGCGAAATCGTCCTGATCCGTGGTCAGACGAATGGAATAATCCGAGAACCCAAGCGAAAATGCTTGGAAAATGTGTTCCATACTGACGTCATTGCATCTCACATAGGTGATCACCGTTATTCCCCCTAGAAATTCATACTATATTTGGATTATAGGGAATTAAGGGAGCTCCATCAATCTCCCGCTGAAAATAAAAAAACCCCTTAAAAAAGGGGATTGGTGCTGGGTGTTGTAGGGTTGCAATTCGTGTCGCTAAGATCAGGATTGGTAGAGAGGTCACGATAATGGTTGAGCTTATATTCAATAATTTTTTGGGTTTCCATCAGTCTGGAAATTTCTTGTTGAATCTTCTGATTATGTTTCTCAAGTAAGGAGTGTCTGATCGGAATGGTGCTGTTGCCTTGCATCGAAAGTTCTCGATAATGCTTCATTTCCTCTATAGTCATTCCAGTAGCTTTTAATCGGGTTAAAAAGATAATCCCCAGAATCTGATCTCTACTGTAGAACCTGTGTCCGTTAGCCTTTCGTTCTGCATAAGGCAGCAAGCCAATTCGCTCATAATAGCGTATAGTATCTTCTGTTAAACCTGTTAGTTCTGCAGCTTGACTAATAGAGGTTATGGTCTCCGGAATTTCCTGCAAAGTATCCCACTCCTTAATTGTAACGATTACCAAGGCACTTCTCCATTCGAGTCGAAAAACCCTCCTGACGGCCCGTCATTATTTAAAGTGGCTAAACGAACAACGACAGCAGCAGCTTGTTGTACCGAACCCGGTCCTGTAAAGCCATTTAAGTCAGTGGCGGTAAAGCCAGGGTCAGCCGAATTAATTTTGAGAGGTGAGTCTTTGAATTCTTTGGCAAGGGTGACGGTGAACATATTAACCGCTGCCTTGCTGCTATTGTAGGCAAGCAAATTAAATTGTGCATGCTCATGCTCAGGATCGCCATTATAGGTTAACGAACCAAGGCCACTCGACAAGTTAACGATTCTACCACAAGGAGATTCTTGCAATAAAGGTAGCATGGCTTGCGTCACGGCGACCAAACCGAAAAAGTTCGTTTCATACGTTTCTCTTAAATCGTTCAAAGAGAACTGACTTGGAGGAGTGGCTCCTCCTAAAGATATGCCGGCATTGTTGATTAGTACATCAAGGGAACCGAATTCTTGTTTGATCTGTTGGACTGCGGAATCAATCGTACTTTGATTCGTCACGTCTAACAAAATCAATCGGGCTTCTACTCCCTCATTAGCCAACTTAGCCACCGCTTCCCGGCCGCTCTGCTCATTCCGTGAGCCAATCAGGATTGTAATACCCATCCCCCCCAATTGTCTGGCTGTTTCATACCCGATGCCTTTGTTGGCCCCAGTAATAAGAGCTGTTTTCCCAATAGTCATGAGCGATTCCTCTTTTCATTATTCTTGAATTTGGCGGCCACCATGCTTTAAATGTACTACTTGGAGTATACTTAAAGTCAACACAAAACCAGCAAAAATATAGCTCGAAATGCCCTGGACATTCTTTATTTTGGAAGATGGGAGAATGGAATGAATAAAAGGCAAATGGAAATTTTACGCATGTTGTTAACTGAACCGGACCGGTTGTGGTTAGCGCAGGATCTGGCGGATCTGACCGACTGCTCTGAAAAGACGATCCGCAACGATCTGAAAGTAATTGAAGATTATATCGTCAAGCATTCTGATGCCAATCTGGTGAGAAGGCCGGGACGCGGCATTTATCTGGAGATGGGTGAAGCGGATCAGAATGAATTGTTCCATCGACTGTATGCGGACGAGAGTACAGCCCAACATGAGTCGGATGAGGAAAGGGTGCTGCATCTCGCCTATCGGCTCTTGATGAATGCCAAGCCTGTGACCATCCAGGATCTAGCTTCACAGTATTATGTGAACAAGACGGTGATTCGTAGAGATATGGAGAAGATCGATGGCTGGCTGCATAGCTTTGATCTAGCCTTAATTACCAAGCAGCGCGTAGGCTTGACCATTCAAGGCTCTGAGAAAAATAAGCGAATCGCTTTGGCGCGGATGAACCAGCTGATTGACAGTCCTGAGTTAACAGGACAGATGATGCGCAAACAGTTTGAATCGCACGAGATTACAACCATAAATCATGAATTAAAAGCATTTCAAAAACGCCATGAGCTCAGCTTTACTGACGAAGCTTTCGAAGCTCTAATGCTGCATATCCTCTTAATGGTCAAACGAACCAAGATGGGACAACCCATTTCGCTCTCCAAGCAGGACATTGCCTTTTTGCAGGAGAGACGCGAATTTACATGGGCTACGTCTTTTTTGCAGCAGTTGCAAAAGTTGTTTGCTGTGCCTTTTTCCAAGGAAGAGACGGCGTATTTAACTCTGCACCTGCTTAGCGGGAAGTTCCGTTACCAGCAGGAGGGAAGAACAGGAAAACAAGGTGAGCTGGCAGATAGCCACCCGCTTTTGCCTGAGTTGATTGAGCAGTTAGTTCGGCGGATGTCCGAGCTGAATATGATTGCCTTTTCCAAGGACAAGATGTTACTGAAAGGGTTGAATGTCCATTTATATACGACCCTGAACCGTCTTCAATATGGGTTGACCGTGTCCAATCCTATGCTGGCCGAGATCAAGAAGATGTACCCCTACATGTTCGACCGAGTTATTATTACACTGGAAGAGGTGGGGAAATGGATCCGGCTATCCTTTCCCGAGGAGGAAGCGGCGTATTTAACGCTGCATTTTCAGGCTTCTGTGGAGCGATTGCACCAGAAAGAGAGTCATCCCCAGAGAGCCATCATCGTGTGTCACATGGGCATCGGTATGTCCCAACTGCTACGCACCAAGGTGGAACGTAAATTTCCGGCTGTACATGTGGAGACAACCCTTTCCAAAGCAGAAGTCCAGGACTATCTGGCAGCCCAGGAGGTGGATCTCGTCATTACCACTGTAGATCTCCCAGAGATGAACGTTCCGCATATTCTCGTCTCTCCCTTGCTGGATGTCAAGGACGAACGTCGACTGGAGCAAGTGATCCGACGACTGGATGAGCCGGAACATAGGGCAGCAGAAGAATCGGTATTTTTTAAATATACAACACCTTTTTTGGTCTTTCCCCAGCAGGAAGTGCAGCATCCGGAACAATTGATCTCCAAGCTGGCGCAAATACTGGAGGACAAAGGATATGTGGAGCCTGGTTATGTGGACAGCGTACTGGCGCGAGAAAAAATGTCGGCCACGACGATTGGGGGAGGCATAGCCATCCCGCATGGCGGTTCTGAGTGGATAAGGCAGTCCTCCATTGTAATCGCTACCTTGAAGCAGCCGCTTACCTGGGGAACCGAGAAAGTAGAGCTTGTGTTCTTGCTTGCGGTCAAACAGGATGGGCGGGAAGAAATGCGCCAGTTATTTAAGGAATTGTCCCTGATCAGTGAGCAGCCTGCTTTGGTTCATGCCTTATCTAAGGAGACCGATGCGATGAGATTATTAGGGAGAATGAAGGGATAAACTAAAAAAGCTGTGCTCTGGAACAGGACTTATAGATAAGTCCTGTTTTTTGCCGGTATAATTCCGTTTTTCCGAAAGTTCCGGTAAAAAGTTCGTCCGATAACAGCAAGATAGGCGTTTATACTATCAATGTAAGCGGAAACAACAGAGAGAAGGGGAATGACTATGAAGATATTGGCGATTACCTCATGTCCTAACGGAATTGCACATACGTATATGGCAGCTGAGAATCTGCAAAAGGCAGCAGCAAAACTGGGCGTCGAGATGAAGGTCGAGACACAAGGCTCCATTGGAGTCGAAAATCAACTGACCGAGCAGGAGATCCGTGAGGCAGATGGCATTATTATTGCAGCGGATAAAACGGTGGTTAAAGACCGCTTCGTCGGTAAGAAACTGCTGGTCGTTGGCGTACAGGATGGCATTCGCCGTCCAGAAGAATTGATCCAGCGGGTGATGAAGGGTAATGTACCAGTGTACCAAGCAGAGTCACGTTCTGCCGAAGGTAGCTCACAGGAGAACAAACCGAAACAAAATCCCATCTACCGCCACTTGATGAACGGTGTATCCTATATGGTACCCTTCATCGTCATTGGGGGATTGCTCATTGCCATTGCGTTGACGATTGGCGGTGAGAAGACACCAGGCGGTCTGGTTATACCGGACGGTTCATTCTGGAAGACGGTTCAGGATATCGGTTCGGCTTCGTTTACCTTTATGATACCGATCCTCGCCGGATTTATCGCGATGAGTATTGCAGATAGACCGGGGCTTGCACCAGGTATGATTGGCGGATTCATTGCTGCGAACGGCAGCTTTTATGGAAGTGAGGCGGGGGCTGGATTTATCGGCGGCATTATCGCTGGTTTCCTGGCCGGTTATGTTGCACTTGGGATTCGGAAAATTAAAGTTGGCCGAGCATTACAGCCGATCATGCCTATTATTATTATCCCTGTATTGGCATCTTTAATTGTAGGATTAATCTTTGTCTTTGTGATTGGTGCTCCAGTCGCACAATTGTTTGAAGCATTAACAGGTTGGCTTGCAGGTATGCAAGGTACAAGTTCAATTCTATTGGCATTGATTCTAGGTGCGATGATCTCCTTCGATATGGGTGGACCTGTGAACAAAGTCGCTTTCTTATTCGGTTCGGCTATGATCGGCGAAGGGAATTATGAAATTATGGGGCCAATCGCCGTTGCGATTTGTATCCCGCCAATTGGGATGGGACTTGCAGCGATGATCAACAAACGTAAATTTGCACCTGAAGAACGCGAGGCTGGGAAGGCAACATTCACGATGGGTTTGTTCGGTATTACCGAAGGTGCGATTCCATTCGCGGCGCAAGATCCACTACGTGTTATTCCCAGTATCATGGTAGGGTCCATGGTCGGCTCTGTCATCGCCATGTTGGGAAATGTAGGTGATAAGGTAGCTCACGGTGGACCGATTGTAGCTGTACTTGGTGCAGTGGACCATGTGCTTATGTTCTTCATCGCCGTTATTGTCGGCGTAGCCGTATCGGTTGTCCTGGTAAGCTTGCTGAAAAAGGATATTGCAGCAACTGTAACTTCGGATGCTGCTGGGGAAGCGATGCCTGGACATTCCACCGCAGGGGCTGGACAATCTGCGATTACTACAAAGGCCGCTGCGGAGTCATCTGCATCAACAACTGTCACAAATAACGGGCCGGCCGTGTCTTCGCAAACCATTCACATTGAGAAACTGACGGATATTGTAACAATGGATCTGATTAATTTGGATCTGGAAGGAACGACACGAGATGCTGTGGTTGATGAAATGATCAGAGCACTTGAGAGAACTGGAGCCGTAAGCTCTGCCAGTGATTTCAAACAGGCGATATTAGCCAGAGAGGAAGAAGGCTCCACAGGCATTGGAATGAATATTGCCATTCCTCATGGCAAATCGGAAGCTGTCCTGAAGCCAAGCGTGGTCTTCGGCATCAAGCAGGGCGGTGTTGACTGGAATAGTGCAGACGGAAGTGAAGCAAAACTGATTTTCATGATTGCCGTACCGCGCAACAGCAAGGAAAATGCGCATCTGAAAGTACTGCAGATGTTATCGCGTAAGCTGATGGATGATCGTTTCAGAGAAGCGCTCCTGGCGGTTAAAACGAAGGAAGAAGCATATCAATTGCTGGATCAGGTGCATTAATTCCAAGCGATAAGAACTTGAATCAAAAAAAAGAGGCTCCCGAAGTTTCAGCCGGGAGCCTCTTTTCTTGAGAAGGTCTTTGCGTAAGTCAGCGGCGTTCACCGCGTGATATAAGTATGATGCCGAGAAATACAAAGCCTGCACCAGCCAGATGAGCCAATGAGAAGGATTCACGGAGGATGATATAGGACAGCAGTAGTGTGCTGACGGGAATACAACCCCGTGAGGATAGGCTGCTTTTTTCACAACAAGATATTGTGTTCCATGATCATCTAGGTTTGAGCCATGTAATCGCTACATAAAGTCAAAAAAATAACGGATCACGTGAAAAAAGACGGGCGAGGTGTAGGTCAAGCTATCCACCCGACTTAAATAGCTTTTTTTCAAAGCATCGAACTTGTCATCATCGCCGATTAATAAATCCCGCTTCAGCACGGAAACCGTTAAGCTACCGAAGAAACCGCTCAAGCTAATCAGCATGCCGAAAATAATTCCAAATTTCAGGTCAAACGGCGTCAGATAGGGATAGATAAGATAGGAACCCGCTATGGTTACGGGAAAAGCGAATGCAAAGCCTTCCCAAGTTATATTGGGATTGGATGTCGGGACGATTTTCCGCTTTCCGAAATAGAGTGATGCTAGATAGTGTACGACATCATTGAGCTGCGTCAGTACCACTAGAAAAAGTACAAGTTTTGCTCCGTATTGCGGCGTAGCAAACTGAAAATAGGCCAGATGACTCAACCCGAAAACCATCAGCATGAGCCCCCATTGGGTCGAACTGACACTGCGCAGAAAACCAACCGTTCCTTTGTTGATCAATCGCGGGAGCGGTAGCAGCAAGAATACATAGATAGGGATAAAGACAATAAACATTCCATACCACCCGATATAAATCCAATAAAATTGTACGGGAATCGCTAAGTACGCCCATAGAAACAATCTGCGATCAGCTTTTCTGGATCTAATCATGGAAAAGTATTCTTTTAGCGCAAAAAAGGTGAGTGCCATCAAGGAAAGCAGTGAAACGATCGGATTGAAAAGAGTTGCCAAGCAAAAGATAAAGAACATACCCCACCATGTCTTGATGCGAAGCCCAATAGCTGCATAGTCTTTGTCTGGCTGTGTTTTGACTACCACTATATAAATCAGATGGATGACCAATAAGGCTGCGAAAATAAGGATTAACGTTAATAGCGAACTGTCCATTACCACTCACCAACTTATCGCGAAATAGGATTCCATTAAGGCTCCTATGTTATTATGAAGGAATAATTCAAACTTGATAAGGGGAAATTTCGTAAATGGTAGCAGATCAATCCGTCTTTATCTTGCTTACGAATACGGGAACGTTTCTTACGAGAGTCATTAAAAGCTATACGAGAGCGCCATACAATCACGCCTCCATTTCCTTCGACCGGGAACTTTCGGAGTTATACAGCTTCGGGAGAAAGACCCCTAATAACCCTCTGGATGGTGGTTTCGTGAAAGAGGATATTAAGACAGGTACATACAGCAGATTTCCGAATACAACATGTGTTATCTACGAGCTTCAAGTAACCGACCGTGAAGTTGAAAAAATGAAGCGAGTTTTACATGTATTTATCCGAAGTCGTCAAAAATATATGTATAACTTACTGGGTTTGATTGGTATTGCACTCAAAGAACCAGTCGAGTTCAGCAATTCTTATTTTTGTTCGCAATTCGTCGCAGAAATTTTACAGCGATCCGGCATAAAAATATGGAACAAGTTGCCCGCTCTTGTTACGCCAGACGATTTTCGTCAAAGTGATCGATTCCATTTGATCTACGAGGGGAAATTGAGCGAGTATGATCCTCAAGCTTGAGGATCAGCACCGCATTACTTAGACCTCTTCCGGCACAATTACCTCAATATGACGTGGTAAAATACCAAGCTCGATAGGCAAAGACGGCCCTTCCTCACCATCTACATTCGTACTGACCGGTTCTGCAGAGCTGACACTTACATGCTTTGCGGTAAAGTAAACGATATCACTATGATCCTTCAGGTTGCCTAAAAATAAGGATATGCTGGCCGTCACGGTGTTCAATATATTGAGGTTTTTGAAAATAAAGCAGTGAAGCAGACCATCGTCAACAGCCGCATCGGGCGCCAGTTTCTCGAATCCGCCAACTGAATTGGTCAAAGTAGCCAAAAAGAGTGGGGATTTTCCTTCCCAGATATTGTCATCATAGCGGACGATAAGGGAGTGGGCAGGATGGCTGATAAGCTCTTTCATGCCTTCTTTGAAGTAGGCAAACGTGCCAAACATGGATTTATCGTCTGATGATACAGCTGATAGCGATTCAGCAAGTGAACCTGTGGCAACAACATTGGCAAACATTCGGCCGTTTAAGAGACCCATATCTACGTTTTTCACGCGGGCAGAAGTCAGTGTACGGATCGCTAGCTCGGGACTTAGCGGAATTTGCAAGGCACGGGCAAAATCATTGACTGTCCCCAGGGGAATGACACCCAGTCTTGGACGATGGTCTTGATCAATGAAACCGTTGATTGTTTCGTGAAGTGTGCCATCCCCGCCGATGGAAACGACTAGGTCACAAGCTTCCTCACACGCATTGACGCAAAAACGAGTGGCGTCCAGTTCCTTTGCCGTCTCTTTAACCGTAACAACGTATCCTTGATCACGTAGAATTTCTTCTACGCTTCTGACATGTTGGAGGGATTCCTCTTTGCCGGAAGAGGGATTTACAATAATCATAGCTTTCTTCATATACATGTTCCTTTCTCTGGGGAAAGTCTGGGTTACCAACTCTTACCCGAAAAGCAGACCTTTAGACTCTAGATTAGACATGTGTTATATTTTTAGTTACTATATAAAAGTGAATACAATTTGAATGGAGGATTTCATATGAAAATTGCATTAACAGGAGCAACGGGGCAACTGGGTTCCATCGTGGTAGATACGTTGCTTACATTTGTCTCCGCAAACGATCTTATTGTTAGCGTAAGAAATCCAGAAAAAGCAGAGAACTTACGGTCTCGTGGTGTTGACGTTCGTCATGGCGATTTTGATAAACCGGAGACGCTGGATCAGGCGTTTGCTGGAGTAGATCGACTGCTGATTATATCCGCAGACGGGGATAATGATACTAGAATCCGTCAGCATAAAGCGGCTGTTGATGCTGCTGTGCGTGCTGGAGTAGGCTTCATCGTTTATACTAGCGCTGCCAATGCCGCTGACAGCACTCTATTCCTTGCGCCCGTACATCGTATCACGGAGGAGTTCATTCGAGAGTCAGGTATTCCTTACTCCTTCTTGCGTAATAATTGGTATCTGGAGAATGAGGCAGGCACGATCCAATCCGTACTCGCGGGGGCTCCTTGGCTAACCTCGGCAGGGTCCGGTAAAGTAGGTTGGGCTACCCGCGCAGATTATGCGCAAGCAGCTGCAACCGTTTTGTCTGGCGAAGGGCATGAGAATACAATATACGAGCTCTCCGGTAAGCCGATTACCCAAGAAGAGTTTGCAGCGGTACTTGCTGAGGTTCTGGGCAAAGACGTTCCTGTACAGCAGGTGGATGATGCTACGTATGCCGAGGTTATGCTCGGTGCGGGAGTCCCGGAAGGTGCCATCCCTATTGTGGTCGGTATTCAACAAGCAATTCGTGAAGGAGCCTTGGATGTCGTAAGCAACGACTTCGAGAAGCTGTTGAAACGCCCCCTTACGCCGCTTAGTCAAGGAATTAGTGAACTGATCAAGCAAACCCAAGCATAATAAACGTGCCGTAAAAAAGGATGCTGCCTAGGAAGACAGCGTCCTTTTTAGTTACATGTTTACCTCTCGGCATTTTCAGTAGACAGAACGCTTACATATAAGGTACAACAATACTCAGATTAGTTTCATCAATGAGTGGAATCGTGACGGATTATCCAATATACTTGTAGGGAACTCCAAGGAAGACTTGGAGCAAGCTTGGTCTATCAAGGAAGTTTAGCATAGCAGTAGAATTTGAAAATGAATGGAGTACATAATACCATGTCTAATTTACCAAATTGTCCTGAATGTAATTCAGAATACACTTATGAGGATCGCAGTCTTTTCATTTGCCCGGAATGCGCTCATGAGTGGTCTACCGAGTCAGAAGCAAGCAGTGAAGACGTAAAGGTTGTTAAAGATGCGAATGGTAACATCCTGCAGGATGGTGACTCTGTAACTGTCATT
Organism: Paenibacillus sp. FSL R10-2748; assembly: GCF_038005565.1. Classification (NCBI taxonomy): domain Bacteria; kingdom Bacillati; phylum Bacillota; class Bacilli; order Caryophanales; family Paenibacillaceae; genus Paenibacillus; species Paenibacillus sp. FSL R10-2748. The sequence continues at coordinate 140,120 of NZ_JBBOTK010000003.1, forward strand.
AAAGACCTTAAAGTGAAGGGAAGCTCATCCGTCTTGAAAATCGGGACCAAAGTAAAAAACATCCGTCTGGTGGATGGCGATCACGATATTGACTGCAAAATTGATGGTTTTGGAGCAATGAAGCTAAAATCGGAGTTTGTAAAAAAGAATTAAAATGCAAGAAAGGAGAAGCCGAGGGCTTCTCCTTTTTTATTTACAATGGTGCTAACCATACGGTTCCCGTTCCCCTGTACACATTTACCAGCCCTTCGCCGGAAGCAGCCGAGCCCATTTTGGTTTTCCCGGATTTTTCGACGGTGAACTGTAAGGTATTGGACCACATGAGGGCAAAGTTACCATCCACCTTCAGCACATCATTTTGCAATTCTATAACGACCGCTTCCTCAGAAGGGATTGGAGCTTGAAGTGCCAGAACTCCTTTTCCGCGGGCGCTTAAATTAAATAACCCTTCTCCACCCAGTGCAGCAGAGGAAAGATTACTACGTGCAACGACGGAAATGTCCAGCGTCGTGTCACAAGCCAAAAACAAGCCGTCTTCGATGGCAATATCATCATTGTCGACATCAATAAGCCAAATATATTGGTAAGTAGGCTCCAGCATAATGGTACCCGTGCCTCTATAGTGTGGTTTAATGGCACCTGTTCCCGTTACAGCACCGGACACCAAGTTTCGCATTAAGCCTCCAACGCCTTTTACACCAGTAGTCATTTCCATGCTACCCACAGTATATTGCATGGCTCCCGCCTTCATCATAATCTCGCTATTGTTGATTTCGATCATGAGCTGTTTGCGGCGCATATTACTTTTGCTCATATAGTAATTGTCTTTCGCAGCCATAACCGAGGTAGAACTCAAATCTGTTATGTATTCTAGTACCGTAAATCCACCTAATTGGTCAGTCATGGCAACATTGCTGTTATCCTTTAAATTGTTAATGACAAAAGCCATAAATGTATGTGCCTCCTTGTTGTATTCATGTTGTGGGGATGGGAATCTTCTTTATTCCATAAAATATTCGACAAAGAGACTTCTTTTCCTGCGGCGAATCTGGACACTTCCCTTGGCTGGTTTTCAGACTCAAAAAAGGAGAGCTTGAAAAAGATGTGAAAAAGGTTCAATATAAAGATATCGGTTTTTAAAATGATTGGCTTCGAAAGCAGTCGTATGAGAATGAGGCATGAAAATAGGGGGGAGAACAAGTGGAGATAGGTATAAGCACATTTGTAGAAACAACGCCGGATACCCAAACGGGTGAGGTTATCAGTCATGCACAACGAATACGTGAAGTGGTCGAGGAGATTGTGCTTGCAGATCAGGTAGGGCTGGATGTGTACGGCGTGGGGGAGCATCATCGTAAAGATTATGCGGCATCTGCTCCGGCTGTTATCCTCGCTGCTGCAGCAGCAGAGACCCAACGAATTCGGTTAACCAGTGCAGTTACGGTGCTTTCATCGGATGATCCCGTGCGTGTGTTTCAGGATTTTGCTACACTGGACGGTATTTCGAATGGACGGGCTGAGATTATGGCAGGCCGGGGTTCTTTTATCGAATCGTTTCCGTTATTTGGGTACGATTTGGATAACTACGATGAGTTATTCGATGAAAAGCTGGAGCTGTTATTGAAAATACGAGATTCCGAGAAAGTCACCTGGAAAGGCGGACATCGGCCTGCAATTCACAATTTGGGCGTGTATCCACGTCCAGTTCAAAATCCGTTGCCTGTATGGATTGGGAGTGGGGGCAATCAGGAATCTGTGGTTCGTGCAGGCTTGCTCGGGTTGCCGCTGGTTCTGGCGATTATTGGGGGTAGTCCTGTACAGTTTGCCCCGTTGGTGGAACTGTATAAAAAAGCCGCTAGGCATGCCGGTCATGATGCATCGCTGCTTCCGGTTGCATCACACTCGCATGGTTTTATCGCAGAGACTACTGAGCTGGCAGCGGATAAGTTCTTCCCTTCCACTCAGCAGAGCATGAATGTGCTTGGGCGTGAACGTGGTTGGGGCCCTTACACTCGTTCCAGCTTCGATGCCGCACGCAGCTTTGAAGGAGCGTTGTATGTGGGCGATCCCGATACGGTTGCCAAGAAAATCATTCATCTGCGTAAACAGGTAGGCATTACACGTTTTCTGCTGCACGTGCCCGTCGGTACGATGCCGCATGATGATGTCATGAGAGCTATTGAGCTATTGGGAACAGAGGTAGCACCACGGGTTCGTAAAGAGATATCCAAGTGGGAATCCGAGAGTAAATAAGCGGTTACCTCATAGATAAAAGAGAAAGGAGCAGGCCATGGGGGTGAGGTCGCTCCTTTTTTGGGTTCTAAAAAACTATATGCGAGCTGATCAGATCATTTTTTATTTGGTCCGTTTTTTATGCGCAATACGTTTTTGCAATAAAGTTTTGCCTTGTTTTAGTCTCTTAGGTGTTGCAGGAACTCTGCGCAAAATAGGTTTCTCTTGGGTTGCTTTGGAAGGCAATGTCATGCGGAGTGTGGATGATGCAGGTTTTCTTTGACTGCTGCTCGTTACAAAGTTGATGGTGTAGTCCAAGACGAACGGACTAACTGCGATTCTCCGCAGTCCCACGCTTCTACAAGTGGTACAGCCTGTATCCCAGCACCAATTGAAGGCATTTTCAGGAACTTGAGTGAAATATGAACCCCGCCATTCGCGTCCAAAATCATCTTCAGCGTAGTAAAAGAACGTATTACCTCCTGCGAAGCCGCTCCAAACCTGAATAGTCTGTCCGGGGTTAACACGGTACCAGCCTGCTTTAGAGTAGTTAACAGGAGTACAGCTGAAGTCCGGGTAGGCAAAAACTACAAAGATAGCTGCACTAGTACTGTTGCGAAAATTGAGCCCCATTGTCGTCACTTCTTTCCTCATATAGTAATTTACAGTGTATCCTATGAGAGTTTTGAAAGAAGGGAACGGACATGAGTCTCTTAATCGCTCAAATTGAACCATTTGCTGATGTCTATTTTGTGATGTTCATTCATAGATCGCCATTCGTTTGATTCTGATTGATAGGTATAATCTTTTTGCCAGATCATGATGTTTTCCACGATTGCCCGTATGGAAGAGGCGATATAGGAGACTTCCTGATTCGTCATCATGGGATGGAGCGACAGACGCACCCAGCCCGGTTTTCGAGATAAGTCTCCCGCATGGATCAGGTCTGTCATTTGTTTAGATGTTTGTGGGTCGATGCCCAGCAAATAATGTCCGTAGGGGCCTGCACAAGAGCAGCCGCCCCGGACCTGAATGCCAAACCGATCATTCAATAGTTTCACAATCAGGTTATAGTGAATATGGCCGACAACGAAAGAAACGATTCCCATTCGTTCTTGGCTACTTCCTCCTAAAATGTGTAGGTCTGGTATGGTACTCAAGCTCTTTAGTAATAGAGATGTCAGTTCCTTTTTGCGCTCCAACAGGCGCTTCTGTCCCATTTGTTCCTTCAGCCGAATGCAGAGCGCCGTTCGAACGGCCTGTAGAAAAGCAGGCGTCCCTCCATCCTCACGGGCTTCAGTATTCTCTTTATACTCGTATCCACCCCAAGGATTGGTCCAGCTAACTGTGCCCCCTCCGGGCTGATCCGGAGCACAATTGAGGCACAGCCTCGAATCCACAATTAAAACGCCACTTGTACCGGGCCCCCCAAGAAATTTGTGAGGAGAAAATACAATCCCGTCCAGCTTCTCAAGCGGATCTGTACGGTGCATGTTGATCTCGGCATAAGGTGCGCTTGCCGAAAAATCAACGAAACAAACGCCACCATGTTCGTGCATTTTTCGGGCTAGCTGGTAAATCGGCACTTCGAACCCTGTAACATTGGAGCAGGCGGTAAAGGCGCCGATTTTGATAGGACGATGCTGGAATTGAAGCAGCAGTCGTTCGAGATGAGTTGGATCGACAATTCCGCCGGGACCCGGAGAAAGACACACAACGTCTCCAATGGTTTCTGCCCAGGAAATATGATTGGAATGATGCTCCATGTGTGTAACGAAAATAACGGGACGTTCTTTTTCGGCGATGGGGTAGAGGGGCTTTAATTTTTCATGTATTTTCAATCCTAACAGTCGCTGAAGCTTATTCACTGCACCTGTCATACCGGACCCGGCGAACAGGATGATATCATGTTCATTGGCATGAACGTGGCTCTTAATGATTTGTTTCGCTTCTTCATAGGCTTGGGTCATCAGAGTACCTGTCAAATTAGACTCCGTATGCGTGTTCGCCACAAAAGGGCCTAATTCATTAGCTATTTTCGACTCGATGGGTCCATACAGACGGCCGCTGGCTGCCCAATCCGCATAAATCAGCTTTTTTTGCCCATATGGAGATTCAAAGGTCTGGTGATATCCGATTGTACTTTCACGATACCTTTGGAAATAAGCCTCGTTAGAAGGCTGATACCTACAATTACTGCTTCCAATTCGAGCCATGAGCATACGGCGCCTCCCAAGTCGTTCTGTCTTCTTAGGGTACGTAGGTAGGCCCGAATAGGTTAAAAAAAATAGGCGAGTGTCATCATTTAGTCACAATAAAGGCCTCATTCAACAGCCGGATAAGGCGCAAGTTTATCTTATATAAACAACTGCATATCGGATTCGAGCGCATCTTTTAAATACGTTTTGGCCTCGATAATTTCCAGTTCAGGTATAAATTCTTCCGGTTTAAAGCCCATAATATCGACCGATAGCTTACAGGCATAAAATTTCACATTTTTCTTCCGTGCTCCTTTCAAGAAATGAATGAGCTTCGGGGCTTCGTTATCTTCGATCATTTCAGTCAGCATCAGCTTGCCAAGGCCGCTAAAATTCATTTTGGATAATGGCAACTCTTCGGGTCCTTTTGGAGTCATCCAGCCCATGATTTTTTCATAAATCGTCTTGTCCTCAAACGTCATCTTGTCAGGATCACGAACCAGAAATAGTCCCCAGAACGCAAAAAACATCGTCACATCCACGTCCAATTCCCGCGCTGTATTTGCCAGAATCAGTCCAGCCATTGCCTTATCATAATCGCCGCTGAACATAAGCAGATTCATCCTTTTATCCACAATTCCCGCCTCCATTACCAATAGATATATTCAGTATGGATTTGGGAATGAGAAGTATGCCCAGTTCACATATCGCTCACAATTTATGGAGTGGGTGTTGGTAAAAAAATTTTAGCGTTGCTTTTCATGTGGAGATAAAGGGACGGATGCTTTCTTTCAGTGAAGTGAGCGGACCACCGATCAACTGTTCCAATTCATCCGACGTGGAGCGCGTATCTATTTTGCCCAAAAACCCAAATATCCAATTTTTGATTTGGGGGTCATGACGGAGGGAGACGGATCTGCCTGTAAGCTCGGTCAAAGCTGCTGTCAAATCTGAAAAGGTCCAGGGACTGGAGGAGACGAATTCATATTTCTTATTCTTATGGCGGTCTGGACCGGATAGCACTGCTGCGATCCCTCTGGCAAGATCCCAACGCGTGACGGTGTTAAATTTCCACTCTCCAGGGTAAATATCGAGTGCGCCCTTCGCTATGGCGGCGTTCAGGTCGAGAGTTTTGACAAAATCGGTATATAATGCATTCCGTAGAAAAGTGTAAGGAATTCCGGTGGTGCAAATGGCGTGTTCTGTAGCCAAATGCAGATTGGAGAGGGGGATAGAGCTGGCTTCAGAAAAGGCAAAGCTGGTGTATAAAATGTGTTCTACTTTACATTTTTTAGCTACTTCTATGATATGAGTATGTTGACGAATACGAATCGTATCGTCGGGATGTGAACTTGAAATCAACAACAGTTGGGAAGCACCCGCGAATGCTTGCTCAAGCGAATCGGGTTGATCGTAGTCACCTAATCGTACTGTAATTCCCTGTGCCTCATAGTGTTTTCCGGTTTCAAGGTGGCGAACACAAGCGGTAATTTCATGAGGTGAGACTTTTTGAAGGAGCTGTTGTATGATTAGGCTCCCCAATTGACCATTGGCTCCAGTAATAACGATCGACATGGAATATCATCCTTTTTATACAAATGGGATTTTAGTTTAGGGCTTAACCAATTGAGTAGAAAAGCCGTTACGTCCTCTTTAATTTGTTGAGCAGGGAAAGGAGCTGCTTCAATTCCTGATCATTCAACACTTGCATTTTTTCCGCAATCCTCTGTCGGTTTTCGGGTAAATTACGCAACAGGAGGCTTTGCCCTTCACTTGTTATAGAAATTACCGATTTTCTGCCGTCCATGGGATGGCCTTCCCGGCGAATGAACCCTTCGTTTTCGAGCGGGGTGAGCAGCAGGCTAATATTTGATTTGGTGACTCCGATCCTTTGGGCGAGCACAGATGGGAGAATTGTGCCTCCTTCCTTCATGATTTCAACTAGAATTCGAATTCTGGCTCCATTGGTTCCCTTCGAATGCCAGTATTTTTCTGAGACATCAACTAATCCGGCTGTCGTTTCCACCAGTGAAAAGAAAACCAGAGAATGCAGCGGCAAATCAAGTACATAATCCTGTAGGTCTTTCAAACGATCACCACCATAAATGTAGTTAAGGACTTAACTAATATGAATTTACTAAAGTTCGGCAGTACTTGTCAAATTAATTTTTTCAGCGCTGATAGGAGGATTCCCAAGGCCGTTACCGCTATGGTATCTGTTTGGCCCCACCGTTACCAATGTCATATCTACAAACCGCTCCTATTCTGTATAATCTCAAGGGAATTCAAGACATAAGCCTGAGATCGGGAGGATCATGAGAAAGTGAGTATAGACAACAAATATAAAGCACTTGAGCTGGAAAAGCCGGGCATCTACGAGCTGGAGGGACTGGAAGTCGGGGTCACCTCTAATTGCAACTTCAAGTGTGATTACTGCTGCGCGTATCAGCGGAACGATGGGCAATGCATTAGCAGCAAAGAGGTCATTGATATTATTGATGACATTCCAACGTTAAAACGTGTGCGACTGTCCGGGGGAGAAGTGACCTTGAAGTATGAGGATTGTCTGGACATTGTGGCTCACTGCTCAAGCAAGGGCATTGCTACCCAGCTCAATACCAATGCCAGCTTGCTCAGCCCTGAACGAATTGAGAAACTACGTGATGCAGGACTTTCCAACATTCATATCTCTTTCAACTTCACGGATGCCGATAAATATGCAACCTATTATCATGTTCATCCTCGCATGTATGAGAAAATCGTCCAAAATATCCGGTTATGTACCGAAGCCAAGCTGGAAACGGTGCTGGAGACGTTGCTGTTTGCGGAGACGCAGAACAACATGCCAGCGATTAGCGAAAAGGTATATGAACTCGGTGTGCGCATCCATGAAATCCAAAACAGCATTGTGATGGATCATACGAACTGGAATGCTATTTCCACCAAGGAAGCGCTCGTCCGTTCCGTTCATGACCTGATTGCACATAAGAAAGATGATACTGTGTTGTATTTCACCTGTATGGACCGTTTTGCAGAAGCGCTGGGCTTCAAGGAACAGCCTGGTGTTTATTTTTCCAACTGTGTTGATGGTAAAAAACAGCTCCATCTTCACGGGAACGGGGACATCCTGATCTGTGAGCTATGCCATCCTGTGGTCATCGGCAATATTTATAATGGAACATCCCTAAAGGATATTTACAAAAATAAACCGAAGCAGCTTCAGGAGTTTCTCGACAAACTGCCTTGTCCCGCATATGATGCGCTTTTTCCTGTAGGAAGCAAGTAAATATGATTTGAGATTGTGAGGCTATAAGCATCTACCACCCTAACAGTCAGGGTGGTAGATATCCTTCATATAACTCCATGAGTCCTTTATCAATGATTTTAATGAAAGGGTTTACATGTTAAAATATAAAAATATGATCTTCTTATGAAAGAAGGAGTAGATATGAAATATAGAAATGTAGGCAACAGTGGTCTTAAAATTAGTGAAATCGGTCTGGGTAGCTGGTTAACGTACGGTACAGCTGCCGAGCAGGAAGCAGCTCATACCTGTATTGCCAAAGCCTTTGAACTCGGGATTAATTTCTTTGATACCGCGAACGCGTATAACCGGGGAGAAGGCGAGAAGGCTATGGGAGCTGCCTTGAAGCCTTATCGAAGAGAGAGCTATGTGTTATCTACCAAGGTTTACTTCCCTATGGATTCTGGTCCCAATGACAGGGGACTGTCACGCAAGCACATTATGGAGCAATGTGAAGCGAGTCTGAAGCGTCTTGGCACGGATTATATCGACATGTACTTCTGTCATCGTTATGATTCGGACACTCCTTTGGAGGAGACGCTGCGAGCGCTCGATGACCTTCAGGCTCAGGGTAAGATTCTATACGCTGCTGTCAGTGAATGGAGTGCTGCCCAGCTCACGGATGCCTATGGGATTGGAAAAAGGCTGAATTTGCGGCCACTGATTGCCAATCAGCCGATCTATAATATGTTCGAACGTTATATCGAACATGAGGTACTTCCCGTATCCGGGCAGGTAGGTATCGGCCAAATTGTATTTTCGCCTCTGGCCCAAGGTATCCTCACGGGTAAATACAAGCCTGGACAACCTTTACCGACGGGCAGCCGCGGAGCTGATGCCTCTGTCAATAATGTCATCAGCAGTTACATGAACGATACCGTTCTAAACTGTGTTCAGGATCTGGATAAGCTGGCGAAGGATTTGGGTATCACCCTGTCACAGCTCGCGCTTGCCTGGATTCTGAGAGAACCGGGTATCAGCGCTGCGCTCATTGGGGCCACTAAACCGGCACAAATCGAAGAAAATGTAAAAGCAGTCGAAGTGACGCTGCAACCGGAGACATGCGCGGAAATTGAGCGGATTCTCAAGCAAGCAGAGGGTTTTGAACCTTTGCGTTAAGCGTTCACATGAGCCTCTGTAGAGAGGAACCATTAATGAAAAAGTCTCGCTCTTCCTGTGCGTAACAGAGAAAGGCCAGACTTTTTAACTTGCTTCAAGCATGGCATAAATACCTGAAACGACACTAAATACAATCCCGCTTACTAAAACAAGGATTTGCTTCTTACTGAGATCCAGCGGATCAAAAAAGATAGGCAACAGCCATTTTAGGCTGATGACAGCCCATAAGCCCTCCAGTAACCCTAGCAGCAACACCTTTTGTCCCCAGTGAAACTTCATTTGCGGTGTTAGCGGACCTTCAAGAAACTGGTCACCTGAAGTGTGGAGATTCCAAGAAACAATAACTACGAATATAAGGAGAGTTAATAGGGTTGACATAATATAGGTGATATCTTTTTTAGCCTTTTTCGTGAGTTTCGGCGATCTTTTAAACTCAGGAAAGCCAATCAGGAAAAAGACGATTCCTACGATAATAGCCACGCCTACAGAGGAACCGAGTATGATATTGGCTACGATGCCGATGCCATTGATGATTAACAATAAAATAAGCTCTCCCCCTTTGGGGTAACGATGATAGTTATTTTATTGTACACATAGGAACGAAAATGCTCAAATATTTGGAAAAGCCCCAGCGCTTTCGCCTGGGGCTTTTTTTTCTTTTTGCCGATTACAATGCTGATTTAATGACCTTTTTATAATACAGGATGGATAGTATCCCGAAAATGGAATATAAGGCGGTGTACAGCACCATAACGATGATCATAGGCATCCAAATTTCAGTTCCAAACAAGAACCAGCCAGATTGAACGGCAAAATAGCTGTGTGAAAGGCCAATTACTAGTGGAATGCCGAAGTTAAAGAGTTGTTTTATTTTAATGCCTCTAAGCAGGTCGCTCTGGGTGAACCCTAACTTTCTTAACACGGTGTAATTGGCTTTTTCGTCTTCGCTCTCATCCATTTGCTTAAAGTAAAGGATGCAGCCTGATGTAATGAGAAAGGTCAATCCTAAAAAGCCAACTACAAACATGATCACTCCCATGTTCCGCTTCTGATTGCTGCTCATTTCAAGGCGTGATGTTTGTTGATCATTAAAATTCGCAGCTGTAAAGAGACGATTGGCTTCTTCCATTTGTTCTGCATTTATCATATCAATTCCGATATATAAGGATGACTTTTTTTGAATCCGAGGATTTGCATCCTCCTTTAACCGTTCAAAGATAGTTTCGTCTACAATGACAGTGGGTAGTCCGCCGGCTGTAAAATAGTAGGGAATCACATACTCCTTTTTTAGACCCACATATTGTTGGTGTATGACTTCCTTATTTCCCTTCAAATCCAATGGACCTGAGTTTTTCAAGGACATGAATTTCTGTAACAAATCATTATAGCCCGTTAAAATCGTTTGGCCTGGAGATACATCCGTACCCTTCACAGATTGATCGCTTATGACAGGCAACGTCATGGAATTCGCACCGATATTTAATCCTTCCAGAGGAGTGTCCATAATTTGCGCTGTGTTCACACTGACTTGAATAACTTCAATTTTCTTTTCACGATACTTTATGTCATGCTCCTGAAGTAACATTTTGAATTTCTCCGCATCCGGCACATTCGTCATTGCAAAATGGGAAGGCACATTGTCCTCAGCTGCTTGATCCGCAGAATAATAGGCGATATAGCTTAAGGAGAGTAAACCGATGGCAAGTGCCGATACCGTCGTAATAATGGTCAACAACAAAGCATTGGATTTCATACGGAACATAATGGATGAGAGAGACAGCACCTCATTAATGTTCAAATAGCCGCCTTTACTTTTTCTGATGATATTGGAAATAAAGCGGATAGATCCTTTATAAAAAAGGAGTGTTCCGATGATGACAGAGCCCAAAATAAACACCATAGCCATAAATAACTCATTCATGGATGTAAAGTCTCCACCAAACAATTTGGAAGAAACATAGTATCCTAAAGCGATGAATGAAACTCCGATGATCCCGATGATCATCTCATAGATAGATATTTTCTTGATTTTCCCTTCGGTGGTTGAGGATACTCTGAACAAAGACAAAATACTCTGTCTTTTGATAAAGGAATAATTCATGAGCATAATCAATAGGTAGATGATACCAAAAACGATGAGTGTTTGAGTCAATGCCTGGTTAGAAAAATATAAAGTGGCAATGGCTTCGACGCCCGTCGTCTTAAATAAAATCATGATCACTAATTTGGAAAAGGAAAATCCAACCCCAATTCCGATGAATAGTGAACTGAAGTATAGAATTAAGTTTTCAGCACTCAGGATGCGAAAAATTTTATTTTTGGTCATTCCGATCAATTGAAATAGGCCAATTTCTTTGCTGCGTCTTTTTATAAAGATATTATTAGCATACAAAAGGAAGATGCAGACAATAGCGACCAGTAAAACGGAAGCTGCCCGTATGGAAGCTGCACCTTTAACAGAACCCTTCACTTCGTCCATGGAGGGATCGTATTGTAATGTGACAAAAGCGAAATAGAGCGCAACACTGAAAATGAGAGCAAAAACATAAAGGTAATAATTTTTCAGGTTTTTCTTCAAATTTTTCAAAATGAGCAGATTAATGTTCATATTGGACCCCGCCTAAGACCCCTTGGGTTTTCATGATGTCCTGGAAGAAGCTTTGTCTTTCCTGCTCGCCTTTGTGAAGCTGCGTATACATTTGCCCATCTTTAATAAAAATGACTCGACTGCAATGACTGGCTGCGACAGGATCATGCGTGACCATAATAATGGTTGCCTTGCGTTTTTGGTTTAATTGGCCCAGCTTATTTAATAAATCGGAAGCCGACTTGGAATCCAGTGCACCTGTAGGTTCATCGGCAAAAATAATACTGGGCTCATGAATAAACGCTCTGGCCGCAGATGTACGCTGCTTCTGTCCACCCGAGATTTCATTGGGGTATTTGTCCTTTAGCTCATAAATTCCCAGTTCTGTAGCTACTTCCTGAAATTTTTGGTTGGCTTCTTTTTTAGGCGTTTTGGTGATGGATAAGGGTAAGAGAATATTCTCCTTCACGGTTAGCGTATCCAGCAGATTATACTCTTGAAAAATAAAGCCTAAATGCTTTTTGCGAAATTCAGCCAGTTGCTTTTCTTTCATTTTCGTCATTTCGATATCATTGATTCTAATGGAGCCTTGGCTCACTTTATCAATGGAGGAAAGAACATTCAGCAGTGTGGTTTTACCTGAACCGGAGGCTCCCATAATACTGACAAATTCCCCTTCTTCAATGACGATATCTATTCCCTTCAAAACCTCCTGCATATTTAACTTATTACCGTAGCTTTTATGAATTTTATGGGCTTCTAAAATATTCACTTCGATGCACTCCTTATTGTTCTTGTAGCCTTATTATAAAAATAGAGCCGATGTTTTTCCTTTGATTGGGCGAACAATACATAAAAGCATGTGACATCTCTGTCACATGCTCACCATGCTCACAAAATCATTTCGTTTGGGAAAAATTAAAGTGAAGGTTGTACCCACGTTCGGTTTGGAGTGCACATCTATATGTATGAGCAAGGACTGTGCTGCCTTTTTCGTTAAATATAACCCCATGCCCGTTGAAGTATGATCAGAATGTTGGGTTGTGGAGGTAAAACCTTTCTCGAAAATACGGGGTATATCCTTCGGATCAATACCGCGCCCAAAGTCTTGGACCTCAAGTTGTATTCGATCCCTTTGTTCATAGCTGTGAATGATAATATCACTGGGATCGCTATATTTGATGGCATTGGTTAAGAGCTGTCTGATGATAAAAGCCAGCCATTTGGCATCACTCAGCACTTCCATGTGCTCCAATTGGATGTCAAAACCGATCCCTTTTTGGATGCACCATGACTGTAATGCTTTGATTTCATTAAAAACCAGAGATTTTAAATTCACTTGCTCGACATACAGATCATTTTCAATAAAGGATATGCGTTTGTGATGGAGCTGCTGATCCAGCAGTAAGTGGATTCGTAGCCATTCATAGGTTAACTGAGCTTTTAGGGGCTTATCGTCCAACCGCTCAATCATCAAATGCATGGTGGTCAAAGGTGTTTTTACCTCATGAATCCAGGATAATAATTCATCTTTTTCATGTTCAAGTGTCAATTGATTTTGCGAGATGATCTGTTGTAACCGTACGGTCTGGTCAGTGATTTTTTGTTCAATGATTTGCTCAAACGGACTCTCCGGTTCGCCTATACCCGTTAGTTCAAGAGGGCTCTCCCATTCTTCTAGTGTGGTATAGAATTTGGTTTCCTTGGGATAGCGAATGATTAAAAAAACCAAGAAAATCATCATAGATAAGAAGACGATATAAAGAATCGGCATTAACGGAATTGCTGCATCCACATAAGCAATGAACAGGATCAGGAATTGCTGACACACAAACAGTAGAATCCAGCTCCGCCTCTCTATAAGGTATTTTTTAATCATAGGCAGGTGCCTCTTCTGTAGCCATATAGCCTTGTCCGACTTTCGTTTCAATGAAACGGCCCAAATCCAGCTCGTCTAATTTTTTACGCAGGCGGTTCAAGTTGACGGTCAGGGTATTGTCGCTGACAAAACGTTCATCATCCCAGAGGCTTTTAATTAATTCCTCTCGTGCGACAATTTTATTTTTTTGTTCAATCAGCAGCTTCAAAATAAAAATCTCGTTCTTGGTTAATTCGATGGAGCCAGTCCCATTGGCTACTACGTTTTTTTCATAATCGACCGTCGCTCCACGCCATGTTTTCAGAGAGACAGGCTCTGTATTGTAATTATATACGCGGCGAAGTGTCGCCTGTAATTTTGCAATGAGTACATCAAAATGAAACGGTTTTTGGATAAAATCATCCGCGCCAAGCTGCATCGACATCACCATATCCGTAGGATGATCCCGTGATGATAAGAAAAGAATGGGCACGTTAGAGTGGGATCGAATCATTCGACACCAATGAAACCCATCAAATTTCGGCAATTGAATATCTATCACGACCAGGTCAGGCTTTATCGTTGTGAATTCCTGAATGACTTTATTAAAATCCTGGATGCCATACACATCATAGTTCCATTGAGTTAACCGATCCTTCATTTCATGGAACAAAGTTTCATCATCTTCAATTAGTAGGATTTTGAACAACGATTTCACCACTTTATACTTTTTTAGGATTTTGCAACTCCCCTTTTATAAAGTGTATAGCAAAAATTGTATATGTGCTACATGTGTGGATTCAACTTGATACTGCGATAATCTGCTGTTAATAGTTGAGGTTTATAGTGGGGTTTATATTGACTATCTCATATATGTTAAAGGATGGATGCAATGATGGGAATTCACACGTATTTTCGGTCGCTAAATGAGCTGGAAAGAATCATCCGTTGTCCGGGTAAGTTTAAATTCGAGGAACACAGCGTATCGGCACATTCTTGGAAAGTAGTACAATACGCTAAAACGCTGGCTGATATTGAAGAGAGAAATGGTGTCAGTATTGACTGGAAAAAGCTATACGAGATTACGAGCAGTCACGATTACGGGGAAATTTTTATTGGGGACATCAAAACGCCTGTTAAGCATTCCTCTAAGGAACTACGATTATTAATCCAGCAGGTCGAAGAAGGTATGATTGAGTATTTTATTGAAGAGAATATTCCCGAGGATTTTAAAGCTATTTTTCGCAAACAGTTACGGGAAGGCAAAGATAATTCAGTAGAAGGTTTGATCCTTGAAGTTGCTGACAAGATGGATCAGGTGTACGAAGCATTTGCCGAACTACAGCGGGGAAATACTGAAAAAGAATTTATAGTCATGTATCGTAATGCGCTTGTGAAAATCAAGAATATTCAGTTACACTGTGTTGATTATTTTTTGGAAAATATCCTGCCCGATATGGTCAAGGAAGAAACGCCTTCATCCATTGATATCAAAAAGATTACGGAAGAAGCCTTAGCTCTGTAAATGAATTTCCCTACCGTCCAGAAGCTACTGAAGCGCTTCTGTTCATACATAATCATAGTTTTATTTGTAATAAAGCAGCTCTAAATGAAAATAAAGAGCAATAAGGGCAGTTGATTGAACTGCCCTTATTGCTTTTTTGGGGTTGGAAAAACGGAGGGCTAAGCGTATTCCTTAAACAATTTATTAAGGTATAAGAATATTAGTTATTCCGAAAAAGGATTTGGGAAATTCGTTTTCGTGGCAGCATATTGTTCCTTGGTGTTGCCGATTCCCAGTTCGCCGTTTTTGTTATATCCCCAGGACCAAACCGTCCCATCGGCTGTCAAAGCATGGGAGTGGGTTCCTGCTGCACTGAATGCTACTACATCGGTTAGTGGCGTGTTTGTGTCATCTACAACTTGGGATGGGACTTTAACAGAAAATACATCGGTCCCGTCACCTACCTGTCCCTCATTATTGGTTCCCCAGCCCCAAAGAGTTCCATCATTTTTAAGTGCAAAAGTTTGAGTTTTGCCTGCTTTCAGTCTACTTACATTGGAAACATTGATCAATACGGGTGATCTTCTAAAAGTAGAGGTTCCATCCCCAAGCTTTCCAGAAGTGTTACTCCCGGAAGCATATACTTCTCCGCTGTTCGTTAGTACATAAATGCGGTCAGCTCCGGCAGTAAAAGTTTTGATATCATCAATTCGATATTGAACAGGGGTAAGCTGGTTTTCTTTGTCATCCTGCCCCAGTGCGCCGTCATAACCACGTCCCCATACCCATAGCTGATTATTTTTGTCCAGGGCTGCGCCAAAACTGTCACCAGCATCAATGGATACAATATCTTCTAAACCTTGTACCTGAACAGGCTTAACGGAAAAGGCGGAAACTCCTTTTGTGCCAATCCCCAGCTGCCCAAAGTTGTTTTCTCCATAAGCCCACACTGTGCCGTCATTTTTGAGCGCAAGCGTAAATTGACCTCCTGCTCTCACTTCCTTAACATTATCAATATATTTGTTTTTAACAGGTACTCTTGCCGTGTCCCTCTTATTCCCTGTCCCTAGTTCGCCGTAACTTGCAAACCCCCAAGACCAGATGGTTCCGTCTTTTTTGAGCAAAGTTGAATGCAAATCACCAGCATCAATCATTGCGATGTCGGATACATCTGCTTGCATTGGGCTTGTTTTATTATTCCCTCCGCCAGCGCCTACGCCGAGCTTGCCATCACTGTTACTTCCCGTTGCATAAAATGAAGATCCATCTTCCATGGCCAGGAAAGCGTTAGTGGTCCCTGCCGAGAGCAAATGATCGTAATTTACAGTAGAATCAGCGCTTGCCGTAATAGAGCTTCCTACTAAAAGTGTTGATGCAGCGAGAGCTACCAAACTGAGTTTTTTTAACATATAATTGCACACCTTTCAAAATGTAATGGATAAATACAGACTAAAGCAACCAAATTGTTCCTGTCCGCGTCTTAATAGTGAACATATTCTATAAACCAGATTAGGGAGGATCACTTATGAAAAATAGCGTTTCTGCCCTTGTCCTTGTCTTGCTTGCGGCAGCATTACTGCCTGCATGTTCTACAACAGAATCGGCTACGCCGGTTAACGAATCTAATGGAGCGGTGGCTCAATCTATTTTTGACTTAGACCGTCTGGAAAGCACAACGGTATACACAGGGCGTGCCAAAATCGAAAGTATTGAAAGAATTGAAAAAGAAGTAGAACAACCCTTAGCAGCCCCCACCATGGACTATTTGGTCCGATTTGAACAGCCTGTTCAATTTGCTAAAGAACTACCCCAAAGTGATGATCCAACGGAAAAACCTATCCAATCGGTCTATATATCTGTCCCAGATACACATATTTATAAGCAGATGGATGGTCAGCGGAGGCAATTAATCAATCCAGCACAATTACAAGCGGGGCAACCGATTGAAGTTTCTTATCTGTACCCTGTAACACCTGTTTTCCTGGCATTGGAAATCGTTGTGCTGGATGATTTATAGAGGAGGCCGGTAAGGCCTCCTTACTCCTATACAAGCACGTTATATCATAAGGCTTAGGTGATATTAATGAGTTTTACCATGTTGTAGATATAACGTGTTTGCTCATACTTAACCATAGTGCCTGCAGAGTTCTTAACTTGAATACCGGACGAGCCTCCACCATCAAGAAGAATGGCTTCAAAGCAATCCTGTTTAATAAAATAATTGCGAAGTTGTTTCAGTGTCGCATTTTCATGAACAACCAGGTAGACCTGCCAAACATTATTTACGACCTTGAAGCCCAGGCCAGTTCGCCCGGTGGAATCGGTGTATCGCAACGTTCCGTTCAAATCAAATTTTTCAATATCTTTTAAATCCTCAAGCCATGCTTCTTCCTCTTTCTTCAGCGACAGGCTACCGCCGCTAATAATAGACTTATACGTAATCGAAGTCCCCATTTGTTTTTTGAGATCCGTCACACTTGAAGCACGGGTAATCCCTATTTTCGTTTTGTTGCTCTCCGTGTATACAAATGCTGTACCACGGCTATTCCCTTTGGCATTCGCCTTAGTATCATGGGTATTATTAGGTGTGACCGCGATAGACAAACACTCGGTCGGCGCCTTTGTTGTGCTGATTGGGTTAAAGAAGCCACCATTAATCCCGTAATCGGTTTGCTGTGTGATCCGGCTTCGAATATTTTTATTTTGAATATTCGAAGCTGGCGTGATGATAACATGGAAACCATCGGACGTTTTGGTGTAAGAGTAGTTTGCTGGCATGTTAAACCTCCAATTGGATTATTTTGAAACCGAATCTCGCGCGATAATTCGTTTCTCATATATATAGGAAATTTACAGCTGCCTCTTACAACCCGGAAATCAAATTTTTCTAAAAAATTTTGAAATAGCATATACAAGACAATGCTTGACTTCAAGTTAACTTTAAGTAGTAACATACGGAATGTGACGTAGTGATTAGGAAATGCGATGACTATTCTGATAATTTAGGAGTGATAAAAATTGAAAAAGAAACAACTGGGTAACAGCGACCTTCAAGTATCTGCACTGGGTCTGGGCTGCATGGGAATGTCCGAATATTACGGTGAGTTGAATGATCAGGAGTCGATCAAAACGCTTCATCGTGCGCTGGAGCTAGGGATAAACTTCTGGGATACTGCCGATGTCTACGGTGTGGGGAAAAATGAAAAACTGATTAGCCAAGTCCTGCGGAGCCACCGTGACGAAGTCGTATTGGCTACTAAATTTTCCATTATGCGTGGGGAAGATGGCGCATTTATGGGTGTAAGTGGCCGTCCTGAATATGTAAAAGAGGCATGTGATCGCAGCCTGCAAAGACTGGGTGTAGATGTGATTGATTTGTACTACCAGCACCGTGTCGATCCGAATGTACCTATCGAGGAAACGATTGGCGCGATGAGTGACTTGGTTCAGGCGGGAAAAGTCCGCTATTTGGGGCTGTCCGAAGCTTCTCCTGGGCTCATTCGACGCGCTCACAAGGTACATCCGATTACAGCGCTGCAAACGGAATACTCCTTATGGAGCCGGGAAGCGGAAGATGAAGTTATACCGACGTGTAAGAAGTTGGGTATCGAATTTGTGGCCTACAGTCCACTTGGACGCGGATTTTTGAGCGGGCAAATTCAGAAGTTTGATGATTTTGCAGAAGATGATTTCCGTCGCTCGGTGCCACGTTTCCAACCTGAGAATTTCCAGAAAAATCTGGACCTCGTGCAGCATGTTAAGGACCTTGCCGCCCAAAAAGGAGTCAAACCTTCTCAACTGGCGTTGGCATGGCTGCTTGCGCAGGAGGGAATTGTACCGATTCCAGGAACCAAGCGGGTTACGTATTTAGAGGAAAATGCAGGTTCCATCGATGTTGTTTTATCCACACAGGAAATGGAAGCTATTAACGCAATCATTCCAAAAGGAATGGCAGCAGGCCTTCGTTATCCGGCAGAGCGGATGCCGAATTGGCAAGCTGAATAATTAAGATAGCATATTAATCCCAAAACAAAAGCCGTCCTTTACGCGGATCGGCGCGAAAGGCGGCTTTGTGGGTTTACATATACAGTTAAGGACGTGGCTTGAAAATGCCGAAAGGACGTCCAACGGGCAGGAATGTACGGCCAAAATGAGCATTTAGAACGGCAGCTCCTGTACCGTACAGTGAGAGTAGACCAATGCCCATTTCAGCATAAGCGGCGATGGTATGGAATATCTCTGGTGCAACGCCGAATGCATCGAAGCTAAGACCGAGGAACAGAAAATCAATCAACACAAAAATAAAGAATAGAACCTTATGCGTCTCCATCGCTCCAATGGTCATAAAGAGCGTAAAGATGAGATAGCCCGCAAAGGCAAAGCCGAGCTGCTTGCCGTCTACAGCAGACGCCAGCTCAGGGCCGAATACGCCCATTTTAATCATCCAGCTACTAGCTACGGCTAACCAGAAGAAGGCGTAAGCACCAAATGCCGTCATGCCGAAGGTATTGTTATGTTTTGCATCCTGAATGGAGGCAAACAGCTGCGCAAAAGCACCGAGAAATATAGCCCAAGGGATGATGAAGCTTAAGCCTTCGGTGAGACCAAGCTTTTGGGATGAAGCCACAAGCGTTACAATAGCCAAGCCAAACAGGCCGATCGCACTCGGATCGGCCGTTATGATTTTTACGTTAGAATGAGATTCGTTTTGCATGAAAAAATAGAAGCCTCCAATAATGTTCAAGTACGCGTCAATCTGCCGATGCCAGAATCACACTGACATATTGTAACGGAAACCGACGTACTCGCATAGTAGGTAATTCATAAAATTTCTAACGATTGCGGTTGCCTGTATTGACGTTATTACGCCCGCCTTCAATACTGACTGATTTACCTCTAGTATCTGTGATGTTGTCCTTAATTTCATTGGAGTTGGAATCGGTGACCCGTATTCCTATATTGGAGAACCCGGAGTATGTGGTCATCTCGTTACCAATAACTTTGTTGTTGTTTGCGTCAGCAAGGCGAATGACTGCCTCTGGAGTAAGTGAGGAATTGGTTTGAATAAATTCGTTGTCGGTAAACGTATTGCCATCCGATTGGACCAAAAGACCTTGCAGGGATGCATTTTTTACAGTATTTCCGTATACATTGTTACCTGTTGCTCCAGTCAGGACAAAGATCCCGCGCGGGTAATTTTCAATCACATTATTGTTTACAGTATTGTTGGCGCCATTATTAGGGATGCGAATGCCTGCGTATCCATCAGATTGATGGGTCTTGTTAATAATTTGGTTCCCGGTGACTGTCGTGTAGGTTGCGCGTGATAAATTGATTCCACTGCCGCCGCCCGAATTGGTAATCTGGTTATTCGTAATTTTGACATTGCGGAACTCGCCTGCCGGAAAGCTCTCGTGTCCGGTGGCAATAGCATGTCCATTATTTCGGTCAAAGCGGCTGTTGGTAATCTCTGAATCTCTCGTTCTGCGAAGAAGGGCTCCGATCGTTGTATCGCAAATTTCCACGTGATCCAGCGTAAAGTGAGAGACGGCCATTTCCATAATAATACCGCCTACCTGACTTTCGCCACGGGCTTCACGGTTGGCACGGTCTGCATCAATGGTGAGATTAGATAACTTCACGTCTAGTCGGTCAGAATTGTTTCGTAGAATCGGATCGCCAACGACGTATTGGCTTTTAGACCCTGTCTTTTTGAAAATCGTTTTTCCCATTCCGTCACCGTTCAGGCTAACCCCGGCATATAAACGAATAGATTCGTCAACCAAGTATGTTCCTTTTGGAAAATAGACGGTTCCCTCCATTCCTCGGTCGTAGAAATACTTTAATGCATTCTGAATTTCCTTTGACTGTGAGGAATTCGAGTTGGCTTTAACACCAAAATCCTTGGCATTAATTACATTGTCCGCAGCTCGGGCTACATGAATGTCTCCTGTAGAATTTTGAATAACGAACGCAATGATGGCTACGAGTAAGAAGCTAAACCTGACCTTCCGATTAAAGATATTTGACATGATACATATTCCTCCTAACAAAATAGTTGAATTAATTACATAATTACCCTTTATATTTTCGGTCAAAATGGGTTTTATTTCAAGTGCAGTGTGTGACAGCCTATTTTCTGTGGTCCGAACCCCGAGTCTGTCCGAAAGGGTGTTTCCAAGGGGGGCGTATTTATAACAGCTGGGACATGCCTTTTTGTGACATAAATCTTGGTTTCTAGCAGAGGTAGCGGCCCACGCAGAAGGGGATCTGGATGCATATGCATACTGTATGCGCAAAAACCCAAAAAGATAAGAGGGATGACTAGTGCCTATTGGAAAAATGAAAAAGCATAAAGAAATGTTGCAACATCCCGTTTTGCGTTCGCATTTACCTGAAACCCACTGGTTTACGGATTCAAGGACCTCGCGGATGCTGAATACTTATTCATCGGTCTTCATAAAACCCAATCACGGGAGTGGTGGCAGCGGGATCATCCGGGTCAAGAGATTGAAAAAAGGATATGAGGTTCGTAGCGGTTCAAGTCGAAAGTTTGTTGGATCTCGTTTTGTCTTAAAAGCAATTAAGTCATACCGGAAATCCAGACATCGGTATTTGGTACAGAAAGGACTTCGGTTGGCTAAGTACCACGGGTCGATTTTTGACACCAGGATATATTTACAGAAGCCAAGGGGGAAATGGGTTATTTCCGGGGTGGCTGCCCGTGTCGCGGCACCTCATAAGTATGTTACCAATTATCTTAAAGGAGGGCATGCAGTATCCTTGCATCGAGTGCTATTCAGCCTTTTTAAGCACAACCGCGCGAAAGCAGATGCCTATTTTCGTAGAATCTCCAAACTATCCGTCATTATTGCCAAAAAGATCAATGAACGGCATCCGGTTCGCGAATTGGGGGTTGATATTGCCATAGATAAAAAAGGTCATATTTGGATTATCGAGGCCAATTCACACCCAGGACATATGCTATTTACTCAATTTCCCGATCCTACTATGATCAACACCATCATGAGAAACAAGAGTCTTATTCGAAAGTAGATTCCATGCACGTTATTTTTAGGGGAGAAGGAGAAAGTTTCAATGAAAAAAACAAAGCAACTTAGAGACTTGGTCAATTCACAAAAACCAGAGTTTATCATGGAGGCTCATAATGGTCTGTCAGCCAAAATTGTGGAGGAGGCAGGATTTAAAGGAATTTGGGCCAGCGGGTTATCCATCTCTGCAGCGATGGGAGTAAGGGACAACAATGAGGCCTCCTGGACGCAGGTTTTGGATGTTTTGGAATTCATGAGTGACGCTACCTCTATCCCGATTTTGTTGGACGGAGATACGGGGTACGGCAACTTCAACAATGCAAGGCGCTTGGTGAAGAAACTGGAGCAGCGCCATATTGCGGGGGTATGTATCGAAGATAAGCGGTTCCCCAAAACGAATTCTTTCATTAACGGTCAAGAGCAGACTTTGGCTGATATCGAAGAGTTTTCCGGGAAAATTAAAGCGATGAAAGATACGCAGACGGACACGGATTTTACGGTGGTGGCCAGAGTAGAGGCATTTATTACCGGGAGTGGGCTTAAAGTGGCGCTGCAGCGGGCGGAGGCATATCGAAAGGCAGGAGCCGATGCCGTATTTATACACAGCAAAAGATCGGATGCCGCAGAGATTGAAGCGTTCATGAAAGAATGGGCTGGAAGATTGCCAGTAGTGATCGTGCCTACCAAATACTATACGACTCCAACCGTCAGGTTTCAGGAGATGGGGATTAGCCTTGTGATTTGGGCAAACCATAATTTGAGAGCATCCATTCAAGCCATGAAACAATTATCTGGCCGAATTTATCGGGATGAAAGCCTTGTTCATGTCGAAAAGGAAGTCGCAACCCTCGAAGAAGTATTCCGGCTTCAAGGGGTCGAAGAGCTGCAAGCTGCGGAAAAGAAATATCTTCCATCGTCAGAACCGGATTCGGGTGAGCGCGTATAATGGACACGAAATTGTTAGGAGAAGAGCTGAAAAAATTAGGATTTACCTTTTTCAGCGGTGTTCCATGCTCCTTCTTGAAAAGCTTGATCAATTATGCCATAAACGAATGCGATTATGTTGCAGCGGCTAACGAAGGGGATGCGGTCGCCATTGCATCCGGAGCTTATATAGGGGGGAAGAAATCGGTAGTCCTTATGCAAAATTCGGGGCTGACCAACGCTGTTTCGCCATTGACCTCCCTTACTTACCCTTTTCGTATTCCTCTGCTTGGATTTGTCAGTCTGCGCGGAGAACCGGGGATACCTGACGAGCCTCAGCATGAACTGATGGGCCAGATTACAACGCAAATGCTGGATTTGATGGATGTGGAATGGCAGTATCTCTCCAAGGATTTAGAGGAGGTAAAAAATCAATTGATCCAGGCTAATGAGCAAATTGCCCGGAATCGCCCGTTCTTTTTTGTCGTTAAAAAAGGCACGTTCGACAAAGAGCCATTGAAAAAACAGCAAACCTCCATCCATTTAAATCAGATCCGGCAGCATGGTCGTGCGAATCATCAAATGCCTACGCGCTATGATGCATTATGTGCGATTAACTCCATGAAAGACAGCCATACCGTCCAGCTCGCAACAACTGGTAAAACTGGGCGCGAACTATATGAAATTGAAGATGCAGATAACAACCTGTACATGGTAGGTTCTATGGGGTGCATCGGTTCTTTTGGACTGGGGTTAGCTCTGAGCCAACCAAGCAAAAATATTGTCGTGATTGACGGAGACGGATCTCTGCTGATGCGTATGGGGAGCCTGGCAACCAACGGGTACTACCATACGGCCAATATGATTCATATCATGCTAGATAATAATGCCCATGAATCAACAGGCGGGCAAAGTACGGTATCGCATAATATTGATTTTATAGATATTGCTGCTTCCTGTGGGTATACAAAGTCGATTCTTGTTCACAGTCTCGAGGAACTAAAAGTCTTTTTACAAGAATGGAAAATGAATAGAGAACTTACGTTTTTGTGTCTGAAAATATCCAAAGATTCTAAGGATCAGCTTGCTCGTCCGCATATGAAGCCTCACGAAGTAAAAGAACGTCTGCAGCGTTTTATTCATAACGATCCTTTGAAGGGCAAGGAAGTGGGCGGTTCATGAGTTCTGTCGTCAAGAAAAACATTTTGCTAACACCTGGGCCGGCAACGACTACAGAAAGTGTGAAATGTTCACAGGTGGTTCCGGATATTTGTCCTCGTGAAGCCGAGTTTGGGCAAATCATGGAGTACATTTCTACAGAACTGACCCGGTTGGTTGCTGACCCGGATGATTATGCGACCGTATTGTTTGGCGGATCAGGTACTGCAGCGGTGGAATCCATCATCAGTTCGGTCCCGAATCACGATGCAGTAATCATTGTCAGCAATGGGGCCTATGGAAAACGGATGTGCGAGATAGCGAAGGTTTATGGAGTGGATTATTTTGAGTTCAAAAGTTCTCCCGATGATGCGATTGATTTGGCCGAATTAGAAAGGTGTATCCAATCTTCCGAACGCACTGTCTCCCATCTGGCCGTCGTACATCATGAGACGACAACTGGCCTGCTTAACAAGGTGAAGGATATCGGAGAATTGTGCAAAAGCTATCAAATCGACATGATCGTGGATGCCATGAGCTCATTTGCGGCCGTTCCAATTCAATTGAAGGAAATGAACATTGCCTACCTGGCGGCAAGCTCCAACAAAAACTTACAGGGAATGGCCGGGGTTTCGTTTGTGATCGCCGAAAAAAGCAAATTGGAGAATTTGAAAGGCCAGAAACCAAGAAGCTATTATTTGAATTTGTATGCTCAATATAACTATTTTGTGGAACATGGGCAGATGCGGTTTACTCCCCCAGTCCAAACCTTATATGCGCTTAGACAAGCGATTGAGGAATTAAAGCAAGAAGGGGTGGATAAAAGGTACGAAAGGTACGCGACATCCTGGAAAACCTTAATTAACGGGTTAGCCCGGTTAGGCCTAACCTATATCATTCCCGAAGAGCATCATTCCAAGATCATTACTTCCATTCTTGAGCCTCATTGTGCAGGTTATGATTTTCAATCTATGCATGATTATTTTTATAGCAAAGGCATGATGATTTATCCCGGCAAGCTAGAGAAGCTAAATACGTTCCGGATTGCCAATATAGGTGATATTACGTATAAGGAAATGGAGTTATTTTTGGAATTGCTTGAAGGCTATCTCAGTAGCATAAAATGCGGATGAGAAAGGTGGAGTTCCCATGGCATCAGGAGCAAAAGATAAGTGGTACAAATATTTGTTATTGAGAAGGTATGCGTCTCTGAGGTCTTATGTCCCCGAGACGAGGCTCCTGGATAGGCATAATTTCTCGAAACTTCTCTCCAAGTACGTGCATGTTATTGTGAAACCGGTGTGGGGGAGTCGTGGACGGGGGATCTTCCAGGTCTCCTGGTTAGGAAACCATAAGTACATCGTACATTACGAGAATAAAAGAGTTTTAGTAAGGGGTAGAACCAATACGTATCATTATATCAGAAGAAAAATCGGGAACGCCAGTTATATGGTTCAACGCAGAATTACCCGTCCGACCATCAACAAACGCCCTTTTGATATGAGAGTCATCATTCAACGGAGAACCGGCTCACCTGTATGGGTAGTCACAGGGAAGGTTATCAAAGTTGCAGGCAAAGGTTATATTGTTTCCAACAATACACGGAGTAAGGGAACTTTACTCAGTTTTAAATCCGGCATAAAACAATCTTCTGTTCGGCACCTGTCTGCCAGTGCCCTAGAGTCCCATATTAATCGTGTTTCCATCCGTTCCGCGAAGAGATTAAGTAATTTTTTTCCGGGACATCGTATGTATGGACTGGACATTGGAATAGACCGGAAAGGACGTATCGGGATTATTGAGGCTAATCTTTATCCGGCAAGGTCCCATTTCCGTAAGTTGAAGGATAAAACGATGTATTACCGCATTACGGATTACAAAAATGGATAACATAAATGAAAAGGTGGCTCTGTATTCATCAGAGTCATCTTTTTCTCATACAGTTTCTAAGTCGGGAGTTTTAGTCATGGGACAAGGATTATTAAATGGTGTTACCACGGGATTTGTGATAATATTTACACCTATATAGAATGAGGAAGTGACATAGTGATTAATATAACAATTCCAACTCCGGATATCACAATTACCAAACAGGTTAACCCTGAGCTCAGCCATATTTACGGATTTACCGACTTTCACCTGATCCCTAGAGATAAGGCTGGTATCTTTATGTTCTACAACACACAGGAGGAATTGCTGTTCGTTGGTAAAGCAAGAAAGCTGAGACAAAGAATCAAAAAGCATTTTGAAGATACCGTATCGCCGATCAAGGACAAGCGGAACGAAGTAGCGATTATTGAGGTTTGTATTGTGGAAGATGCTGTAGAGCGAGAAATCTATGAAACCTACATCATCAATTCACAAAAGGCTAAATATAACGTCGAAAAAGTGTTTTTTAAATAATGAAGTAACTTCCGTATGAAAAAAAAGAGCAATAAGTCGCAGTGACTGTACTGCCCTTATTGCTTTTTTGTATTTCTGCATTTTAGATCCTTCCAGAGAGGGGCCGTGGTATGAACAAAACAGATCGTTTGCTAGCGATCTTGCTAGAGTTGCAGCGTAAGGATATTTTACGAGCCGAGGATTTGGCAGCCATATTCGAAACGAGTGTGAGGACCATCTATCGGGATATTCAGGCTCTAAGTGAATCGGGTGTACCGATTGTAGGAGCACCGGGCATTGGATATTCCTTGATGGAGGGGTACTTCCTGCCCCCCCTGAGCTTTACCGCAGAAGAGGCTGTGGCGTTGCTAATCGGAACGGATTTTGTCGAACAAAAATTTGATACAGATTACGGTATCAAGGCGCAAACCTCCCGCAGGAAGATTGAAGCCATATTACCGGAGAGCGTTCGCAGGGAAGTCTCCCGGGTGCGTACGACCATCAGACTGCTCGCGGTGGGTGAAGGGGTAAACCATAGCGAGAAAACCTGTTTGGAAACGCTGCGTCTCGCTGTATTGGAAAAACGGAAAGTACAGTTTGGCTACTCCAAGAGAATGCCAGAGGCTGACGGGAATCGTCAAAGTGTGCGTGTGGTCGCTCCTTATGGTCTTGTACTGCTCCGTGGTTCTTGGATGTTAATTGGGCAATGCGAATTGCGACAGCAGCTTCGCCATTTCCGTCTGTCACGTATGGACAAGCTTATTGTGCTGGAGGACAGGTTTCAGTTGCCTGTCGATTTTCATTTGCAGGATTACAAGCAAACCGATGACCGTCATGTAACTGTTCGCATATTAGCACGTTCAGATATCGCAGATAAGGTGAAGGAAGCGAACAACTTTTATATGGAGGCCATAGAGGAGCGTGCAGATGGACTGCATGTACTCTTCCGCGTCAGACAGCCAGAGGAACTACTGCAATGGATACTTGGATGGGGCGCGGATATGGTTGTGCTGGAGCCTGAGTCGCTCAGGGAGCGGATACGTGTGGAAGTGGAAAAAATGTTGAAATGCTACTGACATAATGCTGTCAGTAGCATTTTTGTATAGTAAAGCTACTTTGATAGAGAGGGGCAATTATTAATATATGAATACAACTGAAACATTGCAGCGTTTCGAAGAAACGGCACAACACTATCTTCTTGAATTGGACAGCTTTAGCTTGGAGGAACTGCAATACACACCTCAGGAGGGTCAATGGTCGCTTGGACAAATGTATCTTCATTTGGTGAACTCTGCACTGTATATGCATCTTAAGAACATTGATCTTTGTCTACAGCCTAATGGGGAGACAGGAGTTAAAACGGAGGCAGGCACGGCCATTTTTAATCTGGGGAGCTTTCCGCCAATGCGTATCCAAGTTCCACCATCCCCTCAGTACACTCCCCAACAACCCACTAGCAAAGAAGAAATTGTGGAGGGATTAAACGTCGTGATCCGCAAGATGAGAGAGATTGAGCCGACCGTTGGGAAATCAACAACGCTGTTCACCGTCTCTCATCCCAGTTTTGGTGCGTTGAATGCTGGAGAGTGGTTTGAGCTCATTGAGATGCATTATCGTCATCATCTTTTGCAGAAGGAGCGCTTGAAGCACGCAATAGCCGATTAATCGTCTCCCGACGCAGCCCAATAAACTGGCCGATTTCCTCCTGCGTCAGCACGTCCGTTAACGTGGCGGGTGCGATGTAGGAGTGGAACCAGCGTTGGAGCTTCCGCAGCTTCTCGGCAGGTGATACCTCGGTGAGTTGGTCAATTCGTTGCTGCATCATGCGCAACTTGTCCTGTAGCTGTAAAGCGATAGCCCGACATTGAGCCGGATCTTGCTCCAGCGCCTGATACCATTCTTTTTGCGACAAAACCTCAACCTCAGAGGTTACTAACGCCACCGCTGTACCATAATAAGGATTGGGGCTGATCAGGGAGTGGTGCGGGATGATTTCATCGGGCACAATCACATTAACTAAAATTTGCGAGCCGTCTTCATGGACTCGGACAATTTTTAACAAGCCGCTCTTTAAGTGATATAAAGGGCCGGATTCTCCTTGTCGAAATAAGGTCTCGCCTTTGTTTAATATCATGAACGTAAACAGCCTCCATTCCATGTATTCCAGCTTTTAGATGAACCCGCCATTGACGCGGATCGTTTGCCCGGTAACCCACTGTGATTTGGCGCTGACCAGGAACTCAATCACATCAGCGATATCTTCCGGTTCGCCGAGCCGACCCATAGCATTCATTTTTTTCATGCCTTCGATTTGCTGCTCGGTTTTTCCTGCTTGGAAAAGCTCGGTGTTCACAGGACCGGGAGCCACAGCGTTGATCGTAATTTGCTTGCTTCCGAACTCCTTGGCTAGCTGACGGGTAAATTGCTCCACTGCGCCCTTGGTACCTGCATATACGCTATAGGCCGGGAACATTTGTCCGATCACGGATGTAGACAGGTTCACGATTCTTCCGTAGTTCTCCATATATTTCATGGCTTGCTGACATGCAAAGAAAGTGCCTTTTACATTGAGTGCGAATTGTTTGTCAAAATCTGCTTCGTTTACCTCAGCCAGAGGTTGGGTAATCATCAGCCCAGCGTTGTTAACCAGAATATCCACTTTACCGAATTCAGCAATCGTATTTGTAAATAATGCTTCAATATCACTCATTTTGCCCAGATCAGCGTGAAGTGCTATGGCTTTGCCGCCTTTTTGAAGAATGCTCTTCACGACTTCTTGGGCTTTGTCCGGACTGCTGGCATAATTGATGACTACATTAGCGCCCAGATCAGCCAGTTGCTCGGCAATGGCACGTCCAATCCCTCTGGAGGACCCGGTGATAATTGCTGTTTTTCCGTCCAAATGCTTCATATGTGTTTTGTCCTTCTTTCCTTTATCTATTTTAAGTGATTCCTTTTTCTAAAAGCATCCACACATCCGAAAACTCCTGATTAATCACGGGACTCTTCCATTCGTAAGCATGAGCGGGATGATGAAAACGGGCTGTGGCATAGAAAAGGGTACGCGCCAGTTGGGCTGGCTGATCCGATGTGATGTCCCCGCGTGCAATGATATCAGCGAGCTGATCCACAATGTGGGCGATATGCAGGTCGATTAAATCAGCGGCTTGCTCGGTGACCCTCGTATACATCTCAAACATTTCCTCGTCGTCGCGGGCATAATACTGCTTAAGTTCGACTAAGGTCTGTATATATCGTTTTAAATGTGGCGTTCCCAGTATAGATGAATTCTGACAGACCTCCGTTAACGGGCCAATAATCTTTTCATTCAGCCATTTTTCGGTCACGCCTTCAAGAAGCTCGGCCTTACTTTTAAAGTGTCGGTAAATGGTGCCATGACTTACTCCCAGTACTTTGGCAACATCGGTCACGGAGGTTTTGGCTACACCAAAACGTCTAAGGGTGTCTTCTGTAGCGATGAGAATCTGTTCCTTGGTTAGCACATCTGAGGATTTTTCCATAGGGACACGGTCAAGTGCCGTGTGAGTCACCTCCTTGAAGTCAGGATAACACAAAGAGTATCAAATGACAAATATTCATTTTTGTCATTTGATACTCTTTTTTTAAAGAATCCAAAGAAGTGAACGGAAAAATTACAATAGCGATTCGATGACAGGATCAATGGCACAGGGCTCGGTTGTTACTTCAAATCTTCCTTTTACATGGCCATCGCGATCGACCAAGAATTTAGAAAAGTTCCACTTGATACCGTCGCCAGCGTATATTTCTGGATACTTATCCCGCAGGAAATCCTCCATCCATTGACCGTCTTTGGTCTGGGTATCGAAGCCTTGAAACGGTGCCTGTTGGGTCAGATATTGAAATAAAGGATGAGGAGATAAGCCTCTTACATCCGTCTTCTCAAATAGCGGGAAGGTTACTCCATGGTTCATTTGACAGATTCCCTGAACCTCCGAATGGCTACCCGGCTCTTTTTCATTGAATTGGTTACAAGGAAACGCAAGGATTTCAAAACCTTGTTCCCTCCGTTTCTCGTAGAGCCTCTGCAGATCAGCGAATTGACTGGAGAAGCTACACTTGCTGGCTGTGTTTACAATGAGGAGAACCTTTCCTCTGTAGTCTGAGAATTCAATCGGTTTCCCGTTAATTGAGGTTGCCTGAAAATCATAAATAGACATATTAACGTTCCTCCTCACGTTATTTTTTAATACATCATATATCCAGAATTATTATTGGTCTAATATATTATTGGAATCAACTTTATAGGTATTTGCAATAACTTCATCATGCAAAGAACACATTGTTCATTTCTCTCTTGAAATCAAAGAAGACTCGCCTTAAAGAAAGTAGGAGATTTGCCTCTTTCATAGCAAACTGTGGCATTCGCCGTTACCAAGATAGAATATAGTTGCATATTCATGTAATGTGTGCAAAAACCCAACAGAATCGAGGGATATTCGTGCCCATTGGAAAGATGATTCAATACAAGGAAATGCGACAACATCCCATTTTACGTTCTCACTTGCCCGAAACCCGCTGGATCAGTAATGCAAGGACTTTACGGATGCTGGATACCTATCGCACAGTCTTCATCAAGCCTAATTATGGGAGTGGAGGAACTGGCATCATACGTGCGAAAAAGCTGGGGAGGAAATATGAGATTCGTTGTGGCTCCAGTCGCAGAGTCGTTAGATCCCACGCCGTAAGAAGAGCAGTTAGAACCTATCGGAGACCTCATCGCCGTTATTTGGTACAGCAAGGACTTAAGTTAGCCAAGTACAAAGGTTCCATTTTTGATGCCAGAGTGTATATGCAGAAGCCGGAATCGGAATGGGTCATTTCAGGAATAACCGGCCGTGTCGCTGCACCTCGAAAAGTCGTTACCAACTATCGGAAGGGAGGACATGCGGCGCCGTTGTCCAAAGTGCTTTTAAGGGTCTTTAAAAATGACAGAACAAAAATGAAAGAGATTCTGGACCAGATCACCGAGCTTTCTAGAATCATTGCCGACACGATAGATACAAATCATCCGGTTCGCGAGCTGGGCATCGATCTTGCTATTGAAAAGAGCGGTCAAATCTGGATTATCGAGGCCAACCCGCATCCCGGACATATGTTGTTCAGGCAGCTCCCCAATCACAAGATGATTCGCAACATTTTGAGAAACAAACGTCGTATTCATCACTAGGAAAAGTTTGTGAAATCATTCATTGATAAGAAAAGAGGAGAACGCCCAAGCAAAGATGCGGGAGCGTTCTTCGTTTTTTTTGTTAAATGACTGACGGATTTAAGACGAAGCTTTTATGTTAAAATGTGTCCGCCATCCACATGAAGGACTGTTCCGGTCACAAACTGATTTTGAATCAAATAAATTACACCTCGTGCAACATCCTCCGCAAGTCCAACTCGCTTCACAGGAAGCTTGTGCGCGATCGTATCATAGAATTGATTGCGCGTATTTTCAGGCATTTTGCTGCGTGAAGGTGTATCAATAATGCCGGGTGAGACGACATTCACGCGGATGGGAGCAAGCTCTAACGCCAAGGTTTGACCAAGATTCGAAACCGCTGCATTCACAGCACCGAGCGCAGAGGAGCCAATCATCGGCTTGTATGCCACCACTCCTGAAAATAAGGTAATGGAACCCTCGGTTGAAAGTTGGGAAGCTCCGTATTTAGCTGCATAATACTGGCCCCAAAATTTGTTTTCGAATAGCTTGCGGGCTTGATCTGTCTCCAACTGAAGGAATGACCCACCTGATGTTTCTGCCGCGCTAACGATAAGATGATCATAGGGGCCGACTTTTCCGAAGAAGGATTTTACCTGCTGCTCATCTGACGTGTCCAGCACATGTATTGCAGCACGAGGGCCCAGCATTTCTTTGGCCTTGTGCAATTTATCCTCCGAGCGGCTGGCGATTACCACTTCCGCTCCAAGCGAAATGACTTGCTTAGCTGTTTCTAAACCAATACCTGAGCTTCCACCAATAATGACAATCTTTTGGTTTTGCAAATGGATTCCCTCCTAGTGTTCATCTGGATTTGTTAATCATGTAATACAGCTTGTAGATGTATATCAAGATCAGTAATAAATTTAGGTATATTTGGATTTTTAATAACATCGTAGCACGCAAAGCTTTTCAAAGGCTCCATGCCGAGAAATGTATGTGCAGAATGCAAATGCCTGAGTGCGGCTTCTAGACTAGCGCCACTAAAAAATTGATTTGGATCATTAAAAGCTTTTTCTGGAGCGTTCCAAGTCGTGGAGAACATATATTTCTTGTCGGTTAATAAACCTCCGCTACCATATTCATGAGCACCCGTGAAGAATACACCGTAAGCATAGACTTCATCCATATAAGTCTTTAATAATCCAGGAACGCTGAACCAATAGATAGGGGTTTGGTAAATGACTACATCCGCCCATAAAAATTTTTCTTGTTCTTCGCTGAGGGTATAGCCATTTTGAACAGACGTTGTTTTGATTTTGTTCTCTTCACTTAAGAGACGCACCATATTGTCCATCAATGTTCGGTTCAATTTCCCTTCAGACGAATCATATTTTTGATGACCGTTAATGATTAGTATATTTTTCATCTCTTCACCTCCTCGTATTAGAGAAAACATGACTTGCTACACCGATATTGTATATGTAGTAAGTTTATTTAGGGAAGTAGTGATATTTAATTCATATAGTTTCCTAAATGGAACTATTGTGATACCATTGGGTTTAACAGATATTTTTGGAGGAGTTCCTATGCACGCCCAAGAACCTATTGAATTGACCAAAGGAATACCAGGCAAGCCGTGTCCTATTGCCCAAACACTTGATTTGATTGGAACGAAATGGACTTTTTTAATCATCCGCGACCTTCTTATCGAAGGAACACTGAGATTCAGCCATCTTCAAAAATCCATGAAGGGGATTAGCCCCAAAACGCTTTCCCTACGCCTGAAGGAACTTGAAGATAACGGCCTGTTAGAAAGAAAGGTATATGCCGAGGTTCCCCCGCGTGTTGAATATTCGTTAACGGAAAAAGGGAAGCGACTGGAAGGTGTTTTTATTGAGCTGAAGAGATTTGGCTTAGATTTAAAAGCAGATCATTGAGGGACATGACGCAGTATTCCAAGGTATCGTTGAGATGAACGATGCCTATTTCTTATATACAAAAAAGGAAGCGCTTACTATAAAGTTCACAGAAAGTTCACTTATGTGGAGGTTTTGACTATTTATATAATTACCAAGGTACACAGAAGGGATGATGGAATTGCCAACAACGAAGAAAGAAGATTTTTATTTTGGTTTAATGATGTGCTTGGGGATGGTCGTATTCATGACATTTTATAATCTATATACAAATGACTTGATTGGCACAATATCTCTAAAAGTAATGTTTCTTCAATTTATTTTATGTTTTATCATTGCTTTCGTATTGGAATTATTTATTGTCGGTCCACTAGCAAAGAAAATAGCCTTCTCATTACCATACGACAAATCTAAAAAGGTATTTGTGATTCTGTCCCTCTCATGCTGTATGGTCATTGGAATGGTTCTCTGTATGTCACTTTATGGATTGGGGACGGCTTACCTTTTTAATGGTCTTTCGGGAGACTCATTATTTAAAAATTACTTGTCTTTAGTTTTTAAGAATTTTATTTTTGCTTTCCCTCTGCAGCTCTTAATTGTGGGGCCGCTTGTTCGGTACTTATTTGTTAAATTCGTGAAAGGTACACGAATTGCGGTATCTCTAAGCTAAAACGTAGTCAACGACGGTATACGATAGCTCAAAAGCCGCCTTCTGTCTGAGAAGGCGGCTTGTTTTTACGCAGAAATCCCAGTATTTTTACAGCGTTTGTCCGCTGTCCACCGTAATAGTCTGGCCTGTCATGGCTTCCTGTTCCAAAGCAGAGCAGATCATGCTAGCAATATCCTCGGGCGTGGAAATGTGCTGTAGGAGCAAATGAGGAAACAGTTGCTTCATTTGTTCTTCCCTGCCTGCCCACCATCTTGTTGCTACGGCTCCTGGCACGATGCAATTGACTCGAATATCCGGTGCCAGTGCTCGTGCTAAAGATTTGGTCAGCCCGTGGACGGCCGCTTTGGATACCGCATAGGGAAGAGAGGAACCTAGCCCTGTTTGTCCTGCTATACTTCCCAGATTGACGATAGCTCCTTGTTTACTACGCTTCATAAAAGGAGCTACGGCTCTGGCGCAGTAAAACATGCCTTTTACATTTACATCAAATAGATCATCCCATACCTCTTCCGTGGCTGCCTCCAGATCATCCATAGGAATGTGATGTGTAATGCTAGCGTTATTCACAAGTATATCAATCGTACCGAATTGATGGACAATCTGGTCAACCATAATTCGAACTTCCTGATCTCGGGAAACATCTGCCTGTAATGCGATAGCACGTCCGCCCTTTTCAAGGATCATACGTACAGTTTCCTCAGCATCGTTTTTAGAGCGGGAATAGTTTACGACTACCGTAGCTTTTCGATCTGCCAAGGCCATACATACGGCTCTCCCAATTCCTGTACCTCCACCTGTAACCAGTGCTACTTTTTGATGTAAATCCATATATATTCGCTCCTTCCCATCCAGTTCATTTTGCGTCTGAAAAATAATATGATCTGATATGTATCATTGTAGAAGATGTATTGTGTTCTGTATAATTGAATTAACTGAATTTACAATTCAATAAAATTGAATTAATTGTGCATATAGGAGTTTGAGAATGGACATTAAAACACTCAAAACATTTCAAATGATTGTGAATTACGGGAGTTTTATTCGTGCAGCGGAAGAGTTGAATTATGCACAATCTACCGTGACGATGCAAATACAGAAGCTGGAGTCCGATATGGGAATTCAACTGATCGAACGGGGCAAGAAAATAAAGTTAACTGAAGCGGGCAGGATGTTTTACGAGCAAAGTCTACATATTGTAAAGGATATGGAGCAATTGCAGGAAAATATGGACAATCTGCAAAGAGGAACCGCAGGCGACCTTCGTATAGGAGTGACCGAACCGACTGCCAGTTACCGACTACCAGAAATTTTAAAACGATTCTTAACCCATTATCCGAACATTCGGGTTTCTGTTGAGTTTGGGAATACCCCTACTCTAAGCGAGCGTGTTCTCAAGGGGGATATTGATTTAGCGCTGTGCTCCGCACCGGATTTGGGCACAGAGCTATATTTTGAACCTTTATTTAGGGAGAGATTTGTAGTATTGATGCCTGAAAATCACCCGCTTGCGCAAAAAGAAAAGATTGGGCCGGAGGATTTACAGGGGCAGCGGTTGCTTATTACGTCGGCCACCTGTCCATATCGTCGCAAACTTGAAATGGTCATGAAGGAATATGGAATAACCATATTAAACACGATGGAAATTGGCAGCATGACGGCTCTGAAATTTTATGTGGAGAGCGATTTAGGTATTGCACTTGTGCCACAAATTCTGGTCAGTTCTGTCCCAGCAGGAACAGCGGTGAGGGAATTAAGCGGCAGCCTGATCGATATGACCTTCGGCCTTCTTTGCAAAGCAACAGACTATCCGCTAAAGCCGGCAGGTTCAAGCCTATACTCTGTGTTGAAGCAGGAGCTTGGGGAGTTGCCTGGGAGCATTAAGCTAGAGTAGCGAGTATGCAGGGAATTGTGTTTTCTGCCACCTTATGATGTAAATGCAGTACGGTATAAAACCGACTGCAATAGGCAGTCGGTTCGTTGTTTACTTTTTCTTAATCGGAATCCAAACTTCACTTCGGTAGTCTTCAGCATGTGAATCGCCCATAGTATACACTTCCAGTTCCGGGCCGCCTGAATGCTCATAATTACTGGCAGGGAACCATTCCTGAAAAATTCTTTGCCATACCTTTTGGATCGAGTGAGGCATAGGGCCGATGGATGTAAATACTGCCCAGGTTGAAGCCGGAATGGTTCTGGATTCCAGCCCATTCGCGGTCGCTACGTCTTCGCTGCCTTCTGCGGCAATCAGGTACGTGAATTTCTCTTCTCCATGTTTGAAATCCAAACAAATACCGAGGATGTCGTCGCCTGTTCCCAAGGCATGAATCTGATCCGATGTACCATCCGCATTCAGTTCGTTCCAGAATTTTGGGATTTCTCGAAGATTATCGCCGTTCTTAGTGGTGACTTGAATGGACTTGCCAATGACCGTAAAGGCCGCCTTCTCTATAATTTTGTAATCCATTTCCTGATCTCCCTTCAACGATAAATGGAAGGTGATACGTGGAAAGGCTTTCAGGTTTACCCCAGGGCTTCTGGCCTCAGAGGGCGAAATACCGTGTACCCTTCGGAACGCTTTAGAAAAAGATTCGGGGGAATCATATCCGTATTTGAACGCTACATCCAGCACCTTGGCGGAAGAAAGACTCAATTCCTGAGCAGCCAAGGTCAATCGACGTTTGCGCACATATTCTGCAACCGTAACGCCGGTTAGCATATGAAACATACGCTGAAAATGGAAAGGAGACGAGTAGGCTGCCTTTGCAATTTCATCGATATCGAGTGACTGCTGCATTCTCTCTTCCATCAGATCCAGTGCGTTCTTGATCCGAAGCAACCATTCCAACCGCATCACCTTCCTTAGTTGTAATCATATCATTAGGAGTATCTGTAATCCTGTCTTTGCGTGCTCTTATCGAACAGGTTCTGTCGCCTAGTTTAATGTGGCTTGTACTTTGTTTCAAGATATAATTTCACGCTAAAATTTTGGAGAAACCATGTGCCTGCCCCCTTGTGTTCATAATTAAAATTTGGGACAATGGAAGAGGCGTTTAAATAGCGCAGATTGCTTAAACATGCTATGATGCAATGATGGTTGAGACGAATGGTGCGTGCTTAGTTTCATATAGAGGAAGACGAATTTGAATGTTTTGAAAAGAGGATCGAACATGAAAAAAGAATCCATTTATGGATTAACGCTAGATCAATTGACAGCATGGCTCATCGAGCATGGACATAAGAAATCCCGGGCATTGCAGGTATGGGACGCATTGTACCGGAAGCGGGTTACTGATTTTGCAGCGATGGCAGAGGTTCATGAGGATTGTACTCGCCTGTTGGCCGAGCATTTTTCCATTGAAACACTTGAAGAACACGTGAAGCAACAGTCAGCAGACGGGACGGTCAAGTTCTTGTTCCGGCTTCAGGATGGTAATTTGATTGAGACAGTATTGATGCGGCATAAGTTTGGTTTATCTGTATGTGTGACTACGCAGGTAGGATGTAACATTGGGTGCAGCTTCTGTGCGAGCGGATTGTTGAAGAAGAGCCGTGACCTGTCCAGCGGTGAAATTGTAGAGCAAATTATGAAGGTCCAGCTGTATCTGGATCAGGAACGACCGGGCGACCAGGTCAGTCACGTTGTTGTGATGGGAATTGGCGAACCGTTTGATAACTTCGTGAACCTGTCCGATTTCATTCGGGTCATTAAGGATCACAAAGGGCTAGCGATTGGGCCACGGCATATTACCGTTTCCACAAGTGGACTGGCTGATAAAATCATTGAATTTGCAGATTCCGACCTGCATGTCAATTTGGCGATCTCCCTCCACGCTCCGAATAATGAGATTCGTACTCGCATTATGAAGATCAACCGGGCGATTCCGATTGAGAAACTCATGCAGGCGATTGATTATTATTTGGACAAAACAAATCGTCGGATTACGCTGGAGTACATCTTGCTGAAGGATGTTAATGACGGTAAGGAGCACGCGCTCGAACTGGCTGAGCTGGTGGGCCATCGCCGTAATCTGGCCAATGTAAACCTGATTCCGTACAATCCGGTGGATGAGCATAGCCAATACCAGCGGAGTGAGTCGGAGTCGATTACTGGCTTCTATGATGTTCTGAAAAAACAAGGCATTAGCTGTAGTGTTCGGCTGGAGCATGGAGTCGATATTGACGCGGCCTGCGGGCAGCTACGCAGCAAGCAAATCCGCAAGGATGCCAAGGGTAGCCGCAATGCGGAGCGCGAAGCCATTAGTTAAATACACAAGCGTACTCTCTAACAGGAGTACGCTTTTTTATATCACGAGCCGCAGGGCGAAACGTTACCCGAAAATGTGAAAATAGTCACGTAATAGTTGCTGCTTTTACGTTATAGTGAGTGGTTAGTGGAGGGGTTATATGGCTAACGTAATTTCGAATGTGGCGCTCGTTCCGGGCATTTATGTGATGAAAATAGAGGGAAAGTTTAAAGGGAACATGGGGCAGTTTTACATGCTGCGCAGCGGGACAGGTTACCCACTGCTGCCCAGACCCATCAGCATTTATGATATCGGGGAAGAGAGTATTTCCTTTTTGTACCGGGTTGTTGGAGAGGGGACAAATTTGTTTTCCCAATTACAGCCTGGTCAGGAGATTCATTTAGAAGGACCTTTCGGAAACGGATTTCCGCAGGTAGAGGGTAGTTTGGCTTTGATCGGCGGTGGCATGGGTACAGCTCCGTTGCTGTTGGCTGCAAAGTATTACCCGCATGCGCACGTTTATTTGGGGTTTGCACAGCAAGCCTTTGGGGTTGAAGCGTTCGAAGCTGTGGCGGCATCTGTGCAGGTCAAGGTAGGGGGAAGCATCGTCGAACAGGTCGATCCGACGCTTTATGCAAATATGTTCTCCTGCGGGCCAACTCCGATGTTGCAAGCACTCGCCATGAAAACGGTGGATACGTCATCCCGTTTATATATTTCAACTGAAAGACACATGGCCTGTGGTATTGGCGCATGTTTGGGCTGTACGATGCGTACCCGTGGAGGCAATCGAAGGGTATGTAAAGAAGGGCCTGTATTCCCGGTGGAGGAGGTGGAGTTTGATGATCTCCATGGTGTGTAATATTGCGGGTGTACCATTCAAGAACCCGATCATCATGGCTTCCGGTACGTTTGGATTCGGACGTGAGTATGCGGAATTTTATTCTCCTGAATTATTGGGTGGTATCGTCGGCAAGGGACTGACCCTGCATCCGAAGGCTGGTAATACGGGATCACGAATACATGAGACAGCATCGGGCATGCTCAATAGTGTGGGGCTGGAGAATCCGGGTGTTGCCGCCTTTTTGAAGGATGAGCTGGATGACATGACACGCTGGAACACGGCTGTTATTGCCAACGTGGGCGGCTCCAATCTGGAGGAATACGTTCAGGCCGTAGCGATGATTACGGAAAACGCACAAAAGCGTCGCACGATGAACCGCAGAGGCGTTGATATGCTGGAATTGAACATTTCATGTCCCAATGTGAAGCAGGGTGGAATGCAATTTGGTATCCAGACGGAGGTAGCGCGGGAGGTTGTGCGTCAGGTACGCAATGTGACGGCGCTTCCGTTGGTCGTCAAGCTGTCTCCAAACGCAGAGAACATCACACAGATGGCGGTTATGTGCGAGGAAGAAGGCGCAGACGGAGTTTCGCTGATCAATACATTTTCTGCAATGAAAATAGATATACGCCGGCGTCGCAGTGTCTTCGCCAACACGT
Source organism: Paenibacillus sp. FSL R10-2748 (assembly GCF_038005565.1). Lineage (NCBI taxonomy): Bacteria > Bacillati > Bacillota > Bacilli > Caryophanales > Paenibacillaceae > Paenibacillus > Paenibacillus sp. FSL R10-2748. The sequence continues at coordinate 179,962 of NZ_JBBOTK010000003.1, forward strand.
ATGCTGGTCTTTCCGGCCCGGCAATTAAACCGATTGCCTTGCGCATGGTTCACCAGGTGGCACAGGCGGTGTCGATTCCGGTGATCGGGATGGGCGGGATTAGCTCGGTGGAGGATATTATTGAATTCACCATGGCAGGGGCCGCTGCCATTCAGGTGGGAACGTACAATTTTGTTCATTTACATGCAGGGGCTGAGCTGGTACATGGCCTTGAACAATGGATGCAGCGGGAAAAGGTGCAGTCATTGGATGAGATACGGGGAATTTTGTGAATTTGGAACCTTTTTGCATACACTAATTCATATAGAACCGGCTTGTCTTTAAAAGACAAGTCGGTTTTATTTATTTTACTGAAATAGCCAAGCATCAACTAGTGGTTAATATCGCACTTGTTCAAGATGAACGAAATTTGATTTTCCAGCCGATGAATGGCTTCCTCGGACGCCTGGTCGTTCGCACCTTGTTCCTGAAGCGCGCAGAGCTTGCAGAATAAGAAGGAAATTGTCAAACGATGTCGAATATCAAGGGAATATAGGGTCAGAGAGATAGGCTCTTATTCCTAATGGAGAGCTTAACAAAAAAGCTAGGTGATGGGGTTGCGGTTAAAAAGTAAGTCGAAACCGAGACGACAATTCAAAGTTTCGCTACAATTCATGATTATTATTTTGGTTGTTTTAGTTATCATTATTTCTTTAATTATATCCTTGCTTCTCATTCGTAATTTCGTGATTAACAAGCATTTTGATAATACGAAGGAAAAACTTTCGGGTATTGCCAAGATGGTTGCTAGTGACAACGATGTTATTCGTAATGTTGAGCAGGGAGTTCCTGTGAAGCAGATCCAAGACTACTCGCTTGGAGTCATGCACAACGTTAATGTGGATTTCGTTGTCATTTTGAATCACGATTTAATTCGGCTATCTCATCCGGATGCAACGATGGTTGGCAAACCGTTCTCTGATTTGAATGATGCCAGAAGAGCACTATCCGGTCAGGGACATTTTTCTGAGAATATAGGTATTTTGGGCAAAGGTTACCGATATTTTACGCCGATTTTTAATCAACAGCATGAGGTCATTGGCATTGTATGTGTAGGGCTGACCATGAGAACCCTAAATCATGATTTGATGCAGGCGCAGTATACCATTTTTGGGGGGCTGATGCTTGGGCTCTTTAGTGGAGTTCTGGGCGCGATCATTCTGGCTCAGAAAATCAAAACGATTTTATTTGGGCTTGAGCCGCAAGAGATAGCGACACGATTGCGCGAAAAAGAAATTATTGAAAATGAGGTCGCTGAAGGAATTATAGCCATTTCGGCTGACGAGAAAATTATGCTCATGAACAAAGAAGCTCAGGCCAAGTATCAACTGGCAAACCAAGAGATGAAAGCCCCGATTGGCGAGCAGCTAGATACCAACTTTTATAACGTGCTCTTCAAGAGAGTGTTTGATGATAAAAAGAAAATCAAGGATCGCTCATTTTATGTGAATGGTATAGAAGTCATTGCGACAGTAACCCCTATATATATTGAAAATGAGTTTTTTGGGGCAGTTGCAACGCTGCGCGACCAATCCGAGATGATCCATCTCAGCAACCAGTTAAGTGGTACAAAATATTATATTAACTCCCTTCGCGGACAGACCCATGAATTTATGAACAAAATGCACGTAATATCCGGCCTGATTGAAATGAGGAAATATGCGGAGGTCAGTCAATATATTCAGCAGCTAAATCACCGGTATCAAGATGAGGTAGGCTTTTTGACTGAGAGAATTAAAGTTCCGGCATTAGCAGGTTTTATTATGGGTAAAATCAATGAAGCACGCGAACAGAATATTTCGGTTCTTCTTGCAGAAAGCTCGGATGTCTCTAATGTGGAGATGCAGGATATCGTTCATGATGTCATACACATCCTGGGTAATTTTTTTGACAACGCCATAGATTCCATCTTACAAAAAAAAGAACCCGGCAAAATTGAGCTGAAATTGAATTATGAGTGTGAGGGAAATGTATTCATTTTGAAAGTGAAAGATAATGGGTTGGGGATTGATTTTGAGATGCAAAAAAGGATATTCGAGCATGGCTTTTCAACCAAAGGAGAAGACAGAGGCTACGGCTTGAATCTGGTTAAAACCATGGTGGAAAATCATCAAGGAATCATTGAGCTTGATAGCCAACCGGGTCTCGGAACAAGTATATATGTAGAGTTGCCCTGTACATTGGAGGTGACAAATGAATGAAAGTTCTAATTGTTGAGGATGATCCGATGGTTGCTGAGCTCAATCAACAGTTTATCGAGCGCATGGACAATTTGGATGTTGTATGTAAGGCAGATACCGTCAAGAAAGCACAGGACTGCCTTCAAAAATGGTCACCGGATCTGGTATTACTGGACGTTTATTTACCTGGAAAAAGCGGATTAACTTTATTATCACATATGCAGGAGCATCAGTATCATGCTCCAGTTATTTTAATTACGGCTGCAAAAGATATTCAGACGGTGAAGGAAGCTGTTTTTTATGGTGTTGCAGACTATTTAATTAAGCCCTTTACATTCGAACGCTTTAGACTGGCTGTTGAGAAAATCCAGCGTCTGGCCACGGTGATGGAGGAAGGGAACGGAATTAATCAAGCTGTTATTGACCATTATTTTAATAAAGAAGAGCATGCGGGTGTGGAAAAGAAAAAACCTGTTGAACATCCATCGCATAATCTACCGAAAAACCTATCTAAAAATTTGTCCAAACTAACCATGACCACGATACTGAAGAATATTCAAGAGCTGGACGGACCATTCTCGGTTGAAACATTAGCCAGAGAAGTGGACTTGTCCCGTATCACGGTAAAAAAATATATTCAGTTCCTGGTGGACGATGGCTTTCTAGTTGAATCGATAGAATACCACAAGGTTGGCAGGCCGCTAATGCTCTATCAGTTGAATCCTGATATAAAAGAACCGCCATTTCCGATGTAATCTGGAAATAGCGGTTCTTTTTTGTTCAACAAGAGTACCGAGCTTCCTAATTATTTCATAGAGAGAACAGGAAGTGGGACTAGGTTATCCGAAGAATGAGTTGTAACGATATCATGGAAGTTGTCGTAGCTAGTTTCAATCATGTTGGATAACGCCGTAACGGTATTCGAGCCAGCATGAGGTGTTACCAAAACTCTTGGATACAGCTCCACAAGCTTCTGGATCGTTGGGTCTGGGAGCATTTGCCATGGTTCAAATGCTCTAAAGAATAATTCATCTTCTTTAGGGAAGACATCCGTAGCGAAGCCTTCCAGATGGTTACTGAGCAAAGCGTCCAAAATGGCTTGGTTATCTTGTAATTCTCCACGTGAGGTATTGATGAGAATAGATCCCTTTTTCATTTTTGCCAAAAAGCTGGCGTTAATCATTTTGTCGTTCTGTCCCGGCAGATAAGGAACGTGCACACTAACGACATCACTCTCTGCCAGTAATTCATCCAAGGTCGTGAATGGAATGACTTCCTTGGCCGCATCTGATTGGTACACATCATAACCAATAACAGAGGCTCCCAATCCTTTAAACAATTTGGCCTCCGTCAGACCAATGCGACCAACCCCGATAATCCCAACTTTACAGTTATGGATCTCTTTGCTGAATGTATGCTCATCCACAATAAAATTTTTGAACGAGCTTTTGGTAGTCATATAAGCGGTGTGTCGGAACAGCATCATTGCTAAAGTTAGGGAGAGCTCGGCGATGGCATTCGGAGAGTAGGATGGCACGCGTGCCACCTTCATTCCGAATTCGCTGCAGGCATCCAAATCAATGTGGTTGATTCCGACTGTTCTGGTGAAAACATATTGAATGCCGTATTCATTGAATTTTGTGATATTTTCCCGATTGGCAGCACAGTTTCCTCTTAGCAAAACGGCATCGTGATGCTGTGCCAATTCTGCATTGCTGGTGGTTAACAACTCTTCTACTAGCGTTAGTTGGAAGTTATATTTATTGAGATCCTGGAAATAGGGTTTCTCATAAGAACGGACACCATAGCAAATGATTTTTAACATGTTGTTTTCCCCCTGATTTAGAAAATTCCAATTTTATCAATGACATTGAGCGTAATGATCCACACTGGAATCATGACGACAGAAGTGATAGTAGATAGAAGCGATGCATTAGAAGTTAATATGGCTTCCTTATCAAAACTGATGGCATAGGCTGCGGCTACGGTAGCTGTAGGAGTAGCCATCATGATGACAATAGTAGCTAAAGCGACAGAATCGACTGACAGAATATGGGATACAGTCAACAAAGCCAGCAAGACGATGTTAACAATAGGAACAAGCCAAACCTTAACTATGCTGTAATACCAAGAGGTCTTATCAGTAGCTGCCGACTTGAAGCTGATCTCCCCCAATGTCGAGCCAATCGATAACCAGGCTAATGGAGAAGCTAGTCCAGCTAGGTAGGTCATGGGCTTGAACAGCCAGACAGCAGTTTGATCAATTCTTAGAAAGGCGAACTGCTGAATGGCCCCATCCTCTGTAGCTACACTCATCTGTGGCAAATAACCTTGAAACAACCAAACAAACAAGCCTAGAAACGTGGCGATAACGATGGGATTCAAAAACATGGTTTTGAGATTTTTAAGCTCCATTTTCAAGCCGCTCATTTTGATATAGCCATAGGAGTATAAGAAAATGCGGTACCCTATGTTGAAAATGGAACTGTACATCACTCCGGTAGGACCGTAAATGGCTCCGACAATTGGAATTCCGAAGAAAGTAGTAGAACCGAAAATGGTTAACACCCGCAAAACATCCTGTTTATCCTTGTTGTAGCTCAGGAAGAACGGTTTAGAAATAAAGATGAGAATAATATAAATTAGAACTCCCCATATTAAAACATTCATGCCTTGTTTTAACATTGTAGGATTAATATCCTGCATGAAAGAATTAAAGGCTAGTGCTGGTAGAGCCACGGTTAGAACAACCTTGGATAACATCTTTCCTACTGCTGCGTTAAAAATCCCCTTCTTCCGGCAAAAGAAACCAAGAAGGATAATAAAAACGGTGGAAGCGATAGAACTGAGAATTTTGTTATCTGTTAAGGTCGCTGTAATCATTTCTAGTAAAGACATAGATAAAACCCTCTCTTGTACCTTTTTTCACATAAATGACGATGCAGAATGTGACGATGCAATTCCCTGATCTTTTGGCCAAAGTGTTGGTTTGCACTTTTATAGTAAAATGACTTTGTGAAAAAAAGAACAATATCTAATTAATTTAACTTATGAAACTAATTTAAAAAATTTATACGTTACATCAGATGGTAAATGAAACGAGAGGGCACGTCTTCACGGAATGATTATTTATTGGCTTTGTGAGTGCTCATCAACATCCGTGCTATAATGTAAATCATTAAACCCTACTTGATTAGTAGGTTAAATAGAAAAGACGAGCAGGAGGGGTCACATGAACCCGATACAACATATACTGGACGAATTTCAGCTGATCGTGCTGGACGGCGCCATGGCGACCGAACTGGAGCGTCATGGACATGATCTGAACGATAGCTTATGGTCAGCTAAAATCCTCCATGAGCATCCGGAGTCGATCAAGCGTGTACATAGGGATTATTTTGAAGCTGGGGCAGACTGTGCGATTACTGCGAGCTATCAGGCTACCGTTGAAGGCTATGTTAAACGGGGCCTAAGCGAAAATGAGGCGCTGGAACTGATTCAATCATCGGTGCGGATTGCTGTGCAGGCACGCGATGAGTTTTGGGCTGACGTGACAGCTACTGCTAGTCAGCGACATCGTCCCAAGCCGCTAGTCGCGGCCTCTGTTGGCCCTTACGGGGCGTTTTTGGCAGATGGGTCAGAGTATCGCGGCGATTACAAGCTGAGCGAGGAACAGCTAGTGGAGTTCCACAGGCCGCGTATGAAAGCTCTGATTGAGGCGGGTGCAGATATTTTAGCTTGTGAAACGATACCCTGTCTGGTTGAAGCCAAGGCCATCGCCCGATTGCTGAAGGAATTCCCAGGCACGTATGCCTGGATCAGCTTTAGCGCAAAGGATGGGCAGCATATCAGCAATGGTGAGTCTGCCGCTGCATGTGCTGAGTGGCTGAATGGACATGAGCAAGTGGCCGCTGTAGGAATCAATTGCACTTTGCCGAATTTCGTTCCATCGCTTATTCACGAAATACGCAGTCACACGGATAAGCCTGTGGTGGTATATCCCAATCTGGGGGAGGAATATGACCCGGTCAGCAAGACATGGCACGGCAGCACTTGTACAGAGACATTTGGACAAAGTGCCCGCCAATGGTATGAAGCGGGAGCTCGTCTGATTGGCGGCTGTTGCCGGACTCAGCCGCTGGATATTGAGGAAATAGCATCATGGACGAGAGATGTATAAACGAGGATAAGCGTAGCGTAGGGATAAAAGTTATCTATAAGAGGTAACTCGATGGCCCGAAAAAGAACAAGCAGGCTGAACCAAGTTGTGCTCCAGCAATGGAGCAGCTTGGTTCAGCCTGCTTTGTTAACTACCTGCGCCGATCCGGTCAGCTTTCTGCCAAACGTTCCAGCAGCGCGTCCCCATTGCGGCTCACCCGAATATGGGCAAAATGTGCGTTCTGTTCTACAGTACGTCCGGTTCCCTCAGGGATGAAATAATTCTCAATACCGTACAGAATACGAGAACCATACCATTGTCCATTTAGAACGACCTCATGACTGGTAAGTTTTTCACCATCTTGATATAGGCGATCCGCGACGTATACTCCTTGGCTATCTGGTGTGAGAACGACTTTGACCTTGCCTCGGCTCCATTCCTCCTCCTGAAGAGGGGGCTTGGAAGGCGGGGTAGATATGTCGTAATTCAGTGCCACATAATCGCCTTGCAGCAGGGAGCGCGGGTCTATAGGAGCCAGTTTGAGCTTAATGGAAGCCCCTGTGGCGAGCAGGGTTTCACTTCTCGCCGTCTGATAGCCGATGATCCCCAGCTGTAGCACGATGACAATAGCGATGAGTAACGGGCTTAAGCGCATGAAGCTAAAGCTGCGGTGGTCGGCATCAAATGCTGCTTTGCCGCTATGGGCCATTCGCCGATCCGCCCACCAGGTCAAGCCGAGTGCAATGACCCCTAGAAGCGCCAACGTAAAAGACTTATACAGTAGCGTCCACAATAAATCATAGTATTTGAAGCCGATAAAAATAAACCAGAATACAACGCTCATGAGGGTCTCCGATTTTTGTTTCAGACGGGCAAAGGCAAAGATCATCCCGGTAACGATAACAAAATAAAAAATGTTAATGAACATATAAGAGTGTGGAATGACATCCTCGAAAAACGTCGCCCAAAACAGGAACAACAAGCTGAAAAATAATGAGCTATTCCGCAGATGTTCTTTTAACTCCGTCTTGAATATAAAGTAACTTACCCCATATAACACGGCATTGACGATGAAAAGAGAGAAGATGATGAACTTATAGGTCCAGTTCCAACCATCCCACTCCTGATACTGCTGAAATAAAATGGTCGCCAGATTCAGGTTTACAAAGGTGTAGGCAAAAAACAACTGCCTTTTCCCCTTGGAGCGGAACCATCCAGCGATGGAAACGATCAGAAATAATACCGAAAGCAGCGACTGATCTGACCATAGAATGGCCGCCAAGCCTGTAATATAGCTGATGGTCAGCAGTGTATAACGTATTACCGAATCCAGCTTGGATTCCGGTATGACAATCATCAAAATCATAAGCAGCAACGACACAACCAACAGTACATATTCGGTGTGGTTTACATTCGTGCTAATCATAATCAATCCGATGAGAGATATACTACCGATCAGCACTCCAACCACTTTGATTACACGGGATACGGTTTTGCTGATCCATTCACTGCCATGTTCCTCGGGAACGGTCGTCTCAGTCTTTGATGTACTAATGTCCGTTATCCCTGCTTCCGGCGGTGTTTTTCCCAAACGATTCAAATAACGGAAAAACCACACGTTACCCGTCAGCAGCAGCGCCACAAAAATCAAACCAAACACAAAAAACAGAGATGAGGAGTACGCCTCTGCCAGCTCTATAAATTTAAAGACAGCAAACGCTGAGAGCGCCAATGCATTCAAGGTCAGTAGCGTTTTATTCAGTCGCACCTTGATAAATATATAAAATCCTAAAGCAATCACAGCGATATACGGTATATTCATGACCAGCCCATACCCATCAAATGCAAAAGAGTTGGTCATCGCTAACATGGCTATATGAAAAACAGTAAAGCTCATATATTGTAGTGGAGCAGAGCGTATACGATGAAGGAACGCCAATAGAAACAACACCAGATTGACCAGTGCGAACACTCCGGCAATCGACAATGATCGAAGTTCGCTATAAGGCACACTTTGCATCGTAGGGTAAAAATAAAGCCACAAACCAAGTTGAATCAGTACATAAGACAGCATATAAAAGGGATTGTAGCGAGTAATCCAGCTAAGTAGCAGAGCCGGCACCGACCAAATGAAAAACAATCCGTAGCTGTCCGCATGGGAATTGTAAATTTGACCGAGCAATGCCACGGAAACGCCAAAGGCTATACAGCCAGCCACCAAAAACATATTAGACAGAAAAGCTTGTTGGCCGGGAACAGCAGATATCCGTGCAAATACAAAAGACAAGCCATAGAACAGAACAATAAGAGCAGCAGCAAGTACAATCTTGGATGTCCGATCCAGTCCGCCCCAATTGGAGGCGAAAAAATAAATAATTGCGGCCAGTATCAGTGAGATGCCCAGCAGATAGCCCGTACGTATCGCATTGAATCGCAGCATGGATTTCACGTACCTTTCCTGTTGGTTTGAAGCCTATTATAGCGTTGAAAGGGCTCAGAACCAAGTGGAAATTAGGATCAGGTCATAAAAAGAGAGCCACCGTATACGGTGGCTCTCTTTAACGTTACTGGATTCCGACTAAGCGTTGACGGTACGAATCTCTTGCCGGGACTGATGTCGGAAGCGATACTCACGCGGTGGAATCCCTGCCGTTTTCTTAAATGCCTTGGAAAAGGTGGACATATCGGTATAGCCGATGGACTGGGCTATGATCGACAAATTGTAAGTTGTCTGCTCCAGTAATCTTTTGGCTTCGTTAATCTTGAGGTTTTGCAAATACTTGGCGGGAGAGATGAGGAAGGTGGAATGGAACTTACGTGAAAAATGCGCACGATCCACACCTACATGCTCGGCAATTTGCTCAATCGTAACACGGTCACAATAATGCATTTCAATGTAATCTTTCCCCTGCTGGAGCCAATAATCAGAGCATACAAAGTTGCGCAGCACGTCAGATGTGTTGCGGGACAATTCCTCGAAGATCTGGTGCAGTGTAATCAAGCGGGCCAGATCGCTGCCTTGTCTGCTGTTGTCGTGTACGATGGAAAACAGGTTGGAGATAAGTCCGAGGATTTCCTCGCTCACTGCGTTAGCCATAAATGGCGTAGAGGGATTAATTCCGATCCGCTCCAGCAATGCGAGGGACTTGGGTCCCTCAAAGGCAATCCATACCTTTTGCAACGGGTGCTCCTGATCGGTGTAATATTCATGGGCAAGATGCGGAAAAAAACAGAATAAATCAGACTTTTGGACACGGTAATTCTGCTGCTTATAAATAAACTCAGCCTGACCTTCAAGTACAAAAATCAAATAAAAATAAGGAACAGCCTTGGGACCGACATGGCAGCTTGTTTTCGAAATATCCATACCCAGTCTGACTGGCCAAATGGCGCTGGATTTTTCCAGTTCGGTAGCTGTGAAATAATGGTCTTCCACGATGTCGAAGTGATCTTCATTTTTTGCTCTTTTCATAACTTGTCACCTCTCCTTTGGTGGAGATAAGGGAATTTTGATTTTATTGTATATAAAGGAAAGCATAATTACAAGTTAATTCATTGGAATTTAGGGTTATATAATTAAAGCTAGGTATGCCAAAGGCTCCATGGCCGGTTTGAGACGAGCCATGGAGCCTTTTAAGTTCTGTATTATGAGATGAAGATTAGCCTACATTTATACGTTCAGGATTCCTTCTTTTGGAGTAACGTTAAAGGCTTTCGCCAGATCGGCCAATTCCTGATCCGTAATTCGTTGCTGAATATCATGGTGAGCAATGAGCATATAAATTTGCGCCGCTTTTTCAATCGTTTCAATCAGGCCAAACGCTTCATCAATGGAGCTGCCCGTTCCGAAAATGCCATGATGGGGCCATAATACAGCATGATGATCCTTCATTTTTTTAGCCGTTTCGCGGCCGATTTCGCTGGAGCCCGGTACCATCCAAGGGATTACACCGATACCGTCTGGAAAGACGACAATACATTCGGTACACATTTCCCACAGCGTTTTGGTGAATTGGTTTTCGTCCAGACTATGAATGAAGGTCATGGCAATAACATGGGTGGCATGATTATGAATCACAACACGATGGTTAGGATCGACCTTCAAGCGCTCAATGTGGCCCATAAAATGGGATGGTAACTCACTGGTAGGCACCGCCCCGTGTTTGAGGCCCCACAAGACTTCCAATTGCTCGCCATCCTGCGAGACACGAAGAACTCCTAAATTGGCTTCCGGATCGGCAATTACGTTTTTGAAATATTTTCCTGATCCGGTGACGATAAAATATTTACCAGCCAGTTCATTCACCGGGAAAGCAGGTTTAATCGTCCGAATGACCTGATGAATATCTATATATTTTGCAACCTCAGCTTCATCCAGAATATAGCTTACATTACCTCCATTGCGTTCATCCCAGCCGAATTTCCACATGTTTTGTGTAATTTCCGCCATCTCGCGAACAAATGGGATATCCAGTCCCGATTTGCGTTCTTTTTGATTCTCCAGCACAGTAGTCATGGATAATCTCTCCCTTTGTATGGTATGAATATAAGCATTATCAGTGCAGTAGTTACCGTTTCAGCAGTACCTGTTGTTCATAGTTTTTTACTTCGGCCAACCATTCCTCACGAACAGGAACGCCGTTTTGAGCGCAATAGTAATCCCATATGGCACCAAACGGATACGATTTAAACTCTTCGACCAGAGCAAGACGAGTGGTGAAATCCCGTTCCTCTTCCGCCTGCTTTAATGCTTCAATCGGTTCGAGCATAGCGCGAAGTAGCGCTTTGATCGTGTTGCGTGTTCCGATGACCCATGCTGCTACATGATTGATACTTCCATCAAAGAAATCAAGACCGATATGGGTTCGGGAAAGCAATTCACCGCGAACCAGCTCACGGGCAATGTCCAGCAATTCGTCGTCCATCGTCACGACATGATCACTGTCCCAACGAACCGGTCTGCTGACATGGAGCAATAATTGATCGGTGAACATCAGCACAGAGGACAGTTTGTTCGAAATGACTTCGGTTGGATGGAAGTGACCAGCGTCGAGACAGATGGATTTACCGCGTGTCAGGGCGTAACCCATATAGAATTCATGTGAGCCCACGACATAGCTTTCTGAGCCGATGCCGAACAGCTTGCTTTCAACCGCATCGATGTTGTATTCCTCACTGATTTCCTCGCTGAAAATTTCGTCCAGCGCATCACGCAGACGTTCTCTTGGAGCCAACCGATCAACCGGAGTATCTTTATAGCCATCCGGCATCCAGTGGTTTGTGACACAGGGCTGACCGAGTTCTTTGCCAAAATGCTCTGCAATCCTGCGTGATTTTTTGCAGTGTGTGATCCAGAAATCGCGGATTTCCGAATCCTTGTGACTCAGTGTGAAGCCGTCTTCCGCTTTGGGATGGGAGAACAAAGTTGGATTAAAATCAAGCCCGAGCCCTTGCTGTTTGGCCCAGTCTACCCAGTTCTGAAAATGGCGTGGCTCCAGTTGATCCAGATCCACTTGTTCTGTGGTGTCCGCATAGATTGCGTGCAGATTGACCTTGTGTTTACCCGGAATAAGCGATAGAGCTTTTTCTAAATCCTGACGCAACTCATGCGGCGTGCCTGCTCTGCCCGGGTAGCTGCCCGTTACGGCAATCCCCCCGCTAAGCTGTTTGTCTTTGAACAGAAATCCCTGAACATCATCTCCCTGCCAGCAGTGCAGTGATATTTTGATTTGTGAAAGCTTCCGTAAAATGTCGTCAACTTGAATACCGTGGCGAGCGTACAGCTTTTTCGCTTCGTTATAACTGGCTTCAATAGCTTCGTTCATGGCGGCTTTACTCCTTTATTGAGATATCTGAATAGAGGATGTTGCTTGTATCTTGAGGTGCTCCCAGCGGTCCAGAAGTTCTTGCATGCTTTCCACCGATTGCGGCTCATATAGCCGAGTCGGAAAGGAGCGGGCGATGGTTCGGCCAGCAGCTTGGAGATCTTCAAGAGCACCAGAGCTGATTAATTGCACGACAATATTGCCGATGGCTGTAGATTCGGAAGGACCTGCCTGAACCTCAATTCCCAAAAGATCGGCTGTTAGCTGACATAGTAATTCGTTGTTAGCACCTCCGCCGACAATGTGCAATCTGGTAATCGTTTCGTCTGTTAAACGTTGCAGTTCGTGTAAGGCATCGCGGTAGCTTAAGGCCAGACTGTCAAAAATACAGCGGGCGAGTGAACCCGGCGTCCTGGGGATGGGCTGGCCTGTTTCTTCACAGAATCGCTGGATTTCAAGGGTCATACTATCCGGGTTTAAGAAGGATGACTGGTTACAGAGGACGAGACTGACAAACGGTGTCTCTGCTGAAGCCAGTTCGGCCAATTCAGCAAAGCTATGTGCGGAACCGCCCTCTCTCCTAACCTCCTGAATCATCCACAATCCCATAATATTTTTCAGAAAACGGTACGTACCGTAAGCACCCCACTCATTCGTGTAGTTCGCCTGCATGGCTGCCTTGGTATTCAAGGCTTTGGAACGTTCCATTCCCAGTAGTGACCACGTTCCGCTGCTAATATAGGCCCAAGATTCTTCCCGCTGTGACGGAACACCTGCAACAGCCGATGCAGTATCGTGAGTAGGCGCAAGAATGATCTGACAGTCCGGAAGATCGTATTTTTGAACAAGCTCCGGCAAAAGAGAACCCAGAACCCGTCCAGGCTCGGCAAGCTCTGAAAACTGATTGCGTCGCAGTTGGAGCAGGGACAGCAGGTCTTCATCAAACTCTCGTGTGTTCACGTTGAGAAGCTGCATCGTGGACGCATTCGTCATTTCATTGATCATGATGCCTGTCAGGCGATAGTACAGATAATCGGGGACCATCAATATTTTATCCGCCTGGGCAAGCTGTTCCCGATCATGGACGAACAGTTGATACAGGGTATTAAAGTTTAGTTCCTGAATGCCTGTTTTCTCATACACAGCCTCTCGACTGATGAGCTGGTGCAGCCTGTCGGGCGCATGGAGGGTACGTGCATCCCGGTAAGCGTATACCTCATGAATGCGGTTTCCTTTCTGATCAAGCAGCACGTAATCTACAGCCCATGTATCAATGCCGAGCGTACAGGAGTGAATCCCCGTCTGTTTAGCTTTTTGCAAGCCCTGAATAATCTCATTCAATAGTTCGTCGATATTCCAGTAATCGTGTCCGTTTTTTTCGGTAAAGGAGTTGTTGAAACGGTGAAGCTCTTGCAAGTGTAGCTGGTCACCTTGCAGAGTTGCACTTACGAGCCTTCCGCTTGAAGCTCCAATATCAACAGCAAGATAATTATTCATACCCAATCTCCTTGCATGGATAAAATACTGGCAGCCTGAAAGTCTGCCTTTTGCTTTCTTAACTAACTCCATACTACTTCCGTTTTTCTTTGTAGTCAACATAAACGGAAGTATAATTTGTGGTTTTATTTTTGTTTTCTAAAATTATAATTAAAATTAAATGTTGTTTTGCATGTATTTTTGTTTTTTATCTGTTTTCTACAATCAGGATTATGCAAAGTCCTTACAATATATATACCTTGAACAAAGGTCGGCTTGATTTACGATATTCCAATTGTGGAAGGTTCTCCAAATGCCGCTGTCTGTATGAAAAATAGTCTTGAAACCGCCCGCCAGAGGGTGTAGTATACAAGATATCAATTTCATATGACTCGTATAATATTGGGGATATGGCCCAGAAGTTTCTACCGGATGACCACTGTAATCGTCCGACTATGAGTGATAGCGCATCGGCTTTGGATGAATGCGGGCATTTATTTGTGCGCCAATCCGTCAGGGATTACAACCCCCAAGGACAGGCTTCACTTGAGAAACAACTCAAGGGAGCCTGTCCTTTTTTTGGTTTTGGCAGGTTTTATACTATTTTAAAGTACAGAAGGAGCGATACTCGCATAATGAAAGCTTTGGAGGAACGTATTCGTCAAGAGGGACAAATTTTATCTGATACCGTACTAAAGGTAGATTCATTTTTGAATCATCAGGTAGATACAGCATTAGCATTGGAGATTGGTAAGGAGTTTGCACGCCTTTTCGGCAGTGCTCCGATCACCAAGGTGCTTACAATTGAAGCTAGTGGTATTCAATTTGCTATGGCTACTGCTATTGCCTTGGGGGTCCCGTTCATTTATGCGAAGAAAAAGAAAGCAATCACGCTGAATGAGCAGGTATACTTCGCAGAGGTTCATTCGTTCACTCGGCAGGAAACCTATCAGGTGAGTATTTCCCAAAAATATCTCCATGCCAGCGACCATGTGCTGATCGTAGATGATTTTTTGGCTACTGGCGCAGCATTGGTCGGACTTACGGATATTGTGAAGGAAGCAGGAGCGGAGCTAGCCGGGGTTGGCTGTGTGATTGAGAAGAGCTTCCAGGAAGGTCGTGGACTGTTGGAGCAGAGAGGCATTGCTGTGCGCTCTCTTGCGCGTATCGCTTCCATGGCACCAGGCGAGGTTCATTTTATAGAGGAAGCTGGCGCGGTGATTCCTCCCGTTAAGGAGAATGTGGGATGTTAAGTAAACAAAAGTTATTCGCGCTGGGCTTCCAGCATGTCATGGCGATGTACGCTGGAGCAATTGCTGTACCTCTAATTGTAGGGGGAGCATTGCACCTGACGCCAGCCCAGATGGCTTATTTGGTGGCTGCCGATCTGTTCACTTGCGGGATTGCTACGTTATTACAGATTATGGGCACACGCTTTTTCGGTAGTAGACTGCCTGTCATTTTAGGTTGTACGTTTACGGCAGTAGGGCCCATCATCGCGATTGCTTCGACCTCAAATTTAGCGACAGCGTATGGTGCCATTATTTTGTCTGGTATATTTGTGGTGTTAGCAGCACCGTTGTATGGCAAGCTGCTACGCTTTTTCCCGACGGTGGTTACAGGTTCGGTCGTTACGATTATCGGTCTATCCCTTATTCCGGTGGCGATGAACAATGTAGCAGGGGGTCAGGGCAGTTCGGACTTTGGACAGCCACGTAATTTACTGTTGGCCTTAGTCACACTACTGGTTATTCTGCTTGTGAATCGGTTGGCAAAAGGCTTTTTGCGCTCGATTTCCGTGCTTATTGGGTTGTTCGCGGGCACAGTGGTTGCTTATGGAATGGGAATGGTGCATTTTGCTCCCGTGGCGGAGGCTTCATGGGTGAGTGTTGCACAGCCGTTTTATTTTGGTAAGCCAGAGTTTAGCATTATGGCAGTTTGTACGATGATTATCGTCAATATTGTCAGTATGGTTGAGTCTACAGGCGTTTATTTGGCAGTAGGCAAAGCGATTGATCAGAAGGTGGAGCAGAAGCAGATCGTCAATGGTCTGCGTTCCGAAGGACTTGCGATTATGCTTGGGGGTATTTTTAACGCGTTTCCTTATACAGCTTTCTCGCAAAATGTTGGTTTGATTTCACTCACGCGCGTCAAATCGCGAAACGTTATTTTTGCTGCGGGCGGTATCATGGTTGTTCTTGGTTTGCTTCCTAAGCTGGCTGCCTTAACGACAGTGATTCCTAACGCTGTGCTGGGCGGGGCGATGATCGTCATGTTCGGCTCGGTCGCTGCATCAGGCATGTCTATTTTGTCAGAAGTGGATCTACGGAAAGAAAGCAATCTGCTGATCGCAGCATGCAGCATTGCCGTGGGCCTAGGCTCTGCCGTTCTGCCGCAAATGTTCGACCAGCTGCCGAGCTTTGCTAAAATGCTGTTGCAAAATGGTATCGTTTCGGGTTCGATTACAGCGATTGTCTTGAACATCGTTTTGACAAGAAAACAGGGCGAATCGGTCAAAGGCGTGACGGTTCAGGAGGTTCCACAGAAGGTTTGATGATTAGGGATAAATAAACCCTTGCCGTCTGGGGACATATAGATATTGACCCTGTCCGACTGTGCAGTGGCGCTAAAGTTAGCTCTTAAGTTGATTTATTTACTAGAGGAATTTGCTAGAGTAGTGGGCGAGGCAGTGGTATAATTTACCTTATGGATTTTGAATAGTGGTGGATGTTTTCGGACCACGGTGCAGCTTCCCGAAAGGGGGTGAAGCCGATGGTCAACCTTGTGTCGTGCTACGATGTGTTGCGTTGGATGGTTACGTTACTAAGCCTGGTGTTTAGTATTCGTAAACTTTATCGCTGGCTACGTCGAAAATTTCGGAACAAGCGAAAACCCACCGCGTAATTAGGTTGGCCCCTAACGGTGGGTTTCGTTTGCATTAACATTTAGTTATGCAGCGCGCCGTGGTGGTGATCCACAGCCTTTCAAGTCCTAAGAGTCTTTGCCGTTGGCGCGGCGAAGACTCTTTTTAGTATACGGACACGATGATTATCTATATACCTAATTTTAGCACGTTCATTTCGTGCACGCAATGAATAGACATCACCTTCATTCTCGCCACATCGTTCAAATTTAAATTATTGTGCAGCATTTATTGACAAGCCTGTGACAACAAAATAAGATCGTAATGGAAAGAAATAAAGGAAGAAAACAGGTGTGAGCCGGACGACTCTATGTACGGGGTTTTGTTGAGACCATGTGGATAGTTGTTGAGCGTGTTCACTTAAAAGGGAAGTTCGGTTGATTCCGACACGGGCCCGCCACTGTATACAGGCATCAGCAGGATACTGCTGGAGCTTTCAGAACAGCCACTGGAACTGTGAAGAACCGGGAAGGCCTGAAAGATGCGCCTGGAGTCAGGAGACCTGCCTGTTTTGACATCACTGTCAGACCCACGGGATGCTGGGGAGGTGGTTAGGCGTGCTGCATACGGAATGTCTGAAACCGATCTGATCCCTTCTATGTTTTTGGAGTTGGCTTCGAGGTGAGTTTTGACATTTTATAATGAAAGCATTTCTGACTGCTGATCAAGTGGTCCGGAATGCTTTTTTCGCGTTTTGCGTTAGGTTTATATGATTTTACAAGATAGAGGGGGATTCTTTGAATGATTAGCAATCGTAGTAGGCGTTCATGGTTGATATGTACAGGGGTGATGCTATTTCTGGCAGTTATGGCTCTTTCGGGATGTACCAGCAATAAGACGTCGGATAGCTCCGGCAAGGGTGAAAACGCGTCAGCACAACAAACAGCGACAGGTAAAAAGCTGATAATGGCGTATACATGGAAACCGTCAGGCGTTGACCCGCACGGAGATAATAGCTGGGATGTGATGCGATCCGGTGCAGGTGAGACACTGGTACGTTTGAATGAAAAGCTGGAGCCTGTGGCTTGGCTGGCAAAGGAGTGGAAGCAGGATAGTCCTACAGTTTGGACGTTCAGCTTGCAGGATAAAGTCACTTTTCATGATGGAAAGAGTATGGATGCAGCAGGTGTAAAAGCGTCTTTGCTGCGCTCTATCGAGAAAAGCCATCTGGCGAAGGATTTACTGAATGTGAAGTCCATTGATGTAAGCGGCCCGCTGGCTTTGAAAATCACGACAAACCAGCCGAACGCGGCGCTGGTGTCCAATCTAGCTGATCCATCGACGATTGTACTGGATGTGGCATCGATGAAAGATGAGCAGAGCTACCCAGCGATGACAGGCGCCTTTAAAATCAAAGCATTCAACAAGGACCAATCCTTGGTCGTAGAGCGTTATGACGGATATTGGGGCGAGAAGGCACGACTGGCTGAAGCGACGATGAAGTTCATTACGGATGGGAATTCGCGCCTGATGGCGCTGCAATCCGGCGAGGTGGACGTGGCGACGGATATTCCAGTTGATAACGCAGAGGTACTGAAAAAGAACGACAAGCTACAAGTGCTGTCGGCTCCCTCCTTGCGCACCCATATGATCGTGTACAATATGGAATCGCCAGTATTCAAGGATGCGGCGAACCGTAAGGTGGTGGACAGCCTGATTCCGCGCACATCGATTGTGAGCGCCGTCATGAGGGGCTTCGGTACGGAAGCAAGCAGTCCGTTCCCGAGCATTCTTCCCTTCGGTAAAGTTGAGCGTAAAGCGCTGGATGGAACGGCAGAGCAGCTGTTGACGAAGGATGGCTGGCAGAAGGACGCTCAAGGGACATGGACTAAGCAAGGCAAGCCGTTCGAGGTTACGCTGCTGACTTTCCCTCAGCGTCCAGAGCTCTCTGTTATGGCTGAGGTCATCCAAAGCCAATTGCTGAAAGAGGGAATCCAGGTCAAGATTCGCAAGGTGGAAAATATCGACGAGGCGTTGACCAAAAACGATTGGGATTTTGCAATGTACAGCATGCTTACTGCTCATACAGGAGAGCCGCAATATTTTATGGACATGTTTTATTCTTCGAAAAGTGAAGCCAATGTAAGCCGGTATAGTTCCAAACCGCTAGAGAGTATTCTTAACAGCTTGAAGCTGGCGAAGGATACAGCGCAGCGTAATGCTGTGACACTACAAGCGCTGGATATCATCAATGCGGATTTGCCACAGTCGTTCATTGTGCATCCTGATAATGTGTTTGGTGTGAAAAAAGGGGTGGAGGGTTTTACACCCCATCCGATCGAGTATTACTACATTACAGCGCAATCTGATATTACGGAATAACGAGCTGCGTATCCTATGATTCGTTTTATACTGGAACGTGTGGCGCAGCTGCTCATCATTGTATTCGTTGTATCCACGCTGACTTTTGTACTGATGCGGCTCGCTCCTGGTGACCCTGCTACTATTTTGCTCACCGCGCATAATGTCCCTGCCTCTGAGGAGGCGTTGACGACGCTACGGCAGGAACTGGGCTTAAACGAGCCGCTTCATATTCAATATGTGAACTGGCTGCGAGATGTGTTCACGGGGCATTGGGGCACCTCGTATGTATCCAAGGAATCCGTGCTAGCCGAACTATGGAACAGACTGCCTGCTACTGTGGAGCTAGCTGCTGCGGGCTTTGCCGTCATGACGGTGCTTACGCTGGGGCTGGGACTGGCTGCCTCGCTAAAAATCAGCGGCCCACTGGATCGTCTGGGCAGGCTGTTTGCCCTGCTGGGATCGTCGATTCCCTCTTTTTGGCTTGGTTTTCTGTTGATCTATCTATTCTCCGTTCGCTTGGGCTGGCTCCCATCCATGGGAAGGGAGGACTGGACACATCTAGTGCTCCCAGCGCTGACTCTTGGCGCAGGTTTGGGAGCGGTGCAAGCCCGTGTACTGCGCGCTCAAATGCTGGAGCTGGGTGACCGGAATTTTGTGAAAGCAGCGAAGGCTCGAGGCTTTTCACGTATGCATATCCTGTTTTTTGAGATATTTAAGCATGCGGTTTTGCCTATGATTACACTGCTAGGTACCAATCTATCATTTATGTTGGCAGGTAATGTCATCGTCGAGACCATTTTTTCATGGCCGGGGTTAGGCAAGTATTTTATAGATGCGATTACCCAGCGAGATTATCCTGTGATTCAGGGGTATGTTATTTTTGCCGTATTTTTAATTGTAGGTGTTCAGTGTTTGGTGGATTTGGTCCAGACGGCGATAGATCCGAGGCTACGTTTGCGTTAAGGGGGAAGCTGAAAATGAAAAAGATACGGCTTTCCTTTCAAGGGAGCTTGCTGGCAGGAGGCGTACTTTTTGGTCTGATCGTGCTGCTTGGGTTATTGGCTACATGGGTCGCTCCTCATGATCCTCTTCAAGTGGATCTTTTGAACCGTCTGGCACCACCCAGTCGGAAATATCCTTTCGGTACGGATCATCTGGGTCGGGATGTGTTGTCACGGCTAATTTACGGGATTCGGACGAGCGTGCTAATCGCATGTGCAATTACTGTAGCTACGCTGTGCTTCAGTCTACCTATAGGGTTGCTCATTGGTTATGTGCGCGGACGCGTGGATCAGCTGATTATGCGGGGAATCGACGGCGTATTGGCTTTTCCTGATATTATTTTAACGGTGGCAATTGTGGGCATTTTGGGCCCGGGTTTTGTTAACATGACCCTTGCGATTATTGCGGTACGGTGGGCGGGCTATGTCCGGTATATCCGTAGTCTGGTTCAAAAAGCCTGTCAGGAGGACTACGTTCGGTATGCCCGTTTATCCGGCAATTCACACGTACGTATACTGAGACGTTATGTATTGCCACAAACGTTGCCGCAGTTGTTGGTTTATGCGGTATGGGATATCGGACGCGTGGTGCTGATGATCGCGGGGCTATCCTTTCTTGGACTGGGTGTACAGCCGCCCAAGCCAGAGTGGGGCGTGATGCTGCATGATGCAACCTCATATTTTCAGGTGGCTCCGCATGTCATGATTTTCCCGGGCTTGGCGATTATGCTATTCGCACTTGCCTGCCAGCTTTTGGGCGACCGCTTTTCGGAAAAGGGGGCGGCCAAATAGTGGGAGATCAAATAGCCCTTGGGGGCAAGGATACGATAGAACAAGTGGCAGGGCGAAAACCGTTGTTACACGTGGAACATTTGGAAATCTGCCGCACAGGCGTAGGAGCAAGCGGAAGTGGGAGCAAACCACTGCTGCGGGATGTGAGCTTTTCCATATATTCAGGGGAGATTGTGGCCCTGACCGGACCGAGCGGATGCGGCAAGAGTCTGACCGCACACGCAATCGCAGGCATGCTGGAGCCAGGTATCGGTGTTACGCAAGGGCGTATCTACTATAACGGGGAAGACACTCTCCCGTTCCAGGAACGGCGCTGGCAAAGGCTGCGCCGAGAGGATATTGCCCTGCTCATTCAACAATCGCTGAGCGGGTTGAATCCGATCCGGACTGTCCGCGCCCAGCTGATGGATACGCTTAGACTGCACGGGCGGCGTCGGATGCCGCACGACCAGATGGAGCCGGGGCACGCTGGTGCTGCCCCATCCCACACTGCACCGCAGCAAGTTCACCCGCTGGGCGTGCTGCCACGGATGCGGCGGATGCTGATCCGTGCCATGGAGATAGCCAGAGGAGGCGCTACTCCAGTGCGGGAGGCCTATTTGCGCTCTCTGCTCCGCAAGGTTGGGTTTACAGATCCTGAGCATATTTTGTCGTCATATCCTTTTGAACTAAGCGGAGGCATGTGTCAAAGGGTGCTGCTGGCTGCAATGTTAAGCTCAGGTCCAAGCCTTTTTATTGCCGATGAGCCTACTACGGCGTTGGATGTTATCAACCGCGACAAGGTTTTGGCATTGCTGCAACAATTGAGAGAAGACTTTGATCTCACCATATTGTTGATTTCACATGATCGCCAAGGTATGAGCCGCATAGCAGATCGAGTGTTGGAGATGAGCCCGGAAGGAAGGATGCACCAGTGATGCTGGAATTGAAGAATGTGACCAAAGCATACCCTGTCCGCAAACGGAGAAAAGGCTGGTTCAGCACGCAAGATAGCGAGCAGGCCGTGAAGAAGGTGAGTCTGGAGTTACGGCAGGGGGAGTGTCTTGGATTGGTTGGAGAAAGTGGAAGTGGCAAAAGCACGCTGGCACAATGTATTCTAGGGCTGGAGTCGTTGACCTCAGGGGAGATTTGGCTGGATCATCAGCCTATACATTTCGAAAAGACGAAGGACGTTCAGCTGTACAAGCGAATCCAGTTGGTTGCACAGGATTCGTCCTCCTCATTGCATCCTCGTATGACCATTCGAGATATTTTAATGGAGCCGATCCACAACTATTTTCCTGAGCGAAAAGCGCAGGCGCTGGATATTTGTCTGTCTCTATTGGAATCAGTAGGATTGGAGGCTGACAGTCTGGAAAAATACCCAGCACAGCTGAGTGGCGGGCAAAAACAGCGGGTATGTATTGCCCGAGCGTTGGCGGTGGAGCCGGATATTATCTTGTTCGATGAATCGATCGCCAATCTGGATACGACAACGCAGTCTTCTGTACTGGACATGCTCAAAAGAATGCAGATGGAGCGTCAGTTGTCCTACCTATTCATTACTCACGATCTCCAATCTACTCGCCAGTTTTGTGACCGAGTTGCCGTCATGGTTCAGGGGGAGATCGTGGAAATATTTAAGGAATGGGATGAAGACTTGTTACAGCATGAGTACACGCGTACTCTGTTTCAAACGTTGGAGAATTAATCCATAAATTTGATATTATCAGGATTTTGCAAAATTCGATTCCAGTCGCTCCAAAGTGCAATATCTAGACGAACTAGGCCATTTCGATCTATATCTTGTTCATTGGAAGTCGCTTATTGGATTTTTGCAAAATCGTCATTCTACAAATTTAAAATAAATATAGGCTTCCTTTGTCGAATATTGTTGACAAAATAGAACGTGGTACCTATTCTAAATATGATTATGATAATCATTATCACATATATAGAAAAGGGGAAATACATTGATGTCCGTTCGACACCGCAAGACTGCCACCCTTATGTTGGTGGCGCTCCTCTTATTATCCGTTGTTTTGGGCTGCGCGAAGCAGGAAAACACCCCTGCATCCACCTCTACTGACGGAGCTGCCAATGAAAAGTCGATCACGCTATCGTGGCCGCGTGACATTGGTACGATGAATCCTCACGTATACAATCCTTCCCAACTTTTTGCACAATCCATGGTCTATGAGCCGTTAGTCAGCTACAAGCAAGGAGGCAAGCTGGAGCCTGCTTTGGCTGAATCCTGGACTATTTCCAAGGACGGCAAAATATATACGTTTAAGCTGCGCAAAGGTGTGAAATTTTCGGATGGAACGCTATTTAATGCGACCATTGTCAAAAAGAACTTTGACGCTATTATGAAAAATGAGAAAACGCACAGCTGGCTTGGTATAGTAGGCGTTCTCGACAAAACTGAAGCTGTAGATGACAGCACCTTCCGAATGACGCTCAAAGAGCCATACTACCCAGTGCTTCAGGATTTGTCTGTCGTTCGCCCGTTCCGTTTTCTGGGTGAAGCGGGGTTCCCGGATGATGGAGATACGTCCAAAGGAATCAAGAAACCTGTAGGTACAGGACCTTGGATGCTGGATGAATACAAGCAAGATGAATATGCAACCTTTAAGCGTAATCCGAACTATTGGGGTACTGCACCGAAGGTGGATAAAATTACGGTAAAAATCATTCCCGATGGCGAAACCCGTGTAATGGCCTTTGAAAAAGGCGACCTGGATCTGATTTATGGAGAGGGTGTCATTAGTCTGGATGCTTTCAAACAGCTTCGCGACACGAATCAGTATGTTACCACGCTGTCCGAGCCTGTAGGTACAAGAAGCCTGTTACTCAACTCATCCAATCCCAAGCTGGCAGACCTTCGGGTACGTCTGGCACTCCAGCATGGCTTTAACAAGCAGGCAATGGTGGAAGGTGTAACCTCGGGGCTGGAGGAAACAGCGGATACGGTTTTATCCAAAAACTATCCGTATACGAATGTAAACTTACAGCCTGTTGGCTATGATGTGGAAAAATCCAAATCGTTGCTGGATGAGGCTGGCTGGAAGCTGCCCGCAGGCGGTACAGTACGGGAAAAAGACGGACAACAGCTGGATTTTGAGCTGATTTTTGATAAGACTGATCCGATCCAAAAGGCGATGGCTGAAACCATTCAGGCTGAATGGGGAGAATTGGGTGTCAAAGTGAACCTGACCGGACTGGAGCTGACGGTTCAAATTAAGCGCCTTAGATCCAACCAGTTTGATCTGTACTTCTGGTACAACTATGGTGCGCCTTATGATCCGCACTCCTTTATTAATGTCATTGCCAAGAAGAGCTTCGGAATTTCCGAGGTGCTGAGTGCCCTTCCGATGAAGAAAGACCTGGATCAGCAAGTACACGAAGCGCTCTCATCGACAGATGAAACCAAGCGTCAAGAGCTGTATGCTTCGATTCTGAAGACGCTTCAGGAGCAATCTGCCATTGTGCCTATTTCATATATTAAGAAAACGGCAGTGTACCAGAAAAAGATTACAAACTTTGTATTCCCGGCTAATCGGGATGAAAATCCGTTTGAGGGAATTGAAATCGGAAAGTAGCTGAAGCCGATAGGTAACGGTAGTTTACAGGATAGGAGGACAACTCATGATCAGCTATATCGGGAAGCGAATGGTAGCGGTCATTCCTATTGTTCTCTTTGCCACCCTCGTTACCTTTGCACTGATTCATATTTCACCAGTTGATCCGGCCGAGGCCTATTTGACGGCTGCTCATATTTATCCTACTCCAGAGATTCTGGAGCAGAAAAGACATGAGTTCGGGCTGGATCAGCCTTTGCTGACGCAGTATATGCATACACTTCAAAGAATCAGTCAATTGGACTTTGGTACTTCGTATCTGACCAACAAGCCGGTGTGGGATGAGGTCAAGGTTCGGCTGCCCGCCACTTTTGAATTGGCTGTGAGCAGTATGGTGCTATCTATTGTGGTGAGTATTCCACTGGGCGTGCTGGCGGCGATGCGTAAAAATGGCTGGATCGACATGCTTAGTCGAGGAATTTCATATTTTGGCGCGTCTATACCCCAGTTCTGGCTGGGATATTTGTTAATCTTCTTTTTCTCTGTCCGATTGGATTGGCTCCCTGTAGAGGGGCGAGGAACGTGGCAACATCTGGTGTTGCCCACTTTGACCCTGTCGCTGGTTCTGATTGCTTTATATACGCGCCTGCTGCGTTCCAGTGTGTTGGAGCAGCTTCAGGAAACGTATGTGCAGTATGCCAGAACTAGAGGGATTCGTGAGCGGGTGATCATGCTCAAGCATGTACTGAAAATTGCCATTGCTCCACTGATTACAAGTATGGGTATGAATCTGGGCAAGCTTCTGACCGGAACAATTATTGTGGAGCAGGTGTTTTCATGGCCCGGGTTTGGCCGTTATTTTGTGGAAGCGATTTTTAACCGGGATATTCCCGTCATACAATGCTATGTGTTTTTGGCGGCATGCCTGTTCATCGTATGCAATTTGCTCGTTGATCTGGTGCATTTGTATATGGACCCCCGAATTTCATCGAAGGGACGAGCAGAGCAGTGATGATAAGGTTGCGTACAATGTTCAAAGGTCAAAAGGTAATCGTGGTCTGCTCTGTCGTACTGGCTGCTCTTTTTATCATTATGGCGCTAGCTCCTTGGCTGGCTCCCCATGATCCGGTTAAAGTCAATTTACTGCACAAGCTGGAGGGACCTTCGAAAGAATACTGGCTGGGGACCGATCATTTGGGTCGGTGCAATTTATCCCGGTTGCTGTATGGAGCGCGGATTTCCCTCGGTTTTGCGACATTAATTTTCCTGTCCTCGCTTAGCATCGGCGTTGTGGTCGGGTCGCTAGCAGGTTATGTGGGCGGCTGGGTCGATAGTGTGTTGATGCGGTTTTGCGAAGGTATTATGGCGTTTCCGAATTTGGTGCTTGTGCTGGGCATTGTCGGTATTTTTGGGCCGGGCCTCATGCAGGTGCTGCTTGCCTTAATGATGGTGCAGTGGGTGTATTATGCCAGAATGTGCCGCAATATGGTCGTCAGTCTGAAAGAACGGAATTTTATAGCTGCTGCAAGGATTAGCGGGTCCTCCTCAGGGGCCATTATCCGGCGGCATATTATTCCGAATGTGCTGCGGCCGATTGTGGTCATTGGTACGCTGGAAATGGGCTGGGCGATCATGGATATTTCCGCGTTGTCGTTCCTTGGTCTAGGCATTCAGCCGCCGACTCCCGAATGGGGAGCGATGATTCATGAGGGAACGGGATACATACGCAGTCATCCGGAATTAATGATCTATCCGGGGGTTATGATTCTGGTGGTGGTGATGGCCTTCAATATATTGGGGGAGGCGCTGTCCGACCGATACGGAATTGCCAAACGTCAGTAAAACGGGAGTGAGTTACAACGATGGACGACAGGGAGAAGGTGCTGGAGGTCAGCGGCTTACAGGTGAAGCTCAAAACCGATGCCGGGGCGGTATCTCTGCTGGAGCCAACTCATTTTGAGCTGAAAAAGGGACAGGTACTGGGTCTTGTCGGCGAGAGTGGAAGCGGCAAAACAGTGACTTGTAAAGCGTTGCTCCAACTGCTGGATCGCCAGACGATGGACGTGGAAGGTAGTGTCCGTCTGAACGGGCGTGAGCTGAACGGAATGGTGGCCGAGGAGATGCGCCGTATTCGGGGCAAGGAAATCGCGTTTATTATGCAAAATCCGATGAGCGCTTTTACGCCAGTGTATACGATCGGAGCTCAGTTTATGGAAACGGTCCGCACGCACACCGGATTAACCAAACGACAGGCCCATGAACTTGCCATAACGGCTCTGGAAAATATGAATCTGCCCGATCCAGCCAAGCTGATGAAGCGGTATTCGTTTCAGTTGAGCGGCGGGATGCTGCAACGAGTCATGATCGCCATTTCCATGTGCCTGCGGCCAGCAGTGGTTATTGCCGATGAACCAACGACGGCGCTCGATGTGGTCAATCAGCTACAGGTGCTAAGAGAGCTGGATCGCTTGCGTACGGAATACAATACGTCCATTTTGCTGATCTCGCATGATCTGGGCGTCATTTCCCAATTGGCGGATGAAGTGGCTGTCATGCAGCAGGGTCGTATTGTTGAGCAGGCTGAGGTCCATCAGTTATTCGATCACCCGCAGGATGAATATACTAAAATGCTGCTGCATGTCAGACCCAAGTTGTCCATTCGGGGCATAAATCAGGTAGGTGGTTAGTCGCCTGTTCGACGGTTACACTTTCAAAAGGGGAGCGAATGCGCATGCTACAAGTGAAGAAAGTAACTCATAGCTATGGAAGGCGCAAATGGCTGGGCCGCTCTGAACCACGTCCTCCTGTGTTGGCTAACGTTTCGCTTACTATAGAAAGTGGGTTTTGCCTAGGCTTACTTGGTACCAGCGGAGCCGGTAAAAGCACGCTGGGCAAGGTTATTCTGGGGCTGGAGAAGCCGCAGGAGGGTCAGGTGCTGTTCCAGGGACAGGACATTTATAATGCGAGCCCCCAAGTCCGCAGGGGACTGCGACGGGATATGCAGGTCGTATTTCAGGACTGCTACTCTGCTGTAAATCCCCGAATGACCGCCGGGCAGATTATTGGTGAGCCATTGGACAATTACGAACGGTTATCGGTGCAGGAACAAAAAAGAACGGTCGAAAGCCTGCTGGAACGGGTCGGCCTCAAGCCGGAAGATCGGATTAAATATCCGCATCAATTCAGCGGCGGACAATTACAGCGGATCAACATTGCACGGGCGATTGCGCTCAAACCAAAGCTGATCGTGCTGGATGAGTCCGTCAGCAGCCTCGATATGGTTCACCAGATGCATATTTTATCCCTGCTGGGAGAACTGAAATCTTCGTTTGGATTGTCATATCTGTTCATCACGCATGATATTCGGGCGGCATATGCCATCTGTGATGGCATTGCTGTGATGGAGCAGGGAAGATTGATTGAGCGCTGTGATGAGAAGGATCAGATTTTTGAATCTGCTCATCCGGCTGTACGACGGTTGATCTCGTCCATTTTGCCGGAACATCCAGCAGAGCGTTTTCCGCTTCATGGATAACAGTGGACCCGCAAGGGTCCTTTTTTTGTGCAACATATGGATAAATAATCGAAATGAAATTTACTTGTTGTATTATTTGAATAACCCGTTATAATATAAAATCATAGTAAATTACTTGGATATTAAAAAGGGGATGTTATATATGAAGAAATCTGCTTTGGTAGCAGCGATTGGCCTATCTCTTGTGTTATTAACGGGTGCCTTGAGTGGATGTTCCTCGAAGGATGCGGCATCGGGGGATAAGGTAATCTATGTCGGCACACAAAATGACTACCCTCCGTTTGCTTTTACGAATGAAAAAAACGAGCTGACCGGATACGATGTGGAAGTAGTCAAGGAGATCGACAAGAAGCTGGACGGCTACAAGTTTGAGTTTGTACCTTCTGGCTGGGACGGAATTTTCATGGCGCTGGAATCGAACAAGATTCAGGTCGTAGCAGATGAAATCGCCAAAAATCCTGAGCGCGAGCAAAAATATTTGTTCTCGGATGAATCCTACTTTCAAGCACAATCCGTCATTGTTGTGAAAAAAGGCAGAACGGATATACACTCTCTCAAGGATTTAGAAGGCAAGAAGGTAGCCGCATCAGTAGGCGACTCCTACACACAATTGCTGGAACAATATAATGCGAAGAATGGGAATAAAATTATTTTGAAATACAATGATACAGGCACTTCGTCCGATAACCTTCAAGACGTACAAAATGGCCGGGTGGACGCTTATGTGAATGATCCAGTCATGACGGCTGCTACGATCAAGAAGGAAGGTTTGCAGGTCGAAGCGATAGGTGATCCTGTGCAAACGGATGATATCAATCTGGTGTTCAAAAAGGATAAGCAGGGCGAAGAGCTGAAAGCTAAAATCGACCCGATTATTAAAGAGTTGAAAACGGACGGAACACTGAAAAAATTGTCTGAACAATGGACAGGTGGGGAATATATCCCGCAGTAACAACAATGTAAAGGGTAAAGTGAGGTTCCTATGGAAAAGCTGTTTGACCTTGATTATATGCTGAAAAGCCTTCCCCGGATCGTTGAGTATCTACCCGTTACGCTATGGATTGCATTTTTGTCCATGCTGCTGGGTACGATTATCGGGTTGGCAACGGCGTTAATTCGGATATACAAGGTGCCTGTCTTGGCGCAACTGTCTACGCTGTATGTCTCCTACATCCGGGGAACACCGCTCATTGTGCAGCTGTTTCTCGTATATTATGGAATACCCAAGTTTTTATATTATTTTCAGAGCGAATACGGTTTCTTACAGCAATTAAATATCTACGTGATTCCACCCGAGGTTTTCGCATTGTTGTCATTTTCACTAAATCTCGGGGGTTATCTGTCGGAGACGTTCCGGGCGGCGATTCATTCAGTCGACCGGGGACAATTTGAGGCAGCCAATTCCATCGGCATGAGCCAAACACAAATTATGCTCAAAATTGTATTGCCGCAGGCGTTGACGGTGGCTTTGCCCAATCTGGGAAACACGCTGATCAGTACGGTGAAGGATACGTCTTTTATTTTTATGATCGGTGTCGTCGATATGATGGGACAGGCTAAAATTATGGGCGCGCGGGCGTTGGCTTTTTTTGAGGTATATGTTGCGGTGTCTCTGATTTACTGGTTGGTGTGCATTATTATTGAGCGCGGGCTTGTCGTGCTGGAGAAGCGTATTCGAATTTACGAAAGAAGTGAGTAAGAGCATGATTCAGCTTCATCAAATTCATAAGCATTTTGGACAGCATCACGTGTTGAAGGGCATAGACCTGACGGTAGGCAAGGGAGAAGTCGTGGTGATCCTGGGCCCAAGCGGATCGGGGAAGTCCACGTTGCTGCGCAGCATTAATTTTTTGGAGCAGCCGACCAGCGGAGTCATTGAAATTGACGATGTAAAGGTCGATGCCGCCAAGGCGGGAAAAAAGGACATTCTCGGACTACGGATGGCAACGGCAATGGTATTTCAGCAATATCAGTTGTTTAAAAATTTGAATGCACTCCATAATGTGATGATTGGTCTGACCAGTGTGAAAAAGCTGGATCGTAAGCAGGCGAGGGAGATCAGTGAAGGCATTTTGGAAAAGGTCGGGTTAAAGGATCGTATGACCTATTATCCTGCCCAGCTTTCGGGTGGACAGCAGCAGCGAGTTGCGATTGCCCGTGCTTTGGCACTAAATCCGCAGGTGTTGTTGTTTGATGAACCGACATCCTCACTTGATCCTGAACTGGTGGATGAAGTGCTGTCCGTGATCCAAAAGGTGGCGAGTGAAGGCAATACGATGATTATTGTCACGCATGAGCTTGGTTTTGCGAGAGATGTAGCGGATCGGGTTGTGCTGATGGAGCATGGTGTGATCGTGGAGCAGGGACCCGTGGAGCAGTTTTTCACCAATCCGAAGGAAGAACGGACACGGCAGTTTCTGGGCAAAGCGTTGGTACAGAGAGCGCCACAGGAGCAGCCTGTATCCCCATAAAAAGTACGTGGATGGGTTATAGGTATGTACAACGCTGTAGACTTATTGCACTTATAGTAAAAAGCACGTTAGACAAGTCGCAGGAGGAAGGAAGGCCCGCGCTTGTTTGTCGTGCTTTTTTGGCGCCTCTTATCCCAAATTCTTTTCCATTGCAAAGTAGCTTATCACACTTATTCATGATAAATTCTAAGAACAATACAGTGAAGATGTAATCGGGAAGGAACATTGGCATATGAAAAAGGTTTTGTTCATTAATACCGGAGGGACCATTTCTTCCTCTTATCAGGAAAACGGCCTGACACCGACCCAATCGGCTGAAAATATTTTGGCGGAAATTCCGGAGCTGAAGGAGATTTGCGAGATTGATGCCCATAATCTGATGAGCATTGATAGCACAAATACACAACCAGAGGATTGGGCTTCCATCGCCCGGATGGTACATCGTTCGCTCGATCAGTACGACGGCATTGTCATTGCACACGGTACGGATACGATGGCTTATACGGCTTCAGCCTTGAGTTTCATGCTGGGAACCGTAGACAAACCCGTCGTTG
This sequence comes from Paenibacillus sp. FSL R10-2748, assembly GCF_038005565.1. NCBI lineage: Bacteria > Bacillati > Bacillota > Bacilli > Caryophanales > Paenibacillaceae > Paenibacillus > Paenibacillus sp. FSL R10-2748. The sequence continues at coordinate 210,781 of NZ_JBBOTK010000003.1, forward strand.
TGACAGGTTCACAGGTTTCCATTTTGGCGGAGCACAGCGATTCCAAAAAAAATGTAATTGACTCATTCCTGACCGCATGTGGCGAGGTGGCTGGGGTTTTTGTCGTGTTTAACGGCAAAATTATCAATGGTAGCCGTAGCTCGAAAATCAGAACACGCAGCTATAACGCCTTTGAGAGTATTAACTATCCGTACATTGGCCTCGTGGAGAACGGTAAGGTGGTCTATACGGAGGGCGTATTTGCAAATCGCAGTACCGTTCGTCATCCATACAACGACGGGTATGCTTCCGAAGTATTTCTGCTCAGGCTGATTCCGGGTACGAATCCGGCGATTTTCGATGCCATTCAGGGCTTGGGCTATAAAGGTATCGTCATTGAGGGCTTTGGTATGGGTGGCGTCCCTTTTAAAGAAAGAAGCCTGATCAGTAAAATCGAGGAACTGATGAAGGACGGTATGAGTATTGTCGTGACTACTCAATGTCCTTATGAGGGCGGGGATTTGACGATTTACGAAGTGGGGCAAAAGGTACTGGAGAAGGGGGTTATTCCGGGGTATGACATGACAACGGAAGCGCTGGTGACGAAAATGATGTGGGCGTTGGGGCAGACGACCGATCCGGCCGGGGTAGCCAAGATTATGGCAACGAACTACGCAGACGAAGTTTCCCTGCCTGCGGATACAGCTTCCTTATAGGAAGCTGATTTCCGTAGATACCGGGTTAACGCTGGCCTTGCCCCAGTCTGCTTTTAATCTCAATAGCCACTTTCAGCGCTTGTACAGCCGATTCCAGTGGAATCAGGCTTTCCGAATGTCCACCAAAGCATTCAAGTGCATGATCCAAACTTTTTTCGTATGGATTGGCAGATTCGAGGTTGATTTTTTGCTGTCCTGATGCGGTATACTCATATAATGCGGTAGGTATAAGATCGTTTTCGTCGCTTTCATGAAATACCAGCTTGGCCTTTTCGAAATAAGCTTCATAGGCCACTGTGAAGGGGTAGCTTCCCGGCATGTGGGATGAGGCGATGACTTCTGTGAATGTATCCCGATGCTGAAAGTAAGCACGAACCTGTGCTTGTTCAGGATGGGTAACTTCTGTACCCCAGACTGTACATGGATCACAGGGGCCTAATAGCCAGGTCAGTAAATCCAGTTCATGAATCATGAACTGAGTAGGGATGGAGCTTAGTCCAAGATCTCCCCACAGGGGAGGCGTTTCTCTTTTCAAAGATAAGGAAATGAGCTTTCCGTACTTCTGTTGGCGGTATGCCTCATACAGATAGGTATAGGCGGGATCAAACTTAATGAACTGGTTGACCAGAATCTTTTTGCCATATTGCTCCGCAGCTTGTTGCATAAGAAGAGCGTCTTCGAGATTAAAGCAAACGGGTGTTTCACAAAATACATGCTTACCGTGCTTTAGCGCATCCACAGCATATGACCTATGCAGGTGGGAGGGCAGGCATAGATCGACGATATCCACGTCTGGATCCAGCAGAATATCCTCTATATTTTGTGTGACTTCTACGTTTAGCTCCTCTTTCAGCTTTTGCAGCTTGGTTTCGTTCCTTCCAAATACCATGATTCTGTTTACCTTGGGATGGTTGTTTAACAATGAGGCATGATATGCGCCGAATCCCGTCCCCAATATTCCAATATTCATCATCCATTACACCCCTTTACTTCTATGATACACACCTATTGCTGCCAACAGGGTGTCAACAATCTTTGCATCATCTTTTCAATTCGGGTTAACCATCTATTGTGGAGGTATGATTGTGAGACTGCATCGTTTAATCGCGATTTTATTATGTATCGAATCTAGAGGGAGAATGAAGGCCAAGGAATTGGCGTTGGCACTGGAAACCTCTGTACGCTCCATTTACAGGGATATCGACCTCCTGGCTGAAGCCGGCGTTCCGATTGTTACCGCATCCGGCCCGAAGGGCGGAATTTATTTAATGGAGGGTTATACGGCGAACCTGAAACAGTTGAATGGCGGGGATGTCATTCAGTTGTATTTAACAGGGATGGGCATTTATACAGGCGGGCCCACCGAATCGGGTTTGAAGTTAAAGAATGCTCTGCTCAAACTGGAACAGACGATGCCAGACCCGTATCAGTCCGATATTAAGAAAGCCAAAGCGCGGTTTTATTTTGATGATACGCCGTGGTGGACGGAACGTATAGCAATTCCTTGTCTTGAATCCGTAAGAGCTGCAGTGTGGGGGTCCCATAAAATAACCATTCAATATGAGAAGGCTGACGGAATCTGTTCTTCCCGTCATGTGCATCCCTATGGACTTGTGGTGAAAAAAGGAGATTGGTATCTCATTGCCTTCTGTGAAGTTGGGCAGGAGATTCGGACCTTTAAATGTGAGCGAATCAAGGAGGTTCAGCCGTCTGCGGAAGTGTTTGAGGTTCCGGTCGATTTTTCGCTGGAACATCATTGGATGAGGCAAGAAACCGCGTTTAAGCAGCTTTGTACAGAGAAAGAATACTATCCCGTTCTGATCCGAACGAATAAGAAGCAAGCGGGAATTATAGCGAAAAGAATGGAAATCATCCAGTCTGTACAGGAAGGCAGTCATTTCATTCTAAAGGTCAACATGTATAGTTATGAAGCGGCTTGTCGCGATGCTATGGATTGGATCGGTAGGGTTGAAGTTTTGGAGCCTGCAGTACTCCGACAGTTTGTGAAGGAAGAAATTAACCGACTCCAGAGGATATATGGATAAATGATTAAAAAAACACCTGCCTAGGGCAGATGCTTTTGCTTGTTAAGTCCAGGCCCATAGAAATCCGTCACGATCCCAGGCAATTCTACCACCATGAAGCTTGCGGAATGCTTTTTTGATTTCTTTTTCCAGAGATACATGACCATGCTCGCTTATAAACACATACTGCTCTCCATACTCAGAGCGTACATATGCAATTGCATCTTCTTGTTTCAGGGTGCCCACTTCACGGATCTGCGCGACCATCCATTGTGCAATCTCTTGTTCTGTTGTAGGGGTGTTGTCCATTTGTCGTATCCTTTCCTGCGTACCGATTGGGTGTAGCTGTTCGGCTCACCTCCCCGTAGTATACGGCAATTCGGAGAATTATTGAATTTTCTGATATAAATTTACTTGAGCGGTTGGCTAAGTGGGCTTTCTTTTGTATAATTAAGGGAATATTCACGGGAATTTTCTTTTTTTGTATTGTAATCATGCAAGTAATCCCTGGGGGTGCCTGATTTGAAGGAAACAACCACAATTCGCGCAGAGCTGGAGCAGTACATCAGACGAGAAGGAATTACGATTAGTAAGTTTGGGGAGAACACAGGTATTAATGCAGGAACGATCAGTGCCATTATTAACGGTAATCGTCCGATTGCGATGCTGCTGTTGGATCGGATTGGTGCAGGCATGGGGCTTGAAGAAGGGAGCCTCTATGAGTTATACATTGATGAATTTATACGGAATACGGCACCGAATTGGCGACGGGTTCGCCCCTTTTTGCATCGCTGTGCAGAGCTGAACAAACTGGATTGTATTAAGCAAGTCGTGGAGTTTATGATGGACTATCTCATATACGCCCCAGCTTTGTTTGAGACAGCAGAAGAATTATTCAGTGAAGGTAAGTTCGAGGCTGCGGCAATTATTTATAAAAATGTTTCGGAAAGTGAAAAGTACCAACATTCAGAGCGTCTGGCGCTCTGCCAATACCGTTTATTTACGATTGCCGTTGGCGATAACCAGGACGAAAACTTATGGGCAGCCACACATTTCGAAAGCTTTGTGGACCGACTGGGTGAAGCAGACCAACTGGATGCCTTAAGAGACTTGGCCAATACCTATGCCTCCTTGCGGCGTTGGGATAAAGTAGAATGGTTTGCTGAAAAAATGGCTCAAAAAGCCAAGGTACAATACGAGCAAAAATACGGAAATACCAGAAGATCGGAGCGTGGCAAGGAACCTAAGGGTCCTTTGTTTATGTATATTGTATACTCTTATGTGCTGCGCGCCGGGGTGTGGGATGAGCGCGGGGATTACCAAAAAGCGCTGGAATTTGTATCCCTATACTCTGATTTGAGCTGGGTGCAAGAGGATACGGAAGAAGCTCAGCGTTTGAAGGCCCTTTGTAGCAACTGGGCTGAGGCCAACGGGTATTTATATCAATTGATGTCCGGCAGCCTGGATGTGATTCCACAGTATGTAGATTATTTGGAAAAAAACGAAGGTGAAATTCTGGTGGGGCTACATAAAATTATGGTAGCGGCCAACCGTTATGATTTTAATGTAGATCATGTACTGCAGCGCTTTGAAAAACAAATTGAGGCATTTGCAGATCAGCATGTCAAGGTAGGGACCTATACGGAGCAAATGTCAGCAGATCTCTATGCACGATTTTTGGCAGAGATGGCTTGTTATGATCTCAACAAACATCGTTATTCCAAAGGTATGAAATTCCTGCTCGAGAGCCTTTCCTATTCCGTCGTGCTGAATGGTAATCCTGTCACAATCAAATGTGTAGGATTATTTGAAAAGTTTCGGCATACTGCCACTTCTGAGGACAAAGAGGAATATAAAAACTTACTTGGAGAGGTAGAGTACATCCATGATAAAAAAGATCGTTTTTTCTCTGCTCGCATTTAATGTTTTTGTCCTATTGAATTTTTCACCCGTTCCCCCCCCTATGGAAGATCCTAGCGACGTCCACAGTCATGGGCTGGGGGGATGGGCTTTTTCATCCCTTGATACATCTACCTGAAAAGGTCTAGATTGTCGTAACCCAAAAGGTATCCTCTTATGAAGAAGAGGATACCTTTTTTTGATGTGGAAGTGCATTTGAAGGAGCACTTTTGCCGTCAAGAGTGGGTAGTTGGAAGTTGAGCAGGCGGAAACCAGACATGACGCAGATCCACCCAGCCCTGACTGTTAAAAGATACACCGCGCACAGAAGGAAGATAGGCCGTCTGAACGGGCTTTTCATATAAAATATGCAGCTGGTGCTCATCCATGAGCCGAGTTTCGATATGTTCAAATTGCTGCGCCCTAACAGCATGATCGGCCTCCCGTGCAATTTCACGCAGCAGTCTTTCGATATCCACACGGCTATGAGGCTCCACATGCCCAGATACATTGAGATACAAGTCAAACAGGCGTAATTGCTCATCACGGTCACGAAAGAGAGAAAAGATGATTAAGTCTGACTCCATACGGATAGATGAGCTTTTGAATTCATTCATAGATGCGGCCACGATGTTACAGGTATACCCACAGGATTCGAGCTGAGCCGCAACCCGGTCTGCGTCCGCTTTATACTCGGGAATGGTAGCAATTTGTAGTGCCGCCAGTGGTTCATAAGAATCGTTAGATGAATCCACTGCTGGAGGAAGGGAGCGATGATCCAGACATGCTACAATGCGGGCACGTATTTCTGGGTTGCGCAACGGTCCATCCTTGTGTGTATTACATGTGATAAATTTGCGTACCGAAGCCGCCGAGTGAATCTGGCTCCATGCGGTATCCGTATCTCCCGCCGATACGGGATTATGGATAATGTGAAAAGAAGAAGCGGTGTCTTCCGTATCCGACGATTCCAGCTTAGTCGCCCACGGGAGTTGGACAATTTCCACTCGGTCCAGATGAGCCCGGCCTTGAAAATAAGGTGCGAAAGCCTCCAGTGTACACAGGCTTTCGTTCATTTCCGTGACTTTGAATGCCCCTGTACCGATAGGGCGGATGCCAAAGGCGGCCTCACCCACCTGATTAAGCTCACGCGGCACAATCGCAGCCCGGCTGGTACACAGGAAGGATAGAAATAGCTCGTTCGGCTCCTTTAGTACGAAGCGTACCATCGTCGGGCTCAACGCCTGGACGTGCTGAATTTGCCGGACGATAAAATGATAAAGTCGCCTTCCCGGCGCCCGACTCAGTCGCTCAAAGGTATAGACGACGTCTTCAGCGGTCAGTATTTTTCCGTTATGAAACAGCACTTCTTTACGTAGGAAAAAGGTCCACTGTGTACGAGTGGCGTCCACCTCCCAAGCGTGCGCCAATCCCGGCAAAATCTCACCGCTTTCGTTCGCCCGGCGGGCCAGGCCATCAAAGACGTGGCTGGATACGAAGGACTCGGCGAGCCAGTTCAAGTACAACGGGTCCAGCGTATAGAGCTGCTGGCGAATAGGCAGACGCAGCGTGTCGATCTGCTGCTGATCACTGCGCACCTCCGCGTGATGCCCGAAATAATTTAGCAGCCAGCCTTGCAAATGCTCCTGCATGGTGGAGGAGCGTGAATGAACTCGGATCTCATCCAGCGCGCGTTTGATATCATGGCGGTCTATGGCTTGCATCATGGATTGCACGGCAATGTCTTCCGGCTGAATGAGGAAGCGCAGACTGGAGCGGCGGCCTCTGCCTCGGCGGGGAGTCCATTGTATCCAGTCGTGCTGCTCCATTTTCTGAATGATCATCAAGGCGTTGCGGTGAGTACAGTCAAAAATAGCCGCCAGCTCATCCAGCGTCGTCTCTATGGTATGGTTTTCGTCCTTGTCGTCAGCTGCGTGTGAGTGAAGCCGTAAAAATTGGGCATGGAGTTTCATTCAAGGTTGCTCCGTTTCCCCTATATTTGATTAAAAGCGTAGCCACTTTTATAAAATAGGAAATTTTGTTTGAATTAATTTCTCTTTATCTTCTTATTTTATCATCTACAATAAGGGTTATAAAGCATATTTGTGGAGGTATTTACCATGCATGACAAGATGAATGGAACGTCTTTGCCGAAAACGTCGTTTCTGTCCGCCTTTGCTGGCGCAATTGTGTTGGCGCTGGTTCATCAATATCTGTTTTACGGACATGGGCTGGGCGTGTCTATGCCAATTTTTGTTATTGTGTTTTACGCCTATATGTATGCCTTTAATCGAGATCGTTTCCAGTTAGGATCATGGATAGGGCGTTTACTGTTTGTGATCATTTTCATGCTGGCATTGACATATGCGCTGTTCAATAATCCGGTCCTATATGTGTTAAATGCGCTGGCGATACCTGCTCTGATTAGCGTACACATGGTGCTGCTGTTTGGGGAGAAAAGGCATGGCTGGTCGGAACCCGGTATTATTGGTCAGGCGTTAAGCCATTGGTTTTATCAAAACTTTCGTCATATCGTGACCCCGTTTCGGATGGTTAAGACAGTAGCCCTTCGGAATGTGAAGGATGAGCGTAAGCGTGTATTGGGCAAAGTGATAATCGGTTTGCTTATTGCCTTGCCGCTACTGTTCATCATCATATCATTGCTGGCTTCGGCAGATGGGATGTTCGAAAAGCTGTTATCTGGCATACCCGATTGGATCGGCACACTGTCCTTTGGGAGTGGCATGCTGCGGCTGATCTGGACCTGCTTTTTCACCTTCTGTTTCTTCTGCTACTTGTGGGGATTTGTACAGCCTGCTCCGCGTAATACGCAAAGAGAGACTCAATCATGGCACGGGTTAAATGAGCGCACGAATGGTCCAACCACCGAGTATGATGGTCATTCTTCAGTGATGATTGACCGACCAACGGTGCCTTACCACGAGCCGGTCGCGATCAAGTTTGATCCTGTAATTACCGCTACGGTGCTGATTGTCATGAATTTGGTGTATGTTGTGTTCGTTGTGTTGCAGTTCGGATATCTGTTTGGTGCATGGGAAGGTGCTCTGCCCGAAGGAACCTCGTATGCTGAATATGCGAGAAGAGGATTCGGGGAGCTGGTTATGGTAACAGGTATCAACTTTGTGCTGATGATCAGTGTATTGAAGTGGACTGAATTCGGCTCAGGTATAGTGCAAAAAATGAACAGCGGCCTGCTGTACATACTCGTGGGTTGTTCGGGTGTGATGCTTTACTCGGGATATACCCGGCTGGTTATGTACGAAGAAGCATACGGCTATACGTACACCCGCTATTTGGTACACGCGTTTATGATTTTTCTGGGCTTGCTACTGCTTATTGCAGCAGTGCGCATTCATTTCCGTCAACTGCCGTTGGCGAAATATTATATTGTACTCGCTCTGGTCGCCTATGTCGTTGTGAACTATGTGGGCATTGATATACGGATTGCCGAAAATAATCTCGAACGATATCGTACGACATCGGTGATAGATAAGGAATATTTGAGTGAGCTATCGGCAGACGCGATTCCGCTGCTGATTGACTTTAGCCGTAAGGAACATGGAGCGCTGGATGAGTTTTTACAAGCCCGTTTGACAAGCATGACGAGAGAAGAATCGGCTTGGCCTGAATTCAATTGGGCAAAGTATCGAGCGCAACGGGAATTGCACGACTATATTTTGGAATGAGAGGTGTTTGGGAATGATCGGAACAGAAACGGTACAGGGTATGGTATTGGAGCTACAGGATGAAATGTCACAGTATCAGCATCAGTTTGGGGTAAGACGGAACGATTTTCTCGTGGAGGCTATGTCTTACGGAATGAGTGAGGAGGAAGCTCGGTCTTATGCTATCCAGAGTATCGGTCCGGTCGTTCCCGTCGCCTATATGCCTACGTTGGCTCCCGGTAAAATCCGACCACTCAGTCCAATGCTGGCAGCGCGGTACCGATATGCGGGGGATTGGAAGGACATCGACGAGCATCTGCTCCTGCCAGATGAAGTGCTGCGGATCGCAGGTACAGAGCAGTTCCGCAGCTGGATCAGCGATATGCGGAATTACTGGGTGGAATCGGCTCCATACCGATTCGGGGATGATCGTCTTTCGCTGCTGTCGGTTGCGAGCGAGGAAGAGGGTCACTTTTCCATGCTCGTCTGGAAGGAGCCTGGTGAAGAGCCTGAAGTATGGACGTATGCTTTGCAGCATGAATACCGATTCAGTCATCTGCTCCATTGGTTCAAGTGGCTGAACGGGCGCAGTGAAGAATGAGAGGTACAGATGATGAAAAAGAATCGTAATTGGGTCGTGCTATTTATCGGCATCGCTCTGATGATGGGGGCAGCAGACTATTTAACACAAGCTAAGCCTACGACTCCTCCTGAGCTTATCGTTCCAACCGTAATCAGTGAAGAAAGCCTTCAGTTGTGAGAATGAAGTTAATTTTTTGTAGTATTACGTTGTTAAAGTAAGCCGGAATTCACCCTAATAGTTGAGAGGGAATTGAGGCCAACATCAATGAATGTGGAGCCATTCAGATGTTCAAGCGACTCCGTCATTTCCTCTACAGCTTATATTCAGGGGGAATTTCAATGGCTAGAAGTGCAAGTACTTACGCGTCTGTAATTGACGGTTTTAAGGTAGAAACGAACAAAAAGTATTCGCCAGTAGGTGGAACGAAGTGTAATATTTTTGCACAAGATGTGATGTCTGCGATGTCGGCTTCCCTGCCAAGTGGCTTAGCCAATCAAATGGCTGATGCTTTACTGAATAAAAAGGCGCCGGGCTGGGACTCTGTAACCTTTCAGGATGCTCAAAAAAGAGCAAATCTAGGGTATCCTACCATCGGGATCAAAAAAGCGGATGGTCATGGTCATGTAGTCGTTGTCAGACCGAAGGGTTCATCGATTACGATTTTGAAAGAGGTACAGGTTGCTCAGGCGGGGACAAAAAATTATAACAGTAATACCATCAACTACTCGTGGGTGGCAGCAGATCTGCCTGGAGTGAAATTCTACACACACGACTAATTGGATTCGAGATATCGGCAATCTAATGACCCTGGAAGCAGATCCATTCGATCTGCCTCCAGGGTCGTTTTTTTATTTCGAAACAGCATGTTTAGATACAATGAACGCTTTGCCTGGCTTGATAAAAGCAACAGCATAGCCATTGGAGAAGGAGGAGGATTCCACTCTGTACTCAAGTTTAGTCAGCAGTTGCCCCTGACGATTGATGTAACCGAATTTGCCGTCTGAGACGGATGATTGTGTTTGTTTACCGACTAAAGCAAGGCCTTCTTTGAACGGAGTAGTAACATCATATTTTTGTTGATATTTAATGACCAGTGCTCCACTTTTATTAATAAATCCGACTTCGTTTTTTGCATTTTTCACACTCGCCAGGCCTTCACTAAAATCCTGGGCATCTGTAAATTTAAAGGGAATCGCGACTTTTCCCTGTTTATTGATGAATCCCCATTTCCCCTTGGTATTTTGCACAGGGGCCAATCCTTCCGAGAAGTCTCCACCGGATTTATATTGAGGAGGAATGACTTCTTTCCCTGCTGTATTGATATACCCGTATAGCCCTTTGCTATTCTGAACAATAGCCAAGCCATTCGAGAAACCACGACTGTATTTATATTTATAAGGAATCGCTAGTTGACCAGAGGCATTCACAAAACCGATCTTACCAGTGTTGGGGGCGTAGGCAAGAGCCAGACCGTCCGTAAATATATATTCTGAATCCCCATTTTCTTTAAAATGAGAAAGGATTTTTCCCGTTCGATCTATAATTGCATTTTCTTTGGTGTCTGCTATGGTTACCTTTGCTTTTCCTTCAGAAAAGAAATTGGCTTCGGTATATTGGCAAGGGATGACCAGTGCCCCTTTGGTGTTAATGTATCCATAGAGATTGGTTTTTGTATTTTTGACTACGGCTCGCTGCTCATGAAAATCACCAATGGGTTTAAGCTCGGCGGGAAGTGAGAAAGCTTTCTCTCCTTTGGAATTGTAATACACGAGGTTTCCAGCAGATGTTTCAGCGGCTAATAAGCCATCATGAAAAGCACCATCGCTCAGCGGGCGAGCAACGTTGTAATCCAGAGCAGTTTTAGAAACTTCAATGGTTGTTGTGCTGGATGCGGCCCAGCCTGTTCCAATAACGGAGAGGCTAGTAACCAGAATCAATGCAGCTAATCCTAACTTTTTTAACATGCATAAGCTCCTTTGTGAGTTGACTTTTTAACTTCAGGCTTCGAAAAATCTTACCCTCATACGTAAGGTCTTCCATAATATAGACGATAAAAATGTAGGAATGTTTCTTGATATTCTAAATTTTTCTAATTTTCAGCACATGAAAAAGCCCTGCTTCCAAGTATGACACTTGCTATTCTCATCTCTACTCATCTCTTCTCACCCCAGCTATTCTTTGGCTACGGAGGGGCTATCAAGTTACTCCGTAAGCTCATGTTAGCATTTTACAGAATCGAATAACATATCATTTGGCAGAACCTCTTATAGTGAAAATCGATTACTATTGAGAGATTAAAGATAAGAGATCACGTTCATTTTCAAGAAAAAAAGTGAAGAAACAGTGTCATTTTAAAAAAAGTCTATACATATAAATTAAATGTATAGACAAATCAAAAGACTGGATTTATAATTACGCTGTAAACGTTTTCTAGTACTTAACATCCAATCAGACCTTGAAGGGAAGGAATAATCATGAAGAAAATTTTACTGGCTTGCAGCTCAGGTATGTCTACAAGTTTGCTGGTTACTAAGATGCAGGAATATGCTAAGTCCATTGGGGACGAGGCTGAAATTTGGGCAGTAGGTCAAGATCAGGCGGCAGAAGACATGGCTAAGGCTGACGCGGTATTGATTGGCCCACAAATGAGCTTTCTGAAAGGACAACTGGAAAAGGAAGCAGCTCCATATGGTATTCATGTAGAAGTGATTGACATGATGGCATACGGGATGGTTGACGGTAAGAAAGCCTATGAGCAAGCAGTGAAGCTGGTGGAACGCAAAAATGGATAAAGTCAATATAGCTGAACTGACGGAAGAGCAAATTAGTTTCCAACTTATTCTTCATAGTGGAAGCGCTCGCAGTAAAGTAATTCAGGCGCTGACCGAATATCGAAATGAGAATGTAGAAGGTGCGGACGAACTGCTCAAACAAGCCAAGCAGGATTTACGTGCTGCGCATGATATCCATTTTCAAATGGTTAAGAAGGAAGCGGGAGGTACCCAAACTCCTTTCTCGCTCCTTCTAATGCATGCCGAGGATCATCTGATGTCCACGGTTACCATGAAGGATCTGGTTCTAGAATTGCTGGAGCTGTTCAAATCCAGAAATTTATAACGAAACATATAAGTATGTGAAATTTGGGACATGAAAAGCTTGCAACCCTATTGATGCAAGTCACTTCGCGGGGAGGAATAGGCTTTGTTTGAAAAATTAAGCCGGATACTGATACCTATTGCCGGTAAACTGAACAACAACCGCTATCTTACTGTACTGCGTGATGCATTTATGCTGTCATTTCCATTAACAGTTTTTGGCTCCATTATCGTCGTTATTATCAATTTGCCGTTTCTAAAAGGGTGGATGGGCGACGGCAATTATGCGACTTTTAGCAGTCTGCTGAACATTGCGCCTAATGCCACACTGAATATCATGACCTTATTTGTAATCGTCGGGATTGGGTATTACCTATCTCGAAGTTATAAGGTCGAGCCCATATTTGGCGGCATGATTGCGTTGGCTAGTTTCTTGATGCTCACCCCGTTTGTGCTGACACAAGAAAGCGGTGCCACGATTGCTGGTGTCATTCCGGTTGATCGGATTGGTGCCAAAGGCATGTTCCTTGGTATGATCGTCGCTTTTATTGCGGCAGAGATATACCGAAAGGTGACGCAACGAAATTTTGTCATTAAAATGCCTCCAGGCGTTCCGCCGGCAGTTGCCAAATCATTTGCCGCTTTGCTTCCGGCATGTATTACATTGGGCATATTTTTGATCATTAATGTTGTAGTTACACTGACCCTTCATAATAACCTGCATGATCTGATTTATCATGCTGTACAGGCACCTCTGGTGCATTTGGGCAGTGGCATTATACCTACATTGATTGCTATTTTCTTTGTTCAGCTTTTATGGTTCTTTGGGCTTCATGGTCAAATTATTATTAACTCGGTTATGGACCCAATCTGGAATACGCTGGCACTTGAAAACTATGAAGCGTACTCCAAAGGAGCAGAACTGCCGCATATCATCACCAAGCAGTTTGTGGATATTTACACCGTAGGTATCGGTGGTACAGGTATGACACTGGCTGTCGTGCTTTCGATTCTGATCTTCCTGAAGAGTAAGCAATTGAAGCAGGTCAGTAAGCTGGCCCTTGGACCGGGTCTGTTTAATGTCAACGAACCCGTCATATTCGGTCTGCCGATTGTGATGAATCCGCTTATTTTTGTTCCATGGGTTATTTCTCCAATGATCGTTACGCTGATTACTTACTTTGCCATGACCACCGGGATTGTGCCGCCGCCAAACGGAATACAGGTTCCTTGGACGATGCCGTTGTTCTTTAGTGGAATGATGGCTACGGGCTCCCTGATGGGTGGCGTGCTGCAGTTGTTTAATATGGCTGTCGTCTTTGTCATCTGGTTCCCGTTCCTGAAAATTATTGACCGGATGAACGTTCGTAAAGAGCAGGAAGAGGAGCTTAGCCAAGCAGCCATTGCTGGTAAGGATCAAACTGTTGGAATGTAATGTGGATAAGCTGCTAGATTAGCAGCTTATTCATTGCAAAAGAGAGAGGAGTAGAGCTGTGAATCATACCGAAATGAAAGATACAGAGCAGCAAACCATTCAATACCGTTTTCCATCCGACTTCTGGTGGGGCTCATCGGCTTCGGCTACCCAAACAGAAGGAACCGTGGAGGGAGACGGCAAAGGACCGAACATTTGGGATTATTGGTTTGAGCAGGAGCCGAACCGTTTTTATGACGGGGTTGGACCTGGCGAAACGTCCCGTTTCTATACCCGTTACAAAGAAGATATTGCACTCATGAAAGAGCTTGGTCACAACTCTTTCCGGTTCTCTATTTCCTGGTCGCGTCTGTTTCCGGCAGGGAAAGGTGCAATAAACCAGCAGGCGGTTCAATTCTATAATGCCGTCATTGAAGAGTTGCATCAGGCGGGTATTGAGCCGTTTGTGAATTTGTATCATTTTGATTTGCCGATGGCTTTACAGGAAAATGGAGGCTGGGTGAACCGGGAGACGGTCGAAGCTTACGTGGATTACGCTAACACTTGCTTTGAGCTATTCGGGGATCGTGTAGCCAAATGGTTTACACATAACGAGCCGATTGTCCCGGTGGAAGGCGGCTATCTATACGATTTCCACTATCCGAATGAAGTGGATTTCGGTAAAGCCGTACAGGTGGGATATCATACCCTGTTATCGAGCGCCAGTGCTATTAAGGCTTACAGAGAAGGCGGTTATAAGGGCAAAATCGGAATTATTTTGAACCTGACGCCAACTTATTCGCGTAGTCAGCATCCGGCAGACGTGCAGGCTGCTGAAATATGCGATGCGTTCTTTAACCGTTCCTTTTTAGACCCATCTGTGACGGGAGAATTCAATCCTTTGCTCGTGGAGCTGTTACGCCAAGAGGGATATGTACCAAGCATGGAAGACGGAGATCGGGAGATCATACGCCAGGGCACTGTGGACCTGCTGGGGATTAACTATTATCAGCCACGCAGAGTCAAGGCTCGCGAAAGTCTGCCAAACCCGGATGCGCCTTTTGTGCCGGAACGTTTCTTCGATTATTACGTCATGCCTGGTCGCAAGATGAATGAAATGCGGGGCTGGGAGATTTATGAGAAAGGCATTTACGACATTCTGACCAATGTCAGAGAAAATTATGGAAACATTGAATGCTTCATTTCGGAAAACGGAATGGGCGTTCAAGGTGAAGAAAAGTTCAGAGATGAACAGGGCATGATCCGCGATGACTATCGCATTGATTTTATCCGTGAGCATCTCAAATGGGTCCAACGAGCGATCTCAGAAGGCTCCAATGTGAAGGGCTATCACCTATGGACGTTTATGGACAATTGGTCCTGGACGAATGCTTATAAGAATCGCTATGGTTTTGTGTCTGTCGATCTTCAGGACGGTGGCAAGAGATCCGTTAAACAGAGTGGGCACTGGTTCAAACAGGTGATCGAGAATAACGGATTCTAAGGTGGTCCTCTGGACCGCCTTTTTTTCTTCATCATCGTCAAAGAACTGTGCTGTACGTCGCTGGTGAGAAAGTATAATGTTCGGTATACTTACTTATACCGTAATACCTTAACGTCCCGCCTGCAGAACAAAAAGAACCAGCGCTACCGATGTTTTGGTAAAATGCTGACATAAAACAATTTTTAGTACAGGTGGTAGACAGATGAACAAATACGAGCGGATTGCACAAGAGGTCAAAGAGCGGATTATGAATAAGACCTATAGCAGTGATGATCCGATTCCCGATGAGATCTCACTGGCAAAAGAGTTTCGTGTAAGTCGGATGACGATTAAGCGGGCATTGGACACATTGGTGATGGATGGGTTGCTGAATCGTAAAAGAGGACACGGAACCTTTATCGTCAAATCAGTTCACAATGGCCCTGTTAACGTTGTCGTAAATGAAATGCTGGGGTTAACCAACGTACTGCGCGGGAAAGAGATCAAAAATAAAATCGTCGCCTTTGACGTTCAATTTCCATCCGAAGAGGTAGCGACCCATCTATTTATTGATGCCAATTCTCCTGTATATCATGTGATCCGTCTGCGTGTCGTGGAGGGTGAGCCCTATGTTATCGAGCGCACATACATGCCCACGAAGCTGATCAGCGGTATTACAGAGGAGGTGCTGTACGGCTCGGTGTACAAACATATTAAGGAGGAGCTGGGACTTAATATTGTCGGTTCACACCGTACCATCCGGGCCTCCAAGTCAACGGAACTGGATCGTGAGCATTTGGACTGCGCAGCGGATGATCCAATCTTGGAAATTGAGCAGGTGGGTTATCTGGATACAGGTATACCATTTGAATACTCGTTCTCGCGGCATCGGTACGATAAATTTGTGTTTACCACAGTGAATCGAATGCGTTGATTAGTAAAAAAATAAGCATAAGGGTTCGAGCTACATATTCTCGAATCCTTGTGCTTTTTTGTGTTTACAATAAGTTTAAGGGAAAATGAGATGCTTTATTTTTTACAATAAGCAATAAAACTTTCTATCCATTGTATGGTTATAGTTTCGCGTAAAATAGCACCATCTAATACAAGATAATCGCCAAAATTATCACTATCAAGAGGAGGAATAGTTTCATAACGTTCTTTATTTTTGCGTAAATGTTCCAGCCTATCTTGATGTTGAAGCAGCTGATGTTCCAACAAATATAATCGGGTTGTTATATCCAGATGATTAGAAAAATACATTCTCAGCCTAAACACATCTTTGGGAGTGGGTTCAATAGGCTCTGCTTTTTTTAGCCATTGTAAAAAATCTTCTTTGCCATTCTCCGTAATCGAATACAATTTTTTTTCTAAAATTTCTCCGCTAATTTGGATCTCGTAGACGATAAGTCCCTCATTAAGCAGTTTTTTTAATTCTGGATAGATCTGACTATGCTTTGCAGTCCAAAATTCGCCTAAATCTTTACTGAATTCTTTACCTATATCATAACCAGTCATAGGTTCTTTATTTAACAAGCCCAGAATGGCATATTTTAAAGTTCTCATAAGGCACTCTTCCTAACATTTTCGTCGTTTATTGGTTAAGTATAACATATTTAGCGAGTCCACAATAAGATTGATATATTATTGAAAACATATTTAATAAAACATATAACTACATACATGTTCCTGTTGATATATTGCAAAGCACGTGTTAATATTATTTCGAAATATGTGAATGATTTCACAATACAACGACGAGGGAGAAGAAGATCTCAGTGGAACTTACAAAAAAGAGATGGATTATTCTGATTGCAAGCTGTTTTATTAATCTGTGTATTGGATCAATTTACGCGTGGAGTGTATTTTCTGCCCCAATGGCAGAATATTTGAGCAGCGTCACAGGACTTAGTTTAACACCGGGGAATTTGGCTATTGCATTTACGATTACAAATTCGGTAGGTCCTATCACGATGATTTCAGGTGGCTGGATTAATGATCGATTCGGGCCCAAGAAAGTGATCTTTGTAGGGGGCTTGCTATTTGGAGGCGGTATGATTTTATCAGGATTTGCAACATCTGTAGGTTACCTGGTATTGGCTTACGGTATCGTACTCGGCCTAGGAACGGGAATGGTTTACGGATGCACAATTAGCAACTCTATTAAGTTTTTCCCTGACAAAAGAGGATTAGTTGGCGGTATAACAACGGCTGCTTATGGAATAAGCTCAGTTATTATACCTCCTATTGCCAATAGTTTAATCAGTAGGTCTGGTGTGACATCAGCATTCATTATCATCGGTATAGCATTTCTTATTATTGTATGTGCTGCTTCTTTCTTCATTGAGAAATGTCCATCTGACTTTGTTCCTGCAGGATGGACACCCAAGACTGTAAATGTTGGCCGTTCTATTCAGAACGACAAAGACTGGAAAGGCATGCTCTCAAGCCCTCTGTTTTATATCATGATCTTGTTATTAATGTGTGGTGCTTTTGCCGGACTCATGTGTACATCACAAGCTTCTCCTATAGCTCAGAAAATGATTGGTATGTCTGCGGCAGCCGCTACGACAGTTGTTTCCGTATTGGCATTGTTTAACACGGGCGGACGAATCGTTGCAGGCTATATTTCGGACAAAATCGGTCGAATCAATACCCTGGCTTTTTCTTCTGTCTTTTCAGTCATAGGACTCACATTGCTTTATTTTTCAGGCGAAGGTAGTGTGTTGACATTCTATATTGGTATTTCAGTTATTGGTTTATGTTTTGGTGCACTGATGGGGGTATTTCCTGGATTTACTGCCGATCAGTTTGGTGTGAGAAATAATAGTGTGAATTATGGAATTATGTTTATTGGATTTGCAACAGCAGGATACTTTGGCCCATCGATTATGAGTCATGTTTACAGCACAGACAGTAGCTATCAGAGAGCCTTTGTCATTGCGGCCGTACTTGGCATAACCGGACTTGTTCTAACATTTGTATATAAGTTCACTACCCGAAAAAATCAGAAGATGGCTGTGGATATGAATCAGAAAGCTATCAATTAACCCATAGCAATAAATACAGATAAGGAGCATGAGATCATGCAAAGAAAATATCCCAATCTATGTAAACCAATTACAATTGGAAATGTGACTTTCAGAAATAGAATGTTTGGCTCTCCTATGGGAGGTACAGATATTACAGCTGACTGCACTATTGGACCGAAATCTACAGCTTTTTATGAATTAAGAGCAAAAGGCGGTGCTGCGTCAGTTACGGTCAGCGAAGTCGTGGTTCATCCTGAGACGGAAGCTTCCCATATGTACCATCTGGATCTGGGGACAGTAGATTCTCTTGCTAGTTTTACCTATACTGCAGACGCTATTCGCCGTCACGGGGCAATTGCCAGTGTGGAATTGTCTCATTCTGGACAGTATGCAGGAACTTATCTGACTGACAAAAATAAGAAACAAGGACTTGCTCAGTGGGGACCCAGTCCAGGAGTACGTCCAGACGGCAGAGAAGTAAAGGAACTTACGCAAGAACTAATTGCTGACATTGTAGCAGCTTATGGTAGATGTGCTGGACTGGCCAAGAGAGCAGGTTACGAAATGATTATGGTTCATGGCGGACATGGATGGTTAATTAATCAGTTTTTTTCTCCTTATTTCAACCGCAGAACAGACAAGTATGGCGGATCTTTGGAAAACAGGGTGCGTTTTGCACAGGAGGTTCTTGACTGTGTTCGTAAAGCTGTGGGTTCTGGCTTCCCAATCGAGTTTAGAATGAGTGGCTCAGAGTTATTTGAAGGCGGCTATGGTCTGACAGAAGGTATAGAAATTGCTAAATTAATCGAATCAAGAGTCGACTTGCTTCATGTATCTGCAGGAACCTATCAGACAGGATTTGGTATCACACACCCTTCGATGTTCTTGCCTCATGGAAGTAATGTTTATCTTGCAGCAGAGATTAAGAAGCATGTAAGTGTTCCGGTTGCAACGGTCGGCGGATTAAATGACCCGGCACAAATGGAAGAAATCATTGCCAGCGGTCAGGCGGATGTTGTTGAAATGGCTCGCGCACTGCTTGCTGATCCAGAGCTTCCAAGAAAGGTGATGAGCAACCGCGACGAGGACATTATTAAATGTCTGAGATGCTTCACCTGTATGGCAGAACGTGCAGAAACATCCACAAGACGCTGTACAGTTAACCCATTAATTGGTCGTGAGATGGATGGAACAGAAATTTACCCTTCCCCTAATCCACGCAAGGTTTTAGTAGCCGGTGGAGGCCCAGGCGGGCTTTATGCAGCTCTTACTGCAGCCAAACGCGGACATAAAGTTATTCTATGTGAGAAGGCTGACGAGATAGGCGGTATTTTGAGGGGAGAGCAGGCGATTCCTTTTAAATATGAGATGTATGAATTAGGTGTTACTCTCGGAAAGCTGGCTAAAGACGCTGGCGTTGAGATCCGTTTGAATACACCTGTTACTAAAGAGTATGCAGAGAAAGAAAATGCTGATGCGTTAATTATCGCAGCTGGTTCCGCAGCAATTGTTCCTCCAATTCCTGGATTGAATGGTGATAACGTAGTCATTGTTAATAACTACTATCTGGAGAAGGATAGGGTCAGCGATAGCGTAGTCGTATTGGGAGGCGGTCTGGCAGGCTGTGAAGCAGCAATTCACCTTGCCCAGGAAGGTAAGACGGTTCATCTGGTAGAGATGAGAACGGAGCTGGCTCCGGATGCTAATATTAGACATCGTCCGATTATGCTAAAAGAAATCGAAAAGAATAACATTCAGGTTCATTTAGGATTTAAAGGGCTGAGTGTTACACAAGAAGGTGTTGCTTGCGCTGATCAAAATGGTGAAGAACATTTTGTTCCAGGTACTTCAGTCATTTGTGCGCTTGGACAACGTCCAAGAAGAAACGTAGTAGATGAGTTAATTGATTGTGCACCTTATGTTGCACAAATCGGAGATTGCGTTAAGGCATCTACTATCACGACTGCAATATATCAAGGATATCATGCAGCGCTTGATATCTGATTATCTGCGACTCACCATCATTGCCCGGCATGGGACACTTCAGGAGTCTAAGAGAGGTACTCGAACATAGCGGTTCAACACAAATTGCACAGCTCCTGCAAATGGGTACAACATTGCGCAAGAGCTGTGCGATATTTTTTTAAGGATTAAGGCAATATTCCAAGTGTGAAAGTTAATTGCCAAGCAATCTTACTTCATGCACCGTCGGGGTATACCAGTTGTTCGGATTATTGAATAGCACTGCATTTACAAGGTTAATTCGCACGTAGCGAGCTTGAAAATTGACTTTGTCACTGGTAAAACCATAAGTGGTATTACCTGTGCGATCAATCGTGAAGTAGTTAACTCCATCCGTGCTGTATTCAATTTTATATTTGTAATACGCTTCAGATCCTTTGTACATAAACCATGAAATATCCACTTCGCTGATGGTCTTGGTACTGCCTAAATCGACCTGCCACCAAGCGGGCCAGGATGCGGAGGCAGCCTTCCACGAGGTTTGGGCGTTGCCGTCGTTCGCCAGTGAAGCTGGAGAACTGGATGCGGCTGAGCTAGCAGTCGCTGTTTTGCCCTGTGCGTGATTCACAAGGGACGGCAGGATTACTGTGCCTGTCGCAGCATCCAGATCCCAGCTACTGTACCAGTTCAGGGTTGCTGTTTTGTTGGAGTCATTCAGAGTTAGTGGCAACCAGATGAATTTGTGGTCGCTCAGATTGAGCGGATTCCAGCGATCGCCCATATAGATGTAGCTGGTTCCTGCGCTACCTGTAATCGTGGCGATGGAATGGATTTGCGAGCCGTAAGCCTCTGGATCACCGAAGGGTGACAGAGCAGACCAGCTTCCAGTCATGGAACTGGCGGTTGCGTAAGCACCCTGATTCGGATACCAGCCAGATGCCTGCGAGGTGAACAGGTAGTAGATATTGTTCTTTTTCACAACAGCAGGAGCTTCGCGATAGCCATTTTCAAAAATCCAGCCAACGAACGCCTGCACACCTGTATAATCGGCTGTCAGCTTGAAGATCGCCATCGTATCATTGGCGCCGCCATTTTTACGGGAAGCTGTAATAAGGTAGCCGCTACCGTCAGTATCCGTGAACACCGTCATATCACGAGACTCGTAATTCAGTGGGCGGAAGCTGCCTTGGTAGGCAAAATTTCCGTCGGGTGTATCGCTGGTAGCGACGGCTACACGACCTAGTGAGTAGTCCGTGCCATTTTCATAGTGCGCCCATAGTACATATTTTCCGGTGGTTTTGTTGTAGATAACTTTGGGACGCTCGATTTTGCTCGAATTCAGCTCAGGGGCGGAATCTTTGGTGAGAATACTGCTGCGGAAGGACCAATTTTTCAAATCGGTTGAGGTATATACGTTCACTTTTTCAAATTTCCAGTTTTCGGCGTGCTCGCCGTACCAATAATAAGTAGAACCTACTTTTAGAATATTACCGCTGTTCGCCTGAATCGGGTTACCTGCGGTGTCTTTCCAATCCGTTCCGTTCGTAATGGCTGTGCTTGCTGTTGCGCTCAGGGATAGTTCAGCATTGGCGACGTCCAAGCCATTCAGCGCTTGGTTTACCTCGGTCCCGTAGGTTGCTTGCGTAACGCCTCTTATATTGGCATGTGCTGTGTCGGGTTGAAGACCCGCACTGGTCACTGCGAATAGGATACAAATCCATGCGGCTAACCATTTGCTGCTGTTGATCCACTTCACGATATCATCTGCCTCCTTTAACACGGATAGGATGGGTCGGAATGGCTTGTCCGGCACCTCATCTTCGATTTTATCCTAATTGGAAGCGTTTACAAGTGGAATAAATTGAAGTCTTTAGCATGGTGAAACTGTTGTTACGAGAAAGGACAAATCTGATCACTGCATACAAAATAGGTATATAGATATTTGAAACTTTGGGGAAAGCTCGTCAGTTATGTGGGAAGCGTTTGTAATTGTGCGTTTTGTCATTGACACGTTCACATTATTTTAAATTTAAAGTGACTGGAATCACATAAACGGTTACTTTATGTGGGTATACTTGCTTTAAATTGAGGGTTACAAATGGGACATATATTGAAATACCCTTTGTTATCTTATTTTGGAGAGAAGAGGGATACAAAGATGCTAAGTGAGCAAACCATTGCAACGATCAAATCGACTGTACCTGTTTTGGAGGTACACGGAACTACAATCACCAAGCGTTTTTACCAGATGATGTTTGAGGCCCATCCCGAGCTTCTCAATATATTCAATCACGCGAATCAGAAGCAAGGACGTCAACAGGGAGCGCTGGCCAATGCTGTATACGCGGCTGCACAGCACATTGACCGTCTGGAGGAAATTCTTCCGGTGGTACGCCAGATTGCACATAAGCATCGCAGTTTGGGAATTAAACCCGAGCATTACCCTATCGTCGGAAAATATCTGCTCGCTGCGATCAAGGATGTACTGGGAGATGCGGCTACAGACGAGATCATTGCCGCATGGGCCGAGGCCTATGGTGTGATCGCTAATGTATTTATAGACGTGGAAGCTGAAATGTACAAGGAGGCTGGACAGCAGCAGGGAGGCTGGTCAGACTTTAAGAGCTTTGTTGTGCAGAAAAAGGTTAAGGAAAGCGACCAAATTACGTCCTTTTATCTGGTGCCGCAGGATGGACAGGTGTTGCCTGAATTCGAGCCCGGACAATATATCAGCTTAAAGATGGAAATCCCGGGAGAACATAATACCCACATTCGTCAATACAGTCTTTCGGATGCACCGGGCCAACCTCACTACCGAATATCTGTAAAGCGAGAGGATGCTGTAGAGTCCCGTCCGGCAGGTAAAGTATCCGTGTATCTGCATGAGCAGGTGCAAGAGGGCGATGTGCTTCAGGTATCTGCACCGGCGGGTGATTTTACGCTGGATCGGGCAGATCGCAGACCTGTCGTGCTGATCAGTGGCGGGGTCGGGCTAACCCCGATGGTCAGTATGCTGGCTTCCTTGGTGAAATCTGCTCCGCATCGGCCTATCACCTTTGTCCACGCAGCAGTCAACGGGGATAACCATGCTCTGCGTAATGAGGTAGAAAAGCTGGTCGCCACACATGCACAGGCTGCAGTTCGCTGGTGTTACAGCAGACCAACGGAGCAGGATCGGCTGGCACAGGCTTTTCACAAGGAAGGCCGTTTGGATCTGGCCTGGTTACAATCCGTGATACCGGAACGTAACGCACAATATTACTTTTGCGGCCCTGAGGGATTCATGCAATCGGTATACGGCCTGTTGAAGGAGTGGAATATCCCTGCTTCGGATATCCACTATGAATTCTTTGGTCCTGCTAGCGCATGGGAAGCAGAAGCACAATGACACAATGAAACATCAAAAAAGACGAAGGATAGTTGTCCTTCGTATTTTTTTGCGATGATTACAATGGGAAATCCTGCTCATTGGGTACTACTTTTCAAAGTGCGCTCCTGTTTTCATAACAAGGGAGTACGCAAAAATTCCATACCTTGCGGCATGTATGGGCGTAAAGCCTCCGGAATACGGATCGAACCGTCCTCTTGCTGGTGATGCTCCAGCAACGGGATCAGAATCCGGGGCGAAGCGACCGCTGTGTTATTGAGCGTGTAACAATATTTCAGCTTGCCGTCCGCATTGCGGTACCGGATGTTGGAACGGCGCGCCTGGAAATCAAGCAGCTGGGACGACGAATGTGTCTCGCCGTAAGCCTGGCGGCTGGGCATCCATGTCTCAATGTCCACCTGCTTGTAGGTTTTTTGCGCCATGTCGCCTGTACAGACAGCCATCTTACGGTAGGGCAGCTCCAGCAGTTGAAGCAGGTCTTCCGCATTGCGCGTAATCTCCTGAAACATCTGTTCCGAAGCGTCCAGGCTGGCTTCGCAGATGACGACCTGCTCAACCTTGGCAAACTGGTGCACACGATACAGTCCGTGCACATCCCTTCCGGCCGAGCCAACCTCATTGCGGAAGCATACGGACACGGCTGCCAGCCGAATCGGGTCCGTAACATCCACGATCTCACCGCTGTAATACGAGACCAGAGGCACTTCCGAAGTGCCTACAAGCCACTGATCCTCACCTGTAATGCGGTACGTCTGATCCAGTCCGAGCGGGAAAAAACCAGTGCTGCGCATGGCCTCTGCACGTACCATCAGCGGAACATCCAGCAACTGGAATCCACGTTCAGTCAGCAGATCCACCGCAAGCTGCTGCACAGCCCGATGCAATGCAACCCCTGCTCCCGTCAAATAGTAGTTACGGGTACCGGCTGTTTTGACACCCCGAGGGACGTCGATTAGCTTATGAAGCTCACCGAGCGTCATATGATCCTTTGGTTCAAATCCGAAGTTCGGAACCGGCCCGACCTGCTCCAGTTCAACATTATCCTCATCCGATCTCCCCCATGGCGTATCTGGCGATACGATATTAGGCATCAGAAGCAAGAGTTGTTGAAACTGTTCCTCTACTTCCTGTTGCGGGGCTTCCAGAAGATCTAGTCGTCCGTTAATTTCTTTGACCTGCCGCTTTGCCACTTCTGCCTGTTCACTCTGGCCGGCATGGATTAGCGCGCCAATATCCTGACTACATTGATTACGCTTCTGCCGAAGTTGTTCCACTTCCTGAAGTAGCTGTTTTCTCCGATCATCCAGGGTCAACAGCTCTGCGACCGATACCTGTATTCCTTTGCCGTCTGCTGCTGTCTGAACCTGTTCTTGATGCTCTCTGATCCATTTGATATCCAACATGACACCGCACTCCTTTTCGGATAAAAATACAAAAAGCGCCCTCATCCACATGGGACGAGGAGCGCTTTGATCTCGCGGTGCCACCCAAATTGACCAGACAGCATGACAGATGTCATAACTCTCCAATCCACTTTGCTCCGCTGTAACGGGCGGGTCCGGTTTACTTAGGTACATATCGCCATATCCTACGCTAACGTATGGTCCTTGGCGTAAACGCCTCCGAGTTGGATGCTCTTCACAGGCATAATATCGTTTGCTTTTTTGTTAGTATACGGATTTTTGGCAGGGTAATCAAGCTACAATAACTTATTAAGCTGCGATATACGGCCTTGTGCCACGCCAAGCCATTGTGCATATTCGCCCTGATTGGCACGGGGATGCTCATGCAGAAGTTCTCTTAGGCGTTGGATTAATTTTTGTGATGATTGGTTTACTCTCTTTCCTTTGTGCGCAGGTTTCTTAACCATTGGAGCAGGAGTGCGACTAACGAATTGTGCACGATAATGCTGTCCTTGAAACAGGAAGAAAACTTCAAAAAGTGTGGAAAGAAATCGATCAAAAAGATGGCTTTGCTCTTGGTAACTACTAGCTTTTTACTGGTATTGGTACTACCGGTTCAGGCTAAAGACTCAACTCTTGGCAAAGCCAAACTGCAAGAACACACTGGTACAGCTTGATTCAGGTTCTAATTTCATTACCACTGACCAGCCTAAACGCTGGTCTTTTTTGTTATATTATGCTGATTTTTGATTGCAAAAATAGCGATTAATATTTCCATATTCCAACCTAAAATGAGATTAATTAGGAGCGGATGTGATATGAATACAGATGAAACGCTAAATCAACAGTTGGAAGATGCCCGGCAACGATTGCATGATCTGTACGAACAATATAATTTCGGATATGCCTGTGTTCTTGAGCAGTCTATGTTTTTGGATGAACTGATAAATCAGTACAACCGTATGTTTCAGACCAAGAAGCTGACCCAAATGATACAACTAAACATCTTCATGCTTTCAGAGCCACATCAGCTATATTGTTTTTCTTGTCTTATGCCTAGTTCCGTTTAAATAAATGAAATAGATTCGACTTATGCAAAACTATTCCTCCTCTCAACTAATTAATAAATCATTCTATATAATGGATTTTTTTAAATAAAAATACATTAAAAAGTAATAAGTTTTGAGGTATAGGTAAGAATTGATACATATATTAATTTCAAAAACCAACCAATGACCATTAAAATCTATCCTTTGACCTAAAGGAAATGGCAATTCAATCTTGTTAAAAGCTTTGGAAGGTTAGCTATCTAGGAGAGGGGATTCATTTATAGGGGATTATTGAATTTTATGGTAGGAAAATAGAAGTTTTGTTATACAATTATTATTATAAATATTTCCTTTGATTAAAAATTATAATAATAATTCAATATTTTTGGTGATATGATTTCACATGCAAATTTCTCCACTCTACTTTTTGCTCGATTACATAACATTACATACTCACATATTTATTAGCGTTGTTAGTCGCTTTTTTTTGTAAGTTTCTATGCAAAAAAAGTTTCTATAAAATAATATTATTGGAGGTATTTATTTGAAAAAGAAAAGTATTGCATTGTTTGCTCTATCATTAGCTCTATTTTCTGTTCCCGTTGTATCTGTTGCAAATGCTGAGGTAACTAATTCTAATATTGCTGTTAGTGAGTCAGCTACTTCACAGCCCGAAGTAGTTAAAGCCTACATAACTACAGAGAGTGGTTTGGAAGAAATCTCGTTAAATGAGTATCAAAAGCTCCTTTCTCAAGAACAGCCACAGACAGTCACAGCTCAAGTTTATGATAGCGGAAATAGGATTAGTCCAATGGCTGATACTGGTCTTGACTTTGTTTTTAAGCGTAAATTAATTCAATCCGCATATTATCCTCAACAATTACAAGTAGATCAGAAAACCGATATAACTGACTATATTAAAAATTCAAGTAAAACTACCACATTAACGCAAATGGTAGGTTGGTCAAAAAGTTTTTCGTGGAGTGCGAATATGACCATTTCCGCTAAATGGAATGACGCAGTAACTCAAGTTCTAGGAGGTGGCTGGTCGACTACTGAAACCCATCTTTATAATAGTTCTCTAACTGTTCAGCCTGGATATCAAGCGAAACTACAATTCACCCCTATTTATAAAGTAGTTAGAGGGGACCTGGTTGGTTATAATTATGTGGGCACGGTATTAGAGCGTATCAAAAATGTTACCATTAAATCACCTGTTAAACTTGCGGGTGGTAAAGTACAAGGTGTAGTCACAGTAGTAGAAAGAAGGCTCTAGTACTTAAATTATTAAGTTATAATGTAAAAGAAGAAGGCCTAGGCCTTCTTCTTTTTTTTCAAATATCCATATTCACTTATAATTAAGTAAGCTACTCCAATAATCAAAGCCATTACGGCAAAAACTTTTAAAGAACCAAACGGAGCATAAAAAGGATTTAACTGCCCGGCTCCTGTAATTGCTGCACAAAGATAATAAGAAGAATACAATATAGCAGATATAAAACAGAATATTGTTCCTGTCGCAGCCCTATTCATTGTCATCATCCTTTATAATTTTATGTAATAAATCCAAAAAATATAAACATGATTATTATAATCCAAAAGGTTGCGCACATCAACTTTTGGAGATTATCAATAGTCATCACTTCTTTTACCCCTCTCAGTCATCCTGACAGAATCAAAACGAAGGATGAATTTGTAAAAAAACTTCAGTCAAAATGAAGTGGTTTACAATGTTCCGGAGGCTACAGATAAAACCAAAGTAATTATTGCATATGACGTACTTATGTTAAGGAAGAATAACAATCGTTAAAATTTACACTCATTACAAAAAATAAGAAAGCTAATTTTAAGTGACATGCAGAAAGCCCTAAAGTCTGTGACGGCTTTCATGAAAAAGTATTAATTTTGTGTAAGGAAGAATCCTACGGAGTTCTTCCTTTTTTTGTGGAAATCTAGAACGCTTAGATAAATCTGAACTATACACTCTACTTTATTTCTTTTTATGACTTACTTTTTTCATCATGATCCTTCCAATAAAAATAAATACAAAGAAAGATTAAGATAAGTGGAAATAAGTAAAAAGCATCATTAAACCCTGAGGAATGGGTGACTCTTAAATAGTATAAAAGCCAAAACATAGACATGCTTGCTATCAAAGCTATAGTGCCACTTATTGAATACATGTATATCTCCTTTCAATTTGGATTTCATGTTTGCGAAGGGGAAAGGTAGGCTTTATTTCATATGTATATCCATTCTACTTCATCTGCGAACATGAAACTGGAAGAATATATAAGTAAAAGCCCCAATTTA
Organism: Paenibacillus sp. FSL R10-2748; assembly: GCF_038005565.1. Lineage (NCBI taxonomy): Bacteria > Bacillati > Bacillota > Bacilli > Caryophanales > Paenibacillaceae > Paenibacillus > Paenibacillus sp. FSL R10-2748. The sequence goes on from NZ_JBBOTK010000003.1 coordinate 238,807, forward strand.
ACGTCCAAAATGGGCTATAGTCTCTATAATGCCTTTTTAATTTCATGTAAAATGTAATGATTACCAAAATGGACAGCGATGGAGGAGAACATGGAGGATTTTAAAGATCGTTTACATACGATCCGCCAAGAACAGAACAAGCTGCTCAAGGAGTATCAAACATTAATCGCGGACTATGAAGCCTCAGATATCATTCTGGAGAATGAGGTTCTGCGAAAAAAGTTCGAGGATTATCAGGCTCGCTGCATTCACTTGGAAGAGCGAGTACGACATATTGAGCAGGAAAATGGAAAGCTGCGCACTGCGCTGACGGAGCAAATGCTGAGTGAAAAGGCGAATATGATCCGCATTTCGCGTGAAAAGCTGGAGACCTATTTTGCTTCCAGAACCGCAGAAGGGAAAAATCGGCTGACATCCTTTGAATATGGGGCTAAAAACCGGGTGGACCAGCTTATTCAGCAGACTACGCATGAGCTTAAAGAAGATCAGGACGAGATCGTCGCCAGATTACGACTGTTCTCAGAGGAGATTCGTGACCGGATCATGGAACAACGCGAGCGGTTTCAGGAGGCCGAGCGCCAATTGCTTCAGCAGACGGCAAGCGAGTTCCAGCAGTTCGGAGAAGAAGAGATCAGCGAGGAAACGATGCAGAAGCGCATGAAGCAAAATCAGTTTGAAATGAAGCTAGGCTTGAACTGGATCAACAAGCTGGGGATTTTGCTCATTATATTGGGTGTGGGAGCCGCTTTTAAATACTCATACTCGAACTGGTTTACAGGAAATATGAAGGGCGTGGCCTTCTTTCTGCTAGGAGCGTTGATGCTGGGCGGCGGGGAGTGGCTGTACCGCAAGCAGAAGCAGACCTTTGCGCTCGGTATTTTGGGCGGCGGTATTTCTGTGTTGTACGGATCGATTTTTTACAGCTACTTTTTGTTAGAAATCATAGGAATGTATACAGGCATAGGCTTATCCGTACTCGTTACGGTGACCGCTGTGCTCCTGTCATTAAGGTATGAATCCCGAACGATATGCTCTTTTGGTTTAGTAGGGGGATATCTCCCGCTCTTTTCCTATATGGCAGCGAACGGACTGGAAGGGAACGCCGTGTATATCGCCATGGGCTATTTGTTCCTGTTAAACTTGCTGATTCTGCTTGTATCCTTCCGCAAACGGTGGGTCGTCGTGCAATATATCAGCTTTTTACTTAATACGCCCTTGATGATTGTGCTGGCGTGGTTATCGGAAAGTGCCGTAGCGAGCATGCTGTATGCAGTCATTACATTTGCGATGTACCTCGGGATGACGCTGTGGGTGCCGTTCCGTTTAAAATCAAAACTGTCATGGCTGGATTTCTCCCTTTTGGCTCTGAATACAGTCGTGAGCTGTTCCGTTCTGTATTCTTTGTTCGGCGATGCAGGCCTGGATGATTATAAAGGCTTGCTGGCTCTCGTCTTTTGCTTGGTGTACGGGGGTCTGGGACAATGGGTCCGTCGATATATTCCAGAGGAGAAACAAACCAAAATATTATTTTATGCGACTTCGTTGACCTTTGCCATCCTTATGGTGCCGTTCCAGTTTGGAGTTAGATGGTTATCCATGGGCTGGTTGATCGAAGCGGTTCTTCTTACATTATATGGGCACCGTTACCGGTTGAAGGAATTGGAACGAGCTGGCTGGGGCATTTTATTACTGTGTCTGGGCGCATTCTTTTTCGTCGATTTCCCTATATATCTGTTGTCAGGATTTGAAACAGACTATTTTGGACTCAAATATACGCTCATTACACTGGGAATGTTAATCGTTACCGTCTTCTATGCGAGTGAATTTAGCCGTCCGAATGCTTTCAAAAACAATCGTTTGTACGAAATGCATATCATGCAAGGATTTAAATATGTAGCTTTGGTGAACGTGTATTTCTACCTTTTGTATGAAGCCGGGCATTGGTATAACATCGTCTTATCCGACGAGTTTGCTCATTACACCTTGTACAAAGTGTTGTTGTACACCTGCGTATCGCTGGTGTTGGCTTATTTCCTGCCTAAGGTGAGGTTGCTGTATGATCGGGTGATTAAATACTACAGCTTGGCGTTGTACGTCATAGGCTACGCGCTGGCACTGGTGATCACCGTAACGGTTCCAACCTTGCATGAAAATTATGCACAAAATACGGCTGCTGATTATGTGGCGTTAGTGGTACTCGCAGCCTTTAATGTGCTGGTATTCTTCAGCAGCAGGGATTTTCTGAACGCACTGATGACCCGACATTATAGAAGCAATGAGTTGTATCCGGTCATTATGGGTGTATATTTGCTGGGTATCATAACCGCCTTTCTCGGAGTTCAGTTCCGCCTGGGGGATGCTGGTCTTGTGTTCAGTCTGGTGTATTTGCTGCTGGCCATTTTGTATATTGTATACGGCTTCCTCAAGCGAGTGGTCTACATTCGCAGATTTGGATTGGGCTTGACCTTGCTGTCGACAGGTAAGCTGTTGTTGTATGATCTGCACCTGTTAACGACGGGGAGCACGATTGTAGCCTACTTCTCTTTTGGTGTTGTACTGTTGGCGATTTCGTATATTTATCAAAAAGTATCTAATCGCATGGGAGAGACCATAATAAAGAAGGATGTTGAAGAAAATATGTAGTTTTCTGTTGTATTTTGTAGATACGGAACATTATGAAAATAAATCCGGTAATAGTGAAAAATTATGCATGACCTTACATCCTACTTACGCTATAATGAGTAAAAATTATTTATGTGCGCATGCTCATGTTTATGCGTAAGTAGAGAGAATGAGGGGGATATAATGAATTTGAGCAAGGGGCAGAATAGCCTGTCTGATAAAAATGAACGCTTCTCGTCTGCTGGATTCATATTGGCGGCGATCGGGAGTGCGGCAGGACTAGGTAACATATGGAAATTTCCGTATATTACAGGACAATATGGCGGAGCTGCATTTTTCTTATTGTTTATTGTCTGCCTGTTGCTTGTTGGTTTGCCTGTACTTTTAGCAGAGCTTGCGCTTGGTCGTGCAGGTCGAGGAAGTGCTGCTTCTGCAATGGTAAAAGTAGGCGGTCATCCGATTTGGGGCAAGATGAGCATCATGTTTGTTATCGTGCCTTTTGTTATCTTATCGTTCTATGCCATTGTAGGAGGCTGGACACTGCATTATGCCGTAGAGGCATTTAGCGGAAATCTGTTTTCAAATAATGATTTTGCTGGACAGTTCGCTTCTTTTTCCTCCGGGTATGCGCCGTTGGTTTGGCTGTTAGTTGTTTTTGCATTTACAGCAGTCGTGGTTACTCTTGGGGTATCAAACGGGATTGAAAAGTTCAATAAAATTTTGATTCCTGCCAAGGTCATCCTGTTGCTCGTGTTGATGATTAACGCTCTTATGCTGCCAGGCTCTGGTGCGGGCGTATCCTTCTTTCTGAATCCCGACTTCTCTAAGCTAAGCATAGAGTCTGCATTGGTTGCTTTGGGACATGCCTTCTTCTCACTTTCACTGGGGATGGGGATTATGATCACGTACGGTGCGTACGTGGATCGCCGTCAATCGCTGGGTGGAGCCATGCTGGCAGTTGGTGGCGGAGATTTAATCTATGCGTTTATCGCAGGTATGATTATTTTCCCTACAACCTTCTCCTTCGGAATTAACCCAGCTCAAGGACCATCACTGGTTTTCATTGCTTTACCGGCTGCTTTCTCGGCAATGCCTTTTGGTGCATTCTTCGGCGGTTTGTTCTTTGTACTGCTGGCGGTTGCTGCATTAGGTTCTATGGTATCCTTGCTGGAAGTTCCAGTAGCCTATGTCATGGAGCGTATGCGTTGGAGCCGGGTTCGCTCTGTTATCGTCGTATCGGTCCTGTGCTTGATGCTGGGCGTCCCTTCTGCATTGTCCATGGGCCTGGTGCCGGAATTAAAAGTGGGGGATAAATCATTCTTTGATTTCGTAGACTTCACCGCTTCCAACATCTTCTTACCGTTAGGCGGTTTGTTGATTGTTATATTCACAGGTTATTACTGGAAGACTGCGGCTGAGCATGCGAACATCAAACCCTTCTGGTTCAACGTGTGGTTATTCGGTCTTCGGTATGTTGCACCGATCCTGATGTTGTTGGTCTTCCTTCATACCTCAGGTATCATCAAATTTTAAGAGCATAGAATACTAATAAAAAGGCATTTTCTTCCTAAGGGAAGAGATGCCTTTTTTTGTATATCTATCAGTGGTTACCTAACTGTGGAAAGGAATGATATAATAAAAACATTGTCATTAATTTTAACTTCATTGAAATCATTACGATTATGAAGTTTTATATAATGAATGAAAAGGCTACAGGGCATCGCACAGACGATGTGCAGGAGAGGGAAAGGGCAGAAGAGCATTGAAACAGACAGGGAGCTTGAATTTGCAAGAAGGACGGCGGCTGAAATGAAGTCTAAACAATTGCCGTCACAACGTCGTTATATGCCAGGTTTGGATGGATTAAGAGCGCTGGCGGTCATCGCAGTCATTGTGTATCATCTGAATCCGGATTGGTTGCCGGGTGGTTTGTTGGGTGTAGGCGTGTTTTTTACTTTGTCGGGGTATCTGATTACAGATATTTTGGTGAGTCAGTGGGATACATATCATAGTTTTAAAATGAAAGATTTCTGGTTGCGTCGTGCCAGAAGGTTGCTGCCTGCCATGTTGACGGTTGTGGCTGTCATTGTCCTGTGCTCGTTGCTTTTCGATCCGTCACGGCTAACGGCCTTGCGCGGAGATGTACCTGCCGCATTGGTGTATATGAGCAATTGGTGGTTTATCTTCCATCAGGTTTCGTATTTTGAAAGTTTCGGCCCACCTTCTCCGCTCGGGCATCTGTGGTCGCTGGCGGTGGAGGAGCAGTTTTATATCTTATGGCCTTTACTGCTGGCGCTTGGGCTAAAATTCATGCCCAAGCGTATTGTGCTCGCAGGCTGGGTGACTTGTCTGGCGTTAATATCTGCACTCCTGATGGCAGTGATTTACGTACCAGGAAGCGACCCGAGCCGGGTGTATTATGGCACGGATACGCGCGGATTTGCTCTGCTGATCGGTGCGGCGCTGGCCTTGGTATGGCCAAGCGGCAAACTGAAAGAGCAAGCTTCTCCTAAGGCGCGTATGCTTCTGGACAGCATCGGTGCAATAAGCTTGCTGCTGCTTTGTCACTGGGCGTGGGCCTCGAATGAATATGACCCATCTCTGTACCGGGGTGGCCTGCTGGGCATAGCTTTGGTCACTGCTATTGTGGTCGCAGCGTTGGCACATCCGGTAAGCCACCTTGGTCGTCTCCTTGGAATCAAGCCGCTACGCTGGATTGGAGCCCGTTCCTACGGACTGTATCTGTGGCATGTTCCGGTTATTACGCTAACGACGCCTCAAGTAGATACCGATGGCGTGCATGTGATGCGTATCATTTTACAATTGCTAGCTACCGTATTGCTGGCGTCTCTCTCATTTAAATATATCGAGGAGCCGATTCGCCATGGAGGATTCCGCCACTGGATCACAGAAATCCGTTCAGCGGTTCGTAGACAGGCGCGGTGGAGATGGATGCCTACAACTACAGCGGCTGTGCTTTTTGCAGGTATTCTCTTGGGTACCGTCCACCTGTACGTGGCGTCTCCTGACGCAACGATTCAGGCGGCATCAAGTGATGAGAAGCCAGTCGCAAAGGCAAAGGCGATGCCGCCGCTTCACGGAACGGTATCCGTGGCTTCCAAGGAGCCCAAAGCCATCAAGCTGCAAGGGGCCGAGGGCAGCAAGGTGCAGACCCCAGTCCCGTCTCAAGCCCAGATGTCTAAAAACACGGCGGTCCATGCTGGTACTACGGATAATGTTACGAAACCGTCGGAACCTTCGGACAAACCCAAAAAAGCTACGCCTATTACAGGTGATGGGTCGAGTGTGACCGCCATTGGAGACTCTGTCATGTTGGATGTACAGTCGTACATTCAGGATTCCTTCCCGGGAGCTGTTGTAGATGGACGGATCGGCCGTCAGATGGCGGAGGCGCCTGCCGTACTGGAGCAGCTAAGACAGAACGGACAGCTGGGTAAGACAGTTATTATTGAGCTGGGCACGAACGGCGCTTTCACCAAGGATCAGTTAGCGAATTTGCTGGCCAGTCTGAAGGATACGAAGCATATTATACTCGTGAATACCCGTGTGCCTCGGCCGTGGGAGAGTATTGTGAACAAGCATCTTGCCGAAGCAGCGTCCCAGGACCCGCGAATTACAATGATTGACTGGTATGCAGCTAGCTCTGGTAAAAATTCATATTTCGAGCATGACGGAGTACATTTAAAACCTAGTGGTGCTAAAGCTTATGCGTCCTTGTTGGCTCAGGCCTTAACGAAGCAAACGTAATAAACTGCAATGATACTCATAAATTATGCAAATGCAAGACAAGAAAGCCACCAGGAGTAGGTTGTCCTCTGGTTGAAGTGCATCCCTAAATTTTCATCGGCTAAACCTAAGGGTTTTTCCCATGTCCATTCTAAGGTGTGTACATCAACCCTGATCCGGTGGTTTTTCTTATTTTAGTGGGAGGTACATAAGCTAATGGAAAAGGGCTATTCACATAGTAGGACAAGAGAACACCGCTTGAAGAGGAACAGAAAAAGACTAATTTTACTTGCTATTATATTATTTGTGGCAGGCTGTATTACTTTCATTGCGATAAAGGTCTCAGATAACAAAACGCATGCGCCAACACAGGAGCTTGCTAAAAAAACAGATTCCGTATCCAAGGACTCATCAAATGGTAAAGTAAATGCGGGGGCAAATGGTAAAGCAGTCTCTCCAAAAAGCGACCCCGAAGTAGAAGATGGTGCCTTTGTCGAAAAATATTTAAAACAGCAAATGCTAGGGCAGATGCCCGATGGAGCCGATGGTAAAAAAGTGGCCTACTTATCCTTTGATGATGGTCCATCCGTGACGGTAACACCTAAAATATTAGACATTCTGAAAAAACAGAAGGTCAAGGCAACCTTTTTTATCGTAGGAAAAGAAGCCGATGAAAATGAACATACCAGGAACATTATCAAAAGAATTGTTAAAGAAGGTCATGCGATAGGAAACCACACGTACTCTCATAATTATAAGTATTTATATCCTAACAAGCGGGTAAGCACGGACCATGTTATGCAGGATATTGAGAGGAACAATAAGGTGTTAAAAAGTATTCTGGGGCCAGAGTTCACCACAAGAATGATCCGGTTTCCGGGGGGCCACATGACATGGAATAGCAGAGATCCACAGGGGATGGCTGCTTTGGATAAAGTTTTACATCAAAAGGACTATCATCAGGTAGATTGGAATGTATTAACGAAGGATGCAGAGGGGAAATCCAAGAAGGCACCGGCACTAATCAACCAGTTTATAAGGTCAGTCAAAGGTCGTGAAAAAGCAATCATACTCATGCATGACACCTATGGTAAAGAAGAAACCGCAAAAGCGTTGCCTCAAATTATAGAATTCCTAAAGAAACAGGGATATGAGTTTAAGGTTATGAAGTAGGATATGTTTATATGTAAGAAAAGGACGGGGCTGATGGCCACCGTCCTTTTTGCAATTAAGGTTTATACTTCGCGTGTTTAGATGCGTTCTGCTTCACCCATCGCCTGAATGAAAGCTCCGATACCTTTGGGATCGTTGGTTATAATCGGCTCGCTGATATAGTAAGCGAAGGTACCATCCCGACGATCTTTACCACCCAAACCGCTTACTTGCACCGTTTTGTTCAGATTCACGAGTCCTTCTTCAGTAATCGTGATAAATTCATCGATAATTCCCTTACGGATAATTTCTGCCTCTTGACGATATTGCTCTGGCAGATAGCCTTTGCGAACGCCCTTGGCAATAGCATAGAGAATCATGCAGGAAGCAGAGGCTTCCAGATAGTTGCCTTTCACATGGCCCAGGTTGAGCACTTGATAAAAGACTCCACTTTCTTTATCACGCACTTTCAGCAGGGCTTCCAGTGTTTCCGTCAGCATATCAATCAGGACGGGACGGTCTGCATGATCCTCTGGAATATAGTCCAGCACGTCAACGAGTGCCATAACGAACCAACCCATCGAGCGTCCCCAGAAATTTTTGGAGCAGCCTGTTTCCGGGTTGCACCAATGCTGCTCACCTTTCTCATCCCAGGCATGGTAGAGCAGGCCTGTTTTAGGATCACGTGTATGTTCATAGCAGAGCTTGAATTGCAGGGTCACATCGTCAAACTCTGACGGATCTCCGAATTCACGGATAAATTCAGCGTAGAACGGGGCACCCATGTACAAGCCGTCGAGCCAAATTTGATACGGATAAATTTGCTTATGCCAGAATGCGCCTTCGCTTGTGCGCGGGTGTTTTTCCAGCTGACTGCGTAATTGGTAGGCAGCCTTCTTATATCGTTCATCTCCTGTAGCACGATACAGAGAGAAGAGCAGTTTGCCGTTATTCACATGGTCAATATTGTACTCATCTACTTTATAGCGCTGAATAACGCCATTTTCGTCAACAAAATGATCCATATGTTTCTTTATATATTCCATATACTTGGGATCGCCTGTCAGTTCGCCAACCCATTCCAGACCTCTGTAAATGACGCCGTGGTCATATTCCCATTTTTCGTAAAATTCTGGACTCCGTTGTAGAACGGAATCGCTCATACGTACTGCCCAAGAATCTGTTTTTGTAGGACTGGTTGTTGGTTGTGATGTTGGATTTGCCATGATACAGTCACCTCTTTAGTAAATGTTTAATCTGTATTTGTTATTGTTATTACATAGACGGAGTGTGTGTTTTAGGGTCAACAGGTTTGTTCTTAAAGCCCACATTATTGTTGCCCCAGCACCGATCGTAATGGAAACCTGTCAGTTCCTCGAATACCTTTCGTGCTTCCGGTTTGGCTGATTTCATGGAGCCACCGTTTTTGAGGCGGTCAATTTCGGCGATCAGCTTCTTGTGGCTGTCAATATCCAGCTTCATCACGACAGAAGCAATCATACCGATGATCGCGAGAACGATGGTACCGACCACGAGTACATAAAAGATGGCGTGCTGAGCAGCGACTGGCTGACTATCAGCCCCGGATACAAAGCCAAAATGCTGTAACACCCAGCCGAGAATGAAGACGACAACGGCCCGCACCATTTTTCCGGCAAAAGTCATCATACCTGCATAAATACCTTCCCGGCGACGACCAGTCAACGCTTCATCCACATCGGCAAGGAACGTGTATTGATTCCAAGGGATGTAGTAGACGCCCCCTGTACCAAGTCCCATGAACAGTGTGATGACATATAGCCATACCATCGTATTAGAGGCTCCCGTTATATAGAGCAGGCCATAGCCTGCTACGCTGAAGCAAACGACAACGAGTGCGGCGATAAAAGGCATACGGAACCCTTTACGCACACAGAATTGGATGAAGAAATAGGTAGAAATCAATTGAATGACAGAGTTAAAGCTGTTCAAATTGGATACCATCTCCGAGCTTTGGAACAAGGAGAAGACAATAAAGTACGTAAAAGCAGAAGTAAACAGCCACTCAGCTGAAAAGCCGCCCAGGTACATCCCGAGATGATGACGGAACGTCTTGACTCGGAAGGTAGAGGAAATGTCGACAAACAACTTTTTCATCGAATCTATAAAGGAAAGCGGAGCTTCACCTTCCAGTTCCTTTTGCAGTTCCTCACTTGGACGTTCCCAGGAGTTTTTATACAAGAATGCCATCGCAATCAGCAGAATAGCTGCAAAAACGAGACCGGTATAAAAGAAAGGCAATGGAGAGTCTTTGCCATACTCGGCAATAAAGCGACCAGGGATAAAAGCGGCAGCGAAATTGGCAATTTTGCCAAACATGGCCTTCCATCCAGTCAATCTGGAGCGTGCGCCGAAGTCCCGGGTCATCTCCGACGCTAGTGCTTCATACGGCACCATGACAGAGGTATACACCAGTTCAAACAGCACATACGTACTCAGGTAATACCAGAAGCCCAACCCATCTACCCAAAGCATCGGATACACGAGCATCAGCGGGATACCCATCATGATGAAAAAGCGACGTCTGCCGAATTTACGGCCCAAGCGGGTCCGGTGAAAGTTATCGCTGATAAAGCCCATGACCGGATTGCTGATCGCATCTATGATGCTGGCAACAGAGAAAATGGCCGCGGCCTGAACGGGAGACAGTCCGCAAAAGGTTGTATAAAAGTACATTAACCACGCACCGCTAATAGCAAGTGCGCCACTTCCCAGCATGTTACCGCTTCCATAGGCGAGTGTATGTTTCAGTGTGATTCTTCGTTCCATGATCTGTTCACCTCATATTTTGTCTGGTTATGAGGACAATCACCGGTCGCTATATTATGCAGAATTGTCTAAGTTGGTAGATGGGCCAGGGCGTCCTGATTAGGCGGGGCTTTTAACGTGCCCCTATATTTTTTCCGCTCGGAGTACCCGAGCCGATCAGATCGCTTCCTTTGGCCAGCTTAAGGAAATCACCTAGCTGGATGGAACCGTCTGCACTTCGAGTGATAGAAGGCGTGAGACTAACAAAGTCGTCTGCACTGACTACCAGACCTTTGGCATTTGTCGATTTTTTGTTTTTCCACCAAACGCTAGAGTTGTCTTGATCTGTACCGCTTGTTTTGTCACTAGCGCTTCCCTCAAAGGAAAGATTGTTTATGAACACGTGATCACCCTTGTCAAAAGCAAAATTACTTTGTCCATTGTCCCACGAAGTATTATTGGTCAACGTAATGCTGCCGGGGTTGCTATTGTAGGTGAAGCCGTGTTTTTTGTTCTGGAAAGCAATGCTGTTTTTCACAATATGGTTGACTTTGATTTTGTCTCCACCCAGCTTAAATCCGTTGCCGTCGCTGTTCGCGGTAGACGTTCCATCTGAGGTCTGCCCGTTGTGGTGGGCCACACTGTTCAAAATGGTTACTTCGCCGATGGGACCCGTTTCGGTTTTGCTATACAAATCCCAGCCATCGTCTACGTTGTACGCAGCCAAGCAGTTATCAAACACATTGCCTGATCCTACAGTTAATTTAGCCGCGAAGCCATCGGCATCCTCACCATTATCGGGATCAGCGTTATCGTGAGAGTAAGAATTCAAAATCAAATTGTTCGAAGGCCACTCACTAGTGGAAGCGTTAGGCGAGTAACGTCCAAGCTGGAGTCCAGTATCCCGGTTGTGGTGGGTTTCCACGTTTTCGATTCGGTTATTGCTGCCGCCGATATAGATACCATTATCTCCGGCACCCTTTACTTCAAGGCCCTTTACTAGCCAAAAGTCTCCGTTAAGCTGAAGTCCACGATTGGCTGAACCAAAGGCTTGAGCAGAGAAATCAAGTACCGGCTTTTCACTACCGTAAGCGACCAACCCTTTGAGTGAGCCGTTATTGCCGCTGTTTTCACGCTGAATTGTAATCGTTGAGGAGTAAGTGTAGTTACCACCGCGCAGATAAATAGTTTTACCAGGAGCAATTTGTGTAAGTGCTGCTTCGAGCGTGGTAGGACTGGATATTGTACCCGGATTGGACACGTTACCATTTGGCGACACATACAAATCTCCTGCCGCTAACGTTGTGGAGACAGCTGTTGCGTCGGTTGTACTAACTGCCTCTTCTGTGAGTGCAGAAGAAGGGATGTCGTTGGATGACGTATCTGCGTAAGCGGTTCCAATAAGACAAGAAGAAGCGAAAACAAAAGAAACACCGAGCCTTAGAGCGTTAAATCCGTTTTTTGGACGATCATTTCGTTTAAACATGTAATTTCCTCCTTATTTGAGCTCATATTTTAAAAGAAGATAGCATCTATAAAAGTGACTCATGCTGTCTTTCCACTAAAAACAGGACACCTCCTGGGGGGACAGATTGATCTACCATTAGTCCAAAACGCTCTAAGAAGTATATGCACAGTGTAATATATGTTAACGTTTGCATCAACAGTTTTTTACTGTTTTTTTGATATTGTGAAAAAAAGTTCACACTTTTGTTTCAACTAAAAATGCAATTTTGCTAGACTGGGAAAATTTGATTATACTTAAACATTATACATATAATAGGAATGAAAACTGTGAGAAAGGGTGGGTTTAGTGCATGGAGAGTGGAAATCATTTGACGGATTCAACTGTCGAACAATTGCAGGAAAAGCAGCCACGAGTGAAAAATGAGATGATCGATTGGCTTAAGGCCATTATTGTAGCCATTGTGCTCGTGTTCATTATACGTTGGCTATTATTTGCGCCATTTATTGTTGAGGGAGCGTCCATGGAACCGAATTTCAAGACAGATGAACGAGTGGTCGTGAACAAGGTGATTTACGATTTTCGTGATCCTAAACCGAGTGAGGTTGTTGTATTCCATGTGAGAAAGGAACAAAAAGACTTTATTAAGCGTGTTATTGGAGTAGCTGGAGATACGATTCAGTATCAAGGAGATCATCTTTATGTGAACGGTAAGAAAGTAGAGGAGTCATACATTCAGGGAGCTATTCAGGATGCGCACGCCAAGGGAGAACTATATAACAATGTCGATTTTCCAAATGGAACCATAACCGATTCCAAGGTACCTGAGGGTTATATTTTTGTGATGGGCGACCACCGCAATAATAGTAGGGATAGTCGTGCTATTGGTTTTGTTTCTATTAAAGATATCGTTGGCCGTGCGGATGTGATTTTTTGGCCGGTGGATAGCTCGCAATGGGTTAAGCATAAATAATATAAGAGCGCCTAAGAGGGGGGGGATTCCTCACTTAAGGCGCTTTTATTTTATAACCTCATTATATTTTTTTCGTAAACGGGTCAGGCAGCTTGCGCCAATCCTGCTCCATTTCTTCAGGGGTCAGCAGTGTCTCATCCAGGGTGCGCTCGATTTCTTCCCGGTTCATATCGATACCAATAAATACGAGTTTGGTCACCCGGTCACCATACTTTTCGTCCCAGTCAGGTGTCTTTTCGAAATCTTCGCCAAGATAGTATTGGCGTTCTTCTTCAGTCAAGGCAGATACCCACAGTCCTGCGCGTGCGAATTGTTTGGAGCTACCCGCCTGACTGAATGTAAAAGCAGTGCGGTTCTGCGTGGCGAGCCACACCAATCCCTTGGAACGTACAACCTCAGCAGGCCATTGAGCCAGCCATTTCAACAAACGTTCAGGATGAAATGGGATTTTGCGCTTGTACACAAACGAAGCAATGCCATATTCTTCTGTCTCCGGTACGTGCTCTTCTTTGTTCATTTCCTGTATCCAGCCTGCCGCCTGACTAGCTGTTTCAAAATTGAAGCGATGCGTGTTCAAAATCTCTTTTGGGTCCACCTTACCGTACTCGGAACGGATGATTTTGGCGTTTGGTTGAATGCCGCGTAACGCTTTTTCCAGTCGTTCCAGCTCTTCTGGGGATACCAGATCGCATTTATTAATGATCAGCACATCACAAAATTCCACCTGTTCTATGAGCAGATCAACGATGCCGCGTGCATCCTCTTCTGCCACTTCCTGTCCGCGATCCCTGAGGGAGTCCCTAGAGTAGAAGTCTTTCCAAAATTCCGGTGCATTCACGACGGTGACCATAGTATCCAGTCGGGTCAGCTTGGTCAAATCAATTCCATTTTCCTCATCTACATAACTGAAGGTCTGTGCTACCGGAATGGGCTCACCTATACCCGTGGACTCGATAAGAATATAGTCAAACCTTTTGTCGAGTGCCAGTCGTTCTACCTCTTTTAATAAATCTTCCCGCAGGGTACAGCAGATGCAACCGTTGGACATTTCCACCAGCTTCTCATCCACACGAGATAATCCTCCACCGTCACGAACGAGATCAGCATCAATGTTTACCTCACTCATATCATTGACAATGACGGCTACCCGCAAGCCTTCCCGGTTATTCAGCACATGGTTCAGCAGTGTGGTTTTGCCGGAGCCGAGGTACCCGCTTAGTACCGTGACCGGTATTTTCTTTTCCAATTCCATAGCGTTTGCCAACGTAATCACTCTTCCCTTCGAAAGTATCATGAAATGTCGAATGTGCTGTAGTGGTATCATGCGAGATAGGAAAGCAGACGTGCTTTCTTTGTCTTTCTTTAATCGTAATAATTACGAATAGTAAAATTAGTAAATCATTATTAAGAGGAATTGTCAAGGAAGGTAAGGTCACCTGATAAGAACTGTATTAATTTTCAAATCGATAAATAATTAAAATTTTAGGTAATTTGTACGATAAAATAAGTATCCATGATGGAACAGATTCGGCTTAAGTTGTATAGAGTTGTGACGGCATGGCGTCAGATTAGAGAGGACGTATCCAATACATGCGGACAATAGGAATAGGCACAAAAATTAGTGGTATGGTGATCGGCATTTTGATAGTGTTGTCTGTCGTGATCGCTTATGTGGCTACTAGCCGAATGCAGGAGGGTATTGAGGCTTTTGCTACCGAAAAGGCTAAAAATGACTTGAATATGGCAACCCGCCTAGTGGACTACAAGTATAGCGGGGCATGGCAGATCAAGGACGGGCAATTATATAAGGGGAGCCAACGGATTAACAATAATGAGGAAATCGTCGATGAAATTGGCGAGGCAACAGGCGATACAGTGACTTTCTTTCAAGGGGAGCAACGGGTAGCGACGAATGTCATGCTGGAGGGCAAACGAGCTGTAGGCACGAAAGTATCGGAGAAGGTGGCTACCGTTGTCTTAAAGCAGGGTCAGCCCTATTATGGTCAAGCGGTAGTAGTTGGCAAAACGTATCAAGCTGCGTACACACCCATCCGCAGTGCGGACGGTGCTGTGATTGGCATTCTGTATGTAGGTGCATCGCAATCGATCATTGACGGGATCATTAGCGGGTTTATCCGCCAGTTTATGATTGTAATTGTAATTGCTATTGCGGTGTCGCTAGCCGTGATTCTCTGGTACATGAGCAGGGTAAACCGCAGGCTGGGCCGTGTAGGCCAAGCGCTCGCCAAGGCAGGTCAGGGAGATTTTACTTCTGTCCTGCTTGACCGGAGTGGAGATGAGCTTGGGCGGCTGAGTGTCAACTATAATGAAATGCGAGAAAATTTGAGCATTTTGATTTCCGAGGGCATGCATGCTTGTGGAGCGGTAGCCGATTCAACGGGGCGGCTTGCTGTCATTGCTGAAGCATCGACCAGGCAGGCCAATAGGATTGCAGACACCATACGGCAGGTTGCAGACGGAGCCGGAGCGCAGACCCGAAGCGTGTTGGAAAATCAGACGGCGATGGAAGAGATGGCTCAGGGCATTCAGAATGTCGCGGAAAATGCTTCTGAGATTGCGGAAGCTGCTATCTACTCCAAGCAGCAGGCGGAGGCAGGAGCGGAAACGGCGCGCCTCACGGTGGAACAGATGGGGGAGCTGCATTCGTCCATCCAGCATACGGAGGCTCTGATTCAAGCGCTTCACCGTCAATCAGGTGAAATTACCGGAATCATGCAGGTTATTCAGGAAATATCTGAACAGACGGGACTGCTGGCGCTGAATGCCTCTATTGAAGCTGCTCGCGCAGGTGAGCAGGGACGAGGATTCGAGGTTGTAGCATCCGAGGTGCGGAAGCTAGCAGATCAATCGGGAATAGCCTCCCGCCAAGTGGCGCAGCTTATCCAAAACATTGATGGAGATGTACAGCGCTCGGCAGAAGCGATTGGACATGTGGTAACGCATGTGGACAGCGGGCTGCGGATGATGAACGAGACACATGACAGCTTCGAACATATCGTAGAAAGAAGCACTCACATTGCGGAACGGATCGAAAGCATGGCAGCAACCGCAGAACAAATGTCAGCAGGTGTGCAGGAAGTTACCGCTTCTGCTACTGAAATTATTGTCATCGCCCGCAGGACGAGCGGCGGCTCACAGGAAGTATCGGTTGCAGCCTCTGACCAGATGGAAGAGATTAACCGTCTAAATACCTGCTCTGCTGACCTACAGCTTGCTATGGAAGAGATGCTGAAAGCGCTAGGCCAGTTTAAGGCTTAATGAATACTGTACAGAAGTCATGATGGATATCACGAAGACAAGAGGACTTGCGCGAACAACACGCAAGTCCTCTTTTTTGTATCTGGCTTCGCATCCTTGACTCAGCCTTTGACGGCTCCAGCGACGACGCCTTTGACAATGTATTTTTGCAGAAAAATAAATACGATGATCGAAGGCAGAACAGCCATTACCATTGCGGTCATGGCGTATTGCCAGTCTGACGTATACTGTCCGACAAAGGTGTAGGCGGCCAGCGTCAGCGTTTTGGTGCTGGGTGAGCCATTGACCATGAGTAACGGAAGCAGAAAATCGTTCCAAATCCACATCACGTCGATAATGACAATGGTGGCGGTGACTGATTTCAGCAAGGGGAAAATCACGGAAAAGAAAAGCCGGAAGCCCGAGGCTCCATCGATTTTGGCGCTTTCGTCAATCTCAGCCGGAATACCTTTCACGAAGCCGTGATAGATAAACACTGCCAGCGGTGCGCCGAAGCCCCAATACAGCAAGCCAAGTCCCCAAGTGCTGTCTGCCAGATTTAAGTCTTTCGCCAGTCGCAAGACAGTGAGCATGATGGACTGAAACGGGATCAGCATCGGCATAATGCACAGCATGTAAATCACGGAGCTCCATTTGCTTTTGGTTCTTGCCAGCTTGTAGGCCGCGATGGAAGATATCAGCACGATACCTGCCAGGCCGACGACGGTAATAATGGTGTTATTGAGAAATAGGCGTGGATAGTCGATGAATTTCCATACATATACGTAATTATCCAGCGAAAGCTGCTTGGGCAGCGCAATGACGTCGGTCATGACCTCAGCGAAGCTTTTGAACGAATTGTTAATGGCGAGAAACAGCGGGTACAAAAATAACAGTGATAATACAATCATGCCCGCTTCTAGCAAAATACGTCCCGTACGGCTGCGTTGCATCAGGCTTCAACCTCCCTGCGTTTGAAAATAGACAATTGAATAATCGTAATGATCAGGACTGCAACGAATAAAATCAATGCTTTGGCTGTTCCGTAGCCATACAGATTGTTCTGGAATGTGTCCCGGTAAATATCATACGCAATGCTGTATGTCGTACCTCCCGGTCCACCGCCGGTCAGAGATAAAATGACGTCAAACACTTTGATCGAGTTGGTCAGTGCCATGAAGACTGAGATCGTAATGGAAGGTGCGAGCATCGGTAGAATAATACTGAAAAATCTCCGAATCGGCCCCGCGCCATCGACAATGGCAGCTTCTTTTAGATCCTCTGGCACAGATTGTAAGCCTGCAATGTAAATGACCATGTAAAAGCCAATGGATTGCCAGATCGATACTGCCAAAATGGAAACAAACGCGAGCCCTTCCTCACCCAGCCAGCTCAGCTGGAAGATACCCCAGCCTGTACTGTGTCCCAGTGACTCAAAGCCTTGCATGAAGATGAATTTCCATATAAAGCCGACAATCACGAGACTGAGGATATACGGGATAAAGAAGGCCGCCCGCAGCCAAGCCGAGCTTTTCAGCTTCATATCGAGAACGAGCGCCAGCAAAATGGCTAGCACATTCACCAATACAATGTACAGGATGGCATACTTGACGGTAAACCAGGCTGCATGTGCAAAATTGGCGTCCCCAAGCAGGATTTGCTTGAAGTTATCCAAACCTACAAATTTCGGATGTTTGGATATGCCGTTCCACTTGGTCAGGGAATAGCGTATCGTCATCAAAAACGGAATATAAAATGCAATCGTAATGCACAAGATTACGGGCAGTGTGAATAAACCGAATTCCAGTTTACTACCCTTGTCGCCCCAGGTTCCCCTTTTTTTCAGCATAACGCACCTCTTTTTCTCAACATTTTCCGCTCTTTCGCTCCAAGCTGTTTAAGATATAATGAAAGTATAGGATAGCCCCTAGGGCAGGACCAATGGATTTAAGAAAACAGTTGAGGGTAAAAATGTGTACGCTTTCAAAAGGGGCGGTTATCATGATGTCAGAGCGCGTAGGAACGATTCTTCGCTCCATGTGGAGGAGGATCACGCAAAAATTAGTGAACAAACTCATTCTTCTTTTTACCTCGGTGATTATTCTGGTGGTGGGCTCACTTACAATTATTTCCTATCAGATGATTGAAAAGGAGTCGGTTAACCATAGCATCGCCAGCACGACCAATAATCTGCTGCTGGTCAATCAGAATTTGGAGGATTACTTGGAGGGAATGCAGCAGTTGGCTCTTCCACAGCTACGTTATAACGATATCATGAACGCGATTGCCAATGAGAACCGGGACTATGCTTCGCGAATGGTCATTGAAGATTACTTGCGCAGCATGTTTTATTCACGTAATGATCTGGAAGCGATCTATCTGTACGTGGCGGACCGACATCAATACTATGTGGTTACCAGGGAGACGTACAACATTACGGTGCGCAAAGGAATAAACACGGATATTCCCAAGCTTCCTTGGTATAAAGAGGCGATGGCTAGTACCACGAACGAATCATTTCAATCCTTTGTAGGGTCCCGTTCTGATATGGGCTATGTGGCGCCACAAGCCAGCTTTATGGCATACCATCGAGTGCTGAGGTCGATTGCATCCCGTCACCCGCAGGCGGTGCTGTCCTTTTATTACAATACGAGCGCCGTGGATGAAATCATGCAGAACATCCCACTGGGCAAAGGGGACCAATTGATGCTAATGAGCCCTAAAGGGGTTCCCTTTTATGTGAATAGCTCTCCGCTATATGAGCGGATGCGTGATTCCGGAGTGTTGGCACAGATCGGCAAGGGAGGAAGCGGGCGAGTAACGTGGTCAGATAGCAGTGGCAATCAGGAGTATTTGGTCGTCTATGATGCTGGTGAAAAAGATGGGTGGCAGCTCATCAAGCCCATCCCATACCGCCAGATTTATGAAGCAGCTACGACAACACGGAATTGGAGCTATGCCATCGGGGCTTTATTTTTAGGTGTGTCTATTATATTAGTGACACTGACCTCGAACGCCATTACCCGACCTTTACATAAGCTGTCCACCCAGATGAAGCGGTTTAGCACCGGAGATTTTGGAGCAACAGCTCCTGTGAAGGGACATGACGAGATTGCATATTTGTCGCTGCATTTTAACGAAATGGTCCAAAGAACCGAAGAACTTATTAATGAGCGCTATCGCATGAAGCTGGTCGAAAAGAACGCCATACTCAAGGCGTTGGAGGCTGAAATTAATCCTCATTTTCTGTACAATGCCCTGCAAGCCATATCCACACAGGCATTAAAGCGGGAGATGTTCGACATGGCGGATATGGTGGATGCATTGGCCCAAACGTTGCGGTATTCCATCAACGGCAAGGATATCGTAGTTGCCCGCGAAGAGCTCAAGCACATTGAACGGTATATAGGTCTGCAAAAAGCAAGGTTCGGGGCGAGACTGCGGGTCGAAGTGGTATGGGAGGAAACGCTGATGGAGCTGCCGATCCCGAGATTATCTGTGCAGACGTTGGTGGAAAACGCTATCAAGCATGCGTTGGAAAAAGTATCAAGCGATATTCTGATCGCCATTTCAGCCGAATCGAGTTCTACTAATGCCACAATTGCAGTCAGGGACAACGGACCTGGAATTTCAGAGGACAAGCTGAGAATGGTGCTGGATTCATTCCATGAAAAATGGGAAGAACGGGAGAGCGAGCATATTGGTTTGAAAAATCTGAACACACGGCTGAAGCTTTTGTACGGAGATCAGGCAGGATTATTCATACTTACGGATGAAACGGGAACGGAAATGAGAATGCAAATTCCCCGGGGAGGAAGTAGTCATGTATAACGTATTGATTATTGACGATGAAGAGCCGTTGCGCGAAGCCATTCGTATTATCGGGGACTGGGACCGTCTGGGCATCGAACATATTTATGAGGCGACGAATGGAAGGTTGGGACTGGAGCTGTTGGGTCAGCACCATATAGATGTGGTGATGGTCGATATGAAAATGCCTGAGCTGAACGGTATCGAATTTCTTCGTGCGATCGAAAAGGCATATCCCCATCTGCTGACGATTGTCATTAGCGGCTACAACGACTTTGAATTTACACGGCAGGCGATACAATCCCGGGTGGTGGACTATCTGCTCAAACCTATCAATCGTCAGGATCTGAACCAGGCACTGCGCAAAGCAGTGGACATTCTGGAAAGCCGAGAGCAAAGCAAAAACAAGTTCATTAGCCAGAACATTACGCTGAATATGTCACTGCCGAAGCTGAAAGAGAAGCTATATTTGTCCATTTTGGACGGTAGCTTTAAAAGGCAGGCCAATACGGCGTTGCTCCCATTGATCGGAGCGGATCAGAAGGGGAATCGCTTTGGGGTGATCGTGCTGCGGCTGCTGAACAGGGATGAGATTCGCAGGACGCGTTTTCATGGCGATGCCGATCTGATGGATTTTGCCGTGACCAATGTGTTAGCTCAGACGTCAGATGAACGGTTGAGTTGTTTTAGCTTCTCCCATCCGCGACGGGAGCGTGAGGTCGTTTCGATCTGTACCCTGGCCCCAGGACAAGAAGAACATATGGCCTTACTATTGGCACAAGTGACACAGAAGGCGGTGGCCAACCTGCATGGGCTGTTCAGCATGGTGGTAGTTGCCGGATTGGGTAAGCTCTGCACAGATGTATTGGAGCTAGCGTCTGCTTATATGGATGCCAAGACGCTCATTCACAGCACGGATGTGTTAAAGCTGGAAGGGGAATCCATTCTTCATACAGTGCCACGGCAAATGGGTACGTTAGAGGAAATGTCATGGACGGAGCGACTGTTGTCGATCCAAAAGGATGCTCAGACAGGTCAGGCGAACCGGGCAAAGGTACTGCTGGGCGATCTGCTGAAACAATTGGCATCAGGCCCTATTTTCCGTTTACAGGATGCGGATCGAATGATGAAGGAGTTCCATTTTTTACTGAGAGAAGCTGCGATTGAGTTGGGTGCGTCTACGTCAGCGTTGAATCAAGATGGAGCTTTGGAAGATCTGGAGCAAGTGGGGGAAAGCGATTTGTCTGCTGATTTTACGAGCTTTGTCCACTACGGTCAGAGATTGAATCGGATGCTGGAGCTTTACATTGCTGGGGTCCAACATGCTCAAGCGGGGAACCAGCCCTTTGACATAACGGACATCAAAAGGCACATCGACCGTTATTATTTTGAGGATATCAAAATTTCGTTTTTTGCCGAAACCTATTTTTTGAGTCGGGAATACCTGATGAAGCTGTTCAAGCAGCAGTTTGGTTACGGTATTCACGAATATGTGCAGAAGGTTAGAATGGACAAGGCGAAGGAGCTGCTGGGTGATTCTAGCCTGAAAATACAGGAAATCTCGGATATGCTTGGCTACAAAGATAAAAATTATTTCAGTAAGGCTTTTCGTAATTATTATCAGGTGTCACCGTCTGAGTATCGGGTGAGCCTGCAATAAACCACTTTTTTACCCTTAACGCTTCACTAATCTGCCTTTTTAAATTGGAGTATATTTTTTAGAATGAGCGCATGGACGTTGATCACAAACAAATGGGGGAGTATCCATGTTAAAGAAGATGATGGCGTTATCCGGCAGTTTGCTTTTGACGGTCGGTTTGTTGAGCGGATGTGGAAGCAGCGGCGGCACGGATGCGTCGAAAGAAAGTGCTGGCGGCAAAGAAGATTTGAAAACGGTTACAATAAATATGTTCACAGCCTCACCGGAGTATACCGATGCTTTTAACGCGTATATCGAGGAGTATAAGAAGGTCAAACCTAACGTGAAGATCAATCTGGAGATCATGCAGGCAGACTACAACACGATTCTGAAGTCGAAAATAGCCTCAGGTAGTACACCGGATGTATTCCAAACGACGGCAGGAGGCGACATTGACACGTATGCGGATTATAGCGCTGATCTGACCAATGAGCCACTGGCAGCAGCCATGACGGATGCGGTTCGAGCGAATATGAGCTCCAGTGACGGCAAAGTGCTGGGATTCCCGGTGAAGGGGAACCTGTTTACGCTGATTTACAATAAGGATTTGCTTACCAAGGCTGGGGTAACCTCCCCGCCGAAGACGATTGCAGAAATGCAGGATGCGGTCACCAAGCTAGAGGCGAAGGGCATTACTCCATTTGCCAATGCATATAAAGAGTGGTGGGTATGGAAGCATATCTTCCAACACTATGTAGATGCTGCTGCGCAGGATGCGGGCGTGGAACCGAAGCAACTCGTTAGCGATTTTATCGCAGGCAAAGCAAAAATCAAGGACTACCCAGTGCTGTACAACAACTTCTTTAACTTCATTGATTTGACGGTGAAACATGGCACAGATAAGCCGCTGGAACGGGACAGCAATGCGGAAGTAAGTGATTTTGCATCCGGAAAAGCTGCGTTTATGACGGGTAAAGGTGCGTGGGATGAGGAAGCAATCAAGAAAATTAATCCTGATCTTAAAATTGGCATCATGGGATATCCGGTGAGTGACAAAGCTGATCAATCGGTCATCATTACCGGTGCAGATCAGGCGCTGCGTATCAACAAGGATTCCGAAGTATCGAAGGAAACGATAGAATTTTTCAACTGGCTGTACACTTCGGAATACGGCAAGAACTGGTTCTCCCAGGTAGCGAAGGTGATTCCTCCAATTAAGGATGCACCGCTTCCTGATCTGGAAATGCCTAAGGAAATGGAAAGCATCTTGAAAACGTCGAAGTCCGGTGATCTGTCTGTTAACTACTCGCTGGATACGTTCCACCAAAAATTTGGCGAGCTGATGCAAGCATATATCAGCGGTAACATGAATAAGGATCAGGCGGTTGCAGAGATTGAGAAGGCATGGGTGCAATTAGGTTCAGCACAATAAGATTGGTTCCGCAGAGGCGTCCGTAAGGGCGTCTTTTTGTGTTATAGCTAGGAGGCCGAGAGGGCGTAGACAAAAAAATATTTAATAATATTTAAATATTTACTTGCAAAAAGTTATTGAGTTGTGGATAATAGATTGTGTGCAATATATCTACAACATACGACATACATAATGACTGCAAGTTGCAAATGTGAGAGATCCCCCGTTGGAGGGAATCTCTTTATTCCGTTTGGACTATGCCGATCATGTTTATAATAGACCGTGTAATTTGGAACGCATTTTCATTGATGTGGTAAAGGTAAAAAGGAGATGAACGTTTTGACGAACTCGTTGTTTACACCGTATACACTGAAAGATTTGGAATTAAAGAATCGTGTGGTGATGCCCCCGATGTGCCAATACTCGGTGACAGCCAAGGACGGGATTCCGAATGATTGGCATCATGTTCATTACCTGAGTCGGGCTATTGGAGGTACGGGCCTGATTATTATAGAAATGACAGACGTGGAACCAGATGGACGGATTACAGATTATGATCTGGGTCTTTGGTCAGACGAGCATGTCCCAGCTTATAAGAAGCTGGTTGATGGCATTCATGCGCACGGGTCCAAGGTAGGCATCCAGATTGCTCACGCGGGCCGTAAAGCTGAGGATGCAGCTGAGCCAGTTGCTCCTTCGGCCATTGCATACCCGGATGCGAATTATAAACAGCCGCGTGCACTGACCACGGAGGAAGTCCGTGGAATGGTGCAAAAATTCGCAGACGCTGCCCGGCGTGCGGTTCAAGCGGGCGTGGATACGATTGAACTTCACGGGGCACATGGTTACTTGATTCACCAATTCCATTCGCCAGTTACAAACAAGCGGGACGACGAGTACGGTAAGGATTTATCCCGTTTCGGTGTTGAAGTCATTCAGGCTGTACGCAAGGAAATGCCTGCGGGTATGCCGTTAATCTTACGCATCAGCGCGGTGGAATACGTAGATGGTGGGTACGATGTGGATCATGCCATTGAGCTGAGCCGTGCATATCAGGCGGCAGGCGTAGACGTGATCCATGTTAGCTCGGGCGGGGAAGGCCCTGCTGGCGTCAGAAAGCCGGGCAACTATCCGGGCTATCAAGTGCCGTTCGCACGCCAAATTCGCGAGGCACTGAACATCCCGGTGATCGCTGTAGGCGCACTGGATGACCCAGCCTTGGCGCAGTTTGTTATCGGCAACGAGGATGCCGATCTGGTCGCTGTGGGACGCGGATTGCTGCGCGATCCATATTGGGCGATTCATGCAGCAGTGACGCTGCGCGGCGAGGAGCCTTCCATACCTGAACAATATCAACGTGGCTACTGAGGCCTAAGTAATCCCACGTTGTTTATATATAAACAAGGCACCTGCAACGAAGTGTACGCTTCGTCAGGTGCCTGTTTTGTTGTTCAGGATTGCCTTCCCTGTATTCCTACTCACAGGTGACGAAACTCAGTGTCTATACAGAGCAGTTAGTAGGATGGCTCCTGTACTTCATTTTGTAGAAAATCTTTTTGTTTCATATAAGAGTTAGAATAAATACTGCTATACGACATTAGATCAGCATGGCTGCCCTGTTCTATAATTTGACCATTTTGAACAACTAATATATGGTCCGCATGAATGACTGTTTGGAATTTATGAGCGATAATGATGATAGTTCGTTTACCTTTAAGCTCATTTAAAAGATGCAAAATTAGTGATTCAGTTTCAGCGTCAAGTGCAGAGGTCAGCTCATCAAAAATTAGCACGGGTGCATTATGAAGCAATGCCCTTGCTATAGCCAGACGTTGTTTCTGGCCTACCGATAGGTCGTATTTTCCAGAAGCGATATCAGTGTCATATTTTTCGGGAAGGGATGAGATATAGTCATGTAACCCCACCTTCTTTGAAATATTAACAACTTCATCTAAAGTAGCATTTTTATTGCCAAAAACAATGTTCTCGAATATGGTTCCTGTTGTTAATAATTCTTCTTGTGTGACTACCGCTATATTTTTATAGAAGTAATTTTTATTCAAATCATGTAATCTGTTATCCCCATAGTAGATCTCGCCCCTAGTCGGAATGACTTCCCCGGTTAGGAGCTTCACGATAGTCGTTTTACCAGATCCACTTTCTCCTACGATACCTAGCATTTGATTTTTTTTGATTTCAAACGAGATGTCATCAAGAACAGGAGTGAGATTGTTATAGGAAAAAGATACATTTTTTACGTGTATTCCATTTCCCATAAATCCCTCAATATTTGTGCCATTCCAAACATCATTTAAATTGAAAAAGTTAAGAATCCTTTCGCCTGAAGCTACTGCTGATTGCACACCTACGTTTAATTGTGATAAGCGTGATACCGGTTGTAGCAACTTGACTATATATGTACTGAAAGCAACCAGTGTACCTAAGGTAATCTCTCCATTAATTAGTAAAAAGCCTCCAATGACTAGTAAAAGCAAAGGGAAAAATCCGCTTAAAAAGTTACTGATTATACCTAGTAGCAGTTCTCGCGCAAAAAGTTTTTTCAAAATACGAACCAAAAGTATTTGTTCTCTGCAAAATAGGGCACTACTATATTTTTGACGGTTGAATCTGATTGAAGTCCATTTTTGTTTTAAACCTGATTGAAGGGTTTCTGTCATATTTTCATACTGTTTTTTGTAGGCAACATTTAATTGGTACACTTTCTTTTTGGAATTGTAGTATAAGAAAAAGTAAATAGGCATAAAGATCAGGGAGACCGTTGCCAGTTTCCAATTCATAAAATAGAGAACAACAACGGTTGCGACAATTGTCAGACAGTCCGTAAACATAGCTATAAACGCTTGATTTAGTAATCCAGTAAGAGCTTCGACATCATTATAGAGTAAGGCAATAACTTTTCCGGTAGGCTGATGGCCTCTTAGATTAAGATTTTGATGATAAATATCATTCCTCAATCGAAATTGTAATAAATTACGGATTCTAAAAATAATTGTATCTCTCAGTGCTCCTGTCAATCCTCCACCAATTAGTAGTAATAAAAAAAGGCCACCTAAATAGCTGATTTCTTTAGCTGAAAGTGTTTCTGTGTTATAGGAATCTATCAGCCGCTGCATTAAAATAGGTTGGTAGATCATGAACAATATATTTATGATAATGATACAAAGTACAGTAATTTGTAGTGCCAGTAAAGGCTTAATGTATTTTCTGATTAGTTGGAACATAAAATAGGCCCTCCATATTTAGGGATAAAGCCAGATAAGATAGAATCAGAGTAGCTAGATCGGCATTGTTAATAAATGATGTGAAGTCATAGAGGCACAATGCCGAGTAGTTATTACTAACCCAAAAGGATGCTTCTTTGTTCCTGGGTAAGTTGGAGGTATAAATTTATAGTAGCGTTAATGAAGTTCTTAGTTACTTTGCAGAGTTTACCGACAGGTTGATTGACATTTCCGTTCTCCGCGAAGTTCTCTTGATGGCATCCACCACCACAAAGATTTTTGGCCCAACACTTTGAACAGGTGGCTCTATTTCTTACTGTTGAATTCTCAATGAAACCATACTGTTTGCTCAATGGATCTTCATCAAATAGATTGCCAATAGAGCATTCATCCTCGCCTACAAAACGATGGCAAGGGAACAAATTTCCCCTAACATCAACAGCGGCCGCATTCGTACCCGCTCCACAAAAGTGGATTCTAGGACCGCCGGAATGAATTTTACTAAGCATGCCAAGGACATTGGACATTTTTTTGGCTGTAACATAGTCTTCACGTTCCAGTAACTCTCGGAATTGCTCTACGAGTTTAACCATTTCTTTCGATAAAGTATCGTAATGCTCGTCCGATAGGGAATAAAGTGCTGGAGATAAATATATTTTTCTGAACCCCAGTTTCACTAAATGATCAAAAGATTTAGAAAGGTCAAGCTCTGCAGGAGTTACTGTACCGCGCGCGCCTATTTTACGATCATTTCTCATTTCTTCTGTACGCTTCAAGAGTAAATCGTAGGATCCTTGTCCACCTTTAAAAAAACGATTGAAATTATGCGTTTTTTCATCACCATCTATGCTGGTCTGCACCGCAAAATGATGTTTGTAAAAAAAGTTTTTGATTTTAGGAGTGATAAGTGTACCATTCGTAGTTATTGAAAAAGAAAATTTCTTATTATGAATTTCGGATTGCTCATGAACATACTGCACTGTCTCTTGTATGAGAGGGAAATTTAACAAGGGTTCACCGCCGAAAAAAGTGATATTCAATTGCTCTATTTCACCCGATTGTTGGATCAGAAAGTCTACGGCAGATCTAGCAATCTCTGAAGTCATTTTCCCTTTTTGATTATATTCCCCTTCCTCCCCATAACAGTAAGTACATCTAAGGTTACATTCTTGCACCATAAATAAGGTCAGAGAGGATAATTTGAAGACTCTTTGCGAGTTATCAAGTATACCCATTTTTTCAACATCTGATATGTTAGTATCTGTGGCAATAATGTATGCTTCCTTCATATTTTGGATGGCTTCTCTTACTTGTGATAATTCATAACGCTTGGCTAAATCCCTAACAACGTGCTCCTCGTTTTTGCCTTTACTATGTAGAATATCGATAATTAATGAGTCAATCTCAAATATGGCATTCGTTACGACGTTATAAAAGAAGGTTTTTGAGTCGACTTCAAACAATTTATAAGGGTGAAAATGAATGATTTCATCTTTTTTATCCTGGATCAGATTAGCCATTTCAAAGACCTCACTTTTATTATTAAGATAATTTAAGAAGGGGGAAACGGGATTAAATAAAATTAATCCCGTTATTTAGATATAGATAAATACTAGGTATCACTAGAAATACAGAAATCCATTGCATCACATGAACGGCAGTAATCTTTGAGATCGCAATAATAGCAATCATCATTTTTAGGACATCCGTACGCAAGAATGGGTTCTTTAACACCAGAGATAACGTTGATTTGTTTCAGCATAATTTTCACCTCCTTTCATTTTGATGATACGAATTTCTAAGTATCGCTAATTACACAAAAATCAGATTGATCACACATTCCACAGTAGTCACGAGTATCATAAAAAGTACAATAATCGACTTCTCTACAACCATAAGAGCGAATTGGTTCTTTAATCCCAGCAATAACGTTAATTTGTTTTATCATATATTTTTACCTCTTTTCATTATGCTACACGGTGCATGGACATGTAAGGTATGTAGAAATCATACACCCAAAAAGGGAAAATATGTGTTACAAAATTTTGTATAATATTATTAATTTTTGTATTATTTCATTTGAGTTTATGAAACTTATATCACATCTTTTACTAGTTTTAAGATGTAAAATGAATTTTTTGTTATGTATGTAACTAACTATTGTATAATACTATAATTGTAATTTTAATTGATTCATTACAATAATAAATGTATGATAAATGGTGATTATTGTAATGGGAGGTTTAGAAATGGATTATATTATTGAAACGAAAAAGCTCCGCAAACAGTTTGGGGGGGCTGTAGCCGTAGACGACATATCCTTACATGTGGAGCGTGGCAGTATCTACGGTTTCCTCGGTGAAAATGGAGCTGGTAAGACAACCACTATCCGCATGCTAATGAGGCTAATTGAGCCTACAAGTGGGGAGGTTTTTTTATTTGGTGAGCGGCTGGAGAAAAACTATCCTTCTATTTTCTCGAAAATAGGTACAATTATCGAAACGCCTGGTTTATACGAAAATTTGAGCGCACGCGACAATCTAAGAATTTGCTGTATGTACATGGGGGTACAGGACAATGGAAGAATTGAACGTACATTAACGACTGTGGGATTAGAGCATACCGGCAAAAAAAAGTTTAAGAATTTTTCCCTAGGAATGAAGCAAAGATTAGGGATTGCAAGGGCGCTTGTTCATGACCCTGAGTTGCTTATATTAGATGAGCCGACGAACGGACTGGACCCATCTGGAATTAAGGAAATTCGTCAGCTATTGAAGCGGTTGTGCGAGGAAGAAGGAAAAACGATTCTTATTTCCAGTCATATCTTGAGCGAAATTCAGCAGTTAGCTACACACATCGGGATTATACATAATGGAAAACTGTTAGCGGAAGATCGTTTGAGTCGGTTGGAGGAAGGTTTTGAGCAATACACAGATGTAAAGGTAGACGATGCAGAAGCAGTACAAACATTTCTGCAAGAGCACATGAAGCAGCTTCAATCTCAGGTGATATCCCCACAACAACTAAGAATTCATAGTCCGATTGAAAATACAGCCACCTTAAATAGACAGTTAATAGATCATCAGTTTTCAGTCTATGAGATACACACCTCAAAGCAGACACTAGAGGAGTACTTTCTGACTCTCATTTCGGGAGAGGATGTGCGACGTGATTAGAGCAGAACTCATTAAACTTAAAAGTTCTAAAGCCTTCTTGTTGAGCTATATTATATTGCTGGCTGTTGTGCTGTTGGAATTTGCGACGAGCGCTATTTTTTACAGATATTCAATTGATAAACGGGGTTGGACCTACTATTTCGAGGGCATAGTTCTCTTCGTCAATGTTGCAGCCGGATTTATCAGTTACTACATATTAACCGGTCATATTTTTGCAAGAGAGTATCAGGAAAACACGCATCTATTTATGTTTACCACGCCTGTCACCAGGGTTAAATTTTATTTTAGTAAATTGATCATTATTTATGGATTTATTATTGTATCCTTATTTCTCGTTCTGTTTTTGTCTACCTTATTAGGCATGTCCATTACAGAGCGACCTTTAACGATGGCTATCTGGGTATACCAAATCCAAGTGTTTGCTAAAATGTGTGTGATGCATGCGATGTTAATCCCAATCGCCTCTTTTTTTGCTATACGCTGGAAGAGCATCATGGTGGTTGTACTCGTAGTTTGTACTGCAATATTTTTGAATTTTATATATAAAAGTGAATGGTACCCTTGGATTGTACCCTATCTCTTATCTCCTAATGAAAGAAATGCGACTATACCTACCAATGTTTCAATAGCATGGCTCAGCTTATCCGTGATCTTTCTTCTTGGATTGTCTTTATCCATATGGACATATCAAAGAAAAGACTAAATGGAGAGTTTTTGAGAGGAGGGTTACTATGCTTGACCTGTTTAAAGCAGAGTGCTTGAAGCTGAAAGGAACTAAAATTCTTTGGTTGAGTGTAATGATTTTAGTATTAACCATTGTTTTAGAATTTTATAGTTACGCGGGTAGTTCCAAGTATTCCATAGATCGTGATGGTTGGAATGACTACTTTATGAGTGTTGTTATTCTTATTAATTTTCTGACCGGTTATATGAGCTACTATATTTTGACCTGCTATATCTATGCAAGAGAGTATCAGGAGAAGACCCATATTGCACTGTTTACAAACCCGATTCGCCGGACTCGTATTTACTTCAGCAAACTACTCGTTATTTATATGTACATCGCTGTTAGCCTACTGATGGCATTTGTGCTATCTACAGTATTGGGTACGTTTATTACAATCAGACCGCTAACCTTTGAAATCGTTATGTATCAGCTTGGGGTATTTGCTAAAATGATTCTTATGCACGCTATGCTCATCCCGATCATCACGTTCTTCGCTATTCGTTGGAAAAAATTTGTACCCGCCATTATTGGGATGTGTACGGTTATGTGCTTAAATTTTGTTTTGGTTAATACACCGGGGAATACCTTTTATCCATGGACAGTGCCGTTATTGTTTTCTCCCCATGGACAAATGGGCAGAACATTCACGTATGTTCCTGGAGGGGTCATCAGTATTTGCTTCATTTTTGTGCTGGGTCTTTTTTTGGCGTTGAGAAGTTATACTCATATAGAGAAAAAGTAGAATGTGCAAGCAGAAAAACAAGGATGGTAGTCCGCATAAGGTTGGTTGAATGAAGCTGTAAAATGTTGTCGCTAAAGGACGGATTTACGTGCTATAATTCTAGTAACAACAGAATGGCTTAGGTGGGCGGTCGGCTAAGTCTCCCGGAAGGGAGGTGATGCCTGTGGAGGTTAAAGATGCTCTGACATTAATGATGATGTTCGGCACGCTATTAGTAGCGTTGATCGGATTAATCGTTACGATTGTTATTGCGTTGAACCAAAACAAAAAGAAATAGACCGCCCTGGACAAGGGAAAACGGTCTATTTCTAATAGAGCTAGCCCTGTTCAGCCGACCGCTCTTCAAAGCGGCTGTTGCCAAGAGTAGGGATGTTACCAGCATCCTTGCTCTTTTTTAGTATATCCTTCTATCATTTATTTTAGCACAATTGAATAATCGATGTAACTCATTTGGTGAAAACTTTAACTTCCTTTGGAGCGAGGGTCACGGTGATCGAACCGTTGTTGATCTGAATGGAGTCGTTGCTTAATTGGTTGGTCAGGCGAGTGCCGTTGGACAGATTGTCGAAGTTGCCAATCGTGCGGGTTTGACTGCTCCAGGAGTTGTTGATAAGTACGATGGCCTCGTCTCCATTTTTAGAGCGCTGGAAGCTGTAAAAGGAGTCGTCTACCCACTTTTCCTTTTGGCTCCCGTTTTGCAGGGCAGGGTGGCTGTTGCGCACACGGTTCAGCTTAGCGATGTACTGATACAGATCATGATTGGCGTTAAACACAACGTTTTCCCGGTTGGCAGGATCATCTCCGCCACTAAAGCCTTGCTCGGTGCCTTGATAGATGATAGGAATCCCGCGTGAGGTCAAAGTAAAGCCCAAGGCGGCCTTGAGCTGAGGCCATTTGTCATAGTTAGCACCCGGCTTGCCAGAGGCGTCATTCAGGAAACGTTTTACATCATGATTGTCGATAAATACGCCGTTGGTCTGGGCATCGCGATAGTGACGATCATCTGAGTAGCGTTCCTTGATTTTCCTCATAGATTGATCGTGTCCAAACACATCCTTGATTGTATAATACATCGGAAAATCCAGTGCGGCATCGAGATACCGGGTGTAATCACCCACATAAGCAGGATCGCCACTGTAAATTTCACCGAGAGTGAAGGTATTGGCGGCCTGGTCAAAATCCTTCAAAAACCCTTTGGGTACATGCTTCACAGTGTCCACCCGCAGTCCGTCGACCCCCGACTCGTTCAGCAGCCATTTGATCCAGTTTTTGAGTTCATTCGCTGTATCTGGGTTGTCCTGATTCAGGTCGTCCAATCCGGCAACGTCACCGTTTTCGATTTTCCACTGATTGTTTGAGTTGTAGTCTGCTCCTGTGATGTCGCCATTGTGATGATACCAGTCCGCTTTGTCAAAAGGAGCCTTGGCGATGCCGTTCCCAGGTTGAAAATCGCCAGTGTGATTGGGAACTACGTCCAGCATCACAGCGATATTTTTGTCGTGTGCCTTACCAACCAGCTCTTTGAACTTGTCCATGGTACCAAGATGCCCGTCTACCGCATAAAAATCATACGTATGATAGCCGTGGTAAGCGTATTCGCTCTTTTGCATCGTTACCGGAGTAATCCAGATGGCGGTAAACCCCATATTTTTAATGTAGTCGAGTTGGTTAATAATCCCTTGAAAATCGCCACCATGCCACTTGCGCTGATCGTTGTTGTTGGAATTGAAGCCACCGTAATTATCGTTGGATGGATCTCCGTTGCTAAATCGGTCTGTCATGATAAAATAAATGCTCTGTTTGCTCCAGTCTGTGTTGAGGGGAGTGGGCTTGGAGAGGGTACCTAGATCTATAGGAGTGAAGGCGCCCGAAGGCGCCCCCGTTTGAATAGTTACTTCAACTCCGTTAGGGTTGGGTACGTACGTAGAAGTGCCTACGTTTAAGGATGCACCCGAAAGTTCCACTGTTTGGATAGGTCCTGCAACTTCGTTAAGGTTGGTTGTGTAGGTGGAAGTCCCTACGCTGAGGATGCTCCCCGAAGGTGCCCCCGTTCGGATAGTTCCTGCGGCTCCGTTAGAGCCGGGCGTGTAGGTAGAAGTTCCCGCGCTGAAAAGGTAGTTCTTCGTGTTATTGCTGTCCCAGCTGTTATTGCCGTCATTAAAAGCGGCTTCCAGTTGGGAGGCAGACCCGATATCGACGGTAATTTTAGCATAGCCGCTAATCTCGGCATCCTGCATTTTCACACCGGGTACGGCAGTCCAGTTTCCGCCAGCCGGGCGGTAGTGAATGTAAGGCGAGTTAAAGCCTTTTTTGTAGTATACCGTTACCTTATTAGTTGTACCGCCGCCATCCCCGGGAACCGTGCCCGATGGAGCGCCTGATGTGATCGTTCCCGCATTGCCGCTGTTACCGGGCGTGTAAGTAGAAGTGCCCGTGCTGAAGGAGTAGTTTTTGGTGTTGTTGCTGTCCCAGCTGTTATTGCCGTCATTAAAAGCGGCTTCCAATTGGGAGGCAGACCCGATATCGACGGTAATTTTGGCATAGCCGCTAATCTCGGCATCCTGCATTTTCACACCAGGCGCAGCAGTCCAGCTTCCCCCAGCCGGACGGTAGTGAATGTAAGGTGAGTTGAAGCCTTTTTTGTAGTATATAGTTACTTTGTTGCCTGTACCGCCACCGTTATCGCCGGGCTTGGCCTTGTTTACAATATACTGTTTGAATCCACTCATCTCACCGGTTGGTGAGCCGTCGTTGTTGACGAGATTGTTGAGGCGTAAAAGTGTAAAGCCGTGATAACCGAACTTTGTGATTTTTTCTTCGATTTTTTGAAAGCCGCTACCGCCTGTTGGGAGTGCATTTTCACCATTTAGGCGAACACCCTTGGCATTAGCGATCGAGGAGACAGTATCTACTAATGTGGACGGCAAGGAATAATTCGGTGCTGTACCACTGTCGTTCATCTCCAGAGCAGTAAAGGTCAAATCCAGATCCGCATCTTTGAACTTCTCGATGAGACGGTTGTAATCATAATATCCACCTGCTTGCTCTGTGCTGTGAGGCATGGCAGGATTGTTCATCTGCCAGTGCAGACCGGAAATCTTGGCTCCGATACGGACACCGAACACGGAATCGAAGTTTTTGTGTGCAGCAGCTCCGATGACGCCCAGATGCTTCTCAAGCACGCTTTGGTACCACGACAGAAAATCCTTCCCATACGTGGAAGTATACCCGCCGTTCGTGTAAAATCCGTCCCCGTCGGTCGGTGGATTGATTTGGCCAAGGCTGCTCAGCTTGGTACCCCAGGCTGCATTAATCTTGTCCATTGATCCATACTTTTCATTCATGGCCGTGCGGAACGCATTTTTGGCTGTTTCAGTGTAGGCTTGGAATTTGCCCCGTGCAGGATAACTCCATCCCGCTGCCGGATAGTATGAAGGATATCGCAATTCTCCAGAGGGCCCACCGCTTAAATAAATTTTGGGAATGATGCTTTTGTAGCTAGCAAAGGTTTGAGCAAATGAGGCATACAGCTCATCATATTGTTTACCAGTCCCGCTCCATAATGGAGAGAGGGCTTCGTTATTGGCAAAACCGCTTTCGTCCTTGAACTGCATTTCATCTGCACTGCCCTTGCTAGACAGCCAGCTTGGTAGCGGGATGTTGCAATCATCCCCCACATTTCCCCCACACTTATGCGTAGAGATAATAGGAACCCACTTCAATCCCACTTCTTTTACGGCATCTGCATAGGTCTTGTAGTAGCTCCAATCGAACTGGTTATCTCCTGCGCTCTCCACATGGCCCCACCAGACGTCGGTGGTAATAGCATACACACCGTTACTTTTCAGCGTTTGCAGTTGCTTTTTGAAGGCACCCCAGTCATTAATTTTCGCCAGCGGCCCCATGACAGAAGCCTGAAAATCATCAGCAACCGCTGCGCTTGCCGTATTGGAGGGTGAGCCAATAAAGGCGGTCAGAGATAGCACAATGCTTAATAGCATCAGGCACCCTTTTTTCCATAGACTTCGATACAAGGTCAAACCGATCATCCTCCCCAAAGCATAGTCTAATTCGACAACATTTTGTAAACGTCTACAAAAATAGTATAAAGCAAGCGGTTGCATAAAAAGAAGAATTTATTGCACACTCAGGGTGGACAAATATGACATTTTACGTAAGCAACCGTGTGCTTAAAAGTTTCCAGACAAAAAAATAAGGCATAGGTCTGAGTAAGACGCATGCCTTTTAGTGATGTGCGAGCCAATGCCAGTATAGGAGAAAGTGAACCTAAGCGTATAAAAGCCTTGTTCCAGTCTGTATGAAAGTATTGCCGAGGCAGCTTGTTTAATAGTTGCTTACTTAATAAATAGGGCGATCCTTCTGGTCGGCAATGCCGCTTTTACGGTAGAAATACGTATTGATCCGATCCCGCCATTCTTTGGCATGCTCTGCCTGATGCTCCAGCCGCTCCAACACCTGTTCATACATGGCAGCATTCAGTTGCCCTCGTAGACTAACCCATGTGTCTCGGAGATGGGCCGCACGTTCTGCACCTTCAAAATGGGTATCATAAATGTGCTGTATGACGGTTTGACCGGAGTGGAGCAAGTGTGTATAAGGAACATGGTGAAAGAATAAGAGCAGCTCATCCGGGCAGGTGTCCGTAGATTCGTAGATATCAGTATTGGGAGAAAAATATTGTGCTGCATAGCCCGTTCCGGTTGCGGTCGTGCGATCTACCCCAATCCCCTGGCAATCAGCAAAATGGTAGGTGCCCCACATAGAATATTCGTACCCGTCTACATCCGGCCCATAGTGGTGATCGGGACTGACCATCCAGCCGACCCCGAGAGGAGCGGTGTAGGATTCGTAGATATTCCATGAATCGAGCAGCATCTGCTTAAGGGTAGAAATTAAATCTGTGCCCCCGTCGCTATTCCCTTGTCTGCCAAACGTCAGCCGAATCCAATCATCAGCGATTTCGTCTGCGGACAGCTCCGGGTCCCATGCCAGCCGACCATAGCCATAAAGATTGGACTGGGCGAGCAAATGTCCGGTCCAATTGGTGTCTGCACCAATATTGGATACAGCGGCTATTCCATAGTTGGTATGCTTGGGAGAATGCAGAGCGCCACTCACGATACGCTTGATGGTGGAGCCTTTTCCTTGGGCGTATGTGTCAAAATCCAATACTTCCTTCCATTGGGGAACAAGGTAACATAGATGTTTCTGTTGCCCGGTGTACTCTTGCGCAATTTGAAACTCGAGCAGTATCTGAGTGGATTCCAGCGCACCGAACAGGGGGGAGACAGGCTCCCGCACCTGAAAATCCATGGGACCATTTTTGATCTGTAAAATGACATTTTCCCGAAATAATCCATCCAGCGGTTTAAAATGGTCAAAGGCTGCGCGGGCCCGATCCGTCTTGCGATCGCGCCAGTCCTGCTTGCAGTTGTAGACAAAGCAGCGCCAAATCACACGTCCGCCATAGGGCTGCAACGCATCTGCCAGCATATTGGCTCCATCGGCGTGATGGCGCCCGTAGCTGAACGGTCCGGGCCGATTTTCGGAATCGGCTTTGACCACAAAACCACCCAGATCGGGAACGGCGGCGTAAACTTCCTGGGCTTTGGTCTGCCACCATTCAGCTACAGCTGGTTCCAAGGGATCGGCGGTGGTTAACCCACCGAGCTGAATAGGACTGGCATAGTTAATGCTCAAGTAGATCTGTATGCCATAGGCGCGAAATACCGCAGCTACTTTAGCCACATCCGGTAGGAATTTATCTGTAATCAGCTCGGTCTCTACCTGATGGACATTCACGTTGTTAATGGATAGTGCTTGAATGCCTACTGAAGCGAGTAGACGGGCATAGTCTCGCAGGCGCTCCATATTTGTAGTAAAGGCATTATTGTCATAGAAAATAGAGCCACCCGCATACCCGCGTTCAATACTACCATCCATGTTATCCCAGTGATTGATCATGCGGATGGGATTAGCAGGGTTGGATAATTGGTCTAGAATGGGGACGTGCACTGATTCGGTGGTGGGCTTCAACTTCCCGTCTAGTCCTCCCTGCAGGTAGCGCAGCAGATGAAAGACTCCGTACAATACGCCTTTGGAGGTCTGCCCCGCGATTGTAACGTACTGTCCCTTGATATCATCGTTACCGTGCGAAGCTGAATATGCCGGATCTGGCATCTCTATCCCGCGAATCCGGTAGCCTTCTGCGCTCACTTCTGCCTGTTCTTTTGCGCTGAATCGTTCTGCGACCAAAGGATGCGCTGGGAACGTACCCAGCGCAATGAATGGCGTATTCACAGGAACGGCGCTGATCTTCGGCTGCTGTCCAAACATGGAGGTCAATCCGCGCTGAAGCTCACTCGCAGCCGATTGAAGCACTTCATCTGTCCCATGGACCACGATGACCCTGCACCAAGCGGGCAGCTTTTCTACCTTACTATTGCGGCTGTAATGCAGCCAAGCCGCATAGCCGCTCTCTTTTGGCATATCCATCAGCTTGCTCATATTGGAACCTCCTTTTGGGCAGGTGAAGATGATCCTCAGACATGCTGTTCCTGATCCTGACTCATATGCTGAGGGAGAGTCAGACGGTTGCCCTTGCCTTCATACAGCCACAAAATAGCGGTAACTCCGCGCGGATAATATTTACTGCCGTGAGCAATACCGGAGAGTATCTGATCGCTCCAGCACCAATAGGATTCTTCAGGGTGAAGGAGCCATGAGGCATGGGCAGCATCTGCGGCCTGCCCAGCTTCTTCCCAAGGCAGCTCCAGCAGCTCGCGGGCAATAAACTGTGACAGATAGATTTTGCTCAGCCAGGAGTTGTTACTGGTCGAGGACAGCTTCCAGCCTCCGTCTTCAAACAGACAAACTCCCGGTACCAGTACAGTTTCCAAATGACACCGCAGTGCTTGGATATATCCACCGAACCGTCCATCAGGCTTAAGCGCAGCCTCACATCCTGTAAAATAAGGGAAGATCAGCCCCTCAATGGCAGGAATAATCTGCGAATCATTACCTTCCTTAATAACTGCAGGAATATAACCTTTGTCTGTCATATGTGCTGTGATCGCTGCTGCGCATTTGTCCGCCTGTAAGCCAGCCTCCTGTGAGAGGGAGTTAAGCCCTTTTGAGGCAAATATCTTTTCCAGTGCAACATATACTGCCCAGCATTTGCTGCCTAGATAAATGTTGTTGCGAGACTGACCCAGAGATACGTCCAGACTGTCGTAGGTCGTAATTTCCGCGCCTCCCCGGGTTCTAGAGCTGTCCAAGCCCATCAATCCGTTTCGTTGTGCCGGGTCGGGGTGATCCCGCCGCAGCATGCTTTCGAAGCAGTCACACAAGACAGGCAGCATACGTGTCGTAAATGACTGATCCTGTGTCTGCTCGATATATACCGTGGCGCAGCAAAGCCAGTTCACCAGTTCCTCATGGCTCATGTAAGAGAAGCAGTCGTCAATCCCAGCCAGCTCATAACAGGAGTACCCCTGCCGGGAGAACACGTTTGCCACGCCCATATCATGCGTAAACGTGATACCACCGGTATAGGTCTGTTCCTCTCCCGGAAAGCGTACCTCATCCCGATAGCTGTACCTTTGGACAAACCACTCCAGCTCGTTGCGTACCGTCCATGGATTTAAAATCAATTCATAGTAGAGCTGATCTGCCGTCAAATCGAGTGTATTCATCATCCGATACTCGCCTTCGTTCACAACCCAGATCGGTTCTCCGTCCGCTTGGTGAATAAGCAGTTGGGTACTGCCATAGTAGCTGTGGATTGCCTGAGCGAGCATAAATTCCTGATCCGGGCTCAGGTCGGCCGACTCCATCCAGCGATTAGCCTGAACACAGGCTGCGGTCAGGTCTGAAAAATGCTTCAACGCATAGCTTCCCACGTCTTCAATATCCTTGAACAGCTGGGTATAGTAATACGACGCTTCGATGCCTGTTGTCACAATGCCGCCACGATAGAAGCATATGGCGAAGGCATATGTGCGCTTCTCACCTGCGGGAACGTCTATCAGAAGCGCACCCGTCGCGCCCAGGCCAAAGGATAAATTCTCGGCCATGGTCTCCCCAAGCAGCTTCTCCATTGCAAATCCGCTGGCAGGTACCGCTTCACTGCTGTTGGTCACAATGGCTGTGCTGCGTCCTTGGCCGATGCCTGTAAGTCTTTCTTCTAATTGGGTAGAATCAGTAGCGTCCCTGCGCGGATCTTCTCCTATAATGCGTATGCCGCTATACGGATCACTGCCCTGATATCCGAAAAAAGCTCTTCGCGCTGCAGTCCCCAGTGTGTTATCGACGGTTAGCTCGGCGAATACCGCCGGGACCAACGCTGCCCGCAGCTCATCCATACCCGCGGTTCCCGGCTCGGGCACTGGGCGAACAGGAGAGTACAGCCGGAACGTCAAATCGCCAGCCTGCCATGTATCCGTTCCTGCTTTTAGCTCACGGGTAATGTCTGAATCGGCAAAGGCCATAAGCAGCGGTTCCGTTCGTTTACCCTTTTTCTCCACGTCGTAGCGGGCACTTTCATCCTGTGTGGATGTAAAAAAGGGAAGCGCCTCGTATACTCCGCCATCTCTGGATTGCAGCCCGATATATACATTTTCATCGGCAGGCTTGCCCAGCTCCAAACCAAGTCCGCCGCGATTGCCCTTAAACCCAAGCGTAAAGCTGGAAAAAGACCCGATAGGTGCATGCTGTGTGTTATAAAATATATTTTTAGACATATAATGAAACCCCTTTCATGATAAAGTTTAACTTTGACTAACTTCACTTAGAGCCTAGCATGTCATGTGGTGGGGAACCATTGTCAAATCGCTCAACTATTTATCCAAATCGCGCTAAAAGCGATATACTGAGTATATCGATATAAGCCAGGAGGGAAAACATGTCGACACCACGTTTACCGAAGAGCCCCCATCATCCAGACCTTACAGTTGCCGGAGAGGAATTCTTTTTTCCCGATGTGCGAACCACAGTCAATTTGTTTGCTATTCATACACGAAGTGTCGGAAGAGAGTGGAGCTATCCGCTACACGAGCATCCTCAATATGAGATTAACATCGTGCTTGCGGGAGAACAGATCATGGTTGTAGATGGTCGCAGCTATACCCAGCGACAGGGTGATCTGGTGCTGCTGCGACCGGGGATTGTCCACTCCAGCCATAGTAACGGAGAGGGATTTACGTATTTTTGTATGCATTTCGACATTGATGATAAGCTGTTTCTCTCGCTCCTGAGTCGTCTGGAGCAGGTGCTGTTTCCAGCTGAAGGAACAGTGGCAGGGCAGATGGGACCAGCGCTGGGCAAGTTGCTCGATCTTTCAGCGCCGGAAGACATAGGAGTAGGTAGTGATTCGGTGGCAAAGCGAATGCGGATTCAATCTGCTGTGTTTGAACTGTTCGCAACGTTATGGGAGGCTGTATCCAGTGAAGCGGCCCATCTGCCGGGGCGTGGATATGTGCAGGCAGAGCTTGCCCATCAGATTGCCAGTCGTCTTCAGGGCAGAGTGAATCAGCCTTATGGACAGGCCGGCTCGGTGGAAAAGCAGGATGGGATCGAGGGGATTTCATCCGAGCTAGGTATTAGCGTGTCCCATTGTAATCGTGTATTCCGTAGCGTTTTCGGCGTATCTCCCCGTGTATATCTATCCGGGCTTGTGCTGCATGAGGCCAAGTTGCTGTTGGCTGATCCGCAATGGTCGGTGCAACAAATTGCCGATATGCTCGGCTATGGGGATATTGCGCATTTTAGCAGACAGTTCAAGCGCTGGTCGGGCCAATCGCCGACATCCTATCGCAAAAGCACGGTGCAGGAAAGCCTATTCGAATAAAAATAAGTATGTCTTTAAAATAGTTATGATATAATCCTTATAAAGGAGCTGAGAATAATATGAATTTACATAATCAACGTGTCGTCGTGATTGGCGGCAGTGCAGGTATAGGGCTGGCAACAGCCATAGAAGCAGCAAAGCAAGGGGCAAGCATTGTGATCGCTGGGCGTTCCGCAGAAAAACTGGAGCAGGCGAAGAAGGTCATCCCTGCCGAATCGGTGGAAACCTTCCAACTGAATAATCAGATAGAGGAAGAGGTTCAAGCGTTTTTTGAAAAAGTTGGAGCATTCGACCATCTGTTTACACCGGGTGCCAGCTACACGCGTGGTCCGATCACGATAGATACGGAAAAGGCTAAAACCCCGTTCGAAGGGAAATTCTGGCCGCAATATTTTGCTGCCAAGCATGCGGTACCGCATATCTCCAAGGACGGCTCGATCGTCCTTATGTCCGGGGCCTTCAGTCAACGACCGATGGGATTTGGTGCTACATATGGAGCGGCTAACGGCGCGATTGAAAGCTTGGGCAAGGCGTTGGCAGTAGAATTGGCCCCCGTACGGGTTAATGTCGTATCCCCCGGCACAATTTGGAGAGACGGCCCTGAGGGTGAGCAGCGGGCGCAGGCTTTTGAGGAATACAAGGAAGTAACCTTGCTCCGTCGAGTGGGGTATAATGAGGAAATCGCACATACTGTGTTGTATCTGATGACGAACAAGTTTACCACCGGAAGCGTGCTGTTCCCGGATGGCGGTTATACGCTGATCTAATTCGCAACGAAGTGTGTGTTTCATTCTGATCCAATCCGACAGGCAGGAATCAATTTTTAAACAAAAACCGGTTCAACACCATACAAAGTGTTGAACCGGTTTTTTATGATAACAGGTTTGCCTCTTGCAACTCTTTAGCTTTGCACATCTAACCCTTTATATTTTCGCAAAATACGTGGATAAATCACTTTAGACCCGATGCATACCATCGCCAGCATGGCGAACAGCAAACCGCTCCACAGCGTCCCATGGATCCCCGCTCTGGCAATAAACCACCCCCCTGCCAGTGAGCCCAGTGAGACCCCTAGGTTAATAAACGAGATATAAAGACTGTTGGCAAACGCGGGAGCTTCTTTGGCCTCATCAATCACCCAAATCTGGGCGACAATCAGTCCGCTGGTATGAACGGCCCCCCACACGATAATGATGAAGAGCGTAGGGATAAATGAGGAACTGATCCCGTACAACAGCAAATAGGTGCCTCCCAAGGCTACTGGATGAAAAAGAGCGGTGCGTACCTTATGCAAGCCCATGAGCTTGCCAGCCAACAGATTGCCGAGCATTCCGCCGATGCCGAAAATAATAAGCAGAAAGCTGATAACATTGCTGCTCATCCCTGTATTTTGCCCCAAATATTCGGCAGAATAGCTATACACCGAGAACATGGCTGCAAAAATAAAAGTAGCCGCCCCGATATTGAGCCACAGCGATACCTTACGCAAAATGCCAAGCTGCTTCCGATAGGAGGACATTTCGGCTTGTCGTGTATCCGGCAGCATAAATAAAATACCGATCCCTGCAATCCCATTCGCTACCGCAGTAAACCAGAAGGAGGCCTCATATGAAAATTGATTGGCGATATAGGCTGTAATTGGAATACCGAGTACCATTCCCATGCTCGTGCCGAGGAAGGCTTTGGCGGAAGCTTGCGTTGCTTTTTCCGGGGGATACAACGCAGTGGCAGCGACAAAGGCAAGCGAGAAATACACCGGGTGAAACAGAGCCGGAATGATACGTAAAATGACTAGTAGATAAAAGTTGGATGTATAGGCTGACAGCAAGCTTGTTATGGCAAAAACAAACAACGACATTGTCATGATTCGCTTGCGGTTAAATCTGGACATCCATAGCACCATGAAGGGACCGAATAGCGCGATGATCAATGCAAATGAACTGACAAGAAACCCGGCCTGAGCTGCCGTAATATGAAAACGTTCAATGATGACTGGCAAAATGCCAACCACACCGAACTCGATCGTGTATACACCAAATAGGCCAAGCGCAATGAAAAGCAGGGGCTTACTATATTTCATTAGTTTCATTCCTTCTCCACTTCTTCCTGCTTTACGTCCTTGATTTTGCGTGCTAATATTTCATTAAATCATAAAATAATAAGGCAATATTCGGAATAATACATAATAATAATTGTGTTTTTGTAATATTACCTTGGACTTAAGGAGATGGATTTGATGGATCAAGTGGATCATAAAATTTTGTTGTGTCTACAAAACCAGGCGCGTATCTCCATGACCGAGCTGGGTAAGGAGGTTGGGCTTTCCCAGCCTGCCGTAACGGAAAGAGTGCGGCGCATGGAGGATAAAGGTATTATCGCCGGGTATCGTGCCATAGTTTCACATGAGAAAGTTGGAAAGCCGATCATGGCTCACGTGCTCGTGCATACGAATCAATGCAATTCATTTGTTGAGTTTTGCCAATCTGCACCCGAAGTCATTGAATGCCATAGAATCAGCGGTGAGCAAAATTACTTACTGAAAGTCATGGTTGAGTCTATGCTCAAGCTGGAGCAGTTCGGGGATGAGTGTGGAAAGCACGGGCACTCTACCACGTTAATTGTCCTGTCCTCGCCTGTAGACCATAAACATGTAACCCCCACTTTATTAGACCCTATTTGAGCTACCGTAAATGGCTTGGCAAAGCTCAGTTGTAAACGGACCTGACATCCCTTCGAATGCTGTATTGGTAAAGGCGACCACACTAAGTCTTAGTGTGGGATCAACGAACCACGAATGGCCGTAAGCTCCTCCGAGCCGCCACGTTCCGGGTGATTCTGCTGTTCCACTTTCGTCGGGATTTTGGAGTACGGTGAATCCTAGTCCAAAGCCCCGCCCCGGCCAGCCTGCCAAGGGAAGGTTCCCGGTCTGGATGGTGCCCATTTCACGGACCCATTCCTCTGAAAGTAACGGATTGCCGCCGTTTCGCAGTGTTTCCAGCAGCCGCATGAAATCTTTTGCGCTGCCAATCATACCCGAGCCACCAGAGTGGAAAGCCGTGGAATCAAAGGCTCGTGCAGGCTGAAAACGAAGTCCTGCGGTGCCTTCAAAAACCTGCGCAACCTCAAGCTCGCGCATCCGCCGGGGTTCTGATATATCGTTGACATAAGGAGCCGCAATCCGTCCAGCATCCGCGACCGTGAAACTGGTGTCGTGCATACCGAGAGGTTCTGTAACGAGCTTTTTAACAGCTGCATCAAGGGTTGTGCCACATACACGGCTAATGATCGCGCCTAGCACATCAGTAGCAATCGAATATCCCCATGCTTTACCCGGTGCATATAACAGAGGCACAGAAGCCAAACGTTGCAAGTTCTCTTCCAGCGTAAGATTTGAAAAATCCATGCCATCTGATACGCCTGCACGATGATAGGGACCGCCGCCTTCTTCCTCTAAAAAGCCATAGGTCAACCCGGCAGTATGTGTCAGCAATTGGCGTACTGTAATGGAGGGTTGCTCACCACTGATTAATCGGGGGCGAAAGTCGGGCAACCAGCGTTCAATAGATTCATCGAGCTTAATCAATCCTTGGGCTGCCAAAACCAAAGCCGCAGTTGATACAATCGGTTTGGATACAGAAGAAAGCCGAAATAAAGCATCCTCATGCATAAGACGTTGTTCTTCTCGATCAGCCAGCCCCGCCGCTCGGACATACACGGGTGAACCATCCATATATATCATGACGACTGCGCCGACCAGGCGCTTCTCGTTAAGGGTTTGATCTATAACTGCATTTACACGTCCGTCCAGATCAGCTTGTATCGCAAAAACTCTATTATCCAAACTCATAAATATCTCATCCTCTCTATGATCCAGCGGTTATCGCTTGATGGAACTTAGTTTACAGGATGGGAAGGCGACATTACATAAGGTAACAAAGGTGTTCAGTGAGTATTAACGTTAAAATAAAATTATATTAAAAGAATGGCTTTGGATTTAAATGAATGGGGTTTTACAAAAAGTTATACTGCGTTTTACAGTGGCTTTTTAAGTTGAGATACGTTGAAAATAGGTGGTAAAATTTAC
Organism: Paenibacillus sp. FSL R10-2748; assembly: GCF_038005565.1. Lineage (NCBI taxonomy): Bacteria > Bacillati > Bacillota > Bacilli > Caryophanales > Paenibacillaceae > Paenibacillus > Paenibacillus sp. FSL R10-2748. Next base: position 283,510 of record NZ_JBBOTK010000003.1, read on the forward strand.
AACAAAGGGGTTTTATTTATTGAGGCTTGTATCGCGTAATAAGTTGGCTTGCTTGGTTGTCCTCGGAGGGATTTTGACTGTAATTGCTACAGGTTTTGGAGGGGATAAGGAAACTTATAAGCTTCCTGATAAGCCCAAAGAGGCTGCTGTCTCGACATTTTCAGAATATATGAACGCTTCTATGAGTCGCGATTACGATAAGATGCTTTCACTGTCTGATGATTATCGTTTTAAAACAGAACAGGCACGGCTTAACTTTCTAAAAGCTCAGGGAACACCGATTGATTATCGTATCGTGTCTGTGGATGATTCTAACCCTTCCAAGATTGTTGTTTCGTCGATAACGAAGTATGAGGATATGGAGTTACCTTCCATTAAGCATGTTCTTGCTTTTGAGGAAGGAAAGTACAAGCTACAAATGAGAAATGTTGTGATCAATATGATTCCTTCATCTCCTGACTACAGAACGGTCGAGTACGAGCCTGAGAAGGTAGATAATATTTTGGAAGATAATTTCAAGTGATTTTAATTTTTCAATTTTCTAATCAAACGGTCCAAGGCGTATCCAATAAGATACCAGAAAACTAGGGTAGTGAAGTAAACAATGGCTATGGGGATGTCTGCCTCTCGCACAAATCGAAATGATTCATACATCCAAACCAACGGACTAATAATAGCTAATAGTATATTGTAGTCGTCATACCCCGTAATATTTACAGTAATAACTAGACATGAGAGTAGGACCAGCCAAAAACGAAAAGATTTCATTGCCTATACCTCCGCAAGTGTATTTGTTGTTATAGACGAATCAAAAAGCTGGAAGTAGCATTTATTCCAAATTTATTTATTAAAATGTATTAAAAAGAACGATATTTCGATCCTATTTACTTGTCACGATTTTCAGACGTACGGTATTCGTGTGGTTTTGAGTGACGCTGGATTCTTTCAGACTTTTCGATTTGTGATATACTCTCGATATATGAATTGTATGGGATGGTGATGACTGAATGAATCGTACACACGATCTAGGCAAGCTAATCAAACTAACTGGAGATAGAGCAAAACTGGACGCTAAAGCAAATGGCACATATATTGTCTACAAAACGCCGGATGGTCAATTTGTTAAAGAGTACAGTAATGGTCAAGTCGAACGAATTAAAGAACAGGATATTTTATCATGAGTGAGCCGTCAGCAGCTCAGATGGCGTGATTGTATTGGAATCAGATAGTGAAACGATAAAACACCATGTGGCGTTGTTACCGGATTGGGTTAAAATCATTGATAGTTACTTACAAAATAAAAATACTGATCAAGAATAAACCGACAACTGTATGATTCAGTGATCGGTTTATTCTATATTTACATCGTATTGTGTCCACAATGTCAATTCGATGTGTATTGCACCTCAAAATGGGACCCGTTAGTAATAGACTGTTATTATTTTTCAATAGACTTTAGCAAGACGATGAACAGCATCCTGATCGTAGCGGCTTCTTCGGATTCTTTTTCTCTACACTTTTTTCACTGGACGTAACACTGCGTAGCCGTATCCTTCTGGGAAATGTCGCTGATAATCCTGCTTCGTTTCCTCATCCCATTCATACCCCAGGCTGCTAGGGTCAAAGTTCCAAGCCTTCTCCTCCACCATTCTCATAACGTCTCCATTGTTTTTTAAATAATTAAAGGGCGGGTGAAAAAACACCAGGTAATCTGATTCGGGGATGTCCCGGCACTTCATTCCTGCGGGAATCTCTCCGGCATAGTCAGCGGCGACCGGTATTCCATAGAGATAGCCCTTCTGACCATCCTGATAGAACCAGCCCGCAGTTTGGCCCAATTGTTCGGGAAGCTTGAGATGAGACATGCTTTCCAATGTTCCGCAAATTTCATCACAATTGTGACCGTTTCTCCAGAAATCACCGTAGTTTCGTGAAGAAGTATCCCAAATTCCAATAAATTTGTGTGCTGGTATACGCTCGATTTTGACTTCAGCTTCTTGCAAATGATCCTTAACCATCTTATCCCGCTCCTTCAAATGGTAATGATAAGGAGAGAACACCTCAACGCGAATGGCCAACGGGATAGGTCGGGGCTCCTTCTGGTATACAGCCGGAGTTACCTCAAACGCTTTTACAAATGCCCGTGTAAAAGCCTCCTGTGAAGAAAACCCATACTTTACTGCAACATCGAGGATGCGGACATTGCTATCCCGGAGTTCCAGTGCAGCACGGCTAATCCGGCGCATCCACACATAATCCCTTAACGTCATTCCTGTAAGAGAATGAAACTGTTTTGTACAGTAGTAAGGGGAGTAGCCTAACTGATCGGACATTCTCAACAACGAAGGTGCTGAAGTAAGATTATTATCAATCCAATCGATCATGAGCTGGACCATTTCGTTCCATTCGTACACGAGGGTTCCCTCCTTTCGACTCCATCTTAACAGCCGGAATACAGGAATATTTGACTTGAGTTGCATGCACTCTTTTGTATTATTCATGAAGCTTTAGTTAAGGGCTATGTTAGTCCTTGTTGTCTTGTTCTATTTTACTCCTCTACATAACGGATATATGGGCGTTGAAAGTACCTTTGATCAGATACGAAATAATATTGTTTGCCTATAACCAGAGGAGGGATCACAGACTTTGAGGAAATATATAATTCTTTATATTCACCTCCGTTAGAAGCATCTCTCTGTATGACCAAGTAATCATCTGTAGTTTTAACTAATTTAGCGGTTTCTGCTGAGTGATAACCTGAATAATAATAAATCCAGCTGAAAATCAGTGAAAAAAATATAATTCTTAGAATAGTTGCAGCCGTTTTATTCTTTGTAATCAACATTCGCGCAAACCTCCCATAATCCATTCTTTCATTTGTAATAAAATATGTATGATTGGTTAATTAACCTGTTTATGTATATTGTAAGGTGTATGATCGGTTGACGAAAGTAACTTTCACACAAAAAGCCTATCTGCCAAAACAACGGCAGATAGGCTTTTATAACATAAACGTCCACTATACTTCGTGTTTATACGCAGTCTGTGCCTCTACATTACAATTGCACCGACCACATATCCTATTATCAGTTATCCCTACGCTGACGTGCGCGGGCTTCGCCGCCTTTACGGCCAGCTTCTTCCCTGCTCATTTTCCCGTCGCTATCACTCTGGTCTGAATTGCCACGGGCTTCACCGCCCTTGCGTCCGATTTCCTGATAGAAGTCCTTGTCATGGTTTTTGGAAGTGGCTTCGCCGCCTTTTTCACCGATTTCCTGGTAGAAGTCCTTGTCATGGTTTTTGGAAGTGGCTTCGCCACCTTTTTCGCCAATCTCCTGATAAAATTCTTTGTCGTGATTTTTAGCAGTAGCTTCTCCACCTAAACGTCCTGCTTCTTCGCGACTCAGTTTGCCATTTTGGTTGTTGTTAGCCATGTTCAATCACTCCTCATCGAATTTTAGTAAAGCGTGTTCGTGTATCTATTAACCTTCATGTCAGGAATTAAACATGTCTACTTTTTTATAGAAGCTGGTAAATAACTGGATATATCCGCCTCGATCAGCGTTCCCATGCTTCTGTGTTCAATTGTTGCTGGCGGGTAAATAATGCCGGATAAATGAACAAGCTGAGCAGCACGCTGGTCAAAATAGCAGAGGTCATGGTAGTGAATACGATTAGCAATTGCAAACGCACGGCGGCGATCGGATTGGCACCTGCGATGATTTGTCCGGTCATCATGCCGGGAAGCTGGACAAGCCCCAGCGTTTTCTGCCCCTCAATGGTTGGAATCATACTGGAACGTATGCAATCCTTGAGTATAGGGAAGATGGCTTGTCTAGGCGTGCCGCCTAGCGCCAGAATGAGCATGATTTCAGGCTTGCGCAGCAGAACTTCCGACTTGAGCCGGGACACCAGCAGGCTGGACAAAATCATGGAGCTGCCAATGATCATGCCGCTAATCGGAATCATATATCGGGCTGTCGCCGGAATAATATGCAGGCCAATCAGGAACGCCTGCGTAACGATTTCCACACACAGCAGCGTCAGGAATGACTTCCACATGAGACCGGGGATAAATCGTCCTTTGCGCGCAACATTTTGTGAGGCTACGGTAATCATGAGCAGAATGAATAATACGATAAATCCGTAGCTTTGCATCCCAAAAATTAAATGTAATACATATCCAATCGCCAGCAGTTGAATCGACGCTCTGATTGTGGCGATGATAATGTCTCGGTCCAGACCGAGTTTGAAGGATTTGGACATGACGATGGCGATAAATACAAAACCGAGAGAGAGAATCAAGGCAACAATCGTCATACCCATTCTCCTGCTACAAACCTGCGGGTCTCACTATGCTGCGGAGCATTAAAAAACGTCTCCGTATCCGCTTGTTCTACCAGTCTTCCGTCGATCATCAGCCATGTCTCGTGGCCTACCCTGCGGGCTTGTTCCATATGATGCGTAATCCAGATCATCGTTGTTCCCTCTTCTTTGTTCATTTGCAGCAGCAGTTCCTCAACCTCTTTGACCGAGGCGGGGTCCAGTGCAGAAGTAATCTCATCCAGCAGTAAAATATCCGGGCGGTTCGCGAGCGTCCGCGCCAAGGCCAAGCGCTGTCTTTGTCCACCGGACAGTTCCTGCGCCTTTTGTTCCAACAGATCGTGGGTGAGTCCTACGCGTTCCAACAGGCCGGCAGGATCATCCAGCACTGTACCGTGCAGCCGTTCTACGGTTTGGAGATTGTACAGGACAGTTCCCTGAAGCATGGGGGCATCCTGAAAAACCAATGCTACTCTCCGTCTTAGTTCAGGGATCTCCCACTCCGATATCGGTTTGCCGAGGACACGGATGTCCCCTTCATCCGGTGTCATTAGGAGGTTGCACAGTGAAAGCAACGTGCTTTTACCAGACCCCGATGGACCGACCAACGTGGTGATTTTGCCGGGGGAAACTTTTGCCGTAATCCCGTTCAGAACAGCACGTTGCTGTCCAGACCCGGCGAAATATTTGATAATGTGATTGAATTCAATAGCTGGAAGTGGCTTGGATTCCATAGATATAGCTAGCTCCTTTGTAGGGGATCGAGAAAGGGATCAGGTCCGTTCTATGATCTTATTTTTTATTATATCAGTAATGACTGCTATGCTCTTCTATAAAGGTTCAATGCAGGCCGGCTGTTGTAAACGGCATCTTCTTTGTATAAACTAACAGGATTAGTTAAAATAGAATCTGGATCAATTCTGTATAGGTATAAGGAACCGGATTACATAGAAATTCGATGAAAGGAGACAGGATGATGTCGCCTAGAAACGGAGTAAAGTTGCAAGATATCCTGCGGGCTGCCGAGGACATTGCCAATGAACAAGGGATGGGGGATGTCACGCTCACCACGCTGGCTCAAAAACTCCACATTCGCCCTCCCTCCTTGTATAACCACGTGAACGGATTGAACGGACTGCGCCAAGTACTGGCATTGCACAGCCTCGAACAGTTGGAGGAAGCTTTGATGAGCGCAGCGGTGGGTAGAGCGGGCGAAGATGCGCTGACCGCTATGGGGAAGGCGTATATGCGGTATGCTCGGGAGCGACCCGGTTTGTATGAAGCGATGCTGTATGCAACAGATCGAAATGATACCGAAATGAGGCAGGCTGCGGATCGCGTGGCCGAGCTGGTCATTACCGTCCTGTCCAGTGGTTATGGCTTCAAGGAAGAAGATTGCATTCATGCAGCGAGGGGATTCCGTAGTCTGCTTCATGGATTCGCCTCGCTTGAACAAAAGGGCGGCTTTGGTTTACCTGTGGAGGTGGACCGGAGTATTGAGGTGATGATGGCTACCTTTTTGGCAGGTCTGCGTGTGCGGCAAAAGCGAGATGTCGAGCTTACCAAAGAAGTCTGATTTCAACCTGATGCAGCTAACATGATTGCGTCGCAGACCCGAAGGGTAAAATACATCTGTATAATGTAGATGAGAGACTGCGAATACAGGAGGGGTATGAGTGAACGTACTGGTGATTGGTGCAAATGGAAAAGTAGGCAGACATCTTGTCCGTCTATTGGGGCAAAATGAATCGCATCGCGTAAAGGCGTTGATCCGAAATTCGGATCAGGCCGAAGCGCTTGAACGTTTGGGAGCAGAAACGGTGGTAGCTGACCTCGAAGGGACGGTTGGCGAAATTGCCGCAGCTATAAAAGGCAGCGATGCTGTCGTATTTACAGCAGGCTCCGGCGGGAAAACAGGTGCAGATAAAACGCTGCTTATCGACTTGGATGGAGCGGTCAAGGCAATGGAAGCCGCCGAACAAGCAGGTATCCAACGCTTCGTTATGGTCAGCGCCCTACATGCAGAGAATCGAAAGAAGTGGCCCGAATCCATTAAACCGTATTATGTGGCGAAGCATTACGCTGACCGCCTGTTGGAAGCGAGCAACCTAAACTACACGATTCTTCGTCCGGGTGGCCTGACGGATGATGTGGGCGCCGGCAAAGTTGCTACCGGTGAGGAGCTCACCAGCCAGACCATTTCCCGTGAAGATGTGGCGGCAGCTGTGGTAGCAGCGCTGGAGGAACAGCAGACGTATCATCGTGCAATTAATCTGGTGTCTGGCAGTACGCCTATTGCTGAGGCAATCAGGCTGTAATTACGGATGAAGTTGTTGCACAGAGGACGCTTATAAATGACAAAAAAGCGAGAAGACGGCCATCCATGGTCATCTTCTCGCTTTAATAATTTTACAGCTTGGTTGGATCAATTCCTTTTGGGAATGTCTCTTCAAAGCTATGCTTTTTCTCGTATAAGTTGTACCAAGCTTCTGCGATGATATCTGGATCTCCTGCCGTACCAGCTTGTATGAAAGTGCCGATTGAAAGGTGTCCTACAAAAACTCCTTTTTCTTTCAGTTCATTATGCAGGTTAGTCGCATAGTTTCGAAGGCCGGACATCACGATACCACCATTCCCAAGACTGGGCAAAGGGAACATGGCAGATATGCCCGTTGTAAATAGAATCGCGCCTGAACCATTGCTGATCATGTCAGGCAATACTTCATTGACGGATAGAACTGCAGGAAGCACAATGCTGTTGACTTGTTCCAAGACGCTTGCGGGCGTTGTTTCTAAAATATCTGTGAAATTACTCCATCCTGCATAAGGACTGAATTCGAGTACATCAATACTGCCTAAGTCTTTTTTAGCAGCCAGTAAGGCTTGTTTTAAAGCGTTCAAATCCGTAATATCCGCGACATAAGAGCGCGCTACAATATTCAGGCTTTTTAGTTCATTTGTGATGATTTCCAATTTTTCTGTATTACGAGAAACTAAAGCTACCTTAAACCCTTGCGCCCCGAATTTTTTCGCGATAGATAAACCTAACCCGAGTCCTGCACCAATTATTGCAATAGTTTTCATCTTATATGAACTCCTTATTTGTGGTATATTTTAAAGCAACATATGTTGTTTTAGTAAGTATAAGCCCGCTTAATATATGGAACAACCAACAATTAAATGAGAATGTTGTTATAGAAACAAAAATTGAAATGTGCCAAATAAGGAGGGCAGAACGTGGGGACAAAAGTAAAAAATATGCGAATGACACATACAAAGAGATCGTTGATTAACGCTTTTGTTAATTTAGTGAATGAAAAGGATTTTGAAAAGATAACAATAGCAGATCTAACAAAAGGGGCCCAAGTGAATCGTGCTACATTTTATGCACATTTTAATGATAAGTACGAAATGTTGGATTACATGATTGACGACTCTGCTTCGAACGTCATTGAAAAACGAACATTAGGAGTAGTAGAGTTCGATCAGGACACCATAAATCAACTCGTTCTAGCAGTATGTGACTTTCATCAACAACCGAAAATTCAATGTCGCCGTAGCTATTTAAGTCTTGCGCCTCTGTTGAAAGAAAAAATGTTAATTGAGCTGAAAAAATATTTAGTGAAAAGTTTAGATAACATATGTACAGACTCAGAGAAGAGTTTTTATGTACCTATTTATGCCAATATCATACATGAGGCTGGTTATTTATGGGCATCTGGAAATACTCCGTTTGATAAAGAGGAAATAGCCAAGAAGGCTTCGTTATTAATAACAGGAGGAAAAGGTTAATTCTTGTTGTGAGAGGCATCCCCGGGGGCAGAGTCCTGGGGATGCTTTTTGCTGTTTTCTCAGTATGATCGTCCCCGTAGCAGTTCCAGCTCCAACTCCGGCTGAATAGCAGCAAAAATATTTGCTTAAAACTAATTATATTATTTATAATACTAATATGATTAGTTTATAATTAAGACAAGGAGATGAGCTAAAATGCGTATTGTTCAGGTGCAGCATGTGTATCAATTGACGTTTATGCCCCGGCTGTTCCCAGTGAACTGTTATTTGGTGGAGGAGAAAGAGGGGCTCACCTTGGTAGATGCCGGATTGCCATACAGTACCCGTGGTATAGCGCAGGCTGCGGCGCAGATCGGGCAGCCGATTATTCGAATTGTACTTACCCATGCCCATGGGGATCATGTGGGTGCGTTGGATAAGCTCAAGGCAAGGTATCCTGACGCGCAAGTGTTCATTTCAAGGCGGGACGCACCGCTGCTACAGGGCGATGTATCGTTGGAGGCAGGAGAACCGGATACTCCTATTCGAGGCGATGTACCGAAGCATATCCTTACCCAGCCTGACGTTTTACTGGAGGATGGGGATCATGTAGGTTCGCTGTTGGCGATCAGCGCACCAGGACATACGCCGGGCTCGATGGCATTTTTGGATACTCGTACCCGTGCGTTGATTGCAGGCGACGCCTTCCAGACCCGAGGTGGTATAGCGGTATCGGGAAGGCTTAAGCCGCTGTTTCCTTTTCCGGCACTGGCTACCTGGAACAAGGGATTTTCGCTGAAAAGCGCCAAAAAGCTGGTGAGTTTCAATCCATCTTTATTAGCTGTCGGTCACGGTAACATGCTGAAGCATCCACAATCTCAGCTGGAAAGGGCGATTATGGAGCTGGAACGACAAACTTCAGTGTGATGATTCGGTATTCAGCCAACATTCAGCCAGAACTCACAAAGTCCTAAGCTAAGGCAGATACAATATGGGAAAATAGAAACAGAGAGAGGTGCATCGGATTTGAACGTTTGGAAAGCGAACGGTCTGAAATATATACTTCTATTTAGTCTCATATTGTTTGCTGTCGCTAGTGTCGTTTCGTTATGGAGTTATTCAGGTAGTTCTGCGTCCCAGTCTGCGGCTGTTAGACAGGGCCCATCCGGCGGGTTCGGAGGAGGAAGCGGACCTGGTGGAGGTATGGGAGGACCGGGGCAACGTCCTTCTGACGGTCAGACCGCGGGGAACCGTGGAGCAGGAAATGTAGGACAGTATCAGGGGACGACAGAGCAAACTACCAACTCCTCCACTGAGGGAACATCGACATCGGGTGACAAAGGTACAACGGCCGGGAATGATACGTCTTCGGGCGGCAGTGGTGTTGCCAGAGACGGACAGCACAGAGGGCCCGGTGGCATGTCTGGTAACGGATCTGGCATGGGCGGTCCTGGCGGTGGTATGGGTGGTGGAAGAAGTGGCAACTCCTCATCTGCTTATGCTACTCCGCTGGCGATTTTCGCCGCTTTGTTCTTCGGTGCATTCGTGTTTATTGCATACCGTTTTCGGGCTCGTGAATGGAAGCTCGGGGAACGTAATCGGGGACTGATGCTGTGGACAGTGCTGGGTGTGGGGTTCTTTTTAAGAATGGCGATCGCCCCATGGATCTCGGGTCATATGGATTTAATGCTATTCCGGAACTGGGCTACGACAGCAGCGGATAGCTTATCGGGCTTTTACACGAACGGATCAAGTGATTATCCGCCGTTCTATATTTATATTTTATATGTGATCGGTCAAATCGGCTCTACGGATGCTTTCAGTCCCTACATGTCCGTACTGCTGCGGCTTCCCAATATATTAGCCGATATCGTGACAGCGTACATGCTGTACCGGTTGGCAAGCAAACGGGTCGGCTATGGAATAAGCCTTGGATTGGCTATATTCTACGTGTTTAACCCAGCTGTATTTATCAATTCGACCTTCTGGGGGCAGGTGGATTCTTTCTTTACTATGCTGATTGTGGGCATGATTGTGCTGCTTGTGGAAAACCGGGTCGGCTGGTCAGCCGTATTGTTTACGGTAGCCGTATTGATGAAGCCGCAGGGAATTATTTATGGGCCTGTTTTGTTCTTTGAGCTGCTGAGACAACGTAAAATACAGCCTTGGCTGTTGTCCATTGGCGGTGCCGTTGTGACGACCATTCTGGTCATATTACCATTTTCGTGGGGGCAGGAGCCGTTATGGCTACTTGACCTATACAAGGGAACGGTCGGCGAGTATCCGTATGCTTCGGTGAACGCATATAATTTCTTTGCACTGATCGGTGGCAATTATACGCAGGACACTACAACATTGTTCCTGTTCAGTTACCATACATGGGGTATGATCTGCATTGTGCTGGTGACTCTGTTTACGTGGTGGATGTATATCCGCAGTCGCAAACCACAATTTACAGCGGCAGCTGCACTGGTGCTCATTGCAGGTGTATTTACCTTCGCTTCCAGCATGCATGAACGGTACTTGTTCCCTGCGGCCGCGTTAGCTGTACTGGCGTATCTGTATTTACGAGACCGCAGATTTTTGTGGCTTGCGGGTGGATTCAGTCTTACGATTTTCCTAAACACCTTCGATATTTTCTATAGCTCCAACTCTCGGGATCAATACGGTATTATTTTGTGTGTGACATCATTGTTGAATGTGTTGTTGTTTGGGTATTTGGTCAAAGTAGTGTGGGATTGCTCCAAATCGACCACGATTGAGACTGCCCCTCCCAAGGACATGCTTCCATCGGAGTCACCTTCAGGGAAACTTATATGGGGTGCGTCTTCCCCAAGTGTGAACACAACAATTGATAGTTAGTGGAGTATAAAATACGGTAAAAACCGCCCCTTAACGAAATGGAAGTGGTTGATAGATCAACTACAATCCATAAGTTAAAGAAGCGGTTTTTTGTTGTCCTCATGTTAGAGTAACATTGTATCTATGTGTCTCAATCCATATATTCGTTCAGTTTCTGTACATCGCAGATGGTAATCTCTCTTGTACCCTTGCTATGAATAATCCCCAGCTGTTCAAATTTTCCGAATTTGCGACTGATGGTTTCGCGGGTAACACCCACATAATTAGCCATTTCCTCGCGTGAAAGGGGGAGGTTTATTTTAATGTAGGAACCATCCGGCTTGCCGTATTTATGTCCAAGCTCAAGAATCATATAGGCGATGCGGATTTCCGGGTCTTTGGTAGCTAGGCTTTGAGCCAGGTTTTCGGTATGTGCCAAGCGTTTAGTAATGGTTTTGAGCAGCTTCAAAGAGATATCGGGATTGTCGCGGATCAACTGCTCCATATCATCCTTGGTGAGCATACAAATATCAGTATCTTTTAAGGCATACGCACTAAAGTTACTCAGCTCATCGCTGTTAAATATGTTCAACTCGCCAAAAAAATCGCCAGTTGTCAGAATGTGCAGAATTTGTTCTTTCCCCTGAGGTGTCATTTTCAGCAGCTTCACATGTCCACTTTTAATAATGTACAGCGTATCGGAAGCCTGCTCCTCCACAATCAAGGCCTCGCCTTTCTGATATTTTCGGTGTCGGATCATGGAGCTGACCTTACACAAATCTTCGCAGGGCAAAGAGGAAAAGATAGGCACTTTGCGGGCACAGGGCTCCTTTTCGCACTGGCAGGGGCAGGACATCTCATTCACATTCATTCACTCCATTCATAAACCGGAAACTACAGGTTATAGCGCATGGTTGTTATTCTGTATCATCTATTGGGGCAAAATGACTTTGATCCTCACCACAGACTGGACAAACCCAGTCTTCTGGAAGATCCTCAAACGCTGTACCGGGCATAACGTCTTCATCGGGGTCACCGATAGCAGGATCATAAATGTATCCACAGGGCTGACATACATATTTTTTCATCTCTAGTTCTCCTTGTCATTCAAAATTTTTGTAAGCTCTGGTGCGTCCGGTTTGAGTCCCTGCATGATGGCTGTTTTGTATGGTAGTGAAGCAAGGGCATCTCCAAAGCCAATCACGCCGCAGATAGAGCCGTTTTGTATGAACATACGTGTATAAGAAGCTTGATTTTTAGTAATCAGGCTGGTGTCGCAGACTTGTTCATCTACTAGACCGATGGAAAAGAGAGGAGATTCATAGCAGTTCGAAAGGGTTACAGGGAGGGGACGCTGATAGCTGACGGATGCGCCCGCCATATTAGCGCCTGCTATTTTTCCCTGCTCCATTGCGCTTTCCCATAACCCATCTACTCTACTCTGAAATTCGGCTGCATCACCTGCTGCATAGATATTGGCGGAGCTGGTCTCCATCTGCGCATTCACCAGTATGCCTTGTCCAATATCAAGGCCGATTTGGCAAGCAAGCTCCGTATTCGGTACAATTCCGATAGAGTACACGACATGCTCGCAGGGGATAACAGAGCCGTCCTGTAGTTCCACACCTTCTACGTGATCTGTGCCTTTAATACGTTTTACGCCTTGCCCAAGGTGTACTTGAGTACCCTGTTCGGTCATCCGATCGGTCAAAATAGCGGAGGCCTTTTCATCTAGCTGACGGGCAATAAGCCGATGCGAAGCTTCCAGTATGGTTACAGCATACCCTGCTTGCTGGAAGGACCAGGCGGTTTCCACGCCTTGAATACCGCCGCCGATGATACATATCCGGTCTCCCTGTCGCAATTCCGCTTTAAGGCGATCTGCATCTTGTCGAAAACGGATATTGTGAACGTTCCTTAGAGAAGCCCCATCCAGCACAAGCTTACGGTTGTGAGCTCCTGTACACAGCAGCAGCTTGTCATAAGCAACGGTTTGTCCATCTATTGTTTTGATAGTACAGTCCTCAGGATGTATCTCGGTTATCCTGATGCCGGAATACACATGAATTCGTTGATTGGCAAACCATTTTTCCTTTTTGATCAGGATTTTGTCACTGTGCAAATCAGTGAATAGTCCCTTGGAAAGTTTAACTCTGTTATACGGAAAGGATGCTTCCTCTCCGTAAATAGAAATTTCGGCCAGATCATCATGATCTCTAATCGCTTTTGCCGCGTTGACGGCGGCGACACTGCCTCCGATAATAACGTAATGTTGGTTACCCATTCAGTATCTCTCCTATTCGCTATACGCTACTGTGTTTTAAATAACACTAAGCAGTAGATCTGAGACAAATTCAGCGGCATTTTTAATTTTTTTCACTTTTTCAACTTCTGTAGGAGAGAAACGAATACGTACCGGGAATTCCACATGGGTCATACCCGTTGATTTGATTACATCTGAAGTGCTTTGGACCTTCATATTAGTACCATTCAAGTAATCCTGTACAACTTCAATGGCTTCTCCGCTCCAGCCGTAGGAACCAAAGGCAGCAGCCAGCTTGCCTTCCAGATTCATCTTTTGCATTTGTTGCAATAGGTCTTCCAATTTGCCTGTCATGTCGGCATATTTGGTAGAGCTACCGACGAAAACAGCATCTGCTGAGGCAATACTCTTCAATATTTCCGTTCCATCCGCTTTATCCACGTCCCATAGCTCCACCTTGATTTGGTTCTCCAAAAAGCAGTCTTTCAGGATGTTTGCCATTTTTTTAGTGTTATTTTTGAGGGTGGCATAGACAATCGCTACTTTTTTATCCTCCTTGGTTTCGGTACTCATAGAGGCGTACAAATCAATAAACTTGGCAATATCATGTCGGATCGCGAAGCCGTGGGAAGGTGCAATCATCTCAATTTCCAGATCGGCAACAGCTTCGATTAATGTGCGCACATATCTGCGATGTGGATGAATAATAGCCTGATAGTATCCGATAAAGTCCTCGGTGATATCAAAACCAGCCTCATCGGCAAATAGATGCTCTACAGCCACGTGTGTACTGAAAATATCGCAAGGGAACAAGATTTTATCTTCTATACAATACGTAATCATGGTTTCTTCCGTATGCAGATAAGGAGTTTCTTTGAACAGCAGCGTTTTGCCTCCAATGTCCAGTTGATCCCCATCCTTGATTACGAGGAAGTTGCGATGCTGAAGCTTGTACATTTGTTGAATTTCCGGAACGGCAATCTCAGTGCAGACAATCGTAGCGTTCGTTGCCTTGGAAGCAAGTGCCGCCAATCCGCCCGAGTGATCTGGTTCCGTGTGATTGACGATGATATATTGAATATCCAATGGATCGATCAATTCGGTTACAGCTTCGGCAAATTCTCTACCGAACGCCATATCTACGGTATCCACAATGGTTGGTTTTCCAGTTTTCAATAGATATGCATTATAGGTTGTACCCTTAGATAATGTAAGACGATGAAAGGGTACCTCACGGTCATCAATTTTTCCTACCCAATAAATATCCTTTGCCAGCTTGAATCCAGGCTTCATATGGAATAACCTCCTGCTTGTTTTGTTTATCTAACACAATTTGATTCTAGTTGGATGTGTCGATGAAAAAGATGATTGAAATCAAATTTTTAAATATTTTAAAAGTATTTTTACTTAAATTTAGTTTTGTGATTGCAATCACAAGGCGAGCGAAATAATCCAATACAATAAAGGTATTAATCCATCTTAAGCAAATTTAATTTCAAACAGGAGCGTGAACTAATATGAAAAAATCAAACCTCATTCAATTTCAGGAATATAAAGAAGCTGCGTTTACAAAACGAATTGTGCATAAGGAAGCCGACAATGTAATTTTTATTCTCAACTTTACTCCTAATGCCGAGCTACCAACACATAATCACCCAGGAGCGAATGTATATTTGCTTGTTCTTGAAGGCAGCGGGACTGTAACTGTGAACGGCGAAGCAACGGAAGTTGTCCAAGGGGATATCATTCATGTTACGGGAGATGAGCACTTTTCCTATCGTGGCGGTGCAGAGGCGAATTCCAGTCTGCATGTAGTGTTGACCCAAACGCCAAGTGAAAGCTATGCGCAGAACATATAAAAGAGGACACAGCAGCAACATGCTCATATAAAAAAAAGAAAATAGTTATTTTTTTTCACTCGTATTGATAATGAATATCATTATCAAATTTTAAGGAGAGGTGTTAATAGCCAATGCAGACAGTAGATTACAAACAGGTGCCAGGGCACTGGATATTAGCAAGTCTCGGTAAGCGCGTGCTTAGGCCCGGAGGGTTAAAAACAACACGTTGGATGATAGAGGGACTTGACGTAACCGGGCAGGATGAGGTTATTGAGTTTGCCCCCGGATTGGGTATAACTGCCCAAATCACACTGCGGCTTAATCCCCGTCGTTATATTGCGATTGAACAGAATGAGAAGGCGGCTTCTATCGTAAAAACGTATGCAAGCGGAGCAAACCGGGAAGTTATTATTGCCGATGCTGAACAGGTTCCGTTGCCGGATGCCTCTGCGACGGTGGTATATGGGGAAGCCATGCTGACGATGCACACAAGAGCCAAGAAAGCGCAGATTATTTCGGAAGCCAGGCGGCTTTTGAAAACGGGCGGAAAGTATGCTATTCATGAGATGTGCCTTGCTTCTAACCATATTGAGCCTGCGCTCAGAAAACAAATTTACAAGGATTTGGCTACAGCCATGAGAGTTAATGCGACACCGTTGACGGTGTCAGAGTGGGAACAGCTGCTGAAAGAGGAAGGCTTTAAGGTCGTTAAAATCTATACGGTTCCCATGCACTTATTGCATCTGCCACGTATCATTCAGGACGAGGGCTGGTTGAGATTTGGAAAAATCGCCTTTAACCTTATGCGTAACCATGCTGCCCGGACAAGGGTTATGGGTATGCGCAAGCAGTTTGTAAAGTACGCCGACCATCTGCAAGCGGTCAGTATCATCGCTGAGCGATAGCCTGAATTCACGAATAAGAGAATAATAAAAGCTTTTTACGCAATAGCAAAAAAGGAGACGAACCCCTATTCAGGGATTCGTCTCCTTTTTGTATATTTGCTGCTTTGGCTTGGCTGCTGGAGTGCGCATGCTTTGCACCCCTCTATTCGTCATATAATAGGTATAACGAAAATTTCCAATTTCTGATGTTTTACATTACCATATTGACTGAGATCATTGGAATAGTTAACTAAAATAATAAAATAGGCATACTTCAAAAGGAGGAAGCGTGTTATGAAGCTGCATCGAGCCATTGTGGTGGATGATGAAACCTTTACTCGCAAAGGGCTGCTTCAACTCATGGATTGGCAAGCCTGTGGTTTTGAAATCGTAGGAGAAGCTGATAACGGTGAGGATGCGCTGGAGCTAATCAGCCGTATTCACCCGGACCTGGTCATTACCGATATTCGTATGCCTGTGCTGGACGGATTAGAGCTGATCCGGTCTGTGCTCGAACAGAGTACAGAACATCCCGCGTTTATTATCTTAAGCGGTTATAGTGATTTTGCTTATGCGCAGCAGGCAATCCGCTATGGGGTTCATGATTTTATGCTTAAGCCGATTGATGAGGGTGACTTTTCGGCTACACTGCGCAAGCTGAGTGAAAGACTGCATCGTGAACAACAGAATGCACAACGATATCAGAATCACCATGCAGGTGGGCTGTTAGAGACTGTGATGATGAACCCAGTGGATGATGTAGTGGTGACACAGTGGGAGCAGCAGCTGCGGCTTGGGGAAGCCACGTATATGTACTATGTACTCGTCGAGCTGAATGACCAACATCCCTGGCGCTCCGGTGACGATGGTGTCATGCTATCACTTTTTCAGTTCAGGGAGCTTATAGAGCAAGCGCTTCATCGTTTAATGGATGGCAAGTACCCTCTCTATGTTCATGAGCATCGTAACCGGATTGGTCTTATCGTACCGGACTTCTTTTTGGGGTGTTTTGAAGGCAAGGTCGAAGTTTTTATGAAAGCGCTACAACGAGAGATAGAGGGGATGAAGACACTAAAAGGTCAGCTGGGAAGTCGGGTTTTCGTTTATGCAGGAAAGCCTGTGAATCGGTTGCAGGATATCCAGCAGTCCTACGCCTGTGCAAAGGAAGCAGTGCTCCATAAATACATTTATGACAATAGCGGTATTGTTGTATATCTACGGGAGGGAATGCCACCACTTCACTATAAGACCATCCCTCAGGACGTACTGGATCGCTTGACGGAACAAGTTGAGGAACTGCGGTTGGATGAGCTGCGTGTGGCCGTGGATTATTTATTTAGTAGTTTTCGGGAGGAGTGTTATGCACCTGAGGCTATGAAAATGAGTCTGCATCAATGCTTACTTAGTATCGTTCGGGTCATTCAAAACATGCAGGGAAATGAGCGCTCACTTCAGTCACTAGAACCGATGATGAACTGGCAGGACATGAACCTGTCCCTGGGTGAACTACAGCGATTGTTTACAGCTTTTGCAGAGGAAAGTGGAAGGTATATTGGGGTTCTGCGCAAGGATTGTCAGCAAGGAGGCATCCAGCACATCCGTGCTTACATTGAGCAGCATGCCGCCGAGAATATAAGCCTGAAAAGTATTGCGGCTCGCTTTTACATGAACCCGGTATACCTCGGTCAATTGTTCAGGAAAACGTATGGTGTGTACTTTAACGAATTTCTGCTGAAATTGCGTGTTCAGGAGGCGAAACGCTTGTTGCGGCAGACGGATCTGCGGATTTATGAAATTGCTGAGCGCGTGGGCTTCGGCAGTTCAGACTATTTTGTTACCCAGTTTGAAAAGATGGCGCACGCCACGCCTAGTGAATACCGCAATAGCCTGAGTATTGGCGACGAGCCAGAGAGGGCCAGCGAATGAAGATGCTGAGAACGACTCTTGATCATGTGCGATTGCGGGATAAAATGCTGCTGCTTTATTTTCTCTGTGTTTTCACGCCTGTAGTGCTGACCAATCTGATTTTTTACCATGTCACCTCGCAAAACGTGAAGGAACAGCGTATGCAGGATATTTCGCGCGCACTGGAACAGATTAAAATTGAATTTTACCGTGAATTTGAAGATGCGATGGAAATCTCGTCTATCTTTTATACTGATCATCAGCTCAATGAGGTATTGGAAGAAACATATCCCCACCCTGCTGACTATATCGCCGCTTATGACTCTTATTTACGTCATATCTTGAACAACACTTACAGTCCTGCATACCATTCCGTAGGTGGAATTACGATCTACACCAATAATTCAACGCTGCTGAATTCCGGGGGAATCAGCTTTATAGATGAGGGAGTCAGAAGTTTGCCCTGGTATACCAAAATCTCGCCTGGACGCCAGTCCAAGCCTATATTTGTACGTACCGATGACAGCACAGGTGAACAGATGTACCCTTTTAGCCTGATTCGGCGGATGAACTACTTTTATTCCCAAAATGGTCGTGAAAAAATACTGAAAATAGAACTGCGAATGTCGTCCATTCGGGAGATTTTCAATAACCTGAATTTGCAGGGAAGTCTCTTTCTGCTGAACGAACGAGGGGGAATCGAATATACAACGGACCCCAAAGTGGATATAAACCACAAACATGTAGCCTATAACACTCTCAAGCTGCCCGAGGACACGATGGAGTTCAAGACGAATTATGTGCTTACGAGCAATCTGAATGGCTGGAGCATTGTGGCTGCGGTATCGAGAGATGCAGTGCTGTATGAAATGCAGGAATCTCGCAATTTTGTGCTCTTGTTAACCTGTGTAAATATGCTGCTGCCTACATTAATCATTATTTGGATTACACGTTCGTTGAACGTGAGGATTCATCGTATTTTAAAGCACATGAAGAAGGTGAAAAACCAGCATTTTGAGCTGATTCGCGGTACAGAGTCGCGAGATGAAATCGGGCAATTAACAGGTGAGTTTAACCGAATGACGTTGAAAATAAAGCGACTGATTAACGATGTTTATATGGCCGATATTCAGCGAAAAAATCTGGAAATTCAGCGCAGACATGCCCAGTTGAATGCACTTCACAGCCAGATCAACCCGCATTTCCTGTTCAATGCGCTGGAGACGATTCGCATGCGGAGCTTGATGAAGCATGAGGATGAGACAGCGCGCATTATTCATAACATGGCACGGATTTTCCGCAATTCGCTGGTGTGGAACAAGGATCGGGTTACTTTGCGGGAGGAGCTGGAGCTGATCCGTTGTTTTCTGGAAATCCAGCAATATCGCTTTGGTGAGCGAATACAGTACGAAGTGCAAGCGCGCTCTGAAGACCTGGACAATCTGCTTCCCAAAATGGTCGCGCTGACACTGGTTGAAAATGCAAGCATCCACGGCATTGAGCCGCTAAAGCATGGGGGACGCATTGAGATACATTTTGAGCATGAGGAAGGACAACTGATTCTAACGGTTCGGGATGATGGGGTGGGCATGTCTGAGGAGCAGGTACAACGCTTATATGGTTACATGCAAAGGCAGGAAGAAATGGGTGAGCGTATAGGTCTACAAAATGTCATCTATCGTCTAAAACTTTACTACGGGAGCCGCTTTGAGCTTGCCATTCGCAGCGCACCCGGCGACGGTACGGAGATTCGAATTAGGATTCCTGCGGATCGGGAGTGAGGGTAGACAGCAACGCCTATTTTGCTTTGAAGGACCTTTACCTATAGTTTTCTAAGTAACACCTTTAGATTGACAGGTGAACGAAATGAACAGCATTTTATAAAATGAAAGTGCTTACAATTTAGGGAGTGCGGGATTTTCAGTGCTTGAGGTACGTGCGCACGATATTCACACACAATCGACAAAAGAGGACGAAAGGGGAGGGTCTGGCATGACAAGCAAAAGGTTCGGAATCATCACTCTGGTAATGGTTATGATGGCGTCTATGATCGCTGCTTGCTCAGGGAGCTCGGGCAAGGAGCCAGCGTCAGGAGATAGCAAGGAGAAGGTCACATTCACGTATTTTAATGCCACTGCGGGGAGGGACATTAATACCAAAGAAACGCGGATCGGCAAAATCCTGGAGGATCAGACGGGGGTAAACTGGAAGCTGGAGCATTTGGTGGGTGATTCCAATACGAAGATCGGTACATTTATTGCCAGTAACGATTACCCGGATGTGATAGTACCGGATGGCACGATCGATAAGCTGCTGGATGCCGGGGCTTTTATTCCCCTGAATGATTTGATCGACAAGTATGGACCGAATATTAAGCGTGTATATGGACCGTACTACAACTTGATGAAGGCAGAGGATGGGAACATTTACTTTCTGCCGCTCAGTGCGGTGGTAGGCGATTATTTACCTGCGCCTAACTTAGAGCAAGGAGCCTTTTGGGTGCAACGCAGGGTATTAAAAGAAGCGGGATATCCAAAAATCAAAACACTTGACGAGTATTTAGCCCTGATTCGTAACTATGCGAAAAAGCATGCAGATGAGGGATTGACTGGGTACCTGGCGTTAACCACGCAGGATAGGTTTTATGCTCTTACGAACGCACCGATGCATCTGGCAGGCTATCCGAATGATGGCGGCACGATTATTGATATGAAAACACACCGGGCCACGGATTATGGAGATATGGAAATCACAAAGCGGTATCTGAAAGAGCTAAATCAGCTCAATGTAGAAGGCCTATTTGATAAATCGTCCTTTGTGGACAATTACGATCAATATCTGGCGAAGCTGACTTCGGGTAAGGTGCTGGGCTTTTTCGACTACCGCTGGCAGGCGGGGCAGGCCCTGAATAATCTGCAGGAGGCTTCCAAGCAATCGGGCAATGATGATATGGAGTATATAGGGCTGCCTGTTGTATACGACCAGAATATAAAGGATCAGTACATTGATCCGTCGTCATTCGTTAATAACCGAGGCATAGGAATTACGGTCAGTGCCAAGGACCCGGTACGTATCATCAAATTTTTTGACAACCTGCTGACCGACGAAAACCAGGTGTTATCCAACTGGGGAATCAAGGGAGAAACCTATGATGTAGATAAAAAAGGACGCTTTTACCGGACTGAGGAGCAAATTAAGCAGACTGGTCAGGACGCGTTCCGCGAATCATTCGGGTTCAAATATTTTGAATACAGTTGGCCGCGATACGGTAGCGGTTCTACCCTGCCTGACGGCAACTCCGTTGGTGCCGGACGGCAGCCGGAGGTTGCGCGTATGTCCTACACCGAGGGAGATAAAAAGCTACTAAAAGTCTATGGTGTAGAGTCCTTCTCGCAAATGTTTTCCGCACCAGACGAGCGCCCATGGTATCCGGCCTGGAGTATCCCAATTGCTCAAGGTTCACCTGCGCAGCTCTTCCAGCAAAAGAAGGGGGACCTGCAGCGCAAATATTTCCCGCGTTTGGTGCTGTCTGCACCGGAGCAGTTTGATGCGATTTGGAGTGAATACACTACTGAATTTAACAAGCTGGATGTAAAGGCGTATGAGGAGCTGATCACGAAGGAGGTTGCCAAAAAAATCGAGAATCCCGGTAAAAAATAAAGGAGGAACCAGCTATGGGCCACTCGTCACCACCAGCAGTCACGATCTCCCCGGATCAGTTGCCGCCCTCGCGGCGAACCGGCTTTAGGGGATTTATGCACAAGCTGAATCAGCAACGGGCACTGGTATGGATGTCCGTCCCTTTTTTAATCTGGCTGTTTATCTTCAAGTATTTGCCCATCTGGGGCTGGACAATTGCCTTTCAGGATTTTAAGCCTGCCCGCAAGTTGCTCGATCAGCAATGGGTCGGATTAAAACATTTCCATTTTCTATTTCAGGATGAACACTTTCTGCGGGTCATGCGCAATACGCTGGCGATGAGCTTTATTAATCTGGTGCTGGGCTTTGTCACCGCTATAACATTAGCGATTTTGCTGAATGAGCTTCGCCAGCTCGTATTTAAGCGGGTGGTACAGACGATCAGCTATCTACCGCATTTTATTTCGTGGGTGGTCGCGGCTAGCATCATCAGTACGGCGCTGTCTGCGGATGGCGGCATCATCAATGAGGTGCTGATGTGGCTGGGGTTGATTAAAGAGCCTATTCTGTGGCTGGGCGAGGGAAGCTATTTTTGGGGCATTCTCGGTGCATCGGAGGTATGGAAAAATGTCGGCTGGAACACCATCATTTATTTGGCCGCGATGACGATGATTGATCCCTCGCAGTATGAAGCGGCCGAGATGGATGGAGCAGGGCGTTTTCAGCGAATTTGGCATGTGACATTACCCGGATTGAAGCCTGTATTTATCATCCTGCTCATTATGAACATCGGCAATCTGCTGGAATCCGGCTTTGAGCCGCAATACTTACTGGGCAACGGTATGAACGTGGATTACTCGGAGAATCTGGATATTTTCGTGCTGAAATATGGTATCCAGATGGGTAATTTCTCGCTTTCCATTGCTGCGGGGATGTTCAAAACGGTGGTCAGCTTCATCTTACTGTTTAGCGCCAATCATATTGCGAAGCGGTTAGGGGAGGAGAGATTGTTCTGAGAAAAGAGTGAGTTATGGTGGGGGGACGGCCGCTTCGCGTGCGGATTGTTCTTCCGATCGCTGTTATCCCCGTATTCCTTTTTATCATAAAACATTCGAGGCTGGAATCCGGGGCTAGCTTATGCTTACGATGCGAGCTTTCCTCTGGAAAGCTTTTAGCCGAACGCTCCGCTTCTTCAGAACAATTCCGCCCGCTCCGCTGTTGCCCGCCATAAAGTCACTTTTTTAAGAACTGAGGGTAGTGGCAAGAGGAGAGCTTAAGGAAGACGCGTGACTCGCGCTTCCTTGGGCGTCATGATAGCTGGCTCAGCTTCGCTATCGCCATTAGAGGCTGTTTTTTAGGACTGTGCTATTCGAAGGAGATAGCAGAGGGTGCGCGATCCAAATGCCTAAACTATTTTTTAGAAAGGAGCGGAAGTCATGGGCAAAGGGAAGGCCGTACACGGGCGATTTCGGGCCCCCTCGGATCGAATTTTTGATGCGTGCAATATCGTGTTTATGCTCTGTCTGATGGTGTTCACGCTGTATCCGTTTTTAAATACGCTGGCGGTTTCGTTGAATGAAGCGAATGATTCGATTCGGGGCGGGATCTATTTGTGGCCGCGTGAATTCACGTGGAGTAATTATGAATATGTGTTCAAGGAAGCGACGATTTTCCATGCTACGCTGATTTCTGTATTACGTACGGTTGCGGGTACGGTGACCTCTGTGTTTTGCTGCGCGATGGTGGCGTATACGATCAGCCGGCCGGAATATGTGCTGCGCAAATTCGTTTCAATTGCTTTCATTTTAACGATGTATTTTAGCGGAGGATTGATTCCGAACTTTCTCCTGATTCGTGAGCTTGGGATGCTGGGGACTTTCTGGGTGTATGTCGTGCCGGGATTGATCGGGGTGTTTAATGTGATTGTCATTCGCTCCTTTATTGAGGGATTGCCGGAAGGGATTTTAGAGTCGGCGCGTATTGACGGGGCTGGGGAGTTTGCCACTTTTATGCGCATCGTTTTGCCGCTGTGTGTTCCCGTACTGGCGACGGTGTCGCTGTTTACAGCGGTCGCGCAATGGAATTCCTGGTTCGATGTGTTTTTGTACAATTCGTCATATGAGCAATGGAGCACTCTTCAATATGAGCTGATGAAAATACTGCAAAATTCCAACACGTCTGTTAACACTCAGGACTATGCGAGCCAATTCGCTGGTTCGGAAAATCTGGCGAAGTCGGTCACGCCTACCTCGATTCGGGCCACGATGACGATTGTCGCTTCAGTGCCTATTATTTTAGTTTATCCTTTTTTGCAAAAATACTTTGTGAAGGGTATGACCTTGGGAGGTGTCAAAGGATAGTAACTGAAATCCAATGGTGCCCAATACGAATTCAAAAAATTTGAGTGCGGGAGGGATTGCTTTGCGGCCATGTTGGGTTAAGCCTTTTTGTCTGGTGCTGGCTGGAGCGCTGTTGTTATCGCCTGTTGGTTGGTGGGGAGCGTCTGTAGCGAAGGCAGCTACGTCTATAGAACATTCCCCGCCCGTTGCGGATACGGTGCTGTCAGCGGGTGATATCCATAAGACCATTGGAACGTATGGATTTGAGCAAGGAAACAGCGATGGCTGGAAGCCTCGGGGAACTTATACCCAAATTGCATCCGTCACGGAAGCAGCATATGGCGGCACGCACAGTCTGAAGGCAACCGCCCGCACAGCGGCTTGGAACGGGGCGGAGCTGGATGTGAAGTCGCTGTTGCAGCCGGATGTAGAGTATGAAATTAGTGGCTATGTGAAGCTAGATGGTCATTCTGCGGTTCCGAGCATGGTTAAACTTACAGTGGAGCAGCAGCCGACAGGTGGGACTACGACATGGAAGACGGTAGCGCAGACGGAGACGGCGGATACATCGTGGATCAAACTTCAGGGGAAATATACTTTTACCGGGGGGATGGATGCATTGAAGCTGTATGTGGAAAGCTCGAATCCCGCGCAGGCCTACTATGTGGATGAGGTAGAAATAACACAGGTATCGAAGACGCCAACGGAGCCGGCCAATGGTATCGTATCCGGGTTTGAAGATGGTACGGCTCAAGGATGGGTGTCCCGTATGGGAGCCGAGACCGTGCAGGTTTCGAATGCCGATGCACGAACCGGCTCATACAGTCTGCTGACAACAGGCAGACAAAAGACATATGCCGGCCCCAAGCTGGATGTGACTGCTACGATGCAAAAGGGCAGCCGATATACGGTCAGTGCCTGGGTGAAGCTGGCGCTGGGTGAGCAGCCTGCCAAGGTGAGGCTCAGCATACAGCGTGATCACCAAGGGGATAGTGCGTATGAAACTGTTGTAGGCGACACGGCTACTACGACAGGGGGATGGATGCATTTGTCTGGTACGTATACGCTTGCGCATGATGCAGACACCGTTTCTATGTATTTGGAAACGGCAGAAGGAACGTCTTCCTTTTATATGGATGATTTCGAGCTGTCACTTGTACCGCCGCTGGCTATTGAAAAGGACATTCCTTCTTTGCATGGATTATATGGGGGACAGTTTAGCATTGGCACGGCGATTGAAGCTTTCCAGACCGAAGGGGCTTACGGAGAGTTGGTACAGAAGCATTTTAACAGCGTCGTTGCAGGGAATGCGATGAAGCCAATCTCCTTACAACCGTCCGAGGGACAGTTCCATTGGGAGGAAGCAGACCAAATTGTGCAGTTTGCTAGACAGCATGGACTAGAGATTCGCTTCCATACTTTGGTGTGGCATAACCAAACTGGAGATTGGATGTTCAAGGATAAGAATGGACAGCCGATGACGCCGACTGCTGAGAATAAAAAGCTTTTGCTGGATCGGCTGGAGACGCATATTCGCGCTGTTGCAGCCCGATATAAAAATGTCATCACCGATTGGGATGTGGTGAATGAGGTCATTGATCCTGATCAGCCGGATGGCATGCGCCGCAGCAAGTGGTATCAGATTACTGGTACTGATTATATTGAAAAAGCATTCCGTGTTACGAGGGAAGCGGCGGGCCCGAACGCACGACTATTCATTAACGATTACAACACACATGAGCCGAAGAAACGGGATTTTCTGTACAATTTGGTACGTGATCTGCTCGCTAAAGGCGTACCGATTGACGGGGTAGGCCACCAATCGCATATCCGCCTGGAGTTTCCCGCTATTAGCGAGATTGAGCAGTCCATAGAAAAGTTTGCTTCGCTTGGTCTGGATAATCAGATTACCGAGCTGGATATGGGTCTTTATTCCAATGACACAGATCGCTATGAAACGATTCCAGAATCTATGCTGATCCGGCAGGCTCACCGCTATCGGGCGCTGTTCGATATGTTTTCAAGGCAGCAGAATCATATCAGCAATGTGACGATTTGGGGTACGGATGATGGAAATACGTGGCTCAGCACGTTTCCGATAGCCCGGCTGGATAAGCCGCTACTATTCGACGAACGGTTAAAGGCCAAATATGCCTATTGGGCACTTGCTGATCCGTCCAAA
This sequence comes from Paenibacillus sp. FSL R10-2748, assembly GCF_038005565.1. NCBI lineage: Bacteria > Bacillati > Bacillota > Bacilli > Caryophanales > Paenibacillaceae > Paenibacillus > Paenibacillus sp. FSL R10-2748. The sequence continues at coordinate 309,498 of NZ_JBBOTK010000003.1, forward strand.
GTCCCGTCGTTGCCAGCAGGGAACAGCGAATAAATGGTTTGAATACATGCCGGGCTTGTTTTGCCTTATTCTATGCTGTATCGAACGTCGCCTTATACAAGCATAAAAGCAGGCTGTCCTTCACATGTGACATGTAAAGGACAGCCTGCTTTGTTATCGTAAAGGAATTACATTTTTATTCCAAATTGGCGTGTTGGCCAAACATAGATTTGGAGGTCAGCTTGCGCAGCTCCATCGTTCTGAGTACCAATGCGTCACCGTATAACAGCAGGGTTTGCTCAAACAATGAGCCCATAGGCTGAATCGTTTGGTAGTCCTTGTTGGACGGGTCCTTGGCCGCACCAGGCAGCTTGACGATGATATCGGCCAGTTTGCCAATGGTGGAACCCGGGGAAGTGGTTAGAAGCGCTAGAGAGGCCCCAAGTTTCTTTGCTTTTTCTGCCATGGAGGTCAGGCTTTTGGTTTCACCAGAGCCTGAACCAATAATGAGTAGGTCGCCCTCGCCCAAACCAGGAGTTACGGTTTCCCCGACCACGTAAGCTTGAACCCCCATATGCATCAGCCGCATCGCCAGCGAGCGAATCATGAACCCTGAGCGGCCTGCACCTGCCACGAATACCTTATTCGCAGCGGCGATGGAGTGGATCAGCTGCTCCGATTCTGTATCACTGATCAATTGTGGAACCAATTGCAGCTCCTTGAGTACCTCGGATAAATATTGAGAGGTTTCCATTGGGATTAACCTTGTTTGATGAGCTGTTGCATTTGGGAAGCTACAGCCTTTTTGTCGTCCTCGCCAGTGATACCACCGCCGACGATAACCAGATCCGGTTGAGCCTTTACGACCTCAGCCAAGGTGCTCAGTTTAATACCGCCAGCCACGGCAGTTTTGGAGTTTTTCACGACTTTTTTGACGGTTTGCAGTGCTTCGAACGGGCTCTGTCCTTCAGCTTGCAGATCGTAGCCTGTATGCACACAGATGTAGTCAACGCCCAGAGCGTCGATTTCTTTTGCACGTTGCTCCAGGTTTTTAACACCGATCATGTCCACCAGGATTTTTTTGCCGCCTTGTTTTTTCGCTTCTTCTACTGCACCTTTAATTGTTGCATCTTCAGCTACAGCCAAAATCGTAACGATATCTGCACCAGCCTCGGAAGCTTTTAGCACTTCATAGCCCCCTGCATCCATAACCTTCAGGTCAGCCAGCACTTTCAGATTCGGGAATGCTTCTTTCATTGCTTTTACTGCATGAAGTCCTTCATTGATGACAATCGGTGTACCGATTTCTACGATATCAATATACGACTCTACTTCTTTTACCAATGCAATACCTTGCGGGATATCTACTAAGTCTAAAGCCAATTGAAGTTCCATGTTATTAACTTCACTCCTTAAGTGAATTTATATTTTGATGAACAGGTACATGCTCTGTTGAGTATTACTCTATACTTTGGTTTCATGCACAGGTTTGATTGTAAGGCCCCGATATCCGATTGAAAAGTACGCACTAATTCGTAACGTAGTTACCCCGACGATACTATAGCATCATAAAAACCATTCATGAGAGAGCCTGCATTTTGTCTTCTTTAGCATTATTTCTATAAGGGGAGTCGGTTATTCGTAACCAAGGATTTTGCAAAAATCCCATAAGCGACTTCCAATGAACAAGATATAGATCGAAATGGTTTAGTTCGTCTATATATTGCACTTCGGAGCGACTGGAATCGAATTTTGCAAAATCCATAACCATACACAGCAATGTAAGGTTGCAAAAAAAGAAGGTAGCGATGATTAAATTGACTTCAAGTTAGGTTTTGACTATATTTGTAATATACTGGTATGCAAAAAAATGGAGGCTAAGAGCATAACTACCCTGAAGAGTAGCCGCTGTGCTAAGGGGTAATCGCAATTTTCAGGATAGGGAGGCGGGTTTTAGTGGAAGAGGTCCTGAACCAAAGGGAAGCCATTTATTTGTTGTCGGACAGCCACGAACTCGATAAAGCTTGTGAGTTGTTTAGAATCAGCTACACACATAATGATTGGGATGAAGCGAACAAAGTAGCAGATTATCTGCATACGTTGGCTGAAAGCCTGTATCACACCCAACTGAGAAATGCTGCAGACGGCAAGTATGAGACATTGGACACCAAACACCCGCTAGTGTTTTATTATGCTTACAGTTATCTGGCGAAGTCTATTTACTATCAGAATATGGGAAAGTATGAGGAAGCCAGAAACTATATTATGAAGTATAGCGAAATGGGCTGGTTTATGGGGCTGGATCAGAGCGGTCACGAAGAAGTAGAGAGATTCCGTTTCCTCGCCAAGGCCAATTTATTTACGATTGAATTACTTTCGGGGAGAAGGGAACTTTTGCCTGAGTACGTTCAATTTCTTCACGACAATGAAGAGGAGCTACTTCCAGGATTGGTTGGTATTGCCGAAGCGGCTAACTTGAATAATTGGAATATAGACGACCTGCTGAACGATTTTGCTGATGATATTAAGATATTTGAAGGTTATGAAGATAGAGCAAACCGCGTATATTATTTAAAACTGGTCAACCAGTTGGCCATTTACCATTTCAAGAAGAAGCAATACTCTGTTGCCTTAAATTATGTCCTTGATTCTCTGCAATTCTCTGCCAGTGTAGAAGCGGATGCCGATTTCAGGACATTGGTTGCTCTGTTTGAAACTTATCGAGATTTGGCAACACCATCACAGCAAGAGCAATACCAAACCATTTTATTAAGGGGGCTTCATAATGAAAAAGGCATTAATCTCGGTAACTATGGTCTTGGCGTTTCTTAGTATTGCTCTTCCGGTGGGAAATATTTTGGGAGGGTTAGACCCAGTGTTTCCTTCAAATCATGGTGTTTTTTCTTATACTGCTTGAGTTTCAGATTTAGACCATCAAGCCCGATAGGGCTTTTGTACATAAAGGGAGCACACTTTTACGCATTTTGCGATCAGTGTGCTCCCCTTTTTTATCCCAAGATTTATTTTATGGCATACGAAGTCAGGTCATTGGCCAGATGTTGCATCGTTTCACTCGCCTTTTGCATACGCTCCATCACTTCAGTGAAGGAGCCTACCAGAGTCGCCTGCTCCTGAGAAGAAGAAACAATTTGCTCAATTTCCTGCTCCATTTGACGAATGGAGTTTTGTACATCCTTAAGGGCTCCTTCAATATCGACCGTCGCCTTTTTGGATTCTACGGATAGCTTGCGCACCTCTTGAGCGACGATACCAAAGCCTGCTCCTGCTTCTCCTACACGTGCGGCTTCGATCGCTGCATTCAATCCAAGCAGGTTGGTCTGATCGGAAATTTCCTTGATGAACACAGCTACCTGATTGATTTTACCCGAGTTTTGTACGGCGATTTGAGTGTTTTTCAAAATCTGTTCACTGGTTGCCTGAAGCTCCTCGGAATGAGCCGCTACATGCTGTACCATATCAATGAGCTGCTCGGTGATGGAGCGATTCTCGGATACGATTTGATCCAGTTGATTTTTGTTAGTCAAATTATAAGAGGCCGCAAATGCTGCGATGACTTCACCTTTCTCGTCAAATACAGGGATACTGATCATATCAAGAGGAAACCCTAGAATTTCAGCAGGAATGTGGGTCAGGCTGGCCTCACGTCCATTTTTAAGCATGGCAAAATCTTTATAGTCCTCGAGCAGCTCCGAGCCTGTTTCAAAGCCGAGATCCATACCCTCCGATTGGGTATACATAAGGACATGAGTGCGGTCGAAGAGAGCAAGGGTCACTTTCTCACGCATAATCTGTTGTATGTAGGGAATGGCTGCAATTAATGCATCTATTGTATTCAAATAGATAACCTACCTTTCTTTACTAGATATATTTTTTATAGTCTCGTATATAGTTGTCGGTCTAAAGACGGATAAAAGTTATAAAGATATTGAAAATTTAAAGGGAAATGAAAGCTTCAGAAAAAAAGGCATACCGTTTCCATTAGGGAACGATATGCCTTCTATTTAATCTTAACGTGTCAGTGCTGTGTATAGGTAGTTCACTTGCCGCGTTGCTCGAACAGTTGTGCGATTTCCACAATAACCTTGGTAGCAAGTACCATGTTGTCCACCGACACATATTCAAACTTACCGTGGTAGTTCTCCCCACCTGTAAAAATATTCGGTGTAGGCAGTCCCATGTAGGATAGCTGTGAACCGTCTGTACCGCCACGAATCGGCTTGATAATAGGTTCGATATTCAGCTTCGTCATTGCTTCATAAGCGACATCGACGATATGCTTGACTGGCTCTATTTTCTCTTTCATGTTGTAATACTGATCTCTCAGCTCCAGTGCAATACGGTTTTCTCCATATGCGGCCTGCAGCTCTTTGACTACATTTGTTAAATAAGCTTTCCGGTTTTCAAAGCTCTCGCGGTCAAAATCACGGATAATATAGTACAGTTTAGCTTGTTCTGCCGTACCTGTAGACTCCAAGAGATGATAGAAGCCATCATATCCGTCTGTATATTCCGGGGCTTCGTTTGCAGGTAACCGACTATGCAGCTCCATAGCGATTTTGGCAGCGTGGATCATTTTGTTTTTAGCCGTACCGGGATGCACATTCACACCGTGAATGGTAATATGGGCGGCTGCGGCGTTAAAGCTCTCATACTCCAGTTCTCCGAGCGGTCCGCCGTCTACCGTATAGGCATATTCAGCGCCAAAAGCGGCTACATCAAAGCGTTCCGGTCCTCTTCCAATCTCTTCGTCCGGTGTAAAAGCAACGCGAATTTTGCCATGTTGAATTTCTGGATGGTCAATCAGGTAGTGGATAGCTGTCATGATTTCTGCGATCCCGGCTTTGTTGTCTGCACCGAGCAGGGTGGTACCATCTGTTGTGATCAGGGTGTGGCCTTTATATTGAGTCAGTTCGGGAAACTCACGTGGAGAAAGAACCACACCAAGCGAAGCATTCAGCGTGATATCGCCCCCATCATAGTTTTCCGTCAATTGCGGCTTTACCCCTGCGCCAGTCAGCTCGGTAGCCGTATCGAGGTGAGCGAGAAAACCGATGACGGGAACCTCTTTATCCGTATTGGAAGGAAGGGTTGCCATCACATAACCATGATCATCAATGGTTACGTCTGTCATACCAATGGCTTTCAATTCGCCCACCAAAAGGTTGCCCAATGTGAGCTGTCCGGGTGTAGTGGGGCAAGTGTGGCTGCTTTCATCAGATTGGGTATCTACCTGAACATATGTAGTCAGGCGGTCAATCAGTTCCTGTTTCAAAGTGTGTATCCTCCTTGGTGTCATTTCTATTATGGTACGTATTTTATCATGATTAGGCTTATAATATGAAAAAAATGGTTGACCCTTTTCGGAATGACGGGTTGTGTTGCACAGGGGAGACGAGTAAGATAATAGTAAAATAAAAGTAAAAATAGAGTAAAACCATTAAAGGAGTCTGCAATGCCTACGTTAAAAGATATCGCCCAGGAGGCAGAGGTTTCGATATCCACGGTCTCCCGAGTGCTGAATTATGATGAAACACTGTCTGTTTCTGAGGAAACGCGGCGTAAAATTTTTGAGGTTGCCGAGCGCATGAAATATACGACGGTTAAACGTAAAAATGGCGGTATTGGTCGTCAGCCCCGCAAGAAGGCAGAGGGACCCATCCGGTTGGGCATGGTGCACTGGTTTAGCGCGTACGAGGAACTGGAAGACCCTTATTATCTGTCTATCCGGTTTGGCGTGGAAAAAGAGTGCCGCCAAAGCGGGGCGCAGCTGGAGCGTATTTTCAGAAGAGAGGACCTGACTGCGCTGAAGGCGTCATCCGAAGGGCTACATGGGCTGATCGTGCTGGGGCATTTTAGCAGCGAAGAGGTAGAACGTATGCTGGAACTGCCCATTCCTTGCGTCTTTCTGGATCATCCGGTAGAGCGAACAGGGGCAGACTATGTGGTCATTGACCTTGCTCACGCTGCGGCTGATGCACTGGATTATTTGATGGGCGCAGGCCATCGTCACATCGGATATGTAGGTATGGGCAAGGATGAGCAGTCCCATGATTCCGAACGAGTCGAGTTAGATGCCCGCTATGAGACGTTTTTGCGGTATCAGGAACAGCACAGGCTGTGCACGTCGGATGATATTCATGTGTGCGGCGGAACGGCGGCAGACGGCTTCCGTGCGATGGAAGCGGCTATTCTGGCAGGAACAGAAAGCCTGCCTACAGCCTTCTTTGTCGCGAGCGATTCGGTGGCTATTGGGGTGTTGAAGGCGCTGGAGCAGCATCACCTTGCGGTGCCGGAACGTATCTCAATTGTTGGCTTCAATGATATTCCGACAGCGGAATATTTGACCCCATCTCTGTCAACGGTCAAAACGCATACCGAACTGATGGGAGAGACGGGCGTTCAACTCTTGCTGCATACGGTACGCAACGGTGCAAACGAGGTGGGGCGCAAGGTCATCATTCCGACCGAGCTAATGATTCGCAACAGCAGTGCGCCGCTACATACCGATACCCAATAAAATCGACGTTATTGATTTGGACAGCCCCGGCTTACCGGGGTTGTTTTTTTGATATAAAAAGATACAAAAATGGATTGACAATTGCCTTGTAAATGCTTACATTGAACATATATTTATTTTACTAAGTTTTACTCGTTATTTTTACTCAAATATTTTACTATGGTATAAGAGTGAAAAATAAAAGGTTGAGGTGACTGCCCATGCGTACCATTTTGCCGTTGAATGACCAATGGTTTTATCTTCCTGAATATGTCGAGAGAGAAGTAAGCGCAGGCATTGATGCAAGTCGGTATGAGCCAATTCAGCTGCCGCACACCAATGTAGAGCTTCCGTATAATTATTTTGACGACAAGGCATTTCAGTTTATTTCTACGTATAAAAGAGAGTTGAACATTCCGGCAGATGCCAAAGGTAAGCGAGTGTATGTTGATTTTGAAGGAGTCATGACCTATGCCCAGGTATTTCTAAACGGGGTAAAAGCGGGGGAGCATAAAGGTGGATATACACCGTTCAGCGTTGAATTAACCGAACTTGCCGAATATGGCGGCCCCAATGTGCTCACGGTCATTGTCGATTCCACGGAACGGGACGACATCCCTCCCTTTGGGGCAGTCATTGACTATCTGACCTATGGCGGTATTTACCGCGAAGTACAGCTGCGAATAGTGGAGCCTGTACATCTCGGAACGGTATTCGTCCAAACACCGGAGCCGCTTGCGGCAAATAAGGCGGTGCGCGTGGTCGTGGAGCTGGAGGGCATCAGCGATCAGCAGGACGACTTGACGGTCGCGCTGCAATTGCTGGACGGAGCGAGCGTGAAGGCGGAGACCGGGCTGGAAGCGGTGACGGCGGCGGAAGTAACGCTGGAGCTGAAAGAGCTGGGCGGCCTGCAACTTTGGGATATAGATGATCCCAAGCTATATGAAGCGAAGCTGACGCTGCTACGAAGCGGAGAAGAGTTGGATCAGGTGACCGTGCGCTTTGGCTTCCGCGAGGCCGAATTTCAGCCGGACGGTTTTTACTTGAATGGGCGGAAGATCAAGCTGCTTGGCTTGAACCGTCACCAGTCCTATCCGTACGTTGGCTATGCTATGCCTAAAAGAGCGCAGCGTCGTGATGCAGATGTGCTCAAGGAGGAGCTGGGGCTGAATATGGTACGGACATCCCACTACCCTCAGTCCCGTCATTTTCTAGACCGTTGTGATGAGATCGGATTGCTCGTTTTCGAAGAGATTCCGGGTTGGCAGCACATTGGCGGTGAAGCGTGGAAGGAGCAGGCGGTGAGGGACGTAGAGGACATGATTATCCGTGATCGTAATCATCCCTCCATTGTAATCTGGGGGGTACGAATTAATGAGTCGCAGGATGACCATGATCTGTACACGCGTACCAATGAGCTAGCACGAAAGCTAGATCCGACCCGTGCTACGGGTGGTGTGCGTTATATTGTAGGCAGTGAGCTATTGGAAGATGTATATACGATAAATGATTTTGTTCATGATGGTGGGCACAAAAAATATTTGGCTAAGGAAATCCGCAATTTTGATACGTATGACGATACAGAAGGCGTAGATGGCGAAACGACAGGCTTGCGCCAGCCGTCTCTCGTTACAAAGCTGGATCATCCGGTCCCTTATCTGGTAACGGAATATAACGGGCATATGTACCCGACCAAGCGTTTTGACCAGGAGGAACGGGTAATGGAGCATGCACTGCGCCATACGCGGGTCCAAAATGCTTCCTATGCCGATGAGGGCATTGCCGGGGCGATTGGTTGGTGTGCTTTTGACTATAACACGCATGCTGATTTTGGTTCCGGTGATAAAATCTGCTACCACGGTGTCATGGATATGTTCCGCCTGCCTAAATTTGCAGCGAGTGTGTACCGGAGCCAGAAGAACGTCGAACAGGAAATCGTTATGGAGCCGGTCACTTACTGGTCGCGTGGTGAGCGGAATATTGGAGGCATCGTGCCGCTGGTTGTGTTCACCAATTGTGATGAGGTGGAGTTCATCTACGGTCATGAGCGCAAAGGTGTTTATCGTCCGAACCGAGAGAAGTACCCGGCGCTTCCTCATCCCCCTGTCGTGATCGACGAGCTGACAGGCCACTGGGGCATGAAGTGGGAAGACGCTGTATTCATTGGATACGTAGATGGGCAAGAAGTGACCCGCAAATACTATTCACGTAATCCGGTGCCGACAGAGCTGCGGGTAGCTGCAGATGATATGGTGCTGGAAGTTGGCGATTGGGACGTAACCCGAGTAGTAGTGGATGCGCTGGACGAATACGGCAACGTCTTGCCGTTCTATGCAGATCCAGTTTCGGTGGAGGTCGAAGGGGTGGGTGAATTGATCGGTCCTTCAAGCTTATCCCTAATTGGTGGACGCATTGCATTCTGGATTCGTACGAAGGGGGAGGCTGGACAAATTCGTGTGAAGGTTTCTGCGCCTTCCCGTTTCGGTCCGCAGGAATTGAGCATTCACGTGCAATAAGGGAGCAAAGGCAACATATAATCCTACTAGCCGCTTGTATACCGTTTGAGACTTCCATTATTTAAAAAAGGAGTTGTCCGCAGATTCTGAAAGGGATCTGAGAGGGCAACTCCTTTTTGGCATAGCTTAGGGTATGTTAATCTATCAGTCTTTTAAATTGTGTCTTATTACTGAGTCACTTAACGTTACGCTCATAGATTGGAAGCATAGAATACACTATCAAACGCAAGGGAGGTGAATTCTATGGCGATCCTTTTACCTTCGCAAATCTACAATCTCGCTGCGGGTGTGGGTAAATCCTTTTTTGAAAATTTGAAAGGCGGTAATAATGCTACAATTACCGTGAATAACACGGGTGCCAATCCGGTGGATCTGGTTGTTACACGTGTCAATGCTCCCGTGATCACGTATGTTATCCCGGCAGCCAATAGTCTGACGTTAGAAGTGGCTTTGTTGCTGGTAGCTGCTCTCCAAGCTACTCCAGCTGGAGCTGTGACAGGCACCATCCAAATTGCTACGGCTGATTTTTAACCTGTAACGACCTGACCCTCTAACTCTAGCTTTGCCGTATGGCAAGGTTAGAGTTTTTTTTGTTTGAAATTTTCTGAAACTTTTTTCATATTGTGCCGATATATACATATAGCATAGCAAACAACAACATCGAAAAGGAGTACCCTGTATGAGCTTTAGCAATCCGGTTTTACGTGATGACATCTTTTTGCGCGAAGATGAAAGAGAAGTTAGCGAACAACGCATGACCATCGGAGGAACGGTGAACAAAACGTTGCTTCTGCTGGTTCTGCTCATCGTCTCTGGCAGCATTACCTGGTACATGACCTACGAGGGAACCGTAGAGGTGCTATCCTTGCTGACGGCAGGCTTTATTGGTATGGCAGGCGTAGCACTTGCGATATCCTTTTTTCCAAAAACCGCTCCGTTACTCTCTCCTGTATATGCGATTCTGAGTGGTTTTGCTTTGGGTGGCGTTTCAGCCTTTATGGAGTATGAGTACCCTGGAATTGTAGCCAATGCCATTTTGCTGACCGTGGGTATTTTGTTCTTAATGCTCTTTATGTACACACAGCGAATCATCAAGGTGACACGCGGCTTTATCTCATTCGTTGTCCTGTGTACGATGGCGATTTTTCTGGTGACGCTAGTTGATTTTATTTTGAACTTTTTCGGTATGAATGTTCCGTATATCCATGAAACGGGTTGGCTGGGTATTGGTATTAGTTTATTTATCGTGATCATTGCGGCTTTGAATCTGCTGGTTGATTTCAATTTTATTGAAGAGCAAGCAGATCAAGGTGCACCCAAATATATGGAATGGTATGGTGCTTTTGCATTGCTGGTGACTCTAGTATGGCTGTATGTACGGATTTTGGATCTGTTGGCCAAGTTCAGTAAGAGGGACTAAGTGCAGGGTGAGAAGAAAAGGATGGCTGAATGCCGTCCTTTTTTGTATTAAATAGACGGTTTAAAAATTGCATTTTACGTTAAATACATAGAAGTTGGGTAAAACATAAAGACAGACAGGAGAGGAGTGAGTGTATGTATCAAGTGGTGCTGGTTAGGCATGGAGAAAGCGTGTATAACCGACAAAACCTGTTTACGGGCTGGACGGACGTGGACCTGACTGAACAAGGGACTCATGAGGCCATTGAGGCGGGACGTATTCTCAAGGAGGCTGGATATACGTTTGATTTGGCATTTGCCTCTGTGCTAAAACGATCTATCCGCACGCTGTATCACATCTTGGATGAGCTGGATCATCTGTGGATACCTGTGCAGAAGTCATGGAAGCTGAATGAACGCCATTACGGTGCTCTTCAAGGGCTTAGCAAGCTGGATTCCGCCGTGCAATACGGCGAGGAGCAGGTTCATATCTGGCGGCGTAGCCTAACAGTGCGGCCACCCATGCTGGATGAGAAGGACGAGCGGAGTCCGCATCGGGAAGAGCGTTATCGCAATATTAAGCCAGAAGAGCTGCCGCTTGGGGAAAGTCTGGAGGACACAGTGCATCGGGTCGGTGAGTTTTGGAAGCAGCGGATTGTACCTTTGATTCTCAAAAAGGATCGAGTTATCATTTCTGCACATGGTAACACTTTGCGGGCCTTAATCAAGTATATGGAGAATCTGGACGAAACCGCATTGCTGGATTTGAATATTCCCACAGGCATTCCCCTGGTGTACGAGCTGGATGAGCATATAGATCCCATACGGCGCTTTTATCTCGGTGATCCGAGTCATGTAGAGGCTAAGAAGCAGGCTGTGGCCAACCAAAGCAAGGTAACGGAGTGACTTTCCATACACAAAGAGGACAGGGCGCTTCCTCGCATCCTGTCCTCTTTGTGTTGGGTATAGATTAAGCGTTCGCTTCTTCTTCTGTTTCCTGGCTGTCTTCCTCTGCGGGAAGTGCCCACACCGATACACTGCCGGCACGAACGGGAAATATGCCGTAGCCATCCTGCTCAATCTTTACGGTATGATCGTGACGCCCGGTCAAATCTATCCATTCTTCCGCTGCATGTTGTTTGCCTACGAACATGCGCTTTTCTCCGTCATTTGCGTTGGTGATCACCACAGCACATCCGGAGCCTTCCAGCTCAGGCACGCCTTGACGAACCCATCCAATCGTATGGGGATCATCGAAATAATCTTTTTGCTCACCATAAGCTTTATGGTATCGGGCATATAGAAGCGGGTCTAGCTCAGCCTGCTTGCCTTTGACGGGCGTTTGTCCCTGGATGCCGTAGTAATCGCCATAGAATACGCAGGGATAACCGTCCTTGCGCAGCAAGATAAGTGCATAGGCGCTGGGCTTGAACCAGTCCTCCACCCAGGATTCAAGCGCTTCATGCGGCTGGGAATCATGATTATCGACAAAAGTAACCGAGTTCAGGGGATGGGTATGAACAAGCGTATCCTCGAAAATGGTGCTTAAATCGAAATCCTTGCCACCCAAGGAAGCGCTATGTAGTTTGTAGTGGAGGGATACGTCAAATAGGTCGATTTTATAATCAATGGTATCCAGGAACTTTTGACACGATTCCAGATCCGGTTTCCAAAACTCGCCTACCATATAAAAATCCTGTCCGCGTTTTTTAATCATTTCTGTAGCAAACTCTCGTACAAATTCATGATTAATATGCTTGATTGCATCCAGACGGAATCCGTTGCATTGCAGAGTATCTACCAGCCATTTGCCCCAGCGGATCATCTCTTTGCGCACATCCTGATGATTATAATCAATATTGGCGAACATTAAATAATCATAATTGCCGAATTCATCATCTACATTTTCGCTCCAGCTTTTATTTTTACCTAAAATACGATAGATTCCTGTCCGGTCCTGGCTTGCATCGTAATCGGTTCCGTTAAAATGTTCAAAGTTCCATTGAAATGTGGAATACTGACCTTGACGGCCGGGGAACGTAAATTTAGTCCAGCCCTCGATATCAAAGGGCTCGGAAATGACCTCATTGCGGTTATCCGGATTGACCTCGACGACCTTGAACACTTCGGTTTCATCCGCGCCAGCCTTATGGTTCATAACCAGATCGACATAGACGGCCACACCGTGGCGAACGCAGGCGGCAACAGCCTCCAGCAGGTCTTCCCTGGTTCCGTATTTGGTGCGCACCGCACCTTTTTGGTCAAATTCGCCCAGATCATAAAGGTCATAGACGCCGTATCCCGTATCCTCGGGCGATTGGCCTTTGGTGACAGGTGGAATCCATATCGCGTCAATTCCTTTGGCCTTCAGTTCCGGTGCCAGGCGGGTAAGCTTCTTCCAGTGAGAACCGTCAGCTTCGACATTCCACTCGAAAAATTGCATCATCGTATGGTTCCTTTTCATGTGCGTCCCTCCTTCATATATAACAAGTTACCCACCAAGTGAGGGGGGCTAAACGTCAGACGGTCAATATGATGCTGAATGAAGAACAAGGATCGCTGTATAACGTATGCTAAATCATTAAAATTTGTTATACCTAAGTGTTCCCAACGACTCGGTAGCTAGAAAAGGGAACGTGAAAACGGTAAAATGAATCTAACTTAACAATAGTTCGGGTTTTGGTGAAAACCGTAAAGCACAAGCAACAGAGGAAAGGAGGGGTGGACGTGACAGAACCGCAGCAGAACAAGGATGAAGCGAGCAAACCGCTGATTAAAAAATGTACGTATTGTCAGGAAATGAAACCTTTAACGGACTTTCAGCGCAGAACGGGTCGCCGGGCTGGTCCTTATTCACGGCGTGGTCCTTGCCGTTCCTGCCGAGGGTTGGCCCCGGCCCCGCAAGAACGTGCGGCTACGTCCGCTCCTTCCGGCGAGGAAACGAACCCCGCGGCTGCTCCCGTGACGCAGCATAGCCTTGAAGCAAATACGGCTGCGCACAGCCTGGAGGCGCCACTACCTATGGAGGCACAACGCCCCCGCAGGAAGCTGGTCACGGATAAAGCGCGTGAGCGCCACCGGCAACGGGTTCGGCATCTGCTTAGCAGGCTGAAGCCTGCGGATACCCGGGCATTGCGGCTCAATCGCAATGGCATGATTCGGCTAAGAGGCAAAACCGACCAGGGGAGACGCTGGCATCAAGAGATTGAGCTTGATCTGGCCATGACCCTGGTCAGAGAGCGTATGGCGGTGATTGTTAATCCATACACCGTGCGCAGACTGTATAGCAACAAGGAATTTCGTCAATATGTGCTTAAGCGTGACCGCTATACTTGCTTTTTTTGCGGAGACTACGGTGACACGATTGATCATTTACTGCCTCGGGCAAAAGGGGGGCACACGACGCCGGTCAATTGTGTATGTGCTTGCAATGAATGCAATCAAGTTAAGGCTGCCCGCGATGTAGATGAGTTCATTGAATCTGGTGTGCCGCAGCCGTCTCCTGATGATTTCGAAGCACCTGATAATCCTGATACTTCTGAAGACACCCTACGTACGTAGGGCGATTCTTGGAGCGTAGGTCCCTTAGTACAGTTCTACTTCAAAGCCGGATTCCTTCCAGGCTGTTGTTCCGCCTTCGATAAAAGCTACATTGGTAAAGCCCATCTGCTGGAGTGTATAAGCTGCCAATGCAGCTTGTCCGCCTGCCCCACAAGTGGTGATAATCGGACGGTTGCGGTCACGTAGACGTTCGTCACGCAAATCCTGTGGAACCTCCAAGTCAGCGCGGATGGGCAGCATGCCCAATGAAATATTGGCGCTTCCGCGAATCAGACCGCAAGCGCCTGCATCATGGGAGTCCTGTACATCGATAACGAATGTATCAGGATTTGCCTCCATTCGCTGACGTGCCTCCTGTGAATCAATGCCTTGAACGTGCTGTCTCGCCTCTTGAACCATATCTCCAAATGTTTTAGCCATCGATTTAAACCTCCGTATGAATATATTTTGTGTTATTTTCATATTATCGAACTGAAACGTACGCTCTCTATTACCCTCCTCTAGCATAAAATGACCCTTTTTTTAAGGGAAACTTGGACAAAAATCGAGCTTATTCTAATTTTTATCTAAAATAACAATAAAAATTTTGCAGAAATTTGTGCAAATTTAAAATTTCTTCGACGATTGTGTTGTGAAAGGTGTAATATAGAGGTATAGGGTTCCGTTTCGGCCTGTTGTAGTCACGAAGGAGCGCTTCGTGGGATATTCCGCAGCAGTAACAACAGAATACCGTCTGAGCAATATACAATTGGCATCTGCGATAAATCAGTCTTGCCCTTTAGGGTATAGGCCGGTTTTAGCTGTGCTTCTTGCATGTTTAAGGGCGTGAATTCAATGCACGTTTTATTGCTAGAGTTTATGGATACAGGTTACGAGAAAGGAATGGACTTCTATTTTCACAGTAAAGGAGGACGTTCACGCATGTCTGAAAACCAACAAGAGGTGGCAGTAACACAAGAAGCTACCAAAGAGTCTCGGGATGTATTGGACCAATTGATGAAACCGGAGGTTCAGCAATCGCTGACCGTGCTGGTAGAAAATCTGCCCAAGTTGACTGAGATGGTTACTTTGATGACCGATGCTTATGATGTAGCTCGCAGTCTGGCGACTGACCCTGTCTTTATCGGAGATATGAAAAGCTCCATGGGAGAGTTTGTGAAGCCTGTTACAGATTCGGCTAAAGGATTGGCTTCTGCTGCAATTGAAGCAAATGACCGTGTACAAACTACGGACGGCAGTGTAGGTCTGTTTGGCCTGCTCAAAATGCTTAAAGATCCGAATGTACAAAAAACGCTGCGTTTCAGCCAGGCTTTCCTGGATATTCTGAATGAGCGCCAACGCGAAAGCAAATAATTACCTGATCAAGAACGGAGGATGGACATGTCGAAGCAAATTTTGATCTTGGGCGGCGGATACGGCGGATTGCTGGCCGCTCTTACAGCACGCCAGCATATGGACGCTAGCCAAGCAACCATTACAGTGGTTAACCGCTTTGCGTCGCACCAAATTATTACGGAACTGCACCGTTTGGCGGCAGGTACAATTGCTGAAAAAGCTGTTGCGCTTCCTTTGGAAAAACTGCTGCGTAACAAGGAAATTATCCTGAAAGTGGATACTGTTTCCGAAATCAAGCCTGACGATAAAAAAGTAACCTTGGCCAGTGGCGCTACGTTGAGCTATGACGCTCTCGTTATTTCCCTGGGCAGTGAAACGGCTTACTTCGGTATTCCAGGACTGCAAGAGCATAGCTTCACGCTGAAATCAGTGGCAGAAGCCAATCGCATTCGCGCACATGTGGAAGCTCGTCTGGATGCTTACAAGCAATCCGGTAACCAAGCGGACGCTACAATCGTTATCGGTGGTGGCGGTCTGACTGGCGTTGAGCTGGTGGGCGAATATGCTGACAAATTGCCTGCAATTTGTCGCGAAAAAGGTATTAACTACGAAGATATCAACTTGTATTGCGTAGAAGCTGGACCATCTATTTTGGCAGGCTTCCCTCAACCACTGGTTGATCGTGCAGTAACAAGCCTTGAAAAACGTGGCGTTCAAATCGTAGCGGGTGTTCCGATTACAGAAATGAAAGCTGACGAAGTTCTCTTGAAAGACGGACGTTCGATCAAAACGAACACACTGATCTGGACAGGCGGCGTACAAGGTAATGCACTGGTTGGCGCATCTGGTATCGAAGTAAACCGTGGTCGCGCAACTGTGAATGGTGCGCTGCAATCGACTTCTCACGAAGACATTTTCCTCGCTGGCGACAGTGCAGTGGTGTTCCCGAGTGAAGGCGAGCGTCCATACCCACCAACTGCACAGTTGGCTTGGCAAATGGGCGAATTAGTTGGTTACAACATCTTCGCTTATTTCAACGGAGCGAAAATGGAACGCTTTACACCAGTATTCTCCGGTACACTGGGCAGCTTGGGCAGAACAGACGCGATTGGTACTGTAGGCGCGAATGGCACCCAACTGAAAGGCGCTGTAGCCACTTTGATGAAGGAAGGCAGTAACATCCGTTACTTGTCCCACATCAAAGGACTTTTTGCATTGGCCTATTAATATTTCTTACATTTTATATGGTTCATTGGAAGAGAGCGCTATTCAGCGCTCTCTTTTTTGTAGCTTTTCTTTTCGACACTAGCGATACTCACGATTCATTAGTCTTAATTCACTTTCATCTTCGCTAACTCTGCCACCTGTGCAGGAGGGAGCTCACCTTCAAATATATTCAGCTCATCAATAGATCCTTTGAACGCAGGGTCCCACCAGTTGACACCTAAGCTGAATGTTCCAGATTTAGAGGTAAAGACATCTGGAAATCCTGAGCCGGTAAATTGAATCTTTCCATTCACATACAAGGCTAACATTCCACGATCTACAGTGAAGGCGAGATGTGTCCATTCATTTGTTTTGATCTTTAGGCCGGTACTGCCAGTATACCAAGGTGAGCTGCCGGACCAGACCATTGTGTTATCCTTCTCAGGTCCTCTGGGCAAAAGGCTAATCCAGTGATTACTATCCATAGCTCCAAAGAAAGTTGGTGTATGAACAGTCAATTCGCTTGGTTTTACCCACAGTGACACGGAATATGCTGAGCTGGATATGAGTCCTTCAGGCAGAGCAATGCCCGACTTTCCATCAAGGACTACAGCTTGGCCTCTTACGCCTTCAGCGTAGGACACACTCCCTCCCTGGCGATCGATTCGGTCACCGATAACTTCGCCATTAGCAAAAGCATCTTGCTGATCCTCCAGATTATTTTCAAACGTGTATGACGCAGTCAATGTTGCCTTCTCATAAGGGGATACCGTGATGTTAAAAATTTTGTCCCGACTACGTTCTCCCTTGGTAATGGTAGCTGTCAAAGTGGCAGATGCAGCCTTTTCTCCGATTCCTGGACGCTTGATTTCACCTGTATCCGTAATGACGCTTTGGTCTGAAGTTTTCCAGGTAATCCGGGATTGCCGACTGCCTTCCTTCGGAAGATTCAGGCTAGCCGTCACCCGACTTGTATCGCCAAGATCTAATTCACGATACACACTGTCCACTACTGTCGTATCGGTCATATCAGGGAGCTTGCTGCCCCAAGCCATCTCACCTTTATTCGATAAAACTGTAAACGCCAGGATGTATTGATTCGTAACCTGATCCCATTGTCTTAAGAACACCCCATCCAATACAGCACCATCCAGTGTTAATTGGATATTCGAATCCCCCGACTTGCGCCATGTTCCTTGCACATCGCCTTCAATGGTATGATCTGCTTTAAGCTGAATGAATTGCGTATTCTTGATCGTAGCCGAAGAATCACTGCCATGATTAATATATTGATAATCGCCAATGAATTGTTTCTCATCTAGCTTTGTAAGCGTCTCGCCACCGTAACGATAAGGAGCTACGACGGGCCAGTCCTCCTGATTCATGAACATTTGGTGTACACGCAGCTCATGTGTCTCCCCCTGATGAGGGAATCGGGTATGAAAGACGACAAACATTTGTCCAGTAGCAGGATCGGTGTATACAGAATTGTGTCCAGGGGAAACATAGCCGTAGCCAGTGCCTGTACCGGGGTCACCTATTTTACTATCGAACAAGAAATTACCTATTAACTTGTTGCCATAAGTTATATTTTTGGTGTTTGCTGGCAAAACAGCATTCTGTCCTTTGGCATCTTTATAAGGTCCTGTCGGACTCTTGGAACGGAATAACCTCATGTTATACCCTCCGTCCGCTGCAAGGCCACCGTAGGTTACATACAAATAGTAATAACCCGTCTCCTGGTTGTATTCAATATACGGACCTTCCCCTGACTCACCGTATCCACCTGCGATCTTGGTGCCAAAATAACGATCAATGAGCCGACCGTCTTCTGTAGTTCCATCTTTACCTGGGTACATGGGTTTGCCAGTTGCTTTATCCAGCTCCAGTAAAAATATTCCCCCGGACCATGATCCATACGTCATCCACAAGCGACCGTTTGCATCGTAAAAAACGCTTGCATCGATTGCATTTGGGAACATCCGATTCGCATAAGAACCATCGGTATTAAACCATCCCGGTCTGGGCCCCTCAAGCTTGCCTTCCTTAATAAGTTGTTGAATCGGCGTATTTGTCCATTTTTTATCTACCTTGCTATCTTTATCGAAAGCAGTATCCTTCGTAAAACCAGTGTGTATAATGGTATCCACATATTGATATGGACCCTCGATTTTGGGTGCAACTGCAATGCCGATCGCGGAACGAATGTAGGTGGAAGATACACTATAATAAATCATATATGCCCCTTTTGTCCCATCCTCATTGACATAATGCTCATTCCAAAATACATCGGGCGCCCATACCGAGAATCCTCCCTTACTATCCGCATCATTCTCACCCGCCCAAGCGAAAGATCCGGCCAGATTCTTCGATAAATCCCCGTAAAGTGTGTTCCCAGGCGTGGTGTAACCGTTTGCAAAAGAAGTCCAGTTTGTAAGATCTTTTGACTTCGCCGCAGAGATATGTGACCCAAATACATAATAAGTGTCACCCTCTTTGACAATGGAAGGGTCATGAACCGATACATTAGAGAAGGTTGGCGCATCCTGCTTATTGTTTTGGTCTGGCACCGTTGCCGCCGCGTCTATTGCACCTAATGGTGCGCTTGCGATTGCTAATAATAATGTTAGTGTTATTGCAATACTTTTCCTGACTTTACGTTTAACAAAACTTCTCATCATACACATTTGCCCCTTTCTAAATTGGAATACAGTGATATATTCTGCTTTCATTGCTAAATACCTTTCTATTTATAAATATTATTAATGTATTTATGAATTATATGGCTATAAGGAGGGTCTCGGCATCCAACACCGAGGTATACTTGTAAGATGAATCCTCATTATTTTAGAATGAGCCAAGTGGATGGCATGATTTTTTTAGGTAAAAATTATAAATTATGGTTGACGTTATGTTTTTGTGAGGATAAGCTAGTTATGAAAAATAAGTCGTAAGAACTGTTACTTGAACAAATTTTTGTTTTAGCCTAAACGCTAACAAAGGAGAGCATTATGAAAATCAGACTGTTGGTCTGCCTTATGATTGTACTAAGTTTTGTTACTGCACACTCCAATTCGACATCAGCTCAAGCTCATACCCCGATACACTTGAAGGTCAATGATCATTACGTTTTATACACCTACCCTGCATCCCCCTTTGTGGATAAGAAGGGAAGGCTGCTTATACCGCTCCAAGTGGCTGAGGATATACTGGGCGGTAAAGTAACTTATAATGCAGCGAACAAAACCGCTTCTGTTGATCTGTTAGACCGTAATGTAACGGCAACGATTGGATCACCCGATATATCGGTTAACGGCGAACCCATGACAATGGACACAGTCCCTATCATGCTAAGTAATGCAATGTTTTTACCGGTATCCATTTTGTTGAAAGATACAGATGCGAAGATGGAGTGGGATTCCAAGCGTGGCTTATTGAAGCTAAGGCATGATAGCTTTACGGAAAGTCCAGTTCTTATGAGGTTTAAGGGACAAGACTTGGCCCAAGTCATTGATGCGAATGCATTTGATCTTATTTCCTTTGACTGGGATCAAAGGCAAGGTGTATTGAATATTCATGCTACGTATAAGAGTGACTTATCGCCCGCCTTCAAGCAAATTGACTTTAATCCTATGATTGTATATAGCAAAGGGACCTATACTGTAGATCCTTATTCTAAACCCGGTTCATTTCACAAAGTGAAAATAACCAGCCACGGTCATTTGGTTTATACAATGAATATTGATACAATTGACGCTGATAATGATTATATAAAATATATTACTTCTGTTGGCAGATTAATTAAGTAGTGAAATGTATGTTGCTTGTACATCAAAAAAAAGCGACAAAGGCTTTGTAGCCTTTGTCGCTTTTTTTGAAAGATTAATCTTAGAAGGTAATAATTTGGCTGCTGTTTCCTTTATTGCGTACGTATCCCACGACTTTGGATACAGACTCTCTGTCTTTAAGATAATTAATAACGCCGTCTGTCAGGTTATTTTTTTGATTGTTGGAAAGTTTATTCCAGTCATCCGAATTTACATAGACATCAACGGTGGCTTCACTGCTATCACCTCTTACGGTGAAATCAAAGCCGACTCCGCTATAGGTGCCATATCTATCGGACAAATTACGTTGGATCGTACTTGTATCCAGAGTAGAGGCTAATTTCTTAATTGTCACATCACCTTTGCTGTTGGTTGTAAAGGTTGCTAATTTATCTCTATTACTGGAATTTTTCACTGTGCCTTCAATATCGGCATCTTTGTACTCTTTCAAAATATCATCCACGATGTCCTCCAGGTAGCTTTCCCTTCTGCTATCGGATAGATCATCCCATCTGGATTTTGTCATTTCAATGGTTACTGTAATATCGCTTTTGTTACCATCCAGCGTAATATCCGAGTTGGTGTTGTAGGAATCGCTGTAATCCTTGTTCAGTTGCTTTTGAAGATCTTTCAAGGTGCTAGAGCTGCTTTTGCTCGCGTCATCTTTTAGCGTCTGGTTGTCTTTTTGCAATTGAGCAATGGTAGCGTCCTTCGTCGTGTTCGCTGCTTTCGCTGTGTTGAGCTCTTGAGTCAGCGTCGTAATCTGGTTGTTCAACGCCGTAACTGTAGACTGATCAATCGGAACGCCGTTGTCGGCAATGACTACGCGTTTGTTTGTACCATCCCATGTTACCTTTTTATCCAAAGCTGTACCTGCCAGCTTCAGTGGGATATACGTTACGCCATCCAGCAGGAACGGTTCTGTTTTGGCATCATAAGGAACCTCGGTTCCGTTGTAGATGATTTTGATATTGTTATATACTGCTTGGATCGGCTTAGTCACTTGTGCGGCATATGTGGATTGGCTGAAAAGAGCCCCGGATATGGCCAAGGCGGATACGGCAGTGATGATGACAGGTTTTTTGATAGATTTCAGTGATTTCATTCGTTGGTCTACCCCTTTATTTAAGAATTATAGCCTGGTTCATAGACTAGAGTAACATTAATGCCTACAAAATCCAACAGGTTGGAGAGTCATTATGGGTCGTGCTTATATTGGTTAGACGCAACAGCAACCGTAAAAGTTGCCCTGTTTGCGCAAAAGTTTTTCCAAAAGTATCCGAACAACACAAAACAAGCCCGCTGCACAAGACAGCGTGACTTGTTGGTAAAATAGTGCGTCGAGGTTATCCATTCAGGATTATTTGCCGTCCTTCAGTTTGCCTGCTGTTTCCTGAAGATGGCCTTTGGCCTTATCCAGTTTACCTTCGGCTTGAAGGGACTTATTATCGGTAGCGTTCCCGATTTGGTCCTTGATTTCACCTTTGGCTTTGTTCACATTACCTTTGATTTTATCGCTAATTCCGTTATCCTTCATGTTGTAGCCCTCCTTATGTGATCGAACTTTCATTCAGCATGCTGTAGTTAGTCATTACCCGAGTGAGGGTAATACGAAACCAGAGGCTGTATATCACAGACGGGGGTATAATGTTGGATACAGGTTAAATCAGAACGTGAAGTGGGGAGTGAGCGCATGCTCAAAATTTTATTGTTTATTCTCGTTATTCAAATTATTTACGTATCGGCGTATACACTACGCATGATTCTGACGTTGAAAGGACAGAAGTACATTGCTGCGCTCATTAGCACCGTGGAAGTTACGGTCTATGTGTTGGGCTTGAATGTTGTGCTTAAGTACCTGGATCAAGTGGCAAGTCTTGCAGTATACGCCATTGGCTATGCATTGGGCATTCTTATTGGAGCATGGATTGAGGAAAAAATAGCGCTTGGTTATGTCACCGTTAAGGTGATCAGCAATGAGATCAATGGAGGAATTGCCAATGCGCTACGGGACAAAGGATACGGTGTTACAGCCTGGCTGGGCAGTGGACGTGATGGAGAGCGCCTGGTGATGGAAATTTTGGCTAAACGGAAAAACCAGAATAAGCTGTATCAGTCCATTCTGGAGCTGGATCCTAAGGCTTTTGTCATTACGGTAGAGCCGAAGCAATTTCATGGCGGCTTCTGGACCAAGGCTATCCGTAAATAAACATTTTGGTAAATTGCGCATATTTTTTGGACGTTAGAGCATATTAATACCCGGACAGGTGGAAATTAACAGTAAGCCGACAGGGGATATTACCCTATAAAAACCGAGGGGGGATATAGATGTACAGACGCCAGGCCCCGGAAATCATTCCAGAGGAAAATACGGCTATTTGGTCGTGTACAAACGAGGGTTGCAACGGTTGGATGCGAACGGATTTCACCTTTTTGAACGAGCCTGCTTGTCCACTTTGCCAAGCCTCGATGGGGCAAGAAATGCGGATGCTGCCGATTCTCAATCGGGCGGGCAATTCCTTTGTCGCCCAGCGCTCCTAATCCAGGATTTTGCAAAATCTACAATTGAATGTGAGTACGATGATCACACTGCAGAATTTATGAACGTCAAAAGCCGCTCCAGCGACATGCTGAGCGGCTTTTGGTTGTGGGAATTAGAGTAGGGGTGACCTGTCCCCAAGTAAGGTATGCATTGATCATGGTCTCTGGATGGGCTGCACGGAATCACGATATACAATATGTCCCTGCACCAGGACTCGACCAAAGCGGCTACCGGGATGGCTTATTTTTTTCATCATCGAATCAATCGCGGTACGTGCCATCTGCTCGATGTCTACTCCGACCGTGGTCAGTTGCGGAACAATAAGAGTGGCGTATACATCGTTGTCAAAGCCGACCACAGAGCAGTCTTCAGGTACGCGGTATCCCAGACCAATGAGCTTATGCACCAGATTGTGAGCGACCTGATCGCAGTTACATACAAAGGCAGTTGGTAGCGGCTGAGGAAGCTCCATTTCAACATAAGTACCTTCGTCGTCCCGGTCACTGAGCACCCACTCGTTACGGAGGGGCAACCTGTGCTCCAGCAAGGATTTATAGTAGCCGAGGAAACGATCCTGAATACTACTGGTGGAATAGATATTACCCACATATGCAATATCCCGGTGTCCCTGGGCGATCAAATAGTTGGTCAGCTCGTAGGCTCCGTAAAAATTATCCGTCACCACGGAGTCGATATCGGCATGCTCATCATAAAAATCGAGAAACATTTTGGGGAGGTCCATGGTTTGTACAAGCTCAATATATGGCTTGCTCACTTGGCCCAGGAGAATGAAGCCGTCCACCTTGCGGTCGTAATAGATACGTGGCAGATTAAGCTGTTCTTCGTCTTCGCGATGGAGGATGTGAAGGATGCCGTAGTAGCCGTATGGCTCCAGTGCCCGTGAAATTTGCTGGTAGATGTGCAGATAAAACGATTGGCCAGGGCCGGTAAAACGTTCAGGGATGACAACACCAATGTTATAGGTGAGGCCCTCCTTCATGGACTTGGCAACGGTATTGAAACGATAACCCATTTCTCCTGCGAGCGTCTTAATACGCTCTTTTAGCTCCTCGCTAACCCCATCCTTGTCATTGAGCGCCTTCGACACGGTCACGCTGCTTACTCCCAGCTTATCTGCAATATCCCGCATCGTTACGTTGCTCTTCATTCCTGTTCCGCCTTCCAATTTTAAAAAGATAAGCATTTTGCCTAATCCAGAGAATGGATGCAAAATGCTGGGGAATATATCAGTAGCTTAGCCGCCTGTAAAAATCCAAAAGACTTAGCAGGGTTGCTGTCCTGTAAAGATACAAAGACTGGCAGCATGGCTGCCCATAGAACAACTATTAGCCTGCGGGTAACAGTTGTTCTATGGATAGTATACATGGTTCCGCAAGCAGGATAAAGCCTGCGGCTTATGTCCGCTGGGAAGGACGGGAGTGTGCTTGCAATAGCGCTTCATTGTGATGAATTAGCTCACGACGAACAGCGGCGCTGCTGAGAGAGCGCAACGGGTCGGATGGTGTATTGAAGGTGTAGTCCTCCAGTCGAGCGATGGTGGTCGTCGCTACGTGGATACGGGTATCACTGGATGCGTAGTAAATAAAGACTTCATCTTGTTCGTTAACGACTGCCCCATTGCAAAAAATAACATTCGAAACGTCGCCCACGCGTTCCTCATCATAAGGAGCCAGAAAGTGCCCGCCGGGCTTAGCGATGACGCGCGTAGGGTCTTCCAGACTGGTGGCAAAGGTATACAGCACATACCGCAGCCCAGCGGCCGTATTGCGTACCCCGTGAGCGATATGAATCCAGCCGCGACTGGTTTTGATCGGGGCAGGGCCCTGACCATTCTTGGCTTCGTACACCGTATGATAACAACGCTCATCAATGACGGTTTCGTGTTCAATCACGGGTTGTGTAATATCTTTGCACAGGCCGAAGGCGATGCCTCCGCCCGAGCCGGTGGAAATAAATCCGTCCTGGGGACGAGTATAGAAGGCGTATTGACCGTCCACAAATTCAGGGTGCAGGACAACGTTGCGTTGCTGTGGGGACTGGGTAGTGATGTTGGGAAGCCGGGTCCATGTACGAAGATCACGAGTACGGACCAGTCCGGCCTGAGCGACAGCACTGGAGGTATCGTGAGGTGGTGCGTCAGGGTCTTTTTTCTCTGAGCAATAAATACCGTAAATCCAGCCGTCCTCATGCTTCACCAGCCGCATATCGTACATATTTGTTTCTTCTGGGTCGATATCCTCCCATACTAGGGGGGCGTCAATGAATCGAAATTGATCAATGCCGTTATCGCTCTCTGCTAAAGCGAAAAATGATTTTCGATCCAGTCCCTCGGTACGCGAAACAAGAATGTATTTTCCTTCATGATAGATTGCCCCTGGATTCAATGCCGCATTTACACCCAGCCGCTCCATGAAAAAGGGATTAGTTTGCGCATCCAGATCAAACCGCCAGTGAAGTGGAACATGATGGCGTGTGAGCACTGGATAGAGGTAGCGTTCGTAGATACCATTATAAAAGGTAGCTTTAACCTCATTGGGGCGTGTAATCAGTTCCTCTTGCTGCAACCGCAGCTCATTGTATTTGCTATGGATCATTGGTTTTCCATCCTTTCTAGCATTTCTATGCAAAATCGGCTGTTGTGATAAGGGCACTTCCAGGGTCCTGCAATCTCTCTCGCATCAGGCTTACCATCCGCTTGAACTGACCAGAACCATTCGCCTCCGGGGCGCGGATCGATGATATATTGCCGGGTATAGGACCATAGATTTTTCACAATTTGCAAAAAACGTTCGTCTTTTGTACGTTGAAACGCATTGTAAAAACCAACCATCCCCTCGGCCTGTACCCACCAGATACGTGAGGTGTCTACTCGCTCTCCTTCCCGCTCATTGATGAGCGATCCGTCTGGCTGAACAGCGCGCTCTGCTACCGCATTGGCAATATCCATCACCATATCCACGTATTCTGACGGGTAATAACCCAGCACACTCATAGCGTCCTCAATCAACCAGCTGGCTTCGATGTCGTGAC
Source organism: Paenibacillus sp. FSL R10-2748 (assembly GCF_038005565.1). Classification (NCBI taxonomy): domain Bacteria; kingdom Bacillati; phylum Bacillota; class Bacilli; order Caryophanales; family Paenibacillaceae; genus Paenibacillus; species Paenibacillus sp. FSL R10-2748. Next base: position 335,430 of record NZ_JBBOTK010000003.1, read on the forward strand.
CATATGAGGTCAGGTCAAGCAGAGAGCGCCATTCACGGTCGAAGAATACCCCCAATCGTCGGGCAGAAGCATCGTAAACACGATGATATAAAATATCCAGTACGTTCGTCAGCGCATTTCGAACCTCTTCATTTGGCCAGACGCGCAGCAATTGGGTATACGCCTCCAAAACATGAATATGCGTATTCATGGTGATATGCGCGGTAACCCCATTTTCGCTGAGTAGCTCATTAGGCTGCGTGTTCCACAAGCGGTCATATTGTTCGCCGTATGCCTGTCGGGTGCGATCATATCCTTTTTGCTCCAGCAGATGGAACAGCTCCATAGCTAGTGGTAATGCATTCGGGTCGTCTGTGGCACGTGCATACTCTGCTATCGCATAGATCGCAAATGCCTGCGCGTATACATGCTTGCACGTGTCCACGGGTTGCCCGGTGTAGTCCACCATCCAGTACATTCCTCCATGTAATGGATCAAGCAGGTGATTCCGCAGGAATGTGAATGCATGTCGTGCGGCTTCTGCATAGGTATTTTCCCCTGTTACACGGGCAGCCGCCGAGAATGACCAGAGTAGCCGTGCAGTGGCAATCCCGCCTTTGTCGGCTTGGTTATGAGTGTGCAGATCCACGTCCACCTCGCCGTAAAACCCACCGTGTGTCTCATCCTTCAGTCCAAGCCAGAATGGGAGTATGTGCTCCTTCCATTCCTGTCTAATTTCGTCCAGTAATGTTTCCAAGAGACAAAGCCTCCTTCGGAAAATGAATTATTAGGTTATCGTTAACTTTACAGGATTATCATATCTAGCTGTTTGTAAACTGTCAACCATGCTAAATTGGTGTTTTTTTATAAGATGTGACCCATTCCACTTTACAAAAAGAATATTGCAATTGACATAGTAAGCGCTAACATAATAAAATGATTTTGTTACTTTAACGATAACCTTATTCGAAAACAACAGGAGGAGTCGTCTCATGAAGTTGTCCAAGGTTTTGATGTCATTACTATCCGTGGTTTTGTTAGCGGGGCTGTTTACTGGCTGTACCTCAAAGAAGGATGAGCCAGCTGCCAGCTCTGATCCGAAGGGTGTGGAAGGTGAAATTACGGTTATCACACAGCGGACTGATATTGTGGATACCGTATTTCAGGATTACGCCAAGGAATTTAACAAACTTTATCCGAACGTGAAGGTCAATTTTCAGGCATTGGCCGATTATGAGGGTCAAATTAAAATCCGTATGGGGACCAGGGATTATGGAGATGTTTTGCTGATTCCTGGCAGTATTCCAGTTGAAGAGCTGCCCAACTTTTTCGAGCCGCTGGGTACTTATGAGGAGATGAAAAACAAGTATACCGGCCTTGAAGAACGTACGGTGGATCATAACAGCTACGGTATTCCAATTGCGATGGTTTACTCTGGTGTGATTTATAACAAAAAGGTGTTCAAGGACGCAGGAATCACGCAGCTTCCCAAAACACCGGATCAATTCCTGACAGCGTTACAGCAGATTAAGGACAAAACCAAGGCAGTGCCGCTGTTTACGAACTATGCCTCTGGTTGGGCACTGACCCAGTGGGAGTCTAGTCTGGCAACATTGGCGGGTACGAAGGAATATGTGAATGTCACACAACCGAATACAGATGACAATTTCACGAAGGGCCAGCCCCACTATGAACTGTATAAGGTCCTGTACGATGCGGCTAAAAAAGGCCTGATTGAAAAAGATCCAACGACTACGGATTGGGAGACCTCCAAGGCGGATCTCGCTCAAGGCAAAATCGGTGCGATGGTACTTGGCTCTTGGGCGATTGACCAGATCAAAAGCACAGCTCCTAACAAGGAAGATATCGGTTTTATGCCTTTCCCGACGAATGCCTCGAAGGTACTTGTACCGCTAGCGGGTGATTTTAATCTCGGTATTAACGTAAACAGTGAAAATAAAGCGGCGGCCCGTGCTTGGGTGGACTGGTTTACCGAAAAGTCCAACTATGCTGTAGAGCAGGCAGGCAGTATTAGTCCGCTGAAGGGTGCCCCAATGCCTAGCATTTTGAAGCAATACGAAGATCAGGGAGTCGTTTTTGAAACGCTTACTCCGTCTCAAAAAGGACAGGAAGGAATTGTTGATAAAATAGACAAAATGGGCGAAATTGGTTTGTGGCAGCCTGATTTCAAGAAACGCATTATTGAGGCAGCGGTTGGTAACCGCCCGGAATCGTATGACGCCATTATGAAAGACCTGAACGATGCATGGGTGAAGGCGCGTGCTGAAGTGGCTGCAAAGGAAGCGAAATAGCCATCTGAACTGACGAAAAAAAGGATCGACGTAGCAGTCGATGGACGGATAGCCAGGAGGTGCAGCATGTTAAAATTTTCGAATCTCAGCTACTCCAAACAAAGATTGGCGATTATTGTTGCCTTTTCATTTATTCCGCTAGCGCTGCTGATCACTTTTGCGTACTTGCCGGTGATCAATATGTTTAAATACAGCTTTTCGGACTGGAACGGCTATAGTAAGCGTCTGGAATATGTGGGTTTTGAAAACTATATCAAAATCTTTACCGACCCCGAGTATTTCTCGGTGTTTAAGGTCAGTCTGTATTACTTTGTAGCCACGTTTGTACAGATGGGTCTGGCCCTTTATTTTGCAACCATTCTCAGCTTTCAGACCTGGTTTAAAAATTTCTTTAAAGGCGTTTTATTTTTTCCTTCCCTAATGAACGGGGTGGCCATTGGTTTTATTTTTCTATTCTTTTTTAAGCCAGACGGCACGCTCGATACCCTGCTTCAGGCAGTGGGGCTGGGTTCGTATGTCAAGCTGTGGCTGGGCAACCCGGAGATTATCAATATTTCGCTGGCTGGTACGTCGATCTGGAGATACATGGGCTTTAACTTTATTGTGTTTCTGGGTGCGATTTCTTCCATATCCAGTGATTTGTATGAAGCAGCCGATATCGATGGAGCCAACCGCTGGCATCAGTTCCGCTCAATTATTTTGCCGAGCATCAAGCGGATTTTGCAGTTGAATCTCATCTTGGCAATTAGCGGTGCGGTCAGTGCATTCGATATTCCGTATATTATGACCGGTGGCTCCAACGGTAGCGAAACATTCGTCATTCAAACGCTTGATGTGGCATTCAAATACAGCAAGGTCGGTTTGGCCTCGGCGATGGCGGTTGTTCTGCTGCTGATCGTAATCGCTGTTACGCTGCTTCAACGGTTGCTAATTCGGGGAGAGGAGGACTAATCATGTATAAGCTGAAAATAATACTGGCTAGCAGCATCAAGTATGCGGCGCTACTACTAGGTGCGTTCATTGCACTGCTGCCGATTGTCGTAATTTTGTTTGCATCTTTGAAGACGAAGACTGAATATGCGGCAACCAGTCCTCTGACTCCCCCCGTGAACTGGCTGAATTGGGCTAACTATACCAAAGCCTTTATTAACGGAAATATGCTGACCGGATTTGTGAACACAGCTTTTATCCTGTTGATTTCGATCATCGGAGCCACATTAACGGGTTCCATGATCGCGTATATTTTGAACCGTTTTAAATTTAAGGGCAAAAGTCTTATGCTCGGAGCGTTCCTGCTCGCGACCCTCATTCCGGGGGTAACGACTCAGGTATCGACATTTCAAATTATCAACAAGCTGGAGCTGTTTAACACGCCTTGGGCGGCAATCTTGCTGTATTTGGGAACGGATATTATTGCGGTGTATATTTTTCTGCAATTTCTGGATTCCATTGCGGTGGCGCTAGATGAATCGGCCATGCTGGATGGGGCCTCCTATCTGACGATCTACTGGCGCATTATCTTGCCCCTGCTGAAGCCTGCCATTGTGACGGTGATCATTATCAAAGGCGTTAATATTTACAACGACTTTTACACCCCGTTCCTGTATATGCCCAAAACAAGCCTTCAGGTTATATCGACGGCGCTGTTCAAGTTTAAAGGGCCATATGGCTCGCAATGGGAAGTTATTAGCGCGGGCATTATCATTGCCATTATTCCGACGCTGATTGCGTTTTTATCATTACAAAAATATATCTATAACGGATTCGCGCAGGGTTCAGTGAAATAGAATAACGGCGAAATAGAAAAATGATGAGATCAAGTATCTCGGTGAGAGGAGAATATACGTATGAGTAAATTGAATGTGGATTTGGATGTAGGTGACGTACGAATTGTGGGAGAAAGTCTGTCGAAAATGCCGTGGCAGGATAAGCCGGAAGGTAGCGAGGCTCCGGTGTGGAGGCATACTGAAAACCCAGTCATTGGACGCAATCCGGTGCCGGGTATTGCCCGTATTTTCAACAGTGCAGTAGCTCCGTATGAGGGACGGTTTGTAGGGGTATTCCGGGCTGAAACGATTAATGGACGTCCGCATTTGCATCTAGGCTGGAGTGACGACGGGTTGGCTTGGGACATTGAGACAGAACGTCTGCATTTGGTCGATGAGGAAGGAAGCGATTACCAGCCTAATTATGCTTACGATCCGCGTCTGGTCCGCGTGGAGGATACGTATTATATCATCTGGTGTACAGATTTTTACGGTGCAGCGTTGGGGATAGCACAAACAAAGGATTTTAAAAGCTTTGTACGATTGGAAAATCCGTTCCTGCCGTTTAATCGCAATGGTGTGCTGTTGCCCCGCAAGCTAAACGGAAACTTTATGTTGCTATCCCGTCCGAGCGACAGCGGACATACACCGTTTGGCGACATTTTTCTAAGTGAAAGTCCTGACTTGGTCTATTGGGGCAAGCACCGTCATGTCATGAGCAAGGGCGGACAGGGCTGGTGGCAATCGGTAAAGATTGGCGGCGGACCGGCCCCGATTGAGACGACCGAGGGTTGGCTGATGTTCTACCACGGGGTGACGGGCACGTGCAATGGGCTGGTATACAGTATGGGCGTAGCCGTTCTTGACCTGGATGATCCGTCTAAAGTTAAATATCGTTCCTCCAATTTCGTGCTGACCCCAGAGGAATGGTACGAAGAACGGGGCTTTGTGCCGAATGTGGTTTTCCCGTGTGCTACGCTGCATGATGCGGACACTGGGCGGATTGCGATTTATTATGGAGCCGCTGACACGTATGTAGGTATCGCATACACGACAGTAACTGACATTATGAAGTATGTTATCGCAACGGATGAAGTGGTCGCAGACGACCGCGAGTCGGGCCGGATGTAGGAGGAACTTGAATGCCAGAGGATATGTCTTTACAGCAATTGCAGTCATATATGGGGAGTAACCCGAAGCCGCTGGACTTTGACGCATACTGGGAACGGGCATTACAGGAGCTGGAGCGGCAGCCGCTTGATTATACACTGGAGCCTGCTGATTTTGTCTCTCCGATGGTGGAGTGTTACCATCTATATTTTACTGGAGTGGGCGGAGCGAAGGTTCATGGGAAGCTGGCTCGTCCTAAGCACCTTACGGAACAAGGTCCAGCGTTGGCCATGTTTCATGGATATTCCTGCGACAGTGGTGACTGGTTCGACAAGGTGAGCTATGCGGCACACGGATTCACCGTGCTGGCTATGGATTGCCGGGGGCAAGGAGGGCTATCAGAGGACAATTTGCAGGTTCAAGGAACGACGGTTCGCGGCCATATCATCCGGGGGATTGACGACCCGGACCCGGATCGGATGTATTACCGCAATGTATTTTTGGATACCGTGCAGACGGTACGCATTCTGATGTCTATGGAGCAGGTCGACCCTGAACGGATCGGCGCATTTGGCTGCTCCCAGGGAGGGGCCTTAACGGTTGCCTGCGCTGCATTGGAGCCACGTGTCCGTATGGCAGTTCCGGTATATCCGTTCCTGTCGGACTATAAAAGAGCTTGGGCGCTGGATGCTACTACATCTGCATATGAAGAACTGGTTTATTATTTTCGTTGGTTTGATCCGAATCATATGCGCGAGGAGGAGCTCTTTCACCGACTAGGCTACATCGATATTCAACATTTGGCAGATCGTATTCGTGGTCGTGTGTTGTTTGTGACAGGGCTGTCGGACACCATCTGTCCACCCTCCACGCAGTTTGCGGTGTACAATAAAATCGTATCAGACAAGGAAATACTCCTGTATCACGAGTACGGTCATGAGTATCTACCCTATCTGTCGGATCGTGCCATGAGCGAATTTTTGCGGCTGTAGGGGGTTGAACTTAGCCACAGGCTCCTTTATAGTAATAGCTATAACCTTCGTGAATGCGTAATAAATGAATGCCCCATTTGTATAACCTCAATAATATGGTTTGAGGGTCTCTACCAGGAACCGATAAATCCTGATTACAAAAAGTGTACGTCTTGTACATTTCTTGTGGTCAGGATTTTTTTGCGTAATACGAGGGAATTTACATGACAGCAAAGGAGCTAATGTAATGAACTTCAAAGTAGTTATTTTAACGATTGCGACCTTTACGGTGGGGCTGGTGGAGCTGATTATCGGTGGCGTGCTACCCCAAATTGCACAGGATTTGAATGTCTCCGTAAGCACGGCAGGACAGCTTATCATGATCTATGCGCTCGTGTATGCTATTGCTGGGCCAACTTTATTGGCGTTGACCGCCAAAATTGAACGAAAACGACTGTACCTGTGGTCGATGTTTATCTTTATTTTGGGAAGTCTACTGGCCTTCTGGAGTCCGAATTATGCGGTCTTATTTGTATCCCGTATCGTTACCGCTGCAAGCGGGTCGCTGATCGTGACATTGTCACTGACCATTGCAGTCAAAGTGGTGTCCAAGGCTTATCAGGCCCGTGTCCTTGGTGTCATCTCCATGGGGGTTAGCTCCTCCATCGTTCTAGGTATTCCAGCCGGGGTGCTGATTGGAAATGCGTTTGGCTGGCGGGTGCTTTTCCTGATCATTGCCTTGTTGACGGTCGTTGCTATGATCGTTATCAACTTGTTTATGGAGCGGATTCCGACGGAACATGTTGTGCCTATGCGCGATCAGCTGAAATCCTTAAAAAATGTTAAAGTCATCAGTGCTCATCTGGTGACCACGCTGACACTGGCGGGCCATTACACGTTATATGCGTATTTCACTCCATTTTTAGAAAATATGATGGGTTTAAACGCTTCGTGGATTAGTGTGGCCTATTTTGTCTTTGGGCTGGCGGCAGTGAGCGGCGGATTTATTGGCGGCTCTTTGGCAGATCGGTTCGGCACAGCGAAAAGTATTCTAGTCGTCGTAGGCGTGTTTATCGCCGTGATGTTCTTGCTGCCATTCTCAATCCACTCGATTTATGTATTTGCGCCACTACTGATCATCTGGGGCATACTGAGTTGGGCCTTGTCGCCCCCGATGCAAAGTTATCTTATTGAAAATGCACCCGAATCGGGTAGTATTCAGCAAAGCTTTAATTTCTCCGCACTCCAGGTCGGGATCGCTTTAGGTTCTGCCTTGGGAGGAGTAGTGATTGAAAATAGTGAATCTGTTGCCACGAACGCTTGGGTGGGTGGGGCATTTGTGATTGTTGCTTTTGTCTGCGGCGTATTTTCGATTACCAGAGCGGGGACATCGCAGGCTGTCAGAGGGCACCATTCTGTTTCATAATTCGCTGAACCATCGCCCTCTTTTATAATGCGAGCAAACATGTTATACTACACACAATTATGAAGAAGGAGGTGAGGTAGGTGAATCACGAGATGCTGAACAACCGTATTAGCCAGCTGCCGATTGCTATGGCTGGCATTGTTCATGCTTTTCCATACAACGGGAGAAGTCTGTCCAATTTTAATCATACGGTTGTAAACATCGCGAGAAGACGCCTACCTTAACTCGAACGGATTGCTGTATCTTCCGAAGAGTCGCGGGGTTGCTCCTGCGGCTCTTTTTGTGTTACCCAGGTAAGGGTCTTCCTAAATAAAGGAGAGCCTGAACATGTATATAGTAAACGGTCAACAATTGAAAAAATACCACGCTGCCAATCTGATTTTGGATGGTGCATCGTTTGATATCCATACAGGAGAAAAGGTGGGACTCATCGGCCGCAACGGAAGCGGTAAAACCACCCTATTACGCCTAATCGCACGTTTGTCCCGCCCGGATGAAGGGCAGCTCGTCATCGCCAAGGATACGAAAATCGGTTATTTACCGCAAATTCCGGCGGAGTTTGAGAGTTTTACTGTGTACGAAACGCTGGCTTACGCCTATCGTGAGCTGAAGGATTGCCGCAATCAGATGAGCACACTGGAACGGGAAATGTCAGATCCGGTTGTGGCAGCAGACGTAGGCCTTCTGGAGAAGCTGCTGCAATCGTATGCTGCCTTGCAGGAACGGTTTGAGTGCAACGGTGGCTACGAAATGGATGCAAACATTGACCAGGTAGCGGATGGTCTGCGTATTCCCAAAGGAATGTATACGCGCAGTTTCGGGTCGCTGTCGGGTGGAGAGAAAACAAAAATAGCGCTGGCATCACAGCTCATTGGACGACCGGATTTGCTGCTGCTGGATGAGCCGACCAACCATCTGGATTTGAAGGGGCTGGAATGGCTGGAGCAATTTTTGCAGGGCTACACAGGTGCGTGTGTGGTTGTATCTCATGATCGTTATTTTCTGGATCGGGTCGCCGTTAAAATGATTGAGCTTGAGGATGGCGAGGCGTTTACGTATTATACGAACTACAGCGGCTATGTTAAGGAAAAGGAAGAACGATTGCTACTGCAATTTGAAGATTATAAGGAACAGCAAAAGCGGATTAAAAAGATGAAAGAGGCCATTCGGCGTTTTGAAGAGTGGGGGCGCAATGGCGACAACGAAAAGTTTTTCAAAAAAGCAGCCTCCATTCGTAAGGCGTTGGAGCGTATGGAGCTGGTGAAGCGGCCTGTATTGGACCCGCAGGGGGCGGAATTTCACTTAAAGCTGGAGGATCGTTCCGGTCGCCGGGTGCTACAGTTTGAAGAAATCGTTAAAGCCTATGGAGAGCGTCAGATATTAAACGGGGCAACGGGCAGCCTGGAATTCGGTGAAAAGGTGGCCTTGCTGGGCGATAACGGTTCAGGCAAAACGACGCTGCTCAAGCTGCTGCTTGGTCAGGAAAGCGCGGATGCAGGCTCGGTCCAGTGGGGTGCGCGCGTGGAGTATGGATATTTGGCGCAGCAAGAGAGAGAGCGGAATAGCCGAGCGACTGTGCTTGCTTACTTCAAGGAGGAAGCAGGGGTGGAAGAAGGCGAGGCGCGCGGGTTGCTAGCGAAGTATTTGTTTTACGGTGCCGATGTGTTTAAGCCCGTGAGCATGCTGTCAGGTGGCGAATGGTCCCGCTTGCGGCTGGCGTTGCTGGTCATGAAAAAGCCAAATTTGTTGGTGCTGGATGAGCCGACGAACCATCTGGACATTGACTCACGCGAGGCGCTGGAGGAAGCGTTAGACACCTACACGGGAACGGTACTGGCGATTTCACATGACCGCTATTTTGTGAATAAGCTGGCAGGACGCGTGTGGGAGCTGGAGGCTGGAAAGCTGACCTTTTATCTGGGCAGCTTTGATGAGTACCGAGCGAAGAAGCGGGAGCTGGAAAACGCTCGTCTACAGAGCGGGGGGGATACCGGGACACGCCCGACATCCGCAAGCAGATCCGCATCCGGTGGCGGCTCAGGCTCGGGCACAGCTGCACATTCCAGTGCAGCGAGCAATGGCACGGGGCCGGCTGCGCATACGGGAGCGACTGCGGGAGCCGATGCGAGCCGTGCACGCTCAAATCGCTTGGGCTCGCCCGCTGCCGGGTCTGGGGCCCGCGAAGCGAAGGCCGCGAAGCCATCACGCACGCCCGCTGCATCCAGCGAGCGGTTGGAGCGGGCCATCGCCGCCAAAGAAGCAGAATTGGCGGCGGCGGATGCCGAGCTGGAGCTGCTCGGCGCGAGCGACGACACGATGCACATGGCGGAGCTGTGGGACGCGCGTGAGCGACTGCAAGCCGAGCTGGACACGTTGCTCGGCGAGTGGGTTGAGCTGGAGTAAGTGATAGGCTGGTAGTTACTGGCTAGAAAACAGTTTATTTTATATAGAGGGTAGCCCTGAGGTAGAACGTTTACTGAAGGGCTACCTTTTTTGCAGTGTAAAGACAAAGATATCATCACAAAAATTAATGACTATTAATTAAGATAAATGGTATTGATATATTATTGTTATTATATTTTACATATAAAGAAAGTTGTTTGCATTTCGCAACATATGATACTTTTTAAATTGAATAAATAATATGATTCATTGTTAAATGAAGTTTGGGTTATCCATCATGATCTTACATATCAAATGCACGCGTTGGAACTATGTTGTGATTTGTTATGGATGGAGGGAATAGTATGTCGGACTCCTTACTGGAGGTCAGTCAGGTAACGAAAAAAATGGGAAAAAGGCACTTGTTAGACCGTGTTTCTTTTAAGCTTCAGAAAGGGAAGATATATGGATTCATCGGACCTAATGGAGCTGGTAAAACTACAATGATGCGAATCATGACCGGATTAATGCAGCCAACCAGCGGTTCTGTAAAGATAGCCTCATATGATGTACAGACGGATCGGGAAAAGGCGCTGTCCAAGGTGGGGGCTATTATTGAATCTCCGGTTTTTTTTGATTATATGACAGGCAGGCAGGTTTTGCGCAATTTGTCACGGTTACACTTTGAGATTGCGTCCTCAGATCGGGAGACACATATTGAAGAGTTGCTTACAAAGGTGAGGCTGGAAACACGGGGAGATGACAAGGTGAAAACCTATTCGCTGGGAATGAAGCAAAGGCTAGGTATTGCGCAGTCCATGCTGGGGACTCCTGAGCTTTTATTGCTGGATGAACCGTCCAATGGGCTGGATCCTATGGGAATGCAGGAGCTGAAAGATATTGTGCTTCAGCTACGTGATTCAGCGAATTATGCCTTTTTTATCTCCAGTCATTTGTTGGATGAACTGCAACAGATGTGTGATGAACTCGTTGTTATCAAAGAGGGCAGGCTAGTTTGGCAGGGACCTACTGATCAATTAGTAGAGGACGGCCAACGGCTAGAGGATGCTTTTATGGGATTGATGGGACTATGAAATCATTAATATACAGCGAGTTCGAGCGATTGTGGAGACGGAAGTGGTTCTGGCTCATGGTATTATGTACACCGATTCTAGCCTGTTCGACAGGAGTATATTTTTTGCGCACGATGAAGGTTCCTGTAGAGGTATTATCCTTAAACTTTGTCGTTACTGGTCTGCGTGAGAATTTGTTTTTAGTATGCAACATAGCTGTGGCTGCTTTAGCTGCTGCTGTATACACAGAGGAATTTCGAAGCGGGCAACTGCGGTTGTTATTTATGCGCCGATTTACCCGCGGGCAGATTTTCTGGAGTAAACTGCTGGTTTTAAATGCTACTATTTTGTTTCTTCTCATTGTATTTGCCGTATCCTCGCAGGTGATCGTTGAAGTATGGACTCTTTCCTATGATGTAAGTGATGCGGGGTTGTCCGGATCTCAAGGACTGCGGATGCTTAAATACTATGGTTGGGCGCTTGCCTCATTATTTGCAATAAGCTCCTTCTATTGTTTTATCGCTATGTATAGCAAAAGTGTGACGTATGCCATCGGTGTTTGTATGGTTTACAATCTGGGCTCTTTGTTGTTTGATTCATTGTATTTAAAATTGGCCTCTTTTGTTTCTCATATCCCATACCTATACAATGTGATCGCATTTATGATTATTCCATATATGCAGCATACAGGATTAGATAGATCCTTAATCGGGAATTCGTCTGTGAATGGGGCGATTATCACCGTGGTTAGTCTATATCTTATCTTTTTTACTTGGGGCGCATACCGCCGTTTTGTGACTGATGATTATCTGTATTAGGGGCATCCGTAGCCTGAACATCATAAAAGTAAAAGAAAGATCCAATCGACCGCTTGAGGGTCAGTTGGATCTTTTATCGTTTCTTTTCCATAAGGGACGGGTATTAATTGTCTAGTCCCGCATAGATTGACATAGGGGAAAAGGAGGTATGAGCATGTGGAGTTGGGTCAAAAAGCTGTCTACACTGGCGGCGATCCTTTTGTTGGCTGTTTTTGTAAGCGCATGCAACAAGGGCGATGCTTCGGGTAAGGTGAAAATTGAGTTTTTTCAAAACAAGCCGGAGGCCAAGGGTTCATTCGATAAGCTAATCTCTCAATTCAATCAGGAACATCCCGGTATTGAAGTGACACAGGTCAACCCGCCAGAGGCAGAGACCGTGTTATTGACCCGGGTTGTCAAAAACGATGTACCTGACATTGTGGGGCTTGGGGCCACAGATACCTACTCCATTTTGGCACAAAGCGGTATTTTTACGGATCTGGCGAATACAGAATTGCCACGTACGATTGACCCGATTTACCTCAAAATGCTTAAGGATGTGACCGGGGCCGATCCCGTGTATGGAATTCCTTATGCTGCGAATGCGAATGGTGTGATGTATAACAAAACGCTTTTTAAGGAAATGGGATTACAGGTGCCTAAAACGTGGGATGAGCTGATTGCAACGGCGCAAAAGATCAAGGCTGCTGGGAAAATCCCGTTCTATTTTACATATAAAGATGATTGGCAAACGAACCTCCCCTTTAATGCCCTGGGCCCGAATCTGGTGGGCATTGATTTTTTCCTGCAACGGCGTGAAAATCAGGTCACCTTTCAGGACAAGTACCGCGAGGTTGCTGAAAAGCAGCTGGAGCTATTGAAATACGGACATGGTGATAATTTTGGCAAAAACTATGCCGACGGTAATCGTGCCTTCGCTAACGGGCAGGGATTGATGTACATTCAGGGCTCGTGGGCCATATCTGAAATTCGCAAAGCCAACCCGAAAGTGGAGCTTGGTTTTTTCCCATTACCGACAGGGAATGACGAAAAGGCGGTCAAACTGGTGTCCGGTATAGATACGCTCTTGGCCGTATCGGAGAGCACTCCGCATAAAAAGGAAGCCGAGGAGTTCATTGCCTTCTTGTTGAAGCCGGAGAACAGCAAGCAATACATTACAGAGCAAACGCTGTTTTCGGCGGTGAAGGGAGTTACGCAGGATGATCCGAGTGTGGCGGAGCTGTTGCCTTATTTTAAATCGGGCCGCGTCATTGATTTTGCCGATCACTATATTCCCAAAGCGGTCCAATTGAATTCTATTGTGCAGGCCTTCCTGCAAAACAGAGACATCGACGCTTATCTGGCCAAGCTAGACAGTGAGTGGAATAAGGTAGCTAACCGCCGATAGGAGAGGAGGAGGAGACATGAATAAGCGACTAACGACTTTTTACTGGATGACGGTGCCGGCGGTGCTATTGTTTTTTGTATTTTTGACCTTGCCTGCCTTGCAGGGCTTTTATTATTCGCTCACGAACTGGAACGGCTTTGGTCATCAGTATCACTTTGTCGGGTTTAAGAACTATATTAATTTGTTTCAGGATGACAATATGGGGAACGCATACTGGTTTACTTTCAAATTTGCGATTGTGGTTACCATTGCGACTAATATCCTTAGTTTGCTGATTGCGCTAGGGCTGAATGCTAAAATACGGTTTCGTAACTTTTTCCGCGGTATTTATTTTCTGCCTAATATTTTGAGCGTGCTAATCGTGGGTTACATATTCAATTACTTGTTCTCGAACGTGTTTACGATTTGGGGGCAAAATTTAGGGATTACCTCATTGTCGACGAACATTTTGGGCAGCGAACAACTGGCTTGGGTGGGGGTTGTCATCGTAGCTGTATGGCAGGGGATTGCCTTTAATACGATTCTCTATCTAGCCGGGCTGCAAACCATTCCGACAAGTCTGTATGAGGCGTCCAACCTGGACGGTGCGGGTAAATGGCGCGAATTCTGGAGCATTACCTTTCCGTTAATTGCTCCATTTTTTACGATCAATATGGTATTGGCGATGAAAAATTCCCTGATGGTGTTCGATCAGATCGTGGCTTTGACGAATGGCGGGCCGGGTCGGGCCACCCAGTCGATTTCCCACCTGATATACACCGGAGGCTTTAGAGGCGGAGAATTTGCTTATCAGTCGGCTAACTCTGTTATTTACTTTATTGTGATCGCGATCATTTCCATCTTACAGCTGCGATTCCTCCAGAGAAGGGAGATGGATAACTGATGAAAACGAGCAGACGTACGAACTGGCCTGTGCTGCTTCTGGTAGCGTTGGGGACAATATTTATTCTGTTTCCCCTCTATATGACGGTGACGATAGCCCTTAAAAATCCCGAGCAGATGGCGCATTCCGCCTTTGCCTTTCCGACCGAGCTGCATTGGGAAAATTTTAGTCGTGCAGTAGAAATGACCAACTTCTTCAGCGCTTTTCAGAACAGTGTGATGGTCACGACATCGACGGTCATATTGACTTTGCTAACCAATTCGATGGTCGCTTATGCGATTGCCCGTAATATGCAGCGACGCTTTTTTAAGGGATTATATTTTTACTTTGTGAGCGCCATGTTTATACCGTTCCCGATCATCATGCTGCCGATTGTAAAACTGGCCTCGGGCCTTCATATGACTAATCTGTTGGGTCTTATTATGCTGCATACGGTGTATGGTTTGGCGTTTAATGTCTTCGTGTATGTCGGTTATATTCGCTCCATTCCGGTGGCATTGGAAGAGGCAGCCACGGTAGATGGTGCGACGACATGGGGTACTTTTTGGCGCATTATATTCCCGCTGATGGCGCCGATTAGTGCTACGGTGGGAATTCTCACTTGTCTGTCCACATATAACGACTTCCTGCTGCCGCTCATTATTATCAGCGATGCAGAGCAGTATACACTGCCGCTCGTTCAGTATGTGTTTCAGGGGCAGTTCAATACCGACTTTAATCTGGCTTTTGCTTCGTACCTGATGGCCTTGCTGCCGATGATTATTGTCTATCTGATTGCACAAAAATGGATTATCAATGGCGTTACGCAAGGTTCTGTGAAGTAGGGCGGGAGTCAATCGTCTCAGGCAGACTGTGCCTTACTAGGAAAATAAAAAGGGGTTCCCTATACCACGGTTCACACAGGTATAGAGGACCCTCTTTTTATAACATTGCTATTTAGATGCTTTGCTGTTGCTTGTCAGAGGCCGCAAGGGTATGGTTGTCTCTGCTTCTGGGTCGTCCGTTGTATAATAGAACATATAGATAGAAGCTTCCTTCCCTTTGAAGTTCTTGTAGACATCCACTGCCTTGTTATTGCCGTCTCCGGCGAAATTGGCTGTGATTGGCTTGCCGATAATCCGTTCTTTACCCAGGCCAATATGCGTCTGGTTGATCCCTCCAAAGTGAGCATCCTCGCTTTCGGTTTCTACGAATAAGTCCGATCCCTGTTTGTAGTAGGTCCACTTCACAGGATAGCCACCGATTTGCGTCGTTAGCGTCTGCTTTTGCTCAGAAATATCAGTTAAACGCTGTGGCGTTTTGTCATCCGAATGGGTCGTAACCTTGTATTTGCCTGTAAAAGTAACAGGAGTGTCCTTGGTAATCACAAGACTGGACGGTCGTTCAAAACGGATCGTGTTCAGATCGTGTTCCTGATCAGGTGAAGACCAACGACTACCCTCCAGCGTTGTGCCGTTCACAGAAAGAAAGTATTTTTGATAAGGTAACATGGCGAATTTCTTTTCGCTTCTGATCGTGACACGGATTTGTGTAGGTGTGACAATCATTTGTTCTAGCGTAAAATTCGGATTGCCGTTCTCCAATGGGGTATTCAGCACGCTTTTAATCGTTCCGCTTTCCATTTTCTTCTTGCTTAGCTGCAGATCAAGGTTTATGGGTTCATTTATACTTTTCTCAGTTTGCGCATATTGCAGTTTGAAAGTAGTCTGTCCTTCCGGTATATCTGCTTTAGTAAAATACTGCTGGGCTGTGTATTCCCCATTCTCTCCGGGTGTACCAAAAGCTCCTCCAGGCTGAGGCCGCACAGGTTCTCCACCTTTGTAGGCAATGATTTGTGGATTGTCCCATTCCTTCGGCTTGGACGAATCGAAGGTAATTGCCGAGGACAGCATTAGCTTATCCTTCCCTTGTTCGAATACCTGTACCTTCAAATCTTGTAAGCCGTTACGATCCAGCTTGAACGTCTGCATCTGAGGCGATTTGATATCGAGCGGCAATTCCAGTTCCTGAACGCTGGTGAGCTCAATATGATCTACGGTCAGTCGCACGTTCTCTGTTTCTTGCTGCGGTGTCCAATCGCTTTCAAAGTAGCCGTTATAACGTTGGTTTTTCTCGTCCCATTGTTGAAAGCTATACTCGCCCGCACTGCTTTTCCCCGCAGCACTTTTAAGTGATACGCCTTTGACATTCCAAAACTCGTTGTCTGCGCGTTTTCCGACCTCCAAGCTGTACAGAATCACGGTCCGGTTCTCATCGACAATAGCGGTATGCAGCGTCAGCTTCACTCCGTCTCTGGTTACGGATTGCTCCAGCGGCTGTCCAAGGTCTTGATTTAGTGCCGTCTGTATGCCGCTTCTTCCGTGCAGCAGATCGCCCCAATTATAATGGATGGCGGCATAGACGGGAACGGCAACGAGAAGTGCACTCAGAGAGGCGGCGATAGCTATTTTGCGCCAATTTCTGTGTCGGTGCGGAGGGAATGAATCGGAAGTGTCGGTTAGCGTAGGGGCAGTATGCCCTGTCTGTTCCATCCGGTTCCACATCTCATCGAAGTCAGGATAGGCCATTTCCGAATCATCATTTAACTTGCGCTTCAATGCCTTTTCTATGTTGTTCATAGTTCTCTCCTTCCATCTCGGGAATTTGTACACCTGCATCCCGCAGTATTTTCTCCATTAACTTTAGCCCTTTGTGATTCCTCGATTTGACGGTTCCCAGCGGAATTTCCAGCAGTTTTGATATTTCCGCCAGCGTGAAATCATGCATATAGCGGAGTGTCAGCACAGCGCGGATTTTGGCTGGAAGACGATTCATATAAACGGCCCATTCTTCTGCCGATTCGCGTTCTTCCACCAGCCTGTCTACAGGCTTACCTTCCGCCCCGCTAAATAGATAGGGATTAGCCGATACCTTCAAATGCAGGCTTTTCTGGCGTTTAAGGAAATTCAGACAATGATTGACCGTAATTTTCATAATCCAGGCTTTTAGTTGTTCGATCTGTTCACGATTGCTGCGAAACAGGATGATAAACACTTCCTGTGTTAAATCCTCTGCATCCGATGCATTATGTACCATGTAGTAGCAGGTTCGGTATACATCTCGTTGATACAAATCAAACAACTCTCGATTACTCTCCAATGAATGTGCTCTCCTTTCTCGTGCAGTTTATCTATATAACAACTGAGGTCCTCAAAAGGTTCATTTGGTTGCGAAAAGTAAACCGTCTGCTTCAAATGTACCATGATGTATCTATGTTGTTTGCTCATCTATGGATAAGGAAGTAGCAATAAACGAAAAGAAGCCTGTAAATCTCAAAAAATGCAGATTTACAGGCTTCTTACATTTTCCGAAGCTAGAGCTTACGGAATGAACATTCCTTCACGCGAAACCGCGTCAACGGATTAGCTTGCGGACCTACTCGCTTAGTCAACCAGTCGTACTAGCGTTCTTCCTTGCGAGCGGGCTGCAAGGATGTCTTCGAGCGCGCTTGGCAGGTCAGCCAATCCGACTTCGCGCTCAACGAGCTGCTCCAGCCGCTCCGGCTTCCATTCGCTGCCGAGTCGCTTCCAGATCGCTACGCGGGTGTCGTATGGGCAGAAGACAGAGTCTATGCCCAGCAGACTTACGCCCCGCAAAATAAACGGCAGCACCGTCGTAGGCAGCTTGGTGCCTGCCGTCAGGCCGCTCACGGCTACAGAGCCGTTGTAGGCGATTTGGCTGAGCAGCGAAGCGAGCGGCTTTCCGCCTACAGGATCAACAGCCGCTTGCCAAAGCTGCTTGCTCAGCGGGCGGATGCTCTCCGCACCGTCGTAGACCTCCTCGCGGGAAATGACCTCGGCTGCTCCGAGCGCCTTGAGGTAATCGTGAGCATCAGCCTTGCCACTGCTGGCTACGACATGATAGCCTCTCTTGTTCAGCAGGGCAATGGCTGCCCCGCCTACGCCGCCCGTCGCTCCGGTGACGAGTACCTTGCCCTGCTCCGGAGTAACGCCGTTTTGCTCCAGCCGATATAACGACAGGGCTGCGGTGAATCCAGCTGTCCCGAAAATCATCGCCTCTCTCGGCGTGAGTCCGTCTGGAAGTGGAACCACCCAGTCCGCAGGCACACGTGCATATTGGCTGAATCCCCCGAATTGAGACACACCCAGCCCGTATCCGGTAACGAGCACCGCTTGTCCTTCGCTAAAGCGGCTATCCTCCGAAGAGACGACGGTTCCCGAGCAATCTATGCCTGGTACGAACGGATAGGCTTTGACAATATTGCCATCCTTGTGGGCAGCAAGCCCATCTTTATAATTGATGCTGGAATAAGCGACACGAATCAATACTTCTCCAGCAGGTAAACTGCTAGCTTCCAGAGAACGTACCTCTGCTTGAACTTCACCGTCCTGCGTCTGATCGACGACAAGAGCTTGAAATGATTGAGTCATCTGTAAAAGCCTCCTTTATTACCTTTTAACCCTATGAATGTCCTATATATTCCATCTTTAATTCACAAATTATGCTTAGGAAGCATACAACAATCTTCACAACCTGTCAGCGGCAATGCTCACAGGCTCGTATTCTATTATACTCTTTAGCTCATAATTACGTCGAAAAGACCAGATTCCTGGTATATTCTTGCAATATTCTGTTTCAATAAAGTTCGATAATCAATTATAAAGAGGGTGATAAATGAATTCTTACGCATTTTGCAAATCATTTTACGTAAACGGGATGTATTTTCAGAATGACTGTGCTAACATACCTTTTGATCGTTAAATAAATCTATGAAGAAAGGTGAATGAATGACAACCAGAGCACTAAAAAAAGGTTCGGTATTGTCCGAAGCTAAGGAACTGAATTTGTTCCGTTTAACATGGCCTATTTTCCTTGAATTGTTTCTGTTTATGCTAATGGGGAGCGTCGACACGTTCATGATCAGTTCTGTATCTGATAATGCAGTGTCGGGTGTGGGCGCGTCCAATCAAATTATTTCAATTGCCATCCTTGTACTGGAGGTTATCGGCAACGGCGCTGCTATCGTCGTAGCTCAATATATCGGTTCTAAGAAACTAGTCGAAGCGGCCCAGGTTACAGGTACGGCCATTACGTTGAATTTGATGGTAGGTCTTTTACTTAGCGTAATTTTTCTTGTATTTGGTACGCACATGTTGCAATGGCTGAATGTCCAGGGTGAGATTCTGGCTTACGCGGAGTCGTATATGAGCATCGTCGGGGGTGCCATTTTTCTTCAAGCATTGATTAATGCGCTGGCCGCGACCATTCGTACACATGGTTTTACCAAAGAAACGATGTATGTATCGGTTTTTATGAACGTGATCCACGTGGTCGGCAACTATGTTTTGATTTTTGGGCATTGGGGAATGCCTGCACTTGGAGTAGAGGGTGCTGCTATTTCTACAGTAGGTAGCCGCTTTATTTGTCTCTTGATCTTCTTCTGGCTGATGTACCGGGTCACTGAGGTTCGTGTCGAGTGGAAATATTACGTCCAACTGTCCAAAAAGTTCATCTCTAAAATATTGCGCATTGGTGTACCATCCGCGCTGGAGTCCATTATGTATCAGTCGTGTCAGCTCATTTTCACACTGTACGTGACTTATCTGGGCGCAGAAGCAATGGCGACACGTCAATATGCGAATAATATTTCAAGCTATATTTACTTGTTCAGTATGGCAGTCGGTATGGGTACGGCTATTGTGGTAGGAAGGCTCGTGGGAGCCAGACAGAAGGATACTGCCTATAAACGTGTACTGACCAGTGTGAAATGGGCGTTGCTCGTGACCGTGATTATTGATGCGGTGGTCATCTTTTTCCGTGTTCCCTTGCTTGGTTTGTTCACGGAAAACCCTGAAATTATTCGTTTGGGAGCACAGGTCATTTTACTTAGCATTCTGCTAGAAACTGGTCGGACAACGAATATCGTCATTATTAACTCGTTGCGTGCTGCTGGAGATGCGAAGTTCCCGGTCTTTATGGGTCTGATCTCCATGGTCTGCATGAGCTTGCCGCTTGGTTATCTGCTTGTGTTCAAGCTGGACATGGGGCTCGCCGGCGTGTGGCTGGCGATTGCTGCTGATGAATGGACTCGTGCTGTCATCATGTATGCCCGCTGGAAAAGCCGGTTATGGGAAAAACATGCGTTGGTCGAGCACGATACACCAGATCAGTCTGCAACGCCCGTTCCGGCACACTGATCCGAGCAGTATTTATGGTTACGTGGAGGCAGTTCAAGAGAACATCTTGAACTGCCTCTTTTTGCTGCTGGAGAACCATACTTCTACACGGTGGCACGATAGGCAACTTTGAAGTTCGACTTATATCATAATGGCATTCATAAATAGAAGTATGGTAAATTTACTAAAAAAAAGATATACTTTTGTTGCACTAACGCAGTACATGAAAGACAAGGAGTGTACCGATGAAGAAGCCGACGATTGAAGATGTTGCCCAGAAGGCAGGAGTGTCTAAAAGCACTGTCTCGCAATTTCTGAACAAACGATATAAATATATGAGCGACCAGACCAGAGACCGCATTGCCGAGGTTATTCAAGAGCTGAACTATCAGCCTAACGGGCTGGCCCGCAGCTTGAAGCAAAACCGGACGTTTATGGTCGGGGTCATTGTAGCCAACATTGACTATACCCTTTCGATCCAGTCCATCCGTGCGATTGAGGAGGAATTGCAGCGTTTTGGCATTCAGGTGATCATTTGCAACGCCGATGAAAACCCGGACAAGGAGGGCCAATATATTGAGATGCTCAAGGCTCGGCAGGTGGACGGCCTGATCATCTTCCCGACAGGCAAGCATGCAGATATTTACAACCAGCTCATTCGTGAAAAGTATCCGTTAGTGTTTTTGGACCGTTTGGTAGACGGGGTGAATACGCGCAGCCTGCTGCTGGATAACGAAATGGCGATTAAGCTGGCGATTCAGGAACTTGTGGCTCACAAACATGAGCGAATTGCGCTGATTACTTTGCCGCTTGGCTTGAATCGGATTACTCCACGGGTGGAGCGGCTCAGCGGATACAAAAAGGCGCTGGAGGAGCATGGCTTGCCATTTCGAGAAGAGTATATGCGCAGTGTGCCGAGAGAAGAAATCCAGCAGACACTGAAGGAGTTGTTCCAGCTGCCAGAGCCACCGACTGCGCTGTTGGCCGGGAATGATATTGTGCTAGCAGAAGCGCTGAAATATGTGAATGCCCGCCGTATACGCATTCCGGTGGAGTTGTCTATTATCGGGATTGACGATGCGGAGTTTGCCCATATTTACAATCCGCCGATTACGACTATTACGCAACCGATTGCGGATATGGGGAAGCAAGCGGCAAAGACGCTGCTGTCCAGCATTGAGGAGGGCGGCGAATCGGTTCCGATTATCTACCGATTTGTACCGGATATTAATCGGGGAGAATCCGTCAAAACGCTGTAGACGAGCAATGTGTCATATATTATAAAAATAGCCCGTATTCCTTTGTACGATCTGAGTATGCGTATGCTGCTCAGATCGTACAAACGCGAATACGGGCTATTAAAAGTTAAGGCCGACTTCTTTCGGCCTTGTTGAGCTTGCGCTAATAGCGGTGAAGGCTATGCGGGGAATGAAACCGGATTAATTCGTGCTGGCGCTGAGCAAAAAGGATTCCAGCTCGGCTCGTGTCGGATAGCCGTCCATATCTCCAGCTGACATGACAGCCAGTGCGCCAAGGGCATTACCGCGTTTGACGGCCTCTGCCAGGGGCAAGCCCTCCAGTAGCGCACTGATAACGCCTGCGGCAAATCCGTCACCCGCGCCTACGGTATCAACGACATGCTCTACACGGAAGCGTTTGACGTATCCCTCAGCATCTGCGGATTTGTAATATGCACCTTCGGTTCCCAGCTTGATGATGACCAGCGAGGTACCTCGGTCAAGATAGAAGGAAGCGATATCCTCCGGTGAGGTGTAGCCTGTCAATATTTTACCTTCATGAATGCCGGGTAGAAGCCAGTCGCACCCCTCAGATGCTTCGTTAATCGCCTCCACCATCGTTTGCGTGTCAGGCCATAACTTGGGTCTGAGGTTCGGATCAAAGGATACGGTTTTGCCAGCCTTTTTCATAAATTGCCGCGCATGTCGTGCGAAATCACGGCACTCAGGGGAGAGGGCGACAGAAATACCTGTAAAATGCAGATGGCGAGCTCCGGAAAAGTAAGCCTCGTTAAAATCAGCGATGCTTAGTGTGGAGGCGGCGGAATGTTTGCGAAAGTATTCCACCTCTGGGTCCCCACTTGTAACTTTGGATTTAATCAGCATGCCAGTAGAGTGGTCTTTGGTAAACATGACGTTCTGGGTGTCGATCCCTTCTTGACGTAGCGCACTAGCAATGAACTTGCCGAACGTATCCTCGCCGAGTTTGGTCACGAGTCCCGCCCGTAGACCCAAACGCGCCAAACCGGCTGAAACATTCGTCTCTGCCCCGGCCAACGCTTTGGTGAATGAACGCACCTCATCCAGAGAGCCTGCTTCATTGGCATAAAACATGGCCATCGGTTCTCCGAAGGTAACAGCATCCAATGTTGCGGTCATTTGTATTCCTCCTTATGTTTAGTAAACTTAATCTGTAAGCGCATGCACCAACTGAATAAATTGAAATTATCACATAAATCGGTTTTTCACAATGATGAAGTTGATATATTTGCTAAAAACTTTTTGGGTAATATAGATAAAAAAATTCGATTCTGTTTATCAAAAGGTGAAAATCGTGTAAAACTTCGTGTGTATTAAGGGTTTTTCTAGGAATAGTGAAGTTTTGGGTTGACACCCTCTTAGATAATTATTACAATTCTAGCTAAGAAGTAGAGTTAGAAACCGCTTTTATAACAATTCCGTTGATAAAAAAGTTTATCTAAACAGGAGGAATGTTTTTATGGAAATGCGTTATTCAACTCATCCCGAACATGCCAAGCATTTTACGACTGAAGAGTTGCGTCAGCACTATCTGATCCAGGAACTGTTTGTACCTGAGGAGGTAAAGTTGGTCTATACGCATGAAGATCGTGTCATTATCGGGGGCATTTATCCCGTGAATAAATCTGTTGCACTGGAAGGTAACGATCAAATCAAAGCGGAAACTTTCCTGGAGCGCCGCGAACTGGGTATTTTTAATGTCGGGGGCAGCGGTACGGTCAAGGTGGACGGTGAAACTTACGAGCTGGCCACAAAAGACTGTCTCTACGTAGGTAAAGGTGGTAAGGAGTTGATCTTTGAAAGCGATTCCAGTGAAAAGCCTGCAAAATTTTATATCGTTTCGGCCCTGGCTCATACCACATATCCGACGACAAAGCAGTCTTTTGCCGATGTACCGTCTGAAAGTCTGGGTTCGCAGGAAACAGCCAACAACCGTACGTTGCGTCGCTTTATCCATGATGAAGGCATTCAAAGTTGCCAATTGGTTATGGGGATGACGACGTTGGAGAACGGCAGTGTGTGGAACTCCATGCCGACACATGTTCATGACCGTCGTATGGAAGTGTATTTCTACTTTGAACTGGATGAGAATGCGAGAATGTTCCACCTGATGGGTGAACCGAACGAAACGCGCCATCTGGTGATGAAGAATGATGAAGCCGTTATTTCTCCACCTTGGTCTATCCACTGCGGTGCGGCTACGGGCAGCTATACCTTCATTTGGGGCATGGCCGGTGAAAATAAAACATACAAAGACATGGATCAGGTTGCCATGAGCGAGTTGCGTTAATCCGATCAGTGTATTGGAGCGTAGACCTGCAAGCGGCTGAGGTACATGGTCATCCCATTCGTGGAAAGGATCAGGAACATGACGAAAAAGAAAGTTTTGGAACATATCACTTCAGTAGGTGTCGTCGCAGTCATTCGGGGAAACACGGCGGAGGAAGCATATCTAATGTCTAAAGCCTGCATTGAAGGCGGCTTGGATAATATTGAGCTTACATTTACGACGCCGGATGCGGATCAGGTCATTCGAAGATTGAGAGACGAATTTAAAGATCGGGCAGTGATTGGTGCAGGAACGGTATTGGAGTCACTGACGGCGAGAATTGCTATTCTGGCCGGAGCAGAGTTTGTCGTGAGTCCTTCTTTTGAAGAAGAAACAGCGAAGCTGTGCAACTTGTATGCGATTCCTTATATGCCCGGCTGTATGACGCTAAATGAGATCAAGGAAGCCATGAAATTGGGTAGTGATGTCGTGAAGTTGTTCCCAGGAAGTGCGATGGGGGCGGACTTTGTTAAGGCCGTCAGAGGTCCAATGCCTCATGTACAGATTATGCCAACCGGTGGCGTTGATCTGGACAATATGGAAACCTGGCTGCGTAATGGATGTGTAGCCGTGGGAATTGGGGGTAATTTGACGGCTCCAGCCAAGGAAGGTCGCTACGACTTGATCACAGAAAATGCAGCACGTTATGTAGCTAAATATAAGGAAGTACGCGCAGCGCTGTAGGCTTCAGGAAATATAGGTTTTTATACTAATTTGTGATGGAGGCGTAGACATGGGTCTGGACAATTTTTCATTGGATTTTTTCAGTCTAAAGGGTAAAACGGCGATTGTAACAGGAGGCAACAGTGGTTTGGGTCAAGGGTATTCCGTAGCTTTGGCCAAAGCGGGTGCAGACCTGTTCATTGTAGCTAACAATGATGATTATGAAGAAACAAAACGTCTGCTCGAACCTACAGGTGTGAAGGTTGTCTTTCATGAGGCGGATCTGACGCAAAAAGAATCCATTAAAAAAATTGTAGAAGAATGCGTCAATGAATTCGGTAAAATTGATATCCTCGTAAACAATGCAGGTACGATTCGACGCGCCCCTCTGCTCGAGTATAAAGATGAGGATTGGGACGCTGTTATGGAGATCAACCTGAATGCCGTATATCATCTGAGCCAGGGAGTGGCAAAGGTGATGGTAGAGCAAAAAAGCGGGAAGATTATCAATGTCGCTTCTATGCTTGCTTTTCAGGGTGGCAAATTCGTTCCGCCGTATACAGCGAGCAAGCATGCGGTAGCTGGTTTGACCAAGGCATTTGCGAACGAGCTGGCAGTTCATAACGTTCAGATTAATGCGATTGCGCCGGGTTATATTGCTACGGCAAATACAGCTCCAATCCGTGCGGATGAAAGTCGCAATCAAGAAATCTTGTCGCGTATTCCTGCGGGTCGTTGGGGCGATCCGTCTGATTTGATGGGAGTTGTGGTTTTCCTCGCCAGTCAGGGTTCCGACTACATGAACGGTCATATCTTGGCGGTGGACGGCGGCTGGTTGGTACGTTAAGCAGCGCTGGTCGCATCGGAGTTTATGAACTGAAAGCTGCCTCCAAAGGAAACTATCCTTTCAGGCAGCTTTTATTTTTTCAATGAAGCTATATGGTGAACTTGAAGACTTGGGGCGCTGTGTCGATCCGTCCTATGCATATGGCACGAATGCCTTTATAATTTAATGAGATAAAAATTGCTAGGCTCCAGCCGTACACTTGGTTGGAGCCTTTGAGCATAATACAGATGGATTGGAGAATGGAGAGATGAGTTCACAGCAACACCAACGAGCTTTGGTATACAAATCTTTGTGGCATGCCGGTCCTTGGGTGCTTGCCGTAGGGATCATTCTGGTAGGTGCCAATCTGCGCGCCTCGATTACCTCGGTAGGACCTCTTATCGGTTTGATTAAGGATTCTTTGCATATTTCGAATACACTGAGTGGCCTATTAACGACATTGCCGCTGCTGGCTTTTGCCCTGTTGTCACCTTTTGTAGCCAAACTGTCGCGCCGCTTCGGGTCGTCTCTTATTATTTTTGCAGCCTTGCTGCTGTTGACCGCAGGTATTGTGGTGCGCTCAACGCTGGGGGTGACCGCATTATTTGTCGGGACCGCCATGCTGGGACTGGCCATTGCCGTGTGTAATGTGTTACTGCCCAGTCTGATCAAAGAGGAGTTTCCTCGCAACAGCGGACTAATGACCGGCGTATACTCAGTATCCATGAATGTGGTCGCAGCAACCGCATCTGGCCTGAGTATACCGCTGGCTATAAATGGAGGTATGGGCTGGCGAGGTGCTTTGGGAATATGGGGGATTGTGGGTGTCGTAGGTATTTTACTCTGGGTGCCCCAGCTCCTTAAGGCACGCAAAACAGCCAATAAAGCGGCAGTGTCTGCCCGAACCGTGAATGTATATACATCGTCTTTGGCTTGGAAGGTGACGCTGTTTATGGGGCTGCAATCTGCTCTGTTCTATGTTCCTGCCGCCTGGTTTCCAGAAATGATGAGCGGACAGGGAATGGATTCAGAGACTGCGGGATGGATGCTGTCTGTGCTGCAGTTTTCGCAAATGCCATTTACCTTTATTGTGCCTATTTGGGCGGCACGGGTGAAGGATCAGCGGGTATTGGTTCTGATTATGGCTGCGCTGTATTTTATCGGTCTGGGTGGATTTCTGCTTGGAGCTACACAGTGGAGTGTGATTTGGGTCATTTGTATCGGTATAGCGGGTGGTTTTGCTTTCCCGTTAGTGATGATGTTCTTTAATTTGCGGACGCGGACACCGCAGCAGGCAGCAGAGCTGTCTGGTATGGCGCAATCCTTTGGTTATTTGCTAGCAGCGACCGGGCCGACACTGTTCGGTTATTTGCATGATGCGACACAAGGCTGGACAATTCCGCTGCTGCTGCTCTTGTGCCTGAGTGTTCTGCTTATGTTTATAGGGCTAGGTGCAGCCAAGAAACGATATGTCGGAGGCGAGGTGGATGATCAGACTGCAATTTGATGCAGACGGTTACAGTGTGATCTGTAATGCAGATCGTGTTATGTTGTTGGCTAAAGAGTTTGCGCTGCTGCGCTTTCTGTACGATAACCGGAATCAGGTGTTCACCCGGGAACAACTGCTGGATCGTGTGTGGCCGCTGGAGTATCCGGTGGAGCGTACGGTGGATGATCATATCTACAGATTGCGCAAAAAACTTAAGTCATGGGATGTGCTCCGTATTCATACGGTCAGAGGGTATGGCTACAGCTTGACCTTGACTGACGTGCGGTCACAGAATCATCCGTCCTTGCACGATCAGGAGGTGCAGGACGCCGTACATGGACTATTCCGGAAATACCAGCTGTTGGGGCAGGGGAATTCCATCGTAGCGCTGGCTGCCCAGCAGGAGCAGATGGGTTTTGAATTGTCTGTCTTTTATCAAATGTATACCCGTTTTGTACAGGCGGATGTGTCCTGGTTCTTGGAGCGGGAGGACTTTACACGCGCAGACCGATTGTATTGGATGCTGCTGCTATATATGTGCACAGCAGGGGTGACGGATGAGGGGCTTGCTCTATGTGAGTGTGCGCTTTCCAGCAGGTTGCTGTCCAGTGATCAGGAACGGGAATTACGCATTCTCAACATCCTGGAGGCTTATGTGGAAAATGGAAAACCTGAACGCGCACAGGAAGGTCTACCACTGACCTTGAGGGTCATGGAGCGGGATGATCTCGATAAATTTGTGATGCCTGTTGCACTGATGGAGATGTACATGCATCTGGCTTCCAATCATATGGAAAAGGCTGCGAAACTGTCTGATCGTCTGGAAGGCATGCTGTCGGAGGCTCCGTATTTACGCGAACTGGGCCGTTATCGCATGATGCGCGGACTTATGCTTTTACGTACTGGAGATGTGGGCAACGCCGAGCGGCTCATGGATGAAGGACTGGACACCCTTGATATGGCTAAACAGGAATTGCTAAAAATCAAGGCGATCTGCCAAATCCGCAGTTTTTTGAAGCTTTGCGGCTCCTATCCCATGCTGGAAGAGAAATATGCGGCTCAATATGATCGGCTTGACCGGGATAACAGTTTAACACTGCATCGTCCAGCGCTAAGGCGCTGGTTGGAACAAACACTTTCTGTCGTCTGATGTTTTTAGCTGTCTGATTTTCCTCTGATATAGACCCGCTAGAATGTTCTTATTGCTAAAGAAGCTGAAAATGAGAGCAGGGTGAGTAGATAATGAAGGAAAAGAAAGAACTGCAATCCACGCCTAGCATTTGGCGCAATGGCCGTTTTCGGCGGATGTTTGCGGCGCACACGGCTGCTTCCTTTGGCGATTGGTTTGATGCTATCGCCATTCAGGTGCTTGTTGCCTATCGCTGGGAAGCCGACCCTATGATGATTGCACTGATTCCGGTAGTGATGGCCCTACCGGGTCTGCTGCTGGGTTCCATCGCGGGCACGTTAGCCGACCGGGTACACAAGGCCAGGCTGATGATCGTCTGCGATGCAGCTATTGCCTTATTGACGCTGGCCATCCTCGCCGTCCCGGGCCCGGCGTGGCTGCTGCCTTTGCTTGGTCTGCGCGCGGCCGCTGGCGTATTCCAAATGCCTTCACAGCAAGGCTTGACTCGCACGGTAGTCGCCAGCGACGACCTATTTCGGGCAACCTCGCTGAATGGGTTAGTCAATCAGGCCTCCAAAGTGGCAGGGCCATTACTGGGCGCTATGACCTTGACTGTGCTGTCCCCCCAGGCATGCATTATTCTCAATGCATTGCTGCGCCTCTGTTCCGGCCTGCTGCTGTGGCCGCTGCGCGGAATCGGTCCAGCGCTGGTCAGCGCAGACCAACAAGCTGTTGCAGCCGAGCAGCAAGGAAAGTCGGCTGCGCATACAGCGCCTGAGGCTGATGAAGCCAAAATGCGGGAGGAGCATGTCCGCGCATCTCGTTTTTTCAACCAATGGCGTGAGGGCTGGGCGTTCTTATGGCGCAGTCGAATGCTTTTGCATACGCTCATATTCGGACTTTTCGGCTTAATCGCCATTCTCATGATCGACTACCAGTTCCCTACATTGCTGCGAGTGCTCGCTCCAGGTAATGAATCGCTGCTTGGCTGGCTGGTTTCAGCCATTGGGGCTGGCGCCGTCGGCTGCATGCTTGTGCTTAATCGCTTGAATCGCATAAGCGCAGGCTGGGGGCTCGGTGGTGGATATGTGCTGGTTGGCGGAGCTATTGCTGCTTTAGGCTGGGCGCAACCTGGAACTGGATTGCCTGTACTGCTTATGATCGGGGCTGTGCTGGGCGTGGGCAACGGCCTGTACATTATCACCCAGAACTATATATTACAAGCCAAAACCCCTGCTGATATGGTAGGACGCGTCTTTGGTATCCAAAGTACCGTGATTGGAGCAATCATGGTCGTTTCACCGCTTGCCGGAGGAGTATTGATCCGAATAGCAGGGGCGGGCACGGCTTTTGTCTGGATCGGAATGACTGTTGGAATCCTGGGTTTGACGGGACTGTTGCTTCAATCTGTAATTTGGCGCGAGTCCCTCGCCGATTCTAGCCTGACTACGGAGCAAAATGCAGACCTTGCGTAGTCGATCTTGCGCAATAATTTGCTTTGATTTTCGTCATTTATATTTTTAGCATGGGAGAGATCATGATGACTCAACAAACTTCATCCTCAGAGCCTGTGGCACGGTTACTTGAAGGATCACGGGTATACTTGCGTCCCGTTAACGTAGAGGACACCGAGCTATACTATAATACATTGTTCGATCAGGATGTGCGGCGGCTGACAGGCACACAACGCAGCTTTACCAAGGATCAAATTGCCCGTTATATTGAAGCTAAAGGACAGGATGCCTCAAGCCTGCTTCTGTTGATTGCGCTTCGCGAAGATGATCGTGTCATTGGGGATATAGCCCTGCAGGATATGGACAGCTTGAACCGCAGCGCCAACATCCGTATTGCAATCAATGAGCAGGGAAATCAGGGGAAAGGCTACGGCACCGAAGCGCTTGTACTCATGCTGGGTTACGGATTTGGTATCTGTAATCTGCATCGGATTGAGCTGAATGTATTTGATTTTAATGAACGTGCCATTCGTTGCTATGAAAAAGTAGGCTTTCAGCGTGAAGGTGTACAACGGGATGCTTTATTCTACAATCATGAATACCATGATTCGATTCTGATGAGTATGCTGGACCACGAATACCGCGACCGCTATGTGAAAAAAGCAGAAAGTTAATTCAACACGTTTACACGGGTTTACAGAAGAGATATAATTAAAGGATAAAGTTGCTTGTTTGCGCAAGTATGACCGACAACATCAAATGAATATATGAATTACCGGAGGAGCCTGTCACCAAGGCTCCTTTATGTCTTTTTTAGGGGAACCTGTGCTGTATCTCGGGTTCCCCTTTTTATTTTGCGAGTTGTCCGTTAAGGTCAGACACATATTTTGCACGTTTGTTTAGCATTTTATGATTATTAGTTTTCTTCAATATTGTGGGTTATGCGCAAATGAGTTCAAGGATTAAATAAAAGGAGGTTATCAGCCTATGCAATTTATACTATATCTTCTGCTGATTCTACTGTTTACAAAAGTCGCGGGTCATTTGTCTGTCAAGCTCGCTCAACCAGCGGTATTGGGAAAGCTGATCGCAGGAATTGTGCTGGGTCCAGCCGTATTAGGATGGGTTCAGAATGATTCGCTGATTCATAATATATCTGAAATCGGCGTGCTGCTGCTGATGTTCATTGCTGGACTGGAGACGGACCTGGATCAACTTCGACGTAACTGGAAGCCTGCGGTAGCTGTGGCGGTTGGAGGTATTATTTTACCGCTAATTTGCGGCTTTGGTGTAGGGGAAGCCTTTGGATTCTCGGTGCATGAAGGCTGGTTTCTAGGAATTATTCTGAGTGCTACCTCTGTAAGCATTACGGTACAGGTACTCAAGGATATGAATAAGCTGAATACCCGGGAAGGCTCGACCATTTTGGGTGCGGCAGTGCTGGATGATGTGCTTGTCGTGGTACTACTAGCGGTAGTAATGAGTATATTCGGTATGGGTGGAGAAACATCGCTGGGGCTTCTTGTTGGCAAAAAGCTAGTTTTCTTCGTGGTAGCTATTCTGGGTGGCTGGTTCGTTGTTCCATGGATTATGAAAATACTTGCTCCACTCAAGGTGACTGAAGCAGTCATCACGACTGCGTTGATTATTTGCTTTGGGTTTGCGTATTTTGCGGATATGTTGGGGATGGCAGGTATTATCGGGGCTTTTGCGGCCGGGATTGCCATTGCACAAACCAGCTTTAAGCACGTCGTAGAAGAAAAGGTGGAGCCCATCGCTTATTCCATCTTTGTTCCTGTATTTTTTGTCAGCATCGGATTAAATGTTTCCTTTGAGGGAGTAGGGCAGCAGCTCGGATTTGTTGTTGTTTTGACACTGATTGCGCTGGTGACAAAGCTAATCGGGGGAGGTCTCGGGGCGCGGCTGACGGGCTTCGATAACCGTTCTGCCCTTGCGATCGGCTCCGGGATGATATCTCGCGGCGAGGTTGCACTTATTATTGCAGCTACCGGTCTACAGACGGGTCTGTTGGCACAGCAATATTTTACATCGGTGATCATTGCCATCATTCTGACGACCTTGGCTTCGCCTCCGATTCTCAAGCTGTGTTTTAGCGATAAGAGGGAGAGTTACGCTCACGATATAGAAAAGAAGGTCAGTACTGACAAGTCATAACGAGAGTATCAACAGGTCATAACAAAAAGACCCTTCGGGTTCAGCTTCTCATAGCGTGCATGGAAAGTCTGATTTAGAGTAAAGCGGACTTTCCATGCAGCATGAGAAAATGGGCGAAGGGTCTCTTTTATGCTATAAACGCTGCAAGAATAGGGAAATTAGGATTCGGACACCACTGTGAAACGTTGGTTCAGATGTTGCGGTTTTTCGATTTCGTCCACTACGGCAACTGCATAATCTTCATAGCTGACATAGCTTGCACCTTTGGAATTAACCAACAGCGTTTCTTTTCCCACTTGGTAAGAGCCTGTACGTTTACCCAGAGCAAATTCCGCAGAAGGACTAATGAAAGTCCAGTTCAGATCGCTAGTACCACGCAGAATTTCCAGGTTTTTTCCTTGGTTATTTGCTGTTGGATATACGAAATCAGGGAAGCCAGGAGCATCTTTTACCAAAAGTGTTTGGGATTCGTCAGTGAACAAGCTGCCTGCACCACCTACGACAATTAGGCGAGTACCGGATACATTACGCAGGGCTTCAATTAGTACGTTACCTGCATCGACATGCAGATGCTCTTGTCCGAGTGGAGCGGCAAAAGCATTAACGACTACGTCAAAACCTTTCAGATCATCTGTTTTCAGATCAAAAACGTCTTTTTGTACTACAGTAGCACGGCTTTCCGTTACCTTAGCCAAGTCACGGACGATGGCGGTTACTTCATGTCCTCTGTCTAATGCTTCTTTTACGATATTACTTCCTGCTTTACCGGTTGCACCAATAACTGCAATTTTCATAATAGATAGCCTCCTATAAATATGATTTGGATGATTCATTAGTTTGATCGTAAGTGTACCTGGTACATTTACGAACTTTAACATGTAACTATTATAGTTACAATATAAAATAAAAGTCAAGCTCTTCTGTTGGGCAAACTAAAGTCCTCCGATTGGAAAGAGAGGAACTCGTTTAAATATATAAGGTGAAACTGAATGAGCAAACTTAAGCCATATTGGATATATGTAGAGCACAGATAAGAAAGGAAGAGTGAAACGATATGAGTAAAAAAGTACAGCTTGAACCCGCAGCGCAGAAATTTGCAGACGACAATGCCAAGCCTCCGTTTCTATATGATTTGGGTCCTGAAAAAGGACGTGAAACGGTCAATGAGGTTCAATCCGGTCCAGCAGACAAACCCGCCGCAGATGTAGAAGATCTGTCTATTCCAGGTGGGCCTGGCGGTGAGGTGAAGGTCAGAATTGTTCGTCCACAACAGGTGACAAGCGATCTCCCGGTCATTGTATATATTCATGGAGCAGGCTGGGTATTCGGTAATGCCCATACGCATGATCGTCTGATTCGTGAATTGGCAGTCGGCTCACAGGCAGCCGTTGTATTCCCGGAATACAGCTTATCACCTGAAGCTAAATATCCGACGGCAATTGAGGAAATTTACGCGGTCGTTCAATGGGTGGCACAGCATGGGCGCGAGCATGGATTGAAGCCCGATACGCTGACGATAGCCGGAGACAGTGTCGGCGGTAACATGACCGCGGCCGTAACGCTGCTGGCCAAAGAACGCAGTGGTCCTTCCATCCGGCAGCAGTTGTTATTTTATCCGGTGACGGACGCTTCCTTTGACACGGAATCATACCAGGAGTTCGCCACAGGATATTTCCTGAGCCGCGAAGGAATGCAATGGTTTTGGGATCAATATACGACGGATCCCAACGAACGAGCGCAGATCACGGCGTCCCCGTTACGTGCCACCACAGAACAGCTCAAAGGGCTACCGCGTGCGCTGGTCATTACAGGCGAGGCCGATGTGCTGCGCGATGAAGGTGAGGCCTATGCGAACAAGCTGCGTGAAGCGGGGATAGATGTGACCGCTGCACGCTTTCAAGGCATCATTCACGACTTTGTGATGCTGAACCCATTGTCGGAAACCGCGGCCAAGCGCGGTGCGATCATGCTCGCTACCTCATGGCTGCGCCGAGGGTTTGAGGGCTAGATTAGCTTCAGGCTGAGAGGATAGCAGCGATCGTGCTGGGTAAAGGGGTACAGTTAAAGCATAACAGTAAGGGCAGAAATAAATCGGATCTGCATGAAGCCAAACACGCTTTACAGACGAGCGAAGGAATACGAAGCGAGTATGTAAGGAAGCGCCTCCCAGTTCATGTCTGGAGGTGCTTCTTTTGGTTCTGTATATATAATTCTAGTTGCGTTTACCATATAGTGGTTTTCTATTCTTGCCTAACTTACCTAATTTTCCAGGTGATTTTATAAAGCTGAACTTCCCTAATTTAAAATTGGCCTTTCTTTTTTTCGCCACTAGAGTACGTCTTGACTTAGAGGCACCTTGGGTACTATCTACAAGGTTTAGTGTGTAGTTTTCGAAATTACCAACATTAATCTCATCGAACCCCACACTTCTACAGCCTTGACCTTGGCAACCTGCTATCCAGCATCTTGTGAAAGCCTCTCTAGGAACATCTGTGTAGAAACCACCACCCCACCAATTACCAAAACTGTCATGTCCATAGACATAAAAAAATTGGTTTGCTGCTGATCCAGCTACAAGAAGTGCGCGTCTACCGGGTTCTATACGGTACCACCCTCTCTTAGCATAGGTGATAGGACTACAACCAGAATCATAGTATCCAACAGCAACCGAAATAGGGTTAGGTGTACTGTTACGAACATAAAAACCCATTCTATTCACTCCATTCTTTGAAAGATTAATATTAATTTATGCGAGTTTTTCGAAAATGAAATAGACATATGGTTGATTAAAAAGCACAAAAAAGAAAGCAATATCTCAATGTTTTTGTGGTAGGGAAGTAAAAGAGGCGGGAGTAATCGAGCGCACAGTTGGGGATGATGGGGAGCTCCAACCACAATATCCCAGCAACCTGGCAGATGTGGCAGCCAATAGAGATGATCCATGGATGTTGTTTAGAAATAAAGGCACATATGGAGTATAAAGGGGTATTCTTTTGAAACCGCTTCACCTTCGTCGAACAGAGTGATAATATAAAATTTGAACGAGTTTGACCGACATTCAGCTTTAAGGGGGATATCCATGCCATTTCAGGGACAACGCATTTTACCTGCAGCTAAGCATATGAAGCAGCTGGAGGGTATTTTGGACAGCTCTTATGAGTATGCGGTTTTTCTGGATACGCATGTAGCGCAGCTGCGCAACCTGTACCAGATGGCTAGGAGTCGCAGCAAGCAAATGCTTCTGCATGCCGACCTGGTGCAAGGCTTGAAGAATGACGAGTATGCGGCTGAATATTTGTGTCAGGAAATTAAGCCGTTTGGGATTATTTCGACCCGATCCGGGGTGATTGCAACTGCTAAAAAGAAAGGGATTCTTGCTGTACAGCGGGTGTTCCTGCTCGATACGATTGCGCTGGAAAAAAGCTACGCGCTGGTGGAAAAAACACGACCTGATTATATTGAGGTGCTGCCCGGTGTTGTTCCACCTATGATTAAGGAAGTCAGCGAACGCACGGGCATTCCCATTTTGGCGGGCGGACTTATTCGCACCCCAGAGGATGTGGAAGCGGCGTTGGCTGCGGGAGCTACAGCAGTTACAACCTCCAATAAGCGGCTGTTCGAGCATTATAAGCAATAGCTTTTATTTGAATCAAGTGGGTAACAATACATAAATATGCAAGGAGGCTGGGAAACGATGGAGCAATACATTCTTGCCTTGGATCAGGGTACAACCAGTTCGCGGGCCATCTTGTTTGATCGGCAGGGAAAAGTGGTATACAAGGCACAACGGGAGTTCCCACAGTATTTTCCCCAGCCGGGGTGGGTAGAGCAAAACGCAAATGAAATATGGAGCTCTATTTTGGCCGTCATCGCCTCCTGCCTGTCGGAATCAGGTGTGAAAGCCAACCAAATTGCCGGGATTGGTATTACGAATCAACGGGAAACCGTAGTGGTGTGGGATAAACATACGGGTCTTCCTGTATATCATGCGCTGGTATGGCAGTCACGGCAAACAGCCGGGATCTGCGAGGAATTGAAAAGCCGTGGATTTGATCATATTTTTCATAGCAAAACGGGACTACTCATTGATCCCTACTTTTCTGGCACCAAGGTCAAATGGATACTCGACAACGTCGAAGGGGCACGAGCTCAAGCGGAGCGTGGGGATTTGCTGTTTGGTACGATTGATACCTGGCTAATCTGGAGATTGTCCGGTGGTAAAGCACATGTAACGGACTACTCCAATGCGGCCCGCACACTCATGTACAACATATATGAGCTAAAATGGGATGAGGAGCTGCTGGATATTCTCGGCGTTCCTGCGTCTATGCTACCAGAGGTGAAATCATCTTCTGAGATATATGCTCATACGGTGGATTATCACTTTTTTGGGCAGGAAATTCCTATTGCCGGAGCGGCGGGCGATCAGCAAGCAGCTCTGTTCGGTCAGGGATGCTTTGACAAGGGCATGATTAAAAATACATACGGTACGGGATGCTTTATGCTGATGAATACCGGAGATGAACCCTGTGACTCGGAACATGGACTGATTACGACCATTGCATGGGGGCTGAATGGTCAGGTAAAGTATGCGCTGGAGGGCAGCATTTTTGTAGCTGGGTCTGCTATTCAGTGGTTGCGTGATGGGCTGCGCATGTTCCGCGAGGCCAAAGATAGTGAAGCGTATGCGGCGCGTGTGACCTCGACGGAAGGGGTATATTTTGTCCCGGCCTTTGTAGGTCTAGGCAGCCCGTATTGGGACAGTGACGTGCGCGGCGCGACATTTGGTTTGACGCGGGGAACAACCAAGGAGCACTTTATACGAGCGGTACTGGAATCGCTGGCCTACCAGACTAAAGATGTCCTAACTGCCATGGCGAGCGATTCGGGTGTACCTGTGTGCTCATTGCGTGTAGATGGAGGTGCAGTGATGAACGAGTTCCTGATGCAGTTCCAGAGCGATATTCTCGATCTGCCTGTAGAACGACCTGCTGTGAACGAGACAACTGCACTCGGTGCGGCGTATTTAGCAGGGCTGGCAGTTGGGTTTTGGAGCAGTCTGGATGAAGTCCGGGGATATGCGCAGAGTGATCATACCTTTACTCCGTCCATGAGTGAGGACATGCGGACTGAGCTTTATGGTGGCTGGAAAAAGGCAGTTCATGCCGCAATGGCGTTCAAGTAGAGACGGTTTTGCGATAGAAGGGAGCCATCTGGCAACAGGCAGATTTCCCTTTTCATAGCGTACCGTGTGTGCTACGATATAGATAAGTTAATACTCGTCAGGAGACTTGGAGAGACCATGAACCGCTCGGCATCCGCCGCAGCGATGTTCGTGGTCTTTTTTTGTACCTTATGATGATTCGGTTGGCAGATTGCATCGTGAATATATACAAAGCTGGAGGGATAAATGATGGGAGAACAGGGATTTGCTGCGCAGGAGAGAACCGCTGTTTTGGAACGTATGGGACATGAGCATTTGGATATTTTAATCATTGGCGGCGGCATTACAGGGGCGGGTATTGCGCTGGATGCGGCGGATCGTGGTTTGAAGACAGCATTGGTGGAGATGCAGGATTTCGCAGCGGGTACGTCCAGTCGCTCGACCAAGCTAGTGCATGGTGGTCTTCGTTATTTGAAGCAGTTTGAAGTTAAGATGGTAGCCGAGGTCGGGAAGGAGCGGGCAATCGTATTCGAAAATGGTCCACATGTGACCATACCCGAGCGTATGCTACTTCCTTTTCACAAGGGCGGCACGTTTAACGCATTCACCACCTCTGTCGGGCTGCTGGTATATGATTTCCTTGCTGGTGTTAAGCGTAGTGAGCGCCGCCGCATGCTGGACATCCAAGCTACACTAGAGCGCGAGCCTTTGCTGAAGCGTGATGGACTGAAGGGAAGCGGCAGCTATGTAGAGTACCGCACAGATGACGCTCGCCTGACGATTGAGGTCATGAAGGAAGCTGTTACACGAGGGGCGCTGGCGGTGAACTATGCCAAGGCTGACAAGCTGCTGTATGACGAAGGACGAATAAGCGGTGCAAGCGTAACGGACCGGGTAACGGGAAAACCATACGAAATTCAAGCTTCGCTGGTTATTAATGCAGCCGGACCATGGGTAGACACGTTACGGGAAATGGATCGCTCCAAAGAGGGCAAGGTGCTTCGCCTGACGAAAGGTATTCACCTGGTGTTCGATGCTGAGCGCTTTCCGCTCAAACAGGCAGTGTACTTCGATACACCGGATGGACGCATGGTATTTGCCATCCCACGTGATGGAAAAACCTATGCAGGTACGACCGACACGGTGTATGAGGGGGATACGGCGCATCCCCGGATGACCGCCGAAGATCGGGCCTATGTGCTTCAAGCGATCAACGGAATGTTTCCGGATGTAAAGCTGACTGTTACGGATGTAGAATCCAGTTGGGCAGGGGTACGGCCGCTCATTTATGAAGACGGTAAAAGCCCTTCGGAAATTTCACGCAAGGACGAAATTTGGGAATCCCGTTCAGGTCTGATCACGATTGCAGGCGGCAAGCTGACGGGCTACCGGAAAATGTCCGAACTCGTCGTGGATCGTGCGGTACAGGAGCTGGGGCGCTTGCATGGGCAGAGCTTCCGGGCATGCCGCACCAGACATATCCCGATTTCGGGTGGCAGCGTAGGAGGCTCAGCGGGCTGGGACGCGTACGTAGGTAAGCAAACCGCAGCAGGTGTTGCGCTCGGCCTGTCGCCGGATATAGCTAGAGCATGGGCTACCCGCTATGGCTCCAACACAGAGCGATTGTTTGCCATAGCGGCACAGAGCATGAAGGAGGCTACCGAGAAGGAAGCGGCGCTGCCTGTGGAAGTGCGTGCCCCGCTCCTGTATGCGATGGAACAGGAAATGACAGTGACACCGTCTGATTTTTTTATACGCCGAACTGGGGCTCTGTTCTTCCAGATTGACGAGGTGAAGCGCTGGAAACAGCCCGCCATTGCATTGATGTCCGAACATGCAGGCTGGAGCGCCGCGCAAGAACGACAATATACGGCTGAGCTGGATGCTTACCTGTATGAAGCTGTAACGCCTGTAGAGGTAGAGGTGAAACCCGGTGACGTTAAAGCTATTTGAGGCCGCGAGGGATATATATCCTTGAGCCATCCATTGCTTTGAGACATGGACTGAAAGCAAAGAAGCA
Source organism: Paenibacillus sp. FSL R10-2748 (assembly GCF_038005565.1). Classification (NCBI taxonomy): domain Bacteria; kingdom Bacillati; phylum Bacillota; class Bacilli; order Caryophanales; family Paenibacillaceae; genus Paenibacillus; species Paenibacillus sp. FSL R10-2748. The sequence goes on from NZ_JBBOTK010000003.1 coordinate 374,239, forward strand.
GCGATTCTTCATAACAAGAGAATCGCTGCTTCTTTGTATACAGATGGCTTACAGCATCAAGTGGAACAGGAACGGGGCAGCCGCCAAGGTAAAGAGAGCGGCGAGCACCATCGAGATGCTGGATATCGTCCCCGTCAGCGAACTGAACTCGAATGCTTTGGAAGTGCCTGTACCATGAGCACCGGTACCGAGCAGCACCCCACGTGAGACTTCATTTTCGATACGGAACAGTTTTACAATCATCGGACCGATAATAAGACCGCTCAATCCGGTCAGAATAACGAATACAGCCGTGACCGTCGGATTGCCGCCAATCGTTTGCGATACATTCATCGCAATGGGCGTCGTAATGGAGCGAGGAATCAGGCTGCTCAGCAGCGAAGAATTCAGGTGCATCCACTTAGCAAGCGCCATGGAGGACAACACGGCTACAACAGACCCAGACAGCACGCTAAGCACGATTTGGGTCGCGTGTTTTTTTAACACAGGGAAATATCGGTACAAAGGGACAGCAAATGCAATCGTAGCTGGCTGTAGCAGCATGGACAGCAAGTGAGCGCCCGAATTATAAGAACGGTAGTTCACACCCGTCAGCGTCAAAATCAAAATGATAACAATAGGTGTAATGAGCAATGGAGACAAATACACCTTGGGTAGTGTGCGGTACATGCGTTTGGCCATCCAGTAAATAGCGAGTGTCAATACAATACATAGAAGACCGGTCATGATGATTTATGCTCCTTTCGTTTACCAAGCAGACTAGCGACCATACCTGTGCAGGCCATCACCAGAAAGGTGCCGAGCAACACGACCAGCATAATGCTCATACCATCGTGTTCCAGCATCGGCCAATAATTCATAACGCCGACAGCGGAGGGGATAAAGAATAATAGCAGCTCGGCCAGCAACCAATTTGCACCAACTTCAATCCAGCTTAGCCGGACCAAGCCGGTTTGCAGCAGAATAAAAAGGATCAGCATACCAATGATACTACCGGGTACAGGCAGGTGGAGCCAAGAGACTACCGCGTTCAGGATGAGCGAAAAGGCCATCAGGACGGCGATCTGGAGGACACCGCGTATGAAGCTTTTCATATATAATGGCTCCTATCTTTGAGATCGGTTATTTTCAAACTGTAATGAAATTTTACATCACAAGCTTTCATGAGTAAAATGCATATAAAGAATGTAATCTATTCCGTTTGTCTATGGGAGAAGGTGTAGCTTTGGATATCCGACATTTACAATACTTTTTGGAAGTCGCGCGGTTGCGTAGCTTTACAAAGGCAGCCCAGAGCATGTTTATTACCCAGCCGACGATCAGTAAGACGATTAAAAGTCTGGAAGATGAATTGGGGGTCGCTTTGTTCGACCGAATTGGCAAAAGAATCGAACTGACGGACGCGGGAAAGGTAATTGAGCTTCAAGCACAAGCGATTGTAAAGTCCTTTCAAAGCCTGTCCTCGGAGCTGAGTGATTTGATGAACCTGAAAAAGGGACATATCCGTATTGGCCTGCCCCCTATGGTCGGATCAAGCTTTTTTCCGCGTGTCATTGGAGAATTCCATAAGGCATATCCTGATGTGACCATTCAATTATTTGAGGACGGGGCGAAGAAAGTGGAACAGGACGTAGAAGCCGGGGCATTGGATATCGGGGTGATTGTGCTGCCTGCGGTTGGAGATATGTTTGAGACATTTCTGTTTGTGGAGGAAAAGCTGAATTTGCTCGTTCATCCTACGCATGCATTGGCAGAGTGCAAGGAGGTACCGTTATCTGCGTTGGCGGAGGAGGCGTTTGTACTGTTCCGTGAGGATTTTACGCTGCATGACCGTATCATTGCGGAATGTGTTCGTGCTGGCTTTCAGCCGCGTGTAGTCTACGAAAGCTCACAATGGGATCTGATTAGCGAAATGGTTGCTGCAAACCTGGGAGTAGCGCTGTTGCCGGAGGCCATTTGCCGAGATCTGGATTCCGAGCGCTTGCGTGTTCTTCCATTGGTGGACCCCGTCATACCTTGGCATTTGGGGATGATCTGGCGGAACGATCGTTATCTGTCCTTTGCCGCCAGAGAATGGATATCGTTCACACAACAATTGTTGCGGACGGAATATGGCGGAAAATAGTCAGTCAACAAGAAGGTGAGTACGATGCAGAGGTGCACCGAAGGAGGACGAATACTGCTTACATCATAAAAAAGCTGCCCTGAGGGGCAGCGATGTAGCTTGCTTCTATGAGTGTGTTTGGTTTATTGCACGCTTGGTGTGAAGGTACTTGTCCATAATACGGTCAAGTCTGGAGGATTTGTCCAATACACGTTCATCTTTTAATCCGTGTAAGTCAGCCATGCGATTCAGTTCACGGCGTTCTTTTTCCATGAGTTTTTCCAATTGTTCGAGGTTCACAAAGCCCACCCCCCATGTCGATTGTAAGGCATGTCTCCACTAGCGGCAGAAGTTTTTTTGATAACGATGTTATTTCCATTTTACCACTTTTTATTAACAATAATCCAGCTTTCCTGACATTTAGCGACTAATATTTATGGTTTTGCCAGTTTCACCTGATTGCGTCCTGAACGCTTAGCTTCATATAATGCCTCATCTGACTTTTCCAGTAAGTGCCTCGATGCAATGACAGGTGAACTGCCTGCTCCAATGGATACGGTTAGAGAGATCGAGGTTCCGTCATTCAAAAGAAAACGTTCATTTTCCACAGCTTTCCGAATCTTTTCGGCAAAGCTTGCTGCTTTCTGACTATCACAATTTCCAATCAGAATGGCAAATTCCTCTCCGCCTTTACGGGAGGGGTACGCCCTCGTTGTAGATTCCCGGATTAACAGCATTCCTAATTGGCTTAAGACGGTATCTCCGTTCAAATGACCATACGTATCATTAATATTTTTAAAGTGGTCAATATCCAGCATCACGAGTCCAAAGGGTTGTTTTGTAGTCTTGGAAGTATGGAAGACCTCTTCAAATAGCGCATCGAAAGCACGCGGACTGTAGAGTCCGGTTAAATGATCCCGATTTGCAGCTTCTTCCAGCAGATGAACAGCCCGTTCTGTTTTTTTGATATGGGACATCATAAAATAAGTGAACAGGCCGCCAAGTAACTTAACGGTTGTGATTATTATCATAGATTCATTATCAGGAGGATTAACCACATAGAAAGTAGATAACAGCGACACTATAGCAGCTCCAAGCACGGCCGACATCCACTTGCGGAGTGTTAGGCTTTTTTCTCGAATAAAGATAAGTGAAATGCCCAGTGTCATGAAGCAATTGACGGTAGCAGTCAGAGAAACATCTGTCCAACCACCTGTGATGTAAATACGGTACAGGCTTATGATCAAGGTAGTCAGCAGACCGGATACCGATCCTCCCATATAAACAGAAATGATAATCGCCAATTGGCGCAGATCGACCACAAAGTGCCCACGGATCCATAAACCGGTCATCATTAACAGAATGCCAAACAGACCCAGCATTAAACCGTTCATTACCCGATAAATGAATACATGTTTTTTTAGGTAACGCTCATATTTCCGGAAAAATAAATTTCCAAAGAATAAGAAGCTTGTTAATAACGCAAAATTGTTAATTAATTCTTTTAACATATCCCTATCCTTTATGCTGAAATGAGAGTTGTAGTATCGTGGGGAATAAAGCAAAAGGCCTCGTTTCTATATTTCGGTAAAAAGTAGGCATGAGTGAATACCAATCGACCACAAACGATTCTTATGTCCCTTACGTTTCGTTTATCTACGTGGTACAGTGAAAGGACTATGACCGGAACGGGTGATCGTATGAAGGAACCAATTCACATATCGGTGCGTCCTCTTGTGGAGTATGTGCATCGGAGCGGCAGCATTCATAGCGGCTTTCGCTCGAATAGCAGTATGCTCGAAGGAACTCGCGTGCATCAGGTTATCCAGAAAGGTTACAAGGAGCATGACCGCAAAGAGGTACATTTACGTACAGAAATTTCGTATAAGGACGAATTGTTTATCATTGAAGGTCGCTGTGACGGACTGATTGAGCTGGATGGCGTATGGACGGTTGATGAAATTAAATCGATCTCTTTGCCCCTCGAAGATATTCAGGGTGACGGTCAACCCGTACACTGGGCACAAGCATTTCTGTATGCCTATATGATTGCTCGTGAGGAACAACATCATTCCATGCAGGTCCAGCTTACTTATGTACAGGCACACAGTGAAGACATTCGCCGATTTAGGCGCGAGCTATCCTTTGCTGAGCTAGAAGCTTTCGCACAAGAGATGATTGCTGGTTATGCACCGTATGCATTCCTGCTGAGAGCACATGCGGAAAAGCGGGATGCCAGCATTGCTATGTTGAACTTTCCCTTTGATACGTATCGTTCGGGTCAGCGAACTCTCGCGGGTTCGGTGTACAAGACGATTGCCGAAGGGGTTAACCTGTTTGCCAAAGCGCCTACAGGTATTGGTAAAACGGTATCCACCTTGTTTCCTGCGATCAAGGCTATCGGTGAGGGGCAGGTTAGGCGAGTATATTATGTGACGGCTCGTACCACGACTCGGGCAGCAGCCGAAGAAGCTTACGCCAGAATGCAGGCCCAAGGGCTGCACATGCATGTGGTGACTTTGACTGCGAAGGATAAAATTTGCTTTAAGGATGAAAATGATTGTGATGCTGGATCATGCAGCATGTGCGAGGGCTATTACGACCGGATCAACGGTGCGGTATCCGATATTTTGGCGAATGAGACGTTAATGACCCGGGCGGTGATTGAGCATTATGCGCGCAAGCATAAGGTATGTCCCTTTGAATTTTCGCTGGATGTGGCGTATGCCTCGGATGGTATAATCAGTGATTATAATTATGTTTTCGATCCACGGATTTCTTTGAAAAGATTGCTGGAGGAGCACAAGCGAAAAGGTGTCGTACTGGTGGATGAGGCGCATAATCTGGTAGAACGCGGCCGGGACATGTTTTCGGCGGAAATTTTGAAATCTTCTTTTTTGGAACTGAAACGAGAATTTAAGTTGCTAAGCCCAGAGATTGCTGCGGCTGCGAGTGCAGTGAACGCACATATGATTATGCTGCGCAAGCAATATGCAGATACAGGAAAAGCAGTGGAGACAGCAGCACCGCAAGAGGTGCTGGAGCTGTTGGCGCCTTTTGTGGAAGCAGCTGAACGTGAACTGGTGACGGGGGGCAGTACAAGCCACGCAAGCGGTGAGGGTACGGCTTATGCATTGCTTCTAGATACGTATTTTACCGCTCAGAATATGCTGCGCATTGCTGCTTTATACGATGAACGATACGTTACTTATGTGGAAGCGGGGCGCAGTGAAGTGAGGGTCAAGCTGTTCTGCCTCGATCCTTCTCACTTGCTGGGACAAGCTATTAAGGGCTACCGCTCAGCCATTTATTTTTCCGCAACGTTGACACCGCTTGCTTATTACCGGGACATGCTCGGAGCAAACGAGGAAGATTATACGTTACAGGTTCCTTCCCCCTTCCATCAGGAGCAATGGGATGTACGTCTGCTGCCGCTCTCCATCCGTTATCGGGATCGTGAGCGTTCCAAAGGGGCGATTGCGGATATGCTGGCTGCATTGGTTGTAGAACGGAAAGGAAATATCCTTGTGTTTTTCCCGTCCTATCCATATCTGCGTGAGGTATATGAGGAGTTCATGCTTCGGGACGTGTCCGCAAATACGTTGGTACAAAGTCCGGGGATGACCGAACCAGAGCGGGATCGATTTCTAGAGGCTTTCCAGCCTGGGCAAGAGCACACCTTGCTTGGCTTTGCCGTACTGGGTGGTGTGTTTGCTGAAGGTGTCGATTTACCTGGGGATCGCTTAAATGGGGTAGTGGTCGTCGGCGTCGGCTTGCCGCAAATTGGAGCAGAGCGGGATGTGCTGCGGGATTATTTTTCCGAACAGGGACGGAATGGTTTCAACTATGCGTATGTATATCCAGGGATGAACAAGGTTCTTCAGGCAGGTGGCAGACTTATTCGCACAGAGCACGACGAAGGATTGTTGGTCCTGGTAGATGATCGTTTTGCCAAGGAACCGTATGCTTCTTTGCTGCCAGACGAATGGAAAAGCTACCGTCTGACGGAACAAGCGGGATTAAGGAAGGAATGGATAGACTATGAACTTTAATTTTCATAATGACTCCATACGCGGGGTGCTGCGTAGCTTTGGACATGAAGATGCCGAAGTGGATAATATAGAGACTTTTGTGACATTTGCGCGCTTGGCTAACGGTATTTTCAGAGAAATGGATACCGATTTTAGCAAGTTGGGGGCTTCTCAGGGCCGGATTATTGTTCTTAGCCTGTTGCATTGCCATTCGCCGCATCGCATGACACCATCAGAGTTGGCGGAAAAAGCTGATGTGACGCGTGGAACCATGACGGGGCTGATCGACGGATTAGAGCGAGATGGCATGATTGAACGTGTGGCTCATGAGAGTGACGGGCGGATGGTGACTGTCGGATTAAAAGAGGCAGGACGAGAGCTGTTAAGTAAGATAGTCCCTTATTATACGAAGTTAATTCGGTCGTGCATGTCTGAGTTTACGCCGCAGGATCATAAGATGATGAAGGGTTTACTGGGAAAAATGAAAGGCGGTTTTGAGCGGTCCTTGCCGAAATGCTGAATTCCTAATATAAGGAATAAGGAATAGGAGAGAGAACATGTTCTTTTATACAGATGAGGTCTATGAAGCCCGTGATTTTGGATCAATGGATGCCAGAGAAGGCGAGTGGAGAAATTGCGAGTTTACCCGATGTCGCTTTCGGGGTGTGGAGATGAATGAGTCCCTCGTGGAGGGCTGTACTTTTGTGGACTGTGATTTTACCGGAGCCATTCTGAATGCATCTCACTACAAGGAGTCGGCTTTTACCAATTGTTTGTTCACCAGCGCCAATCTGTTTGTAGTCCGGTTTGATAACTGCAAGCTAGTAGGTTCAGATTTTGCGGGGGCGAATATGGATGGTATCACAATTACGGGCGGAGACTGGTCTTATACGAATTTGCGTCATGCAGATTTAAGAAAACAAGATTTGCGAAAAATACGATTCAAGGAAGCTGACTTATCCGAATGCAATTTGGAAAAAGCAGATTTGCGGGAGGCGGATCTTACCCGGGTAAGACTGCACAAAGCCCATCTTCAAGGAACAGACCTGCGCGGTGCGAAAATGGATGGTGTGAATTTTAAAGATCTGGACATCACTGGAGCCAAGCTGGATATCGAGCAGGCAGTAGCGGTAGCTCGCTCCTATGGAGCCAAGGTGGAAGGCTAAAAAGCACGGGATACAGGAGCTGTCTCGATCTGCAGTACCCCGTGTGGGTGAAATGGATGGTTGACTTGAATTTGAAGGACTTAATCTTTAGTGGATGCTGGCAGTAGTGGAATTGCTGCTTCCGGGTCCCGGTTTGGCAAATGATCAACTCCCACAGGCTCTAGCGGCTGCTGTGGAACCGTCCAGTTGCGCGCGATATCTGCCGCAGTTCGCTGCTCCAGCAAGCGCTTGGCCACTTCATAACATTGATCGACATGCCGATTACCAATGGTTCGCATAGCAGTAAAGCCAATTGCCGCGGCTAGCCCTTGCCCCAGAAGGGGGACAAACTTGCTAACCTGCTTGGTAGCGATACGAATGCCCATTTTTTTCAAAATCTGCACGATGACTTCACGGGTAATGAGTCGCCCGATCAGCTTGCTGCCAATTGAGGTGATAAAACCATACACCATGGATTTTGTTTCTGCGTCCAGACCTTCCAGCTGCTTCTCAGATAATCCGAATTTTCCATTAATAGCTGGCAGTAGCTGCATCAAAATGCCAACATCAGCAAGAACGTCAGCCCCTGGAACTGGAACTAATACCGCCCCACCTGAAGCCGCAGCCCTTTTCGTCACCATGGATTTACATTCTTTACGGATCTGCTCCAACTCTTCTATTGTTCGGGCTGTCATATGCATCTCTCCTTCATACGCTTCCGATTAGGACCCACGATTCTACCCTGTTATTACACACATTTCTACCTTTCTTAAGCATGGAGTAAGCAAAAAATCCCTGATTCACGCACTATCCCACATTTACTCCTGTGAAGCGATCAGGCATAATGAAGGATGGTTGCCGATAAGAACAAGCCTGTTTTACGGGGATAAAGGAAGGAAGAGACAGATGAGTCAGACAAACGTTTATTTTAATCATGATGGTGGAGTGGATGATCTAGTATCCCTGTTTATGCTGCTTCAGATGGAGCAGGTTCATTTGACCGGAGTATCGGTGATTCCAGCAGATGGTTACCTGGAGCCTGCGACGGATGCCAGTCGTAAAATTATTGATCGTTTTGGACAAAATAAAGGGCCTGTGGAAGTCGCAAAGTCTAATTCACGCGGTAAAAATCCGTTTCCTGCCGCTTGGCGTTTACATTCCTTCTATGTGGATGCATTACCCGTACTGAATGAATCAGGGCGTATGGAAGCACCGCTTTCATCCCTGCCAGCTCATCGGCACCTGATTGAAAAGGTACGCGGAGCTGAAGGTAAGACGCTGTTGCTATTCACTGGACCGCTAACCGATCTGGCGCGAGCGCTGGATGAAGCACCGGATATTGAAGCAAAGATTGAAAAGCTGGTATGGATGGGCGGCACCTTTGAAAAAGGGAATGTGGAGGAGCCGGAGCATGACGGTACAGCAGAGTGGAATGTGTTCTGGGACCCGGAAGCGGCATATCGGGTGTGGCAAAGTGGCATTACGATTGATCTGGTAGCGCTGGAAAGCACAAGCAAAGTGCCATTAACTCCAGCAGTACGCAATCGTTGGGCTGCGGAGCGCCGATATGAAGGCGTGGATTTCTTGGGCAATTGCTATGCAGGATGTCCTCCGCTTGTTTATAGCGAAACGAACTCAACCTATTACTTGTGGGATGTACTGACCACTGCATCCGTAGGACGCCCGGACATTGTCAAGAAAAAGACGGTGCATTGCAGCGTTATCGCAGAAGGCCCAAGTCAGGGCAGAACGGTGGAACAGGCAAGTGGACGTCCTGTGAATCTGGTATATGATACAGATCCAGAAGCCTTCTTTACGTATATGGCGGATTTGGCCAAGCTGGCTGCTCCCAAACGTTACTAAGTCTGGCTATGCACAAACGTGCGGCATAGGGTGATAATACTGCCTAGTGGCACGTACCGATAACATAAAGCCCGTGACGTTATGCGTCACGGGCTTCTATTATAGGATATGCCATATCATCACAAGCTAATCTCTGTTTTAGGCAGACTCCTGGTATATTTTCAGGGTGAACTGGAGCGTTATCTCCGTCCCGCTACCAGGTTCACTGCTCCCTGTCATCTTACCGTTCATTCGTTTTAATAGATGTTTGGTAATCTGCCAACCCAAGCCTGGATTTCCATATGAGAGAGAGTACCCACGGTCATGTTCAAGCAACAAATTCAATTTATTCGGAGATATACCGATTCCGGTATCCTTCACCTTTAATTCCAGTTCAATCTCAGGTGCATCGGTCACGGATTGGGTGGTTGCAGATAAAGTGACAGCTCCTGTGCTTGTAAACTTCACTGCATTATCTACCAAATTAATCAGCATACGGCGAATTTTAGCTTCATCCCCGATAAAAATAGGCGAGCTGGTGAGATTCCAGTCGAGCTTCAACTCGAGATTCCGCTGCGCGGCTACCTCTGTATACAGGCTCAATACATTTTCCATCATCGTTCTCAGATCAAACGGATCTTCAATATCATCAATCTGCCTGGATTCCATAGTGCTGTAATCCAAAATATTACTCAATAACGTCATGAGCGAGCGACTGCTCGACTCCATGATGCTCATATATTGCTGTTGTTCCTCTGTTAACTCCGTCGTCAGCATGAGATCGGTGGCTCCCCATATTTCGGTTAGCGAAAACCGAATTTTATTACTCAGGGAAGATATCAAATCCAGCTTGCTCATAGAAGAGATTTCAGCATCTATCTTGTCTTTCTCCAGTTCTACCACATAACCCAGAAACACAGCCATAGCCTGAAGGGCCTTCAGTTCGGATTCTGTCAAATGTACAGATGGCGCGTCCAAGATACAAATGGTTCCGTAAGCCTGACCATTTTTCATGCGAATAGGGATTCCTGTAAATGAGTGGTTTCCAATGGTTTTAGTCACATCTAAATCACATGTGTGCGGGTGAATAGTTGTTTCTGAAATCGTGAGGTGATCGGCAGGATGGTCCAACACCAGACTACAATAGCTAAGCTCAAAAGGGAGCACATCCCCTTCCTTAACGAGCACCTCTTCCCGGTTAAATGAATCTACAATCACATTCGTAATGCCGTCATTAGCGGCAATAAAAATGGTGTTTACATATAAAATACCACTTAGCACATCAATGACATGCGCGGTAGCCTCTTGAATACTATTATAAAAACCTGTAGGTGAAGTAATCATGTATCTCCAATCCTGATGCAAAGTGGTGGTTATCCAAAACTCTAGCAGTTTGTGTATCCCATTCCCGATCCTCTGAATGTGTTTTTGGAGCGTATCATTAATTATACATGATTATTTCATTATAAACCGATCTTTCTACTTCCATTTACCTATTCACTTGCGCAAACCTTCATTTCTTAGGTCTAATGCTAGCCTTTCTTGGAGAGTTTTTGTTTATATCATTACATATTCACGAAAAAATGTGATTATTTTCATTCTATTTTCATAAATTCATATGTAATCTCATGATATGAAAATTGTGTAATAAAATAGGAGGATAGGACCAGTAATATCATGTAAATATTCTATATAATAGGTTCAGAGGTGGAATTATGAATAGACTGGAAGCCCTAGAACACTTCCATAAGACCTATGCGGAAGATGTATTGAACCAGAAATTACATCAAGCAGCGTATTTGTATGAACAAAGAAAAGATGAGCTCATTTTTTCTTTTATTCAATCCTTTCAATCGATCTGTCTGCAAGCCCATTCCGGAGAAGTGGCCAAGACAAGGATCGGATACATTACTTATTCTATGAGGCGCACGTATCTGATGGATCGCAACTATAACTATGTCGTCGAAGCCTATGATAAAAATTGGTTCTTTGATCCTCAACCTTGTTATGGAATCTATGATGCAGGCTGGGTATTCCGCTTTTTAGCAGAAGTGGAGGATGAATTGAATCAGCTTCGAAAACCCTATATGAATAAGATTTTTCAGCCTGATGTCGAGCGATTTGTACTCCAGGCTACAGGGGAATTTCATCAATATATTCTGAAATTAGCGAAAGATGCTATTCAGCAAGCTGTACATTTACCTGAATTCAAGGCGTTGAAATGCGAGGACGATTTGGAAGTAAGAATAGGGGAGTATAAAGGAATCAGTGAGGTGGTGTATTCAACAGCTTATGGAGTACTACATGATTCAACAGGATAATCGTATTACGGAGTATATGTATCCAGTAGAGACGAATCGCAGGCAGTTATTGGAATGGGCAGAAAGCTCATTATGTGCTGATGAAGAATCCATTTTACAATTTTATGTATCAGGTGATTCGGACTATATTGATTTTATAGAGCATCCGGTATCCATCGTTTCTGAACAACTAAAGGAAATATTTGATATATATCAGGCCGGATTAAGCTGGAAGTTGGTTGTTTTTGCCGATATGCAGCGAATGCAGCAAACAAGGTATTGGCTGGTAAATCCGCCTAGCCTGATGTGTTTATCACCATGTAGTGAATATCATAGGGACGGTACACTGAAGAAAATCATTCTAGATGAATATGCAGTGGAGAATCATAAAATATTCAGGGTTCAGGATGCCAATCATCATATCATTGTAGACCTCGATGTGGCTGAATGTATTTTGAAGTTCAATCTGGCAGGCTTGAAATTACAAAAGGTCGATACAGAGGGGCCATCTATACAAAGGAGAGTCCAAGAATGAGTGAGAGCTATGTAGTGGATGGGGCACAGATACATTGCAGCTATGGAAGTCATACGGGAAGATTTAGTGTTTCAGCTAACAGGGGGATTAGTATTGGCGACAAACTGCAAGGGAATATTCAGGATTTTCACCCGCAGACGCATATCCCTTCTTTCGGAATGTGCCGTAGTATGCATAATCCTACAGTCTCTTCTGCTAACAAAGGAAATTCCGGAAAAATCATTCCGCAGCCCTGCAAACCGAGCGTTTCTATGCCTTGGTTGAATGGGAAAAAGGATGTATACGTAGATCAATCTCCGGCTCTTATGAGCTGCTCCACGAACTTATGCATGTGGTGTGGAAAAATCTCGTTCACCACAGACGGGCAGGAATAGTTAACAGATTGTAGGATTTGCATCATATGAAAAGCAAACGGGGGGAGTAAGATGGGACTGGCAGGAACTATGCTGACTTATGGAAATATTAGAGTGAATGCACCGTATGAAATTATCAGGCTGCTTGATTTTGAATTGACACAGAAGATAAATGAGCACGGCAAGGTGTACATCACTGCTCTCATACCGGATGAGGATCATGCAAAGTATGATGGATTAGCTTACGATGAAGATGTGCTAGAGGTATATGAGACGGATAAAGAGCGAGGGACAGTTAGCATCTTTAAAGGAATTGTCACCAATATTAGAATTGCATTCAAAAATGGCGTATATCACATGTACATAGAGGCTGCCTCTTTTACATATCTGATGGATCAACAACGGAAAAATCGTTCGTTTCAAAATAGCAACTTGACGTATTATCAACTGTTCCGCGAACTTATAGATGCCTATCCACACGGGGATTTTATTGACCTGACGGACAGCGATCAAAAGCTGGGCGGCTTTACTATCCAGTATGGGGAGAGTGATTGGGAGTTTCTAAAAAGAATGGCCTCTCATCAGCAAACTGGACTCATTGCCGAGATTACATCCGTATTCCCGAGATTATGGTTAGGTACCTCAAAAGAACAGGTGAAAGGTGAACTGCGTAGCATTAACTTTTCCCTCCAAAAAACAAAGTCAGGTCCAGAATATACATATGCTGAAGTGGAGGATACGAAGCGTTTTGAACTTGGAGATGTCGTCGTGTTTCAACGAAAGCATTGGGTTATTAATCAGATTCATGCAGAGATGAAGCAAGGCATCATGACATATGGCTACGTTCTCGTTCCGGAAGCAGGTATTCCGAGGGAGGTTATACATAACCCGTTAATCAAAGGTACCTCTATTGAAGGGAAAGTCATAGAGTTAGATGGTGAAAACGAATCCGTTAAACTGCACTTGTCCGTGGACTATGTGCAGTCCAAAGTTGAGGGGTGCTGGTTTTCTTACCCCACCATGTATACCAGTGATGGAATCGGTTGGCATTGCATGCCCGAGCTAGGGGACCATGTTCATTTGTATTTTCCATCTAACAAAGAAAAGGAAGCTCGTGTAGTTCAATCCCTGCGTAAGAGAGACTACAAAGAAGATGAAATCAGCAAGCCGTCAAGAAAGCTGTTTCATACCAAAACTCAAAAAGTGGCGAGATTCGACGACAAAGAAGTGGCACTTTCCACCCAAAAAGAAAAGATACTTGTACGCTTAAATCCTGCTTCCGGTATTCACGTGTATAGTCATCACGATCTTACCTTTCACGCTGATACAGACTTGGTGCTGCATGGCAAAAAGGTACAGATGACCGCTACTCGCGAAATAACTCTGACGTGCAAAACCAGCTATATCCGAACCGATGGAACGCTTCATATCAAGGCTAGTAAGCTCATGAAAAATCAGGTGCCTGATGCAGAGCTGAAAGCCTATAAATCCCTAGTTCAAGAATTGAAAGGGAAGGGATATCCGCAATGGGTACAGGACTTGCTGCTTCAATATAAAACGGACTACTACAAGGCCGTGGCAGCCGGGGACAAAAAGGGGGCCAAGGAAGCAGCGGCCAAGGCCAAGCAATTGCGTCAGCAGGTGGCAGAAATAGATCGTATGCCTGCCTGGGCCAGAGCGCAAATGCATGAATACACGTCCCAGTGGTGGGAAGCGCATGGAGCCAACGACAAAGCCAAGCAAAAGCAGATGCATCTTCTCGCGAACCAACTGCGTGACAACGTGCTAATCAACGAGCTGATTCGTGGTCATTCAGCCAAATCCTATCTAGATGCGAATCGGCTGGAGGAGCTGTCCGGACAATACGCAGATGCGGCCCATAAGCTGACCATCGCCGATCAAAAGGCTCTAGCCAAGGAAGCAGCTGCCCTGCGGAGTAAGTATGGCGTGAACAGCCAGCTTGCCAGGGAGAATTTGAACAAGCTTGCCAAGAAGTATCCAGACAGCTTCTCGTACAAGCTTCCAGCTACAGGCGATTGGGATCAGACGCTTAACGCTGCATTGCAAGATTTTGCGAAAAAATACGGCTTGGACAATAAGGGCTATGGCCGTGATGTGCTCGCAGTGTACCTGCATCAAGTAGCCAATGGTATCCTTCCATGGCCTAAGGTTAGCAAGGCTGCAACGCCAACAATTCCAGCAACGACAACAACGAAAACGGAACCGGGCAAGAAGCCGCCGACTACTCCTGATAAACCGTCGAAGGAGGAAACGAAGCCATTAGATCCTAAGGATTATAAAGATGGATTAGTGGCGGTGAAAAAGATTGAAAGCTATATAAGTAGTAAGGGTATAAAAGGCACTCAGGCCCAAGCACTGTACAGAGTAAACGATTATACAAATAATAGTATCATTCAAAAGAAGCTGTCTGCCAATCGTAAGGCACCGCTTGTATTTTTCTTTGAAGGAGATGGTTCTTATAGTCACCAACAACCTTGTCATCCAGAAGGTCGCTATGGAGCAATGGCTATTGTGGTAATAGACGGCGAGATTAAGTACACAAGTAAAAACGCTAGTACGCTTCCTGATTATGAAAATGTAGATGCCACAGTAAATGAGGGGGTATATGAATTTGTAGGTGGATGGCACAAAATTAATAACATAAAAAAAAGATATCCAGCGTTACGTGTTAGAAATGGGGGAGTGGTGCCTTCAACGAAAGGTAAAAACAAGAAGCCTCATAATGCAACTGGTATCAACATTCACAAGTGTGTCGACGGAGTTCGGTTACCTAGTAAAAATTCAACTGGTTGTATTACGATCCATAAAGACGAGTTTACACGATTTCTTATCGTGCTAGGAGTGGTGAAAAAATCTTTGACGGAAAAACCCAATACGTCAATTCATGGGCTGGCCATAATTGATCGAAAAGACAGAGAGAAGTAGTAGAAGCAATGAAATGAATAGAAGTATGAGGAGGTAGAATTTTGGGTGAGAAAAACAACAATAATATGTTGTTTGGCGTTTTCAATTTTATATGGTTGTGTTCAACATAATGATAGTGCAGCACAGAGCGAATATAACAAAAGTAATACAGATCAGGTAGTAAAACCAATACAGAATAATAAACAAACAAATTGGATGTGGTTTCAAGGAGAAAAAGATAGTGAGTCTTTAGACTATTTGGCGAATATGGATGACTCCACAGGAAATACCTATATTGTTTTAGATGACATTGTAGATGAGTTATATGTAAACAATAAGGAGAGTTTTCCTAGAGGTGAGCTGGAAATACATCGAATCTCTGATGATGGCAAAGCCATAGTTTTATACAGAGAAACAAACTATTTGGATTATAGTACCTTCCTAATCTATGATTTATCCACGTCTAAGGAAATATATCAGTTCAATATACCAAATAGTTACTATGCTGTGGTATCCCCTGATTTAAGTAGATGTATTTATACAAAGAATGGGGACTTTTATCAATATAGTATTCGGGAACGACTTACTAAAAAGCTCAATGTTTTAAGCTATAAAGGCACAGATAATTCTGCTCTTTTTGATCACTTTTCTCCAGATAGCAAGAAGCTCTGTATACAGGATGGTTATAATAACTTAATCATTTTTGATCTACTGAATAATAAAGAAATTAAACGAATCAGCATGGGGCAAGAGAATATACAGGTTAAAGAATGGCTTAAGAACGACCGACTGGTCTATACCAACAGCAATACTAATCAGACATTTATGTTGGATTTAAAGAATGAGCAGAGGATGTTGTTGGCAAAGGCCTCGGAAGCTCCTGTTTTAACCTTGGATAGCCGCATGACCGCTTATTTGAACTCGTCGGGAGAAGTGGAACAACGCGATGTGCAAACAGGCGTGCGTATAAAATACTCTGATATCATGCATCGGATAGGATTTCCCACCGTTCCTACACAATGGATACAAACTACAACGGATTTGATGAAATATCGGAAAAGCATTCCGGCACAGAGAATTGTTGCTTCATCTACACTTCCAGATCAGGCGGGGAACTCCTATGTTGCCCGTAACATCATGGATGGAGATGCGAGCACAGCCTGGTGTGAAGGAGTTAAGGGGGACGGGATCGGGGAGTGGATCAAAATTGATTTTGGCACTATGCAAGAACTGAAGGGGTTTGAGCTTATTAATGGTTTAGCTAAGTCATCCAAAGCTTTCCAAGCAAATAATAGAGTTAAACGAATGAAACTGGAGTTTTCAAACGGGCAGACCATGATGATAGATAATGATTTTATAAGAAACCATTTTCTTGATAACCCCATTCATACCTCATTCGTGAAAATAACGATAGAGGCCGTAGAGCGAGGAAGCAAATATCACGATGCCTGCATGTCGGAGATACGATTCTTTTAGCATTCTTAACAAAGGAGAAGGCATATGAAGTGGAAAGAACCAGCGTTTGGTGCAACACCTATGTTGAAAGCTTTAACAACTGCTAATGCACATAGGAAAGCAAAGGTTTTGGACTTGGTAGCAGAAGGCTTTGTTGAGAGTGTAACGGAGAGGAGAGCTCATGCGTCTTATAAAAGCAACTGTCATTATTGTTTTTTTAATGTCGATATCTGCATGTAGAGCAAGCACAGGTGGGGACAATGTTATATCTTCGCAGTCTTCCGATATACCATCACGTAATGAAGTTAAGGCAGATCAGGATGATGTAAAGGCAACTCAAAAAAAAGCAAGTTGGCTTTTGAATGGTCAAGAAGGCGTAGAAGATCGAGTTCAATTCTTAACCAATTTAGATGATCCTACTGGAGAAGCTAATATTCGTATCGACGACCTAATTGACACCATGGAAACTAAGGAGGAACGTATAAAATATCGTGGCTCACAAGTATATGTCGGGAAAATAACAAGTGACGGTAGTCGTATGGCGATTATAAGAGATGTTTATGGGGAGCAATCAGAGGATCCACTCATTATTGAAGTGTATAATTTGGATGCGGGAGAAAAAGAACGAGAGTTTAAATTGCTGCCATCTGCTCAATATACTGTAATCTCTTCCGATTTAAGTAAATATTTATATGTATTGAACGGGCATTTGTATTTATATGATGCAATAAGTAAGCGAACTACAGAAGTGAAGACTGAAAAAGGCAAAGCAGACGTTAGTAATATTTCCGATGGGCGGGGAGTGTTTTCACCAGATAACACCAAGTTTTATTTTGTAGATGATCAGACAGGAATCGTAATGCTTGATCTGTCTGGCAATAGTGATACAAAGCGCCTGTTTGTAGGAACTGATGTCTCGGGTATTATGCAATGGGGTCAGGGGAACCAACTTATTTTTACTACTTATAAAAAAGATGATTCTTTTATAACCGATATTTATTCATTAGATATACCCACTGGAAAAGTACAGTTTATAACTAAAAATGAAGGTGACTTTATTCTATCTCCAGATCAAAAAAAACTAGTATTGGCAGACGATGAGGTTGTAAAAATGTTCATGATCGATATAGCCAGTGGGAAAAAAGAAGATGTCTCGTCCATTGTAAACGGAGAAGGTACTTGGGTAGTACCAATACAGTGGATCAATACAAAAACCAAATATATGAAGTATAGCAATAAAGTCGAAGTGAAAAAAATTACGTCCTCTTCTACACTGCCTAATCAGGGGAATCGTTCTTTTAGTGTGAGCAATTTAACGGACGATAATAATTTAACCCCTTGGTGTGAAGGATCTAAGACAGGCGGAGTAGGAGAAACGGTAACTGTAGATTTGGGTTCAACTCAAGAGGTCAGAGGTATAGAGATGGTCGATGGCATTATGTGGGTTAACAATAAGTATTTAGACATGAATACAATCCAAAGAATGAAACTTGATTTCTCGGATGGACAATCATTAGTGCTTGAGAACAATGACACACGTTTCAAGTTCGATGAACCTATACGAACATCTTTCGTTAAGATTACCATCCTGGAAGTGAAAAAAGGCGTGGACTTCCCAAATACTTGTATAGGTGAGCTGAAGTTATTGTGATTAGTTATAGGAAACAAAAAAATTGCGGTGCTAATAATTAAAATTGTGTTATTAGTCATAATTTTTTTATTTTCATCCAGTTATCTACAATTAAATAATAGAGTTAAACGAATGAAACTGGAGTTCTCGAATGGGCAGACCATGATGGTGCCGTTCATACCTCATTTGTGAAAATAACGCTTGAGGCCGTAGAGCGAGGAACCAAATATCACGATACCTGTATGTCGGAGATACGATTCTTCTAAGCATTCTTAAAAAAGGAGATAGCCTATGAAGTGGAAAGAGCCAACGTTTGGTGCAACACCTATGTTGAAGGCCTTAACAACTGCTAATGCACACAGGAAAGCAAAGGCTTTTGATCTGGCGGCAGAACAAAAGAAACAAAAACTGAATTATCCTGATTGGGCCCAGACCTGGATGCGTAAATACAAAGAAGATTGGTATATCGCTCAAGCAAATGGCGACGAGGTCGGCATGCGGAAAGCGCAAAAGCTGGCAGAGGGACTTCGAAGCAAGCTCCGCGAAATGGCGACGATGCCGAAGTGGGCCCAAGAGCAAATGCAAAAAGAAACCGTTCGCTGGATGACCGCTGAAGCAAGCGGGAATATCAAGCAAAAGCTGGCTGCTGAGGAAGCGGGACGAGCCATACGTGGGAAAATTGAAGGAAAGTTTGTTTCTGGTGTGGAAGATAAAGAATCAGAAAAAAATCCATATATAGGGGATAAAGTGCCTGATAAGTTGCATAAAAAGGAGGTTCATAACACCAGCCACAATACACTTAAATATGCTGAATTAGTTGGTCAAGAAGTTGTTGGCACATTTGAAGGGGGAGCCTACGCTATAGCAGGCAATTATGATGGAGCTGGTTTATCTCTGGGTTGGATGCAATTAAACCTTAAAAATAACCTACATGAAGTCCTGAATGACTATGCTAATAGTGCTGATACGAAGGATGAATTTAACTCAATCTTTAATTTTAGTAGCAATGGAAGAAAAGCATCCGCTATCATGAGAGAGATGGTTAAAGCTGATCAAAAGAGAAGAGTAAGTTGGGGAAACTCGATAAGTAAGCCTCCTAAGAAAAAAAGTCTTTATGAGCCGTGGAACTCGGCATTTAGAAAGTTAGTAAAGAGCGATAATTTTCAGTTGAAATACACAGAATCCCCAAAAGTAAAGGGATATCACAAAGAAGCTCTAAGAATTATGGAGTTTATTGGGATGAAAACAGTTAGAGGTTATGTGCTTTCTCTGGATATTTCAGTGAACAATGGATCAACTAAAAAGAAATTAGTTGATGAAGTGATGAGTGGCGGGAAAAACTGGCTTATTGATATTCATGATGAGCATTTTAAAGGTAGGGATCCAAAAGATAAAGAAGTGGTGAAAGATTTGTTGAATAGGCTCTCTAAAACAAAGGATCCTGTGCTAAAAAAAGCATATCTGGCTGGTGCAGCTGCAGCACTTCAAAAAATAGGGGGGTTTTCATGGGATTCTTGGTCCAGAAAGGTTGCAATTATAGAGGGCAAGGGAGTAGTCCACAAAAGTAATTTCTCAAATGCAAAGTTAACAGATGAATCTATTCATTATTAAACTTGGTTTCGATGAGTATATCAATTGATAAAGGAATTTAAAATATGGGGAACAAAAAAAAGATATTTATCTATTTCGTACTATTGGTATGCACACTTACGGGAATTCCTATAGGATTAACTCCAACATATGGACAGATAGAATCTAAACATAACCGTGCCTATGCTACTTATAATATTTCTTCCTTTCAAGGCAGACTAGGTAATAGATCGGAGAAGGGCATTAATAATATATTAACCAAGAAATGGGAACAAGGGTGTATTCACTCCGATTTCCCTATGGTTCAAGAAGGTAATGAAGTATATACATCCACTCCAATCACTTCAATAGATAAAGCAACAGGGAAAATAAAGTGGCAATCCAAGTATTATGCTGATAAAGATATGTATGTTGATCATAAAGTATTAATCTTTATTGAAGGTGAACAAGTGGTTGCTCTGGATCGAAAAAGTGGACAGGTAAAGTGGAGATTTACAATTCCGGATGATTCTAATATATTAGGTCCAACAATCAGAGATGGGTTAGTTTATATAATTACAGATGAAAGTAAGATATATGGAATTGATATTGATAGTGGTCATTTGAGATGGAGATATACCGGTCCATATGGGGGGCCGATTTCTGCATTTAGTTCTCCTGTTCTCATAGGGAATGATTTACTTTATATTAATGATTCTAAAATTCACAAAGTTAATATCCGCTCCAAGGAAATTTCAGGGAGTTTAGATATAACATCCGGACTAGAGAACAGTTTAGTGGTTTATAAAAGTCAATTGCTGAGTTTAACAGATGAAGGAGACATTGTATTAATAAACCCTGCTACTATGAAGGCCATTTGGCATAAAAAAATAGATATACCACATAGTGATTATATACTTTGGCCCTATTTGGCTATTAAACATGATGAGCTAATCTTAAGCACTAATGATAAGGTATTTATTTTTAGTTTAAAAGATGGAGAAATCACATGTGAATATACGTTTCAAGGTAAAGGCTCTATAAAAGGATTAGGAATAAAGGAGGGTAGAATTCTATTGCTGTCCAATCAGGATATTTGGATTCTGGACCCCGAAACCCAAGTAGCAAAATCGTTTAGGCTACAAGTATTTAGTGCCAAGGATAATTATAACTATAGTTATTTTAATAATTTCATAGTAGATTCAGGTGGGATATATGTTATTACTTATGAATATTCCAATATGAAGAGGCCAACTAAATCAAGATTGATTAGGTTTAATTTGGTATTTGATAAATAAGATAAATGGGTATTGATATGCATTATTAAATACAAATCAAGTACCCAATTGATAGGGTTTTGATTTTTCTAATAATCATCAAGGAAAAAGTAGTTAAGTTGACAGCATAATAATTAGCTACTTGCGAGGAAAAAAGAGATGTACAAACGAAGTAGTGCCTTTTTTATTATACTTCTGGTTATTTTTGGAACGGATGCATGCAGTAAAGCACCTCTTCTTCAGCAAGAGAAAGTTAGGGAGAAGCAGAGTGCACAAACTGAAAGAATCAACTTAAATATACCAAGCGATCCTAAATCCCTTCAGGAAGAGGACTTTGAAATTTCATATCGATCACACAAAATTGATAAGAATACGGATATTAAAGAACTTATCCATAAGTGGGGTTACAGTGAGGGATTTGAAGCAAACAACAGGGGATATGTTAGTGGGAATGGAACATATAGAAGATGGAGCTTGTCTTATCCTAACTATGAAGATCCAGAAATTGATTTTGTAGTCTTATCTAAAATTGAACTTGAAGGGGAGGAGCTAGTTGATGGTGAAAGTTATCTAGTAGCCGTGAGCTTGGAAAATCCCAAGTTTAAAACCAAAAGAGGATTGAAGATTGGTGATACCCTTGGTAAAGTGCTACAACTTTACGGTCAACCAAGTATCATAACAAATAGAAGTCTGGTTTACTCCAAAAATGGCCTACATTTGAATATTTATTGGGATACTAAAACAGAGAAAGTAGATAATATTTTTATCGAATATAACATGGAGAAATCCGTGGAGCAGCAACGTAGTGCTGATTATGTAGAAGAAGATGCTCAGCCCGATCCTGATCTGGAACCATATACTATCCAAAAAGGACAATCGTTTACCACCACTCTTAATGGATGGGGGGAAGTAAAGTTTATATCCACATTGAAAGATGAGGAAACAAATGATCTGATACACGCAAAGTTTTTTTTGGAAGTTAACAGTGACAAATATGTGGAAAATAAGATACTATACGAATTCCCCGAATTTTATGGTAACAACGGTAGGATGATTGACAGGATTAAAGCAGTAAGCTTTAAGGATTTAAATCATGACGGGCGTACGGACATTGTCATAATTGCGGATTATATCACAGGGGTAAATGCGCACGGAATAGAAACGCGCCCTATCGCGTGGATTTTCTTTCAGAAAAAGGACAATACGTACACTACCCTATCTGAATTGGATAAGAATATCAATCAAACAGGCCACAATCGAACACTTCAAAATGTCATTCAATATGTAAGTAAACAACGTATAAACGTTCAATGAACAACGTGAAAAGGGAGTTTTTTGAAATCAACTTTATAAAACAAAACAAAATAAAATAAAATACTATTTTTAATATTGTTATTTAGTCTGCTATTGAATGGATGTTCTGAACAACCTACGAATGAGAAGCAGCAAGCAGTTGATCCCATCAAACCTAGCACTCAAATGATAGAGAAAAAAGCTGTGACTGAACCAGAGTCTGCTGCTCAAAAACAAGATCGGAATAGCAATATTGTGAATCCGATTAATAAAAGAAATGAAAATTACGCCATAGATTCTAACACATTAGATCAGTTTATAAAGAAAATCCAACCCCCAAATGAGCAGCTTCAAAAAATATTAAAAGAAGATTTGGACCATGATGGAAAGCTGGAATATGTACTTACTTTTGGAATAGAAAAAGAGGAGATTTATAACATATTTGTAGTCCGGGAGGATGATGGGTATCACATCATTGATAAACTAGAGGATCCGGTTATAGTTGTGCATATAAATACAGATGTGAAAATCATGAAGCTGGACCAAACAGATCAAAAATTTATCGTTGTATACTCTATAGGCGACGGAGGGGCTTATTCAGAGGGATTCTCTATATATGCCTTGGAAAATAATCATATCAAGAGTATAAATTCTGATTTTCCTAATGCTACTGGACAAGGAATTCGAACGTTGAAAGATACCGATCATGACGGTGTCTTTGAAAGTGTCGATTATTACGAGTTTAGCGACACTCAGGAGCATACCATCGTGGTCTATCAAAAATATGATGGAACAGGACCTGAAAAAAAGGAGATTTTGTATAAAAATAAAAGTAAAAAGTTTGTATATCCAAGCGATCCTAAGGCTGTGATATTGAACTACTTGGAAGTTGATTATCTTATGAAGTGGTTTGATTTACCTTTTCCTGAAATGGACCAGCTCACCGATCCTTCAGCAAGGCAAACATATGATTTTGAGGATGCTGTCGATTTTTCCGGTTTAGCATATTTATCTTACCCGGTGTTGGAACTGAGTATTAATGAGGTTAGTAGCGATGATAACCGAAAAATATTTTTGGTAAAAGATAATTCATTAGAAGAAAGAGCGAAAAAGGAAATTACGTTTACGTTAGAAAAGCAGTCAGGCAAGTGGAAGATTATGAGTATAGAGATGAACGATAAATTGTAGAAAGCGTGATATCTAGCATGAGTTACTTGAAGCATGGGCGAATCTGTTGCGCGCTGTTACTACTAATTTCCTGTTTAGTAATGAACGGATGTACGAAGGGACAGGATTCTCCAACAGCAGAAAAAAATCATACGCTTTCTCTCCCGAATGAGGCTAAAACGATTTCCTATTCGAAAAAGCTGGACACGTTAGTGAAAAAACTTCATATAGTCAACAATGAGAATATGGATTATGATGTCAGACAAAACAAGCTTGAGGAGTTCACACAGGAATTTAATTTGTTGTTAAACGAGCCAAAAAGTGTAGAGATGAAGGATGGAGAATTAGTAGAAAAGTTCGATAACAATCTCACTATCTTAACAAAATCGTTTCAGTTAAAAAGTGGACGGCTAAACGTTAGGGTTATGAATTATAGAGCACCTAAAACGGTGACAGGTACGATCGGAGATAAATACACATTTATTCAGTGGTGGAGTTCGAGGCAACTTGTACACGCCCAGATAATTGAGGATGGCGGGCCAGAATTGACTACAGATTTTGTGGTTCGAGATTCAGAGCACGGAATACAGTTGTGGTTAGGGGGGGATGTCTCCATATATCACCCAGACCCTATATTTGTGGATTTGTGGGAGTTGTCTGGACAAAAGTGGACGGAGAAAATCATAAATGTAGGTAAGATGGAGCTCCCTGATGCGTGGGAACTGAACAGGGATATGAATGAGCCTATTATTTTAGAGAGTCGACAACATGATAGCATGAGTATCGGAGTTTTAGACCACGGCGATGGCTTCTTCATAAACAGTGATGATTCTGAACAGAACCTTATCATTGAGTTCTCCAAAAGTGGAGAAGTCCGTATTGATTCCGAATATAGCATCGCCTCGAATACTCATAGTGAACCGCAAAGCTATGAATTCATTCAAGAGAAATATTCAGAAAATGGGATCGTGATTAGATACCCTCAAATTTCAAAACTCAAGGATATTGCAAAGCAAAAATATTTAAACCAAATTCTTAAGACCGAAGCTTTAGAAGGATTACAAGACTATGCGGATTCCAATTCTGGAGTCCATGTCGAAATTGATTATGAGATCAAACGACAAAGTGAACGATTCTTGAGTGTTCAATATACGGGTATTCATTATGTGAAGGACGCAGCCTATCCTACTCATATGTTTTATACGACGAACCTGGATATGAAGCAGGTTTCAAGAATAAGATTGAGGGATTTGGTAAAGATCGAGAAACCTTTTATTGAGCTTATAAAAAGCGGGAAGATTACAGCTGTTCAGCCGGAGCAACAAGGGTTAATTGGTGATTTCACAAAAGATGATTTGATTAAACTGTTAACAAATGCGGATGTAACCAAAGGTTCGCTTGCGGAAGTAGAAATGGAATCGTTTAGTTATTTCACAAATGATTCATTGGGGGTGAGTGTACCTATGGCACATGTGGTAGGGGACCATGCGGAGTATGAAATTCGTTTTGCACAAATTCCAGAGAATATCAGGCAGAATGAGGAACTATGGAGTGAGCTAAGTTCTGTTGAGGATCAGTCTGTTTCCACAGTTGGCGGTGAAAAATTGGATACCGACCAGTATGAAGTTGAAGAGTCACAGTCTTTTCAAACTACTCTTGAAGGCTTTGGGAAAGTAAGATTTGTATCCACATATGGATATCCGGAAGGTCTTCGTAAATTCTTTTTCTTTCTATTAGATGATCAAGGACATATTTTATACTCATTCCCAGAGTTCTACGGGAACCATGAGTGGGTAGCGCGATTTGGAGGCGTAGAAGCGGTGGCCTTCAAGGATGTAAATAAGGATGGATTGAAGGATGTTGTCGTCATTGCCAATGTTGATAATGGGATTCATGGACCTGGTAGAGTTGATGAATTCCCTATGGCCGAGATATATTTTCAGAAAAAAAATAAAACCTTTACCACGCTCCCTGCATTGGATCAGGCTCTCAACGATCAGGAGCATAATCAAACTGTTAAAGATGTCATTCAGTACGTAAGCAAACAACGGATAATTGTAAACTAACCGACAAAAAGGGGCAGAGACATGGGATATCCAATCATAAAGTATAACGGAACGGTTTTATCTCTTAAAAATCCGAAAGTTAAAGTTGTACAGAAAATGAATGAGCATGTGAAAGTCTTTTTGACAGGTGTGTTAACGGGTGCCCAAATGGAAGAGTACACAGATCATATGGAGGCAGGGGCTAAGTTAGTCGTTTCTTATGTGAATGATGATCAAAAGCAGATTGTATTATTTAGGGGATTAGTCATGCAGTTCAGAATCAAGTTGGTGTCCAATGTAGCCTATTTGGTCGTCGAAGCCCTCTCCTATACAAGCCAGCTGGATGAAGTGCTTCATAGACAATCTTTTCAAAATGTGAAGATGAAGGTGCAGGCATTACTTGAACATGTACTTAAATCATATCCCAAAGCCAATTGTACGAGCCGCTTAAAAGATCAGCTTTTACAGGAATTTACGATGCAATTCGACGAAACGGACTGGTCATTTCTAAAACGTATAGCGTCTCGGCTTGGTTGGGGACTGATACCTGATCCGATTGGAGACAAACCTCAGTTTTATTTTGGATTACCGGATGGTGTCAATCAAGGTGAGCTAAAACAGTATAACTACTCGATGACCAGAAAAACCAAGCCAGGGGCCAGCAAGGACGACAATCTTTTGTATTACAAAGTACAAACGACAGGGGCCAAAGATGTTCTGCTGCATATTGGCGCAGAGGTCAAATTCAAAGGAAAAACCTTATATGTCCTGCAATCTGTTGCGTTTATACGGCATAGTGTCTTGTGGCATGAATATGTGCTGACTACATCGGATGGAATGAAACAGGATTTGATTTTAAATGAGAGCATTCGTGGCATATCATTGAAGTCCAAGGTCATTGGAATCGAGCAGGATCATGTAAAGGTTTTCTTTTATGAAATGGATAAGGTCAAGCCTAACGTCAAGGAAACCTTCGCTTTTCCAACGGCTACATTTTATACATCGGAAGGGAATACGGGATGGTACTGCATGCCAGAGTTGTTTGACTTTGTAGATATCTACTTTCCGACCTCTAAAGAAAAAGACGCCATTGTAACTCACTCGATCCGAAAGAGATCCAAGGGCGGTGACTTTATTAAGGACCCGTCGACGAAAATCTTTATGACCAAGTACCGCAAAGCTATTATTTTTGAGAAAAATGAAATTTTAATCACGGGGAACGACGATGAAGTGGTGATTCGACTGCTGGATGACCATGGAATTGAACTGCGAAGCAAAAAGGATATCCGTGTAAAAGCTGACGGGAACCTGGTGTTCAATGCGGGTAACACAATACAGGTCACCGCGAAGGATGCCATCGGCTTAAAATGTAAAACGAGTTTGGTAGAAATGGATGGTAACATCAAAATGACTGGAGAAAAGATTAAGACGCAATAACTAATCCATCGTGAAAGGGTAAAGAATATGGCTAAAGAAACTACAGGAGCAATTGTAAACGAGAAACTGCCTACCCAAGAAGATATGATTCAAGAATGGAAACGTAAAATAAGCAAAGGCGAATATCCTTTTATTCATGTAACTAAGCATAGCACCAAAGGTGAAGAGCGTTAAAGATGGTTAGCAACAAGTAAATAAGGCTCCTAAGGAGCCTTATTTGAATTTGATGATCTATACCCTTTTAGCACTATTATGTAGCCGTAAAGGTGAAGTTTATTAACTACATTTGTCATTGCATACTCTTTAGTAGTACAAATTAAAAATGGTGTTCATCTATGCAATTTTCACCTAACATACAGTTACAAAGACCTATTCTACATAAACTATGTACTGTGACCAGATATACTGTATCCAATGACTTTATACTTATTTTTCCTCTCGGCTATATCGCTCGCAAAAAGGATGCACTATAATTATACTACTTCTTAATTTGGGAAAAATTAGACTTTAACATTTATAATAGTCCTTCTCAGGAAGAAGGGGTCTTGTATTTGGGGACTTCACTGTCGATAAACCAATCTGGCCCGGAGACGTCGATCACTTCTTTGGTTTTATAATTATAGTAGATGGTAATTTTGTTGTCTTCGTGGCCTTTAATGTGCCCATACAAATAAAGCCTGGAGTGGACAGCAGGATCATCCACAGCATAATCCTTTAATATGAAATCGGCATTATAGTGTTCTTTAATAAACTCCACACCGATGGGAGTGGCGACGTCTACTAATTCTTTTTTCTCTTTGTCGGACAAGCTGGAACAACCTCCTAAATACATAATAATTAAAATAAGTGCCAGAATCAGTGGGATTTTTCTGTTCAAGTTACAATTCTCCTTTTCTGGTAATCACCTTTTTTCATAACTCTATAATATATTTACACAATAGACAAGGTGGGAATAACTTGACCTTCACTAACGATAAAACATACTGGACCATTGCGGATAGAGTTTATGACCGAGAGTTGACTGCCAAAGATTCTAAAAGCAGAATTCTTCCTGACTGGAAGATTGTTGAGCCTGAAGGAGCTATGCTACATGATACGAACGGTTCTGGATTCGATGCGACTGTATTCCTTAACGAGAAGACCAATCAGGTGATCATCGGTTATAGGGGTACAGAACCTCCAGATCGCCCCAAATGGAGCGTGGCAATGGACTGGGGAACGGATATCAGCGATGTCGTCGGAGGACGCGCAAAAACGTTGGAAGAAGTCCATCAATATTATGAAAATAATAAGGCAGAGGTGGCTAAACTCCCACCACAAGTGCAAAGTGCATTTCTTCAATATGAGGAAAAGTATCAGAATAATCAATTTACACAAGCTGAGAATCTGTATGATGTCGTAAAAAAACAGTATCCCTCTGCTGAAATAACGACCACAGGCCATTCTCTAGGAGGAGCGGAGGCAGAATATGTGGCGGTGCGGAATGGACTGACATCAGTCGCTTATAATCCACCAAGTATTGTACATCTGTTACCGGATGATCTTCAAAAGAAGGTGGAAAATGGCGATTTTCGAAAGACGAATGTCGCTTATGTCAATCCGAAAGATACTATCGGTTCGGGAGCTAATGATGCACAGCCACATGTGGGTACAACCTACTTTATAGACAATGATTATAAAACGGCTAATAAAGCCAAAATCACTATTCCTGTTTCATTACCAGTCGAAAGAGAAAATAAGTGGGCTAACTTTTTTTTGGGGCCCAAATGGTCTCCCATTGTGTATGTCCCGATTACGTTACCTATGATGCAGCAAGATCCTATTACAAAGTTCTATAATTCGGTAATGGGAGAAGCAACACATAGCATGGATCATTTCACATTTGATGAAAATGGCAATATCAGCAATCCGCTGTACACCATGGACGGTCAATTGGTGGAAGGCAATCCACGGGTGCAGGCGTACGAGCAAATGCTGGCCGCGCGAGCAGAACTCAAGGAAGTCATGGGCGACCTGGTTGAACGCTACGGTGGACAAATGGGTGCTTTCGGGCAGTTTGCTGCTACTACACTGGGAGTGAATCTGATGGGAGAAGGACAGCAAAATGGTCGCACCCATGGTGGGGCATATTTTGTGGGCAACAAAAATGGGGGCACAATTCAATTAACACCTGAGGAGCTAAAGCATGCGGCTAACCAGATGCGTTCCAGCCTGCATGGGTTCTCTAGCGATACCCGAGCATCCATCCAGTTATTTCAGGCTCATATCGGGACAAGTGAAAGTCAGTCTTTGACCCCAATTGCGCATAGTGCAACGGCAACGCTAGATCGGATTAATCGCTGGTATCAAGAATCAATTACGGAGATAGCAGAATATATAGATCGCAAGGGTCAGGAATTCACGATGGTGGATCAGTAAAAGATCAGCTGTAAGAACACAACAGGGGGCAAAAGAGATGGGCAGAATATCTTTGAGTCTGGGGGATCTGCGAAGGGCTGTACAGCAATGCGAACAGCTAAAGCAAAGACTTCAGCATCAGGAGCAGCAGATGAGAAATATATATGGTCGTCTGCAAGACTGGAGGGGCGAATCGGCTGCTGAATTAACACGTAAAATGGAGACGTTTCTCCAAGGCACAACTGTACGAATACAGGAATTGGACGATCATAAAGAGCAGTTGAAACGTTATATTCGGAAAATGGAAGAAGCTGATCGACGTGAGGAGAGACGCAAACGGGCTGCACAATGGTGATACAGGCGGACTGCAATAGTTAGGAGAACATCATGAAAGATCAAAACGCATTTGTCATTTTACTTATATTGAATATCGTTTATGGCTTAACGTTATTTGCCTATCCGGTCATGCTGATGGTGGTCGCATTTTCTTTCGATGCACCAACAGCTGGAGATTATCTCATCAGTTATATTTTTGCCTATGTCATAATGAGCTACCCGATAGGAGTATTTATCTCATGGAGCTGTTGGTATTTTTATCATCGTTATGCTTTTAAGAAGGCGTATATCATAGCTAACTTTATGCTGCTGTGGCCAGCTACTCTTGTCGTGTCCTCGTGGATTCAATCGGCTTTTTCTTGAAGGGTTCCCATCTGGCCAGTCAGCTATATAACATAAAAAAACCGTACAATCGCTAGGGGACTCCCGCGGGGTATGGTTAAATGCGTTTAAATAAAACTACATATATAGTAGAAGAAAAAAATATTCTCCCAGAGTGATGACGATAACGACTTTGTAGTCTACTTTAATTTTCCTGCGGGGAATATAGCAGTGTTCGGAAACTTAAGGGTTAGACGAAAAAGTGTAAAAATGTTGAAAAGCTACAAAGTTCGACATATTGTTCGCTTTTTCGCATCATATGTTATTGAATTAGGGATTTTTGTTTGCTATTTATCGTATATTTATGTATAATCTATCGTGTTGAAAGATTGATTGTACGTAATATGCTGATGAGGGTGGGTTCATTGACGCTGCTCGACAGTAACGAAAGCAAGAAGCGGATGTGCCAGATTTACAATGAAGTTTCAAAGGAACTGTTCGGCTTCGGGACCACGCTGCTGCGGGCCACCGTTGAGAACAACATTGTTACCTTTGTGGCGAAGCACCGGCGTTCTCCACGCTCGGCGGCATTGGAAGTGGAAGCCCCCGGCTTGAAGCTGGAAGTGGATTTCCGAATGTCCATGCTGTACAAGAAGAGACTTCGCGAGAAGCTGATTGAGGATATGGAGCTCGATATAGAGGCTTTACTGCGCGATTATGATGCAGCAACGCAGTGGGCAATTACGAACATCATACTGAAAGAATCCTAATAAAATTGGATATTCGGCTTTTCGCTTCGGATCTATCTGAGGGGAGAACCTGTTATAACGCGCAGCGGGATCAACTTATTCTTTGTTTACGAAGAAAAGTATTCTTGTTTTACAAGAGTACTTTTCTTTTTTGTGTCATAAGGTGTGCAGAATAAAAAAACAGGGGGAGTTTCATATGAAAAAATGGTTTAAAGGATTTATGGCTGTGACCTTGGCATCTGTGGTACTGGCAGGTTGCGGCAGCAATGCTACTGGCGGGCAGACAGATGGAAAAGATGGCTCAGCTGATGGGAAAAAGAAACTAGTTATTTCAACATGGGGCTTTTCCGAGGACTTTTTTAACAAAGAAGTGTACGAGCCTTTTGAAAAGGAACATAACGTTGACATCGTAGTCGAAATTGGAAATAACGCAGAACGGCTGAACAAAATCAGTCAAGGCAGCACAGACGTCGATCTGATTTATCTGTCTGATTATTATGCTCAACAGGGAATTCAACAGGGATTGTTTGAGAAGCTGGATCGCAGCAAGGTGCCAAACCTGAACCAAATTTATGACATTGCCAAAGCACCGCTGGGTGAAGAGTATGGTCCTGCTTATACAGTTGGGCGCCTCGGTATTGCCTATAATCCGGAGCTGGTGAAAAAGAATGTGACCTCTTGGGCTGACCTGTGGGGCAGTGAGTTCAAAGGAAACGTGACTCTGCCGAACATTACGGCGACTGCCGGACCAATGATGGTAGATGCAGCCTCCAAAGTAGCGGGTAGTAAGGAGTTTAATGAAGACCAAGCCTTCGGAAAACTGAAAGAGCTGAGTCCGAATATCGTTAAGTTTTATAGTAAAACGTCCGAGTTCGTGAACATGTTTAGTCAACAAGAAATTGCGGGCGGTCCGATCATGGAAATGTACTTCAAAGATTTGCAGGCGGCTGTGCCAGGAGCGAAATTTGTAGCTCCTAGTGAAGGTGCTTACGCAGTAATGAACACGATTAATGTAGTGAAAGGCTCCGACCAGAAGGAGCTGGCTGAGGAATTTATCAACTGGCAGCTGAGCAAGGAAGTTCAAGAAAAATCTGCCAAGGCAAAGGTTGATTCCCCGGTGAATACGCAGGTGGTACTATCCGGTGCGGATACAGAGGGAATTACGTACGGTGCGGATGTAGTGAACAAGCTGACCAAGCTGGATATGAAGTTCGTTAACGATCATATCAAGGCATGGACAGATCGCTGGAACCGGGAAGTTGCACAATAATGAAAAAGGTCATATTAGATGTAGATACGGGCATTGATGATGCGTTGGGTATTTTACTAGCGGCCAAAAGTGGTCAGCTGGATATCCAAGCGATTACTACAGTATGCGGTAATGTTTCACTTAAACAAGCAACATTGAACACATGCAAAATCCTCGACCTTTTGGATAGACCGGATATTCCGGTTTATCGGGGGGCAGAGGCTCCCTTAATACGTAAAGGTCTGCACGAGCACCGTGTCCATGGAGAAGACGGCATTGGAGGTGCATTGAGTGGAGTAGTACCAGCCATGTCTGCGTCCGAAGGTTTTGCACCGGATATCATCATTGATACCGTGATGGCTCACCCGGGGGAAGTGACGCTCATTTGCACCGGCCCACTCACCAATCTGGCACTGGCGCTGCTCAAGTGTCCCGAGCTGACGGATCACGTCAATGAGGTCATTTTTATGGGCGGTGTTATTCACGGATGCGGCAATATTACACCTGTAGCGGAGTACAACATGTATGCTGACCCTGAAGCCGCACGAATCGTATTTCATGCAGGATTTGGTCGATTGATACAGGTGGGACTGGATGTAACACGGAAGGCTCTGCTGACTGCGGATCATATTGCTCGTCTGACCCGCCCAGCAATTCGTAATTATGTAGCTGAAAGCACGGCCGTTTATACCAAGCGTTATGAAGAACGCAACGGGGTAAAAGCGTGTGCGCTTCATGACCCGCTTGCCGTGGGTGTCGCGTTGAATTCGAGGTTAGTAAATACCTCGCTGTTGTATGTCGACGTGGAAACCTCGAGTCGCATATGTGATGGACAAACAGTGGGCGATGTACAGAACCGCCTCAATCATAGCCCTAATATGACTGTGTGCGAACAGGTGGACAGCGAAGCTTTTCTGGAGCTGTTTATCCAGGTGCTGAATAAGGAATAACATTTTGATAACCGCAAGGAGCTACCCATGAAGAAAACATACTTGTATTGGCTGCTGCTGCCAGGTCTGCTCTTTCTGGCGGTGTTCATGGTCATTCCGATTGTGTTGACGATCGGTTCGACCTTCGTACAGAACAGCTCATTCACCCTAGAAGGCTATCTCCATTTCTTCAAGGACCCTTATTTTCTGAAAATATTGCTGACTACGCTGGAAGTCAGTGTCGTAACGACACTTGTGTGCGTATTACTCGGCTTCCCGACGGCTTATTATATTTCGCAAAAGGCCCCGCGTCGTAAAGGGATTTTGCTAGCGCTGGCTATCTTCCCCTTGTTGACGAGTCCGGTGGTGCGGTCATTCAGTTGGATGGTCATTCTGGGTCGCAAGGGGCTGTTAAATAACGTGCTCATCGGTTTAGGACTCGTGGATGAGCCGCTGAATATTTTGTATACTCCGGCAGCGATGATTATTGGTCTGGTTCATTTGTTTTTACCGCTGATGATTATTTCACTGATTGGTGTACTCGAAAATATCGACGGTGATCTTGTTCATGCTGCTCAGAGCCTCGGGGCCTCCAGATTCAGCGCATTTCGTAAAATCGTATTTCCGCTGTCTGTGCCGGGCCTGATCATTGGAAGCATTCTCGTTTTCGTGGGCAGTCTGACTGCATATACGACACCAGCACTACTTGGAGGAAAACAGCGGGTTATCGCTACATTTTTGTATCAGAACGCGATGACGCTAAACGACTGGTTTTTAGCTTCTGTTATTGCAACAATTATGATTGTTATTACATTTATCGTGGTCGGTCTCTTAAATAAGGCGGCCCATAAACTCAATCCGAAGGGGTAGGTGGATATGCGGGAGAAACATTACGGACTAGGCTTCTTTAGCCTGCTGGTCTTCATCTTTCTGCTCGGTCCGCTGTTGATCATATCGGTCACTTCTTTCGAGCCGGGCACGGTGTTAAAATTTCCTCCGCAGGGCTTTTCTTTGCGCTGGTATGAAAATATTTTTGAAGTGGATTTGTTTATGTCCACGTTCAAAACGTCCATTGTCGTTTCTCTGCTAGGCAACATCTTGGCACTGTTGATCGGTATGCCTGCCGCCTATGCACTTAGTCGTTTTTCGTTTCGCGGGAAGGATGCGCTGAATGCTTTGTTCCTTTCCCCGTTGCTTATACCGGGTATTGTTCTTGGTTTTACACTGCTGCGCTATTTGATCATTGTTTACCATTTACCAGTATATGCTGGACTATTGATCGGACATACGGTGATTATGCTGCCGTTCATTATTAGAGTCATTGCATCCAGTTTGTCTAACTTTGATTTTGCGATTGAGGAAGCAGCGCTTAGTTTGGGGGCTGGACGGCTGGAAACCTTTTTCAAGGTGGTTCTGCCCAACATCCGCTCAGGTATTATTGCGGCTATCCTGATTGCCTTTCTGGAATCATTCAACAATGTCGACATTTCCGTCTTTATGACAGGACCGGGCTTCAGCACCCTGCCCATTCAAATGCTGACTTACGTCGAAAATTATTTTGACCCGACGATTGCGGCGATTTCGGTTATGCTGATGATTTTGACCGGTATCCTGATGTTCTTGATTGAACGACTGATGGGATTGTCTTACTTCACTAAAAGGTAATGGAGGCTTCAACCTTATGGCACTGCTTACTCTGGATCGCGTATCGGTCGCTTATGACAACCAACTGATCTTGCAGGATTTCGATTTGCAGCTCGAACGGGGGCAATTGCTCTCGCTACTCGGACCGAGTGGTTGTGGCAAAACGACCACACTTCGTCTCATTGCAGGATTTCTCGAAGCTAAACAAGGAACATTTTTGTTTGACGATAAGGATTATACTCGGGTTCCGGTAAATAAACGGAACTTCGGCTTTGTATTCCAAAGTTATGCACTCTTCCCGCATTTGTCCGTTTTTGATAATGTTGCCTTTGGTCTGCGGTTACGCAAGGTAAAGGAAGATGATGTAAAGCGCCGCGTTATGACCATGCTGGATACGGTTAGCCTAGGGGGATTTGAAAAACGTTTCCCCGGTGAATTGTCAGGCGGACAGCGTCAACGTGTTGCGATTGCGCGAGCGCTTGTGATTGAACCCGATCTGCTGTTGTTTGATGAACCTCTGAGTAACTTGGATGCTAACCTGCGTGTAAATATGCGTGTGGAAATCCGCCGTATTCAACAGGAACTGGGCATCACTACCGTATATGTATCGCATGATCAGGAGGAATGTTTTTCGATTTCTGACCAGGTTGCGATTATGAATAAGGGGAACATCGAACAATTAGATGCTCCATCGACCATTTTTAAATATCCGACGACCGAATTTGTCGCCCGTTTTATTGGGTTTAATAATTTTCTGAGTTTTGACGAGCGTACTGAAGAAGGGGATCGTATTCGACTAAATACAGGCGATCTTTCGTTCGGTGTAGCGCGTAATCAGGGTACTGCCCAGCCAGGTGCTCGTCAGGGCGCTATTCGCCCGGATGATTTGGTCATTCGAACAGAAGGCAACGAGACAGGGGAAAATGAGCTTCCCGGTATTATTAAGGTAAGTACTTACCTGGGGCGTAGCTATCAGTATGTGGTAGAAACGGCGAAAGGCAACTTTACGGCTAATCAGGAAATGGATACGCCTTACCTGAGTGGTCAGCGGGTTACCCTGCATTTTCCGGCAGATAAAATGGTGCTGGTCCAATAATCAGCGGGTTCGATGAAGGAGATACATCATGCGTGCAGACAAAATGATTTTACAAGTTAAGGTGTATAACAGTTACTATAAGACGT
This sequence comes from Paenibacillus sp. FSL R10-2748, assembly GCF_038005565.1. NCBI lineage: Bacteria > Bacillati > Bacillota > Bacilli > Caryophanales > Paenibacillaceae > Paenibacillus > Paenibacillus sp. FSL R10-2748. The sequence goes on from NZ_JBBOTK010000003.1 coordinate 410,154, forward strand.
TCGAAGAAGGTAATGTAGCTATACTTGACGGTAAGTTTATGTATATCGGTCAGCGTGGTCTGGAGTCTTTTGAGGTGGCTGAGATTGTAGAGGGGCATGGGAAATATATGATTCCCGGCCTGATTGACATCCATCTGCATATCGAAAGCACAATGGTGACACCGGCAACCTTTTCCTATGGGCTGATTCGCAATGGGGTAACGACGATTGTACCGGAACCGCACGAAATGGCGAATGTTTTCGGATTGGAAGGCATTCAGGAAATGATGGAAGCCAGCAAAGATTGCGTGGCTGATATGTTCTACGGTATTCCAAGCTCTGTCCCGGCAACGCCGCTCGAAACCTCAGGAGGCGAGATCGGTATTCCCGAGATTGATGCGCTACTGCAAACCGGCGAAATGATCTGCCTGGGTGAAATTATGAACTATGTGGATGTCATTCGTGATCCGGAAAGCAAGACGAATCGCATCTTACGCCATGTTCGTGAGCATTACCCGGAGCTGATCATTGAAGGCCATACGCCACAGCTGCTTGATCTGGACCTGCATCAGTTGATCTATGCGGGAATAGGTTCGGACCATACTCACCAAAGTATTGATGGTATGAAGGCGCGGATGGCCGCCGGGATGTTTATTGAAATCCAAGAAAAATCCATGACCCCTGAAGTGATGGACTATCTTATTCAGGAAGATGTGGCACAGCATTTTTGCTTCGTAACGGATGATGTGATGCCAGACTCTTTCGTAGAACGAGGGCATCTGAACCATATTGTAAGTAAAGCTATCGGAATGGGCATGAAGCCTGAGGATGCCATTTATGCAGCTACGTTTACTCCTGCTGCACGGATGCGAATGCATGACCGCGGAACAATTGCACCGGGAAAAATAGCTGACTTTGTACTGCTGTCCGATCTTGGTCAATTTGATGTGGAGCAAGTCTATAAGGACGGACTCAAGGTATTCGATAAGTTCGAGGAATACCATCAAGCACCGATAAAAAGCCGCTTCCCCGCCCATTTTTATCAAAGTGTGAAGCTCAATCCGCTCACGGAGCAGGATTTTACGGTAAAGATGGATGTAGCTGATGGCACACATCAATGTCGTATTATGATGGTCAAGGATGGCTCAACTTTTACGAGCGAACGGATTGCATCTGCACATGTGGAGCAGGGTGAACTGGTATGGGAACATGGTGAACATGGACTCATCGCTACGTTTGAACGGTATGGAAAGAATGGCAACCGTGCTTACGGTTTGATCGGGGGAGATACGATTAAACGTGGGGCAGTGGCAACCACCTATTCGCACGATAACCATAACTTGCTGGTCGTAGGGCATAACAAGCAAGATATGATATTGGCTGCGAATACGGTTTTATCCAGCCAAGGTGGCTTTTGCGTAGTTGAAAATGGCAAGGTGCTGTCCCATTTGCCGTTAACCGTAGGCGGGATTTTAACAGAAGGACCGCTGGAAATGGTTGCAGCCCATGTGAAGGAGCTGCGTTCAGCCTTGTTGTCGCTGGGTTACCGCCATTACAATCCAATCATGTCGCTGAGTACGCATTCTTTGCCGGTCAGCCCGGCCCTGAAAATTACCGATCATGGTCTGATTGATGTAAATGCTGGCAAGGTTGTATCCTTAATCGTGGAACCTTCAGAGATGCAAGAATAATAAAAGAGCCGACCCTCTTACGGGCCGGCTCTTTTTTGTCGTGGCTAGGTATGAGGTAGTAGGTTATGGACTTTGGACTTTGTCTACAATACAGATACTTTAGCAGACAAAATTAACATCTTCTTTACTCCTATTGATGTAACCTATGTATAAAAGATAAATAAGTCTTGATTGTGGATGTCCTATTGCATATAGAGTTTGATTTACAATCAATTCACGTAATCTTCATGATTAAAACCGAATAAAGACTTGAAAAACATCGACACAGTGTTATAATTAAAACAGGATTTAGATTAAGTCTAAATTAATTAATAAATATTTATTGGATTGACGCATGGGATTTTGAAGAAAATCAGACACTACTGTTAACGAGTATCCAAGCTTTACGCCAACTATATTTTGAATGAAAACGAGAGGGGATTTTAACATGAGTACATTAAATCATACGAACGCACCTACACAAGAGGCCATTCAAGAATTGCACAAGGCATTGAATCGTCAGGTAGCTACCTGGTCTGTATTGTACACGAAACTGCATTATTTCCACTGGTATGTGAAAGGACCTAAATTCTTTACACTGCATGCTAAATTTGAAGAACTTTACAATGAAGCAACAGCTAATCTAGATACGATTGCTGAACGTTTGTTGGCTATTGGTGGCCGTCCGGCTGCGACCTTGAAGGAGCATTTGCAACTTTCAGCTATTCAGGAGTCCGCAGGTGAGCAGACAGCTGACGATATGGTGAAGTCCGTTGTTGCTGATTTTAAAACCATCACTGTTGAACTGGCTAATGGGATGGAAGCAGCGGAAGCAGCACAGGATAAAGCGACAGAGGATCTTCTTAACGGCTTGAGAGAAGCAATGGATAAACATATCTGGATGCTGAGTGCGTATTTGGGATAAGATCTTGGGATATATTTCCACGTATATGGAGATCAGGTGAACAAGATACACATCCCGTTGGTTCCACTCTGCCACTGGAGTATAATAACGTGAAGGCGTGGAAGACCACAGGCTCTTGAGTCATAGAGTTGCCGGGATGGGGTGTGTGTTATGGAAGTGAAACAACAGCTTTTGCATGAAGCGGAGCAGTTTATATATACATGTTATGAGGAGCTGGGCCGAAGCCGCGATGAAGCGGAGGCCCGGCTTCTTCATATTCGTCACGACATAGAGACAACTGGAACGTATGATCATACGTACGAAGAGCTGGAGCACGGAGCACTCATGGCTTGGCGCAATAGCAATCGTTGCATCGGGCGCTTATTTTGGGACAAGCTTTTGGTCAGGGATGCGCGGGGCGCGTCAGATGCGACGGAGGTGGTCTGCGAGCTCCTGGAGCATATGCGCATAGGAACGAATGGCGGTAAAATTAAGCCAACGCTTACTGTATTTCGCGCCTCCAAGCCGGGGCAGCCGAATATCCGCATCTGGAACCATCAACTCATTCGTTACGCTGGATATGAAACCGATCAAGGGATCATCGGGGACCCGATCTCGGTGGATTTTACCAATGCTTGTAAAGATATGGGCTGGCAAGGAGCGATGACTCCTTTTGATATTTTGCCACTGGTTGTGGAAGCAGGCGGGCGGCCTCCCGAGCTATTTGATATTCCTGAGCATTTGGTGATGGAGGTAGCCATTGAGCATCCAGAACTTTCGGGTTTCGCTTCCTTGGGATTACGTTGGTATGCCGTGCCTATGATTTCGGACATGACGCTGGCAATTGGCGGTATCATCTATACGGCGGCTCCCTTTAACGGCTGGTATATGGGAACAGAAATCGGCGCCCGTAATTTTGCGGATACCTTCCGCTATAATATGTTGCCACAGGTGGCTAAGCTGATGGGGCTGGATACGACGAGTGAAACAACGCTTTGGCGTGATCGGGCGCTGGTGGAATTGAATATTGCTGTGCTGCATTCTTTTAAAAAAGCGGGAGTCAGCATTGTCGACCACCATACCGCAGCGGCACAATTCAAGCTGTTTGAGGAACGGGAGGCCAAGGCTGGGCGCGCACTGACAGGCAATTGGACATGGCTGATCCCTCCGCTATCCCCGGCGACAACGCATATTTTTCATAGTTCCTACGATAATCGGCTTGTGAAGCCGAATTTCGGAGTTCAAGAGAAGCCGTATATGTCGAGACAGGCTAATACAGCATCAGATGCAGTGCTTCAGCAGAAGCGCCAAGGTTGCCCTTTTCATTCCGGATAATGATGGGAATGACCTAATGGCTGGATTAGGATTCCAGCTTATCCCATGCAACGATAAAAAGGGTAGCCAGTGGCCCTATTAATAGGGAGAGCAGAAACCAGTTTAGCCCGCTCCGATTTTTGGACTGTGCCAAGCCGGCATTAATCAGGGCAAGCGTTCCCCAGCCTATATAATAATCTTCTGACATGGTATTCTCCTTTGTAAAAAGGTATAATATCGTACTGTGTATGGTATGAACACATCCATGATTTCATAAGTTTAAAGTAAATATAACTTTATATATCCTGGTTTGAGGAGCGAAGCTAAGTTGGAAAGATATCAGGCAGAGCGCGTTGTCGCTGAGCTTTTGGAACGGGCTGCTATAGGTGTGACAGTTAAGCTGGAGAAACGTTTTCCTGGTGGAAGGCTGATTGGGGGCAAATATGCCATGAATGCTCACGCTATTACCATGTATACGGACGTTATTGAAACACAGTGTTTACAAATGTTCGGCAGCGTTGATCGAGTTGAGGAGTATTTTACGGTTGTGCTTGCACATGAGATCGGGCACGCCGCCGATACGGAATTAGTGGACCTCTCCGATGCTTTGGAGCAAGAGAGCGGGATAGGGACCCGGCAACGACTTGCGCTGCAAATTGAAGAAAACGCATGGAATTATGCGCTTAGATTGGTGCCTGAAATAGAAGCAACGTTTATTTCTGCCGTAATAGACGAGTCCTTGCTGGCCTATCGAGTCCCGGTTATGGAGCATTCTGACATTGCGTAACGATGATGATCCGAGAGCCGTCAGGCTCTTTTTTTGTTGATAATAACAGACGGATCGGCAGGATTATCTAAAGGAGTAGCTTTTTAAGCTGTGACACGCGTCCCTGGGATAGTTCGAGCATTTCGGCTAATTCTTTTTGAGATACATTAGGATGCTCCTGCATGAGTTGTTTTAGTTTATTCAGGAGATCATTCTGATTTCTGTAACTCCTTCTTTTCTTGGGCTGGACAGGACGGGATTCACTCAAATGACTGGAAGGATTATCGCTCTTCAGATTTTCAATACAACTTTTACATATCAGATGATCCCTAAAATAGCTCAAATGATCTACGGCACCACAAAAATAGCAAGAAACCCCCGTATACTTGCGAATCATCAGTCCCTCTGGGGTAATAAAAAAATCGAGGGCATCTCCAATATTAATATTCATAGAATTGCGCAGCTCCTTGGGCAGCACAATGCGGCCTAAATGGTCTAATGGCCGTGTCATTCCTGTGTTCTTCATCATTTTTCCCCTTTCCTGAAATGCGCTTATAGTTGTAGGAATTGTATGTATATATGCTGGAAGTAAAAAGCGCTTATATTACAGTTTGTTTTGGTATAGCTATGCTGAAAAAAAGCTCCGGCATGACGAACAATTACGTCTGCCGGAGCATTGTACAGCCAATGAATCTAAGATGTCGTGTCGAATTACTGTGGGTTGGTTGTCCAAATACCGGCTACTTTTAATTGAACCCGTGGAGGCAGTTTCAATGCGGCTAATGTCAGATCGGCCAAATCTTGCGGTTGAAGCATGCGATCTTCATCACCAATAGGCAATCCTGCATTTGCCGCCAGTTCTGTATTGACAGTGCTTGGAGTCAGCGCGGTAACGCGAATGTTAGATTTGCGAACTTCCTGCATCAGTGCTTCCGTGAAGCCCATCAAAGCAAATTTGGATGCGCAATATGCCGAGCCTGTTGCAAAACCTCGTTCTCCTGCCGTCGAGGAAATATTAATAATGTTTCCGCTTTTTTGTGCCAGCATGCTTGGAAGAGCAGCATGTGTGACATAGTAGGTTCCCATCAGGTTTACGCGAATAATACGTTCCCACTCTTCGGGGTCCATATCTGCGACTGTGCCAAAGGTAGCAATGCCTGCATTGTTGATCAAAATATCGACAGCGCCCAGCTCATGTTCCAGTGAAGCTACAGCGGCAGCGGCCTGTGTGCGATCCGATATATCTGCAACAGCACTCACCACTTTCACACCGTATGTACTCCCCAGCGAATCCTGCAGCTTTTGCAGGTCAGTCAATGTTCGTGAGATTAATCCCAGGTTAACGCCTTCCTTAGCTAAAGTTTCGGCAATTGCTTTACCGATTCCTTTGCTGGCTCCTGTAATAATGGCTGTTTTATTCTTAAGTTCCATCCAGTCTCCTCCTTTTCACTCCATAACGTGGTTGTGCATGTGAGCACATGGTTACATTATACAAGGTTAAACTCATTGAACCAAACTTCGCCTCTGATGAGGTATTCATCTAGAGGTCTCCTATTTGGAAATATTAATATCCCCTGAGGTGGTTTCTACCTTTATCACGTTCACACTACCGGGAACAGATTCGGGAGTATCTATACTCCCAGAGTCAGAGTGGACATTATAAACACCTTTAAAATCGGGAGCTTGTTTAATCTTCACGTCACCAGAATCAGCATTCACTTCCAATTTGGCTACGGCACGTTGTGTAATATTTGTCTCCCCTGAGGTTAGGGAAATAAGGCCATTACCGCTATAATCGCGGATGGTAACATCGCCTGAAGTAAGCTTCAACTCCATATCTGCTGCAAGCTGACTGGCTGTAAAATTGCCGGATGTTAAATTTGCGATCAGGTGGGTACTTTGGAGGTTTGTAATCTCGGCAGTGCCTGAAGTAGCGGTGATGGAAGTATTCTGCACGGAGGCATCTTGAAGTTTTACATTCCCTGAATGTGCATCTACCTGTAGGTCAGTTAGTGTTTCGCCGGAGGGCATCTCTACGGTAATCGTTTGATCCACATCAGGGGTGATCGAAAGGAATGACAAGGAAGCGGCCGGCTCCGATTGAATCGTAAGCTTACCGTTCTCAATTCGGGCATTATGAATTTGGTCGGCTACCTTTGTCTGAACTTCTCCACTAATGCGTATCGTACCTTGGTCGCCAGAGCCAGGAGTAAACAAAATAGAGACATCATCAGAACTGTCCACTTTCAGCTTCTGTAGCTGACCACGTGTGAACGTCCATTTTTTGTTAATCGCAGTTGTTTCCTTCATGACTTGTTGACTCCATGGGGCACCGTAGGCCACCATTCCGGCTGCGCCGATGACAATGCACAGACCTGCTGCAATAAACCACTTTTTATTCATGTTGTTAGTAAGCTCCCCTCAGGGTAGTCTGATTCCATTTCCAGTATCGTACTGTGCCCTTGACCATAAGGAGTAGGAGATAACGTACTCCAGGCAGCAGCAATAGACCTATACCCGTCAACGTGATAGAGAAAAAGAATTTGGCCGGGTAAAAGGTGCTGTTTAGTGCATAATCAGTAACGGCGAGAAGGGGGGCTGCAATGAAGCTGACCGATAGCACGGTCAATGAAGCCCATACTGCCCATAGGGTAGCCATAATCGGGATGGAGATTAGCAAATTGAGAAACAGCAGCCCTAAGAAAGTAAAAAGATTGCGTGCGAAGCTTCCCTGACGAAGCGGAGGAGAAGCGTTCCAGGCTGCATTGGGATCATCCAACGCTTCTCGGGCAATATCCTCCGGGTTACCCAGTTCATTGGCAATCTCACTTTCGCTTTTGCCATTAACCAACCCGTAGTCAAAATGCTGGCTCAAATCACTAAGCAGCTCATTGCGTACCTCTGCAGGGAGAGGAGAAAGAAGCTGCTCTACCTCTGTAAGAAACTGTTTTCTATTCATCGGAATTCCCTTCCTCCAGTAGGCTTGCGACATGATGGACAAAATCATTCCATTCCCGCGTAAGTATTCTTGTATAATTGCTTCCAGTATCAGTCAGCCGATAATATTTGCGGGGAGGTCCCTCGGTCGATTCCTGTAAATACGTTGTGCAGTATCCTTCTGATACCAGACGGCGAAGTAGTGGATATAGGGCTCCCTCAGCTACTTCAATATGACGGGAGACGGCTTGAGCCAACTCGTAGCCATAACGGTCTCTGCGTCCAATTAGAACTAGAACGCACAGTTCCAGTACCCCTTTTTTGAATTGGATGTTCACATTCACGAGCGGTGCTCCCTTCCTGGATGTTATCAATAATTCATAGGTGTCGTTCGGAATAAGGGGAAGAAACGTGTGTTTGTGCATAATTTGTCACGGGTACTAATTATAGAACAGTAGTCAGGTATAATTTAACATCATGTACTGATTAATGCAAGGTACTAAATTTTTAATAATAAAATATTTGTGCCGAAATGGGCAGATTTTCTTTCTTGAAGGCTTTATTGAATAGCGAATGTTGTAGAAAAAAGTATTTTTATTTGGAAATTACTCGAAATATGGCTGGAAGCACAAATAGGATGCTACTTTAATTTCATTCATTAAAATGATAGATTGTAAAGTATTCAATAGGGTTAAATATTACTTTTTATGAAGAGGTGGGTAAAGGGTGGATTGGAAAAATTGGTATATGGAACTGGAACAGGATGATGAGTCTTGGGATGTATCTGAGGAGATTGTTCTACGTGGTGTAGTACATCTTAATTTTTGCGGGCAGCCCTCGGAAGTAGAAGTCGAATTTATCGTGGGGGCTGACTCCGAAGAACAGGCACAGACTATAGAAGAACCTACTCAGTTGCAAAAAAAGACATGGGAGCAGTATATAGAATATTCGTCAGCTATTCATCCTCAAGTGTTGGAGTCCATACACCATCATTATGCTGACATAGTGGAAAAGTACCGGAATGCTTACAGTATATGGGGAGAGGACCCAGATGAATATGCGCCTTATGTGGAGCGGCCGGAACAATTGCTGGATCGAATACAACTTATGTCTATACTGATTTCCGACTCATCGGCAAAGGATGAACTGTATTTGAATTTTAGTTGCTCCTGGGATCGAGAACATGGCTTAGGCGTACATATGAAGCAGATGAAAATGGAGCATATTCAAGGCGTTTATACATTATATGACCTAGAATAAATCCCCCTTCCCGGCTTTTACCAAAAAGGGCCGGAAAGGGGAATAGGATATGGTGAAATGATGGTGCGATTCGATACGATAAAAAGATTAGTTGGATACAGCCAATGCAGCCCGGGCTGCTTGAGCCGCTTGTACCATTAGTCGCAAGGCGGCGATAGATTCCTCCTTGGTGCGGGTTTTCAGACCACAGTCCGGATTAACCCAGAACAAATCTGATGGCAGTACGCGCAGAGCACGCTGGATCATGCTTAGCATTTCAGATACATCGGGGATGCGCGGACTGTGGATATCGTACACGCCCAGACCGATGCCCTTGTCGTATACCTGATCTTCAAAGCTGACGATCAGTTCTCCGTGACTTCGCGAAGTTTCAATAGATATGACGTCGGCATCCATATCGGAGATGGACTGAATCATATGCTGAAATTCGGAATAGCACATGTGCGTATGGATTTGGGTCTCAGGTTCAACGGTGGCCGTGGTCACAAGGAAGGCTTGAACCGCCCAGTCCAGATAGGCTTGCTGTTGTTCTTTTTTCAGTGGAAGCCCTTCACGAATTGCAGGCTCATCGACCTGAATCATGCCGATGCCCGCTTGTTCCAGTGCCTCTACCTCTGCCCGTAATGCCAGAGCCAACTGTAAAGCAACTTGACTACGAGGAATATCGTTACGTTCAAAAGACCAGTTCAAAATGGTCACAGGGCCTGTAAGCATTCCCTTAACAGGCTTGGAAGTTAACGATTGGGCGAATGCCGTTTCTTCCACGGTCATGGGCTGATCAAAGGAAACGTCTCCGTATATAATCGGCGGTTTGACACAGCGGGAGCCGTAGGACTGCACCCATCCGTTTTGCGTAAAAGCAAAGCCGTTCAGCTTTTCGCCAAAAAATTCAACCATATCGGTCCGCTCAAATTCTCCATGAACAAGCACGTCAATGCCAATGTCCTCTTGAATATCAATCCATTCCTTAATTTGCTGTTGGATGAACGCCCGGTATTGCTCGGCTGACCATTCTCCTTTGCGATAGTGCAGGCGGGCCTTGCGGATCTCGGCGGTTTGCGGGAAGCTACCAATGGTCGTCGTAGGCAGTGGAGGCAACTTCAGCTTATTTTGTTGAATCTCACGACGCTCGGCGAAAGGAACGCTGCGTGACAGAGGCTCTTTTGCCAGCAGGTCGGCCAGATCGGCGGCTGTCTGTACGCGTGCCGCTGAGTTGTTGAAACGGGCTACCGCATCCGCACTTTGCTCAAGCTTGGTGAGTGCGGAAGGATCGTGTTTGCCAAGTGCAGCCGTCAGGACGGCGATTTCCTCCAGCTTTTCATCGGCAAAGGCCAGCGCTTGCACCAGCTCCTTGTCCAGCTTGTGCTCTGCCTCCAGACTGACTGGCACATGCAGCAGACTGCATGATGGCTGTACGATAAGCTGTGCGGCAGTGGTTTGTTCTGCTAACTGACCCAGCAGGGCAGCCACAGCGTTCAGGTCGCTTCGCCATATATTGCGCCCGTCAATAACCCCAGCGCCCAGCGTTTTTCCTTTAGGGAAGCCATGCTGCAATATATGCTGAAGATTTTCGCCATCATCATACACAAAATCAAGACCCAATCCCTGTACCGGAAGTGCGGACAGACGCTCATAATGGTCCAGGCTGCCAAAGTAGGTTTGCAGCATTATATTCAAGGAGGGCGCAGCTTGAGTCAAAGCTTCATAGACTTCCTGAATAATGTCCAAATCCTCTGCCGGGAATGAGGTGGTTAGGACAGGTTCATCGATTTGGACCCACTGAACGCCTTCTGCCGCTAGTTCAGACAGGATACGGGTGTACAGTGGCAGGAAGCTTCGTACGATGGTGGCCAAATCCTTACGATCATAGCCTTTGGATAAGGTAACGAATGAATAGGGGCCGATGAGGACCGGTTTCCCATCAATGCCTAGTTCTTGTTTTGCTTCACGATAAGCCTGTAAGGGTTTATTTTCAGTGAACACCGGGACTGCGTTTGCCAATTCAGGAACGATGTAGTGATAATTGGTATTCATCCATTTGGTCATTTCACTGGCGGTTGCTCCCTTCTGTCCACGAGCGATCCCAAAATACACGGCCAGAGGAACCGGACCTGCGGGACGATGGTTGAACCGTTCGGGTACCAGACCGAACATTACAGATGTATCCAGCATGTGATCGTAATAGGAGAAGTCTCCGACAGGAATGCGATCAATCCCCTTGTCACGCTGCTTGCTCAGATGCTCCAACCGTAATCTTTTCATCTCCGTCTGCAGTTCGCTTTCGTTAATGCTGCCGTTCCAGAAGCGTTCCAGTGCTTTCTTCCATTCCCGGTTTTCGCCGATACGCGGATATCCCAGATTACTGCTAATCAAGCCGGACAATTCAGGCCATTCAATAATGGACATGTACTTTTCCTCCTAGTGGGTAGCTGTTTTATTTTTACGTACCAAAAAAGGCATTCTTCCCCCAGAGTTAAAAATAAGTAGGGGAAAGAATGCCTCCGTGATTAAAAAATCAAAAATACGGCGACTGCTCTTAACACCTCCCTATCTTCCGTAGGTACTTGCGATGTTGTTAAAATAGGCAGGTCTCCTGACTTACGGATCATGACTCTCAGCATTCCTTCCCGGTCTGTGGACCAGTGGATATATGAACAGCTGAAAGTTCCCCGTTTACAGTGGCGGGACCGTGCCGGATTTGCACCGGCTTCCCTTTTAAGCCTGATCTGAATAGAACAGACACCTATCTCCAAGCTATGCGGTTAAGGTATGACGAATAATTATGCACTCGTATACTTGTTCACCATCATAAGTGAAACTTACAGGATGCGCAATAGAAACTCCAATGGAAACAGTTAGCTATATAAAAAAAGACAAGCCTTACCCATGATGGGGACTTGTCTTAGATATATAGCATCTTGCCGGGTAAACTTCGCGTTAAGCCAATGAAACGGTATAGCCTGCCTGAATGCTGGCTTTTACATCTACCAGACGCTGGTTGCGACTGCCCCGGAAGGGAAGGGTCAGGTCCTTTTGCTGTTCTACAAAACGACCATCCACAATCACATCGCACAAAAGCGCTAGCTCCTGTCGCTCCTGATCTGTGAGTAAATCTTCATAGACAAAGCCAGTATAAGCCCACACGGTTCGGTCGGGACAGGCCTCGCGGAAGTCACGCACAAATTGCGAGCATTCTGCTGCTGAGAAAAACGGATCTCCCCCGCAGAGAGTCAGTCCGTCCAACAACGGATTATCCATGATGTCACGAATGACTTCCTGTTGTCGTTGGGGTGTAAATGGCTCACCTGCACGGAAGCTCCACGACGCTGGATTAAAGCATCCGGGACAGGCATGACGGCAACCGCTAATAAACACGACAGTGCGCAGGCCGTATCCTTCGTTCAGAGATTCCGGAATGTAGCCACACAAATTCACTTATGTTTCACCCGGTCTCGAACTTCTGCCTGTTTTGCAGCATTAAAGCGAACGGTATAATCTCCTGTCAGATATCCGGTTACCCGACGTAAGCGCTGAAAGTGTGTATGCTCCTCATCTGTGCCGCATTGGGGGCAGCTTGTCCCGATAATCCCTTCATAACCACATTCCGTACAACGATCCACCGGGTGGTTGATAGAGAAATAGCCGATGTTCTGATGCAGCGCGTACTGAACAATTTTAAGAAACGCATCCGGGTTATTCCGCGCGTTACCATCCAGCTCGATGTATGAAATCGCACCAGCGTTGCAGAGGTTATGGAACGGAGCTTCCAAGCTGATTTTACGAGCAGCCGGGAGCGTATAATACACGGGAATATGAAAAGAATTCGTGTAATATTCTCGATCATTTACCTCAGGGATAATCCCGAAATCACGTTGATCCAGCAATGTGAACTTGCCCGACAGACCTTCGGCAGGCGTAGCGAACAATGTAATATTTAAATTGTGATATTCACTCATTCGATCGCAATACACGCGCATGGAAGTGATGATTCGCTGTGCCTCGCGGTATACGAAATCATCCTCCCCGTGGTGTTTCCCGTATAGTGCCTTCATGCACTCAGCCAGCCCGATGAACCCGATCGAAAGCGTACCGTGCTTTAGTACGCTTCCCACCTTATCATCTGGCGCCAGTTGTTCTCCACCTTCCCATACCCCTTCGCGCATCATAAAGTCCGAGGCTTTGGCCGGTTGGCTGGTCTGGATTTGATAGCGATGGATTAGGCCATCCACCGCAATGCGCATAACTTCTTCCAGTCTCGCATCAAAGCGATCACGGTCAGGTGTCAGGCGTTTGCCTGTGCAAATACCATACTCAATGCCAAGCCGCACCAGATTAATGGTATTGAAGGAGAGATTTCCCTTGCCACTCTGCCGGTTTCTACCGAAACGGTCAGAAATGGTGCGGGTACGGCAACCCATTGTCGCTATAATGGTATCCGGGTCATCAGCACGGTAAAAAGGCAAGTTGAAGGTGGCATCCACATTCACAAAATTGGGATACATCCGTCTGCTAGAGCATTCTACTGCCCGTAAGAACAAATCATAATTGATGTCGCCTTCTGCCTGGTTGATTCCCTCTTTGCATTGGAAAATATGCTGCGGAAAAATAGGAGTTTCCCCGCTGCCCAAGCCGCGAATAGTGGCCTCCAGCAGCGATTGAGTAACAAGCCGTCCTTCAGCAGACGTGCACATTCCGTAATTCAGTGAAGTGAATGGAATCTGTCCACCCGCCCGACTGCTCATGGTGTTCAGGTTATGAATGAGCGATTCAGCAGCCTGCCGGGTTTCCGTTTCCGTTTCTTCGCGTGCGAATGCGTATGAACGAGGGCAGACTTCTTGCAAATGGGGATTGGCCATATGTAGTTCGTCGTCAGACAGATGGGATTCTATCTCTTCCTCGAACAACCGAAGTCCCTTGCGCAGATGCTTGCGGAAGGACCGGGCAACGTATGGGGCAAGGTCCCAATCTATTTTGTTGGCGGAGACACCTCCGAATTGGCTGTTTTGCTGAGATTGGAAAATAATGGCGACCAGTGCCATAGCGGACATAATCGTTTGCGGTGTGCGCACAGAGCCGTTGCCTGTATTGAAGCCGTCTCGCAGTAAACGACCAAAAGGGATAAAGATACAATTCGTAGTTCCGAGCGCATATTGGTCCAAATCGTGAACATATACATATCCGTGGTCAATCGCGTTCGTCAGTTCAGGCGGAAGTACCCGCAGGCGCGCATACCATTTGGCATACTCGGACCCAAGCTTGCTCATTTTGCCGCTGAACGATTCTCCATTCAAATTCGCATTCTCCCGCAGCATGTCCAGATCTTGTGCTCCAATGACCCGCTCGCCGATGTCGTATAATTGATGTTCCTCCAGCACCTTCATCGTAAAACCCTCCATATAGTAAAATATATATATTTTTCACAAAAACAACATATTGATGATATCTTGTGTTAACCAATTGTTTCGATCTATATATTGTATATACGTAAACATTGAGAGTATGTGACTATTGTCACATTGGTAGGAGCGGGCAGCATAAAAAAGCCAGATACAGAGTAAGGGACACATCCGCGGATATGCACCTTACTCTATATCTGGCCATCGTAGTTGCGATGAAAATGATAGGCTTGCGAGTACATAGTATATGATCTTGGGATATTGTTTTGGGAAGGTTTAGAGTAGCTTTTTCAACTGGGACACCCGGCCTTGGGAAATACCTAGCATTTCGGCATATACTTTTTGTGGCAGGTTCGGGTGTTCCTGAATCAGCTTGCGTAGCTTTTTTACCATTTCACCTTGCTGCACTCTAGATTGCTTGGGTTGCCAGGTTGTATTGGTTCGGGTCGGCTTAGAATCTTCTTGAGCCTGGATAGCATCGGTGCTTGTGGCATGCACATTTTCATCGGTCTTTAATACCTGGATGCACTCTGCGCAAATAAAGCTGTCGCGAAAATAAGTTAAATGATCCACTGCGCCGCAAAATTTGCAGGAGACACCGGTGTATTTTCTTAGTACAAACCCTTCTTCATCTACGAAAAATTCAAGTGAATCACCGATATTGATATCCATTGTAGTGCGCATTTCCTTAGGGAGTACAATCCGCCCCAATTGATCCAGAGGCCTTGTCATTCCGGTATTTTTCATTAGCGCTTCCTCCTTCAGTGATATATCCTGATTATACCAAAAAATATTATTTTTAGCTTTGTATATTGAAGGTAAAATACAACTTTTTTTGTCTTTATGCTGCGGTCTCTCTTTCAACCAGTATAGGATGTTTTCGGTATTGTTGCCGGGGTACCCCTTTTTAGCTATGATATATTAAAACGCTTTCATAAAAGTACTTTTTATCATCTTAATTAAGCTAAGGAGATGACGGATATGAGTCATGAAACAACGGGTATCGAATATTTATTTCAAGATCCGAAGATTCATCTGGATGAGCGTGTACGGGATCTTGTGTCGCGACTAACCTTGGAGGAAAAGGTTGAATCCATGTTGCAATACCAGCCGGCCATTGACCGATTGGGAGTCGCAGCTTATAAGCACGGTACGGAAGCGGCACACGGGATAGCGTGGTTGGGTGAGGCGACTTCATTTCCTCAGCCTGTAGGATTGGCATGTACTTGGGATACGGAATTAATGTGCCTCATCGGCTCTGTTATCGCAGATGAGGCACGTGTTTACTATCGTCGTGATCCCAAATTAAACGGTCTGACCCTGTGGGCACCTACGGTGGATATGGAGCGTGACCCGAGATGGGGACGCAATGAGGAAGCTTACGGCGAAGATCCGTATTTGACGGGAGAGTTGTCAAAGGAGTTAGTCAAGGGGATACAGGGGGATCATCCGGTATATTTGAAAGCGGTTGCCACTTTAAAACATTTTCTGGGTAACAACAATGAAGTGGACCGGGGAATCGGCTCCTCCAGTATAGACCCACGAAATCTGCGAGAATATTACTTAAGAGCCTTTGAGAAGCCTTTTACAGAAGGCGGCGCCCAGTCGATGATGACTTCTTACAACCTGATTAATGGAACGCCTGCTACGTTATATCATGGGGTTAACGATATTGTCAGGGGCGAATGGGGGATGGACGGCTTTGTCGTAAGTGATGCGGGTGATGTCATGGGGATTGTCAACGATCATCAGTATTACGATTCCCATACGCCTGGCGTGGCCGAATCTATTCGGGCGGGAATTGACAGCATTACAGATGATGCGGAGCTCTCCAAACAGGCGATTCGTGAAGCCTTGGCGCAAGGAACGCTACAAGAAGAAGACTTGGATCGGGCATTGTTCCATACGTTTCGTGTCCGTTTTCGTTTGGGGGAATTCGACCCGGCGGCAGACAATCCTTATGCCTCAATCGGAGAGGAAGCTCTCCTGACAGAGCAAGCCCGTGAATTGTCGTTGCGTGCGGCGAGGGAGCAGATCGTACTGCTTAAAAATGAGCATGAACTCTTGCCATTGAACCCTGCCCGGTGTGGCAAAGTAGCGGTCATTGGTACGCATGGCAATGAGGTGTACCGCGACTGGTATTCCGGTACGCTGCCCTACCGGGTTACACCGCTGGAGGCGATTCGTGCCAAGCTGGAAGGCGAGGACGCAAAGGAACGCGTCGTGTACCGTGACGGTAAGAATCGTGTGACCTTGACGGCGGTGAATGACGGAGCGAAGCTCACAGTCGATTCTTCCGGTGAGATGCGCCTGTCCCAGGATGGAGAGCCCACAGTATTGACCATGACGGATTGGGGCTATGGCAGTGTGACGTTACATAATGAGCATCTGGGTACTTACGTGACGAGTGATGAGGAAACGCTCCGTGTTACAGCTGATGAAGCGTATGGCTGGTATGTCAAAGAGGTCTTTGGGCTGACTCCTGTTGGACAAGGAGAGCATCTGTGGACAACATGGAATGGCAAACCAGTGATTGCCAGAACGGAGGGCTCATTAAAGGTAGTGGAGGCTGAAAAATCTGCACTTAACGCTGTAGAGAGTAACGCCTCGACAGTTTTAGGACAGAGCCAAACATTCCAGGTAGAGACGGTGTCAGATGGTTTAGCGGAAGCGATAGCCGCTGCGCAAGCGGCAGATACAGCAATTGTATTTGTTGGAAATCACCCGCTCATCAATGGAAAGGAAGAGAATGACCGTCCAGGCTTGGAACTGGCAGCTTCCCAGCAACGGCTTATCGAGGAAGTGTATCGCGTCAATCCGAATACGATTGTGGTTCTGACGGGCAGCTATCCATTTGCCATCCCTTGGGTTCAGGAGCATATTCCAGCGATCGTATACACGTCTCATGCGGGACAAGAGCATGGTACAGCAATAGCGGATGTGTTATTTGGAGATTACGCGCCAGCGGGGCGTTTGAACATGACCTGGGTTCAGAGCGAGGATCAATTGGGCGACATCAAAGATTACGATATTATTCGCGGCGGTCGTACCTATCAATATTTTGAAGGTGAATCCTTGTATCCGTTTGGCCATGGATTGACGTATTCGCCTTTTGAATATAATGACCTGCGTACGGATGCCCCAAAGGATAGCGTAAAATCTATTGCTGCACTGGATGCCGTGGATACGCTCCAGGTGTGGGTAGAGGTGACGAATCGGGGTGTAGCTGCTGGTGAAGAGGTTGTACAACTCTATGTACGGCCCGGTGCCTCACGAGTAAAGCGACCACTGAAGACATTGTGCGGTTTTCAACGTATTCGCTTAGACGCAGGTGAGACGCGAACGGTTTCCTTTACGATTCGGATGAAGGATTGGGCGATTTGGGATGTTACACGGGATTGCTATTGCGTTGAAACGGGGGAATATACACTGCTGGCAGGCGCTTCCTCAGCGGATATTCGGTTGGAGCACCCTGTGTACGTTCGTGGCGAAGTTATTCCACCACGCCAAGCCGGACGAAGTATTCGCGCTGAAAACTTTGATAATTGCTCCGACATCGTACTGGATGAAAGCAAGGAGCAAAGGGAGGCCTGTGTACGTCCGCGCACACCTCAACGTTCCGGTTGGATTGCCTTTCATGGCGTAGACATGGATACGGTGAGTGTGGTCGAGCTTCAGTGTCGCGTGTCAGGCAACAGTAGCGATGCCACAATTGAGCTGCGTTTGGATGCACCGGACAGCGAAGCTGTGGCACGTGTGAACGTGGGCAATACAGGAGGGGCGCAAGCATGGGTTACGCTTTCGGAAGCGGTACATTCAGTCTCTGGCACACGTGATGTATACCTGTTGTTGAGCGGGGAAGTGCGGCTAGCTCATTTTACTTTGGGCGCTAATGCTACAGAGGATTCCGGCTTTCAGGCTTGAACTTACTTCTGACATCACGTACAATGCATTCAACGAAGTTTCTACAGCTTAGGGGTGTCATCTCATTTGAATAGTGAAAAACGACTACGCACCGCAACGCCCAAATGGCTTGGGGTGGCGGTAAAGGCGCTTGTCTATTTGGAAAAGCACGGAGAACTCTGTGCCAGCGGTTCTATTGCCCGTTCCATTGACTGCGAAGTCACTTTGGTGCGCAGGGTGCTGACGCGACTTGTACAGGCAGATTTGATTGCAGCACGCGAAGGTCGTGAGGGAGGCTATGTGCTTACCCGTTCGGCCGACCATATTACACTTGCCGATATATACCACGCCATTGAAATATGTGATCCGATTTTCCCGGGTATGATGCATGAACCGGAAACCAATCCTTTTTGTGAGGAGTTGGCGATAGCCGTATCCGAAATTTTAGCCGAGAGCGAACGACGTATGCTGGAAGTATGGGGGTCCCATACGCTGGCTTCGCTTGCCAATCGTACATCACTCGTGGTGGGAAAATGCAATCATAATGAAGATAAGGATGCCAAGTCTCCTTCCCAGAGGGATTAACACATTTCATTCAAAATGATAATAGCCGATACGACTCTCAAAAGAGGGTTGTATCGGCTATTTCTATGAAATGGTCATGCCTCAAATTATGTTTCATATGAGCAAACCCGGTTACGTCCTGCATTTTTAGCTTCGTATAGTGCTTTATCTGCCTGCTCCAACAGGGCTGCCCCGGACATATCTTCCCCGGTACCAGGAAATGTCGTCACACCGATGGACACCGTGACCTTAAGAACAAGACCATCCGCTAAAATAAACTCGTGCTGATTTACTCCACTAAGAATCTGATTAGCTATGCGCAACGCTTGCCGAAAAGCACAATTTGGCAAAAGCACGGTGAATTCTTCCCCCCCGCTGCGGGTGACTACATCATTAGGACGACATTTTTCCATTAGAATCTGCCCAAGCTGGCGCAGCACTGCATCTCCTGCCGCATGCCCATAGGTGTCGTTGACTTCCTTGAAGTGATCAATATCCAACACCAGTACAGATAAGTGCTCATGACGTTGACGAGCTTGAGGGAGCTTCTCTTCCAATGAAAACTCAAGCTGTCTTCTGTTGCTTAAATTAGTGAGATGGTCTGTGTAGGAGGTATGCTCCAGTCGAAGTAATAGCTCATTGGATGTGTTGATAGATTCAGCAATGAGGTACAGAAGACATCCGCCGATCATGGATATGAATAATTGGAGCGGATAAACATGCAGAACATCATCAAGATTCTTCAAATTAATCATAAGGGAACAGAATATAATGCCCATAGCAAAAACGTTCATAATCATCAGCTTGGGTAAACGTGACCAGGACAGATGTGACAATAAAGCGCACCCCAGCCCAACGAGCATCATAAAAATAGCGCCTACGATGGCTTGAGTGTTGATACCAAACAGCAATAATCTACCTACACATATAAATAGGGTAGCCATGAGCGTTGCTGGGGCGCCGATGTACGTTGCGGTAGCTACGATGGCCAAATGACGAAGATCGGCAATCGTATTAAATCCTACTGGAATTGAATAGTACATCATAACAATGCCATAGCACCCAAAAAGGCCGCCTCCGATCCAATGTATCTTACGCTTCAAGGTGTGCAGACGGATTTTATATCTTTGTGATATGAGGCCAGTTATGTACAAAAAGGTGACAAGGATACAGGTATTTACAAAAAACGTACTGAACAAGATGCTAACCCTCCCGAGAGGCATATTTCTTCATTTTATCAAAAAAACTGACATTAAGCTTGAAAATGAAGAATTTATTGAAATTTATTACGCTGATGCGCTTATAACGTTTCGTTCACGTGTTTGGTGCATAACTGGGAATAGATTGAGCATACTCCAAAGATACAAGAATAAGGAAAAATAGGCGGTATCTATTGCTGCCTTACTGGAGATGAGGTTTGCTCATGATTCGCTATCCCTATCGCAAACATAATAAAAAGTCGGGTGCGGGCAAGAACAATGAAAATTCTCCGCGCTATTTAAAAATCGATACTTGTTTGGAAACCAACTTGCAGCAAATTAAGAAATTGACATCAGATAGCCCAGACTTTCTGATTCGCCGCTTTAAATTAGGGCTGAGGGCGGATGTTCCCGCCGCTATTGTGTTTCTGGATAGTATGGCTAAAACGGATACGGTGAATGAACTCATCATGAGATCCATGCTTAGCCGCCCATCTGCTGAAGTGGCTGCTGAGGCGGAGAATGCAGAAGCGCTGTACGCAAGAATACAGAGTCATGCGCTTGCACTAGGAGAAGTGAAGGACTGCGATGATTGGAATTCCATGATGGAACAACTGTTAGTGGGGGACACGATCATCCTATTGGAAGGCTGCGAAAAAGCCATTGCGTGCGGCACACGTGGGGGAGAGACGCGCGCAGTCAGCGAGCCAACAACACAGACAGTCGTCAGAGGACCGAAAGAGGGATTTGTAGAATCCCTGTTCACGAATATTTCTCTCGTCCGGCGACGGATTAAAAGCTCCGATCTTACACTGGAGATGTTCCAAGTGGGAAGCACGTCCCTCACAAATGTGGCCATGCTCTACATGAAAAATATTGCAAATCCACGTGTCGTAGATGAGGTTCGTAAACGGGTAGAAAGCATCAATATTGACGCTGTATTTGAGTCCGGCATGGTTGAGGAGATGATACAGGAAAATCACTTTACACCATTCCCGACGATTTTTAACACGGAAAGACCGGACACCATTAGCAGCAATATTATGGAGGGTCGAGTGGCTCTCATTGTAGACGGGACTCCGTTTGTACTGGTGATGCCTACAATATTTGCCCAATTTTTTCAGAGTTCTTCGGATTATGAAGAGCGTTACGATATGGCGACTGTTGTTCGGCTCATTAGATATATCAGCTTCATTATTCTTATTCTGGGGCCTTCTCTCTACATTGCCTTAACAACATACCATTATGAAATGATACCGACTCCACTACTGATCAGCATATTGGCTCAGCGGGAATCCGTTCCTTTTCCGGCATTTCTAGAGGCGTTTATTTTGGAGATTACCTTTGAGATTTTGCGTGAGGCGGGTATTCGAATGCCGCGTGCGGGTGGTCAAACGGTATCCGTTATTGGTGCGCTTGTGTTGGGTCAAGCGGCCGTGGAAGCCGGAGTCGTCACCCCGCTGCTCACAATTATAGTAGCCCTGACAGGAATAGCCAGTTTCGCAATCCCAGCCTATAACATGGCAGTGGCCGGGAGATTGTGCCGGTTTATTTTCATGATACTGTCAGCGTTTATGGGGCTATACGGCATTACATTGGGGCTGATTGCGTTGATTGCTCATATGAACAGTCTAAGTTCCTTCGGGGTGCCCTACATGGCGCCTTTCAGTCCTTTTGTGCTGGAGAGTCAAAAGGATGCCGTATTGCGACTCCCATTTTGGATGATGAAGAAACGTCCTAAAAGCATAACGTCTAAGAACCAGAAACGAATGAAGGATGGAAGCGGGAATTCCCCTTCTGATAAAACCACACCGATGCAGGAGGGGGGCAATCAGGGTGTATCAGGGGAAGAGGAATGAACAAAGGGCAGTAACCTTTAAGGGGAGTATAGGGAGACTGTGTTTGGTCCTGTTACTGTTCGCTCCCTTGTTATCCGGTTGCTGGGATTCTGTGGAGTTAAACCAGAGAGCAGTAGTAGCGGGGATAGGAATTGATATGGTTGGGGAGTCAGATTACGAAGTTTCCCTACAGGTGATCGTGGCAGATGAAATCGCCGGAGCCAAAGCGAGAGGAGATACTCCTGTCGTTTTGTATCGGGAAAAGGGAAAAAATCTGTTTCAAGCGCTCCGCAGAGCCTCACAAAAGGTTCCGAGGATCATTTCTTTGGCGCACACCAAACTGGTCGTTATTGGTGAAAAGCTGGCACGGGCTGGAATCGGCGATATGATGGATTCTTTGGAAAGGTCTACAGAAATCCGGTTGCCGGTGAAAATGCTGGTGGCACGCGGTAATACTGGGAAGGATGTACTGGCAATCATGACCGCGATCGGCCGTATTCCGGCCAATGATATTTCAGGAAAGCTGGAAACATCGGAACGTTTGTATGCCGGGGATTACGCGGTGACTATCGACGATGTCATTCGCAGCATGTCTCATAAGGGTGGCGGTCCTGTGCTGACGGGCATAGGGGTCAATGGGAATTTGGAGCAGGCTGCAAGCAAGAACAATGTGGACAATATTTTACCGAAAGCCATTGTTCATATTAACGGAATGGGGGTGTTCAAAAAGGATCGGCTTGTCCACTGGTTGGACGATGACCAGGCCATTGGACTGTCTATGATCAACAACAAGGTGAAAGGTGCCCAAACAACACTGAGCTGCGGTAAGAATAGGGAAACCATTGGCATCGAAACCTTGTTTTCTGCAACCAAGATACACACTCGGATGGAGCAAGGAGAGCCTATTTTTGTGATTAACTTAAAACAGACCGGGGCAGTACAGGAAGCCGAGTGCTCGATTAACTTACAGAGTCCGGAGGCGATGAAAAGACTGCAGGAGCAATGGACAGAGGAGACGAAAAAAGTAATCGCTTCAACAGTCAGAGACATTCAGCGTACCCGCAGCGATGTAATAGGCTTTGGCCTTGCGCTGGAGAGGAGCCATCCCCAACAATGGAAGAGGCTCTCTCACGATTGGAGCCGTTATTTTGCGGAAAGTACCGTTCGTATTCAAGTGACTTCTATACTGAAACACACTCAGTCGCGGACTAACCCATATTCCAAGGGGGAATCAGACTAGTGAAAAATAGAACAAGGAGGGAAGGCCATGAAAAAAAGGGTACAGATAGGTGCAAAAGAGATGATCTCTCTTATGGTGTTGTTTGAGATGGGTACATCCATGATGTCTATTCCCGGAAGGAATGCGGGCAAGGATGCGTGGATCGCCATCCTCATTTCCACAGTTTTGGGGGCAATGCTTTTTGTATGCTATGGCAGCCTTCACCGACGCTTTCCCGACTTGCTCATGACACAGTACTGCAGAGCCCTTTTGGGCAAGAAAGCAGGGAGTGCGCTTGCTTTTATATATATCGTGTTTTTTCTTTACGGCGGAGCACGGGATCTTCGGGACACGGGGATCCTGATTGCCGACCGGACACTTCAGCATACGCCGTTGACAGTCATTTGTGCCTTAATGATTGGACTTGTAATGTATGTGGTGTATTTGGGAATCGAGGTTGCAGGCCGGACGGCCATCATCATGTTGATTTTGCTACTGTTGCTGGGCCTAGCCACGAATATATTAATTTTGTTGGCAGGCATTGTAGATGTGGGCAATATATTGCCCATAGCCGAGCATGGCTGGCAGCCGATATGGCAAGTTGTTTATTCGCAAGCCGTGATGCTACCGTACGGCGAGATGGTTACGTTTGCGATGATTCTTCCCACATTAAAAAAGGGCTATCATGCCAATGGGGTAGGGGTCTCTGCTATATTGTTCGGAGGGCTGCTCCTATCTATTGTTACACTGTCCAATGTGCTTGCACTGGGAGAGGATGTGTTTAAACGGGCGACTTACCCGCTACTCTCGATGATCAGCAAGGTCGAAATATCTGATTTTATCGACAGAGTCGATGTCATCGGCGTTATGAGCGTTATTATCTTTGATTTTTTTAAAATTTTCATCTTCTATTATGCCGCGGTTAAAGCCGCAGAGGATGTATTGAGAATGTCATACCATAAACTGATCCTGCCATTTGGGATTATCATGTTAGTCTCTTGTGTATTGATGACACTGAGCTATCAAGATCACCTTCAAACAGGCGAGTTAGTGCTGAAATGGCTGTTTCCGATATTTGCCGTGTTTTTTCCTATCTTGCTGCTAATCGTGTCGTGGCTGAGAAAGACCCGGAATAAAAAAGGAGAGGAAAATGTCTCATGAGACATCGTCTTGCCGACAAAACATACATCAGTACCGGTAAAATGCTCATTTTGATGTTCGATTTTATTCTTGGAAATGCGGTCATTATTAATATGGATAATGAATATGAACGGAATACATGGATTGCCACTTTGAATTTGGACGAATGTCCCTCATCTATGTCCATCCATTATTTGCTTGCGTTTTCCCTTGTTTGTTCTTTCTGATGACTCTCTTGCGGAGAATCAGAGGAAGAAGTAGAAACTTTGAGGAAACGTGACCATTGTGAGAACAGGAAGCGAAATGCGTTTCCTATTGGCTTTTTGCCCACATTTATAAAGAACACTATAAGCATTCCTGCCAGGACGACATATTCCGATGGTCGCATAGTGCGAAAAGCCAATGAAATAGGCTCCCAAGGATGATGAGCGCCGAAAAGCCATTTTATCGATATACTTGTTCCGAGCGTAAGTATCATAAAGAGGGTGAATATCCACAGTATTTTCATAAAATATTCCTCCGATGTGTATGGGCTGAGATGTACCATGTATACATTGTGTTGCAAAGCCGTTCAATTTATCCGATCCCATTGACTTGAAATAAATTAAGATTTATACTTATTCTAAATTGATCTTTATTGTGATTGTAATTTTGTAATTAATATAATCTGCGTTGGTTAAGGGAGATGCGGTATGAGAACTTTAAATTTAACTTCGCAGCGCCAAGCGGTATATGATGTGGTTCGTGAAGCCCACGATCATCCTACTGCGGCTGATGTTATGAATCGGTTGATGGAGCGCGGATATAATCTGGCCTATGGAACAGTATATAATTCCCTACGTTATTTGACGGATAAGGAATTAATCCGTGAATTGAAGCTGGGGGAAGCTGCTAGTCGTTATGATGGACGGATGGACGATCATCAGCATATTATTTGTCAGGTATGCGGCCGAGTAGATGAAGTAATGAGTGAAGTCCCACATGATTGGATTGACACGGTTGCGCATGAAACGGGGTATAATATTGCCCATGCCCATGTCGTATTCGGAGGAGTGTGTAAGGAATGTCAAAGCAAGCGAATCAGATAACGAATCGTTTCAAAGTGGCTGACATGCCTAGACGGGTGAAGGGCAGTTGGACATCGATGTTAGCAGCTCCCTCTACACCTACGGTGCAGACCGTTCCCTCCAATGAGCCTTTGTATTGTCCGACTACACGTCGTATCATTCTGATCAGTTCGGTACCGGGTGTAGTTCATGGGTTGGTGCGTACGTTGTCAGATGCGTGTTTTGATGTGATGGTTTTTCATCGCTGGGAGCCTGAAGTGCAGCGTCATCTGGGAAGCGATTTGTTGATTTACGATTTGACCGCCACCGAACCACAGAGTGAATTACTGGATATCCGCAATCGTCTTGAGGTAGAACATATGAAAGACACACCGGTTATGTATGTGGTACAGGATCGGATGTCTGTACATGCGCATGAGCTGCTTCCTTCGGAAGAGGTGCTGGTGTGGCCGCTGGCTGCCAATCATATGGTGCATGACATTGAACGGATGATTGTACGCCATCCTGCCGCTTCCCGTCAGGTAGCGCAAGCCAGCCGTCGTACGGTATTCAAGGACATCTGGATTGACCGAGATAAAATGCTGGTATATAAAGAAGAGAGTCAATTGAATCTGACTAAAACAGAATACGATTTGCTGCTGAAGCTGATTGATGCTCAAGGCAAAGTGATCTCCCGCGAGCAAATGATGCACGATATCTGGGAGACGGATTTTGTAGGAGGCAGCAACGTTGTAGATGTGCATGTCAAAAGTTTGCGCAAGAAGCTGGATGATCGACCTGCAGAACCTGAATATATTGCAACCGTAAGAGGTGTAGGATACAGATTGGCAGATTGAACTAAAAGCTATGAATACCGATGAATTTCCGCCGGATGGAGACATTCGGCGGTTTGTATATGATTCCATGAAGAAACTGACATTAGGTGTGACGGTTGACTTTATCCGGATATATACACTACAATCGGTAGTGTGAGGTGCTTCTTATGAAACGACTGAATTTTAAAGCTGGCGAAACCGGGCTTAACCGATTTTTCGGACCTCTGGAAGCCAAAATTATGGATATTTTATGGTCCACTTCGGATCGGAGTATCAAAGAAGTGCAGACCGCGTTGGAGGGGGATCGGGACTTTAACTTCAATACGGTAATGACCGTGATGAACCGTTTAGTGGAAAAGGGAATACTGAGTAAGAGTATACGTGGGAGAACGTCTTTATATCGTCCAGTATTAAGCAGGGATGAGTTCATGGATGAGCAATCCAAGGGACTGAGTCACGAATTGGTTGATGAATTTGGTCCGCTTGCTGTCAATCATATGATTGATGCTCTGGAGGTGGCCGATCCGAAGTTGATCGAACGTCTGGAACAAAAAATTAAACAATGGAAAAAGGATATGTAGACGATGTGGAAAACACGTTCTAAATTACTGTTTACAGCAGGCGCCTTGATTTCGGGTTTCGCCCTTATACAGATGGGTATGTACGCCGGGCAGCATGTTTTCGGCTGGAAATTGAATTATAACGTGTTTCAAATATGCAGAAGCTTGTTGCAGCACTACGGAATCGGCTACATGGTGGATGCGCTCAGCGGGCTGGTTCTCGTTACCTTCACTATCGCCGGAGGAGAAGCAGTCAGACAGTGTATGGCTACCAGGGCAGCTTTTCGCAGACTGCACCGAATGCGTGACCTGCCGCTGACTGAGGCACTGGGTGAGCGATATCGTGAACTCGGGACCGATCGGATATGGGTCATTGATTATGCCAAGCCAGCCGCCTTCACCATGGGATTATGGAAGCCACGTATTGTATTGTCCTCTGCACTATTGTCCGTACTGGACAAGCACGAGGAAGAAGCGGTCATATACCATGAAGCCTATCATATGAAACATTATGATCCGTTGAAGACCTGGTTGCTGCAAGTGTGTGCTAAACAGCTATTTTACTTGCCGGTGCTGCGTCACATTACCAATCATTATAAGACGGCCCGTGAAATTTTGGCTGATAACGAAGCGATTCATCGAGCTGGTTCACCAGTTGGGATTGGGAGCGCATTGCTCAAGCTTCTGAGTATGACGCCTGCCAATACTCGCCTGGTAAACTCCGCCGCTTGTTCCTCGTTTGCAGAAACGTCCATTAATTATCGTATCTCACGTATTTTAGACCCTCAGCAAGAACCTGTCATTCAAATGCCTTGGCGTTCGATTATGTTTTCCAGCTATGTGCTAGTGATGCTGACACTTATGTTCGCACTGGCGCTAATCTAGTTGGGTAAGATGTTTCCTACGGGTGGCGCTTTTCGCGCTCCCGATTCTCGATGTGCAATACACTACACTATGTAGTTTGTTACAGGATTTTTATACAACTTAAAAGGAGATGAGCAAATGAATCAAACGCTTATGAATATTGGATTGTTGTTGGTACGAATCTTTACAGGGGTTATTTTTATCGTTCACGGTGCACAAAAGTTTCAGGGATTAGACGGAACCTCTGGTTTCTTCCAAAGCATCGGACTCCCTGGTTGGATGGCTCCTGTGGTCGCCACGGTTGAGCTGGTTGGGGGTATTGCACTGGTTCTGGGTATCGGAACACGACTGGCTGGAGCGGCATTGACCATCGTTATGATCGGTGTATTGCTAACTGCTAAAAAAGGACAGCCTTTTGGCTCGATTGAATTTGATCTGCTGATTCTGTTCACCAGCCTTCAGCAAGCGCTCGTCGGTGGACGTTTTCTGGCAGTGGATCAGTTATTTGGCCGTAAAAAGGCTGAAAACAGTAACGTACAGGTCTAAATGTTCATATAACCGCGTCCTTAGTCTCATAGGGCGCGGTTTTTGTTTTTCTCCTTTGTGAAATTTTATTGTAAATCATTTGTTACTTTCAACCGATATAACTAACACTGAATGTAATTCAAATATATCGTTTTATGAGCAAAGGGGAAAAAACATGGGAACAACGCGAAAGAGAAAAACTATATGGACACTCAGGAACAAGCTAAGTTTAGGCTTTTTGCTTGTTTTGCTGATTCCGAGCTTAAGTATTTCCATTGCGACCTATAAATCATCATATAATGCTATGGAAAAACAGCTCTACAGCAGTGCAAATCAGGGTGTAGCGACGGCTAACTCGATTATTGAATACGCAATCGCCAGTAAAATTAAAGATGCGAAGTATTTGGCGGAGCGTCTGGACGCCTCAATGATAGATGGTCGAAACAGCCCATTGATTCAGCCCAAACTGATTCAATACAAGGGCTTGCACGAAGATGCGACGGATATTTTTGTTGGAACACCGGACGGGCTGATGATTCGGGGGGTGCCCAAGGAGGACGAAGGGACATTTGATCCTCGCACACGGCCATGGTACATCGAAGCGATGAAGCAACCCGGTAAGGTAGCGATCACCCCTGTTATCATCAATTCATCGGGTATTCCTGTTGTGGTGGTATCTCAGACGCTTTCCGACCAGTCCGGGGTTATCGGGATTTCTCTAAATCTGGAAAGTGTACGCAAACTGGCCTCCATCAAAGTCGGCCAGGAGGGGTATATCATCATTTTGGATCATACGAAAAAATTTGTAGTCCACCCTACGGCTAAGCCGGGTACATCTCTTGATGCAAGCTTTATAAATGATATGTATGCTGCGCAGAGCGGGCAGTATACATATGTGTATGAAGGCCAAGAGAAGTACCTGAACTATGTAACGAATAAAGATACCGGCTGGAAAATAGCAGGTACCTTCTATCAATCCGAGATTAGTGATGCCACCGCTGCCATACGTTATGTAACCATTTTTGTGTTGGCTGCCTCATTGGTGATTGCGCTTATCGCGATTTTCCTGATCACCCGTTCTGTTCTGGTACCGATTCGTAAGCTGCAAAAATCAGCAGAACGAATCAGTGAAGGAGATTTGACGGGCGATTTGGAAACTGGAAAAACGGATGAGGTAGGCGAATTGTCTTCTCACTTCCAAACTATGGTCGATAGTTTGCGCACGATGATTCGAAGCGTACACGAAACGACAGATCGGGTAAGTTCTTCAGCGGAGGAGCTGGCTGCGGGTGCAGATCAGACGACCCAAGCGATTGAGCATGTCACCATTGCTATCCAGGAAGTAGCTGTGGGCAGCGAACGTCAGGTGCAGAGCGTCAAGCACGGCTCTGTACATATGGAGGAGCTTGCTCAGCAAGCAGCGAACGTATCCGAGCGTATGCTGGGCGTATCTGAACATGTGAAGATGAACGCCGAGTCGGCTCAGGAGGGTAGCAAGGCTGCTACGCAGGCTGTACAGAAGATGCATGACATCGACGAGACCGTTAACGATCTCGGACAGGCCATGGACTCCCTCAATGAGCGCTCCGGTGAAATCGTGAATATTATCAGCGTTATATCCGGTATCGCTAAACAGACCAATCTGTTAGCTCTGAATGCGTCCATTGAGGCCGCACGCGCTGGGGATCATGGTAAGGGATTTGCCGTGGTCGCTACGGAGGTGCGTAAGCTAGCTGAGGAATCCGCCAAATCGGCTACCTTGATCTCGGAGCGCATTGAAGCGATGCAGGTGGATATGAATCATGCTCTGGGTGCTATGCATCAAGCGCGGACACGGGTGACGGAAGGCATTGATTCGGTAACCACGTCTGAGCAATCCTTTGCGGAAATCAGCCAAGCCGTGGAACGAGCTATGGAGCATATCAATGACATTACCGGAGTGACTCAGGAAATGGCACGGGGGACTGTAGGTGTCGTAGATATTATGAGCGATATTTCCCACATTTCGGACGAGGCAGCGAGCAACACCGAGTCGATCTCAGCGGCAGCTGAGCAACAGCTCGCTTCTATTGAGGAAATTGCTTCATCTACAGCGGACCTGAGCCAAATGGCAGAGGAATTGCGCGAACTGGTTGGACGTTTTCAGGTTGAAGGAAAATCTTAAAATGAGGATTTCGCAAAATCCTGAAATGATAAAAAGCGCCCGGATACAGGAGATTGTACTCTGTATCCAGGCGCTTTTTTAATGTTTTTAGCAAATTTTTGGTTTGCAGGGTTAGAAGTTAACGTTGGAAGGACTTGCGGCGATCCAGACGGAAACGGACATCCCGTGAGCTGTCGGAAGGACGCAGCGAACTTCTCTGAAACATATTGTTCAGAATCAGTGCGAAAATGACTAACACTGTACCATATAGTTCAAAACGGCTAATAGCATAACCTTGGAAGTACATGAGTACCAGCGTGGTAATCGGTACAAAGTTAATAAATAGAATTCCGTTCAGTGGAGACAGCTTTCGGATTCCGGCATTCCAGCTAAGCAGGGCGGCTAGCCCTGGAAGCAGGATCATAAAGCTCATTTCGTATTTAACTGACCACACAGCCTGCCAGTCCGGTACCACAATCCAGTTGAACGCAGAGGCAAATGTGACGACTACGAAGGAGACGAGAGTTCCGAGCAGGCAGGTTAGAGTTGAATACCGAAGAGTAGACCATCCTGCAAAATGGCTGCCTCCCATGGAATATACGACCCATCCGACGACGCCTACGAAAATAAGCAGCAGCGGCAGTAAATGTTGTCCGGCAAGCGTGAAAAAGGTCCATTTTCCGTTCGTGATCACTAGTAAAGCCCCAGCCAGCGCAATCACCATGCTGATTAGTGTATATTTCGGAGGCATTTTACGGGTCATGATCCACACCATCGCAATGGAAATCATCGGCATTAGAACTTCCATTATAGAGGCTACGAGAGTACCTGCTGCCCCCATCGCGTGCTGCCCCTGGAAAACGGCCATATTATAAATGGTGAATCCCATGGTCCCGAAGAATAACAACGTCTTACCCTTGCCCTCAAAGCGAAATGCAGTCCGTCCCTCTTTGAGCCACAATAGCACGACTAAAATGAGTGTAACCGATAAATAGCGCAAAAATGAAAAGTACAGTGGATTGATATGTTGTAATGCAATGTGCGAAACCGGAAACATCGCCCCCCAGGACATACTGGCGATTAGGCATAATAAAGATCCGGTCATGATTTGTCTGTTCATGGTGTACAAAAGCTCCTCCTTGCCGGTCTCAGCGGACATATCTTATGGACACATCATAAAGGATAGGAAGCTGTTGGTAAAATGATTGAAAATAAACATTATGATCATTTAAAATGATAATAAGTGACAAGGCGCGTCAATTTTGATGGCCCATTGTCCTTCACAATAAGGGGGAGCAGTAGTGGATCTGAACGATTTAAACATTTTCCAGACGGTGGCTGCGCATGGCAGTGTCAGCAAGGCTGCAGCCGAGCTTAGCTATGTCCAGTCCAATGTAACGGCCAGAATCAAGCTGCTCGAAAAGGAACTGCAAACGCCTTTATTTAATAGACATAAGCGGGGAATGATCCTCAATGCCGAGGGCAAGCGTCTGCTGCAATATACGAAAAGCATTTTATCGCAATTCGAGGAAATGAAACATGCGTTTCAGAATACCTCTGCACCTTCGGGGGTGCTGGAGATTGGCATTGTGGAGACTGTCATTGCCCTCCCGGCCATTTTACATGCTTACTATAGCAAGTACCCGGATGTCGAGTTGTCCCTCAAGGCCGGGGTTACAAAGTCTCTGGTGCAGGAGGTTGCAGAAATGCGGCTGGATGGAGCTTTTGTGACCGGGCCGGTGAAGCATCCGCTGATTGAACAGTTTGATGTATTTCAGGAAAAGCTGGTCCTCGTATCCCAAGGAGATGACTTTTCTGTTGAGGATCTTACAACCCGTCCACTCCTGCTGTATAAAAAAGGTTGCGGCTACCGGGGACGGCTGGAAACCTGGCTCAAGATGGAGGGGATTATTCCCAAGCAGATTATGGAGTTTGGGACATTTGAGACAATTATCGGCAGTGTGGCGGCTGGTATTGGAATGACCGTTTTTCCCGAATCTTCGATCAGCGGGCTGGTGGCTCAAGGCCTTGTCTGCGGTCATGCGATGCCTGAGCCGTACAATGAAGTAACAACGGTGTTTATCCGGCGTAAGGAAGCCTTTGTTACCAGTACTTTGCAGTCTTTTATAGACGAGATTATCACTCAGACAGAGGCGTAGCTTTATTGCTTGGGCTCGGGTACAATGAGAGGGATTTGATCTCATTTTTCTTCCTGAAGGAGGGCTATTATGTTTACAATATATCCGGCGGCTTCCCGATTCAGCTTCGATAAGGGCTGGCTGCGGGGGAGTCACAGCTTTTCATTCGCGGAGTATCAGGATGAGAACAATACAGAGTTTGGTCCTATGCGTGTCTGTAATGACGATGTCATCACACCGGGACGGGGCTTTGGGGCGCATCCGCACAGTGATATGGAGATTGTTTCGATTGTGCTGTATGGGGAATTGCGTCATGAAGACAACCGTGGACATGTAGCGGTGACCCGTTTTGGAGGCATTCAGCGAATGTCAGCTGGCCACGGCATCATTCATACGGAGCACAACGCTTCACAAATGGAGGATGTCAGTCTACTGCAATTGTGGTTTAGCCCGCATACGAAAGGCCTGAAACCGTCATATGAGGCTACAGCGTTCAATCCTGAGCGTCTTCACGGTCAGCTTCTGCCTGTCGTTGCCGGAAAGCGCGTACCAGGCACAGAGGGTGAAATAGCTGCAATCAATCAGGATTTAACGATTTATTTAAGCAAGCTTCAGCCTGGAGAGCAAGTAGAATTCACACAGGCCGAGGGTCGGCGCGTGTTCCTATTCGTCATCGAAGGCTCGCTGCGTGTGAACGGTGAACATATTCTGCAAGGACGCGATTCCGCTCGTATTGAGCAGGAGCCGAAGCTCTCACTGAAAGCAGAAGATTCTGTTTTTTATATGTTGATTGATTTGCCCTAAAAGGAGGTGCGCACAATGGCGCAGCAGGAAACATGGCTGATCAAGCATGCCGTCACGGGACGTAGCTTTGCTGACAGCCGCAAGCAGGTTTTCGATTGCCATTTGGAATCGGCGGACGGCGTGTTTCGCTTTACGCTTCAAGGACTGCCGCATGAGACGGCGGAGGCGATTGTGCGTTATAGCGGGGAGTTGAACGTATTTCGTTTTGTAACGCCGGTAGACGATGGACCCGTGGTGAAGCATTGGTATTACGTCACCCCGGAAAGCGTGGAATATCATGATCAGACAGATGAGCTTACGTTCAAAGCTAGTTCTGAGATTGAATACCATCCCGAGGAGTATTGGGGAGATTAATCATTCCTTTATCATAAATTTTCAGATTTATAATGGATTTTCGAAGGCCCTGCATCATTGCAGGGCCTTTTTGTTATCTGTTCAACATGTTGAGTTCATTGGATACATAATCCTTTGCAGGCTGGTACATCCTATATGTCATATTATCTGTTCGGCTCATTCGTAAAGGGGGAATAACGATGAAGAAAGGGCGCTTTCCCAAGTTGCCGAAGCCACCGTGGAGCCGGCGAGCGATTCCAGCCGCAGACCGCAAGACACGAAATTTCAATGTGCCTAAAGGACTGCCTGAGTCTTCATGGCTGGAACAGCCGCTGCGTAGCAGTGTGGAAGACAATTTGATTGCTTTGCGTGATATTTTCAAGGATTGCTCTGATATCGTCTATCGAGAGCTCATGATTTCCCCTGAACGCAAAGGGTTATTGGCTTATTTTGAAGGTACGGTAAAATCGGAGGATTTGCAGGACCATATTCTGCGGCCTGTCATTCTGGGCATGATGCTCAAGGACCCTGAAGTGAACGGCAAATTGGAGCCGCTGGATGAAACTCGTATCTCCATGTCCCAGACCAAAACGATGGACGAATGGAAGATGGTATCGGCAGCGATACTGGACGGCAATGCCGCCTTGTTTGTAGATGGCACGCCTCGTGCGTATATTTTTAGCGCCAAGGGGGGTGTCCGCCGTGGAGTGGAGGAACCGCAGACCGAATCGGTTATTCGTGGACCGCGTGAAGGATTCACAGAGACACTTCGCGTCAATACGGCACTGTTACGTTTCAAATTGAAAACCTCCAAGCTCAAGATGTACAGCATGACCATCGGAACAGAAACTCAAACGAGCGTCGTCCTTACTTATATTGAAGGGATCATAGATCCAAAACTGGTGGAGGATGTTAAAAAAAGGCTTAGCGATATTAAAATTGATGGTGTTCTGGAGACTGGATATATTGAGGAACTGATTGAGGATCACCCGTTTTCGCCGTTTCCGCAAATGGAATACACTGAACGCCCGGATACCGTCACTGCGCAATTATTGGAAGGACGTTTTGCTATTTTTGTAGACGGAACGCCCTTTGCCCTGATTGGGCCAGTCACGATGTGGCAGATGATGCAAGCGAGCGAAGACTATTACGAGCGCTTTTTTATCAGTAATATGGTGCGCTGGATTCGTTTTCTTTTTCTCATATTGGCTCTCTTTCTGCCTGCATTATATGTAGCGGTGACGACCTATCATCATGATATGCTGCCGACGACGCTTATTTTGAGTATTGCGGCAGCGCGTGAGTCTATCCCTTTCCCCGCTTTGGTGGAAGCACTAATGATGGAAATTTCCTTTGAAGCGTTACGAGAAGCGGGGATTCGTCTCCCCAAAACGGTCGGTCAGGCTGTCAGTATCCTTGGAGCGCTCGTCATCGGTCAGGCCTCTGTACAAGCAGGGATTGTATCGGCCCCGATGGTCATTATTGTGTCGCTCACAGGTATTGCGTCGTTTACCATCCCGCGTTTTAACTTTGCCATCACGGTTCGTCTGCTACGATTTCCAATTATGCTGATGGCGGGATTATTCGGATTGTTTGGGATCATTATTGCGACAACGCTGATTGCTACGCATCTAACCAAGCTAACATCGTTTGGTGTTCCTTATATGAGCGGATATAGCCCATACAAACATATGGATCAAAAGGATATCGTCGTTCGTGCGCCTTGGTGGAAAATGACTAAACGTCCTTCCTGGATTGGTAAAGACAACAACAAACGAGCGAAGGAAAAGATGAATGGATCGCCTACAACCGAGGAGGGATGGTGATGAAGCCCAAATCCGATGCACAACAAATACGTAAAGCGGCTGTGCTCTGTTGTCTGCTGCTTTGTTCTGTTCTTTTGGGAGGATGCTGGGATCGCCGTGAAGTGAACGATGTGGCCTTTGTGATGGGCACGGGTCTGGATAAAGAAGGCGATCAATACCGGGTAACGATGCAAATCGCTTTACCCGGACAACTTGGATCTTCGGGCAGTACAGGAGGAGGGGGAGGTACAAGTGGTACGAAATCCTACTACCTGGAGTCCAAAACAGGCCCAAGCTTCCGGGGAGCAAGCACCGAGGAACAGCGTGCGGTTTCGCGAACGCTGAATTACTCCCATCGACGGGTGCTGCTGTTCGGTGAGACGCTGGCGCGGGAAGGGATTAACAAAATGATGGATGTACTGGCGCGTATTCCGCAAAACCGTCTGTCTTCCCTGGTTGTTATTACGAAGGGATCAGCGATGGAAGTGCTTCAGGCAGATGCCCCGATTGAGCAATATCCGGCAGAAATGGTGCGTGAGCTCAACTATTCCTATATGAAAAAACCTCGTTCTGTTAAGCTGCTGATAAATTCCGTCCTGCTGGATGGTATTGACCCGGTGGTGCCGGTGATGTCTCTGGTGAAGAATGGCCCCTCTAATCTTAAAGACAAGAAGACAAATATTCAGGTCGATGGGCTAGCTGTATTTCGGAAAGACAGGTTAACAGGGATTATAGATAACCACCTCAGTCGATTCCTGCTTTTGGGTATGGAGCAAGCCAAGGAGACAGAAATATTTATCCACCCTCCCAAAGGTAGAGGCTACATATCTGTACACCTCATCGAAAATAATGTCCATATCAAGCCATATATTCGTGGGAACGATATTCGCATGACCGTTCATATGAACTGTAACGGGAATGTGAAGGAAAATGAGACGGATTTCGATATTTCCAACGAGGAAAATTTGAAGTGGCTGGAACAGCAGACAGCCGAGGAAATTAAGAGGGAGCTGGGAGAGGGTGTCAAGGTGATCCAGCAAAAATATCACTCAGACGTACTTGGTTTGGGCCGGGCTATTATTACGAGTCATCCGGATGAATGGGAACGGATTAAACCTCAATGGGATCAACTGTATCCCAAGGTGGAGGTCACTATAGATCCGGTCGTGCATATTGAAAATATCGGTGCGGTCACCAAACCATTCGGGGTCAAAAAGGAGCAAATCCAGAATGAATAAAGTATTTCTATTACCTTTATTGCTGGCTATGCTCTTCATGTATCTGATTGACCGCAAAAGTATTAGGGATGCGCCTGCCGTCAATCGCTGGATCTCACGCGTATTGTATGTCATTAGCATTGGTGTCTGGATTTACGGAACATCAACGAAGAGCACTGTTTATGTGGCTACATGGCTGGCCCGTTTTATTGACATGTGGCTCCCCCCTACGTTGTAAATCGTGTAATGGATGCCTGCGGGCAAAAGGAGGATGTACCTGCATGAGACAGTTCACAACCAGACAAATCGTGCTGCTTGGTGTATTGATGGAGGTCGCTATTACCCTTATACATGCTCCGGCGCAGGCAGCAGATTACGCGAATCAACATGCCTACTGGACATGTGTAATTGCAGCTATCGTGCTATGCTTGCCGATTTGGGCCATGTTGAGACTCAAGCGGCGTTTTCCTGATCAGGACCTGATGCAGGCCATGGTGAGCTCTCACCCTGTGCTAGGACGTATGCTGCTTGCAGTCTACCTTATTTTATTTCTGATCATTTTTGCACGGGATTTGAGAGTTATCACGGATTTGGTGGAGGTTGTACTTTTGCCGCTGACTCCGATTGTTGTCGTATCTCTTATTTTGCTTTTGACTCTGGCGTTTATGGCCAAAGGCGGAATAAGCACCATCGTGAATATGACCGAGATTTTTGTACCTTTGTTGATTCTGACGCTGCTGACCATGCCGCTTTTTTTCGGGCGTAATATGGATTTTTCGGTACTGAGACCCTATTTACATCCGGAAGTAGATGGAGTGATCAAGGGCAGCTGGCGCATGCTGGGATATATGGCCGATATCATGATGGTTCCCTTTGTGATTTCTGGGAAGAGCTATAATGGGCGTAGTGCGTGGTATGGGCATTTGCTCGGAACCGCATTTCTGACCATGCTGATGTTGCTGTCGGAGTTGGTTATTGGTGTTCCTATCTTGTCCCGGCTATTTTATCCATCCTATGAACTAGTGCGTCAATTGCAGCTAACGGACTTTCTGGATCGGTTCGACTTGTTCGTGGCAGCACTGACTGTACCGACCTTTCTTACGAAGATTGGGGTTGACCTGTACGTTACCAGTTTGGCAGTAAAGCGTATGTTTGCCCATGCATGGGGAAGTCTGATGGTTTGGCCCGTAGGTTTGTTGGGTTACGTCTGTTCGTTTATGCTGTTCTCCAACATCGTGCAAATTTATGATTTCAGCCGGGAGTGGACCGCGGTGATGATCATTTTTTTTGTTATCATGCCCTTGTTGCTATGGATGTTGCTCCGACCCAAATCTAAAGGGAGAGGCGGAGATGATAAGGCATCTAACGGAGAGCGGGATAGCAGTAGTCAGAAAGAAAGCCAGCATGGAGGCAGAACAGGACACGACCACTTATAAGATTACTGTATTTATCGGAAAAGTAATTCTTATTTGTCTTTTACCCCTCTGATTGTATACTTGGTAGAAAGAAATACGACTTCTACAAGGGAGGCAACAGAATGGCACAACGCATGGCAGGTAAGAGAGTCGCTCTTGCTGGTCCCCGTAAAGCAGAAGAAATGGCGCTGCTAGTTGTGAAGATGGGGGGTGAGCCAGTACAGCGCCCGGCCCAGGGCACCGTTTTTTTGGATGATATCGAGCTGCGCAACGCTGTTGTATCGTGGGTGAAGCACCCTCCGGACTGGTACATCTTCACGACAGGTATGGGGCTGGATGCCTTGTTCGATATGGCAGAGGATATGGGCGTGGCCGAGCAGATTATGGAGTTGCTGCAATCCTCCAACATTGCAGCGCGGGGCTACAAGACGGTCAATGGACTCAAAAAGCGTGGCTTTACGCCAGCAGTACGAGACGAGGACGGAAGTTTGATCGGATTGACAGGAGCTTTCGCCCCATACGATCTGAAGGGGAAGGAAGTACTGTTGCAACTGCATGGCGATCCAGCTCCACGGTTGGTAAAGTGGCTGGACGAGCAGGGGGCAGTGACCCGCCAGGTACTTCCTTATAAGCATATCCCACCTGAGGAAGCAAAATTGCAGGCGTTACTGGAGGATGTTATCCATCGTAATGTTGATGCTGTTACGTTTACAAGTGGTCCGCAAATCCGATTTTTGGCCCAATATGCCAGAGAGCAAAATCGAATCGAGGAGTTACTGGAAGCTTTTCGTGAGGATGTGATTGCTGTATCCGTAGGGAAGGTGACTGCACAGTCCATTGTGGAAGAAGGGATTGACCGAGTCGTGTTTCCAACCGAAGAGCGCATGGGCGCGATGATGGTGGAGCTGGGTAAATATTTTGAACATAACGATTCGGTGCATGGCTGTGGTCTGAAGATCGTGAATGGTCATTGAAATGAGATAGAAATTATAAATGCAGTATGCTAAAAAATGAACTTATATTTTGGGATACAGAGTAAAATAAAGATAAGGGCCTACGAGGTCTTTATCTTTTTTTGTTGGACATGCATCGACAAAGATTTTTGTTATAGCGAAAATGTTTATCTAATATAATGAATAAGTTTCGATGCATGATACTTAGGACAGGAGCTGAGACGTTAATGAATTCTATTTGCGTATTTGCCGGGTCCAGACCTGGACATTCATCGGTATATGTTGAGGCTGCAGGCAAGCTGGGGGAAGCCATGGCTCGCCATCATATCCGTCTGATCTATGGTGGCTCTAGCAGGGGGCTGATGGGAGAGGTGGCGGATGGAATGCTGGCGGGTGACGGTCAGGTCACTGGCATTATGCCCACCCTATTATTTGATGCAGAGATCATTCATCGGGGAGTTACCGAATTTATTGAGGTAGCAAGCATGCATGAGCGTAAAGCGGCAATGAGCGAGATGGCCGATGCGTTTATCGCTCTTCCGGGTGGCTTGGGAACCTTCGAGGAGCTATTCGAGGTATTGTGCTGGGCGCAAATCGGGATTCATCGCAAGCCCATTGGGCTGTTGAATGTGAATGGATATTTTGACCCGTTAGTAGAAATGGTGCGTCATAGCGTGCAAGAAGGGTTTACCGGGGCCGAGCACCCAGCGTTATTAAGTATCTCTGCGGACCCGGACGAATTGCTACATATGTTAAAAAATAAAGCAGAGAACTTGAAATAAAGCGTTTTTCGTGCTTGCACAACTGATTGAGGCAAGGTTATGATAAGACCCATAATCAAATAGCGGACAGACAAGGTGCCTTTGCGGTTGAGCAAAGGGTAACAGGGAATCGGGTGCAAATCCCGAGCGGTCCCGCCACTGTAAGGAAGAGGATTTTTTAAAATGGTCACTCGTGAAAAACGGGGAAGACGAAAGAATCCGTTGATGCCAAGCCAGGAGACCTACCTTGATCTGTATGCACCGTTAACCTTCGCGGAGAGGATGGGTGTACGAAATCAGGAAATCAGGCACACGTTGCTTTTTCCATGTTGGCTAGAGGTTTGCGTGGATTTGAACGTGCAGCAGCGTTTGAAGCGTAAACAGTCAGATGGAAAACAACGGCAGGCTGGAGGAAGACAAATAGTGTCTTCTTACGCTGTTTGTTCGTCTGATGAGAGATGCGTACATAGAAACCCCATCCGGGCAGGATGGGGTTTTTTCGAGTTACACGATGTGCATAAATCATTGAAATAGATAGCATAGCTGCCCTGAAAAGGATGAATAGGAGGAGCACGATGAGCCCATTAGGAAAATTGCTGGTGATTGGATTTGGACCAGGAGATATGGAACATATCACAAAACGGGCGCTGGATGCGCTGGCCGAAAGTGAGGTCATTATCGGCTACAATACCTACGTTGATTTGATCCGTCCGTTGTTGAACGGACAGGAGATTGTACGCACAGGAATGACAGAGGAAGTGAGCCGTGCACAGGAGGCGGTTCGCCAAGCAGAGATGGGCAAGAAGGTAGCTGTCATTTCCAGTGGAGATGCGGGAGTCTATGGTATGGCAGGGCTGGTGTATGAGGTGCTGATGCAAAAAGGCTGGCGACGCGAGGACGGGGTTGAGGTAGAAGTCGTACCGGGGATCTCGGCTATTCAGTCCTGTGCATCACTGTTGGGGGCGCCAGTTATGCATGATGCGTGCACGATCAGTCTGAGTGATCATCTGACCCCATGGGAAACGATTGTGAAGCGCGTAGAAGCAGCGGCTTCGGCCGATTTTGTGATTGCATTATACAACCCGCGCAGTGGTCGGCGTACCCGCCAGATTGTGGAGACGCAGTCCATTTTGCTGCGTTACCGCGATCCGCAAACTCCAGTCGGGTTGGTGAAAAGTGCTTATCGTGAACGTCAGCAAGTTATTGTAACGACGCTGGAAGATATGCTGAACCATGACATTGGGATGCTGACGACTGTAATCATCGGCAATTCCTCGACGACAGTGTATGACGGCTTGATCGTGACTCCGCGCGGATATCAGCGCAAATACACATTAGATGCGACCGAGCAGGCACTCAAGCCGCACCAGCGTCTCCGCACGGAAGCGGAGCCGTGGTCGCTGGGCGCACAAGAGGATACACCGCAGGCAAGCGCAGCCCCGACTACGCCCGCTGGACCCTCCGCGAGCGGCGCTGCGGTTGCGACGCAGGCACGCCCGCAAGCGATGGCTGCCGTGCAGGCAACGAATGCTGTGCAAACCGGCGCAGCCCCGGCATCGCTGGCGGCAGAGGCACTAAGCCGCCTCGCTGTCGGCGGCAAGCTGCCTGGCGCAGCCAACGCTCGCTGGAGCGGGCAAGCGCCTACCGCCGAGAGCACCGCCGGAACGTCAGCGGTGGCCGGAGCGGGGGCTACGGCTGGAATGGCGACAGGCGGCTTTGGCAAGCCTGCGCTGTTTGAGGTGGGCGTTTCCCCGGGTGTGGGAAACAAGAAGTTCACCGCTCGTCAGATGGCGCTGCTCGCCGAGGTAGCGGGTGATGACGGCGAGCTGGAATACACGCCAGATCATCAGATCGTGCTGCGCGTGCCGTGTGCAGACCCCGAGGAACTGGTCGGACGGCTGCGGGATGAACGATTCATTGTCATGCCGATTGGCGATGTGTTTAAGGTGAAGGCGTGCGACTTCTGTAATATGGAGAAGGATGACGCTGTACCTGTGGCTGAGCATCTACAGGTTGTACTTGGCGGATTACAGGCACCCAAGGAAACGAGTATTGCATTGAACGGATGCGGTATGGCTTGCTATGGAGCGGTGCTGGAGGATATCGGAATCGTCTATCGCAAGGGAGGATACGATCTCTTCCTCGGCGGCAAAAAATTCGGCCGCAATGCTCATGCTGCTCAGCCTGTAGCGGAAGGAATTCCGGGTGATCAGATTACTGATATCGTGGAGAACGTCATTGCTGAATATAAGGAAAAAGGGCATCCGAATGAGCGTTTTCATAAATTTTTTAAACGTGTAGGTGTCGTTGCGGGTTTCCGGCATGAAGATGCACCAGCAACGGTAGAAGTGAATGCGGTTTGTGGTGATTAATGGAATGAAGGCCTGATGAACTGGATACAAGCATATATATAAAATAGGGCGTCATGCAGGTTATCCCTATTAAAGAGGAGGAAAAAACAGCAGTGGATGCAATATTGTTGGTTGGACATGGAAGTCGGGACCCGGAGGGGAACCAGGAGCTGCTGGAATTTGCACAGGCAGTGGCAGACCGGGTACCGGATATGTGCGTGGAAACCTGTTTCTTGGAGTTGGCACGTCCCAGCATTGCTGAAGGGATGCAAACATGTGTGGAGAAAGGGGCGACGCGTGTCGTTCTTATTCCGATTATCTTGTTCGCAGCGGTACATGCCAAAATTGATATTCCGATGGCTATTGACCGGGCAAAAGCAAAATATCCGCAGGTGGAATTTGTATACGGACGCCCGATTGGCGTTCACGAGAAAATCGTCAGCATTCTGCAAAGCCGCTTGAAAGAGGCCCGTCCGGTTGCGATTCCAGCGGGAATGAATAGCGCTGTAGAGGCATTTCCCGAGGTATCCGACGAAGAAACGGCGGTACTTGTGTTAGGACGCGGAAGTAGCGATCCAGATGCGAACAGTGACTTTTTCAAAATCACCCGTATGCTGTGGGAGCAGCTTTCTTATACGTGGGTAGAGAGCAGCTTTATCGGTGTGACGCAGCCTTCTTTTCCCGATGGATTGGAGCGTTGTGTACGATTGGGGGCCAAAAAGATTATCGTGCTTCCCTATTTTCTGTTCACGGGTGTGCTGATTAAGCGCATCGGAGAAATGACCCAGGAATTTGCCGAGGCTCACCCTACATTACAAGTGGAGATGGGCGGATATTTTGGTTTCCATCCCCAATTGATTGAACTGGTGCTGGAGCGAGCTAAGGAAGGCTTGTTTGGCAAGGTTACGGCCAATTGTGATAACTGCCAGTTCCGTCTGGAGGCGCAGGAGCACCACCATCATCACCACGATCACCATCACGATCATGATCACCATCATGAGCATGAGCACGACCATGAACATCATCATCATGCACATGAGCACGATCATCATGATCACCATACACACAGCCACGATCACACTCATGAGCATGTCCATGCTCACAGCCATGATGACCATGATCACCATCACGAGCATTCACATACGCCATCTGTAGTGAACGGAAGCGGGCAGGTGAAGGGCTCATGATATTCATGCTATGCGGAACGAGCGACGCTCGGGAATTGGCGCTGCAAATCCGTGACAATGGCTTCAACGTATTGACCTCGGTCGTAACCGAAAGCGCGGCAGCCAGCTTGTCCGAAGTGGGACTAGACGTACGTACAGGCCGAATGACAGCCGATGAAATGGCTGCAATGATTCGGGAGCAGGGAATACTGGCCGTCGTTGATGCCAGTCATCCTTTTGCAGAAGAAGCACATGCGAATGCGATGACAGCCGCTCGCGTATCCGGAGTTCCTTATATTCGCTACGAGCGAACGGGACTGGTATATGACAATCATCCGTTGCTCCACATCGTGTCTTCCTATGAAGAGGCCGCATTAGAAGCGAAGCAACTCAAAGGCTCTGTAATGCTTACGACAGGCAGTAAGACGCTCGGCACGTTCACCAAGCATTTACTCGGAGACCCGGAGATTCGTCTGGTTGCACGCATGCTGCCGCGCTTGGACAATATGGAGAAATGCAGCGAACTGGGCATGGAGCAAAAGAATATTATTGCCATGCAGGGACCCTTTTCCCGCGAGATGAATGAAGCATTGTACAAGCACTATGGCACGACCGTGATGGTCACCAAGGAAAGCGGACGCACGGGAGCAGTGGATGAAAAGGTTCA
Organism: Paenibacillus sp. FSL R10-2748; assembly: GCF_038005565.1. Taxonomy (NCBI): domain Bacteria; kingdom Bacillati; phylum Bacillota; class Bacilli; order Caryophanales; family Paenibacillaceae; genus Paenibacillus; species Paenibacillus sp. FSL R10-2748. Next base: position 453,827 of record NZ_JBBOTK010000003.1, read on the forward strand.
ATCTGCATTGGAGCTGGGGATTCACGTACTTTTGATTTCCAGGCCGGAAGTGGAATTTGGCACAGTATTTGATCATTTCGACGGAGTCATCGACGCACTGCGTATAGACAAAGAGGAGTCTGTGCTTTAAGACATAAGCCTATGAAGTTGGTCGGTCCAGTCAATCCGATGAATTCAGAACGATTTCTGGCGTGTATTTAAAATATAGTCATCTTAAAATGTGCAGTTTTTGTGTAGAGGTGTTTGTAACTCCTTAACATGAATGTCATTTTCCCTATATAAGACGAACTTGAAAAATGAACATAAAACGGAGTAGTCGGAATGGTGCTGTACAAGCGTAGCGGTCGCTTTTGTCCCCGGATTTCTACGCTGATCATAGGTTTTATTCAAGGAATCCGGGGGCGGTGGCGATGGGAAGCACCATCCGACTGCGTAGTGGAACAATAGGTAACTTTAATGTTCTAAGCTAATTTAATTTTCTGATTTTCCATAAGGGAGTGGTCGATACGATGGATTTTAAAACAGATTTCAAACCGCTAACGGTACAGCCGCAGGAGATTGAAGGCAAAAGCTTCGAGATGATCACAGAAGAACTGGGAGAGCATCCTTTTACAGCAGAGCAATATCCCGTTGTACAGCGTGTCATTCATGCATCTGCTGATTTTGAGCTGGGCCGCAGCATGGTGTTTCATCCAAAAGCGATTGAAGCCGGGGTTGCAGCTATTCGCGCAGGACAGCAGGTAGTGGCGGATGTGCAAATGATTCAAGCTGGGCTGAGCAAGGATCGTATCCGTCAATTTGGTGGGGATGTGCATGTGTACATATCTGACCCTGACGTCATGGAAGAAGCGAAAAGGCTGAATACGACACGCGCCATTATTTCGATGCGCAAAGCGATTCAGGCGGGCGAAGGCGGTATCTATGCCATTGGTAATGCACCGACAGCGTTGTTGGAGTTAATTCGTCTGGTGAAAGAAGGAGCCGCTAAGCCCGGACTGGTAATTGGCATGCCCGTAGGCTTCGTCTCGGCGGCAGAATCCAAGGACGAGCTGCGCAAGCTGGATATTCCGTTCATTACGAATATTGGACGCAAGGGCGGCAGTACAATTGTCGTAGCAGCATTGAATGCGATCTCCTTAATGGCTGTCCGCTAGATGCGGTTGTCCGTTTGCTGTATCATGAAATGAATTGGAACATGATCAGCAGAAGAGGTTAAGGAGGAATTGGCATGGAAAAGGAAGCGGCGTCCGTCGACAGGCCCAAACGGATGAAAAGCGGTGAAGCTCCCGCACCGGACAAGCCAATGCGGTCAGGCTTTACGACTGGAGCTTGTGCGGCTGCAGTGGCCAAAGGAGCGGTACAACTACTTATCACGGGCATTCCGCCGAAGGAAGCAGTGATATCGCTGCCCGCGGGCTTTGATCATGCGTTTGAGCTGATTGAGCCTGTGTTGGACGCGGACGAAGCTTCCTGCACGACGATCAAGGACGGTGGCGATGACCCAGATGCCACGCATCAGGCGAGAATTAGCGCCTCTGTTAGCTGGCGCGAGGAGCCGGGCATTGAGTTGGACGGTGGCATCGGCGTGGGGCGGGTAACGAAGCCCGGTCTGCCTGTGCCTGTCGGGGAAGCAGCGATTAATCCGGTGCCGCGCCGGATGATTACGGAGGCTGTGACAGGCGTGCTTGAAGAGCACGGATCGGCCAAAGGTGTCCGTGTCGTCATCAGCGTACCGGACGGTGAAGAAATTGCCAAGAAAACGTTGAACGGGCGACTTGGCATTCTTGGCGGTATTTCCATACTAGGCACGCGTGGTGTGGTCGTTCCGTTTTCTACGTCAGCTTATAAAGCCAGTGTCGTGCAGGCCATATCGGTTGCGCAAGCGATGAACTGCCAGGAAATAGTCCTGACCACAGGTGGCAGCAGTGAAAAATATGCCATGCAAATGTACGATCAGCTGACGGAAGAGGCCTTTATTCAGATGGGGGATTTTGTCGGATTTGCCATTAAGCACGGGAAACGGCTGGGAATGAAAAAGATTATTCTCGTCGGTATGCCCGGCAAGCTGTCGAAGGTAGCTCAAGGTGTCATGATGGTTCACTCCAAGAGCGCTCCGGTGGACTTTGGCTTTTTGGCTGAGGTCGCGCGTGAAGCAGGTGTGGACGAGTCGCTTGCAGCGGCAGTGGCAGAGGCGAATACAGCTACGCAGGTGGCAGATATGATGACCGAAGCGAATGCGCTGAGCTTTTTTGAAAAGCTGTGTACCTATGGATGTCAGCATTGTCTGGACCATGCAGGTGGTGGAATTGTCGTGGAAATGGTACTGGTAACGATGAAAGGGAACGTGCTAGGGAGGGCGAGAGTCGGTGAGTAGAGTGATTCGTGTCATTGGTATCGGTGAAAATGGAGCGGCAGGTCTGTCGCAGGAGACGCTGGAGCACATTGAGCGTGCCGACCTGCTGGTTGGTGGAGAACGCCAGCTAGCCTTTTTCAAGGCATTCGCAGGGGGAAAACGAACATTAAAGAGCGGCTTATCTGCCGTGGTAGAAGAATTGGGACGGTTGCGCAAGGACAAGGATATTGTCGTGCTTGCGTCAGGCGATCCGCTTTTTTTTGGAATTGCAGGTTATTTGTCTGCCAAGCTGGGGGCTGAACATCTGGATATTTTGCCGCATCTCAGCTCGGTTCAGCTGGCGTTTGCGCGTCTCGGTGAAAGCTGGCAGGATGCGGTGCTGGAAAGCGTACACGGCCGTCCGATGACCGGATTGGCGCAGCGGATCGACGGACAGAACAAGGTCGCGCTGCTGACGGATGACCGAAATCATCCCGCCACAGTCGCTGCCTATTTGCTGCATTATGGCATGACGGAATATGATGCCTTTGTCGGCGAGCATTTGGGCGGACCGGATGAGGCGTATCAGCATTATACGCTGGAAGAGATGGCGCAGAGAACGTTCCAACCATTGAATGTGGTTATTTTACGCCACCGTAAGGGAGAAGACGTGCCTGCAATTCGTCGGGGATTTGGCTTCGAGGATGCGGAATTTCACCAGCGCAAGCCGGAAAAAGGGCTGATCACGAAGCGTGAAGTACGCGTATTCAGCTTGTCCGAGCTGCGTCTGACCGAACGAAGCATCGTATGGGATATCGGCGCAGGCTCCGGCTCTGTAGCGGTGGAATGTGCGCGGCTGGCCAGGTATGGGCAAGTATTTGCCATTGAGAAGAATGAAGGCGATCTGGCTAATGTCGAAGCAAACAAAATCAAATTCCGTACCGATTTCCCGGTCATTCATGCCAAAGCGCCTGCCGGATTGGAAGATCTGCCAGACCCGGATGCGGTGTTTATCGGTGGGAGCGGGGGAGAATTGGCTGAGCTGATTCGTCTGTGTGCTTCCCGTCTACGTAAGGATGGACGAATTGTAGTGAATGCTGCAACGATTGAGACGTTGCATGACGGTATGAAGGCGATGCAAGCAGCAGGACTCGATACTTCGGTGACGTTACTGCAAACAGCGCGTAGCAAGCCGATTTTGAATATGACTCGTTTTGATGGACTCAATCCGATATATGTTATTACAGGACAGCCGGTGGTGGACGTGGCTGATGAAGTAGCAGGGGAGTAAGCTGGTAATTCAAGAGGGGGAGAGAGACAGCATGAATACAGCGGCAACAGGAACACTTTACGGCGTAGGCGTGGGGCCGGGTGATCCCGAGCTGATTACAGTCAAGGCGTATCGCATGATTCAGGAATGTGCAGTTGTGGCTTATCCGAAGAAACGCCGGGGAGGTAAGTCGTATGCTCACGAGATCGTGGAGTTGTACGTCAACCCGGAGGAAAAGGAGATGCTGGGACTCATTTTTCCAATGACCAAGGACCCGGTTGTACTGGAGCGTGAATGGAACAAAACGGTGGTTGCTTGCTGGGAGGCACTGAGTCAAGGCAAGGATGTAGCCTTTGTCACAGAGGGAGACCCTAATCTGTACAGTACCTTTATTCATTTGGCACGGCTCATGAAGGATCTCCATCCTGAGGTGCCGATTGTATCTATTCCGGGCATTTCGTCTGTGTTGGGGGCGGCGGCAGCGCTGGAATTGCCTTTGGCAGACGGAGATCAGCAGGTCGGTATTATTCCGGCTACGGATGATCGGGAAGCGATGAAGCGGGCGATTGAGAATCACGATACGGTCGTGTTTATCAAGGTTGCCAAGGTGCTGGATTTGATTTTGGATGTGCTGGATGAACTCCATCTTGGGGACCGTGCTTCTGTCATTACCAAGGTCACTTCTCCTTATGAAATGGTATGGCGCAACGCACGTGAGCTGCGCGGACAGGAACTTGAATATTTGAGTTTAATGGTGGTGAGCAAATGACGTTGGAGCCAAAAGTATATATCGTAGGAGCAGGTCCCGGCGACCCGGAGCTGATTACTGTCAAAGGCTCCCGGATTCTACGCACGGCCGATGTGGTATTGTACACGGATTCACTCGTGAACGACGAGTTGATTGCCACGGCCAAACCAGAGGCGCAGGTACTGCAAAGCTCAGGCATGGATCTGGAGCGGCAGGTCGAGATCATGAGCGAGGCTGTGCAGGCTGGACGCAGCGTAGCTCGCGTACATACAGGCGATCCGGCAGTGTACGGAGCCATTTTGGAGCAGATGGTGTTGCTGAAGCAGCGCGGAGTAGCATACGAAATCGTGCCGGGCGTCAGCTCGGTCTTTGCTTCTGCGGCCGTGTTGGGTGCAGAGCTAACTGTGCCTGACCTGACGCAGACCGTCATTCTGACACGTGCCGAAGGCCGTACACCTGTACCAGATCGGGAAAAGTTGCGTGATTTGGCATCCCATCACTGCACAGTGGCCTTATTCCTCAGCGCAACGCTGGCGAAGAAGGTAGTCGTTGAGTTTCTGGCGGCAGGCTGGAGCGAGGACACACCTGTAGCGGTTGTACAGCGAGCGACCTGGCCGGATCAAAAGATCGTACGCACGACGCTTGCCCAATTGCCAGCTGATCTGCGTGCAGCAGGTATTACGATGCATGCCATGATTCTGGCAGGCTGGGCGCTGGACCCGGGACTGGTGGACAAGGACGCGCATCGTTCCAAGCTGTACGACAAGTCGTTCACCCATGGCTATCGGAAGGGAGTGAAGCCCAGTGAGTAATCCATTTGCCGCTGTGGCGATCACGAAGCATGGAGTGGAAATGGTCCGCAATTTGGGAGCCAGCTTTCCGGGCACGGATGTGTATTACATGTCCAAGTTTGAGCGTGGCGACGAGCAGGAGCGTGGCATTCAGTTGTTCGAAGGCTCGGTCAAGCTGATTTTGCCGGATTTATTTAAACAATATAACGGTATTATTTTGTTTATTTCTCTCGGTGCAGTAGTTCGTATGATTGCACCAATTTTGGTGGATAAAAAGGTAGACCCAGCGGTAGTTGTCATTGATGATCGCGGCGAGCATGTCATTAGCGTATTGTCTGGCCATTTGGGTGGCGCCAATGAATTGACCCGCCATGTAGCGACTGTACTAGGCGCACGTGCTGTAATCACGACTGCATCAGACGTGCAGGGCACGATTCCGGTGGACATGTTTGGTCGGGAATTGGGTTGGGTGGTCGATAGCTTCGACAAGGCCACTCCTGTGAGCGCCGCTGTTGTGAACGAGGAGCCTGTTGCGCTCATACAAGAGACAGGCGAACGGAACTGGTGGCGTTATGACAAGCCTGTACCTGGACATATCAAGGTATATGCTTCGACGGCAGAAGCATTACAAGAACCATTTAACGCCGCGTTGGTCGTGAGTGACCGTTTATTGGAGCCGGAGGAAGAGGAGCAGCTTCTTTCTAATGGCGTGCTGTACCGTCCGAAAAGCTTGGTGCTTGGCATCGGCTGCAACCGTGGGACTGCATTAGAGGAGCTGGAGGCGGGTGTGCTGGACACCTTGCAAGAACTGCGTTTGTCCGTGAAAAGCGTACGGAATATTGCCACTATTGATCTGAAAAAGGACGAAGAGGGCTTACTTGCTCTTTGCGCCAAATACGGTTGGGAACTGGTGACGTATACTCCGTCAGAGCTGAATACGGTGCAGCTTCCCAATCCATCGGAAACCGTCTTCAAATACACTGGCGCATATGGGGTCAGCGAACCTTCAGCCTTGTTGTCTTCTGGTGCAGACCATTGGCTGCTGGAGAAGAAAAAAAGCGGCAATATGACGTTGTCTGTAGCGCGGGTTTCCTATGACTGACGTCATGAAGCAGGCTGCTGTACAGTCTGATCCATCTGCCGCTACGCGCAGAAGCCGTATTGTTGTTGCTGGCACAGGCAGCGGCGCAGGCAAAACGACGGTTACCCTCGGGCTGATGAAGGCGTTCGCCGCCAGCGGCCTGCGAGTGCAGGGGTTTAAGTGCGGACCGGATTATATTGATCCGACCTATCATACTGCCGCGACCGGGACTTCTTCCCGTAATCTGGATTCATGGATGACCTCACCAGATACGGTGCGTGAAATCTTTATCCGTGCTTCCGAAGGCGCGGATATTTCCGTGATTGAAGGCGTCATGGGGCTGTATGACGGCAAGGACCCGCTCAGCAACACCGGCTCGACCGCTGAGATCGCCATGCTGACGGACAGCCCTGTATTGCTGGTGGTCGACGTGCGCAGTATGGCACGAAGCGCCGCCGCTATTGTGCTCGGCTTTCAGCGCTTGGAGCCCAAGCTGCGCATTGTGGGCGTAATTGTGAATCGCTGCGGTAGCCAAGGGCACTATGGCATCGTCAAAAAGGCGATTGAGCAGGAGTGCGGCATCCCCGTGCTCGGCTGGTTAAAGCGTGATGACGGGCTGGATATTCCCGAGCGTCATCTGGGATTAGTGCCTGCTGTGGAACGCGGCGAGCTGGAGCCGCTTTTCCAACGGGCGGCAGAGCTGATCCGCGTGGGTACGGATCTGGATGCACTGCGGGCATTGGCAGATTCGGCTCCGCCGTTGTCTCTGCCCGCACAACCGTTGTTTTCCCCGGATTGGCTTCCATCAGCAGGGCATGAAGCTGATACCGGGGAACGTCCCGTCATCGCCGTCGCCAGAGACGCGGCGTTCAATTTTTACTACCCGGAAAATATGGATTTGCTACGTCAGGCGGGAGCGGAGATTGTCTATTTCAGTCCTCTGGCGGGAGAACGCGTACCTGAGCAGGCAAGCGGCCTATACCTGGGCGGCGGTTTCCCCGAAGAGTTTGCCGCAGATATCGCTGCAAATACGGGCTTTTTGGAAGATATCCGCAACGCGGTGAGCCGGGATATGCCAGTATTCGCCGAATGCGGCGGTTATATGGTACTGGCACGGACACTTACGGATCGTATGGGTAATGCCCATCACATGGCCGGGGTTATTCCGTCGGACGTCCGCATGCAAGAGAAACGGGCCGCACTGGGATACCGGGAAGCAACCGCTTTGCAGGATTGCTTGCTGCTGGAGGCTGGAGAGACCATTCGGGGACATGAATTTCATTATTCTGTCATGCACTATGATGAATCATCCGTCCCCTACTCCTACGCCTATCAAACCAAGGGGATGCGTGGTCTCCAGAGCGAGGGCTATGCGAAAGGGAACCTTTTGGCAGCCTACACGCATGTTCATCTCGCTTCTCTTCCCAAAGCGGCAGCACGCTGGGTGGAACAATGCCAGGCTTACGGTCAATAGTTTTGCAAACGAGTCCACTACTTCATAAAAACGAAAAAAAGCCGATTCCCCTAAAGGGTCCGGCTTTTCTAAATATCAATAGACTTAAACCTTACATAGTTTGGAAGCGTATACATTACTTTTTTGGTGATTCGCTTACATGAGCTTTTTCAGTTGGGAAATCCTTCCCTGACTCACACCAAGCATGGAGGCGAGTTGTTTTTGTGAAGATGCTGGATGTTCTTCCATAAGCTCTCTCATTTTCTCCAAAATAACGTCCGTGCGCTGATAAATTTTTTTCATATGCATATTTTGCTTAAGTGGGGGTGAATGGGTTTCAGTCGCTGTGACCGGAAGTAAATCTTCCGTTTTCATCGAGGCTGCACATTCATCGCAGATAAACTGATCTTTAAAGTAGGTGTTGGTATCAACCGCACCGCAAAAAATACAGTTGGTTGATTTGTACTTACGGAGCATGAGTGTCTGGTCTTCAATAAAAAACTCTAATGGATCGCCGATGTCAATCTCCATCGTCATGCGCAACTCTTTAGGTAGCACAATTCGCCCCAAGCTGTCCAAGGGCCGGGTCATTCCAGTCCTTTTCATTCATGCAACCTCCCCGGTTTTTTAAGATTTATAGAATGTATAAGGTTTGAGGCAATTCTTATCAATTCTATAACCGCAAGCATAAATTCTTACAAAAAGCGGCCCTTTATTGTTAATCAAGCATGGACGCACTTTTTTTCTTACGAGTATACCATAAACAGGCCGAATCGCCATCGTTCAGATTTATAAATTTTGAATAAGTTTTAAATAAGTTTATCCCGAGCGAACATATATGCTATAATCTTCTGCTAAAGGATTTAATAGGCCGTCTGTAGAATTATTTATATATGCCGTAGCTCGGACAATGATGGCGGTGTTATGGGAAATGGATGAGGGCCAAACGGAATTTTCTGAGCGTTTTGACCCCACAAACAAGAATAAATGACACGGGTCCCGCCTTTAAAGTCCTTATATACAAGTCAGGCAAGGAGGATTTATCATGGAAAAAAGAAAAGCATTGTTGTTAGGAGATTATTCGTATCCGGAGTTTCACCCGCTGCAAGGGGTGGACGAAGAGATTAGCCATATTTTACAGGATTGGATGACCGTACAATGCAGTGAGAATCGTAAAATGCTGCTCAAGGAAAATCTAACCCCATTCGATCTATGTATCTCGTACTGTGATAGCCGCAAGGAGGTCCTGTCTCCTCAACAAACAGCAGGATTGCTGTCCTATGTTAGCGGCGGGGGTGGATTGCTTGTGCTGCATAACGGAATCACATTGCAAGGACGGTATGAGATTGCACAATTAATGGGGGCGCGTTTCTTGCGGCATCCGGCTGCCGGACCACTTTCCTTCAAAGTAACGGCGCCGGATCATCCGATTATGGAAGGAATCGAGCCGTTTGAGATCCAAGAGGAACCGTATCGTTTTGACTTTGATCCATTCACTGAAAAAACACTACTGATGGAATATGAACACGAGGGCGAGTGGTGGCCGGCGGCATGGTCACTGTCCTATGGCTTGGGTCGGGTCGTCTATTTGATGCCTGGACATAATCAGCCAAGCTTCCAGCACGAGGGATACCGCAAGCTGCTGCTTCAGGCTGCCAAGTGGGCTGGACGCTTTCCAGGTTAAACATAGATCATTCCATTCATTGAGGAAGGGGAGCTGCGAGCTTTATGCGGCTCCCCTTTTCAGGTTATACTATAGGTAATCACAGGTAGGGGAGGATATATTATGAGCGATTTGTTCAAAAAAGCCATCTCGTTGGGGTGGGGCCTCACCGTTGTCAGCAAAGAAAAGGTGGAGAAAGCCGTCGAGGATCTCGTAAACCGGGGAGAACTTGCGCCCTCGGAATCCAAAGCGCTGGTCGATCGTCTGATCGAACGAGGGGCAGAGGAACAGGGACAATTCAAAACAGTGATCCGCGAACAGGTTAGCCGCATTTTGCAGGAGCTGGAAGTACCTACCGAAAATGATGTTACAAGTCTGGAGCAGCGTGTGGCATTGTTGGAAAAACAGGTAGCGGAGCTGGAAAAAGAAAAGGCGGCGCTTACGGGTTCGAGCGACGCTGAAGAAGCGAACCGGCTGGATTAAAATGGCGGTTCGTATGAAGCACGCCGGTCGTTACCGGGAAATTGCCATGGCGCTGGCGCGTCATGGCTTTGGCTATATGGTGGAAGAAATGGGACTGTTCCAGCTGCTGTCATTGCCTCGCAAGTGGCTGACGAGAGAAACTCCCGAGTCCAAAACGCTAGGTGAACGGATTCGACTTGTGCTGGAGGATCTGGGGCCTGCATTCATCAAGCTTGGACAGTTGGCAAGCACACGTGCTGACCTGCTGCCGGAGCCTATTATCCGTGAGCTGGTTAAGCTTCAGGATCAGGTACCGCCGTTTTCATCTGAAACGGCGCGTGGCATTCTAGAGCAGGAGCTGGACACGTCATTAGAGGACATACTGGTTCGTTTTGACGATGTTCCGCTGGCCGCTGCTTCGATCGGGCAAGTGCATCTGGGCAAGCTGCACAGCGGCGAAATGGTCGCCATTAAAATCCAGCGTCCTGGCGTTAATCGCATTATTCGGCGAGATTTGGACATTTTGCGGGAACTGACCGCTATGGCAGCCAAGCGCTGGGAATGGGTAGAGCGGTATCAGCTTCGCCAGATGGTAGAGGAGCTGGGGAGATCGCTCATTCAGGAGCTGGATTACAACCATGAAGCCCGTAACACAGAGAAGATTGCGCTCCAATTTGAGCAGGACCCACATATCTATATTCCGAAAATATACTGGGATCATACCTCTTCCCGTATACTGACCATGGAGTTTCTAGACGGAACTCACTTGGGTAGTCGTGAAGAGCTATTACGCCGTGGATATAACTTGAAAGAACTGGCGCAGCGGCTGGTGAACAGCATGCTGCATCAAATTTTTATGGAAGGTTTTTTTCATGCCGATCCCCATCCGGGGAATTTACTCGTTCTGAAAAATGGCAGTCTCGCTTATTTGGACTTTGGCATGACGGGAAGGCTGAGCGAAGAGATGAAGAATCATCTCGCTTCCCTCATTATTGCCCTGATGCGCAAAAATACCGATGCCATGGTTCGGTCTATCGAACGTTTGGGTCTGGTCGAACCGGACACCGACCTGAATGCGCTGCGTGCCGATCTGGACAAGATACGCGAAGATTACTCAGACGTTCCTTTCTCACAGGTCAGTATTGGTGATGCTTTGAACGACCTATTTGGCGCAGCGCAGCGCCATCGGATTGGTTTGCCGTCGGACGTCCTGTTGCTAGGCAAGGCGTTGCTGACACTGGAGGGGGTCGTGGAGCATCTGGACCCTGATCTCAGTATTATCGCTTTGGCTGAGCCCTTTGGTAACAAGCTGTTGAAGGAACGCTTCAGTGGTCGTCGTATCCGAGGCAAGCTACTGGGTGGTGCAACCGAGCTGTTGGAGACGCTGATGGAACTGCCAGGACAGGCGAGACAATTGGCCTCGATTATCAGCAAGGGCAAGCTTAAGCTGGAGGTTACTGTGCCGGAACTGGAAATGCTTTTGCGCAGGCTGGATCAGATCAGCAACCGCCTGTCATTCAGTATCGTGCTGTTAGCGTTCAGCATTATTATGGTCGGACTGATTATCGGTTCATCGCTGAATCATCAGGCGACTATGCTGTGGAATGTACCTGCCATTGAAATCGGCTTTGTTGTAGCTCTCTTAATGGTTGCCTTTTTACTGTATTCCATTTTTAAATCGGGAAGGTTTTAGATACCGACCAGAAAGGAGGGGTTATGGATACACATAAGATGAATAATCTCCTAATTGCAGATGTGCCATGGCATCGCCTGACTACTCCTTATGGTAGGGGCACGGAGTTGCCACAATTGATATCCAACGGGGAGTACGCAGCAATTGCTGATCTGATAGAGCATCAAGGCACACTGTGGCAGGTTACGCCATGGGTGTTACTTTTCTTATTGCGTAATATGCATACGAGAAATTCGGATGATATCACGCTGAGTGAGTTGGAACTGTACCATGCGGTTGTTGGAGCATTGGACATGGAAAATGCACAAGAGGATTCACAGAAGTCTGTGGAATCTCTAACCATGCTGCTGGACGAAAAATATCTATGGCCGACAGACATCGATCCAGAAGAAGATGAACTGGAGTGGGAAGAGGAAGAAGCACGCGGTTATGATCCGGTAGCTTTTTGGAGTTATTATGACTATAGCTATCGATTATTAAAGCAAGCACTGCCTGACTTTGAAAACCTACTCCAGCACCATGCGGACTCGGAGATTGCTGAAGCTCTATCGGAGCTTGTACAGGAATTGCGAAAATTTTAAATATAAGAAAACGAATAAGATGAAGATACTGGGCGATATTTCAAGGAAATAGATGATTTCTTTCTGTAAACAGCCTTTTAACTCATTCGTCTCTGCGAATTCCTTACGTTATAATGATGGACTGAATGTAACGGACCGGGTTCGTTTGAGAGAGACGAGCTGAATGATAGGAGAGCCTTGGCGATTGGCAGCTGGACGGATGCCCGAAACACACGGGTTGCGAGTCAACACGCTACTCTCTGTAAATATAGGAGGCTGGAACGAGACAGTATGAATCTTAGACAACAATGGTTCGGTAATATCCGGGCCGATATACTTGCGGGCATGACTGTGGCGCTAGCACTAATTCCCGAGGCGATTGCCTTCTCGATCATTGCAGGGGTCAATCCCATGGTCGGACTGTACGCCTCCATCTCGATGGCAATTGTCATCTCTTTTGCAGGTGGACGTCCGGCGATGATCTCGGCAGCGACCGGGGCCGTAGCTGTACTGGTCGTTGGCCTGGTGAAGGATCATGGCGTGGAATATCTGTTTGCAGCTACCATTTTGGCAGGAATCATTCAAGTGCTGCTGGGTGTTTTGAAAATAGGTCGCTTTATCAGCTTTATTTCGCAGCCAGTCATGACCGGATTTGTGAATGCGCTGGCCATCCTCGTCTTTATGGCGCAACTCACCCACTTTCATGGAGCTAATTGGATCATGTACGCGATGGTAGCGGGGACGCTACTTATTGTGTATATTTTACCGAGATTTGTGAAAAGCATTCCTGCCCCATTGACGGCAATCATCATCATGACGATCATTACGTATGTATTTGGATTGAATGTGAAAACAGTAGGAGATATCGGTACACTAACCAGCTCGCTGCCTTCATTCCATTTGCCGCAAATTGAGTGGTCGTGGCACACTTTGCGGATTTTGCTGCCGTATTCCTTTACGATGGCACTGGTTGGACTGCTGGAATCGCTGCTGACAGCCAGTATTTTGGATGAAATGACCGAAACGAAAAGCAATAAAAACCGGGAAGCCCGCGGACAAGGGATTGCCAACTTTGTAAATGGCTTTTTTGGTGGTATGGGTGGCTGTGCCATGATCGGACAATCCGTCATTAATGTCAGCTCAGGCGGAAGAGGGCGTTTGTCCACTTTTACGGCTGGGGTATTCTTGGCCTTTCTGCTGCTCGTGCTTGGCGGGGTTGTAAAGGAAGTGCCAATGGGCGCATTGGTGGGAGTCATGTTCATGGTGTGTATCGGAACCGTGGATTGGAAATCGCTGCGAAACATTGCCAAGGTTCCGAAAGCAGATACGTTAATTATGGTAGTCACGGTGATCATCGTGGTGGCTACGCATGATTTGTCCAAGGGCGTGATCGTGGGCGTACTGCTGAGTGCCCTGCATTTTGGCTGGAAAATGGCTAAAATCCGCATCAGCGCAACGGAGAACAACGATGAAAAGGTGTACCATGTCAGGGGGCCGATGTTTTTTGCTTCAACGACTCATTTTGTCGATCATTTCGAACCTTCGGATGATCCAGAACGTGTCGTTGTGGACTTTAGCCATTCTCATATTTGGGATCACTCCGCGGTTACTGCCATCGGCAAGGTGCTGCAAAAGTATACGAAATCCGGCAAATCTATTACCCTGCAAGGGTTAAATGAGGAAAGCCGTTTAATTATAGAGAAGCTCGGCGGTCCTGTAGTTACAGAGCCACTCGTGTGATGAATCGTATAGCATAAATCAAAGCTTGAAATGAAATTTATTCATTTCAAGCTTTTTTTATTTATTTCTGAAAGAAAACAACACTTTTCTTCCTAAATCATAGATAATTATGACAAATTTTCGTCAAAGTATTGACGTAATAATTGGGCAGGAATACAATCATTGTTATTAAGCAGAGCAAATACATAGGAATAATTGAAAATCGAAAGGTATGCACATATGAACTTAGACTGGGAGTTTATTGTAGAGAGCTTGCCGTTATATGGAGAAGCTATGTGGCTGACGTTGAAGATCGCCTTTTTTGCTATTCTATTTTCACTAGTCGTCGGTTTGCTGTGCAGCACAGTACTGTATTACAAGGTAAGGGGAATTAGCGGCATCATTGTTGCCTATATTGAGCTTTCCCGAAATACGCCGCTGCTTGTACAGTTATATTTTCTGTATTATGGGTTTACGAAAATAGGTCTGCATATGAGCGAAATGACGTGTGCCATTGTGGGCATGACCTTTTTGGGCGGGGGGTATATGGCTGAGGCGTTCCGTGGGGGAATGGAAGCAGTGAGTAAAACCCAGACGGAATCCGGGCTGAGTCTCGGGCTGTCCAAGATACAACTGGCGAGATATGTTATTTTGCCACAGGCTTTTGCCATCAGTGTTCCGTCTCTGGGAGCGAATGCGATTTTTTTGCTCAAGGAGACTTCCATTGTTGGCGCCATTGCTTTATTAGATCTGATGAATGTGGCAAAAGACCTGATCGGCATGTACTACAAAACAACAGAATCACTAATTCTGCTGGTATTGGCATATCTCGTCCTGCTTTTACCTTTGTCGATACTGCTGACGTGGGTGGAAAGGAAGGTGCGATATGCTGAATTCGGGGATTAATGTGCTCTTTGAAGGTTCCAATTTCGAGCGTCTATTAGGGGGATTACTCGTTACGCTGGAGATTGCGCTACTTTCCATTATTATCGGTACTCTATTAGGCATTTTGATGGGGTTGCTGCGCACCTTAAAATCAAGACCGATTCGGTTTGTGCTGAAATTATATTTGGAGACATTCCGCATTATTCCAATTCTGGTGTGGTTGTATGTCGTATATTTTGGATTTACTCCTTTGTTGAATGTGAATATCAGCGGGGAATTGACAGCAATTATCGTATTCAGCCTGTGGGGAGCGGCCGAGATTGGTGACATCGTTCGTGGTGCATTGGAATCACTGCCCAAGCATCAGGTGGAATCCGGGCAGGCACTGGGACTGACATATAGACAGTTATACCGCCATGTGCTCATTCCCCAGGCGGTGCGCCGAATGCTTCCCGGTTCTATTAATCTGGCGACACGGATGATCAAAACCACTTCATTAGTGGTGCTGATCGGTGTAGTGGAAGTGGTCAAGGTCGGACAGCAGATTATTGAGCTTGGTGTAATCAAAGCGCCCTCGGCATCCTTCTGGGTGTACGGCTTTATTTTCATATTGTATTTTCTCGTATGCTATCCGTTATCCAGACTTTCCAAAAGATTTGAACGCAGATGGCAAAATTAGCAGGATGGGGTGGGTGTCATGGGAGAGGCTGTGGAGGTTTTACTCGAAATTCGAGGGCTGCACAAAAGCTTCGAAGACCGAAAAGTACTGCAACAGATTAATCTGGACGTAACGAAAGGGGAAGTTGTGGTCGTTCTCGGTCCTTCGGGATGTGGAAAAAGCACACTCCTCCGATGTCTCAATGGTCTGGAGCCAGTCCAGAGTGGAGATATCCGTTATAGAGGGCAGGACCTGACGGATAAGAAAGTGAATTGGCGTGAGGTGCGGCAGCATATCGGAATGGTGTTCCAGAACTACGAATTGTTTCCGCATATGACGGTCTTAGAAAATATATTGCTCGGCCCGCTTAAAGTTCAGCGGAGAAACAAGCAGGAGGCACTTGAACAAGCGGAGCAACTATTGGAGCGAGTGGGTCTGCTGGATCGCAAAGATGCGTATCCGAGACAATTATCAGGCGGGCAAAAGCAACGGATTGCGATTGTGCGCGCCCTGTGTATGAACCCGGAAATTATGCTCTTTGATGAAGTCACCGCATCCTTGGACCCGGAAATGGTCAGAGAGGTGCTGGATGTCATGCGAGAGCTGGCACAACAGGGCATGACCATGATTATCGTGACGCATGAAATGGGATTTGCCAAGTCGGTAGGAGATCGTATCGTTTTTATGGATCAAGGACAGATATGTGAAATGACTACACCGCAGCAATTTTTTACCCAACCGGAAACAGAGCGTGCCCAGCACTTTCTGGATATATTTCAGTACGAAACGATATAAACAGGGGGATGAATACAGATGAGAAAAGGAATGAAGTTCACGACGTTATTACTGGCTTTAAGCTTGCTGCTTGTTGGTTTGGCGGGATGTGCAGGAGGCGGAAATACCAACGGTAGTTCAGGCTCGGCTAAATTTGCTTCGATTGAGGACATTAAAAAGAATGGCAAGATTCGAATTGGTGTATTTGCAGATAAGCCGCCTTTTGGCTACGTGGATTCGGAAGGGAAGAATCAAGGCTTTGACGTTTACATTGCGAAGCGGTTTGCCAAAGATCTCTTGGGTGACGAGTCCAAGGTGGAATTTGTCCTGGTGGATGCTGCCAGCCGGGTCGCCTATTTGGAATCCAACAAGGTAGATATCATCATGGCTAACTTTACGGTGACGGATGAGCGTAAAGAAAAAGTCGATTTTGCCAATCCATATATGAAATTATCCTTTGGCATTGTGTCACCTGACAGCGCTCCAATCACCACGATTGACCAATTAAAGAATTCGGACCAGAAGCTGATTGTCGCAAAGGGAACGACGGCTGAAACCTATTTCACGAAAAATTATCCTGACATCAAGCTGCTTAAATTCGATCAATACACAGAAATCTTCTCAGCCCTCAAAGACAAACGCGGTGCCGCCATTGCCAACGATAATACAGAGCTGATCGCCTGGGCCAAGGCCAACCCCGGCTTTACCGTAACCATCCCGGCCTTTGGTGGTCAAGATACAATTGCACCCGCAGTAGCAAAGGGAAATAAGGAGTTGTTAGACTGGATCAACAATGAGCTGGCTACATTAGGCAAGGAAAACTTTGTGCATCAAGCCTACAAGGACACATTGACCTCTGTTTATGGAGAAGGCTTTACAGATCAATTGGTTGTAGAGGGCGGCAAAGTGGATTAATCATAGTATAAGTTGTTGTTTTACCATAAAGAAGCGTTGGGACAACAAGCCCAACGCTTCTTTAATATGGGGAAAAGAGGGCCTTAGCAACCTCTTATTTTGTCATGGAAATGCCCACTGGGCTAATAGTAATCCTCATTCTCATGTTACAGTCTCACTGTCTCTCAATTCCATCTTCAGGAATGTATTCTATAATATCAGCGAGAGTAATAGCCCTTGTAAATCTTCGTTGGCGGGCAAATCTATTCAAAGCATCAAGTATATGGACTAGTGTTTCCAGTTCAAGTCTTTTGGTTTTGCCATTTACCATATCTATTACGGTAGCCGGACGTATTTTTGCTTCTGAAAAATACTCCTTTATCAGTATAGATTCTAGTTACACGTACTCTGAAATAATGATAACAATTATGCTAAATAACAAGGGAAAAAATATCCCTGCCAGGGGCAGAGATATAAGGTGCAGCGGACTATTCTGTGAATGAATTAGTGTTTCTCTAGTTCATTTTCAGGTATATATTCGAGAACATCATGTAGAGTTAATGGACGACCAGAGAGCCGAATCAGTGTTTCCATCACGGTATTAAATGTTTTAAATTCGATTCGCTTGGATGTATTGTTACACATCTCATAGATGGTATTAGGCCTGATTTTTGCCTCACGAGCGAGAGCGTTTTTAGTAATCCCGATTTCTCGAAGTAATTCTTCAAGTTTAAAAACAATTCCCATACATACACCTCATTATAGAAATTTAAATAGAAATAACATTAACTATTGAAGTTTATCTTCAAAGGATATAAAATAACTACAAAGGTTAATCTTTAAAAGTTATAAAATTTACAAATCTAATCTTTAGTAAAGACCGTTTTAATAGATGTGAAGGGAGCTAAATCTAAATGAACAAAAGTAATTTTGAAAAAGTAAGTGTCATTCTTGGTCCCTGTGATCTTCCGCATATGTATGAGCTTTTTGAAGGCTATCTGATCAAGGACCGTTACGTCATGATGATCGACAATAGCGTGCTTACTCTTCGACATGTAAAAAAGGAAAGAAATCATTCGCATCTATATGTTGATGGTGACACGGGAGGAATTCACTCTTGCAAGGCATGTACAACGTGAAGACATAGATGTGATTACTGAGTTGGTCGAACGATTGCGCAACATGGATGCATTAAGTTTTCTTACAGATGAATTGTTATGGAACACATGTCGGGAAGATATAGACTTTGATTTAGTTCGGAATAAAGGACTATGAAAATGGCGAACGTAAATCTGATTCGAATTTTTGTTCTCGTTTTACTTATATAATGTAACACAGAAGCGTAAAAGGGTGAAATGAACACCGTCCTAATAAAGATACATACTCTACCCAAAAGCTCTTGCATGCTAGTAGATTTCATTATATAATCTTAAATGATAATGAGAATCATAATCATTACTAACAGTCTTTAGGTGCATGCTCCCAATATGAGCCTAAGTGAATAGGATGGTGATGTGCACATGGCTAAAGCAGATGTGGCAACTGCCAGAAGACAGCTTCGGAGTCCGAACAAGGTAACTCGCAGACGAGCTTTGAGAACGATCAAAGCTGCGAAACGGGCAAAGTAGCAGGTTCCAAGTTAACTGCAAATGGCAATACCAGTGTCAAATTTTTCAGTCTCCTCGTTTTGATATTGCACCTGCTTTCCTGATGGTGGTACACAGGAAGGCAGGTGCCTTTTTTTGAATGATATAAAAAAGCGCCAGACGGGTATCGAACCGTTCTGGCGCATTATTTGGAGATATAAAAAAACCAAACTTAAAATGAACATAAAAATGGAGTAGACGGAATAGTGCTGTACAAGCGAAGCGATCGCTTTTGTCCCCGGATTACTACTCTATAAAAGGCTTTGTTCAAGAAATCCGGTGGCGGTGGCGATGGGAAGCACTATCCGACTGCGTAGTGGCACAATATGAAACTTTTAAGTTCGGTTTTAATACAAAAACTACATTTATTTCTTTTGTGCAAACAGCCATTCAATCATATCCTGATTTTGCAGAGCCGGAACCCAGGAGAAGTGTCCTGTAGGTTTGATAATCCCTGCTTCGTATTCAGTGAAGTGAATGAGGTTTCCGTTTTGTGCTTTAATGGCAGCGACCATTTCTTGCGAGTTTTTAGGACTTACTGTGGTGTCGTCTGCAGCATGGAAGGCCCAAATAGGAACGTTTTTCAATACTTCGACGTGTGTAGGTTCAACAGGCGCATACATGTTAACGGCTTTTTCATAGTTGGTCAAACCGGCAATCGGTACACCTGCGGCGAACAAGTCAAGATTTTTTTCCAACAATCTCCACGTTCCCATGGCTCCTTGAGAAATACCAACAATATAGATTCGGTTGGTATCGATCGGGTATTTTAACGCCGTTTCACGTACCAAATCGGCTACAGCGCTGTTGCGTGGCTCATCCGCCCAAATGAATTTATGCTCCAGGTCAATCGGGCTTTGTGGAGCGATTACGAAGGATGGGTGTTTGGCTTGCTGCTCAGGAGAAGCCCAAGTAACAGCTCCGGCATTTGCCAGCAGGTTTACTCCGTTTCCGTCGCCACGTTCGCCGTTTCCGTGCAGAAACACAACCAGAGGGTAGGTTTTGCCGGGCTCTACTTTAGGCTCAAACGTAAAGTAGTTCAGCTTGAAGCCTTCTTTATTTTCAAAGGTGTTTTTTTGGAAATCGTCCACGATCGGTGTAATTTTATCCGTTGCTTTTACAGTCTGTGCAGAGGCTGGAATGACTGTTTTCTTTGAAGTTGCAATATCTTTCTTTTGACTAATCGTATAATTCAACGTGTTGATGCGGTTAACTGCGCTTGTTGCATCATAAGTAAGGGTACTTGCATTTTTATCTTGCGTATCCAGCTCAATCACGACATATTTACCATGAGTACTGCGGTTGGTGATAGCTCCGGTATCATTGGTATATACACCGGTCACGGTTCTGTCTGTATATACATCATTGAGTACAGATTGAACCTGAAAGCTGGAAGTGGATAAGGATGCCCCGTCAATATTAGTGCTGTATTTCAGTACAACAGCAGAAACAACTTCACCCAAGGGCTGTACCTGCGTAAGCAGGGTAGCCTGTGGCGCTGGGACATCGGCTGCTGCGGCAGAGCTGGAGGATGGGAAAAAGATCGTAAGCAGGAACACGAAAGATAATAAAACAAGGGCAAAACGTCTTCTTTGCATGAGATTAATCTCCTTTGGTGTCATTTTTTAAAGCGCTTACTACATGTTCGGGATGGTTGATTGTATGCTGTGGAATTCATACAAATAAAAAAAGGCAAACTCCGGGTACACAAGTGTACTCGGGTTTTGCCTTTTCAGTAACAATCCCACTTGAAGGATAGCACCTTCATTGGAATCTGACAAGTGAAAGCGCTACATTTTTGGATCTTTTTTATAAAAAATTCTACTTTCGCAACTTAGAATTTTGCAAAAATCCATTGAAGAGATTTGTAATCAGCAAATAGATAAATCGAACTCATTGTATTCTTCTATAGCGGGCAACCAAGATACCGGGCTTTTCAACGGTAATATTGTGGTATATAATCTCCTTAACTTAACACCGTTAACTTATATAACGATGTTAATAAAGGAGATGAAATCATGAATCAATACGATGTTATTGTCATCGGTGCAGGACTGGGTGGCTTGTCCTGTGCAGCAAGACTCTCCGCGCTCGGTTACCGAACAGCTGTTTTTGAGAGCCACACTCTGCCTGGCGGTTTCGCAACTGAATTTACAAGAAAGGGCTACACTTTTGATGTCTCCTTGCATGGTGTCGGTGGACTCGGGGAAGGCAGCTTCGGTCGGATGTTAAAGGACTGTAATGCGGACCAGCGAATTGTTCCTCTCCGCAAAAAGCACCCTTACTCCATTCGTTGGGAAGGGCAGACCATTGATATTCCGTCCGATGTTCAGGAGTATGTGCAGCTCCTCAAAAACATGTTTCCTGCTGAGGTGGCAGCCATCGATAGTCTATTCGCGGGCATTCGCCGTTTTGAAACAGGCTTCTCTGCTTTTTCTTCCCTCACTTCCTGGCGCAGGGCGGCTGGCCTGCTCAAAGCAGGAACCTTCTTCCGCTGGACGCAGATGACTACCTGGGAAGCTGTAAGCCAGTTCGGGTTGTCTGACCGATTCACGGAATTTTTCACCGCGCTGTGGGCCTATTATGGATTGCCTCCAAAACGGCTTGCGGCCTTGTATTTTTTCATTCCCTGGATCGGCTATCATTTGGAGGGGACGTATTACATTGAGGGAGGCGCACAGGCTTTATCCAATGCACTGGTTGACACTATTAAGTCAGCGGGAGGAGAAGTTCACCTGCGCAGTCAGGTGTCTGAGATTATGCTCGAACGTGGTAAAGCAGCTGGTGTCCGTCTGAAGAAAGGGGATGTATATAAAGCCAACTGGATTGTGTCTGGTATCAGTCCCCATCATACCTATGGCCGCCTACTGGAAAACTATGATGCTGCCCGTCGTGAGCTGGAAGCTGTCAGCAGTTTGGAGGCTGGCACGTCTCTCACCCAGCTATATCTGGGATTATCATGTGAACCCCATGAGCTTGGCATCACCGAAGAAGACTTAATCCTACGTAATGAGCCGGATTCGGAGACAGATTATGAAGTTATGATGAGCGGCCAGTACACGAAAGGCAACTGGATGCTCACGAATTATAACGCTATGGACCCAAAGCTCAATGAACCGGGAAAGGGTGTCATCGCAATTACATTTTTGGACAAATTGGAGAACTGGCCTACTGCACGTCCCGAATATAAAGCCAAAAAAGAAGCCGTGACACAGCAGATATTGGGATGTCTTGAACAGCTGTATCCGGGTTTTGGCAGCAAGGTAGTGGTGGCCGAGTTGGGCACACCGCGCACGATGCAGCGTTATACCGCTAATCCCGACGGGGCCGTTTATGGCTATGCACAAACGGTCCGGCAGTCCGGTATAAAAAGACTGAAGCACAAATCAGCTGTGAACCGTCTGTCATTGGTAGGGGCGTGGACGCAGCCTGGGGGCGGGTTTCAAGGGGCTATGAACTCGGGTATAATGGAAGCTGATCGTATCGCCGCCAAATTGGGGTAGGCAGAAGGGGCAAGTACATCTACTCATGAAACATATCAAACGCCGAGAACGTGAAAGCAGTGAGATCCGCCGGAAAATCATTGAGGCCGCCCGGTCGCTTTTCCTGAATCAGGGGTATGCCGAAGTCTCCATGCGCAAAATTGCGGATCAGATCGAATATTCACCAACGACTATTTATCATTATTTTGCCAATAAGGAAGCCGTTGTCCGTGAACTGCTGCTAGAAGGAAATACCTTGTTCCTGCAGGCTCTTCTGCAGCGTGTGGATGAAGCACAGGCAGCGGGATTGAATACGCTGGACACATTGAAAACGGTATCTGATGCGTATGTTCGTTTTGGAACGACTAACCCGGAATATTACAACATCCTGTTTATCAGCAACCTGGAAACTGTAAGCTTGGTCAGTCTTATAGACAGTGGGAGTTTTAAAGGCTTTGAGCTGCTTGAAGCGGGGCTCAAAGCTGCTATGGAGGAGGGCTGCATCATTCAAGGAGATGAGCACCTGATCGCCAGATCCGTATGGAGCATGCTGCACGGATTGACTTCTTTGCTCCTGAATTTTGAACTTCCTATGGCAAAATCCAATGATGAATTGATCGCATTCACTATAGATACTTTCCTCAAGGGGTTAAGCCGCTGACGCAGCGGCTAACTTTCTTTACCTCACACCACTGTACATGCGAATCCGCATACAACCATTCCGAAAGATTAACGAAGTTCCAAATCTGAAAGCTGCTTAAGTACGGCTTCAATACGACGTTTATCTTTTTTGAGCATAACGAGCTGCAAAGAAGCAAGAAGTAGATCTGAGATATTGGCCCAAGCGTCTGCTTCCAGAGCGGGAAGAGGATCCCGATGAATCATAATATCCAGCGCCTCGGTTGCAATTTTTTGATGAAGCTCGCTATCGGATAGCCATTCAATCAACTGCTCAGCTGTAGGACGGGAGTGAGCGAAAAGTATTGCCCAGCCATCCACCGGATGATTGACCTTATCCCGCATCCAGTTAATGATCTGTGGTGAACGAAAATGTTGTAGCTGCCCATTAGCGGTGTATCCTCCTAATTTGTCTTCTGCGACCGAATGCTGTAGCAGGTGATTGCAAACACATACCAAGCCTTCCTGCTCGGGTAGGCAGCGGGCGCTTAGATAAGCACGTGTGGACGCAAATGCACCCTTAGCATGTAGGGTATTGTTTTGAGCTAAAGATGTCCATGCTTGCGCGGTTTCCGGTTCCCACAAGGAGCGGACCCAATCAGCAGCCCCAATCCCCGCAGTCTCCCCTACCAAAACGGCCCAAGTAGAGAATGGAACCTGGCTATGTTGAATGTTCTGCCAGTGCTGCTCCCAGGCAAGAAAAATATCCTTTGGATCATAGGCTTGAAAAGCCTGCAACACAGCAGGATAATCTACGCCATGCATGGTGGTGTAATGGATTAGCGTCTCCAACGACTGTGCATCCTCCAGCTTCATCGTGCAAAACATGTTCAACCAGCGTTGCCACAGTTGCAGTGGTGGGCTGTTTAGCTGAATGCCATGCTCATCGGTCACTTTAAACCAATCCCATAGCCATAGCCCGTGCAAGGTGAGCATGGTGTCTATATAGGCGGGTAGATTTTCCGCGAGCAGCGTGAACTGATCCAGCTCGTGATGATAGCAGAAAACCGCTGGCTCTGTTGCGGATGTTGCCATATCAAGCAGTATCGGATCACCCGCACCATTATAATTAAGGATCAGATATCGTTGCTCGTCCGCTGCTGAGTCGGTATCTTCCCCATAGGATGTAAAATAGCCAATATACTCATGATTCCATCCAAACTCTCCTGTGATATCGTCTAGGATACACTGCTCTTGTTCAAGATCCTTGCTGTTTTTATATGAACACTCTGGTCCATCAGCTACAATACAGTGTTGGGGGAGACACCATAGCAAATTTAAGCTGCCACACCGCTTTATCAATTCAGACAGGGAGGCAGGCAAATGCATCTGCAGCCGTTCCTCCAGCTCAGTTAGTTCACCTGTAGAAATCCCTTCCGTCCATTGGTATACCACATCAGGCATCCCACTTTGTCTCAGACGATCAACGACTTGTTCCAGTTTTTCTAAGGTTTGTGTAAAATGTACTGTCATTCGTATTCGCCCTCCTCTTACTCTACAACCCGGCAATGCTCTTTTTGCAAGAATGATAAAATTTCATCACGAAGTGCTATCGCTTTGGATTCATAAATGATCGCCACTTCGCGTCCATATGCATAGTTAAAACGCACGTATCCGCCAAGAGTCTGAAGAAAAGCCATGCAGATATGCTCATTTTCAATCCATAGATTTGAGTTAAAATGCTGTTTAAATCGCTGAGCCAATGCTTGTAAGGATGCCGGAGCAAAATTCAGCGCCTGATCGCTCGGATTGGCTGGATTGTAGGCCTCGGCCGTATCCAGGGGACTAAACAGTAGGAATGTAGCGGTTTTGTCTTGGCTGACAGGTTCGAAATAACGGGGGAATGGCTCCATTCTTCCAAATTCATCCTGTAGTATATGTCCTAATGTCTCTGTGAATGGAACTTGAACATCTAAAGTCTTCGTAGTAATGATCTCCGAGTGTCGTGGCAGCCACATTAAGCCTTCAACCTGAGGGTGAATCGCTAGGAAGTCACCATCTATGGAACTGCCAATGACCACGCACTCGCCCAGCTGCTGTGCTGTAATTGGGCAGTTATCATCATGCGTCCACAGTTCGTAATCCGTATAGGATTGCAATAGTTGAGGATCAGGCATTTCAATTATCAGCAGGCCACAATAGGTGCCCGGCCCGTAGCGGGTGAGGAATGCTACATAGGGAGGTGGTAAAGTTATTCCATAGGTATGCTCAATATTTGTCAGTTCATCGGTAGCCACCGGTGTGTGCTGTGTGGAAACCCAATACATGTAGAATACACCTGCTTTCCGGCACTCTATCTATAGGGATAGAGCCCAAAAGTAAATGAGAGATATGCTATAATCAGGAAATAAAATAGTTATAGATTAGTCTATCTTAATTTCATAGGAACTACAATTTGTGAGGGGACGAAGGAGGAACACATCTTATGACATCAGGGGTACAAGCCTACATAGATCCAATTTTTGAGGCGATTGATGAGGCGTACGCTTCTGAGCAAAAGCGCATCGCCGAATTCCAAATCAAAAGTGTCCTTCACGAAGGGATTCATGAATACTTAAAAGTTACCTGTAAGAAGGATGGGCTGTGGGTGGATACCTACGAACCGTTTGATTGGGATCATCGTAGACCGGATATGAAAATTTCTGGGTTTACAGATGGGGTAACATTGCAGCAGGTACAGGACGAATGGATGCCTGTGTTTAGGGAACGGATAGAGGCTCTGTTTAAGTCGAAAGAATTTAGTTCCATGTTCTTTCGTTATCGGCTGGAATTTCATCTGGAAGTAGTCTTGGAGAATAAGGCTAGTCATTTTACATTCTCACTCCTGAACGAAGATAAGCGGCAGCAACTGTTAGCCACTATCCAACAGTTTGTAGAGCAGAAACTCAACCCCTCTAGTAAAGCTGTGCCGAAGGAAGAGGACGATTTTTTCTTAGTAAGGCACTTGCTTGATCCTCATTTGTACCCTGTAAACGCCCAGTGGATGAATGAGCTGCTGAATCGAATGGATGCCAAAGTGAAGGTCAGCCGCAAGCGTGAGGAAGCATGGAGGTATCAGCTCAGCAGTGGCTTGAAGCTTTGGGCAGAGGATGAATTTTTGGCCAATTATACAGATCGGGAAAAAAGCTATGGGCTGGATTATAAAGTGAAGCCTGATATTCTCCCTTCGGAAATTCCTGCGCCAGCCATGGAGATGTTCCTGCTTACCGCGATGCGGGTGGGCTCGACCGATGCCGATGCACGGCAGAAGTATTTGGAGATTGCTGCACAGCTAGGCTCGGAGCAGGCTTCCGTGTGGCTTGAGAGCGGATCAGGAAGCATCCCAGCGTTATATACAAGTGAGCGAGTCATCTGCCAAGCCAATGATATTTTGCAAACGCTGGAGGTTCAGATTCGTTCAGAGGAAGAAGAGAGCTATAGAGAAGCACTCGTATATTTATGCGATATTTTAAGAAAGGGCTTTACCAAGGAATATCGGATGAAGTTCAAAAGCAAGGTGAAAAACTACCTGCCTGTACCCAAGTTGGCTAAATCTACGTTACATCGTTTCTTCGCCAATGCACTTGAATACCCTGCGCTGCATCCGTTGCTGGCTGAATATGCTGAGGTCGTGATGGAAGAGTTCAAGTGGTATAACGATGTAGAGCCCGGTGAAAAGTCGGCGATGCCGGGAACCTATGCGGTGATGGGACTGGGCCTAAAAGGAAAGAACTATTTCCCATTAGTGAATCGTTATATGAATCTGGTGGACAGTGAACATCAGTCCGTACAGGACGGTTACGCCGCTGTATTTGCTGACGCACACGGACTGACACCGGACACGATCCCCATTTGGACGAGGGTTCTACTGGCAGGCAACGAGTCTGCCAAACCACTGAAGTCATCCAGAATCGAAACTGTAGAGCAGGCACAGGTACTGGTGGAGGAGCTTGAGAAGCTGGAGGACTATGAACAAGAGGTGCTTGTTTATCGCATATGGGGTGGCGCGAAGAAACTAAAAAACAGCCTGAAGCAGGCTGCCCCTGAGGTAAAAGAGCTGCTGGAAACGCTTATTCCATAAAAGCATCATATTCATGATAATATCGCAGTCCCTGCGCAATGCGTTCAATATCCGGCTCGCTTCCGCTGTGGCGTAACACTTCAATGACATCCTGTACAGTCGCCACCTCCAACCAAGATTGCACGTGATGGTCTGGTAGAGATGCAGGTATACTTTCATCACGATGATTGGTGACGGTGAGACCGGCATCCTCCAGTTCCCACAATTCTTCCTCGGGGATGATGTAATAGGTAGAATTGAGCGGATTACTTTGAACACGTTCCAGATTGGCAAATACCCATTCATTGATCTCTGTTTGGCCAACGGCACGAATCAATGCTTCAAGGCTGTCAAAAGTTTGTATGCTCATGTATGGAGGCCCCTCCCTTAGTCGCTGGCTTATGCTGTAGCTTTTGTAATATTCTCAAGATGGCCTGTCGATTCTTCGCATCCTTAATGTACTTGGGAATGGAATGGGAAGCCGTACGCATCATACCGGATGTAGGCTTTTCTCGCAACTCGGCAGAGATATAGGAGAGCAGGTAATTCAGGTGTATCCGGTTAAGAGCCCAGACAGGTTTCCCCCGGTAGTAATCAAGGAAGTACAGCTGAAGCTGGAAAATAGGGTCTTTTCCGTTTTGGACCACGTCTGTATGCCATTCGTGTGATTGAACACGATGCACCGGAACCTGATTGCGTGTCTCACAGTGCGGACAGTTTATATTCGTATTTTTATGGAGTTTCGTTCGGTCATCATGGATTCCGATATTAAAATACCGCTCGCAATGGTTGCATACGCCGCGTGCATAGAATGTATAAGATTCTGGCTGCTGATACGTGTAGTAACAATGAGAACATCGAACGACGTAATGACAGTCTTCCTTTGAGTTGGAAATGAAAGCTTGGCCCTGACAACGAGGGCAATGAACAGCTACCTGTTCTCCTCTCCGGATCACGGCGCTAAAGTCATATTTATATCCATGTTCATCTTTGAAGCGCTTTTGCTCCATATTCGTTCCTCCTTTTTCGAAAAGAGCGTAAAAACGTACGTTTTACGAGTCTTATGTTATAATATTCCTCAACAACAGAATGGCTTAGATGGGCGGCCGGCTAGTCTCCTGTAAAGGAGGTGAGGCCTGTGGAGGTTAAAGACACCCTAATGTTGATGATTCAATTCGCAACGTTGGTGATCCTAATTCTTTCCCTCCATAAAAAAGAAATAGACCGCCCTCGACAAAGGCAAGCGGTCTATTTCAATGATCATCCTTTGACACGGCTACCGCCCTTAAAAGCGGCTGTTGCCAAAGAGTGAGGATGTTGACGCATCTTCACTCTTTTTTTAGAATATACATCTTATTCCCATTTTAACACTTGAAAATGGCCTTTTCAATGCGCCGAAGGGTGAAAAGGTGAATAGGACGTGCAAAAGGAGAGGGCGAACATGAGCATTTTTACAGGGCTGCAACGTCCGCAGTTTCAGGCTTATTATGATGAGGTTTTTCTAATAGAGCATCGTTTAAAAAATGGTATGGGCTTTCCGCCTTCTTATATAGATTATGTCAAAACTCTTGGTTACGGGCGACTATGTGGCTTATGGAACATTCATATTCCTCTTGGCGATCACCCGGATTCATGGCTTCATCGTTATCATAACTGGCGGGCCTGGTTTGATGATTTACTGGAATCGGAAGAGGTTCTACAAGAAGCGGCGCTGGAGCCAGATGGTTTTCCGGAGCTTTTGGAGCATGCGGTTCCCTTCGCTTCCAGTGAAGGGAATGACCTGCTGATTTGGGATATTCAATCGCCTGATGAACGGGGAGAATTCCCAATCTATGCTTTGAATCTACGCACATGGGGCAATTTTCGGTATGCAGCCCCGGATTTATATAGCCTCGTCGAAGCGTTGGTGGATGAAGAGCGCGTGAAGTCAGTATTAGGGACAGAGCGTACACCATTCTCTTATACGTTCGAGCCCTTTTAGCAGCGTAAATAACCACCTTGGTATCAAACTTCAAGGTGGTTATTTGTGCTGCTTTTCTTCTGCTAGTGGTCTTCGTATTGGGCTAAATATCGCTGTACCAACTCATATCCAGCCACGCCCATTACAGTATATTGATTATATTCTTCCAGTTCCAGATTGCGTATATATTCATCCCCGCAATACAGATGGCCCGCACAATTAAAATATTTTAGCTGCTGTTGTTCCTCGGATAGAGGGCGCTGATCGATAATAGGCCATACTCCCTTCGTCAGATTTTGGGTGGCGGTGAATATAACTTCAAATCGGCCGCGATAATTTGTGAACGGAAGATATGTCTTTTCACCCTTGTACGCTTGATTCTGGCCTATGGATAGAACCCCGAAGGAGAACGCTTTTTTGAATCTACCATACAGTGCGCAGATCACCTGACATACCGCAAATCGGCCGTCATGCATGGGGATAACAAAAATATCGCCTTCCCGATGTTTGATTCTTTTGAACACCATCGTCAGGCCAGCTCTTCCTGAATGATCTCTGTTTTTAGACCTTTAGCGTTGGTAATCGTAATGCTGATCGCATCATAGCCGTTCCGCTTCGCATCTTCAAAATCGCATCGTTCGCCGTTGATCAGCTCTAACTGTCCATTCTCATCCACATCGTCTGCAAACTCGTCATCCCAATCAACATTATAAAAAGTGGTCAAGCTTACCTCGAAAGTATCTTCACCATCTTCGTCCAGATAGGGCAGCAGGGGAGTACGATTGTTCTGCTGTTCCTTGGTATAAACTTCGCATAGCAGAGCATCGTAACCATGGCGGGTTCCGTCAAAAATCACGATCTGTTCACCTGTGACTGCCTCTTCTGCAATAATGAGTTGGGGGGCAAATTCAGTTCCAGCGATCAGCTCGTCCATAAGTTCTCCATAATAAAAAATGTGGAATTTCGTATGTCCTGCCTGTGAACGAAGCGTACCTGTCCACTCCTGCTCGACCCATGCCTCTGGGTTTTCGGGTACAACCCAACCTTCTAAATAAGCCGGTCCCCAATTAGGGTTATGTATTTCTGTCATCAGTAGGCCTCCCTTTCTGCTCGTTGAGTCGTTCAATTACCTGATTAAAAAACGTTGTAAAGTCTGTTGCCACCAGATACAAATGTCCACATTCGTCCTGCTCTGCAATATCATAGTTCAGTTTGTCATCATAAGCATGAAGATGTGTGCGGTCCCAGTAGTACACATACGGGGTGTATTCATTACATATTAGAACGTAAAAATTGTCGCCCGCATCTGCACCAATCAACAAAGCGTTCTGGACATGATTGATTTCATCCAGAAATTCATCATTAATCGCTAGAAGGTCATGATTTTTGTTGGATACCTCATATCCGAAAAAACAAGTCAAATCAATGTCTCCGTTATCCACGCGATCGAAGGGCACATTGCAATAAAAAGGGGCGGCTACATAAAAACCGTTATATTGTGAAAGAAAACGTGTATAGCCAGCGGGCAATATATGCTGTATCTGTTCCTCCAATGCCGCGATCTGGGCAGGCGAAAGCCCTGATTCAATTGCGAATGACATCAACAACCAGCCTCCTTGATCCTAGTAAACCATAGACCTCTTTTTGGAAATGAGAAGACGCAGCGGTGCATCGTTTGTGAGATCATGTCATGGATAGGGTGACGATTTTGTTGTCCTCATCCACATCTACCTTCACATTCACTCCCAGCTTGTCCTTAAACAGCTTACTGATATTGATATAGTCATCCTTTACCGCACGGCTTGATCTACCGGTCGTGCGAGTCATCCCAGCGGTGATGATGGAACGGACGTATGTTTTATCGAGCTTGGCTTTGGGATTATAGGTATAAATAATCTGTTCCTGCTGATTGTAATAATGGGTTAATTCCGTGTAGTCGTTAGCATTCTCATACTGCTTTTCCTCACGCACATACTCAGGATGGTCCATGGTGTAGTGGACTCCCCCGTCCAGAAAAGGATTTTCCTTGGAGGGTCGGAGTTCATATTGTCCATACGCCAGTTGAAACAGATACTCTATGCCTGAGCCCTCCGCCTGATAGTAGAGCTGACGATTGTCCCCTTTTTTATCTATAGCGGTATAGCTGCTGATTAAAGGCCAGGCATCATACTTTTTATCCTTTACCTCAATGGCAAGCTTGTAATGTACAAGCACCTTTTCATTTTGAAATAATCCAAAGCTACTCATAATAAAATAGGCAGGCACACATATAATCCCGATAATCAATATGAATATAAATATTCTTACACGCATAAGTAGAGTGATTCTCCTTTGGTTGTCGATTATGTGGACAGCTCCCGTTTGGCAGATGCACCGAATTCCTCATGCTGCAATAATTGCTTCAGAGCATGTTGTGCGAAAGGCATGCTTTTATGTGCGCGAAGCAGTGCACAAGCGGCCTCCTTGACTAAGATATATGTATCACTGCGGATCAACTCTCATGTCTGTAGTTCGATAAAGCTTCTTCCCGTCCGCCACCCTCCAGCAGCACCATAACCGCATAGGAGATCGTATCAATCCAATCGTCGAGGGTGTTGATCTGCTCTACGGTCAGCAGGTTGTTTCGCTGCAGCATACTATCAGGATACAATGCCCATGCCCGTGTATATTGACATATCCCCCACAGAGCGGCAATCAGCTCCCGTTCTACGGATGGTTTCTCCAACTCATCTGCGAGAACTTCAATGATGGTCATCAGTTCATGGAAGTTGTCCTCGATCAGTTCTCCCTGAAAGGGGCGGAGCATCCCTAGAAATCCGTTTTGCATTTTGGGATGCTCCAGATCATCGTGAATAAAAGAATGACAACGTAATAGCTCGCGAGCCTCCTGTTTATTCATTCAGCTCCTTAATCTCTGCGCGGATACCTCTGCACAGAAAGCTACCTGACAGTCCCGACAAGGCATCGATATCAACGACCATGTCTGCTTCTTCATAGCGGAAATCAAGCTGCAAGATGATGTTTTCTGTTTCTACAGGAGTTAATACATGCTCTTTGGTTTCCAGAAATGTAAAAGTCACTGCATAGCGTGGGACGTCTTTTACTGGAGCTTCAGGGATTACAGGTGCCTCAGCCGAAGGCTCCAGATCCGGTGATTTAGGGACAAGCACGCTAGCGTAGGATAGCTCAATCGTCAGCGTAATCTGGTCTTTCGTCATATTAGCAGCTGTAATTCGGTCATAATGAAAGGGAGGGAAATAGCCGAGCTTCTCGACAATGCTGTCTGCTCCTTGAATAGAAACGGTTGGAGAGAAAGCCAGTTCCAGTCCGATGGACCCTGCCAGTTGGTCTTCATATTCTGGATTGATACGTACAAGGGCTTGTTCCGGCTCTACTTTCAAAATCGTGCCTATAAAATACTGTTTGCCATGGATCAGAACAATATCATGCGGAACGAACGGCAACGCTCCCCCGGCTTGATAATGAATGAGATATTCGTTCTCTTTTTTTTCAACCTTTTGAACTTGAATTTGCATAAATTGCAGCCTCCTGGGGTTAATGGTATGACGGATTGTTTAAGTGTGTGGTAAAGGGAACGGAGTCCACGTTTGAAAAACATACTTCATATCCGGGGTATCCTGTTCGAGCATAAATGGAAGAATATCCATAATAGCGCGTGCTTTACTGCCAGTATAAAAGTTACGCGAGCTGTGTAGCAGCTTGTTTGCCTTTAACCACTGGCTCAGCTTCATCATAACGTCTTCGACGATTGCTTGGTCGATACTTTCATAAACGTCCTGACGGATTGAAACGAGCATGCCGCAATGATTAGAAGATTGGCACATGGGGTCATTGGACAAAAGAATGTACACTTCCGGCGTTGTCCCTTTGTTATAGGATGATTTGATACTGGGAGCCTCGATAGCTAGCATCAGCGGAATCAATTCATCATCGGTAACAATACGAAGCAACTCCTGCTTGTCCCAGCGAATCTTACCGTGTTTGGCCTTTTTAGCCCCGGCTTGATAGACTGACACACGGGTATTGCGGATTCCTGATATATTCAGGAGCGTTTCAAAACAATCGAACAGGTTAGTAAAGCACTCTTCGGCAAACAAAGTGTGCTTCTCCGACAAGGAACCGGTCATTATGAAATTATAATGCAGCTTGTTAACCACAAGCATCCATCCTTTATTCATGAATTACCAATTCATATACCATAATATATGACATGAAGATCGAATTCACCTTTTACATTGACTGTGGTACTGTTCATTAAAATCGTTTGGAAACCAGTTCAACTTCGCGTATACTAGGAAAGTCATAGATGGAACGGGCCTGAGCCGCATTGCGGTCGTATGTTGGTTACATGAACAGATTCAACGATAACGGATAAGCTCCCTTCCTGAAAAGGGGAGAATGAGAACCGATACAAAAATGGGAATTCTGAACTATGGAACGATAGATGTCATATGGCACATGAACCTATTTTACGTGACACATATTGAATACAGAAAAAGGAAGTGAATACCACTTGAAGAATTTTGCAGCATTAGGCGTAGAGCAGCATTGGGTAGAAGCCTTGAAAGAACAGGGAATTTCATCCCCAACTCCTGTACAGCAGGAGTCGATTCCACTGTTGATGGAAGGTCAGGATGTTATCGCCGAGGCACATACGGGAACAGGGAAGACGCTTGCGTTTTTACTGCCGATTCTACAAAAGCTGAATTTGGATAAGCGACACCCGCAGGCGCTCGTGATTGCACCTACGCGTGAATTGGCGCTCCAAATTACAGAGGAAGCCAACATATTGGCTGCGACGGAGCCAAGTTTGTCTTTACTGGCTGTTTATGGAGGACAGGACGTAGAGCGTCAGCTTCGTAAACTGAAAGGCGGCGCACAACTGATTATTGGTACACCTGGGCGACTGCTGGATCACCTGAGACGTGGCACGCTGGATCTGGGTGGCATTAAAATGCTGGTCCTGGACGAAGCCGACCAAATGTTACACATGGGCTTTTTGAACGATGTGGAGACGATTCTTCAGGAGGTTCCTTACCGGAGACAGACGATGTTGTTTTCCGCTACGATGCCAGCTGGTATTCGCAAGCTGGCTCGTGTATATATGAACGAACCCGTAGATGTCAAAGTGAAATCCGCTTCTTCCGTTCCGGTGAGCCAAATCCGTCAGGTCGTTGTGCAAACAACAGACCGTGGTAAGCAACAGGCATTGGTGGATATGCTGAATACGGATCGCCCGTACTTGGCTGTTATTTTCTGCCGTACGAAGCGCCGGGCTGCCAAACTGAACGAAGAGCTGCAAGAGATGGGCTTTGAGAGCGGTGAGCTTCACGGAGATTTGTCCCAGAACAAGCGGGAGCAAGTGATGAAGGCGTTCCGGGAAGCGAAACTCCAATTGCTCGTAGCGACTGATGTAGCTGCGCGCGGCCTGGATGTAGAAGGCGTCACGCATGTCTTTAACTATGACATGCCACAGGATGCCGAAAGCTACATCCACCGCATCGGGCGTACCGGCCGTGCCGGAGGCAAAGGCGTGGCAGTGACGCTCGCTACGCCAAGAGATGTTCCAGAGCTTCGGAACATCCAGAAAGTTGCTGGTGTCACATTCACCAGCAGTGAGGGCGGCGGACAGCGTAGACCTGCTTCCGATACGGCTGATCGACAGGGTCGAGAACGCCGTTCGGGCAGAAACGACCGCCGTTCCTACGGCGGCAACGACTCCGGCGGCGGACGCCGGGGCAGCGGCCGCGAACAGGCGGGTCGTCGTGATGCCACAGGCGGCGAACGTCGTTCTAGCCGCGGCAGCAGCGAGCGTGGCGGATATGACCGCAGCAGCAGTGGTTCTGCACGCGGAGGCCAAGGCCGCTCGGCAGGACAAAGCAGCGAGCGTGGCGGATATGACCGCAGCAGCGGCGGCGGTTCCGCACGCGGAGGCCAAGGCCGCTCGGCAGGGCAAAGCAGCGAGCGTGGCGGATATGACCGCAGCAGCGGCGGTTCTGCACGCGGAGGCCAAGGTCGCTCGGCAGGACAAAGCAGCGAGCGTGGTGGACAAGCCAAAGGCGGCCCGCGTGGTGGTCAAGGACAAGGCGGCCGTCGCGGACGGTCCAGATAGATAAAACAGGAGTATTCTCATAGAATACTCCACTATGGTTATCATAATAGCCCCGGGGAGGCTCATCTTCCGGGGCTATTGTAATCTTCACCCATACCGCTTGAAGGAGCAGCACCATAAGATGACATGAGTAGCGGAGCTACCTTGAAATAAATGATCAGCGTTCAGGATACATCTTTCAAAAGATAAATTTGGAGGGGTTATACATCATGCAGGAACAGGATATGGGCAAGCGCGCCATGGTCTCAGCATGGATCAGCCTGATTAGCAACATCCTATTAACCGGCATTAAAATTATTACAGGACTTATGTTCAACAGCAAGGTGCTGGTGGCCGATGGTGTGCATAATGCCGGGGACGTGATTGCCTCTGCAACGGCACTGGGAGCGATGCGCATATCCAGCCAGCCGCCGGATGAGGATCATCCTTATGGTCACGGCAAAGCAGAAGTGATCGGTGCAAGCGTGGTGGCGGTCATATTGTTTGGAGCGGGCATATTTATCGGCTATCATTCGATTGCAGCACTGTTCGAACCGATGCCACAGGAGCATATACTGGCATTGGTGGCCGCCATTATTTCCTTGCTCTGGAAACAGTGGTTGTATATCTACACGATTCGTATCGGGAGAGCGGCCAATAGTCAGGGTCTTATCGCAACGGCAAAAGATCATCTCGCTGATGTGTACGCCTCTGGGGCTGCTGTACTGGGTATCGGTTTGGGGCTGATTGGGGAGCACTGGAGCATTTCAATCTTATCCTACGGTGACCCTATTGCGGGATTCGTAGTGGCATTGCTAGTTCTGAAATTAGCGTGGGAAATGGGCCGTGAATCCATAGATGTGCTTATGGAAAAAGCGATTGCCACGGAGGAAATTGAAAGCTACGCCGCAGCCGCACTGAGTGTAGCTGAGGTTCAACGTATTGACCGTATCCGTGCCCGTGAGCACGGCCATTATATTATCGTGGATATCCGCGCTTCAGTGGATGCCTCTTTGACGATTCAGCAGGGACACGATATTATCCGACTGATTAAGGGGGCTGTCATGAAGCAGGAACCGCGGGTTTATGAGGTGCTTGTCCATTTGAATCCATGGTATCCAGACGACCACTAGAACAGACGACGCGAATTGACAGATAACTTGCAGGGAGGGTATGCTTTTAAAAGCCGAACGATGATGAATAAAAGCGAGGTTACCCGAAAATATGCGAAAATTTTTAAAATGGTTAGGCATTTCTGTGACTGCGGCTGTTCTTTTAGTGGGCGGATATTATACGTATTCTATATATCATTTTACGAACCAAATTTCGGTTGCTTCCGGACAGGATTCGAAATTCAAACCGCAGGCACAAACTCAAACCAATGTACAACCTGTAGAGGTATCGCTCCCACCAGAATGGGATGGGACAGAAAGAGTGAATATTCTGCTGCTAGGCGGCGACTCCCGTGGAGAGGATTCAGGGCGTTCTGACTCCGTTATGGTTGCTTCTATTGATCCGGTTACGAAAAAGGCTACACTTATGTCGATTCTTCGTGATACGTACGTCAATATCCCAGGTCATGGGCAAAGTCGATTGAATGCTGCTTTTTCCTACGGTGGACCGGATTTAACCAGACAGACCGTGAGCGACCTGTTGGGGATACCGATTCAATATTATGTATATACTGATTTTAATGGCTTTATTGCGTTGGTTGATTCTGTGGGTGGTATTGACCTGGATGTCGAAAAAGATATGCACTATACCTCCAAGGCAGATAAACACCAGTTTGATATTGATTTGAAAAAGGGAATGCAGCACATGGACGGTAAAACAGCCTTGCAATATGTACGCTTCCGTCATGATGCGACTTCCGATTTTACGCGTACGGAGCGGCAACGCAAATTCATTACCGAGCTTGGCGGTAAAATTCAGTCAACCTCATCTCTAATCAAACTGCCAAGTATTTTAAATAGCATTTCTCCTTATATTGAAACGAATCTCAGTACTACGGAAATGCTGCAATTGGCTTCATTGGGCTTTAATATCGATGCAACAACAGTAGCGAAGCAGCAAATCCCACCAAATGAATTGGTACGTGGGGAAACCATTAAGGGTGCGCAGGTGTTGGGTGTGGACGAAAGAAAGCTCAAGCGCTTCATACAGAATCTTTTTGAACAGGAGAACAAACCTGTGACCACGACGGTGGATGCTGCAACCACGATAAATGATACTCCATAACCCTCGAAAGCAAGCGAAGTTCGTACGATGACGTACAACTTTGTTTGCTTTTGTGTTTATTTGGGTATAACCTTGTATATTTTGTTCCAAAAATATATCGTATCTATGAAGAACGTATACTCAATTGTGTAAAGAGAAGGGGAATGTGGTGTGGAAATAACTCCGGCATGGAAAGACCGATTCAAGAAGTTTTTTCTGAACAACAAGTTTGTGTTATTCCTGCTGGTACTGCTGCTGATCGGCTTGAATATCTTGGTGCTTACCAAAATTTCATACATATTCACACCTGTCATGGTGCTGCTGAAAACGATAATTCTCCCTGTCATTTTATCCGGCGTGTTGTACTATCTGTTCAATCCGTTGGTTGATGTACTGGAGCGCAATAAGGTGAAACGAATATACTCCATTATTGTACTGTTTTTGCTCATTATAGGGGTTATTGCGATTGTGGTTACATCGGTGGTACCTGTAATCCGCGATCAAATACAGGGGCTTATCCAGAATTTCCCTGCCTATAGCGAGCAAGTACAACGACAATTCGAGAAACTGATCGGCAGCGATTTTGTAAACCAGTTCCAGAACACCATTCAAATTAATCCATCTGAGCTGGCCTCCAAAGCTTCTGAAAAGTTATCTAGTTTTATTAATAATGCATGGACGGGTGTGGGCAGCTTCTTGGGTGTGGTTACAGAAACGGTACTTGCGATTGCCACGGTTCCATTTATTTTGTTCTACTTGCTAAAAGATGGACACAAGCTGCCACAGTTTATCCTGAAAATGCTCCCGCCTATGTTTCGTAAAGAAACAGATCGCATTATGACTGAAATGAACCATCAGGTCAGTTCCTATATTCGTGGGCAGATTATTGTCAGCTTCTGTATTGGGGCGCTCTTGTATATTGGTTATCTAATCATTGGATTAGACTACTCTCTGACGCTTGCAGTCATTGCGTCCTTTACGAGCGTTGTCCCCTACTTAGGTCCCGTCATTGCCATTACACCTGCGTTAATTGTAGCCTTGGTCACTTCACCGATTATGCTGCTCAAGATGGTTATCGTATGGACAGTCGTACAGCTCATTGAGGGTAAATTTATTTCTCCACAAATTATGGGCAAATCTCTTCGAGTACATCCGATCACGATTATCTTCGTTATTCTGACCGCAGGCAATTTGTTTGGTGTGGTGGGAATTGTACTGGCGGTTCCGGGATATGCTGTCTTGAAAGTAATCGTTACACATCTGTATAGTTTCTTTAAAAAGCGTTCGCATCTCTATGAGGCGGATAAAGAGAACGCAAGTCTTTACGAGAAATAAAATTTTCCACTATAAAATTGATATGGCCCCCTCTTGGGTAACTGTGGCTACGCGTGCTATAATTAATGCCTATCCTTATTCCAAAATAGAAAGGTCAGACTTTTATGATAAAACTCAGCATTCTTGACCAATCTCCGGTATCGGAAGGCATGACGCATGCGCAGGCATTACAAAAGACCGCTGAGCTTGCTATAGAGGCGGAACGCTTGGGTTATCATCGCTTTTGGGTATCAGAGCATCATTCTGCCGCAAATCTTGCAGGGTCCAGTCCGGAGGTACTGATTTCACATCTGGCCGCCCGGACTTCAACCATTCGAGTGGGGTCGGGTGGTGTGATGCTGCCTCATTACAGCGCTTATAAAGTAGCGGAAAACTTTCGTGTGCTGGAGGGGTTGTATCCGGGACGCATTGATCTGGGTCTGGGACGAGCGCCTGGAGGAATGCCCATTGCTACCAGAGCACTGCAAGAAGGCAAAATGCGAGGTGGCGTAGATCTATACCCTGAGCAGTTGGATGACCTGTTAGCTTATTTACATGACAGCACAGGCAATGATCACCGTTTCGGTTCGCTACAGGCGATGCCGCTCATAGAAACTGTACCGGAAATGTGGTTGCTCGGCTCCAGCGGTGATAGCGCAGGTCTGGCAGCCGAGCGTGGCGTGGGCTTTGCGTTTGCGCAGTTCATTAATGGTGAAGGCGGCACAGGGGCTATGAAGGAATACCAGGAAAGCTTCCAGCCTTCCCAGCATAGTGACCAACCGCGTTCGCTTGTTGCCGTATTTGCGATCTGTGCGGACACCGAAGAGGAGGCGAATCGGTTGGCTTCCAGTATGGACTTGTCTCTTGTACTATTAGAGCAGGGAATGCGCTCCGCTGGAACACCTTCCGTCGAAAAGGCACTGGCGTATCCGTATACGCCGTTTGACCGGATGCGTATTCGTGAGAATCGCAAACGTATGGTGGTCGGTTCGCCCGAACAGGTGAAGCGTCAGATTGAGCAATTAAGTAAGGACTATAATGCACAGGAGATCATGGTTGCGAGCATTATTCACGACTTTGATGCCAAAATGAAATCTATACGTCTCATGGCTGAAGCATTTGGACTGTCTTCTGTATAGTCATAATGCGATTCGCCGGATTTAAAAGATCACAGCTTCGAGGAGCTGTGATCTTTTTTTGAATTTTTTGAGGGAATATTGGATGATATGCACTGTATGATATAGGAAATAAACCAGTAAACACTTGATAATGATTATCAATATCTTTATTATATAAAGATAGAATGAAGTTTTGATGAAAGTCGTGCGTTAAGCCCGTGACTATATATATTGGATAAGGGAAAGGGATGATTCCAAATGTTTCGTCTGAAAACGGCAAATCTGGATATTGCTTATGAAGATCGATTGATTGTAGAAGATCTGAACGTAGAAATACCGCAAGGGAAAATCACAGCCTTGGTGGGCGCAAATGGTTCTGGCAAGTCCACCATTCTGAAGACGATGGCTCGCATCATGAATCCTAAGGGCGGCAGTGTTCTGCTTGACGGTAAATCCATTCATAAGCAATCCACCCGGGAAGTAGCTAAACAGCTGGCTATTTTGCCACAAAATCCGACTGCACCGGAAGGATTAACCGTGACGGAACTGGTATCTTACGGACGTTTTCCCTATCAAAAAGGCTTTGGTTCCATGAAAGCGGAAGATCGCAAAATGGTAGAGTGGGCCATTCAAGTAACGGGAATGAGTGAGTTCCACGATCGTCCGATTGATCAGCTTTCTGGCGGTCAGCGTCAGCGTGCTTGGATTGCTATGGCGCTTGCGCAGGATACGGATATTTTGTTTCTGGATGAGCCGACGACATTTTTAGATATGGCGCATCAACTGGAAGTGCTGCATTTGCTAGAGTATCTGAATACTTCGGCGGAGCGCACCATTGTTATGGTCGTACATGATTTGAACCATGCGGCCCGGTATGCTCAGCATATGATTGCGATCAAAAAAGGGAAGGCCGAGGCGGTAGGAACTCCAACTGAGGTTATGTCTCCTGATGTGCTGCGCGAGGTGTTCGGGATTGAGGCGGATATTGTAACAGATCCTCGTACGGGTGTACCGCTCTGTCTTCCATATGCTTTGGCTGGACAGCCAGCGGTAAGCCAAGCAGTAAAGGAAATGAATGTGGAAGAGAAGCAACCCGTGGGTTCTGTTGCCGAGCGACGTGATGCCAGACCACAAGTAGCGGCAAGAGGTTAAAGGGGACATACCATGAGACCACTGGATTACAATCAGCTTGAGCAATTAGCGAAAATAGTGAGAGTCACGCCGGAGGATGCAGTATATTCCGGCCCAGTGGCCGAATGGCTTGAACCAGAGAAAATCCGCTCTGTGATGGAGTATTACGGCGATCTTCTGCGTGCTGAAGACGATTTAACCGCAGCCGTTTATTTTGTGAACCAGTTGCGTGGTCTCGTGTTTGCACAGCATTTTATGGTGTCACTGTGTGAACGCCGTTTGGATCTGTCCGTTTCCAATCTCAGATTTCATATTTGTTATGAAGGTCAATATCCCTCTATTAGCCTCCAGGTCATCGACCTAACAGAGCTGGACAATACGCGGAACAATGGGGATGACCATTCTTCCGGACAGGCTCAGCAAGCGTTACGTGACTTTTACAGTTTGCAGATGCGGCCCATATTGGAGGCAATAGCTGCAGTGGGGAGCGCATCTATTGGGCAAATGTGGGGACAGTTTCCGTTGACATTGCTGTATTTTAAGGATAGAGTACAGCCATCGTTGACTGATCCTCAGGATGTGGAGCGCTTTGAACAAGATTATATGTATGTGACACGTGAGCTGGAGGGAGAGGTATTCGGGCGTAAAAGAAATCCGTTTACGGTTCGTCTCATTGAATTAGACAATCCTTACCGCCCCGGTGAAAATACCTACATGAAACCGTCCTGTTGCCAATATTACAAGACAGGTGGAGGCCAGCGGTATTGTTATGCTTGCCCAAAAATGTCCGCTTCCGAACGCGAAGAACGCAGACTCGAAGTGATGGCATCACGGTAAAGTCACTGTGGATGTTGGCATGTCCGTCACGTTTTGGTTAAAATAGGTTATGTAACCTAAACCAAGCGACACGAAGGAGGATGCTGTATGTCTGTCTATTCACATAATGCCGTAACACCAGCGAATCAGGAGGTTTCTCTGGATACTTACACCGGTAAGGTGCTGGTTATTGCGAATACCGCCAGTAAATGTGGACTTACCCCTCAATATGGGGATTTGCAAAAGCTTTATGACGAATATAAGGATCGGGGATTAGTTGTATTAGGATTTCCTTGCAACCAATTTGGCGGTCAGGAGCCGGGCAGCAGCGAGGAAGCGGCTGAATTTTGCCAATTGAATTATGGGGTTAGTTTCCCGATATTCGCCAAAGTGGACGTCAACGGACCGGATACAGCGCCTCTGTTTGAATATTTAAAAAAGCAACAGCCTGGAGAACAGGAAGATGGGACAATTCAGTGGAATTTCACGAAATTCATTGTGAATCGTGAAGGTGTACCTGTGGGTCGTTTTGAACCGAAGGAGTCACCTGAAGCGATGAAAGCAGCTATTGAGCAATTGCTATAGTAGCTTCGCTTTAATTCCAACGTATATGTTTAAAAAGGGTCTGATTTCCGGAATGTCTCCGGGAAACGGACCTTTTTTGTTCTCTACATATGCATTTGTCTAAGGTGTGTTGCATCATGTGAAGGTCGATTCCAAGGGCATAATCAGGAGGCTTACAGGGAAAACTGGATGGAGCAAAGAAACATTTCAGCAAACGACTGAACTCGTATATCCTTTCTTTTTTAAATGTGGACAAATTGTGAATATCTTAAAAAGCTATTGTAATGTGAAAAATATCACACTATAATAAGCGCATGAAGTGAAATAAATCACAAACGCTAACGAGCTGTTTACGTGAAACTATTCACAATTATTATACATTTTATGCCCACACACCAAGGAGGAATTTAACATGAAAGTAGCAGTTATCGGATGTACACACGCAGGCACGGCAGCTATCGTCAACACAGCTAAATGTTATCCAGATGCCGAAATTACCGTTTATGAGCGTAATGATAATATTTCATTCTTATCTTGTGGTATTGCTCTGTACGTAGGTGGTGTCGTCAAAGATCCGCACGGACTGTTTTATTCGTCTCCAGATCAACTGGCTGACTTGGGTGTAGAGACCAAGATGCTTCATGAGGTAACGAGTGTGGATACGGCAGGCAAGACGCTGCATGCACGTAATCTCCAAACAGGTGAAGAATTTACAGACACATTTGATAAATTAATTGTGACCACAGGATCATGGCCTATTATTCCGAAGCTGGAAGGCATTGAACTTGATCATATTTTGCTCTGTAAAAACTATAATCATTCGAATGATATCATTGAGAAAGCCCAGCATGTACAGAACATTACAGTTGTCGGAGCTGGATACATTGGTGTTGAACTGGTAGAAGCTTTCCAAATGAACGGTAAAAATGTAACACTGATCGACAGTGCTGATCGTATATTGAATAAGTATTTGGACCATGAGTATACAGACCGGATTGAAAGTTCCCTGAAGGAGCATGGCATTAAGCTGGTACTTGGCGAGACGGTGAGTCGTTTTGAGGGTACGAACGGTAAGGTAAGTAAAGTCGTGACCTCTAAAGGAGAATATGAAACAGAGCTTGTTATTCTCTGCATCGGTTTCCGACCTCAAACGGATCTGCTCAAAGGTCAGGTAGATATGTTGCCTAACGGTGCGATCATTGTGGATAACTATATGCAAAGTAGCTGCCCGGACGTGTTTGCAGCAGGTGACAGCTGTGCAATCCGCTATAATCCGACAGGCAAAACGGCTTATATCCCTTTGGCAACCAACGCAGTTCGTATGGGTACGCTGGTAGCACGTAATCTGGTACAACCAACCATTGCCTACATGGGAACCCAAGGAACTTCGGGTATCAAAATTTACGAAGACAATATTGCAGGAACAGGCATGACGGAAGCGGCGGCAACGGACGAAGGCATGACTGTAGAAGCTGTAACCATTGAGGACAGCTACCGGCCTGAATTTATGCCAACCTCCGAAAAGGTATTACTGAAAGTGGTATATGAGCAGGAGACACGGAGAATTTTGGGGGCACAAATTATGTCGAAGGTGGATTTGACGCAATCCATTAACACGCTATCCGTAGCCATTCAAAATCATATGACCATTGACCAGTTGGCCTTTGTCGATTTCTTCTTCCAGCCACATTATAACAAGCCTTGGAATTTCCTGAACGCAGCAGGTTTACAAGCATTGCCTACAATATCCGAACGGAACCCAGTTACTGTATAATTCGGTTTGTCTGTGACATTGTTCATAAGTTTGTCAACAATCTGAGACGTATGGACGAATCCTTATAGTACAATATAGAGTAGCATAAGGATTAGGGGGTAAGTAGCTTATGGATTTGTTTTATATCCTTTTTCTTGTAGTCGTAGCGCTGGTAGGCCTCGGTGGAGTTATTTGGTTCTTGAGAGCAGTTGAAAAGGAAGAATACAACTAAATGCAAAGCGCGTAGTAGCGCAGTAGATGTAATAATACAGAAAAGACAGTCCTTTTTCCAAGGGCTGTTTTTTTAATGCTTGATAAAGTGATTTTTTTCACAAACATAATCACTGATTTTAAATAAAATATGAAAGAAGAACATTTTAGTGAAAAGATATTAAAGGAGCGGGGACATATGGCGAGCTATAAACCGGGGCAAATTGCCGAAAAGACGGTGGAAACAGGAGTGGCCAAGGCGAACAACCCGTGGACTGTGGCGGTGGTACTGGGATTTTTGGCAGGTGCATTTATTGCACTCGGGTTTTTGCTGGATATACGTGTTATTGCAAGTGCGCCTAAAGAATGGGGAAGCATTGCCACCTTTATTGGAGCTGCGGTGTTCCCTGTAGGTCTGGTATTAGTTTTGATCGCCGGCGGAGAATTGCTGACCGGCAATATGATGGCGGTTCCTTTGGCGAGATGGGCAGGACGGATTAAGACAGGGGCCATGCTTCGTAATTTGGCGATTATTACGCTCAGTAATTTTGCGGGTG
The DNA here is from genome assembly GCF_038005565.1 of Paenibacillus sp. FSL R10-2748. Classification (NCBI taxonomy): domain Bacteria; kingdom Bacillati; phylum Bacillota; class Bacilli; order Caryophanales; family Paenibacillaceae; genus Paenibacillus; species Paenibacillus sp. FSL R10-2748. The sequence continues at coordinate 498,407 of NZ_JBBOTK010000003.1, forward strand.
CGTTATTCGTTGCATTTTTCTTTGGCCATGTGCTGGGTTTGACAGAAACGGGCCCTTACCTGGACAAAGTGGTGGATATGGCAGGACATAAGCTACATGAAAGCTTTTTGCAGTCTTTTATATCGGGTATAGGATGTAACTGGCTCGTAGCACTGGCTGTATGGCTGGCTTATAGCACAGACTCAATTGGCGGCAAAATTATGGGGATTTGGTTCCCGACCATGGCCTTTGTCGCTATTGGATTTCAGCACGTTGTTGCCAATATGTTTCTCATTCCGGCGGCTATCTTTGCAGGCCACTTTTCATGGGCAGATTATGTTATGAACTTCATTCCGGTCTGGCTGGGGAATTTGGTAGGAGGTAGCCTGTTTGTGGCTGGAGCCTACTGGTTGGCCTATTTGAAAAAGCCTCAAGCCAACGCACATCCAGTGAATGAATCTCCAACTACTTCTTCGGTTGCACATCAAATCCGTTGAGTGATCCTGCTTAATTACGGCACTTTAAACAGCAATAAACAAAGCAAATCCGCCATGACAGGCCCGGGGGAACGAAACCTGTCATGGCGGATTTTTTTGGGAGTGGTCCATGATTTGGCATGGAGGATGAGTGTGCTCTCGTCCCATAATGCCTTGATCTCTTTTACCCTCGGTAAGATATGATGAAACAGGATGTCGAAAAAAATTATGATTCTTAAAAAAATCCGTTTTGCTCTATGCAGCAGACGGATTTTTTTAATATTTTGGAGAGCGGCTGTGTGGGAAAATCCTTCTCTTGCCATAGGCCAAAGCTGTGGATATGATAAGATCAGTGTAATTTTTGGAAACGGTAACGGAAAGGAGCATCAACACTATGGATCATCGCAATAGCGCGCCTCCTGAGGCCACGCTTCAACAAGACTTACAGAGGGGACAGCGGATGACGGAGCAGCAGGACGGTATTTTTCCGGCTGTATGCCCGTTAGATTGCCCGGATACGTGTGGGCTCCTGCTTCACAAGGAAAATGGAAAGATAGTCAAGGTCACTGGGAACCCGGATCATCCTATTACCAAAGGCGCTATTTGTAACAAAGTTCGCAATATGACGGAGCGGGTATATGATCCTGATCGGGTGCTCTATCCGTTGAAACGTATAGGCCCCAAAGGAGAAGGGAAGTTTGAACGAATTAGCTGGGAGGAAGCGGTCGATACCATTACAGGTCGATTCAAGGAGCTGATACGTACGGACGGATCGGAATCTATTCTCCCCTACAGCTTTTATGGCAATATGGGCGTATTGAGTGTGGATGGAATGGATCGCCGTTTTTTTAATGCGCTGGGTTCAAGCCAACTGGATCAGACGATTTGCAGCGTGGCTGGGAATGAAGGCTGGGCATCCGTTATGGGCTTTAAGGGCGGCACCAGCCCGGAGGACACGGAGGATGCAGACCTCATTATTGTGTGGGGTGGAAATGTCATTAGCACCAACATGCATCAGGTCGTTTTGGCTGAGAAGGCACGTAAAAAGGGTGCTAAGGTGGTCGTTATTGACGTTCATCGCAACCGGACGGCGCAATGGGCGGATTGGTTCATTCCGTTATATCCGGGGACGGATACGGCGCTCGCGCTGGGTGTTATGAATGTGCTGTTCGCTCAGGGACTGACGGACGACGAATTTTTACATCGCTACACGGTAGGCTATGAGGATCTGCGCGAGCATGTTAAGACATATACACCAGAGCGAGTTTCGCGGATTACCGGCGTGCCGGAAGCAGATATTATCCGTTTAGCGGAAATGTACGGAACTGCGCGAGCAGCGTATATCAATATCGGCAATGGGCTTCAGCATCATGATAATGGCGGTATGAACGTACGTGCAGTTACATGTTTGCCTGCGCTCACTGGACAATGGCTAAAGCACGGCGGGGGAGCGTCACGCTCTAATGGCGCTTATGGCAAATTTAACGGCGCCAATCTGGCGCGTCCTGATCTGCGACAGAACCCGGATGCCCGGGTGATCAACATGAACCGGATCGGAGAAGCGCTGCTACAGAAGGAACAGCCGATTAAGGCGTTATTTGTATACTGTAGTAACCCGGTAGTTGTAGCTCCCGATTCGGAACGGGTGACTGAAGGATTTGAACGAGAGGATTTGTTCACAGTCGTACATGACCTGTTTCTTACGGATACGGCCCGTTATGCCGATATTGTGCTGCCTGCAGCGTCTTCCTTTGAAGGTACGGACCTATATAAATCCTACTGGCATCACTATGTCCAGATGCAGGAACCCGTCATTGCTCCACTCGGGGAAAGCAAAAGCAATTATGAGCTGTTTAGCCTGCTCGGACGGGCTATGGGCTTTGACGAAGTTGCCTTTACGGAAAGTGAAGCGGACATGATCGCAGGCGCGCTTGATAATCCAACGAACCCTTATCTCAACGGTGTAACCTTGGAAGCCTTAAAAGAGTCACCTTTTGTAAAGCTCGATATGTCGCCAAAGTCCACTTATTTGGATCGTCTAACCACGCCTTCAGGCAAGATTGAACTATATTCGGAGAAAATGAAACAAGCAGGTCTGCCCGCGATGCCTTCATATGTGCCGCTCATTGAAGGGTATGATGGAGAGCATCGACCGCAAGCGGACGAGCGGTTTCCATTAATGTTTATTTCACCGCCAAACCATAATTTTCTGAATTCTACTTTCGCTAACTTGCCCAAGCATCAGCGGCTGGAGCGGGAGCCCTTGCTACAAATTCACCCGGAGGATGCTCAGACAAGAGGCATCGCAGATGGGGAACCGGTTACCGTATGGAATGATCGGGGGACGTATGAGCTGAAAGCCAAAGTCACCGATCTGATGCTGCCCGGTACAGTGATTAGCCAGGGATTATGGTGGGAAGGCAAAGGACGCAGACAGCGTGCCAATGTGTTAACCTCTGATCGGCTGTCGGATATGGGACAGGGGGCTACTTTCTTCTCAACGGTGGTGAATGTGAAGCACCAATGAGATAATGCCATTTATGGCGTCAGATGCAAAAGGAGAAACAAAAGATATGAAATGGTTGGAGTCTTATCCGAAAGAAGTGAAAGTGTTTCTCATTGCTAGCCTGATTAATTCCGCTGGAAGTTCATTGATGTGGCCGTTGGTCAGCATGTATGTGTTTGACGAACTGAACCGTAGTATGGGAGATGCAGGGATTGCGATTTTAGTGCAGTCTCTGGGCGGAATTTTTGGTCAAGTGCTGGGCGGAGCCCTCTATCATCGTATTGGAGCCAAAAAATTGATTGTTGGCTCACTGGCGATGAACGCGCTGGGACTTCTCACGCTTCCATTTACCAGTGGTCATTGGGTAGCGTTTGTCATCATGATGGGCTTTATAGGCTTTTTTAATGTCGTATCTGTGCCTGCGATTCAGGCCTTTGTAGGTTTTCGTTTCGCTGATCGTCGTGGAGAGCTGTTTAATATTATTTATGTCGCTAACAATATTGGGGTTGCAGTGGGTACGGGATTGAGCGGCGTTCTGGCTGACCTTTCCTATCAGCTCAGCTTTGTGATGAACGGGGTGACTTCTGCGGTATTTGCCGGGTTCTTCTGGTCTTATCTAAGTAGGGTGGATCGGGAAGAGGGAGAAGTACAGCTCAGCAAGTCCGTGAAGAAAAGAGAGGAAATACCAGCTCGTTTGCTGTTTCGTGATACCAGATTGTATCTCTTTGTGGGGGTAGGCTCGCTTTTTTTATGGTTCGGCAATTCGATCTGGAATACAGGAGTGTCTCCCCATATTATTGAGCAGGGCTTGCCTAAAACGATGTATGGGTTACTATGGACACTGAATGGTATCCTTATTTTTGCCGCACAACCCATTATTTTTTGGATAAAACGACTGTACGCTCATCACGCTTCAGCGCAAATGACATGGGCCGGAGGATTTTATTTGGCGGCTTATATTGTCATGCTGGGCACACAGAACTATACTGGGATGATATTCGCTATGGTTCTGGCGACCCTGGGAGAAATGCTGATTGCACCTGCGGTTCCAGCATTCCTGTCTGATCATGGAGGTCGGGGTGCACCCTTTTACATTGGGCTTGTGGGGGGTATTGGCGCAGCCGGACGGGTAATGGGGCCTTATATTATGGGGAAGTTGTATGATGGCGGTGGGTTACCGCCTACACTTTGGCTGGCATCAGGCGTAGCGGTGTTGTCGATCCTGTTTTTCGTCCTGCATAGCTGGTTGAACCGTTTCCGGCATCATTCGGATACTTTGGATACTACGACACCCAAGGTAGATGTTCCCAGTTCTTAAGTCCTAATAAAAGTGCAGTAATATGCTGTAATTATGGTACAATAAGTGACGAATGGTTGTAGTTATTGCTTCAGGAAAGCCTTCACAGGAAGGATTGAAAGGAATTGTTTACAAGTCAACCCTTGACAATACGTCATTCGGAGATGAAGGATGCTCCTGATCTGATTGCGCTGGATGAATTGGTATGGAATGAACGCACGGCTCCCGCTTCGCTGTCCTGGAAGTCGCGCGGAGAGTTTCTGCGCAATACGCCTCCAGGCTCTCAACTGGTCGCCATCGAACAGGAAGTACTCTGCGGGTATATTGGATTTCGTTCTCCAACGCTGTTGGCTAGTAATTGTCATGTACTCGAAATAAATATAGCTGTACATCCAGCTTATCATCGTAAAGGTATTGGGACGGCGCTCATGAACTCCATGAAGGACATTGCAGCTGCCGAGGGCATACGCAAGTTGAGTTTGCGTGTACTCTCATGCAACACGGAAGCCCTTATGTTTTATGAAAAAAGCGGTTTCGCGATTGAAGGACGTTTGCATGAGGAGTTTTACATAGCAGGCCAATTCGTGGATGATGTGTTAATGGCCTATTTCTTAAAATAGGCGGGAGGCTACAGACAGTAATATTCGGTTTTATGCCCGGCCTAAACAAACAACGCCGCAGACCTGATCAGGTCTGCGGCGTTGTTGTACATCAATATTACCGAAGTTGCTTCCATTCATTTTGGAGCATACCATACACTGCGTGGTTCATGTAGCCGTCGGGCAGCAATTCCGCTTCGCGCACAATGCCTTCGAGCACAAAGCCCAAACGTTCCGGAATACCGCGGCTGCGGCGGTTCGTAGTTGCGCAACGGATTTCGACCCGATGCAAGTCCAGCTCCATCAAAGCATATTCAACGAATACGCGGCAGGCGCTGGTCATAAGACCTTGTCCTTCGTACCCGTGTCCAAGCCAGTATCCGATGCTAACGGAGCGGTGAGTCCAATTGATCTCATGGTAGCTGATGATGCCAGCAAGCTCGTTGTCTATCCAAATTCCGGCGGTCAGACTACCGTTCTCTGCGGCTTGTTTCAAGGCGCCCTGCACGAACTGCTCTGTGTGGCTGATTTCCGTGGTAGAGTCTACCCATGGAAGCCATTGACGCAGGCGGTCACGGGACATTTCGATCAGCTCAAACAGAGGCTGCATATGCTCCTTGGTGAGCGGCCGAAGGACTGTGCGTTCGTCCAACGCATATGTAAACATGATTGATCCCCTCTTTCACTCGGAAAATCGCTAAACCAGCCAGTCTAGCATTTAATCCCATGCTACCTTATTCTGCGAGAGTCGTCAAAAGGGAGAGGAAGCTTCAAATTCTATAGGTCCCACCCGGAACCGTTCATGCTCGTATACATATTTCAGATCCAAATCCCCTACAAATTCGCTTGGGGATACACTGCCAGATACAGTGGCTTGCAGAGGAAGTTGTTCGGCATCATACATTACGACAGAGCTAAAATCGAGATGCTTTGTAAATTGGGCTGGATCATCGTAAAATACTGATGCTTTAGGGTCCATCGTATGTGTAGCACCGTCAATCGTAACAGCAATATGGACCTGGCGGTCGTGATCACGTAGCTCCACTGAGCTGTGTACGCGCTGGGACACAGCATCTGCTGCCGATTCGACCGCATATTCTTCCATCGTGCGTGCGTTAACAATATGCAACTCCTGCAATTCGACACCCGTTCCCGAGGCACGCGTGAGGATCACGACGGCTTCATGGACACCATCCCCGTTCACATCCCTGTAATATAATTGTGGTGCGGTGGAGATATCTGCCGAGCCCGACCATCGGAATGTGCGGCGTTGCTGACCGATTTCCAGTACAGCCGAATGGAATAGTCCCTGTGACGGATTCACGGCATATAAATGGACGGAGGGGTCTTCTGGAGCGCTGGCTAGCGGACGAGATTGTACGGTTTCGTTCACCGGGTCCGATGAAGGATGACCGGAAGTCATGACGGAAGAGGACAAAAGCATAGACAGCAGGATCACAATGAGCAGCTTAAACACGGGTGGGTCTCCTTTTCCGGACAAAATAAAAGATATATACACTATAACGAATTTATTTGCCGAAAATGTTAACTCTTTTTCATAACTTGTCACTTTTTTTGCTGAAGAGAGCATAAGGATTTTCATTTTATTGAGTTATGCGGTGTGAAAGGGTATATTTAAGGGAACAGGTTTTACACAGATTATACGGAAGAAAGGTTGATTAGCGTGGAGAAGCCGATCACTCCCCCCAATTTTATTAAAAATGTTATTGAAGAGGATTTACGTACGGGTAAGGTAAAGGAGGTTGTTACACGATTTCCGCCTGAACCTAACGGATATTTGCATATTGGACATGCCAAAGCTATCTGGATCAATTTCTCGCTGGGAGATGAATTCGGAGGACGCACCAATCTGCGTTTTGACGACACCAATCCGGCGAAGGAAGACACGGAATACGTGAACTCCATCCAGGAGGACGTGAAGTGGCTCGGTTATGAATGGGAGGAAAAACATTTTGCCTCCAATTATTTCGAAGAAATGTACAAGCGTGCCATCCTGCTGATCCAAAAAGGTAGAGCCTACGTGGATGACCAAAGCGCGGACCAAATCCGCGAAACTCGTGGCACACTGACCGAACCGGGGCAAAATAGCCCTTATCGGGATCGCAGTGTGGAAGACAATCTGAAGCTGTTTGAAGAGATGCGTGCAGGCAAATACCAAAATGGTGAAAAGGTGCTGCGTGCCAAAATTGATATGGCTTCAGGAAACATTAATTTACGTGATCCGGTTATTTACCGCATTTCACACACAGCACATCACAATACAGGCGACACATGGTGCATCTATCCAATGTACTCCTATGCTCATCCGCTGGAAGATGCGATTGAGGGAGTAACGCACTCGCTCTGTTCGCTGGAGTTCGAAGATCAGCGCCCGCTGTACGATTGGGTTGTAGCTGAATGCGAGATGGAAAAGGTACCGCACCAATACGAATTTGGACGGCTGAACCTGGCTCAAACCGTAACCAGCAAACGTAAGCTCAAGCTTCTGGTGGATGAAAAGCATGTAGATGGTTGGGATGATCCGCGTATGCCGACGATATCCGGTTTACGTCGTCGCGGCTATACGCCTGAGGCCATCCGCAGCTTCGTATATGAGACAGGCATTTCCAAAGCCTACGGAGTCATTGATTTGCAGGTGCTGGAGCATTTTGTACGTGAGGATTTGAAGCTTAAGGCACCCCGCACCATGGCAGTCATAGATCCGTTGAAGGTGGTTATCACAAACTATCCTGAAGGACAAGTTGAAATGCTAGAGGCGGAAAACAATACTGAAAACCCTGAACTTGGTACACGCCAAATTCCATTTTCCCGTGAAATTTATATCGAGCGTGAGGACTTCATGGAAAATCCGCCGAGCAAATACTTCCGTTTGTTCCCTGGTAATGAAGTGCGTCTCAAACATGCTTACTTCATTAAATGCAACGATGTGATTAAGGATGCGGACGGAAATGTAACGGAGATTCACTGTACCTATGATGTAGAAACCAAGAGCGGATCAGGCTTTACAGGACGTAAAGTGAAAGGCACGATCCACTGGGTGGAGGCTACTCAGGCTGTACCTGCCGAATTCCGTTTGTATGAGCCTTTGATTAACGCAGAGGACACGGAAGAGATTGAAGAGGATGCATCGGAAAAAACATTCCTTGACCAATTGAATCCGAACTCTTTGGAAATTGCTCATGGCTATGTCGAGCCGAACATGAAAGAAGCTCAATCGCAGGACAAGTTCCAATTTTTCCGTCATGGTTATTTCAGTGTCGATCCGAAGCTTTCCAAGCCGGGTGAGCCTGTATTTAACCGTGTTGTATCGTTGAAAAGCTCTTTCCAATTGCCTAAGCAATAGGTTGTTGGAAAGTGTGGGACAGATGGTAGCTTCGTGCGACCAAGTTGAAAAGGAGTCTGCCGACGGCAGACTCCTTTATTTTACGCATGCACACTCTTTATACATGATCATTGACTTGACGATACTCTATTGTCTTTGCTAACAAGCCAGAAGGGAAGAGGGGATAGCTCATTCCTTTAGTGTTGTTAAGGGGCTTCTTCTATTCGTTTGTGCCCGCTGGCAGTCCTGGCTGATAACCGTTCTTGTACAGCATATACCACATGATAGCGAATCCCACAGAGCCAAGTAGGGCGAAAAAGACCCCTGCATGGTACATCATTTCTCCGCCAAAGTTCTGGAATAGCCAACCTCCCGCAAAACCTGCTACGATACCGGATATACCACTCCAGGTCAAGGTATATACGGCCTGTCCGGATGATCGGTATGCTGCAGGGGTAAATAGGACGGTCAACTGGGTGCCTACATAGAAGTATCCACCGAAGGTGACGCAATGAAGTGCCTGAATGAACACGATCTGAATCGGGTCTGTGGCCAGAGCCATCAGTTCCCACCGTAAGGCAAACAGCAAACTGACGAGTGCCAAACAACCGACCATCACGGTCATTCTTTTCTTCAAGAAGCGATCAAACAGCAAAAAGACAATAATTTCGAATACCGATGACATAAAAACGGCAAAACCAAGCATCTGTTTGGACCCGCCCAGCTCGGTGATGTACAGGGACATAAAGGCGCTGTTGATCGAATTCGGGATGGATACAAGGATGCCCAATAAAATAAAGGATATAAAGTATCCGTTCATTAAAACGCTGCCAAAGCCACGCAAATGAATAGTTGCTGTCTCCACAGTGCTTTTCAGTGGTGGAATCGACAAGGTGCAGATCAATGCAGCCAGAAGAAGTACCGTAAAGATGGTGGATATGCTGGATATCCCCGTTTGGTCAATAACTATGCCGGCAACTGCTGCTGTCACAGCCCAACCGAAGGAACCCCATATACGGAATGAACCAAATTTCCGGTCTGTGCCCTCAATATAGCTGAGAATTAGGCTGTTGCTTTGCGCAAATAAAGGGCTTTGGAAAAAATAAAAACCAATCATCGACACATAAATCATGATATACGTATGGACATGAAATAAAGCTTGCAGCAATAACAAGGTACCTATAATCATAAATAGCAGAATACGTCGGAGGTTACGGCTCCGGTCGCTTGTATAGCCCCAAAAAGGGTTCGCGAATACGGATACAAAAGGTCCGATGGCCATCAGACTCCCGATCTCCAGCTTGTCCATGCCGATATCTTGCAGATACAACGGGAAGAAGCTGGAGAAAATGACCATAGCTCCATATAGAAAAAAATTATACAGTTTTAAGGAATATAGAGGAGTCTCTTGAATTTCTCTCTTTTGCAAGACAAGCCATTCCTTTCTTAGCCCGATAGAGAATTGCGCATCGATGCCGATCTGTGGGAGGTTCTTTATTCCAATGTATCATGTGTTGAAAGGGTTAACAAACCAATAAATTAACAATTATGTAATAATTATTAGAAGATACTAATTTGATATTGGTTTATGCAAACTTAATGATTATTTCGCTATTTTACTAGTTATTGTTTTTGTAGCTCTAAGGGGCGACATGTAGACGAACTACAGGGTTTAAGACTATATATGGTTAGTTCAAGTAAATGCTTGGTTAGTTACAAAATCTTTATTTATAAATAGGTTCTTAAGACCTAAAGTTTATACATAGAATAGCCGATACTTAATCCATAATCAGGAGAATTTAGGATTATTTTTTCTTGAATAAAAATATATTGTCGCAGATATTACATAAAATCAGAATACTATGCTTCGTAAGAAATGATATAGGTTTAATCGACTGGCCTGTATAGTTGGTTTTATGAAATATCGGGTGGAAAGGGATGGAAAATGGCATTACAGCATCATAGAGACAATTCCTTGTACCGCCGATTTCCTCGGCTTCTTTTGCTTCAGGCAGGAGAAGGAGGTGCGTTGGTGACTTCTGAAACCAACGAGCCCAATGTAATACTGACTCGTGAGGGACAATCATATTATTTGCATGATCCTGAGCAACCTAGGCGGGAAGCAGAATTATTTGTTTTGGGTTTTAACGAGGTTAAACCTCAAGCGCACGTGATCTTTTTTGGTGTAGGACTTGGGTATCATATTCGTGAATTTCTACGCAAGTACCCGAATACCAGCTTCTCCATCGTCGAGCCAGACACTGGTTTGATGAATATTTTTTTGCAGCATCTGAATGAAAACGATTGGCTGGCTGATGAGATGATCGAAGAGGTAATGGTAGGAGGAATGACAGGAGAGACAATCGGTACACTGCATAGGTTGATCGACCGTGTATCTGGGATCCTAGTTGTTCCATGGCTCCCGTATCGCTCCTTATTTGCTGCGGAACTGAAGAAGTTTAATGAAATATTGTACAAAATGGTCTCTAACAAGAAGGACAAAATGGCTATCAATAACGTGTACGAAAAAAAATGGGCGTTAAACAGTATTCATAATTTCCCTTATATTTTACATAGTTCGGATTTTCTGCAGGCGGGCTCAGAGCATATTAGGGGTAAGCCAGCCTTAGTAATATCTGCTGGACCTTCGCTTAACGACGAAATTGAGCACCTGCGACATATTCGTGAGAATAATCTTGCTTATCTGTTTACAGTAGGATCGGCAGTGAACACGCTGGTGGAGCATGGCATTTATCCGCACGGCACGTTCAGTTATGACCCGAACGAACACAACGTAAATGTAATTCAAAAGGTGATCGACAAGCGAATTGATTCAATTCCACTTATTTTCGGCAGTACGGTCGGTAAACACACACTCGATCATTATCCAGGTCGTCTTATGCATATCATCATTTCTCAGGATGAACTCTCCAAACACGTATTGCGTACACCGGAGGGAAATAAACCAACGATTATTAACGATGCTCCTTCAGTAGCGGTCATTGCACTCCAATGTCTGATCCAGATGAAAGCAGACCCTGTTGTGTTGGTAGGGCAAAATTTAGCTTATCGGGATGAACAATATTATGCTGAGGGGATTACTCATGCCCAAGGTGTTCCAGCTAGTGCCGATTTGCCGCGTGTACAGGGTGTTCATGGTCAACAGGTAGTTACACGACATTCTTTTATTAAAATGAAAATAGAGATGGAGTTTTACATTAGTACAGTGAAGGGAACTGAATTTATAAACACAACGCGTGAAGGCGCTGTTATCAAAGGAACATCTTTTCAGAACTTGGAAGAGGTAATCCAGACGCGGTTAAAAGGTGCTATTGACGATGCGTGGCTGCAAACCAGCAGTAATTCGGAATACGATCTCATGTTTCTGAGGTCACGCATTGAAGAGCTTCAGCGGGATGAAGAGGTTTTTCAAACCATTATGGAACAGATTCATCATGCTTTGCTCGGCATCAAACATAAGCTCAGTCTGAAGCAGGCCAATATGCTGAACGTGTCCTTTGGACAGTTTGATGACTTATTTGCCTCATTATTAGGTAATTGTTTTTTCAAAGTATATGTTCTTCCTCGCCATCGTATGCGGTATGAGTTTTTGTACAGTAAAATGGGCGCCATTCAGAGCAGTAGGAATCCTCTAATCAGAGGGGAGCAAATTCTGCTGTACTTCGGGGATTTCATATGGAAATGCCAGCAGGATTATATGGAAATCAAGAATGAGATCCATGAATTTCACCATTCCATTCACACCTAGATAAAAAGGAGCACGTATATGAGTAAGAAGAAAAGAAATAAGAATCATGTAAATCGAATGATTAAGGTAAGTGTACTGACAACACAGGTGCTCAACCTAGCCAACCCATATATTTCAGCGACGTTTGCATCGGAGAGCGTAAGCGACAATACGACGGAGAATGTGTCGGTGTCGGACGGGTTCATACAAGACGCTTCCTCATCCCCCGTGGCCTTATCAGTCTATATGCAGGCGCAAATGGACGAGCCTCCATACTATACATGGCTTTCACCTCAGGAAAGCGGTGTTTCTTTTTATGAAAATCTGTATATGGCATTCAGTGAGGAGGTGCAACTGGGAGCAGGCCACCTGGTGGTGCATCAGGAAGATGGAAGTGAAGTGGGAAGAATAAACATAAGCGGAGGAACGGTCACAGGGGGAGATATCCATTTTAGTGGTCATAATGTGGTGATGAAACTGGATCACCCGCTGACGGATAGTACGGGGTACTATGTAGAGGTCAGCTCGGGAATGTTTGTAGATAGCGCGGGCCAGGGAACAAACGCCATTTGGGATAAGAACACGTGGAGCTTCCGGACAGCAGACACCACAGCACCGAAGCTGGTAAGGGAAATATTGCCGGAAGGTACAGAGCTAAGCGGAGCGGGTCCAGATGCGAACTTTATGCTGGAGTTCAATGAGCCGATGAAGTGGAACCACGGTTACGTAAGACTCCATGAAGCTTCGGGTGGGGCCGTGGTGCGAGAGCTGCGGGTATCCGGAGCCGGGAATGCGAATTATACGATCAACGACGAAGAGAATGTAGTGTACTTTAGGCTATCGGGTGGACTGGAGGAAGGGAAGTCGTATTATCTGGAAATTACCTCGGGAGCACTGACGGATATGGCGATGAACCCGTATGCGGGGATGCATACGCCTGAGGATTGGACGTTCCGCGTACGAGATGAGCGCCCATATTCTATCTATACATACCCCCGTGAATATGCACATACGCTCACACCGAACCTGTACATGAACTTCAGCGAAGAGGTGCAACTGGGAGCAGGCCACCTGGTGGTGCATCAGGAAGATGGAAGTGAAGTGGGAAGAATAAACATAAGCGGAGGAACGGTCACAGGGGGAGATATCCATTTTAGTGGTCATAATGTGGTGATGAAACTGGATCACCCGCTGACGGATAGTACGGGGTACTATGTAGAGGTCAGCTCGGGAATGTTTGTAGATAGCGCGGGCCAGGGAACAAACGCCATTTGGGATAAGAACACGTGGAGCTTCCGGACAGCAGACACCACAGCACCGAAGCTGGTAAGGGAAATATTGCCGGAAGGTACAGAGCTAAGCGGAGCGGGTCCAGATGCGAACTTTATGCTGGAGTTCAATGAGCCGATGAAGTGGAACCACGGTTACGTAAGACTCCATGAAGCTTCGGGTGGGGCCGTGGTGCGAGAGCTGCGGGTATCCGGAGCCGGGAATGCGAATTATACGATCAACGACGAAGAGAATGTAGTGTACTTTAGGCTATCGGGTGGACTGGAGGAAGGGAAGTCGTATTATCTGGAAATTACCTCGGGAGCACTGACGGATATGGCGATGAACCCGTATGCGGGGATGCATACGCCTGAGGATTGGACGTTCCGCGTACGAGATGAGCGCCCATATTCTATCTATACATACCCCCGTGAATATGCACATACGCTCACCCCGAACCTGCACATGAGCTTCAGTGAAGAGGTGCAGTTAGGCACAGGCCATCTGGTAGTGCACCAGAAGGATGGAAGTGAAGCGGGCCGGATTAACGTGAGCGGAGGTACAGTCGTAGGTGGCACGGTACATATCAGTGGTCAGCATGTGCGGATGGAACTGGATCATCCACTGGCAGATAGTACCCAGTATTATGTAGAGGTCAGCTCGGGTATGTTTGTAGACCGTGCGGGTCAGGGGACAAATGCCATTTGGGACAAGGACATGTGGACCTTCCAGACGGCAGACACCACAGCGCCGAAGCTGGTAAGGAAGGTATCACCGGAAGGTTCAGAGCTTAGTGGTGCAGGCCAGTATGCAGGCTTTATGCTGGAGTTTAATGAGCCGATGAAGTGGAACCAAGGCTATGTAAGGCTCCACGAAGCCTCAGGTGGGGCAGTGGTTCGCGAACTGCGAGTATCCGGTGCAGGAAATTCGAATTTTACGTTAAAAGGCGAGGAAAATATAGCGTACATCGAGCTATCAGGCGGGTTGGAAGAAGGAAAGTCGTACTATCTGGAAATTACCTCGGGAGCGCTGACAGACCATGCAATGAATCCGTATGTGGGGATGCATACTCCAGAGGAATGGGCGTTCCGCGTACGAGATGAGCGCTCACATCGTTCTAAGGATAAGGAAACGTCAGCTCAGGGTACTTCGTCAGCGGCTTCCCAAACAGAGACTAAGACGGGAGCCGTATTAACAGACGCTAAGACAGTAGCCGATAAGAGCCGCACTATTCAACTTATTGGTTTGAACGATGGAGACGTCAGCCAAGCCCTGAATGTTACAATCGGTGAGCAGAAAGAGTTGGTCGTGAACGCCTCGGGGTACAATAAAGCAGCAAAAGTGAGTATACCTTCTACCTTTTTAAAGGAATATGAGAAAGAAAATACAAAGGTGCCGATTAGCATTCACACAGCAGTAGCCCAGTTTACTCTTTCTGCTGAATTAGTTGGCAAATTGGTCTCATTATATCCTGAAGACAACCTGATCGTCGAAATTTCAGCGCTGTCAGGCGAAAACGGTGCACAAGTGCGACAAGCTATTGCAGACACGGGTTTAGCGAATGTTGTCGTAAACCCGGTTGATTTCAAGCTTATGGCTGGAGATCAAGAGATCACTGAATTTTTCGGGCATTACGTGGAACGGAAATTGATTCTCGATCATGAAGTTGATCCTAAGCATATAGCGGCCGTTTGGTTCGATCCTAAGACAGGTGTGTTGTCGTCTGTTCCCGTGTTGATACAGAATGTGGATGGGCAATTAGAGGCAATTATTAAGTCAAACCATAACAGCATTTATGCTGTAGTCTCAGCAGACAAAAAGTTTAAGGATCTAGAAAATCATTGGGCGCAGAAAGATGTAGAGATGCTGGCAAACAAGTTGATTGTCCAAGGTGTTCAGTCTGATATTTTTGAACCAAATCGGGCTGTAACAAGAGCTGAATTTGTGTCAATGCTTGTTCGCGGACTTGGTATGCAGGAAAAGCCGTTAACGGGACATTTTACAGATGTGAAAGAAAATGCCTGGTATGCTGGTAGTGTTGGAGCTGCGGTGGAAGCTGGTTTGATTCGTGGTTATGGGGATCAGTCATTTGGACCAGAAAGGTTAATTACGCGTGAGGAAATCGTGGTTATTACCGAAAAGGCTGTACATTATGCTCAAACACTGAATGCTGATCCTACTAATGAGAAATATAAAGAGATTTACAGCGACGCATCTACTGTTTCCCCTTGGGCTCAAGATGCTATGGCGCAGGCTACAGAGCAAGGCTTAATTAAGGGTGTGTCTCCAGACCTGCTTGCTCCCAAACAACAGGCAACGCGGGTAGAAGCGACCTCGATATTAAAACGGTTTTTGCAACTTATTAAATTCACAAATTAAAAAACAATAAATTAGACGAATAAGTACTCTTTTTTGGCGGTCCGTATGGATCGCCATTTTTATGCTTTATAATAGATGCTATTATTAGAGCTATCGCTGTTCAATGATAGATTTTTTTAGAAAAAAGGAGGTGCGATGGTGATGATGGAGGTGACTGGCATTATCGTGGCGGGCGGACGCTCTAGCAGAATGGGACAGGACAAGGCGCTGCTTCAGCTGGGAGGGATTACGGTACTGGAGAGAATAGCTGCTGTGCTAGGGCAGGTAGCAAAACGGGTTATTGTAGTGACCCGGGATGCACAACAGTATAGAGAGTTTGATCTGGAAACGACAAAAGACCTGTATCCCGGCTTAGGGCCTTTGAGCGGCATTCATGCGGGGCTTTCTGCTTCCACAACGGAGTGGGGCATTGTCGTTGCCTGCGATATGCCCTTCGTGCAGCCAGAGATATTGTGTGCTTTGCTTACTCACGCAACGAACTGGGCAGCGGCGCAAGAGACAAGTAGTGAACAAGGAAAGCAACAAGTACAAGGAGATCATACAACCTTGACAGGAAATGGCTCATTGCTCCAGCCAGCAGAACCAGCATTACAGGCAGTGATCGCCTCTGTGGATGGACGTATACATCCGCTGCTAGGCATATATCATCAAAGTGTGTTGCCGTCTGCCGAGCAATGTCTGCGTAGTGGACGTCTTCGTCTGATCGACTGGCTAGATTCATTGAACGTTCATTATGAGACAGCGGGCGATTGGCCAGGTGCGAGCTTAGAGATGTGGCGGCAAGCTGTGTTTAATATGAACTACCCGCAAGATTATCAGACTACAGTGGAGCAATTGGAGCATATACAAAAACGTACCGAACGTGTACAGAACCTGGAAAATCCAGAACGATAACCACATCAAGATCGGGAAGGAAATAACGGAAGATACGACAGAAGAAGTGTAATGGTTTTGAGGGGAGTACATAACATGTTGGAAGCTATTATCCATGCTGTTTTATTGGCGCTGGGTTTGATTTTGCCTTTGGGGGTACAGAATGTATTTGTGTTTAATCAAGGAGCGTCCCAGTTGCGGTTTCGCAATGCACTGCCTGCTGTCATTACAGCGGGTGTCTGTGATACAATCCTGATCACGCTTGCGGTTGGGGGCGTGTCTCTTATTTTGCAGCAATTTCTATGGCTCACGAACGTACTCTATGCAGCGGGCTGTTTGTTTCTGCTGTATATGGTCTGGACTCTATGGAGGTCGAAGGCAGCTTCCTCAGGAGAAAGTCAGGCGATGCGCCCGAAACGACAGATGATTTTTGCCGCTTCGGTATCGCTATTGAATCCACATGCCATACTCGACACTGTTGGGGTAATTGGAACCAGCTCCCTTCATTATGACGGCGGGGAACGCTGGGCCTTTGGTCTGGCTGCCGTGTCCGTATCTTGGATATGGTTCATCGGTCTGGCAACGGCGGGGTGTCTCGTGGGACGTATGGATTCAGAAGGGAAGTTTGGGACTGTGCTCAACAAAATATCGGCACTGATTATTTTAGGCCTGGCAATGTATATGGCGATAAATTTTATTACCAGTATGTGATCCAAGCCTGGTTAGAGGAAAAACTTCAAAACAGCGAATACCCCGCTCAAAGCAAAGGGAACACCGATCAAAAACAGCATAAAGGCCAGACAGCCAGCACCATTTACACCGCCTGCAATTCGGGCGTCCCGAGGGTTGGATGGATTGTATAATACCTTAATCTTGCTGCCAACCCGGTTGAGGCTTAGGTTGGTGCTATAAGGATTCCAGAATTCTACGACTTCACCTGAAGCTGTATAGAAGCGCACCTTTAATCGGCGGGTGTAGCTAGTATCTACCGGATCATCTCGGTCAAAGGGAACGACATCAATATCTACTTCGATATGCGCATCAACGATTTGCCCCTTGGTACGGACCCAGTGGCGTTTACGATAACGATGACGACGGATCGTTCTGAATCCAAAATAGATGAGTAGCAGTCCAATCAAGCTGAACAATGGCATCAGCAGATCGGAGCTAAAATGAAACCAATACACATTGAAATCAATTGAGATGATAATCTACTCCTTTAAACAAAGCGATAATCAATATATCGGACTTTTTTTAGAAACAGTTTAATTCTTCCATAGAGATAACGGCAGAGCTGTATGGAATATAAAAAGATCCTACTTCACCGGGAAGTGGATCTTTTTAATAGCTGCGAGGATTACTTTTTGCTCGATAGGGACATATCAAAATCAACATCCTTGATAAATTCGATAACCTCACCATTAGGGCTGTGGACTAATGCATTTGTTACAATCAGAGGAGGTTCCCCAAGTGTAAGTTGATTGGGTTCCACAAAGGTTCTTGCTCCGTGGGCAAGGGCTTTTTGATATATTTCATCTACATTGTCTACGTAAAATGCCAAGTGTAATAAAGCCCCGTGAGCAATCTCTTGCTCGGATGAAGCTTTTTTTCCTTGGGCAGGAATGACAGCATCTTTATCAAAAATTTCGAGACAGGTTCTCTGATCGGGTGAGATCAGCATGGAAGCCTCTTGAATTCGAAAAGACGGAAGACTCCAGTGATGTCCTCTTTTAAATCCCAATACCTTGGTATAAAATGCAATGGTCGCTTGATAGTCACGGGCTTGTATGGCAACATGCGCTAGTCCCTTTACGCTCATTTCAGATCCTCCTTTTGATTCAGGATTTTGCAAAATTCGATTCCAGCCGCTCCGAAGTGCAATATATAGACGAACTAAACCATTTCGATCTATATATTGTTCATTGGAAGTCGCTTATGAGATTTTTGCAAAATCCTCATGTAAGTAAACCTTATTATATGAATAATTATGTGGTGCTTATATATTTAAAGTAAGGTTTTTATACTATATTAATTATTAAATAAAAGTTAATTTGGGTGAAAAATATTATTTTTTTAAATTCAGGTTAGGAGGGCTCGATATGCAGCATCACATTGACGATATAGATTACAAAATCATGAAATTGCTACAGCATGACGCTCGGATAACTATTTCCCAAATCAGTAAAGAAATCTCGATGTCACAGCCGTCTGTTAAAGAAAGGATAACCAAGCTTGAAGAACGAGGGATTATTTCTGGATATAGCACCGTATTTAATTTACGGGAAATGAATCGAGGGACGACTACATTTATTCTAATAAAGACAGAACATTGCCAAGAGCTGGTTGAATTTTGTAGAGAGGCGAAGGAAGTCACCGATTTATTTCGCATTAGTGGGGAATTTAATTATCTCATGAAGGTACAAACCGCGTCGGTAGAGGAAATTGCAGAGCTTCAGGATTCACTAGTCAAGCTGGGTCCTTCGAAGTCGCATATTTGTATGAAAAATATACTGGAGAACAGGGTTCTGCTGTAAGCAACTCGGAAAAGCTCATATTTGGAATATAGAGCATTCGGAATAACTGCTTTGTGAAATGAAAATAAGTGAATATTTAGATGAAATAAAAAAAGTGACGCTGAATTACAACAGCGTCACCGTAATGCCTTGCTCCAGACGCTTCACGTCCTGGAGCTCGATTTTCCCGGCCATGGCGTGCAGAGCTGCCGCTGTGCCGCAGGCCGCTCCCTGCCGTAGCATGGCCGGGAGATCCAGCCCCGTCGCCGCGCCGGTGACCAGCCCGGCGACCATGGCGTCACCGCTGCCGAGCGCGCTGACAATGTCCGCGTCTGGCAGGCTCACGAGGTAGCGCGCATCGCTCGTTACCGCCAGCGCCCCGCGCGCGCCGAGCGAGATGACGGCCAGCTGCGCTCCGGCTTCCAGCAGCTTTGCTGCCGCCGCTTCAGCGGCATCCGGGCGCGCTGCGTCGATTCCCGCGAAGTGGGCGGCCTCGTCCTCGTTAGGCTTCACGAGGTCGGGCTTTCCGTGCAGCCCCAAGCGTAGCGCCTCACCGCTCGCGTCCAGCGCCACCCGCGCGCCGCGCGCCTTCGCCAGCGTGCACAGCTCGGCGTACAGATCGGGCGGGCAGCCGGGTGGCAGGCTGCCGGAGAATACGACCCAAGCCGAATCCTCGGCAAGGGTCTCGATTTTGCGCCGCAGTGCGGCTAATTCAAGCGGCCCAATGGTCGGTCCGCTCTCGATCAGCTCGGTCTGCGTGCGCGCGGACGGGTCGAGCACGGTAATGGCGAGACGGGTTTCCCCATGTGCCGTTTCAATGAAATCGGCACTTACGCCTTCTGCGCTCAACCCGTCAATGAGCAGCCGTCCGGTGTGTCCGGCAGCAAACCCGGTCGCTCGTACAGGCTCGCCTAGCGTGCGAATGACGCGAGCGGCATTCACGCCCTTGCCGCCCGGTACCGTCAGGCCGCCTTTAATGCGGTGGACGGCATTCAAACCGAAGCCTGCAACCGTGTAGACTTTATCCACAGCCGCGTTAAGCGTTACGGTGGTAATCACAAGGCATCACTCCTTTAAGATCAGCAATTTGCAACATTTGATGCCATTCGCTCATGTTAAGATATCAGCTTTAATCCCAATGCTGCGGCAAGAATCATGGCGATGAATAAAACACGCAGTACGCTTTTTTGTTCACCGTACAAGAACATGCCTGTAATCGTGCTGCCAACCGTTCCGATGCCTGTCCATACCGCATAGGAAGTTCCCATAGGCAAACTTTTCATGGCATAGCTGAGTAGAGAGAAGCTAAGAACAAAGGATAAGACCATAAGCACTAAGGACTTCCAGCCTTTGCCCACCGTAACGCCCTTCATACCGATGACTCCTAACACTTCCGAGCATCCCGCGATAACCAATGCAATCCAAGCCATTATGCACCACTCCCTTCCTGAACATCACGGTCGGTAACTAACTTCAAGCCGACCACACCTGCCAGCAAAAGGGCAATTAACAGCGTTTTGGACCATTGAAACGGTTCCCCGAATAGCAGCATTTCGCCTACGACCGTTCCCCCTGTCCCCAGTCCGGTGAATACAGCATATACCGTGCCTACAGGCAAACGCTTCGCAGCCTTCATGATCAAATAAAAGCTGGCTACCACAGCCAGCACGGTTACAGCCCAGGCGAGTGCAGAATCCGCATGCTTCAAACCCGATACCCATACGACCTCAATCAGGCCGCCAACAAAAACGTAAATCCAACTGCGATTCATGATGAATGTTCTCCTCAAAAATAGATTTTATAAGTTCGACGGCTTCACGCTTCATGAGGTGAGGTTAACGTAATCCCACGCCAAAAAATAGGCCATGCAGCGTTCAGTCTTCGGTGGTAGTTGATGCTTCCACTGTACAGTAGCTCCACCATGATTCCGTCCACCAGTGTCATGAAGGCTAAAGCCACATCCACTGGCTCCATATGCCCAAAGGGTTCCCGATCCCGTGTATTCCGGAGGCGGCGAGTTAATTTTCGCTCCATTTTATCCAGAAAAGGATTAACAATATCCAGCACCTCGTGATACAACGATACAGGCGGAAAGAAGGAAAAGCGAAGCATAAACTTGGCTGAGTCGTTGCTCTCATATTCCTGTCCCATCCAAAACAAGAAGTCATGCAGGGTATGCTTAAGCGGCTGATCTTTACGTTCCGTAAAGTATTCGAAAATACGTAAATTCTGCTCTTGAAAAGCGTACCTCGCCACCTGTAGAAACAGATCCTCCTTGCCTTGGAAATGCGCGTATATAGACGGTTTTCGGATACCGACCTCAGCGGCAATACTGCTCAAGGAGGCTCCCTCATACCCATTGGTGGCAAACTGAAAAAGAGCGGCCTTTCGAATCTCTTCCATCCCCATTATTTTCACCTACCTAACGTTCGTTAGTTTATTTTTACACGAAAAAAAGTAAGTGTCAACCCAGCATCATTGCGTTTTGTATAAAGCTTTTCTTTGGATTTTTTTATCAACATTTTAATAAAAAAGTGGGAAGAAATAAGGGGCTCATGTACAATATAATGAAGAATACCTGTCAAATGCAGTCCACTGGAAGTGAGGTTAGTTATGAGGCGAAGCTTACTGGCCGTATTGATCGCGGCTATGGTGTTTATTATTTATTATTTTGGCTTGTTTAATTACATCGGCAAAAATGAAGGAACTGTCATCAGTATTTTTTCCACTCTGACAGTGATCTCCATCAGTCTGATTATTTTTACGGAGAATCGTAATCCCTCCACCACGATGTCCTGGATTTTGCTGCTGGCATTGCTGCCAGTCGTTGGACTTCCTCTTTATTTTTTGTTTGGGCAAAATGTATTCAAGCGTCGCAAGTATGACAAAAAGGCATTGCGTGACCAACAGGCTTACGACCGCATTGAAAAGGATGCTTTGCGAGTCAAACGGGATCTGACCTGCTTTACAGATGAGCAGCAGCAGTTGATGCGTTTGGCCCGCAGACTGGCCCGCTCCCCGATTTATTTTGCGACAGAAACTCAAATTCTGAACAATGGAGATGAAACCTTCTCCACTTTGCTGGAAGAACTGCGCAAGGCGCAGCATCATATCCATATGGAATATTACATTTTCCGGTCGGATGATATCGGTACCAGCATTCAGAAGATTTTGATCGAAAAGGCCAAAGCGGGTATTAAGGTTCGGTTTATGTACGATGCGGTGGGCAGTATTCAGTTGTCGAAGTCATTTTTGAAGGAAATGAGAGATGCAGGAGTAGAGGTTGTTGCGTACGGCGGCGCTCGGATCTTGTTCTTCTCCAGTCGGGTAAACTATCGTAATCACCGTAAAATTGTAGTCATCGACGGTAATATCGGATTAATTGGTGGACTAAATGTAGGGGATGAGTATCTCAGCCGCAACAAAGCCTACGGCTTTTGGCGTGATACGCATATGATTGTGAAGGGCGAAGCTGTGCGGACGTTGCAGCTTATATTTTTACAGGATTGGCTTCACATGACGGGCGAGTCGGTGCTCGATAGCGAATATCTGTCTCCCAATATTGAACCCATTACGGATGGAGGCGTGCAGATTATTGCCAGCGGCCCGGATAATGAGCGGAGAGTACTTAAAAATCTCTTTTTCTCCATGATCACATCTGCCCGAAAATCAGTCTGGATTGCCACTCCTTATTTTATCCCGGATGAAGATATCCTGACTGCCTTACGGATGGCTGCCTTGTCCGGGTTGGACGTGCGTATTCTGTTTCCCGCAAAACCGGATAAATGGCTACCGTTTCTCGCGTCTCATTCGTACTTCCAGTCGTTGCTGGAGGTTGGAGTCAAGGTATATGAATATGAAAAAGGGTTCCTCCACTCCAAGCTCCTCATCATTGACGGGGAAGTTGCGACCATCGGGACAGCCAATATGGATATGCGTAGCTTTCATTTGAATTTTGAAGTTAACGCTCTGTTAATTCAAACGCACAGTGTGCAGCAGATGGTAACAGACTACGAACGAGATTTGCACTCTGCCAGTCTGATCGTACGCGAAGAATTCATGAAAAAACGTCTGTTCAAACGTTTGATGGAATCACTCGCGCGGCTGCTTTCACCGCTGCTGTAACATAAACGAATTCGCTACAGCAGTATCCCGTAGTTAAAATGTAGTAAAGCCTAAAATATCCTGTAGACGGTATATAATATCTTTCCAAAATGTTGAATGATCCTCGTAAGCTGTTAGATCCAAACTGTATTCAGCCCCCTGATTATTCCATAGCTTATCAAAATAGGCCGCAACCTGTCGGGTCAGCTTGCTGTCCGCCGGAGCGGCCACCCACAATTCATTTTCCAGATTCAAATCATCCAGATTACGGGGGGTCAGATTGGTAGAGCCACCCCAAATGATATGCTCTCCTTGTGCCTTGGCGATATAAATCAGTTTGGTATGGAACTGCTCATGGGTGGTATGATACCAGCGAATTTGAATGTTCCCGCCCGATTTATCGGACAACTCCTGGGCAACCGGACGATTGGGGATGCCGATTTTTTCCTGACCAAACGCGTTTTCATTGGGGTCCAGCAGCAATTGGATGTTTACACCGCGCGCAGAGGCATCCAGCAGGCTGTTCAATACTTTGCGGTCAGCCAAATAAAACATGCCCATATGAATGCTGTCACCTTTTTTCGTCTGCGCAATGCCATCCAGAACTGAGGTGTACACCTTGCCCTCAGTTAGATATTTGATCCGGTAGCTGTCCTTACTCGATGGAACTTTGGGTTCGGCTTGTGGTGTATAGGCAGGAAGCTGCCCACCGCCCGAAAAGTCCAACACCGCCTGCTCTGTTTGTAAAATGTCTCCGATGATAGGCCCCTTCACCTCCAGCGCTACATTGGAGTGATAGGCGCTCGCGTCGTGCACGTTGCCTGTAGAAATGAGCGCTGTCTGTTCGTTGGCAACCAATTTTCGGTGATTGGCCTTGACGTTTAACAGCTTAAGATAGGAGCGAGCCGTTACATCAGGTCCGTCACTGGCCATCAGGTTGGGAATCCAGCCTGTGCCCTGCTGCCCGAACCATTGGAAAAAGGTACGCCACACTGCCGAATATATGGGGGTGGAGTCCCGCAACGGGTCTACATCGGTCTGCACCACTTGAATCCCTGCTCGCTTCATATTCTCCAACAAAGGATTGGGGGCAGAATTATAGTTGGTATTGACTTCATCTGTAATGAAAAAGATAGGCATATCCGGATGAGCTTTCTTTTTGGCAATAAGATGCTCGGTCATTTGTGCGCTGACTTGGGGGAAGTGCTGACCTTTATGCTTATAGTCATTGAACAGAAACAGGTCGATGACGATAAATTGTTGGGCTTCATCAATGATCCCGAGCATACGATTCAAAATTTGTCCTTCATGCTGTGCAGTGCTTCCATCCCCGGTCGGATAGGTCAAATCCGTCCAGAAGTTTACCTCATGGGTTGAATACTCCTGACTCTCATAAGAGACGAACGGAGGCAATGGTTTATGGGTCTGATACAGCATGACGGCAATCAGCCAGAGGATAAGTACCAGAATGGCGATTTTAAGAGTACGGCCCTTTTTCCCGGTTTTTCTTTGATATTCCGGCACAGAATGCAGCGGATCACGTGTAGTCATATGACGATCAACTCCTCAATTGAATACTGCATTCCATTTTATCGTGCCGGAACATGCAGTTTTATGATGGGATACTGTCAAGTTATTAACGCAAGTGTGCAGGATTGACGCGGATACTGAATGGAATGAAATGGAGTATGTTTTACTATTCATTGAGGACATATGTCCTTTATAGAGAGTCTGCCCTATACTTTAATATATAGAAAAGTCATTTACATGGGGAGAATAACGATTTATGAGAGGAATCTTGTTTGCTTTTCTGGGAGGAGCTTGTATTACGCTACAGGGGGTAGCGAATACACGGATTAGTCAGGATATCGGTACATGGCCGGCGGCCACTGTTACTCAGCTAATAGGCTTTATTTTGGCAGCATTAGTCTGGATGTTTACAAGGGATGGTAATGTAGCTGAAATGAAACAGGTAAAGCCAATGTATCTTTGGGGCGGTGCCTTTGCAGCTATTATTATATTTAGTGAAGTCACGGCAATCCAACATATTGGGGTTACGTTCACGATCTCGGCGTTGTTGATTGCGCAGTTGTGTTTAACCTTCTTGGTAGATATCAAGGGATGGTTCGGTATAGTGAAGCAAAAGATGAAACTGCCACAATTTATAGGTATTGGTATGATGATCGCGGGTGTAATTATTCTGAAGCTCTAAAATAGAATTTTAACTTGTAAAGAAAGCTTAGTATGTAGAAATTGAAGGTGAGCTTAGGAATGAGAGAAATTCAGGATCAAGAGCAGCTAAAATATTTTTTGCAGCTGCATGAGTTGGAATCCATACTCTACGAGCCACTACATCCTTATTTGTCGTTGCATCGTTTGGAGCAAGGGGAAAGGCTCTGTTCACAGGGAGACTCCATCGAACATCTATATATACTGGTGCAGGGCAAGGTCAAGATTTATACCAGTTCTACAGAAGGGAAGACCCTGATCCTTTGCTTCAAAACACCGATCGAGGTCATAGGAGATGTTGAATATATTCGGAGTAGTCACGTTATCAACACAGTAGAGGCAGTGTCTCCGATCTATGTGATCGGTATTCACCACCAATGGATGAACAAATACGGCAGAGACTATGCTCCTTTGCTGCAATTTCTATTGGATATTGTCACGCGAAAGTTTTGCCTGGACTCCGACTTTTCCAGTTTCAATCTCATGTATCCGGTGGAAGTCAGGCTGGCGAGCTACCTGCTATCGGTTTCTTTTGACGAATCGAATACGGCTTTTCATGAGGAATTACGTGCATCTAGTCTGGTAGATGTGGCGAATTTGATCGGAACCAGCTATAGACATCTCAACCGTGTCATTCGCAAAATGATTGAAGATGGATGGGTTGAACGGACCAAAGGTTACATTGTCATTCGGGACAGAAAAGGTTTGAGTGAACTGGCAGGACATAATATTTATGAATCATTGTAATAGGAGCATTTAGGATAAAGGCAGAAGAATATCAGGGATCATCAAGGGAGAGTTAAAATATGTTATTAGGAATTGTATTGGCGATTATCGCAGGTGCCTTGGTCAGTCTGCAAACGATATTCAATAATAAGGTGAATGAACGGACAGGATCGTGGGCCACAACAACATTGGTGCTGGGAACAGGGTTCTTGGCTTCCTTACTCGGGAGTCTTATTTTTGAAGGGAAAAATACATTTGCTTTACAGCATATGCAGCCGTGGTACTGGTTCAGTGGCATGATTGGTGTCGGTGTTGTGTTCTGTCTGGTACAAGGAATGAAGCGACTTGGCCCGACCTATGCGATCTCCATTGTATTGACGGCGCAATTAGGTACCGCCCTGTTGTGGGATTCGTTAGGATGGCTGGGATTAGAAAAGATTCCGTTTACCTTTAATAAGTTGATCGGAGTATTGGTCATTATCGGTGGTATTCTCGTATTCAAATTTGGACATGGGCGTACGAAGGAGCAAGCAGAAAGCATTTCATCTGTACCTGATTCGATGAAGGGATAAAGGAGATTGTAAAGACCTTTATCTTGCTGGGATAGGGATTGTCCTTTCGAATAGGCATTTTGCAGAAAAGCGGCAGCTCAATTAGGAGCGGCTTTTCTGTAGAGTTTCCGAAAGAAAAAATGTTCACGATCGTGTATATGTTTTTCCATCCATGATACAATGAAAGTATCTTAAAATAGCCACATTAAGGGCTACGATATTTGATATAAGAGACGATAAATAGATCGGTTACCGTGTTCGGGAACGGTCTTATTTGTGCTTCTTGAACTTGATACAATAAACAGAGTGACTTTGGATGAGGTGGAACATAAATGAGTAGTACAGAAAATGAAAAAGGAGCACCTGACGGTTTTAATAGATCCGGCTCTTTGTTACCTGCCGCACGGACAGGCGAACGGAAGATTGAGCACGTCCGCCTTTGTTTGCAAGAAGATGTGGCCGGACAAGGCATCACCAGCGGGCTAGAGCGATATGCCTTTAAGCACTGCGCTCTGCCGGAGTTGCATTTTGACGAGGTTCGTCTGGATACTACCTTTTTAGGACAGGCTGTACGAACACCGCTACTTATTAGCTCCATGACAGGCGGCAGCGCCGAGACAGGAGCGATTAATGAGCGATTAGCAGAGACAGCGGAGAGACGCGGCTGGGCGCTGGGCGTCGGTTCGGTACGGGCTGCGGTGGAAAGGGAAGAATTAGCTTCAACCTTTGCGGTTCGCCGTCTAGCACCCAGCATCCCGGTCCTTGCCAATCTGGGCGCGGTGCAGCTGAACTACGGATTTGGCGTGGACGATTGTCGCCGTGCAGTGGAAATTGCCGGAGCAGATATGTTGGTGCTGCATTTGAACGGATTGCAGGAGATTTTCCAGCCCGAAGGGAATTTGGATTTTAGCGGCCTGCTTCAGCGCATCGAGGAGTTGTGTCGTCAGCTTTCAGTGCCTGTAGGAGTGAAGGAAGTAGGCTGGGGCATAGATGGCGAGACGGCATCGAGACTGTATGATGCGGGTGCTGCCTTTATTGATGTCGCTGGCGCAGGTGGGACAAGCTGGAGCCAAGTGGAGAAATTTCGTAATCCTGATCCTGTGCGTCGTGCCGCAGCGGAGGCGTTTGCGGATTGGGGAAATTCAACCGCTGATTGTATCGTGGAAGTTAGAGCTGCTCAGCCACATGGTGCTCTGATCGGTAGCGGTGGACTGAGAGACGGTGTCGATGCAGCGAAGGCGCTCGCTCTGGGGGCTGACATGGCAGGCTTCGGGCGTTCTTTGCTCGGTTCGGCGGTTGCCTCCAGCGAAGCACTGGAAGCACGCCTGGAGCAGGTGGAGCTGGAACTCCGAACGGTCATGTTTGGGATTGGGGTAGATGGAATAGAAGGGCTTAAAGACACGACTCGACTAAGAAAGAAGGTAAACGGATGAGCGGACTTATTACATTGGTTCCGATGAATGCGGAGCAATATGATCGATTTGAACAACGCTCGCTTGCCGACTATGCGGATGAGAAAATCCAAGCAGGTACATGGACGGTAGAAGAAGCACCAGAACGTGCGGCAGAAAGTTTTGCTCGATACCTGCCACAGAGGCTAGACACACCTCATGCTCACCTGTATATGTTGATGTTTTCCGATGCCGGGGGGCAGAGTCAGGAGGAAGCTGGCTATATCTGGTTCAATATTACGGACGGCGCGCAAGGAAAAGAAGCTTTTCTACTGGATATTCTTGTATACGATTCATACCAGGGGAGAGGTCTAGGTACGCTGGCGATGGAGGCTTTGGAAAAGGAGGCTCGCAGACTGGGAGCTGTCCGCATCGGTTTGCATGTATTTGGGCATAATGAGCGAGCTTTGCATGTATATCGCAAATCGGGATACCGGGTTACGGATATCCAGATGAGCAAAGAAATCTAAATAGGGATATAGCAAAATCCTGAATTTCATAACCGTATGCTTGCCGCGTGTATAGGTTCTCATATATAATGTGGGTTGGTAAACTAACGGATGGCATAACGCATATTTTATATAAACGGGAGTTGTTCTGATTATGGCTTTAAAAGCGGGGATTGTGGGCTTGCCGAACGTGGGCAAATCAACACTGTTTAACGCAATAACGCAGGCGGGTGCGGAATCCGCAAACTATCCATTTTGTACGATTGACCCCAATGTAGGCGTTGTTGAAGTACCAGACGAACGGCTGGATAAGCTGACCGAACTGGTTGTGCCGAATAAAACGGTGCCAACGGCATTTGAATTTGTTGATATTGCAGGACTTGTGCGCGGTGCGAGCAAGGGCGAGGGTCTGGGTAACAAGTTTCTGGCTCATATTCGTGAAGTGGATGCGATTGTACATGTGGTACGTTGCTTTGAAGATGAGAACATTACCCATGTGGACGGCAAAATTGACCCGATCAGCGACATTCAGACCATTAATCTGGAACTGATTCTGGCGGATATCGAAAGCGTAGACAAGCGTATTGAACGTTCCCGCAAAAACATGAAGGGTGGCAACAAGCAGTACACCCAAGAGGTTGAAGTGCTGGAGCGGATCAAGGAATCGCTGTATGCTGATAAACCGGCGCGTAGCTTAGAATTGTCGGATGAAGAACGGTTGATTGTACGCGATCTTCATTTGCTTACGATGAAGCCTGTATTGTACGCAGCTAATGTCAGCGAAGATGGCGTAACGGAAGCTGACAGCAATCCATATGTGCAAAAGGTACGCGATTTTGCCATAGATGAAAATGCAGAAGTGGTGCCGATCAGCGCCAAGGTAGAATCTGAAATTGCTGAGCTGGAAGGCGAAGACAAGGCGATGTTCCTTGAGGAGCTGGGATTAGCTGAATCCGGATTGAACCGTCTGATTAAAGCAGCTTATCGCTTGCTGGGCCTGTATACGTATTTCACAGCAGGTGTGCAGGAAGTACGCGCTTGGACTATTCACAAAGGAACGAAAGCACCGGGTGCTGCGGGCGTAATTCATACGGATTTTGAACGCGGATTTATCCGTGCCGAGGTTGTATCCTACAACGATTTGGTCGCTGCTGGTTCGATGAACGGGGCTAAGGAACGTGGTCAGCTTCGTCTGGAAGGTAAGGAATATGTAGTGCAGGACGGAGACGTTATGCATTTCCGTTTTAATGTTTAATATATAATTTCCAGAGTACAATACTCGATTCGGATATATAAAAGACGATGATTCAATGTATGTGTGTTCTGAAATGTGCTAGATTATGTGGTCGCTGCCTATATTAGGGCGGCGACTTTTTATTGTATTGCATGTTGTGTGGATTTTTGCAAAATCCTAAATTAGTCAGTATTTCTTGTAGCTAATTCATGAATTAGTTGGTATAATAAAGAGCTGTAGCCAGTGAAATTGAAGCTGGTTTCATATTAATTTAACTGAAGAGGTGAATCGCTTGTTGGACCGATTGCAATCATTGGCGGACCGCTACGATAAACTGAGCGAACTGCTCTGCGATCCGGATGTAGCGAACGATAGCAAAAAACTTAGAGATTATTCCAAAGAACAGTCTGATTTACAGCCTGCTTATGAAGCATATACCGAATATAAAAATGTCGTTGAAGAGCTGGAAGCTGCAAAAACCATGCAGGGTGAAAAGCTGGACGACGAGATGCGTGAAATGGTCAAAATGGAGATTGATGAACTTAGTGTTCGCAAGCGGGAGCTGGATGAAAAAATCCGTATTTTGCTGCTGCCGAAGGACCCGAATGATGATAAGAACGTTATTATTGAGATTCGTGGTGCAGCGGGTGGTGACGAAGCGGCACTCTTCGCAGCTGACTTGTATCGGATGTATACTCGTTATGCCGATACCCAAGGCTGGCGTGTAGAGCTGATGGACGCGAACATGAATGATCTCGGGGGCTTTAAAGAGGTTATTTTCATGATTAACGGCCGTGGTGCATACAGCAAAATGAAATTCGAAAGCGGCGCACACCGCGTGCAGCGGATTCCGACAACAGAATCAGGTGGACGTATTCATACGTCGACATCTACAGTATCCGTTATGCCTGAGGCAGAAGAAGTGGATATTGAAATTTCCGACAAGGATATTCGCGTGGATACGTTCTGCTCCAGCGGTGCAGGCGGGCAGTCCGTTA
Organism: Paenibacillus sp. FSL R10-2748; assembly: GCF_038005565.1. NCBI lineage: Bacteria > Bacillati > Bacillota > Bacilli > Caryophanales > Paenibacillaceae > Paenibacillus > Paenibacillus sp. FSL R10-2748. The sequence continues at coordinate 529,131 of NZ_JBBOTK010000003.1, forward strand.
ATACGACCAAGTCGGCGGTGCGTGTGACACATATGCCTACAGGTATTATGGCAACCTGTCAGGACGGCAAATCCCAGAACTCCAATAAGGAGAAGGCGCTGCAAGTTTTGCGTGCCCGTATTTCGGATATGTTGCGTCAGGAAGAGGAAGCCAAATATGCAGGCGAGCGTAAGAGCAAAGTAGGTACTGGAGACCGCAGTGAGCGTATCCGGACCTACAACTTCCCGCAAAGCCGTGTAACGGATCATCGTATTGGCCTAACTATGCATAAGCTGGACCAGGTGATGAACGGGGAGATCGAAGAAATCGTATCAGCGCTCACGATTGCAGAGCAGGCTGATTTGATGGAACAAGAGGTTTAAGTTTTGGGGAACGAACGCGATTGTGTGTATCGGATGTCGCCGGAACGGAACATGAGTGTCAGAGAAGCCTTAGTTGAGGCTTCTTCTTTTTTAGGAAGCTGTGGTGTTCTGGAGCCGCAGCACAATGCCCGCTTACTGCTGGAGCATGTGCTCGGGTTGGAAGGCACGGCGTTTTACGCTGCTCTGGGTGATTCGTTCCCTTCCTCCGTCAAGGAGGCGTGGGAACGGATTATAGCCCGCAAAGCTGCGGGTGAACCGGCGCAGTATATTATCGGACGGCAGGAATTTTATGGCCGCCCGTTCGCGGTTTCGCCGTCGGTGCTGATTCCGCGCCCCGAGACAGAACTGCTCGTCGAGGCGATACTCCAGCACGGCGATCGGCTGTGGCCAAGCGGCGCTCCGCAGGCGCTCGACATCGGCGCAGGCAGCGGTGCGATTGCCGTGACGCTGGCGGCTGAGCGACCGAGCTGGCGCGTGGCGGCAGGGGATATTTCGGCTGCCGCGTTAAAAGTAGCGACTCATAATGCTGCTGCGAACGGCGCAGCCGTAGAATTCCGCGAGGGCGATCTGCTGGCGCCGTTCGTGGGAACGGCGGTGGACATTCTCGTGTCCAACCCGCCGTACATCCCGGCTGCTGACATCGCTGGCTTACAGCCAGAGGTACGCGACCATGAGCCGCGGATGGCGTTGGATGGTGGTCCTGACGGGCTCGGTCCGTATCGGGCAATGCTGGAACAGCTCGGACTCCTTCAGGCTCCGCCGCGGCTAATCGGGTTTGAGCTGGGGATGGGACAGGCCAGAGACGTGGCTGGTCTGCTGGCACAGGCAGGTCATTGGAAGAACATTATAATCGTTCCTGACCTTGCAGGGATCGAGCGACATGTCCTAGGTGTCTCGGAGTAGTGGTGCATTTTCTTTTTGCGAGTCTTTCCTTTAGAATAAGAGGAGTATGACCGAGAAACGGCTCAGGGGGAAATCATGCTTCAGAAATTGAAAAAAATTGACGGTCCGGTTATCTTTATTCTGGTTTTGCTCATGGCGATTAGTATCATAACGGTATACAGCGCAGGTAGGGGCCCTACGAACTTGGCAGAGCACGGCAATGACTACCAGAAGATGATCGGGTATTATATATTGGGTTTTGTGGCGATCTTGGGTTTAGCGATGGTCGATTTTCGGATATTCATTAAAAAAGCCCTGTATGTATATGGAGGCGGAATATTCTTGTTGGGTCTCGGATTTTTTGGCGGGACGGTTAACAACTCTCAGGGCTTTTTGAAAATTGGTGGCTTGAACCTTCAGCCTGCTGAGGTATTCAAGCTGGTCCTTATCGTTTTTCTGACTTATATGCTGGTCAAGAAGCGCAAGAGCAAGCTGTATTTTATTCAGGATGTTCTTCCAGTCGCTCTGGTGAGCTTTGTCCCGTTTGCCATGGTTATGGCACAAAATGACTTGGGTAATGCGCTCGGTTACATTGTCATCGTCATCGGTATGCTATGGATTGGTAATGTGAAGGCATCCCATGCGTTAATCGGATTCATCGTATTTGCAGTCGCTGTTGGCGGCGGGATTAAAGCTTATATTTCGTTTCACGATGAGATTGACTCCTTTATGAAGGGGATTGGCCGTAGTCACTGGGTTGAGCGTTTGGACCCTTGGTTGGTACCGGAAGAGGCAACCGCGAAGGCGTCTTATCATACCAAAAATGCCAAGCTGGCGATAGCCTCTGGCGGGATGATGGGCAAGGGCTTTTTGCAAGGAACCTCGGTACAGTCCGGGCGTGTTCCTTATACGTACGCGGATTCTATTTTTGTGGTCGTAGCGGAGGAATTTGGCTTTGTAGGCTCTTCAGTGCTGCTATTGTTATATTTTATTTTGATTCACCGCATGATCCTGATTTCGCTGGAATGCCGGGATCGCGCCGGACCGTATATTATTGTCGGGATTGTGTCCATGTTGCTGTACCAGATTTTTGAGAATATTGGTGCGTTTCTGGGCATTATGCCGCTTACGGGGATTACGCTCCCGTTCATAAGTTATGGTGGTACCTCGTTGCTTATTAACATGGCTAGTATCGGCTTGGTTATGAGTATTAAGGTGCACGGCCAAGAGCTGGAGGATGATCTGCCACAGCCTTCCAGACTAAGCTTGACGAAGGCGAAATAAGCCTAGTACAGGTGGAATGTGGCTAGATAATGATTGGTATTTGTGTGAGTTGAAACGGTGCAACGAGAGAGTCCAGATTGTGAAATCTGGGCTTTTTCATATTCCTCGGTGAGGGTCAGAAGCTTGGTGTAGCATGATTTGAGGGTATTTTTGAAAAAAATCTGTAAAGTGGTCCTGAATCTTTTACAAGAATCATAGGTTTAGACTCTCCCAAACCGGACAGACTGATAGACATGATAGAGTTTGGGTTTGGGGGGACGAAAATGAGAAGTTGGGTAAAGCAAGCCGCAATGATACTATTTTGTATTTCGATATTAATGATGTCTTGGGAAGGTCAAAAGACGGATGCTGCTATGACCACTGGAACAAGAGGAACCTTAGCATCAGGAGTGGCAACAGCAGGGCTGAAAGTGATTCCACATGATTCCATTCGACTGCGTATTTTGGCCAATTCGGATCGCCCGGAGGATCAGTTGGTTAAACGCGAAATACGGGACGCTATTGTACAGCAGATGAATGCCTGGGTGGGTGAGCTGGAAAACCCGCAAAGCTTAGACCAAGCGAGATCATTGATTGATGCTCATTTACCTGAAATTGACCGTTTGGTAGGTATGGAACTGGCTCGTCGCGGCATTGCGTATGATCATCAGGTGGAACTGGCGAGCGTACCTTTCCCAACGAAAATGTACGGTGGTCTTGTCTACCCGGCAGGGAATTATGAGGCACTTCGGGTTACGCTGGGGCAAGGAAAAGGTCAAAATTGGTGGTGCGTGCTGTTTCCTCCGCTATGTTTTATTGATGCAGGCAGTGGGGAAGCAACGGCACAAACGGTATCAGCAAAAACGAATCACGGAGATAGTCGGACGAATGCTACTGACAAGGAGCCGGAAGTACGTTTTTTTCTGTGGGATGCACTTACGGGACTGTGTAACTGGGTGAGTGGTTTGTTTGCCTAAACGTTGAGGAGTGTAAGTTTCCCCATATGCTATAATGGAGCTTACGATAGATATACACATGGCAGAGCCAAATGAACTGATCTTTCAAAGTAGCTTTATGGGGATCAAACGAAATCACTGGCCTGTATGACAATAAGATATGGGATGATCTGATATGAGCGATAAATCGAATCAAATGCAAGACTTGCGCGGAGAATTTGTGCAAAAGGAAAAACCTGAGCAAAAGCTAGATGAACAGGGAATTCGCGAGCTGAAGCAGGCATTGAAGTCTTCCCATACACAATGGTGGGATGTAAGATGTTTGGTTCCTTTGAGCAACACTGACGGGGATGTTTCTGACGAAATTTGGGATGAACAGACTCGGATCACGGCGGAAAAGGGCATACGCGAGGCCGCCTTACTCCTCCAAGCTGGAGAGACGGTAGCCTTTCCTACGGAGACCGTGTACGGCCTGGGGGCCGATGCGCGTAGTACAAAAGCGGTGGAGGCGGTATTTGCTGCCAAAGGACGCCCTTCCGATAACCCGCTCATTGTACATATTTCTGATGTTGATCAATTAGAGGGTATGGTAGCAGAAATAAACGATACAGCCCGAGCGCTGATGAATATGTTCTGGCCGGGACCACTGACTCTCGTATTGCCGGTAGTGCCGCAGGCACTGTCATCGCGTGTGACAGCCGGGCTGGACACGGTTGGTGTGCGCATGCCGGATCATCCGATAGCGCTTCGTTTGATCGCTGAAGCGGGTTGTCCACTGGCTGCGCCAAGCGCCAACCGGTCGGGAAGACCCAGTCCCACCCTTGCACAGCATGTGCGGGAGGATCTGGAGGGCCGCATCGGCGGCATTTTGGACGGAGGTCCCACGGGGGTGGGACTGGAGTCCACGGTAGTGCAGGCGGGTGACGACGGAACCGTCACCATCCTGCGCCCCGGCGGCGTGACGGCTGAGCAGCTCGCTGCGGTTGCTCGCGCTGTCGTGCTGGACCCGGCGTTGGCCGCTACGCCCGGGGAAGACGCGGACAGCCCGGCGCCGCGCTCGCCAGGCATGAAGTACACGCACTACGCGCCCCGAGGCCGCTTGAGCGTGGTACAAGGCCCGTCGTCCGTTGAGGTGACGGGCTGGATTCGCGCCGCGCTGGCGGAGGCTTCCGCGCGCGGGGAGCGCACGGCAGTGCTCGCGTTCGACGAGCATGCCGCCGGCTACGCCGGAGAGCGCGTCTACACGTTAGGCAAGCTGGACGCGCTCCATGAGGCAGCGCAGCGCCTGTACGGCGTGCTGCGCCGCTGCGACGAGGACGGCGTCACCTACATTTTGTCGGAATCCTGTCCGCCGAAAGGATTGGGAGACGCCGTCATGAACCGCCTGCTTAAAGCGGCAGGTCACCGAATCGTCCGCTTGTAGCTTCTGTCGAATCAGAGCCTCTTATATTAAATTTCTCCTCTCCTCGTCTTGGTATTGGGCACTTTCAGTGTATGCTTGTACTGATTTGCCCCTTGTCCGCATAACGTGTACAAGAACAGACGGATAATGGAGGGATGGAGTATGCTGGCAGCCTCTGCCCATGCCGGGCAGGTTGTAACGATTCTGATCATGGCGGTAGCGCTAGGAATGGATGCGTTATCGCTGGGCGTAGGGATCGGCATGAAGGGGATACGCCTGCGAGACGTGCTGCGCATCAGTACTGTTATTGGCTTTTTTCACATTCTGATGCCATTGCTGGGAATGTTCACAGGCCATTATATGAGTTCTTTATTAGGTCATGTGACGGCCTACTTCGCAGGGGGGTTACTCATCCTTTTGGGCGGGCATATGGTGTATAATTCCTTTAAAGGGGACGGCGTACAGGTATTGGATCATCGTTCGCCTTTAGGCCTTTTGCTGTTTGCACTTGGGGTGAGCGTTGACTCATTTTCTGTAGGAGTGTCACTGGGTATGTTCCAGAGTGATCTGGTGCTGTCCGTTCTGGCGTTTGGTTTTTGCGGGGGAGCAATGGCGATGTTGGGTCTGCTGTTAGGTCGCAAGGTCAGCCGCAATCTAGGAGATTATGGAGAAGCAGTGGGCGGTGCCATTTTGCTGGCATTCGGCTTTATGTTTATGTTTTGATTTTAGCGTAGACAGTGTAAAATAAATGCAGGATTATAGTAAGGGATTAAAACTATAGTAATCCTCTGTTTATATATTTTTTTAACATACGGGGGGTGAAAACCGTTGAAGAATATCTTATTCGTATGCACAGGGAATACCTGTCGCAGTCCAATGGCTGAAGGGATGCTGCGTAAGTTGGCTGCTGAGCATGGGCTAGAACTGGAAGTACGTTCTGCGGGAGTAGCCGCGATGGAAGGCACGCCGATATCCCGACATGCAGAGGCGGTTCTACGTGATCATGATATATCCGATCAGATCACTTCAACCCCTTTGAGCGACGGGCTTGCCGGGTGGGCGCATCTGATCTTAACCTTGACGCAAGGACATAAACAGCACTTAATTCAGCGCTTTCCCCAAACGGCGGGCAAAGTATTTACGCTTAAGGAATATGTGGAGAACCGGGATGCGGTGTTGAATGATGTACAGGAGTTGGATAGTTTATATGCTTCACAGCAGTTGATGGCTTCACTCGGACAAGAGCTATCGGCGCAGGAGCGTGAACGAATGATTGAATTACACCAACGGATTCCGGGCTTTGATATTTCTGATCCGTTTGGCGGTTCGCGAGAAGATTACGATGTCACAGCTGCGGAAATCCGTACGGCACTGCATAAGCTGCTGGACAAGCTAAAGGCATCTTCCGAATAAAATTGGTATTACTCATCTGTTTTGTACGGAATCTGTTGATTTTCGGCGGTTAATCCGTTAAGATAAGGTGGAAAAATGAGAATCCGATGTAACTGGCGACAAAAGTGGGATTAACCACGATGGAGCATCGGATATACGGCCGGTCGCCTGGGCAAAAGAGCAATTCCACATAGGTGTGGACTGCTCTTTTTTTCATATACAAGTTATGCCAGATTTTTAGCTGAGAGTTGATTCCATTAAAGATTCTTCCATTTTTTCTGCTCGAAATCTGAAACATCGGCTATAATATAGTCAGATTGTGATCAGGAGAGAGTGTGTTGAACTTGGGGCATGAGACCGTGCCTAGTCTCTGAGAGGCTGTTCAACCAAAGGAGGTTCCAATGGTGGAACAATTAGATCATGAGATTCCGCTGGAAGCACAGACCACTTCTGTCGTGCGGGAAATCGCAGAAGCAGCCAGTCTCAAGGCTGGTCGCCTGCTGGTTATCGGCGTTAGCACAAGTGAAGTGGCTGGAAGTCGGATTGGTACGGCGGGAGCGCTCGATGTGGCTCAGCAACTGTTGTCTGGAGTAGAGTCTGTTCGCAGGGAGTATGGCTTTGATGTGGCGTTTCAATGCTGTGAGCATTTGAACCGAGCGCTGGTCGTTGAACGGGCTGTGCTGGAGCGATTGGGACTGATGGAGGTTGCAGCTGTTCCTGTTCGTACAGCAGGAGGCTCTATGGCTACCGTCGCCTATCGTTCTATGAGCGACGCGTGTTTGGCGGCGAACGTGCAGGCTCATGCCGGGATAGACATCGGCGAAACGCTGATTGGCATGCATCTGCGACCCATTGCTGTTCCGTTTCGCCCAAGCCTTCGCTGGATTGGCGAAGCACGTGTGACAGCAGCGTTCACCCGTCCTCCACTTATTGGCGGACAACGGGCGGTGTACAGTCTGGAGCAAGAAGTCGGCGGAAACTGCGATTAGCATTTGGCATGGCGGCATGTTTGTACTAATCTTTTTTGCATTGATGATGAGGTACCCAACAGAGGAGCAGGCGTTTGCTTGTATACCCAACAATTGACTATGGAGAGGGAGTAATCAATCATGATGGAACACCTGCGTAAAAGTGACCCGGCAGTGATGGAAGCAATGGGACTTGAACTGAAACGACAACGCCACAATATCGAGCTAATCGCATCCGAGAACATTGTCAGTGAAGCAGTAATGGAAGCCATGGGCTCCGTGCTGACGAATAAATATGCTGAAGGTTATCCGAACAAACGCTACTATGGTGGCTGTGAGCATGTAGATATCGTTGAAGACATCGCACGTGACCGCGCGAAAGAACTGTTCGGCGCCGAGCATGCTAACGTGCAGCCTCACTCTGGAGCACAAGCCAACATGGCGGTGTATCTGGCAGCTCTCAAACCTGGAGATACTGTACTGGGTATGAATCTGGCGCATGGTGGCCACTTAACACACGGAAGTCCGGTTAACGCTTCCGGCTTGTTGTATAACTTTGCTGCCTATGGTGTACGCGAAGACAACTTCCGCATCGACTACGATGAAGTGCGTAAGGCAGCCTTCAAGCACCGTCCTCGTCTGATTGTAGCTGGCGCGAGTGCATATCCGCGTACTATTGATTTTGAAGCTTTTGCTTCCATTGCCAATGATGTAGGTGCTTTGTTCATGGTGGATATGGCACATATCGCAGGTCTTGTGGCAGCGGGAATTCACCCAAGTCCAGTTCCGCATGCCCAATTTGTAACAACAACGACACACAAAACGCTGCGTGGTCCGCGTGGGGGTCTGATTCTGACTCGCAAAGCATGGGCGCAAGCGATTGATAAAGCTATTTTCCCTGGTACTCAAGGGGGGCCACTGATGCATGTGATCGCGTCCAAAGCGGTTGCTTTGGGTGAAGCGCTCCAGCCATCGTTCAAAACCTATGCGCAAAACGTAGTCCGCAACGCACAGGTTCTGGCTGAAACATTGTTGGCTGAAGGGATTAACATTGTATCCGGTGGTACGGATAACCATCTGATGCTGTTGGATACGCGCAATTTGAATATCACAGGTAAAGAAGCGGAGCATGTATTGGATTCCGTGGGCATCACGGTCAATAAAAATGCGATTCCTTTTGACCCGACCAGTCCATTCGTAACAAGCGGAATTCGTATTGGTACACCTGCTGCAACATCTCGTGGTATGGATGAAGAGGCTATGGTCAAAATCGGTAAAATCATTGCTGAAACCCTTAAAAACTCGAAAGATGATACTGTATTGTCCAAGGCAAGCCAAGCGGTTGGCGAGTTGACAGACAAGTTCCCGATCTATCCAGGAACTCAATACTAATTCATCAACATTCATAATCTTTATGTTATAGGCTGTTTTCCTTCCGTAAGCCGAAGGAGAACAGCCTTTTTTTTGCTTCCGAACGACTCGAAACTTACATTTTTGGGTAATAAGCGATTATAGTAAGGGTTTATGCGCGCTATCCTTCATGATCTACGACAAAGGAGTGATTGCATTGAGTCAAAGAAAATCCGCGCAATTATTGCAGCAACTCGTATTTGTGGGACCGATGGCGTTGTTTTTCGTCTTGATTATGGTCATTCCGTTCCTGCTGGGTCTGTATTATTCCATGACGAACTGGGATGGAGTATCTGAAAACATCCGATGGCTCGGACTAGGAAATTATATTCATATTTTTAGGGATGATCCAGATTTCCGTAATGCGTTCTGGTTTACGGTCCGGTTTACTGTATGTGGTGTCATTCTGACAAACCTGATTGGCTTTTTCCTAGCCTATGCACTTACCAAACCGTTGCGTACCCGTAATGCACTGCGAACTGTATTTTTTATGCCCAATATGATTGGCGGCTTGCTGCTCGGCTTTATCTGGCAATTTATATTTGTACGCGGCTTTTCTGCGGTAGGGGAGGCGACAGGGCTTTCCTTTTTTAAACTGCCGTGGCTGGGTGATGGGCCAACTGCTTTTTGGGGAACTGTCATTGTGTTTGTATGGCAATATGCAGGTTATCTCATGGTTATTTACATATCCTCGTTAAATAATGTCCCGCATGCCCTTATTGAATCGGCCCAAATCGACGGTGCAAGCCGAAGACAGATTTTGCGTCATATCGTAGTGCCACTTATTATGCCAGCGGTGACCGTCTGCTTGTTCCTGGCGATATCCTGGTCCTTTAAAGTATTTGAGTTGAATTTGGCTCTCACGAAGGGGGGACCTTTCAAGTCGACAGAGTCTGTAGCGTTGGACATATATAATGAAGCGTTTACAAATAATCGACTTGGATTAGGGACTGCCAAAGCTATGATTTTCTTTGTGGTCGTTGCGATCATTACCAGCATTCAGGTGCGTCTCACGAAGAAAAAGGAGGTCGAAATGTAATGGGAAAAACGTCAAACTATCGTTTGGGCACATGGGCTGCTGAATTATTGCTTATTGTGATCGGGTTAATCTTTCTGGTTCCGTTCTATTTTTTGCTCGTAAACTCCGTTAAATCCTTTGGCGACATTTTGGCCCATTCCGCTTCGTGGCCGACAACCTTCCGTTTTGAAAACTATGCTAACGCCTGGAATAAAATAAACTTTCCCACAGCACTGGGGAATTCACTGATTGTCACGATCGTCAGTAATGCGCTTTTGCTGCTAATCAGCTCAATGGCCGCTTACCAGATGGTTCGGCATGACACTCTTTTTAATCGTTGCCTATTCGGTTTGCTTGTGGCTGCGATGGTAGTCCCTTTTCAATCAATTATGTTGCCGCTTATGGAAGTGTCCAACGTATTGAGCTTGAACAACAGTATACCGGGACTGATCTTATGTTATCTGGGTTTTGGAGCGCCTTTGTCCGTTTTTCTTTTTCATGGCTTTATTAAAACGGTACCTATTGAGATCGAGCAGGCGGCAAGGGTGGACGGTTCATCCCGGTACGGGGTGTTCTTTCGCATCGTTTGTCCACTGCTGCTGCCTATGTTCGTAACCGTACTTATTTTGAACACCTTATGGATCTGGAATGACTATCTGTTGCCTTCACTCATTTTGAATGATCCTGAGCTGCGCACCATTCCGATTGCAACCTATATGTTGTTTGGTCAGTACACCAAGCAATGGGACTTGGCGCTGCCAGCACTGGTATTGGGGATCGCGCCAGTTGTTGTGTTTTTTCTGGTGATGCAAAAATACATCGTTTCTGGCATTGCAGCCGGTGCGGTCAAAGGCTGATGGGAGGGATAACCGATGAAAAAAACAGCGTTACTTGTCATCTCCTTGATGGTGCTGCTCGCATGTACACTTGCAGGTTGTGGAAATACGAAGGCTCAACAGAGTGAGACGAAAACGATACACATTTATCAATTCAAAGTAGAAATTTCGGAACCGTTAAACAAGCTGAAGGCTGAATATGAAAAGACCCACCCTGGCATCAAGCTGGATATCCAATCTGTCGGTGGTGGTACGGACTATGGTGCTTCGTTGAAGGCTAAATTCGCATCAGGCGATCAGCCGGACATTTTTACAAATGAGGGCTACCAGGACCGCGATACGTGGCTGGAGTACTTGGAGGATTTGTCGGATCAGCCATGGGTGAAGGACCTGGACGATTTTGCTCGTAAGCCGATGACGGTTAACGGTAAGATTTATGGACAGCCTATGAATCTAGAAGGATTTGGCTTTGTTTATAACAAGGATTTGTTCAAAAAAGCGGGCATAACCAAACTGCCTCAGACGATAGATGAACTGGAAGAAGCAGCCAAGCGACTGAAAGCGGCAGGGATTATACCTTTTGCTAACGGGTATGCGGAATGGTGGGTTCTGGGGAACCATTTTATCAATATCCCGTTTGCCAGACAGCCGAACCCGGAAAGTTATGTTGCGGATTTAAACAAAGGAACGGCTCGCATCCCCGGTAACCCCGTGTTCGATCAGTGGGTGAAGTTGCTTGACCTGACTATAAAATATGGAAACCGCAATCCGCTCACGACGGATTACAATACACAAGTGACACTGTTTTCGACAGGTAAGGCTGCTATGATGCACCAGGGGAACTGGACGCAACCGCAAATGGATGGAATTAATCCTAACTTGAATTTGGGTATTCTGCCTGCGCCTATAGACAATGATCCCTCCACAGGAGGTAGACTCGCTGTCGGAGTAGCCTCGAACTGGGTGGTCAACAAAAATTCGCCTGTGAAGCAGGAGGCAAAAGAATTCCTCAATTGGTTGGTCACATCAGAAACAGGCAAGCATTATATCACCAAGGAATTTAAGTTTGTTCCCGCCTTCAAAAGTATCACGTCCAGTGACGAGACGACAGGCGATCTAGGTGCAGAAATATCTCGGCACGTGAGGGAAGGCAAGATATGGAGCTGGAACTTCCAACGCTTCCCGAAGGGGCTGAATCAGGATTTAAGCAGTAGTATGCAAGCCTATATTGCAGGGGTTATCACGAAGGATGAAATGCTTCAGCAATTTCAGGGAGCATGGGACAATTTGAAGTATAGATAAAAGAATAGCGCTGCATGAGGATGCAAAGGGGATAGGTCGGGCAGGAAGCTTAAAGTCCACAGGCTTTGACGGTCAAGTGCCGTCAGGGCCTTTTTGATGTGTTTTTATGTGACGAAAGTCACACGTGAAGTGGTCTTAATAAGTATTTTACATGTCATATCTTTCCCTTGACAAAAGGTTGCGGTGGCAGGTGTTAAATCAATCAAGGGAATGTTATAATAAACAGGATTTACAGGCACGCATTGCATCTGTGCTTATTTGGTTTGTACAAATAGGTTACATAGATCCTTTCGACTCAGGATAGTTCGATATGCTGGCGCGAAAGAACGTGACGATAATACCGGAGGGAATATATTATGGCGAAACTGGTGGTTTGCGATCACCCTTTGATCCAACACAAACTTACATTTATCCGCGATGTGCGGACAAACACCAAGGATTTCCGCGAGCTGGTGGATGAAGTAGCAACATTGATGGCTTATGAAATTACACGGGATATCCCGCTGGAAAGCATTACGGTGCAGACACCGGTTGCTGAGACAGAAGGTAAAGTGATTTCAGGACGTATGCTGGGTCTTATTCCGATTCTGCGTGCAGGCTTGGGTATGCTGGATGGCGTAGTAAAGCTGCTGCCTGCAGCAAAGGTAGGCCATGTGGGACTGTTCCGCGATCCTGAGACGCTGCAACCCGTAGAATACTATACGAAGCTGCCTACAGATGTAACTGAGCGTGAATTGATCGTGATTGATCCGATGCTTGCAACGGGGGGCTCGGCAATTGCGGCGATTGATGTGTTGAAAAAGAGAGGTTGCACTCAAATTAAAATGATGAATCTGATTGCTGCTCCTGAAGGAGTCAAAGCTGTGCAGGATGCGCATCCTGATGTAGACATCTACGTCGCTGCATTGGACGAGCGTCTGGATGATCATGGATACATCATTCCAGGTCTTGGTGACGCGGGAGACCGCTTGTACGGAACCAAGTAGACTGCCTTTGGCGGTTCGGCAAAATCTATGGACGTTATGACAGGTCGTTTTTCTGAATAAGGAAGATCTGTGAAGCGGACATTTATTATGAAAAGGGGTTCAACAGAAAATGTCCAAAATCAAAGTGATGACAATTTTTGGTGTGCGTCCGGAAGCGATTAAGATGGCTCCTCTTATTTTGGAGCTTCAGCGTCACCCGGAGCATATCGAGTCCGTGGTATGCGTTACGGCTCAACATCGCCAGATGCTTGATCAGGTTCTGGAAGTTTTCAATATTCACCCTGACTATGATCTGGACGTAATGAAGGATCGCCAGACACTTAATGAAATCTCCATGCGGGTACTTCAAGGTCTGGAACCTGTATTGCGTGAGGCCAAGCCCGATATCGTGTTGGTTCACGGCGATACGCTGACCACTTTCCTCGCCAGCTATGCAGCCTTTATGCAGCAGATTGAAGTAGGGCATGTGGAAGCAGGCTTGCGGACGTGGAACAAGCTTTCTCCATATCCTGAAGAAATGAACCGTCAGCTCACAGGCGTGCTGTCTGATCTGCATTTCTCGCCTACTTCTTTATCGGCTGGAAATTTGCGGAAGGAAAATAAGCCTGAATCGCGAATATATGTTACAGGCAATACAGTAACTGACGTATTTCAGTATACGGTTCGCCAGGATTACGAGCACCCCGTACTGGACTGGGCTCAGGGCAAACGCCTGATTCTTATGACAGCACATCGCCGGGAATCCCAAGGGGAACCGCATCGTCAGATTTTTAATGCGGTTAAGCGAATTGCGGATGAGTTTGAGGATATCGCTATTGTTTACCCGGTTCATCCGAGCCCGGCTGTGAAGGAACCTGCATTTGAGATTTTAGGCAACCATCCGCGTATTAAGCTGATTGATCCGCTGGATGTTGTGGATCTGCACAATTTTTACCCACATACACATCTGATCCTTACGGATTCCGGTGGGCTTCAGGAAGAAGCGCCTTCGTTCGGAGTACCTGTTCTGGTGCTGCGTGATACGACTGAAAGACCGGAAGGAATTGAAGCGGGCACCTTGGAACTGGTGGGTACGAGTGAAGAGAACGTGTACAATCGGACCAAGGCACTTTTGACAGATTCCGCGTTGTACGAATCTATGAGCCAAGCAGCGAATCCTTACGGCGATGGCCAAGCATCAGTAAGAATTGTCAATGCGATTTTGCACCATTATGGTGTTCAATCCGAACGCCCTGAAGAATTTCACACAATGTTCACAAAAGGTGTTCGTCCGATATAATTATTCTTTACAAGGCAAGCATACAGTTAAACTGTACGGTTACCAAGGGATACAGCAATTTAAGATGCTTTGTCGTTTGATTTTATACTTTAGGGCACTAAAATATCTCAATTGACAAAGTATCTTATATTTAAGTAAAATGGACTGGAATTGCAGGGGTGACATGGAAAAGTGGTCAAACCTTCCAAGCAAAACAACAACCGAAATAACACCGGAAATGCCTTTAAGGCTATAGGACTGGTGAGCGCGATCGGCATTGATTTGGCGATATGCACACTGGGTGGTTTCTATGCAGGAAAATGGCTTGATGCCAAACTTGGTGGCTCCGGAATTTGGATTGGCGTAAGCGTTCTCGCAGGCTTGGTTGTAGGCGCATTAAGTATTGCCCTTGTGATCGGAAAGGTACTGAGGGATAACCATGAATGAGATGACCCGTATGCAAAAAATGTTATGGATCGTAGCGCTTGGTATTATGGCTCTGTGTTTCCTGGTCTCCGCCTTCATGCCCCAACATCGTGACATTGCTCACGGAATCATTCTGGGAACGGGAGTAAGCTGTCTAAATGTGCTGTATATGGCCTACAAAATTCGACAGGTTGCGAGTGCGGCCGCCGGTGAAAGAAAGAAGAGAGTGTTTGGTATTGGCTTTGGCGTTCGATTAGGGACCTCAATTTTGGCAGTGGTGCTGGCGATAGAATTTCCGGCCTATTTCCATGAGATCGCTGTAATGGCAAGCCTGGTGACTGGGCAATTTCTTCTGTTAATTATAGGCATCATATTCGCGCTTCAGGAAAAATGATGGCTCAACTGAGAAAGGGGTGAGAAAACATGTTGCATGAATCACCGATTATCCAATTGGGCGGGTTTAACATTGACTTGTCCGTCATTATTATGCTTATTGTGACTTGTGCGATTGTATTTGGACTGGCATTTGCTGCAACGCGCAATTTGTCTGTGGACAATCCAAGCAAGTTGCAAAATTTTATGGAATGGGTCGTAGAATTCGTTCAAGGACTGATTACCAGCACGATGGATTTGAAAAAAGGGAAGCCATTCCTCTCCTTGGGGATGACGCTGATCATGTTCATTTTCGTGGGGAATATGCTGGGCTTACCGTTCGGGATTGTGACCGAATTCGATAATGCGCAAAGTGCCCAAGTATTTGGACATGAAATCATTCCAGTCAAAGAAGCATTAGAACAAGCACAGGCGTCTCACCCAGGCGAAGCTGCCCATGTAGGCATCAGCTGGTGGAAATCACCTACTGCAGATGCAGGGGTATCTATTGGACTCGCTTTAATGATCTTTGTCCTGGTTCATTTCCTGGGAATCTTCCGCAATACCAAAGCTTACTTCAAGCATTACGTTCAGCCATTTCCATTCTTTTTGCCAATTAACTTGATTGAGCAGTTCTCAAAACTATTGACACATGGTATGCGTCTATTCGGTAATATTTTTGCCGGCGAAGTTTTGATCAGTGTTCTGCTGAAATTGACAGCACTTGGTGTAGGAGGCTGGATTGCTTCCGTATTGGGACTCGTTGTTTGGCAAGGATTTAGTATCTTTGTCGGCAGTATTCAAGCGTTCGTCTTCACGATTCTGACGTTTGTATACATTTCGCAGTCCATTGACACGCATGAAGAAGAGCATTAGACAAGCTCGTTTTCCGGTTTTTAGTTAAGTTCAGGAGTACGCTTCGCTCTTAACTGCAAATACATGTACAATATAAATACACATCACTAAGGAGGATTTTTAAAATGGGAGTTTGGGCATATATCGCAGCTGCAATCGCAGTAGGTTTGGGCGCTTTGGGCGCAGGTATTGGTAACGGTCTGATCGTAAGTAAAACAGTTGAAGGTATCGCTCGTCAGCCTGAAGCAAAAGCAACGTTGCAAACGGTAATGTTTATCGGTGTAGGTCTGGTCGAAGCCCTGCCAATCATCGGGGTCGTTCTGGCATTCATTTTCTATGCAGGTGCTTAATTGAATGGAAGCAAGGTTTGGCGGGGAAGGCACAGCCATCCGCGCCTTCTTTGTTCGTTTGAACATGAAAGATCCAGAACCGACGTTCACCGGAAAGGAGTGACTTCAATTGAGTTTAAATTGGACAAGTATCGTTTTCACAATCATTGCATTTTTGATCTTGTACTGGTTACTGACGCGTTATGCATTCGGCCCTCTCTTTTCCGTTATGGAGAAGCGGCGTCAGCTTGTATTACAGCAAATGAATGAAGCGGCACAGACGCGTGAACAGGCTACTGCTTATGTTGAGGAGCAAAAGCAGGCTCTCCAGCAGGCACGTAAGGAAGCGTACGACATTATCGAGCAGTCAAAACAAACAGGTAACAAACAAGCGGAGCAAATTATTGTTCAGGCTAAAGACGAAGCTGTCCGCCTGAAAGACGAAGCTGTTCGTGAAATCACAAGCGAGCGTAATAAGGCGGTTGCCGAACTGCGCAGCGAAGTGGGTAAAGCTTCGGTACAAATTGCTTCCAAACTGATTCAAAAGGAAATCAAGGAAGACCAAGTCCAGGGAGAGCTTGTCGACCAATACCTTAAAGAGGTAGGAGGCAAAGCATGAGCCGGGATACGGTAGTAGCCAAACGGTATGCGAAAGCTTTGTTTGAAGTGGCAGAGCAGGAACAGACCATTATGGAAACCGAGCAGGAGCTACGTGCTTTTGTAGAGGCTGTATCGGGGGATGCTGAAATCCGTAAATTCATTAATTCTCCTAACATTACGGAAGCGGTCAAGCTTCAAGTTCTGGCTAACAGTTTTGAAGGCAAGCTTTCTGCCTCGCTAATTAACACGATCAAGCTGTTGATTCAGCGTAGTAGAGCAGATTTGTTCGAATCTCTCCTTGCCGGATACCTCGATATTCAGGAATACAAGCTGGGAATTGCTCATGCAAAGGTGTATTCGACTTATGCTTTAAGTGATCAGGAAAAAACAGCGGTAGCCGAGGAATTCGGAGCCCGTGAACATAAAACAATCCGTGTGGAAAATATAGTGGACCCGAGTCTACTGGGCGGATTGAAAGTGGTTATCGGCGATACACTGTACGACGGCAGTCTGGCCGGCAAGCTGGATCGTCTCGAGAAATCCTTTAACAGACGAGTATAGAAGATAGGGGTGAACACACTTGAGTATCAAACCTGAGGAAATCAGTTCATTGATTAAAAGTCAGATTGAACAATATAAAAATGATATCGAGGTCGTTGAAGTCGGCACTGTTGTTGAAGTCGGCGACGGTATTGCCCGCGTCTACGGACTGGAAAAAGTTATGGCCGGTGAATTGGTTGAATTCGACACTGGCGTATTGGGCTTGGCGCTCAACGTGGAAGAAAGCAATGTCGGTGTTGTTATTTTGGGTCAATTCTCCGACATTCGTGAAGGCGGTCAAGTAAAACGTACAGGTCAAATCATGCAGGTCCCTGTAGGGGAAGCATTGATCGGACGTGTAGTTAACCCACTGGGACAACCAGTAGACGGTAAAGGACCGATTGCTACAACAGAATTCCGTCCGGTTGAAAGTCAGGCTCCAGGCGTTATGGCCCGTAAATCGGTACATGAGCCTATGCAGACGGGGATTAAAGCTATTGATGCGATGGTTCCGATTGGTCGTGGTCAACGTGAGTTGATCATCGGTGACCGTCAAACAGGTAAAACTTCTATCGCAATTGATGCAATTTTGAACCAAAAAGGTAACGGCATGAAATGTATTTATGTCGCTATTGGTCAAAAACAATCCACGGTAGCTCAAGTTGTTGAAACATTGCGTCGTCACGGTGCGCTGGAATACACGATTGTCGTTACGGCATCTGCTTCCGAACCATCACCATTGCTGTACATTGCTCCTTACTCTGGCTGCGCCATGGGTGAGTATTTCATGTACAAAGGCGAGCATGTCCTTGTAGTTTATGATGACTTGACTAAACAAGCATCAGCTTACCGGGAACTGTCCCTGTTGCTGCGTCGTCCACCGGGTCGTGAAGCATATCCGGGTGACGTTTTCTATCTTCACTCTCGTTTGCTGGAACGTGCAGCGAAGCTAAATGATGAGTTGGGCGGCGGATCACTTACCGCATTGCCGTTCATCGAGACACAGGCTTCCGACGTTTCTGCATATATTCCAACCAACGTTATTTCCATCACGGATGGACAGATCTTCTTGGAAGCTGACTTGTTCTATGCAGGGCAACGTCCGGCGATCAACGTAGGTATTTCTGTATCCCGTGTAGGTGGTTCAGCTCAGATTAAAGCGATGAAAAAGGTAGCAGGTTCCCTGCGTCTGGATCTTGCTCAATATCGTGAGCTTCAAGCGTTCTCCCAATTCGGGTCCGACTTGGATAAATCCACAAAAGCCCGTCTGGATCGCGGCGCACGCATGATGGAAATTTTGAAACAAGGTGTTAACCAACCGCTTGCTGTAGAGCAACAAGTAGTGAGCTTGTATACTGCTGTAAAAGGCTTCCTTGATGATATCCCTGTAGCGGATGTAAAACGTTTTGAAAAAGACTTCCTGTCTTTCATGGTGTCTGACCATCAAGACGTGCTTCAATCTATCCGCGACACGAAAGACCTGGTTGCTGATAACGAAGCGGCTTTGAAGGCGGCTATCGAGAAATTCAAAAAATCATTCGCCACGTCGGTTTAATACATTGGAATTTGCCTGTTTATGATGAAAGATGTACTAAGGAAGCGTGCCCTCCGGGTTTTGGCTTCCTTGGCATGTTTTACCCTCAATAACAGGCCCTTTAACATATGTCCGGCTGGATTTGAATCTTACGAAGTGCTTGGACTTGGCCCAAGCTAAGGGATTGCTTACGAAGTTAGCTTTGGCTTTGCTGGAGCTTAAAGGTGGTGAAATCATGGCAAAAGGTATGCGCGAGATTAAACGTCAGATTAAAAGTGTGCAGAGTACGAAGCAGATCACGAAAGCGATGGAAATGGTCGCTGCATCCAAGCTGAGAAAAGCTCAGGAGAAAGCGGAGTCGGCTCGTCCTTACTCGGAAAAGCTTAAGGAAGTTGTGAGTAGTATTGCTTCTGGAGCGAATAACATCAAGCATCCAATGCTGGAAACGCGTCCGGTTAAAAAGACTGCTTATCTCATCATTACATCTGATCGTGGTCTGGCTGGTGGTTATAACGCCAATATTTTACGACAGGTTACGCAGACGATTTCTGAACGTCACCGTTCACAGGATGAATTTGTGATTTTCATCATTGGACGAAAAGGACGGGATTATTTCAGACGTCGTGAATTTCCTATCGCTGAATCGGTAACAGATCTGTCGGATACACCTGCTTTTGCAGATATCAAAACAATTGCAAGCAAGGCTGTACAAGGCTTTGAACTTAAAGAATTTGATGAGCTTTATCTATGCTATAACCGCTTTGTCAACGCATTGACTCAAATTCCAACAGTTGACCGTCTGTTACCAATGGCAACACCGGATTCAGCTACAGCTTCATCCTCAATTAACTATGAGTATGAGCCTTCACCAGAAGGAGTGCTGGAAGTATTGCTGCCGCGTTACGCGGAAACGCTCATTTACGGCGCTTTGCTGGATGGTAAAGCTAGTGAACTGGGAGCGAAGATGACGGCGATGGGATCTGCTACGAAGAATGCTTCCAAGCTAATTGGTGAGCTTTCCTTGACCTATAACCGTGCTCGTCAAGCGGCTATTACCCAGGAAATTACGGAAATCGTTGCAGGGGCAAGCGCTCAGTCTTAATCAGGCTTGTTGCGACTGTTTTATAACAGGGTCTACACTATTATGATAAATTGCGGGCGCAAAACAAATCAGAGTGGTTCGGATTTGCGGCTGTGCAAGCTTGTAGGAGGGAAACCAAAAGATGAACAAAGGACGCGTAGTGAGCATCATGGGTCCGGTTGTCGACGTTGAGTTCGAACGTGGACAACTTCCGGAAATCCTGAATGCCATTCATATTGGGACTGTGCTGGAGAGCGGAGTCAAAATTGATCTGACGCTCGAAGCTTCAAAACATCTAGGTGACAACCGTGTGCGTTGTATTGCCATGTCTTCCACAGATGGTTTGGTTCGTGGGGCTGAAGCCATAGATCTGGGAGCACCTATTTCAGTACCTGTCGGCGAAGCTACTCTTGGACGCGTATTTAACGTGCTTGGAACGCCAATTGATAATGGTGCTGATATGAGTGAAACGGCTAGAAATCCGATTCACCGTCAAGCTCCTTCTTTCGATGAGCTGACAACTCAAGCAGAGATGCTCGAAACCGGTATTAAAGTTATCGACTTGCTGGCTCCTTATGCTAAGGGTGGTAAAGTCGGATTGTTTGGTGGTGCTGGTGTAGGTAAAACCGTAACCATTCAAGAATTGATTAACAATATCGCTCAGGAGCATGGTGGTATTTCTGTATTTGCGGGTGTAGGTGAACGCACACGTGAAGGAAATGACTTGTACCATGAAATGAGAGATTCCGGCGTTATCAACAAAACAGCGATGGTGTTCGGACAAATGAACGAGCCTCCGGGTGCACGTTTGCGTGTAGCTCTCACAGGTCTGACGATGGCGGAATACTTCCGTGACCAAGAAGGCCGTGACGTGTTGCTCTTTATTGATAACATTTTCCGCTTTACTCAAGCAGGTTCTGAGGTTTCGGCCCTGTTGGGACGTATGCCTTCAGCAGTAGGTTACCAGCCTACGCTGGCTACTGAGATGGGTCAATTGCAAGAACGGATTACTTCTACTAAAAAAGGTTCTGTTACTTCCATTCAGGCGATCTATGTGCCTGCGGATGACTACACTGACCCGGCTCCTGCTACAACGTTTGCCCATTTGGATGCTACAACGAATCTGGAACGTAAAATTTCCGAAATGGGTATTTACCCGGCGGTTGATCCACTCGCATCAAGCTCCCGTATTTTGGCTCCAGACGTTGTGGGTGAAGAGCATTACAATGTAGCACAAGGGGTAAAACAAATTTTGGCCCGCTACAATGAGCTTCAGGATATCATTGCCATCCTGGGTATGGACGAGCTGAGTGAAGAAGATAAAATGTTGGTGGCACGTGCACGTAAAATCCAGCGTTTCCTTTCTCAACCTTTCCACGTTGCCGAAGCATTTAACGGCTTCCCAGGTAAATATGTGCCGGTTAAAGAAACTGTACGAAGCTTCAAAGAAATTTTGGAAGGCAAGTATGACCATCTTCCAGAAGCGGCTTTCCTTTTTGTAGGAGCCATCGAAGAAGCAGTTGAAAAAGCTAAAACGTTGTAAACAACAGGCAAAGAATAGCCGAGCCTTACGAAGTGAGCTGTCTGCGGACAGCTTCCAGGAGGGATTCAAGTGAGCACGTATTTACTAGAGATTGTGACGCCGGAGCGCCTGGTTTATACAGAACAGGTAAACAGCATCAGTGTTCGCGGCTCGGAAGGCGATCTTGGGATTTTACCTGGACACCTTCCCTTGGTCACTCCCTTGAAGATTGCACCGATACGCATTAAAATCGGTGGTCAAACCGAAGTGATCGCGGTCAATGGGGGCTTTCTTGAAGTCCGCAAGGATAAAGTGGTCATTTTGGCTGAGAGTGCGGAACGTTCCGAAGAAATTGATGTGGAGCGTGCCCGTGCGGCAAGGGAGCGGGCAGAACTGCGGCTCCAGAGCAAGCAGGAACAGATAGATCATCATCGGGCGGAAGTAGCTCTGCAACGGGCGCTTAACCGTTTAAATGCTACAAGCATCAGAACCAATAAGAATTAATATTGGATTTTAAGTGGAATTTTAAAAGGGTTCGGCATAGTATACGGATGGAACGACAAGGAGACCACTTCATAATTTCTGCCAAAGAATGTCCGGTAGAAGGTGAGGGAGAACCTTGCTTCCTTCGATCACTGTGATCGGGCCCTTTTTTAGCTGTTATTACCAAATGTACAGTCCTATTTCTTGCCCGGCTGCTAGGTATTTAGTACCTTTTAAATTCACGAAACAGAAGTGATTAATCACATTTTGTCGAAATAAATGTCCTGAAAACAGAAATAGCACTGGCATATTAGGCGTTCGCCGAGTATTATAAAGAAGTCTGTGACGCAGATGGGAGGAATTATGGTTGAACGGGAAACAGCAATTGGCTGAACAGCTAAGTCAATCGGCGAGTATGACCGCGCTGATCTCCATGATCGTGTCGCTCATCTGTATAGCGTTAGCTTGGTGGGCTTTACAGAGTTTTAAGCTGGATTTGTTAATCCGGCAACCCAAAGGACCGCAAGGCAGATTGCTACACTTGTTTCTTGCTATAATTTTGGGACAGTTGGTTTCTGGGTTCCTGTTGAGCTACATTTCTTGGAGTCAGATGCTCTAGAATTTGTTTTAACATGAAGTGGGCGGGTTATATGACCTTATGACTGTGTCTCTGCGGGAATTGTCGAATAACATCGCGTCATATTGTTAACAATGGTAAACAAAAGAACCATACATGTATAGCTGGCTGAATCAGTCAGAGTACAATGGTCGTCAAGTACAAAAAACGCTTGTATACTTGTTTTAATCAGTGGTATGATGGCAGTTAGGGTATTAGTAAAATCTTGTTTTTTTATGTAATGAAAAAGCAAGGCATGAAAATAGCGGAATATGTTCTTTTTTTCCAGAATGGAAAAGGGAAATGACGCGCGGAGGGAACCATAGATGAGCAAATTTATCGTCCGCGGTGGCAACAGATTGACCGGGAGTGTCAAAGTCAGCGGAGCCAAAAACTCAGTTCTGCCGATCATCGCCGCTTCTCTGCTAGGAGAAGAAGGAGAAAGTGTTATTATTGATGCACCTCCTCTAGACGATGTGATGACCATTAACAAAGTGCTGGAGTCCTTAGGAGCAGGCGTTACATACCAAGATGAGGTCATTCGTGTTGACGCGCGGAAGATAATTTCCTGTGAAGCCCCTTACGAGTGGGTTAGGAAAATGCGCGCATCATTCTTGGTTATGGGGCCGCTGCTTACACGTTTGGGACGTACAAGGATCTCGCTTCCAGGCGGATGCGCAATCGGAACGCGACCAATTGATCAGCATTTGAAGGGTTTTGAGGCATTGGGCGCGGAGATTAGCCTGGGCCAAGGTTTTATTGAAGCTAAAAGTAACGGGCGTCTGCGTGGAGCTAAAGTTTATTTGGATGTAGCCAGCGTAGGAGCAACCGAGAATATTATGATGGCCGCTACTCTTGCTGAGGGCGTAACTACCATCGAGAATGCTGCTAAGGAACCTGAGATTGTTGATCTCGCAAATTTCCTGAATGGAATGGGTGCCAAAGTACGCGGTGCGGGCACGGGCGTTATTCGTATTGAAGGCGTTGAGAAGCTGCATGGTGTAAAACATACGGTCATTCCCGACCGGGTAGAAGCAGGTACTTATATGGTTGCTGCTGCGATCACAGGCGGGAACGTATATGTAGAAGGCGCAATATCCGATCATTTAGGACCGGTTATTTCCAAGATGGAAGAAATGGGTGTAACCATTCAACCTGATGAGAACGGAATTCGTGTCATTGCAGATAAGCCGTTAAAGGCCGTTGATGTTAAAACATTGCCTTATCCTGGTTTTCCTACCGATATGCAGTCTCAGATGATGGCACTTCAACTTGCCGCTGAAGGAACGAGCATTATTACGGAAACCGTGTTTGAAAATCGTTTCATGCATGTGGATGAATTTCATCTCATGAATGCGGAAATTAAGGTTGAAGGTCGTTCCGCCATTGTAACTGGTAATGCTAAGCTGACAGGTGCGAAAGTAACCTCTACAGATTTGCGTGCAGGTGCTGCGTTAATTCTGACCGGACTCATTGCGGAAGGTACAACGGAGGTATCCGGCGTACATCACATCGATCGCGGTTACGTTCATTTGGCTGAGAAGCTGACTGGATTGGGAGCGGACATTTACAGAGTGACCGTGGAAGAGTCCAAACTGAATCATTCGCCCAGTACAGAGCGCGTAATGCCAGAAGAGACGTCGGGAAATCTGTTTAAGAAGATCCAGCCTTCCCTCGCCTAAGCTTTAACGTATGTCGCTTCATGTTGCATAAGTATATTCTTGAACAATAAGGAACCAAGTCCGAAAGGGCTTGGTTTTTTTGTTGTTTGCAACCAGTTTTTTTCATTCTTTCAGTTCTCTTAAAACGGTTCTATCAAAGTGGACGACTTCATATGATTGAAAATATCTGCTGGAGTATATCTGTACTTCCAGCCGGACACTTAGCCCTTTGATGGAGGTTTCAGCCTATGAAAGATTCACAGGTTCGCATCCGTATACCCATTCATCATCCTAAGGAACATCGCCAGGCTTCACTTGCGGAGGAAGGTTCTGGCTCTATAGCTACTTCGTTACAAAAAAATAAGCTTATGCAACAGCAGCCGGACACAAGAGGTACATTGCCGATTGGCGTCAAGCCCAATCGGCGTACAACAGCCGTGCCTTCCGCTGTGAACTCCGTTGATACGGCTTTGCCTATTGCTGGAGCAGCGGTCCATGACACACGCGCTGCAAGCCCGCTGCAGGTGCCGCTACCGCACCTGCGTCCTTCCGCCGGGCGTGCCCCGCGCTGGGGCAGCCGCCGCCCATGGCTGCCATTCGCCGCCATGGCAGGGGTGCTGGTGCTTGCCATGGCTGTGCCCGCGCTAATGGCGTGGCCTCGCCAGACGGCGCAGCAGGTGCCACCGAGCAGTCGCACGGCAGCACCGGCTGCACCTAGCGTAACGGCAAAGGGCGGGACGCCCGTCACGCGCCTGCCAGGTGTCCCGCCGATACCGGCGGTGCCCGCTGCTCCAACGCGCAGCGTGCCGGTGGTGGCAGAGCCGGACGTGCGTGTGTACGTCACGTCTACCGGTCGCACGGAGACGTTACCGCTGGAGCAATACATTGTCGGCGTAGTAGCCGCCGAAATGCCGCCCAGCTTCGAGGGCGAGGCACTGAAAGCGCAGGCCATTGCCGCGCGTACCTTCATTGCCCGGCGTTTGCTGGCTGATGACACCAGCGGTGCCCCGGCGGGAGCAGATGTGACGGATACTGTTAAACATCAGGCTTATATCTCTAAAGCTAAACTTACTAGAGAATGGGGGCACTCTGGTAAATCCGCAGAGCTGGCTAAAATTCAGCAGGCCGTACGAGACACCAAGGATACGATCATGGTATATGAAGGCAAGCCCATTACGGCCTCTTTTTTTTCTACTAGCAATGGCTACACCGAAAATTCAGAGGATGTATGGGCGAAGGCAGTGCCCTATTTACGAAGTGTGTCAAGTCCATGGGACAAGCAGTTGGCCCCACGTTATACAGAAACCGTCACACTGAGTCGTCAGAGTGTGTTCGATAGATTGGGGTTGAGTCGTACTGCGATAGCTGCTTCTACTGGAGGAGGGAGAATGCCAGAGATTCGTATACTCTCTAAGACAGAAGGACATCGCATCAAGAAGATTGAGGTTGGTGGTTCAATCTTTACAGGGCCGGAAATCCGTAACAAACTGGGGCTGCGTTCGGCTGAGTTTACGTGGAAGGCTGAAGGGGATCGGATTGCTATAACAACCTATGGTTATGGTCATGGTGTTGGTATGAGTCAGTGGGGAGCCAATGGAATGGCCAAGGAAGGTCATACTGCCACTCAAATTCTCCTTCACTATTATACTGGCATTTCTTTTGCGCAAGCCTCTCGTATTCTAAGTTAGTAAATATTTCGAAACTTTGAAGTATAAAAGAGTTGCACCCGGTAACACTGGTTACTGAGGTGATGAGCAAATGAATGAACAAAATAAAAACCAGAACCAAAACCATGAAGAAACACCCAAAACCTTTCAGGGTGGAAGAGCTTCACGGCCGTCTTCGTGGAAAAAGCTGTTGTCCAAAAGGTGGGCATACCCGGCAGCCTACATTGCCGCAGCAGCCATTATACTAACCTTAGTGTGGGTCTATCAGGATGCCAGCCAGAAGTCTTTCAAACCTGACCCAGCTAGTCCATCGGTACAAAGCACAAGTGCAGTGAACACCGATGTTAACGGACAACAGCCAGAAAGCGTGGAAGTAGTTGCCCAGTCGGAAAATATCGCATGGCCAGTAGCAGATGCTGGCGCAGTACAGGTCGTAAAGCCGTTCTTTGATGAGAACGCGACCGCTGATGAGCAGGCGGCAGCTATGGTAGAGTACGATAAAACATTTACCGCTAACACTGGGATTGATCTTTCCCGGGCCGACGATCAGGCGTTTGAAGTGAGAGCCGCCCTGAGTGGCAAAGTATCTCGTGTGGAACAACATCCGCTGGTAGGTAGTGTCGTAGAAATCACGCATGATAATAATCTCAAAACGGTGTATCAAAGCTTGAGTGATCTGAAAGTAAAAGAAGGCGATCAAGTGAAACAAAACGATGTGATTGCTTCAGCGGGTCGTAACGAGCTTGAAAAGGATTTGAAAACACATCTGCATTTTGAAGTGTATCAGGATGACAAGCCGGTGAATCCAGCAGGTCTGCTTCCTAAAAAATAAATTTGGTCATGGCTTTGCATGCAAAGCGGGGAATCCACATTCCCTGCTTTTTTCTTGTGTAGTTTTTGTGCATAAGGTAAACATAAGCTGCTTTTGCCAAATAAATAGGCCTTCGGAAGCATGTCTTCCCGCCAAACCGCGAATATATAGGCACGCTCCTCATATAATGTACCAAACTATCCACAGTAGGGAGGCGGGAGCGTGCACGATTACATCAAGGAACGGACCATCAAAATCGGTCGCTGTATCGTGGAAACAAGGAATACGGTCCGTACGATTGCCAAGGAATTTGGTGTCTCCAAGAGCACGGTGCATAAAGATCTGACCGAACGGCTGCCTGAAATCAACCCGGATCTTGCCGATCAGGTGAAGCACATTCTCGAATACCATAAATCCATCCGCCATCTGCGGGGAGGAGAAGCGACGAAAATTAAGTACAAAAAAACGAGTGGCAAACGAAGGGAGATTCTCGTTTCTGGCAAGTCCTAAAAATATATAGTGAATTGGCTGGCAAAGCCATTGAAT
Organism: Paenibacillus sp. FSL R10-2748; assembly: GCF_038005565.1. Classification (NCBI taxonomy): domain Bacteria; kingdom Bacillati; phylum Bacillota; class Bacilli; order Caryophanales; family Paenibacillaceae; genus Paenibacillus; species Paenibacillus sp. FSL R10-2748. The sequence goes on from NZ_JBBOTK010000003.1 coordinate 556,209, forward strand.
CAACCCCCTGAAGTATGATATGTTAAAAGATGGTACAAGACGAAAAATGACATGTAACCGTAGGTTTATACATATATTTGCCGCTTCTTGTCGAATCTTAGCTTTTTAAAATATCACTTTGGGGGCCTTTTTAATATGTTCAGTAATGATATCGGTATCGACCTCGGTACGGCCAACGTGCTTATCCACGTCAAAGGGAAGGGGGTTGTTCTTGACGAACCTTCCGTTGTCGCGATAGAAAGCGATTCAAAAAGAGTTCTGGCTGTCGGAGAGGAAGCGCGCCGTATGGTGGGACGTACTCCTGGTAATATCATAGCCATCCGTCCATTACGTGATGGTGTCATCGCCGATTTTGAAGTAACAGAAGCGATGTTAAAATATTTTATCAATCGGGTAGGGGGAAAAAGCTGGTACAGCCACCCTCGTATTCTAATTTGTGCGCCGACGAACATTACCTCAGTGGAGCAAAAAGCGATTCGTGAAGCGGCGGAGCGTAGCGGGGCCAAGGAAGTATTTTTGGAGGAAGAGCCAAAAGCGGCTGCCATCGGAGCAGGAATGGATATTTTTGAGCCTAGCGGCAACATGGTAGTGGATATTGGTGGCGGAACGACTGACGTTGCAGTCCTCTCTATGGGGGATGTCGTAACAGCTTCTTCCATTAAAATGGCAGGGGACAAATTTGATACAGCCATCATGAAATATGTAAAAACGAAGTACAAGCTTCTGATCGGGGAACGTACGGCTGAGGATATCAAGATTGCTATCGGAACCGTGCATCCGAGCGGACGTCGTGCAGAGATGGACATCCGTGGACGGGATATGGTATCCGGATTGCCCAAAACGTTAAGTATTTCTGCGGATGAAGTGCAGGATGCGCTTAGAGATCCTGTATCGGCGATTGTTGCTGCGGCCAAGTTTGTATTGGAGCAGACCCCACCGGAACTGTCAGCTGATATTATTGACCGCGGTGTTATTTTGACTGGTGGCGGTGCCTTGCTTAGCGGATTGGACGAGCTGCTTGCTGAAGAACTGCGTGTTCCAGTACTGGTTGCCGAAGATCCGATGCATTGTGTTGTTAAAGGTACAGGAATTATGCTGGATAATTTGGATCATGTGGTTAAGAAAAAGTTCTAATCTGCCGATAGTGACTATAAGAGACTCGTGTGCGGTCAGACAGGTTACCTAGCATTTTGGCTTTCGTGCCTCCGCGCGAGCATATGATTTTAGCAGAGTATAGGATTGGGGTGCACGATACATGTTGAGAGGTTTATATACTGCGGCCGCCGGATTGATGACACAACAACGACGCCATGACACCGTGACGCAAAATATTGCTAATATGAATACGACGGGATACAAACAGGAGAACAGTGTTCAGCGTTCTTTCCCCGAAATGCTTATTTCCATGACGGGTGGTAACCCTGATAACCCGGACCGTACGGTCGGCAAGCTCAATACTGGCGTTTTTGCTGAGGAAAGCCTCTCCCCTTACATTCAGGGAGCATTAAAGGACAGTGGACAAGCGACGGATTTTGCGATACAGTCCAATATTAATGTGAACGACCCAGCTACTGGTCAACCTATGGCTTTTGATCAGGCAGGGAAATTCATCAATGCTAACGGTGAAGTCACCTACCGTCCAGAAGCGTTTTTTACGGTGCGGGACAGTAATGGTAACGTTCGTTATACACGTGATGGACATTTTCAAGTAAATGGAGCGGGAGCATTGCTTTCATCGACTGGCTCAGCGGTGCTGGATACGAATGGAAACCCGATTCAATTGACGGGGGCTGTCTCAGAGCTTAAAGTAAATGAGCGGGGCGAATTGGTAGATAGCCAGTCCAACCAGACATTGGGGACGACGCTCGGTATTAGTGTCATTGATCGTCCGTACCAGCTCGTTCGTGAGGGCAATGGGAATTTTCGCCTGAATGATACTGACGGTGCTACAGCTAGAATGATGACTGCTAACGATGCTGTATCCGTTCGTCAAGGTTATCTGGAGGTATCTAATGTAGATGCTTCACAGTCCATGGTGGATATGATGGCTGCGTTAAGAGCGTATGAGGCGAATCAGAAGGTAATTCAATTTTATGATAAAAGCTTGGACAAGGCCGTTAATGAAGTAGGCCGTGTATAACAGGGGGTAAGTGATGAACAACTCCATGATTGGCGCAATGGTATCTATGGCCAGTGTGCAGCAGCGTTTGGATTTAATTGCCGATAATATTGCTAATATCAATACAGTGGGTTATAAGAGTAAACAGGGTTCCTTTGAAGATGTATTGGCCAATGTGCAGCAACAGCCTTCAACGTATCTCCAAAATGGACGGGCCATGCCGCTCGGCTATAATTTGGGCTACGGAGTTAAAACGGCCGCAATCATGAAAAATATGGAGCAAGGTCCGCTCAAGGAGACGGGACTTCCTACCGATCTGGCGATTCAAGGTAATGCCATGTTTGAAGTTCAGGGAAATGGGCAAAAAGCTTGGACCCGTGACGGTAGCTTTCATTTTGTTCCTGATCCGAATGATAGTGCGACGATGATGTTGACCACTGCTGAAGGTTATTCCGTGCTGGATAACAATGATGTTCCTGTGACTGCTCCAGCGGGTTCCAAGGTGGCTATTAACTCGGATGGCGAATTGCTGATTCGTGCTAATGGAACTGGGGCTCCGACAGTTGGTCAGAGAATCAAGCTAATGGATGTACAGCGTCCAGAAGGACTGGAACAGCGGGATGATAACCTGTTCGTGTTGTTGAATGGTATAACAGAGGCAAATGTATTCGGAGCTGCAGGTGTGGCAGGTGCTGTTCCAGCGGACGTATCTGTGCGTTCCGGTTATCTTGAGGAATCTAATGTGGATTTAGCGGGCGAAATGACGGATATGATGCAAGTTCAGCGGATGTATCAAATGGCGGCACGGGCATTAACTTCTAGTGATACGATGATGAACCTGGCCAACAATCTGAGGGCTTAAGGATTTGGTGATGAAAGAAGAACAATCTGATTCCCGTCCGGTGCCTGAAAAGACGAAGTCCCGCTGGCGTACTGCTCGTTATTTCGTAGTTCCGTTGCTGCTCCTGTTCTCGCTGTTAGGCGGCTTAATTGCAGGATATGTAATTGTAGGTAAGCAAGGGTTGTCAGGTGTATTCGAATGGAAAACCTGGCAGCATGTGATTGATCTTATATTTGCGCCTTAGTTTACTTTAAATGAGTGGGGGCGGGAAAAGGTCGCTCCGCGAATGATTTGATCATACGATCGCTGTTGCAGCGGGATTTTCTTATTTGATAAATTATTCAGATGTAAAAATCCCTTTGCAAAGGCGAACGCTCGCGCTTCTCCAGATTCAAATCCTTCGCTCCGCTGCTACCCGCCATCAGGGCCACTTTTATTAAAATAACCCCCCCGCAATTTGTGTGGGGAGTATAGAATAACAAAACCCTGTGCCAGTGGCGCAGGGTTTTGTTATGCCTTCAGGCAGGAGCCTTCAAATGCAGTGACGGGCAGCTTGCAGCCATTGGACACAATCGCAGAGGCCTTCGGTTGTTTCACTGCCCTTCACGGCAAGCGAGTATTATTGAAGCGAGGCTTTCCTTTTGAGCCAAAAGTAACTCGGCGGAGGGGTTTATTTGAATCTGGAGAAGCGATAGCGTTCGCCTTTGCCCCTAAATTTTAACCTTGCAGGTATTATAAAATGAAAAAATTTAGGGGCAACAGCGATCGGAAGATCAAATAAATCACGTAGCCCTTCCCCCCCTTGGCTCAAATGAAACTTCGCTTCACCCCCATAATAGGAGCACCCAATATGGTACTTCCGCGTAATTTTCTTTTTGTATCTGATAACTGTATAATGATGGGGAAGTTTATAACACTGCGGGGTAAAACCAAGCACGGGCAAAAGGGCTTCTTCGCGCCTCGGGTTGCATAACCGGCGGAAAAAGCCCCTTATCTCAACCTCCACTTCTGCAGTAGGTGAAGGATATCTAACATTGTTGCCGCCAAGAGCTGTTTTTATGCAGCGCAGGCGGGGTAATATTATGCTTGCAGTAACTCATGACTGATACAGAGTCAAACCTGCAAGCGGGAGGAGTTATTAAGGTAAATGGACAAATTGCAATTGGATGTTAATCAAATTCAGGAGATTATCCCACATCGAGCGCCATTTTTATTGGTAGATCGTATTATTGAGCTGGAGGAAGGGAAAAGAGCAGTGGGCATTAAAAATGTAACGATGAATGAGCCTCATTTCATTGGACATTTTCCGGGGTATCCCGTTATGCCTGGTGTGTTGATCACCGAAGCACTGGCTCAAGTTGGGGCTGTCGCATTACTGCATCTAGAGAGCAATCGTGGCAAAATCGGGTTCTTGGCAGGGTTGGATGGTTTCCGTTTCCGTGGACAGGTGGTTCCTGGGGATACGCTTACGCTTGAAGTGGAAATCACTCGTTCCAAAGGCGCATTTGGCAAAGGGAAAGCTACGGCTAAAGTAGGCGATACGGTAGTAGCTGAGGGCGAAATTATGTTTGCTTTATCTGACCCTCCCCAATAAATAAAGCTCTGCCGACATAAGTACGACGTCTGAACTGAGTGCATGTGTACATAGAAATCCTGTTTTGACAACCCAAAAATGGAGAGGGGAAATTCCGTATGACGCAGTTGAGTAAAAAAGCATTAGAAGGCATTGAGAGCTGGCTGCAAGACCCTTATATTGATGAAGAGACTAAACAGGAGTTGCGCGCATTGGAAGGCAACGAGCAGGAACTGGAGGATCGCTTTTACAAAGAGCTGGAATTTGGTACAGGCGGTCTGCGTGGAGTGATCGGGGCAGGAAGTAACCGGATGAACCGTTACGTCATTGGACGTGCGACTCAAGGGCTGGCTCGCTATATTTTAGAACAGCATGCTGGTAAAGAAGGCAAACCTTCGGTTGTCATTGCACATGATTCGCGTCATTTTTCACCAGAATTTGCTCTGGATGCAGCTTTGGTGCTGGCAGGCAATGGTATCGTGGCTAAGTTGTTCCCTTCCTTGCGTCCAACGCCACAGCTTTCGTTTAGTGTACGTCATTTGGGAGCCAGTGGAGGGATCGTTGTGACAGCGAGTCACAATCCTCCTGAGTATAATGGATACAAGGTATACAACGATGAAGGGGGTCAGCTTGTTCCAGATCAGGCTGAACAGGTAATTAGTTATATCCGTGAGGTTCCTTCTTTTGCCGACATTCGCAGTTTGACACGTGAGGAAGCAGAGGCACAGGGATTGTTGGTTTGGCTTGGAGAAGAGGAAGATGAAGCGTTTGTAGATACGGTAGCCAGTGTGAGTGTGAACCGTGAGCTGATTGCAGCCGGACCAGGCAAAAACTTCAAAGTTGTGTTTACACCTCTCCATGGTACTGGAAATGAACCGGTTCGTCGTGTGCTGAAGAAGATCGGTTTTGAACAGGTGCATATAGTGCCTGAGCAAGAGCTGCCAGATGCTGAATTTTCGACTGTCAAGTCGCCAAACCCGGAAGAACGTGATGCGTTTAAACTGGCAATCGCGCTGGGTGAGAAAATTGGTGCGGATCTGTTGATCGGAACAGACCCTGATGCTGACCGTATGGGTGCAGTTGTGAAAAACCGTGATGGCGAATATGTGGTATTGTCCGGTAATCAGTCTGGCGCGATCATGGTTTACTACTTGTTGAATCAGCTGAAAGAAACAGGCAAGCTTCCGAATAATGGGGCGGTTATCAAAACCATCGTAACCAGCGAAATGGGCGCAGTCATTGCCGAACATTTTGGAGCAACTGTGTTTAACACGCTAACTGGCTTCAAGTATATTGGCGAGAAAATGAACCAGTTTGACGAAACTGGCGAGTACACCTACCTGTTTGGCTATGAAGAGAGCTATGGTTATTTGGCAGGGAATTATGCTCGCGATAAGGATGCTGTCTTGGCGGCTATGCTGATCGCTGAAGCTGCTGCTTATTACAGCACACAAGGTAAGACGCTCTATGATGTTTTACAAGAGCTGTATGAGCAGTTTGGCTACTTCCTTGAGAAGCTGGAGTCTCGTACCCTTAAGGGTAAGGATGGAGTGGCACAAATTCAGGGCAAAATGACCGATTGGCGTAGCAACGCGCCTCAAGAGATTGCAGGCGTGAAGGTAGACAAGGTACTGGACTACTCACAAGGTCTGGACGGACTTCCACAGGAAAATGTACTCAAATTTTTACTGGAGGACGGTTCGTGGTTTTGCCTGCGCCCTTCGGGAACGGAGCCAAAAATCAAAGTATACTTCGCGGTACGCGGTTCCTCGCTGTCAGACGCGGAGCAAAGAATCAGCCACCTGGTCGATGCTGTTATGGCTCGCGTAGACGCTTGAGAAAAATCCCTTTATAATAGAATAGGTTAAGGTAATTGGATAAGATATAGTAATCGGTGACCTCTCACGGCAAAGGGCAGTACGCCGTGGAGGTCATTTCTGTATTGCAGAATAACCTGGAAGAGGCTTTGGGAAAATAGGCTTATTCCGGCAACGGAGGATTTTGCAAAATTCAATGAGTGACCTACCAAAAGGCTGAGTACGGCAAGGTGGGCAGCATTGAATTTTGCAAAATCCCGAATATTAAGGAGGTTCTTTGGTGTATCAGAAATGGCAGTATTGGAATACGGCTTCTCGAAAATGGTTATGGATTTTGGTGGCTGTCGGCTTGCTGGCTTCCATTCCGGTCATCGCCGATCGTGTGAAGACAGAATCCTCGAGTAAAAAAGTAGAGATTGTATTCGATTATCGGGATTTGACGGAGGCAGCCTCGTATCAGGCTCACCCGCAGGACTATCTGAATGAGCAACTTGACCGCTTACAGCAAGCGGGTGTGAACAGCATGGCTATGTATGAAAGTACGTTGGATGATTTCCGTAAAGCGGGTCGCGTCGTAACCTATACGACTCAGAACGTTGCCGATATGGAAAAACGGCTTTCACCTGCAAATGAGAATTTTACGTATATTGTTTTCGCTGATAAAGAAAATGCCGAGGCATTAAAGCCGTTAATTTTACGTACGTTTACAAGCCTGGACATCAATGTAAAACCTTGGACTTATCAGGGACAGGAAGGGTTAGTTGTGGAAACATCTCCAGAGGATGCGTATCTCAAGCCCATGCAGCCTGACCCGATTGCGATGAAGCAGCTTCGGAGCAAAGGATTTTTTATTGTTCCACGGATGAGCGACAGTCTTCCTTACAACCAGGAGTTGACGGAAGAGATGCTTGCTTCCTTTCAGCAGAATGGTGTAAAACGCATTTTGTTTGAAGGTGATTCAGTCAAAGGCTTCACTGATAACGAGAAAGAGCATAGCTTGGCGGCATTTGCTAAATTGCTGAACAAATACGATATTGGCCTAGCTGCTATCGAAAACTTAAAAAAACCGCAAGCAGGCTTCAATAAGCTCGCTTACGATATCCACTATAACGTTGTGCGTTTATACTCATTGAGCGATAAAGATTCAACGCTCGATGTGGAAACGTTGGCCGATCGTTTTGCATTGGCTACCAAGGATCGTAATATTCGCATGTTGTATCTGAATACCGCGCCTAGCCGTAGTATTGCTGAAGCCAAGGTGAAGGATTCGGTAGATAACCTAATCCACAGCTTGGACAAGCCGGGTAACGCTGTACAACGGATGGAGAAAAAGGGGTTTGAACTTGGACAGGCTGAACCGTTCCAAGTCGTCGATTCGTCCATTCAGCGCTATCTGAAAATGATTGTCGTACTGGGTGCACTGGCATTCTTCTCCATTATGGTGTCCTATTTCGTCCCGGCATTGACTTTGCTGGCATTTTCACTCGGTTTGGTAGGTTCAGCAGGACTTTATGTTTTGAACTCCAGCTTGATGGAGCAAGGTCTAGCCCTACTCGCGGCGATTAGCGGACCTACGGTTGCAATGATTATCGCCGTGCGTACGATTAGAATTAAACGTGAACAGGGGTCCGAACTTTCTGTAGGTCAGCGTTTGATTCAAACGCTTATACTGTACGTACAGACAGCGATTTTGTCGCTGGCTGCAGTGCCTTTTGTTATTGCTCTGTTGAATAGTATTGCTTACAGCCTTGTGCTGAACCAATTTAGAGGTGTAAGCTTGCTTCACATTCTGCCGATCTTCTTAGCAGCGATATATATTTTCTTTTATCGTGGTGTTTCTATACGGGAGGAAATTTCCAAGCTGCTACGTACGCCGATTACTGTATTGTGGGTGATCGCACTGGCTGTTATCGCAGCCGCAGGCTATTACTATTTGACTCGTACCGGAAATGCGGGTACGGTGTCGAACACGGAGCTGGTTTTCCGGAACTTCCTTGAAAATGCGTTTGGTGTACGTCCGCGCAATAAGGAATTTTTGATGGCTCACCCACTGTTTATTGCAGGGGCGTTCCTGGCTTTGAAATATCGCAAAGCAATCTATTTACTGATTATAGCTGCTATTGGCCAAGCCTCTATGGTGGATACCTTTGCTCACATTCACTCTCCAGCGGCACTGTCGCTTAGTCGCGGGCTGTTAGGATTGGGCTTCGGTCTGGTGCTGGGAATCATCGCAATTGTCGTGTGGCAAGTGCTGGAAGGGTGTTGGAAGAAATGGTCACCACAGCTCAAACGATAATCATCTCGGGTTATTACGGCTTTCGCAATAGTGGAGATGAGGCGGTGCTCAAGTCGATTTTGACAGCTTTAGAGGAGGAGAGTCGTCAGGCGGGGATTACAATCAAGCCTGTTGTTCTGTCTTCTGACCCCGCCTGGACACAGAAAATGTACGGGGTAGAAGCTGTAGAGCGGATGAGTCTGGGGGAAGTTCGTAGAGCGATTAAAAACAGCGATGGGCTAATAAGTGGCGGCGGGAGTTTGCTCCAGGATGCAACAAGCCCTAAAAGCATTCCGTATTATCTGGCGATTCTGAAACTGGCCCAATGGGCTGGAAAGCCGACGTTTGTATATGCTCAGGGCATTGGTCCGGTACAACGGAAGATATTTTATCCTATGATCCGTTCTGTGTTTCAGCGCTGTGAATATGTTTCTGTAAGAGATGAGCAATCTGCCGCACTGCTGGGTACTATGAAACTGAAGCGCCCGGTTGTCGAAGTTGTTCCTGATCCGGTAATGGGGCTTCCATTGCCCCCGGGTTCCGAGCTGCATAAAGCAGCATTTGAGACTGATATGGATAAACTTCCGATCGTTGGCGTATCTGTACGTTATTGGGATAAGGAACGTCGCGATTTAACGGCTATTGCGGACGGCTTAAAAAGATTAGCTGCTGAGCGCCGTGTACACTTACGCTTTTTACCTTTCCATCTGCCTGATGACGAGCAGGCTTCAAGGATGGTAATGGATTTGTTGGGGGATATTAGGGGGACGGGGAGCCTTGTCAGCATGTGTGATCAAGTCACCGATCCTCAACAGATGCTTTTGGAAGTCAGCCGTTGCAGTTTGATGATCGGGATGCGATTACACAGCTTGATCTATGCAGCATCCCACCAGGTGCCTCCGTTGGGGATATCCTACGATCCTAAAATTGACCATTTCCTCAGCCGTGTCGGTAGCCAGCCTGTAGGCACTACAGAGGCACTGGATGGACAAAAACTGGCTAATGAGTCTATGCGGTTGCTAGATCAGCGAAGTCAATGGATCGAGAGCCAGGGAGCGGCCATTGCTTTGTTAAAAAGTGAGGCTCGCTTACCGGCACAGCATATCGTTAATTACTTGTGTCGCAAAGGATGATGGATACAGTGACAGTTGATAAGGTTACGAATGTGCCTACCGTCCCGATTTTCGGTGTTCCGGTATCAAGGCTTAATATGAAAGATACATTAAATATATTAATTCAAGCAGTGGAGTCTCGCCAGCCCCATCAAGTGATCACTGCCAATCCGATTATGGTAATGGCTGCATTGGAAGATCCAGTGTACATGAACGTGATGAAACAGGCAGAGTTGATTGTTCCGGATGGGACTGGCGTGGTCTGGGCTGCAAACTATGTAGGACATCCTGTACCTGAGCGGGTAGCGGGCTTTGACTTGTTACATGAATTACTTGCAGCTGGAGAAAACTATCATTGGAAGGTTTATTTACTGGGATCAACATCTGAGGTGATTCAAGCGACCGCAAAGCGGGTACATGAGCTTTATCCCGCAATTACGGTTTGTGGCAAGCGTGATGGTTTTTTTGGACCTAAAGAGGATGAAGCCGTGATTGCAGCCATTCGTGAAGCAAATCCTGATTTGTTGTTTGTAGCACGTGGAGCGGACACGCAGGAACCCTGGATTGGTAAATATAAGGAACAGCTGGGTGTACCGGTGATGATGGGGGTTGGCGGTAGCTTCGATGTTATATCAGGCAGAACCAAACGCGCACCTAAATTGTTTCAAAAGCTACGGGCTGAATGGTTATATAGACTCCTCAAAGAGCCAAGCCGTTACAAAAGAATGCTTGCGCTGCCGAAATTCGCCGCGAAAGTGATGCGCGAAAAAGAAAACGTCACAAAAGTGTGATAAATAGCTTGAATCTGCCTACAAAACCCGCTAATTTGCCAGAATATGAAGCTTGGTATTTATTTTTGATCAGAGTATAATTCAATGCGGTTACATCTGAAAAGGGATTGCTTTAAAATTGGGGGTCGAATGATCAAATGTTATTGATCTATATTATTGGGTTCATCATGGCACTGGGACTTGCGCTGTTACTGACACCGCTCGTCAAGAAATTCGCTGTGAAGGTTGGAGCCGTCGATGTACCGAATGCCCGAAAAGTACATACCCGAATTATGCCGCGTCTTGGCGGACTGGGGATTTTCTTGGCATTTCTGTTGTCCTTATTGGCGGTGTTACCTTTTGTGCCTGACGGAATGCTGTCCTCTCGGGATATTAACTTTATTGCAGCCTTTCTGATTGGTGGTACGCTGATTACACTGATTGGTGCTCTCGATGATCGTTTTGATCTCAATGCAAAATTGAAATTTTTGGCTCAAATTGCCGTTGCGTGTATGGTCGTGTTTGCTTTTGATATTCGTGTAGATTTTGTAAATGTACCTTTTCAGGATGCATACTCATCTTTGGAAAGCTGGATTTCCATTCCGCTTACGATTTTTTGGATCGTAGGTGTAACGAATGCCATCAATTTGATTGACGGTCTGGATGGACTGGCTGCAGGTGTCTCAGGAATTGCGATTGGAACTATCTTTGTGATGTCGGTACTGATGGGCAATTACATGGTAGCTATGCTTTGTCTTGTGCTGCTGGGCAGTATTATCGGATTCTTATTTTTTAACTTTCATCCTGCGAAGATATTCATGGGTGATACAGGGTCATTATTTTTAGGTTTCTCTCTGGCCATGCTATCCATGCTTGGTTTCAAGCAAATTGCTATCGTATCTTTTATTACGCCATTGATTATTATCGGTGTACCTTTGTCAGATACATTCTTTGCTATCATTCGTCGCAAGTTGCAGAAAAAACCGATTTTCTCTCCGGATAAAGGTCATTTGCATCACTGCTTACGCGAACTAGGTTTCAGTCACAGACAGACGGTGTTGATTATCTACGGTATTGCTGCATTTTTCGGTGTATTGGCGGTGATTCAATCGTCTGCTGCGCTTAATGAAGCGAACTGGGTCACCTTTGTCGTGATTTGTATTATGATGTTCTTCCTACAGATCGGTGCAGAGGTTATTGGTCTTGTTGGCAAAACCAAACGCCCAGTTATTAATACACTGATTCGGTTGCTGGCTAAGCCAGATTCCCAAACACGTTCGAAATTATAATTTTAATTTAAAAGTAAGCCTTCAAGCTTGGCGGTATACCGCGGGTTTGAAGGCTTTTTTGATGTTTGCTGTAAAAAAACTCCCTCCTTTTTTGAGAATTTACTAATTTTTTGTATGTTTACTACCGATAAAAAAAGTATTGAATGATTACGTACCCCAAGGTGCGACAGAATCAAAGGAGGACAATGATTTGAAACGATTGCTATCCATGTTGCTGACGGTTGGTCTCATCATTGGCTTGGTGCCGGCGGCCCTGGTAGGTACGGCTCATGCTGCGACGGGAACTTATTTTATTTTTCCAAGTGAAAAATATGATGTGGATTCGGCTAGAATGGTAAACACTGACCGAGTTACAGTTAACGGTACGATTAACGGAGTGAACGGAAGTACTATATCTTATAGTGTATTCCAACTCTCTAAAAATGGAACAAACCTTAACGTGGTTAATAAGAACGAGAGTCAAAAAGGCGGAATTACGGTCAGTGGCTCTACGCTTAAAGTTACAGACATTAAACTGTTTCCTGGTTTGAACCGGATTACATTTCAAAGCAGCCAAAATTCGGCTGATATGAAGGACTCCATTTACATTGAGTATCAAGATGGGCCTAAGCTTTATGATCTATCTGCTACGCTGAATGGTGCAACCGAGCAGTTGCTAGAGAATCAGACAGCAGTGCTGACAGACGCACGCAATAGCGGTACGGATGATGTAAAAGTAGTCATTCAAGGTACGGCTCCTAATGCTGACAGTGTAACGCTCACGTCTGCAAAAAGCAGTAATACGTATACAGTTAACTCTTATACCGCATATAAATTAACAGGTAGTGTGGTACTCAGTCCAGGTAAAAATATAGTGACTATTAAAGTGGGCAACGGGACTCAGGCCCTCACAGTTACACGTGAAATTACGATTTATACGGGTAAACCGGAATTCTCTGATTTGACCTTGAACAAGGATGGGAATGTTTCTGCCGATCTGACCACTTCGCCTGACTTTACTGTATCGTCTACAAGTGGTGTGGTTTTAAAAGGTAACGTTTTGGTACCAGCTGGTGCGACCGATCCAGGAGTGGCCACAATCAATGCACGTTTTACCGATGTGAGTAACAATGGTAGTGCTGTGGGTAGTGCGACTGGGGTTGATGCTACAATTGATACTGCAAATATAGTTACATCAAATGGCTATAAAGTATATCCATTTCAGGTGACTGTACCTTCGGAAGCTGTACTTGATCATTTGACCAGGGCATCCCTGGGCATAACTTATACGGATAGCAGTACACCTCCAGCTCCATCGGCTGTCCAATTTACATTGCGCAGTAGCACTCAGCCGTATATTGATGATGTTAACTATCTTCCTGATTTTAATACTCAATTGTTGAACAGAATTAATGGAAGCGGGTCTGATCAGGCAGCTGCTCTAGATGAAGCTATGAAATTAACAGGTAGCTCTATGAAGAACAAGACTACAGATGCTGCATCTGTACCTGTAGGTATGGAGTTTATCGTTGTTAATGGTGCACCTTCTTCAATTAGTGAGCTTTCCGGAGTAGCGGTTCATACTGTAGGGCAGCCTCAAGATGTAATTCGTACAATTAATGGTAAGTCAACGCAAGTGAAGAAAATTGTTGCTTATGTAGACACTTTGCCTAAAGAAGGACAAAATGTACTGAATTTTTATCTGAATGGTGACTCGACTAAGTTAATTAAAGCAACAGTGAATCTGTTGCAGGGTCCGTTCATGAAATACGATACGATTTATGATGGGCAACAAATTCCGTTGAATACATCCAGCTCAAACTTGAATACCTATAAATTGACTCAGCTGGGCAACTTTAAAGGTAAATTACTTGATGTGAGTAACGCAGCAGATATTCATTACACTGGAAGTAACCGAAATGTATTCCTGTATGTTAATAATGTATTGGTTGATTTGGATGGTTCAGGAGCGGACTTCAAGCTTGCTGCTTCCTCAGAGACAGCCGCAGCCAATGCCTTGGCGAACGGGAATAATGAAATCAAGTTTGTATACAAGCCAGGTATTGAGTATAGCAATACGGTAAAAGTAAACTTTACACAGACGAATATTCCAGTAATTCCTGTTCCAAACACACAAGGAATCATCCCTTTTACGCCAGTTAGCGGCTTGAGCAATACGCCGAAATATAGCGAAATTGCTCCGAAATCAAAAGATGCTAATTTCACCAAAGTGGATGACACCAACTACAATACATCCCTGAAAAATATCAATGTATTTGGTACTTTCAGTATTGCTGATTTGGGTAAAGCAGATCAGGTAAATGGTTCGTTAAGTGATATTGCTAATAAAGATCAATATATTTTGGAGATTAAGGGATCGGATGACAGTGAAGTCAACTGGACGCTGAGTAACGAGTTTTTCTCAGCAGAAGATGCTAAGACAACATACAATTCCGGTTCTACTACAGATAAATTTACAAATAAAGATTTAAAAGACCTGCTTGTGTACTACCATCCGGACAAAAAGTATTTCAGCTTTGTGTTGAAAAACCAAACTATTTCGCAAGATGGAACACCAGTAGCTTATAACATTACCTTGTACAATAGCGGCAAGAGCGGACCATTTGCTACTTTCCGACTGCAAGTATCCGGTCAATCCACATCTTTTGATATTTTGCGTCCGCTCCCTGAAAAGAGAATCGTGAATCAAAACTTTGTGCAAGTTGTTGTAAACGCAGGTAATGCAGATAGTGTTACGGTAGGTAAAGAAACAGCAGTTCAAGAGGGATTCGACTCTGATTATGATGGTACCATTGATTATCCATCTACTTACAAAGCCATCGTTACAGGTCTAAAAGCCAACAAAGATAATAAAATTGACGTAGTGGTTACTGTAGGCAAAGAAAAATTGAAACAGACCATTACTGTTAAATATGTGCCTACTAATATTCCTGGTGAGCAGTACATGGAAGCGATGAAAACATCGCACAAAGTGTTCGATGGCAATCTTACACTTGCTTTTGCAAAGGGAACGAGTCTGATTCGTCGGGATTACGATCAACCGCAACAGTTCAAAAACCAGGTTTTCTCTGGTCACACTTTGTACTTTGCAATAGCAAATAGCGAAGATGGTGTGGTCGATCGTCATGAATTTGAAACCGAAAAAGCATTGTCGGATATGCAGAGCTTGATTGCAGATGGAAGTAGATACTTTAACAGAGAATTCCCAAATCGTTTTACCAAGTCAAGTCCAGTATTCTGGATTGACCCAGGTACAGCAGATGACATTAAAACAGATGATTACGATCCGGTAACTTATGGTGCCGATCCTTATCAATTGGCTAACAAGTCGCAAAATGACAGTAGCAAGATTAAAAACTTCTACTGGCGTGATCCTTCTAATGAATTAGTACCATCCAAGCGTGCAACATTAACTTTGACGTATGATAACAGTATCGCTCAGGATGCAGGGAAACAAATGACGGTGTTCTATTTTGATTCTGATCTTAAAGATTGGCAGAACATTGGTGGTGTGGTGGATCCGAAAAAACATACCATTAAGGTACCGTTTGATCGTTTCGGTTACTATGTAGTTGCTAAAGTTGGAGAAACGTATAGTGATGTCATTAAGCATAAATACGCCAGAGATTACATCGAAGCCATCTTGGCTAAAGGTGTTATGAACCCAATGGATCCGATTAATAGCTTTGGACCAGACAGCTACATTAAAAGAGGCGAATTTACGTCTATGATCGTCAAAGGTCTGCAAATTCCGCTTAATTTCAGCGGAGCGAAGCATTTCGACGACGTGTCTATTCCAAATACGATATCAGCAGATGCGCTCTATGATTATCGTTATATTGAAACAGCTGCACGCGCCGGTATTGTCAAAGGTTCGCAACCAAGAATCTTTATGCCGGAAGATGTAATCACACGCCAAGATGCAGCAGTCATTATTGCCAAGGCATTGAATTTGAAGCTGGAAACAGATCATGACAAGATCATGAAGAACCTGTCTAAGACCTTTAAAGATGCGGACAAGATTGATTACTATGCGCAAGCATCTATATTGGCTATTGCCAAAAAAGGCTTTATCACAGGGTCACCTGTGGATGCAAGCGATCTGAAAAAGGGATATATGTTTAATCCTACTTCCTTGACCTTGCGCGGAGATGCAGCGATTATTGTAGCTAAAGTTATGGCTGATAAAAAGCTGCTTCCTAAAATCTAATCAACAAAACACCTGAAATTATTAAACATCCCTCCATGCGAAATGGTAATTCCCTTTCATATACATGAGAGGGATGTTTTTTATAAATCAGCTATTTGACTGGGATTAAGGGCCTATGCCATAATATCAATGAGGTAAAAATTGTGGATTAGCCTTACAATGTTTTTGGTTTTGGATTTGGCTTAAACGTCTGTAATTAATTGCTTTTTTTTAAGTATTTATCTCAAAATGTGTTTATTATTTTTCTATATGTTTTTTTTGCACATTTATCTGAAACTTTACGCCTATTTCATCGTAGTAGAGGATGTGTGTGTTTTAATATTACATAGAGAAGTGAGTGGGGAGTGATGAGATGTCTCAGTTTTCAATACGCCGTCCTGTAACAGTATTTATGTTAATTATTGCTTTGTTAATCGGGGGCGGTATTTTTGCGTTAAGACTTCCTGTAGAGCAAATGCCGGATATGAAGCTGCCATTCGCTGCAGTGGTGACTAGTATTCCAAATGCAACGCCTACAGAAGTTGAGGAATTGGTTACTAAACCTATTGAGAAAAGTCTGGCTTCTATTGAGAACGTGGACACAATCATGTCCGAGTCTTCAGAAGGAACATCTATGGTCATGATTCAATTTAACTGGGGAGTAGATATCAATCAAGCAACCCTCGACATGCGAGATAAAGTTGATGGGGTTAAAGGGTCTCTTCCCAAGGCGGCTAATTCGCCGCGTGTCCTTAAGGTGGATCTCAACGCAACGCCGGTTATTACGCTCTCTCTTACAGGAGACCAGGATATTAACAAGTTGAAGCCTATTGCTGAAGATATTATTGAGCCGCGGCTTGAAAGAATTGCGGGAGTAGCTGCAGCCAACATGTCAGGTGGGCAAGCTCGGCTTGTGAAGATTACTGTAGACCAAGCCAAACTTCAAAGCTATGGCATTACGCTAGATCAAATCAGCCAAGCGCTATCGTCTAATAACGTAGCGGGTTCTGCTGGTTCGGTGTACCGAGGTAATACAGAAATCCAACTTCGGGTTCAAGGTGAATACAAAGCTGTTTCAGAAATGGGTGAAACGCCAATTCCAGTAGGGAAGGGAAGCATTAAGCTAAAGGACATCGCGACAGTTGAAGATTCCTTGGATGATGTTACAACCATTTCTACCTATAACGGAAAGCCAAGTATCAATATTTCTGTTACTAAAGCCACAGGGGGGAATACCCTTTCAATCGCCGATTCTGTAAAGGATAGTTTAGATTCGATACGGAAGGAATTGCCTCCGGGAACTCAATTGGAGATGGTAACAGATGCATCCAAACCGATTAGCGACTCCGTACACTCACTAGTAGAGCATGCTATATTGGGACTTATTATCGCAGCTATTGTGTTGCTGTTATTTTTGAATAGTATACGTTCTACCATTATTGCTACTATCGTTATTCCAATTTCCTTCGTAGCTACGTTTATGATGATGTATTTCACCGGACAAACCATTAATATTATTTCACTGAGCGGTTTGCTTCTGGGGTTAGGATCCTTTGTCGATTTTGCGGTTGTTATTATTGAGAATATTTTTAGACAGCGACATGAAGGGAAAAGCATGCTACAAGGGGCTATTGATGGCTCCAAGCAGGTGGGTAATGCCGTTATGGCATCTGCACTTGCGCAGATCGTAGTATTTTTACCAGTTGTTTTTGTTGACGGAATTGCGGGAGTTCTATTTAAACCGTTGGCGTTAACAGTTATTTTCTCTCACATTGCAGCCTTGCTTGTATCCCTTATGATTGTGCCGATGCTGGGATCACGTTGGCTACCTACCGTGCCAGATGAATCCATTTATTCTTCAGGTACTTATAAGGGTGTTAACCCTATTGTGTGGTTTAATATTGGTTTCGAGAAATTTAAGAGTGGGTATCGCCGTATACTGAAGTGGGGAATTAACCATAGAAAATCTGTGTTAATTATTACTTTATTAATGTTTGTGGCAGCTGGGGCTCTAGTTCCTTTCGTTAAGGCTGAATTTATCCCAGCATCCGATACTGGGGAATTCACAATTAATGTGAAACTTCCTAATGGAACGGTCTTGGAAGAAACGGAAAAGGTTGTTCAAGATATAGAAAAAGAAATTTTGAAAGTTCCGGATCTAGATAAAATGACAGTGACTGTTGGTTCTGGTGGCAATTCTGGTTATTCAGGGGCAGCTCCAACCAACTCAGCAGATCTAAGTGTAACACTGAAGGATGGACATCAGGCAACAGATGTTATAGTTGATGGCCTTCGTAAAAAATTTGATAGCATTCCAGATGCAGAGATTACAATGGCGTCTACAACAGGCCTTTCAAGCGGAGCGGCTGTTAATATTAACTTAAAAGGTGACGATATTGACGTCCTGAGAGAACTCTCGGACAATCTCGTTGCGGACGTAAAAAACATACCGGGTACGGTCAATGTGAAAAGTACCTTGAGTGCTGTTCGCGAAGAATATGAGATTACCGTTAATCGTGAACTTGCAAGTCGATATGGCTTATCAGCGACCCAAATCTTATCTGCAGTGAATACTTCTTTTAATGGATCAGTCGCCACAAGCTATCGTACAGGTGAAGATCAGATTGATGTGAAGATATCGTTGCCAGAGAAAAACCGCCATGATTTGTCAAATCTAAAAGCCTTACGGATCACCACTTCGCAAGGTATTGATGTACCTTTGTCTTCCGTAGTAAGTATTGATAAACGGACTGTACCCGATACTGTTACTCGTGAAGACCAAACGCGTCAAGTGCAGATTACAGCTGATATTGATGGAACAGGGGATATTCTTACTATTAATCAAAAAATAGATGCTCTATTGAAGACTACTCACTTCCCAGAGGGCTACAGTGCAGATACGGGTGGCGGCCAAAATGAACAAATGATGGAGTCTTTCATGAACTTAGCGATAGCTATTTTGCTATCTGTCGTGCTCATTTATATGGTTATGGCAGGACAGTTCGAATCGTTGCTCACACCGTTTGTTATTATGTTTTCCGTTCCACCTACGGTAATTGGTGTGCTTATCGGTTTAGCTGTAACCGGGGCGAGTCTCAGCGTTTCAGCTTTGACAGGTTACATCATGCTCGTCGGTTTGGTCGTCAACAATGCCATTGTTATGATTGACTTTATAATTCAGCTCCGAAAAGACGGCCAAGATCGGGATGAAGCTATTATTCATGGAGCGTCTGAGCGGTTGCGTCCGATTTTGATGACCACGCTGGCTACTGTACTAGCTTTGCTCCCAATGGCATTTGCTACAGGCAGTGGTAACGAGACACAAGCACCGATGGCAGTTGTTGTTGTGTTCGGGTTATCCTTCGCAGCTGTTATTACATTGATTCTTATTCCGGTAGTCTACGTCATCATGGATAATATGATAGAAAAACGTAAGAATCGGAAATTAAAAAGACAAGCGAAGAGAGAATTAAAAAAAGAAGCGAAACTACAAAAAAGTGTTCATATATAAGGTGAGGTGGAGAAACATAATGAATAAAAAAAGTGCTCTGATTGCTACAACTTTGCTTTTATCAGTTGCATTAGCGGGTTGCGGTGGGGGGGAGGCCCCCGCCGCTCCAACTGCGGCGCAGCAGGCCATTCCGGTCCAAGTGGCAAAAGTGACCAAAGGTAGTATTAACGATTCAACAGGTATTATTGGAAGCTTTGCTCCTAAAGAGACGGCTCAGGTGTCTCCGAAAATTAGTGGCAAAATTCAAAGCATTAACCTTACAGTGGGGCAAAAAGTAAATAAGGGCGACACATTGTTTACTATAGACCAAAAGGACTTGCGGGACTCGATTAAGCAATCCCAGGAATCGTACCAGGTTGCCCTGGCCAATTTAAAGCAGGCTGAGTCTGGCGCAGCGCAATCGGTGCAACAGGCAGAGTCCAGCGTGGATCAAGCGAAAAGTGCGCTTGTACAGCAAGACAACACTATCACCCAAGCTCAGACCAGTCTGGTCGATGCTCAGAGTTCCGTGCGTGATGCTCAAAATACGCTCAATCGCAACCAACAGTTGTTTAGTGCGGGCGCTCTATCTCAATCCGAGTTAGAGCAGTCTCAAATAGCGCATAGAAGAGCTTTGACTGCGGTGGAGAATGCACAGATCACACTTCACAATGCGCAAACGTCCAAGGAAAGTGCACAAACAACATATAGCAATGCTCAAAAATCATTACGTCTTGCACAACAGAAAACCGGCATTGACGTAGCTCGTGCTTCTGTCAATCAAGCTAAGTCCAGTTTAGACACAGCACGTAGTCAACTGGTGGATGCTGTAGTCAAAGCTCCGATTTCCGGCACGATATCGGTAGTAACAGGAACCCAGGGGCAAATGGTTAGTGCACAATCCGCGGTTGCTACAATAGCGAATACCAATCCTATTATTGCTAAAGTTAACGTTTCTGAATCTGAGCTTCTTAAGTTGCAGGTGGGTTCATCTGTGACTGTAGGTGTGGACTCCTTAGATAAGCGAATTGAGGCCAGAGTATCGGCCGTCAATCCGGTAATGGATAATGATCTCAAGGCATATCCTGTCGAGATTTCGGTTCCTAATGGTTCAGGTGAATTAAAATCAGGGATGGTTGTAACTGTATACATGAAATCAGAAGCTCCTAAAAACATTTTGGTATCGCAGGATGCCATTACGGAGCAGGCAGGAAAAAAGTATGCTTATGTAGTGGAAGGAACAGTGGCTAAGCGGGTAGAGGTGCAGACAGGCCAGGAAAGTGCCAAACAGATTGAGGTAACCAAGGGGCTTGCTGAAGGACAAAATGTTGTCGTTAAGGGCGTTAGTCTGCTTACGGATGGCGCGAAGATTAATGTAGTGAAGTAATTTGTCTCGGTTATATTTACCGTAAATCACTGTTACTCCGTCATTCCTACTACTTAAAGTGTATTAGAGTATTAGATTTCAAGGGAATCTATAGACTTTATGTGCTTTATATATTCTATGGATAATTCTTAGCGAATATACTCCATTAAAGACCGACTTAAATGTACGAAAATAATCCTTGTACATTTAAGGTTGATAAGGTAAAAGTTGTAGGATGACGGAGGAACAGGTTCAATAGTATAATTATTACTGTGGGAAGCGGAATACATAATCAAAAAAAATAAAAAAATTTTTTTTGAAACAGACGCAACTTTTTGAACCCATGCTACGTCTAATTGGGTGAGTATGAAACAAAGGGGTACAAAAGCGTAAAGACAAAATTCGCTAAAAAAAATCTTTACTGCATTGTTATCACATTGTATAATACTGGAGTACGTCATAAATGGACGCTTTCTTTCAACTAGATTCCAAGCTTCTGTGATATTGTCACAGATATCATTTTATAAGGGTTCTCATAAAGCTCGGAAAGGAGGTGTAACGACTGATGAGTGACAAGATCCGACAAAAAGACAAAAATAATATTTCTGGTTATATTCAAGGAGGAGAAAAAAAGGTTATGACAAAGTTTAACAAAAAAATGATCAACGTGCTGGCAACAGCAACATTGGTTGCTGGTGTTGCAGCTCCAATCGCAGCATTGACTGCACCAACTGCAATCCATGCAGCTTCTAGCTATTCTGCTGTTAATACTCCTAGTATTGGTTCGAGCCAAACTACTAACACTACTCTGGGTAGAGTGAAAGTTAACGTAAGCCAAGCTTCTGTTGGCAAAAATGAATCTTTCACAGTTACATTGCCTAAAGGTTTTGAATTCGCTACTGCTCCTGGTGTTGTCCCTACTGCTATTGATTCTACTTATGGTTTGGGTGTTTACATTGATCCAGGCGATAACAATGATGATGCTGCAGCTCGTGCAGAAACTGGATACGTTCCGGGTGAAGGTTTGACTGTAGAGAAGCTCACTAATAACTCTGCAAGAGTGACTTTCAACTTTACTAACTCTAAAGATAGCGTTGATCTTTACCTGAACTTTGGTAAAATTAATGTTAACGGACCTAGCAATGGACCTGTAAAAGCTACTTTTGATGCAGCTTCTGCAAGTGGTTTCACTAGCGGTGAAGCAACAATTGCAAACGTAGTTTCTTCCGGTCAAGTATCTTTGTCTGCTGCTGATACAGTATCCAGTGAAGAAAACTTTACTGCAACTTTGAAAGTTAAAGAAGAAACAGCTGGTTCTTTGGGTAATAGCAACATTAAGTTGAAATTGCCTAGTGGTTTCAAATGGGATTCCGCTCCTAAAAGCCCAGCCACTATTTTGTTTACTTCTAAGACAGACAAAGCAATTCAACCATCAGATGTGAACTACTCTACTGATGGCGATACGCTTACTTTGTCTTTGAAAAAAGTAAGTGACGACCAAACATCTTTCCAATTGCCTGTAGGATTCTATGTTGATGATGAAAACAGTGCAAAAGAAGGCGACGTTACAGTTAGTATCTCTGGTAATGCAACAACTGATGTTAGCTCCCTCGTAGTTGGTAGCTATGGTCAAATCGGTGGTGGCGTTTCCGTTGCTACTCCATCAACAATTCTTGCTGGTCATGATGAGCAAAAAATTGGTGATGTTACAATTAAAGAAACTGTTGCTGGTTCTTTCGTAAAAGGACGTACTGTAACTTTGCGTCTGCCTGAAGGTGCTCGTTGGCAGTCAACTTTTGAAAGCAATAACCCAGGAAGCAACTTCTCCGGTTCTATGGAGAACACTAACGGTTTGGGTGGAGCAGAGGTTTCCTATACTGACTCTGACAAACGTACTTTGAAATTGACTTTCAACAACGCTAACAGCACAACTGATGCTGGTAGTCTGAAATTGAAAAACGTTGAAGTTGCTACGCAACCAGGTTTCTCTGGCGATCTGAACGTTGATGTTGCTGGTAGCCAAGGTCTGAGCGGTACTGTTAAGGTTGCAACTGTGAAACAAGCAGTTACTCTGGCTGCTGCTTCCAAACCAACCCTGACAATCGGTCTGGGCGACCAACAAGTTGGCGATATCACAATCACTGAAGCTGCTAAAGAAGCTTTCGTTAAGAAAGACGGTAGCCGTGAAGTAATCTTGGAATTGCCAACAGGCGTACGTTTTGCTTCTACTCCAGAAGTAAAAGTTACAGCTGGTGACGTTAAAGTGAAGAGCGTATCTACTGATACTTACGGCGAAAGCAACAAAGGCCGTCTGAGCTTCTACATCGATAGCGAAAGTGCTACTCCAAGTACAATCACAATCTCGGCTCCTAAGCTGACTGTTGACCGTACTGTAGCTCAAGGCGACATCGTTGCTAAGCTGAAAGGTAGCGCAGTTTCTTACACTGCTTACAAAGGCGCAACTGACAACACTCAAAACTGGAAAGACAACAACACTGCAGCTGCTGAAGTAGCAATCGCAACTGTTGGAACTCCAGCTCCAGGTGCTACTAAAACTAAAGCTGTCTTCACACTGGGAAGCACTTCCTACACTGTGAACGGCGAAAGTAAAACTTCTGATGTAGCTGCTTATGCTGAAAACGGACGCACTTACTTGCCAGTACGTTATGCAGCTGAAGCTTTGGGTGTATCCCCACAAAACATCCTGTTTGACAAAGCAACTTCCACAGTTACCCTGATTAAAGGTGACCGCGTTGCTCAAATCAAACTGAACACTAACCTGTTGACTGTTAACGGTTCTGTGATTCGTATGGACGTTAAAGCTGTAACTAACAAAAACCGTACTGTACTGCCTATCTTCTGGGTGAGCAGAGCGTTGGATGCATCCATCAACTATGATGCAACTGCTAAAACAGTAACTGTTGAAAACAACAACTAATTTAAGAGCAACTCTTTTGAGTTAACTGAATTAGATGAGAAGAGGGTTCCTTTTGGAGCCCTTTTCTTTTATTAGTCATATTGACAAAGGAGAGAAATTATGAAACGTTTTGGAGTGGCAGCACTTTCTACATTAGTTCTTTCTTCTGCATTTGCCAATTTTGCAGGAGCTCAAGCAGGTGATATAAAGGTTATTATTAACGGTGTAACTCAGCAATATACCCAGTCCCCAGTTGTTAGCCAAAATACAACCTTGGTGCCTCTTCGTGGTGTTTTTGAAAGCTTGGGTGCGAAAGTCGATTGGGACAGCAAAGCTAAAAAAGTAACTGCTTCTAAAAATGAAGATACATTGGCTTTGAATGTTGGTTCCAAGCTTGCTTATAAGAATAGTGCTCCTGTACAACTCGATGCGGCAACTCAAATTCAAAAGGGTCAAGTACTTGTTCCTTTACGTTTTGTGAGCCAATCATTAGGCGCCAAAGTAAATTGGGATCAAAGTACACGTACAATTACTATTTCAAACCAAGCAGATGGAATTACAACTGGCGAAGCCAATAGCTTGTCCAGTAAGCCTCTCGCAGCTCCTGTGACTCAAGTTACTTATGATACCTACTATAATGATTCTTTGACCTATAAGGATGCAGTTAAACTGGCCGTAGCTGATAGTACTTCAGTTAAAACAGCAGCAACGAATATCGATCAGGCTGGAAAAATCATGAAAGAAGCGGGCAAGGATATTAACTTTGTTCCAGCAGAAGCAGGTGATGAGGCTTCTGATAAAGCTTTCAAAGGTTATGCTCAAACGAACCTTAACTACGAGGCTGCTAAAAAGAACTTGGATATGACCAAAGAAGGTATTGAATATAACGTAAAGGATCTTTATAACAAGCTCCTTCAAAAGCAGAATGCCGTCAAGCTAGCTGCATTGAATATCGAAGATGCGGAGCGCAAGCTAAAAGTCGCACAAATTAAAAGAGATAATCAAATGTCGAGTGATTATGAGGTTACACAAGCAACCAATCAGTTGACTCAAAATCAAGCTGCTTTAGAGAAGGCTAAAAAGGACCTTGATAGTGCTTATGTGTCTTTGAACCAAGTGATTGGCTACAAACCAGAGCAACGTTATGAATTGAAGGATAAGCCTGTTTATTCTGAATTTAAAGATAATGTAGAGACAAAAGTAAGCCAAGTACTTACTAGTAGCACGGCCATTTGGCTGAGCGAGCAAAAAGTGGATTTAGCTGAATTGAGCCTGAAGCTCTACAATTTTAGTACGCCAGGAAACACACCTTACGAAGCTGAGCAACTTAATGTTGAAAAAGCTCAGTATGCAACAGAAGGCACAAAGAGACAACTCGAAGAAGCAGTAAGAACAATCTATAACAACATCAAAGCATTAGAAAGCCAGTACTCACAGATTCAAGCTGGTTTGGTGAGTGCAAGAAGTGCAGCTGATATGGCTAAGAAGCAGTTTGATGTTGGGTTGGCTACAGAGCTTCAGGTTTATGAAGCTAATTTGAAAGTGACTACTGCTGAGCAACAGGCTGAAGATATAGTTACAAATATTGATACTTTGAAGTTGGCTTTTGATAAGCCTTGGGCTATGCAGGGTTCTTCTGGAGCTAGCGCACAATAATTAAAGCTTAACCTATACTTGCTATAACCTGCTGTAGGAGGACTTCATGAAATCACGCTATAAAGTATCGTTGGCTGCTGTTTTACTTGGAGGAGGAATTGTTGCTGGCTCCTTAATGAACAATTCAGTTAATGGTGCCTCCAGTTCTGGACAACCTGGTACAGCTGATGATCCAGTCGTAACCAAAAGCTATGTCGACCAAAAAATTGCTCAGGCAATTAAAGGTGGAGTACCAGCAAGTAACACGAGTAGTAAAACGACTATTTCGAATGCTCCAGCAACAAATACTACTTCTAACACAACGGCGTCAGGAACTTCTAGTGCAGGAAAAACTTTCACACCAGAGCAGACAGAGGCTTTAAAGGTTGTTGATGTAAAGCCTGGTCAAAAACTGATTGCCAAAGCAGGCTCGGAATTTATTTTACGTAATGGTTATGCCGTTGTGTATAGTATGGATGCCAGTGGTGCTATTGATATTACTTCTGGAACGGAAATTGTTCATAATCAGGCTGTCGAGAAAAATCATTTATTATCGTTTCCTAGAGAAGGAAGAGGTATTCAAGTAAAAGAAGGTCAGAAGTTTGGTCTGGTCGTTATGGTACGAGGCGGTTATACTGTTCAGTAAACTGTTTTGTATATAAGCTGCTTTCGGTGGCTCTTTTTCTTAAATACTGCTTGGGATAGCAAATTGTTCTTGGCTAAGTTGAACCTAATCGCTGCACACTACCCCCATGAAAGACAATACGTTTAGTGGAGGGTGTATACGATGGCATCAAGAGGTCAAAGACGATTAATTCCTGAAAGCCGTGCCAGGTTAGATGATTTGAAGTATGAGATCGCTGCTGAATTTGGGCTGCCTGTTTATAATCCCCAATATGCACATATACAACCTAAGGCTGACAGTGAATTTGCTGCAGAATTGGGGGAGTTTGCGGGGAGCGAAAATGTAGCATGGCGTGATTTAACTTCAAGACAGAACGGTTCAGTTGGTGGTGAAATTACTAAGCGATTGATACAATCTGCTGAACGTAGCTTATCTGAATATGGTACATTGTAAATTGCAATAATTTTTACAGTTTTTGATTATATAGTAGCGTATAAACTGGGGTTATTTACATGTGAATCGAAAATGGTTTGCATGTAAACTTACCTCAATTTCGAAAGTTGTAATTGGGCTGTATGAATTGACACCTTGTTTTAAATAGGATATCATGGCATTTGAGGCTTGTACGCAACCTTTTCCTACCGGAAAAGGTTCATTTTTTATTAATCAGGTGTAACAAGATATCTCCCGCCATTTGTTGGCTTGAAGGTATCTGAATAATACCATTGCCATGTCAGGATTTTTTTATAAATCCTCATGTATTTTAATTGTGGGAGGTTGAAATTCATGTCTGTAAAAGGCCGTCATTTGTTCACGTCCGAGTCTGTAACAGAAGGCCATCCGGATAAAATCTGTGATCAGATATCCGATGCTGTATTGGACGCCTTTCTGGCTAATGACCCTAATGCACGGGTAGCATGTGAAGTATCGGTAGCTACTGGTCTCGTTCTTGTCATTGGTGAAATCAGCTCCAAATCGGAATACGTGGATATTCCATCCATTGTACGTAATACGATTAAGGAAATTGGCTATACACGTGCGAAATACGGTTTCGACTATAATACTTGCGCTGTATTGACTTCTTTGAATGAACAGTCGCCGGACATTGCTCAAGGGGTTAATGCTGCCTTGGAAAGCCGTGATCCTGCTGAAGTAGATAAAGAAACGGAAAACATTGGGGCTGGGGATCAAGGCTTGATGTTTGGTTTTGCTACGAACGAGACACCTGAGTTGATGCCTTTGCCTATCGCTATGTCTCACCGTATTGCACGACGCTTGTCTGAAGTACGTAAGGATGGAACACTGAATTACCTTCGTCCAGACGGTAAAACCCAAGTAACGGTAGAGTATGAAAATGGTAAACCTGTTCGTATTGATGCTATTGTGGTTTCTACGCAGCATGCTGAGGATACTACTTTGGAGCAAATTCAAGCAGACATCAAAGAAAAGGTTATTTTGCCAGTTGTCCCTGCCGAATTATTGGATGAGCAAACCAAGTATTACATTAATCCGACAGGACGCTTTGTTATCGGTGGCCCTCAAGGAGATGCAGGTCTGACAGGCCGTAAAATTATTGTGGATACGTATGGTGGTTATGCACGTCATGGCGGGGGAGCATTCTCCGGTAAAGATCCGACCAAAGTGGACCGTTCCGCTGCTTACGCTGCTCGTTATGTAGCGAAAAACCTCGTAGCAGCAGGATTGGCAGACAAAGTGGAAATTCAGCTTGCTTATGCCATCGGTGTAGCTACGCCTGTTTCGATTAACGTCGATACATACGGTACGGGTAAAGTGAGTGATGAGAAGCTGGTTGAATTGATCCGAAATAACTTTGATCTGCGCCCAACAGGCATTATTCGCATGTTGGATCTGCGTCGTCCAATTTATAAGCAAACTGCTGCCTACGGTCACTTTGGCCGTACAGATTTGGATGTACCATGGGAGAGCGTAGATAAAGCTGAAATTCTAAAAGAACAAGCGGGGCTGTAACTCCTCGTATGTTATCAAAATAAAAGTAATAACCCAAAAAGACTGTTTCATGCTTTGCATGAACAGTCTTTTTTTGATGTGTTTCACTGTTAAGTATGAATTTGCTTAGATGTACCGAATGCTGAGTGACTACTCGGATATCGGTGCATGGTCCAATAAATTTTTAAGTAAACGACAAACCTTTTGCAGTTCCTTGTACTGCTCCAAATACGCAAAAAGGGCTTTCAGGAGGCCTTTCTGAGGGTTCGATTTCAGAGCCTCTTCCTTTAAATGAGCGTAGATTTGCTGACACTCCTGTTTCTCCTCTGAACTCCACGAAGACAGCAGTATACTGTCTTCCAAGGAGTGGAGAAGGCTGTTAATTTGACGGCCTTGGTCAAAGGGATTACTTAGAGCACTTTCAGGCAACCAGCCTTGCTTGCTCCAGAACAAATGTGGAGCTGAATCAGCATTGTTCAGGCTGGTTGCCAAGGAACTGGATAAGAAGATGATAAACTGCGTTAGATGTTCAATCGTTTCATCATTCATCCGATCGGCAAAGAAGCGAATATATTCAAACACAATGCTTTTAAGTACAAAGGTCATATCCCATGCATGATCTTCAATGCTCGGTCCAAAAATATCAATCAGGCAGTCGCGAACCCATTTGTACAATTTGTATTCATGATTCTCGAACGCGTAATTGAGATGTTCATTCTGAAAAATAAGCATGGAAGGCTCAGGAAGATCCATCATGAGATACACTTTGTTTTCAACGAGATTTTTCAAGTAAAGTACAATAAAACCATGTAGTTTATCGTGCTTAGAAAGATCAGGTTTACTGTAGAGAGCCCGGATGTCTTGTTCAATGTTATTTTCCAGAATGATACACATTTCTAGAGGGAGTTCTTCTTTTCCTTGAAAATATTTATAGAAGGATGCCTTCGCCATCCCACTTTCTTTGGCGATTTCTTCAACAGATGTTGAATAATAGCCTTTTCTGGAGAACAGCCGAATGGCCGCCTGTAAAATATCATTTTTTTTACTTTCCATACATACTTCCCCCTAGGGACCGACCAACTCGACAGCATGCGAATTCACTTCATACCTCACAAAGGTTGGTCACGTGTGATAACTGTGTGCTGCTGTTTTTTGAGTTGACGGCGCATCTTGTACTTGGCCATGATCATATACAAGGACGGCACGACAAACAAGGTTAACAAGGTCGAGAATAACAATCCGAAAATGACGGTAAACGCCAGTGGCTTAAAGAGCAGGCTTCCCAATAGTGCTAACGGAATCATACCTACAATAGCTGCCAAAGATGTCAATAAAATCGGTCTGAAGCGAGCGGCGGCTGCCTGTATCACGGCTTCCTTTAATTCCATTCCTTCATGGCGTGCATCCTCGATAAATTCAATTAACACAATCCCATTCCGCACAACAATGCCCGCGAGTGCAATAATTCCCATGATGCTCATAAAACCGATAGGCATACCGGTCAAGAAAATACCAATAATCCCGCCGGCTGCTGCCAGGTACACGGTCGTCATAATAATAATAGGAATGGAGAGAGAATAAAATTGCATAGTAATCAAGAGTAAAATGAGCAAGACTACAACGATCGCCAGCTGTCCTAAGTCCTTGAATATGGTCGATTGGTCAGAGGTTTCCCCACCAACCTCCCATTTGTAGCCTTCTGGGAACTTCATTTGCGCCAGCTTACTTTCAACATCAACCATCGCTTCGCTTGCAGTTCGTCCGTTCAAATCGGCTTCCACCGTAATCGTCCGCTCCATATTGTAATGCTTGATTTGCTGAATAGCAAATGACGGCTTAATCTGGACGAGCTGGTTTAATGGAATTTGCTTACCAGCTGCATTAACTACACTTAATTGTTGGAAAAGCTTACTTGGCTCCTCGTCACTGTGATTCAAATACATTTTAATATCTACCAGACTGTTTCCAGTATCAAATTGGCTGACTTGGGCTCCTTCTTTTAATAGAAGCAGGGTGCGAGTCAAATCTGTGTAGCTTACCAGGTACTGATCCATCGTTTGTTTGTTGACCTCAAGCTCCAGTGCATATCGTTCAATTCCTATATCATCCACGATGCCTGTTGTGCCCTCTACTGTCGCGATCTGCTCCTTTGCTTTTTGGGCAAGGATTTGCAGTTCATTCAGGTTCTGACCTGAGATACGAATGGAAACGGGCTTGCCCACTGGAATCCCGAGACGAGGAACATACATCGTAACTGTAACTCCAGGGTAGGATTTCTTAACATGTTGTTCCCAAGCATCAACTGTCGTATTGAGATCGAATACGTTTTCTTTGCCGACGACAGCAATCTGCCCCACCGTTTCGTTATAACTAATATTTCCACCCATACTATTAATGTCACTAAACAGTTGTGGGGCAGTCCCTCCAGCGCTGTAGACGACCTTGGAAGTTTCAGGTTGCTTTTTCACCCAGCCTGCAAGGTCTTTAACGACCTGGTCGGTTTCCGCAATTGAAGTGCCTACAGGCATTTTTACATTTAGTGCAACATGAGGATCTTCCGACTCAGGAAAAAGTTCAACTGAGGTAAAGGGAACTAATCCATAGGCGGCTGTTCCAAGCATGAGTCCGACCATGGCTGTCAACAAGGGACGCTGAATGACCTTAGGCATCAGTTTTTGTGAATAGAGCTTATTTAAAGAATGAATCTGCTGGCCGAGCAAGCCTGCTGGTTTAGACTTACCCTGAGGGTGACGAGCCTGTCTGCGCTTCTCATACCATTCTCGAAAAATAGGGATGATGGTGAGCGACATAATCATAGAGGCAAGCATGGTCAGGGAGACAATAGCAGGAATGGGTTTAATAAAGGCACCTACATTTCCAGGAAGAAACAACAATGGCGCGAAAGCTGAGATGGTGGCCAGAGTTGCAACCAAAATAGAAAGCATGACCTCTTTGGTACCTTTTACAGCTGCGACTGAGGGCGATTCTCCTAATTCCGTAAGTCTACGCTCAATATTATCATTTACAACCACGGCATCATCCACGAGTATGCCCAGTACGATGATCAGACCGACAACGGATATCTGATTTAGAGTAATGCCGAACATAGGCAAAAAGATAATGGCAATCGAAACCGAAATAGGAATGGCCAGTGCGACAAATGCAGAGGTGAGCAAATTCAGCCCCAACATACAAACGAGAATAACGGCCGCAATCGCAAGAATCGTTTCACGCTTTAAGTCGTCAAAGATATGGCTTACCTGATCCTTTTGTGCAAAAAGAGTTTGAAAGTGAACACCTGCGGGGAGTGTTTTCTCCAGCTCTTTGAGCTTGGTATTGACCTTTTCACTCATAGAAGGGATGTCTGTGCCTGTTTCTGCTCCAATACTTAGCGTAATGGCCGGTTTACCCTCTACATAGGCAAAGTATTCTGTATTAGGATGTGCCAGCTCCGTTGTGCCGACATCTCTCAAATATACAGGATTACCTTCTTTGGTGCGTGTCAAAAGGACCTGATTCAATTCATCAGCTTTTTCGGTTTCGCGAACAATAAGTTGATAGGTACGTCCGTTGTATTCAATATTACCAGTAGGAACCCGATCAATTTGAGACTGGATCGCTTGAGCTACTTGTCCCCATGACAGCTGGTATTGCTGAAGCTTCTGATTGTCAATATGGACACGTACTTCTTGATCAGGGAGACCATTGAATTTGACGCTAGATACGCCAGAAATGGTATTAAGCTGGTCTTTCCAAGTTGTTGTTAAATCATTTAGTTTATACAGTGGTGCGGAAGAGTCAGCTGTTAGGGCATAGGAGCCAATAAAAGAGCTGGTTAGTTTGTCATTTACAACAGGCACTTCAGCGCCTTGAGGAAGATCAGCTTGTGCATCTTGCACTTTTTTACGCATATCATCCCAAACCGTTTGAGGATCAACTCCGTTTTTGGATTCGATTAAAATTGAGGAGAATCCGTTACCAGAAGTCGAACTAATCGTTTTAACACCTTCAACTTCCTTAATGCGTTTCTCCAGCTCTTTAGTTACGGTTTGTTCTACTTTTTGTGGTGAAGCACCAGGGTAGACTGTTGTTACCATAGCATTCTGTATGGTGACATCCGGCATTTCCTGCTGTGGTAACTGGAAAAAGCCGAAGATTCCGACCAAAATCAGCATGACAAAAAACAGCAATGTAATTTTGCGTTTTTTTACGATGTACTCAATCATGGGCGTCCGCCTTCTTCCGACTGAATCGCATTTCCATCAAATAGGTTTTCTGCCCCTTTAACGATAATACGTTCGCCTTCACGAAGTCCCGATACGATTTGCAACTGATTATCTACAACCTGATTACCAAGCTCCACAGGGGTTTTAACAGCTTTTCCTTGAATGTCTTTGAAAATAAAAGGCTTGCTTCCCGTGTTAATGACTGCTTCGGCAGGAACGAGAATCCCATTCTTGTCGGTCACCTGTTGAGCAGCTTTAATGACCTGACCGGGTAACCAGTCTCGCTGTGGATTGTTTATAACAATCTCTACGTTAACCCTTCCCGTGTCGGTGCTGGTTGAAGGATAGACGTTAGACACCGTACCTTGACGAGTCTCTTCATAGAGCGCCAATTCTACTTGTTGACCCTTTTTCCAATCCTTAATTTCACTGTCTGGTACAGGAAGCATTACTTTGAGGCGGTCGATGGAGCCTATGCGATAGACGGCTTGCCCTGACGCGACCAAATCACCTGTATTCACGATTTTGTCTAAGATTACACCGTTCACAGGAGAGATTAGACGTGTGCGTGAAAGTGCCAGTTCTGCCTGCCCCTTGGCAACAAGGGCTTTTTCGTAGTTGGCATGGGCTTGTTTTTGGGAAGCTGCAGCCTGTTCACTGGCCGCAAGGGCTTTGCTTTTACCTGCAAGCGCATCTTGAAAGGAAGCTTGGGCGGATTGATGATCTTCGGCTGTGGCTCCTTCCAGCAAAAGGGACAGGGATTCCTTGGCTTGTTCCAGGTCTTTCAGGGCTGCGGTAGCATTCAGGCGAGCATTTTCATTATCTGATGCGGTAGCAGCGCCTGCCTCAAACAGCTTCTGTGTACGCTCGCTATCCGTCTTGGCCTTGTTATAAGCGCTTTGTGCCTTATCTACAGTAGCTTGCGCTTGTTGTTTCTCTTGAGCACGTGCGCCTTTATTGACCTTGTTAACATTCGCGCGAGCTCCTGTAATGCCGGCATCGGCGGATTGAATCGCGGAGGTAGCAGCCTGTAAATTAGCCTGTGCGTTATCAATACCAGCCTGTGCCTCCAAGATGGAGGCTGTCGCCTGTGCCACCTGAAGCTTGTAGTCAGCGTCATCCAGACTAGCAATAACGGCGCCCTTCTGTACAGCAGTACCGACAGTGAGATATGCACTGGCTACAGTGCCTCCATTTTGGAAAGCCAGTGTGTTCTCCTCATAAGCCTGAAGAGTGCCTGACAAGTTATAGGCCGTATGAAGTGGCGTGGATTTGACGATTGCGGTGCGCACAACGGTTGGCTGTGCAGATGAACCTAGAGCGGCATCTTTTTTTTCTGTAGAACATCCGGTGAGTGCGATGCTCAGGGATAAAGTGAATATGATGATGGCCCGTTGTTTATTCATGATTATCAATCCTTCCGATAGGGTCATAATTGGAGTTGTGAACTAACCAGTATTATTTGAACTAATAAGTTCAAATGTATTATAGTGCGCCGATATTGCATTCGTCAATTCATCGTTTTAGATTTTATGAATTAGTTGACGGGATTTTCGTAACTTTTGCCTATATAATAAGTCTATTAACATAAGAGGATTTTTTTGTTTATTGATAGAGTACACG
This sequence comes from Paenibacillus sp. FSL R10-2748, assembly GCF_038005565.1. Taxonomy (NCBI): domain Bacteria; kingdom Bacillati; phylum Bacillota; class Bacilli; order Caryophanales; family Paenibacillaceae; genus Paenibacillus; species Paenibacillus sp. FSL R10-2748. The sequence goes on from NZ_JBBOTK010000003.1 coordinate 590,044, forward strand.
CGCGGAACAAAACCGTTTGAATACATTGAAGATGGGAGCTATTATCCAAATGTTTTTAAGTAATAAGAAACAGAGTGAAGTGAAAGTTAATGGCAGAGGAATGGCTAGAAGATGGGCCGTGTTAACACTGGCAGGGGTATTATGGGTCGGTCCGGTTGCTGGAACTGGGGCTCTAATCCCCTTGAATGGTTGGATGTCTGCTCCAATCGCAAGTGCAGCCTCTGGTTCAACTGTAAAATTGGGCGAAGAGATCATTACTTCGGGTGCAACATTATTGAAATATCGTTTTAAAGGTTCCAAAGGAACAGCGCTGGCTGATATCATTCGAGTGGACTTGCAAAATCCGTACGTTAAGCTGGATGTCATGACGGGGAAGAATGGACAGTTTACGACCCGTCAGAGCACAGGTGGCATGGCAAAAGAGACCGGGGCGGTTGCTGGTGTAAACGGGGATTATTTTAATACTTCCAGCGAGGGAGCGCCAATCGGTGGACAAGTATCCAAGGGTGTGTTGATGTCTACTCCGTCTGATTTAACGGGTATGTATGCCTTTGCTGTAACCAAGGATGGTTCTCCGATGGTGGAGCAGTTTACTTTTGAAGGTACAGTGAAAGCTGGAGATGGGTCGTCCTTCTCTTTGGCGGGGATGAACAAGGCTTCGTATTCCCCTGAGACGAGTGGGGGCAACTATAGTCACTCTAATGCTATGTATATTTATACATCTGCTTGGAAAGCAATTGAGCGCCCCAAAAACAGTTCGACAACGCCCACCGAGATATTGGTACAAAATGGTGTAGTTACACAAGTCTCCGACAATGCTACGTTGAATATGACCGTTCCGCAGGATGGCTATATTTTACGTACTCATGGTAAAGCCGCTGATTATGCCAAAGCGCATCTGACCGTGGGACAAACCGTAGAAACGAGCTATCATCTTCGTGTTAAATCGACAGGGAGTGAAGTAGATCCTTCTAACCTTCAGATGATGATTGGTGGACATACCATATTAGTAAATGACGGCCAGAAAACCTCTTTTTCCCGGAGCACAACAAGCATAGGCGGGACGCGTGCGCGTACAGCTCTGGGATATTCTCGTGACAAGCGTTACGCTTATGTCATTGCTGTTGAGAAGAATGGGAACAGCGTTGGTGTATCCCTGAGCGAGCTGCAAACGCTGATGAAGGATATTGGCGTCTGGAAGGGGATGAACCTTGACGGGGGCGGCTCTACCACTATGGTGACACGTGATTTGGGAGATACGACAGCGGGGCTTACGTTCAATACAGAATATGGTACAGAGCAACGTAGTATTGTAAATGGAGTAGGGGTATATACCAATGCTCCTAAAGGAACGCTCAAAGGCTTCACCATCAAGGGCAATAAAACGCTGCTGATTGGACAGACCGGAAGCTATTCCTTCAAAGGCTATGACAACTACTACAATCCATTTGATACCTCGAAAGTACAAGTGACGTGGAAATCCAGCAATCCGGCTGTTGTATCAGTGAGCGGCGGCGTTGTAAAGGGAGCCAAACCAGGAACGGCTACTTTAACGGCATCCAGTGGCTCAGCCAGCGCTACAACCAAGGTCACGGTGCTTGGAGCAGATGAAATTTCATCACTTACCGCAGGCACTGGAACTGGCTCGCTTACCGCTGGAGCTAAAATCGCTGTACCGGTAACGGCAAAGACAAAAGATGGACAGAGTGTCAGCATTACGTCCGATGCGCTCAAATGGGAGTTCATCGGCTTTAAGGGAAGTGTCAAGGACAATCAGCTTACGGTAAATACGGTGGATGCAGGCGTAAAAACGGGCTATGCCATCGGTCGCTATGATGGTTTCAGCGCTGTCGTCTTCCTGTCTGCTGGTGGAGCAAGTACAAACAACTGGGAGAACTTCGAAAATGTTTCGTATCCGGTTGATTTTACTTCGAATGTGGAAGGTGTTACTGGCACAGCGGCTGTTGTACAAGGAGATGGTGACCATGCCAATTCCAAAGTGCTAGAGCTGAACTACGATATGACGAACGGCAGTGGTAAAATGTATGCTTACGCTCAATTGAACGGCACATCCGGGAAAACGCTTGAACAGGCGGCTACTTCCATCTCGATTGATGTCAGAGGGGATAAGAGTCTGAACTGGCTGCGTGCAGAGCTAGAGGATGCTCAAGGCAAAACAGCATATATTGATCTCGCTAAAGTGATCGACTGGAACGGCTGGAAAACCATTAATGCAGATATGAGCGGTTTGAATATTTCGTATCCGGCGAAGCTGAAGCGTCTTTATGTGGTCAATGTGGCAGAGGGTCAGGACGAGCGCGCTAAAACAGGCAAAATTGCTTTTGATAATATTTCTTTTAATACACCGGGAACGGTCGGTACAGAAGGACTCAAAAAGGGAACAGCTCAGATGACGATCGGACAAAAATCAATGACGGTGAACGGAACGCCTACAACAATTGATGCAGCTCCGATGACCCGCAATGGCTCAACGTATGTTCCGATTAAGTATGTGCTGGACGCATTTGGCGGACAAGCCAAATGGAATGCGGGCGATCAGCGGATCACCATTATGCGCGGCGGTGTGCTGATGGATTTGACCGTAGGGAAAAAAGAAGTTGTTCTGAACGGGAAGCGTCAAAGCACTGATGTTGCACCCGTTGTGCTAGGAGGTAGGACTTTAGTCCCGTTAAGACTCGTGTCTGAGCAGTTAGGAATGACTGTAAAATGGGAACAAGAAACGAAGACCATCACCCTTCAGTCATGATATGGTATGATATATACTTGAAATGCTAGGATTGGAGTAGAACATTTGTGGACTTTCAAGCCGATATCATAGACCGAGTCATTAAAAATGCCATCCAGGTGATGGAGAACAGCAAATATCAGATGTTCGAAATATTGGACACGGCCCGGACCGAGCTGGTCACGTTAAATCAGGAGCTCCAGAGCGTCTTGAAAGAAACGGCAGAAACGATCGAAAAGGTGGACCAGCTGGAAATGAACTATCGGCGGTCCCGCATTCGGTTGACTGAGGTCAGCCGTGACTTCGTTCGCTATTCGGAAGAGGATATCAAGCAGGCTTATGAGAAGGCAACACAGCTTCAACTCGATGTGATGATTTTCCGTGAGAAGGAAATGTATCTCAAAGCCAGAAGAGATGATCTTCAAAAGCGAGCCAAAAGTGTTGAGGCTTCTGTCGAGCGTGCCGAAACCATCGGTTCGCAGATGGGGGTCGTGCTGGAATATTTGTCGGGCGAATTGGGACAAGTGACGCGGATCATCGAATCGGCCAAAAACCGGCAGTTTATTGGTCTGAAAATTATTTTAGCTCAGGAAGAGGAGCGCAAACGCATATCCCGTGAAATTCACGATGGACCTGCGCAGCTCCTTGCGCATCTAGTGCTTAGGACGGAAATTGTGGAAAGAATGATCGCCAAGCAGGAATTTAAGATGGTTCAGGACGAAATAGTAGACTTGAAGAAACAGGTTCGCTCCAGTCTTGAGGAAATGCGAAAGGTCATTTTCAATTTGCGTCCTATGGCCCTGGATGACCTGGGACTTATTCCGACGCTCCGGAAATATGTGCAGGATTTTGAAGAAAAAACGAAGATTAGATCGCTTTTTGAAACAAGGGGCAAGGAACACCGTCTCTCTTCCGCGATGGAAGCAGCCATTTACCGTCTGATCCAGGAAGCTTTGACCAACGCTGCCAAGCATGCTTATCCTACCTATGTGCTTGTTGAGATTACCTATCAGGCGCAGCTTGTAAAAATCGTGGTGCAGGATAATGGTTTGGGCTTCAAGCCAGAGCTTTTTCAGCAAAAAAGCAAAGATCATGGGCATTTTGGTCTGATTGGTATGCGGGAAAGGGTTGAACTGCTCGAGGGGAGAATGGAGATCGAATCAGCTGAGAATCAAGGCACCAAGATAGTGATTCATATCCCAACCAACGTGGAAAAGGGAAAGGAGTAACAACATGGAAAATCAGGAAATTAGTAATGCACCCATTAAAGTTCTCTTAGCGGACGATCATCAGTTGTTCCGTGAAGGGCTTAAACGTATTTTGAATATGGAGGACGACATTGAGGTCATCGGAGAATGTGGCGACGGTATTCAAGTGTTGGAATTCTGTAACGTAGAGAAACCGGATATTGTTCTGATGGACATTAATATGCCAATTGAAAATGGTGTAGAGGCAACCGAAAAACTGCGTGAGATGTTCCCGGATGTCAAAGTTATCATTTTATCCATTCATGATGATGAAAGCTATGTATTCGAGACATTGCGCAAGGGAGCCAATGGTTATTTGTTAAAAGATATGGAGGCCGAGTCCCTCATTAATGCAATTCGTTCGGTTCATGAAGGATATGCATTTATCCATCCGAAGGTAACGGGTAAACTCATTCAGCAGCTTCGCCGGATGACCTACTTGAACGAAACAGGGGCTATGGCTGAAGGTCATACGAAGGAAGCCGGCGTGAAGTTTGTCGCAGGTGAAAATAATCCATTGACCCGTCGTGAAGCTGAAGTGCTGCGTTTGATGGCTGAAGGTAAGAGCAACAAGATGATCGGTGAATATTTATTCATTAGTGAGAAAACGGTCAAAAACCATGTCAGCAGTATTCTGCAAAAAATGGAGGTTGATGACCGTACACAAGCAGTTATTAACTCAATCAAATATGGATGGGTTACGCTGTAAAGTGTAGTTTTTCCATGCATTAGACGATGCAGCTGCTAATAGATATGAATGCTGTATCGCCTTTCTTTTGGAGCGATATGTCCGCTCATACGGAAACCCAGTACATAACCGTGACACCTCTTCCTGTTATACGGCATATATTGTCGCTATAGGAGGAGGTGGAACCCTCGTGACGGCTCACTTGGTTTGGATATTGCTTATATACGGTGTGGGAGCCGCAGTCGTTCATCTTATGTATATACGACAGGCGGTTCAGGCTTATCACAATGGTGAAGATTCACGCGCAATATCTCCGGGTCATCGTGCGACTCGCTATATTGTGATTACGTCCAATGACGGAGATCGTGTGGAATGGGTGATGCGTTCGCTGAACATACTTGCCTGGCTACACCGGAGGCCGCTACATGTGACAGTACTGGATGATGAATCTATGGACGATACGCTACCGATTCTGACACGGTTAGTGCGCTATAGTCATATGGATGTTTCAGTCATTTCAAGTCGTTTTTCACCGGGGAACCCGGTCTTACCGAAGTCAGGCGGTGAAAAGCAGGTTGTTATTGATCTTAGAACGGTCAAGTCGTTGGCGGACACCCCACTTGTTCCTTAGCGACAGGGGATTGTGGACATTGTGGTCAAAATCGGATATAAATGTTTATAAACAGTTGCATAGGCAAGATGACAGGGATTTCATTGAGATCTACTTGATGTGAAGCACACTTCAGGCTATTAGCCATAGGAGTGTGCTTTTTTGCTGTTCTCTGGGGTGACAAGAACCGCAAAAATCATGAATGGGAGGAGAAGGGGAAGGTGAAAATTGCAGTATATGCAGTGAGGTATAAAGGGAATTGGACTCTCCGATTATCTGTGGATATTCGAGTAGATATGACATGGTGGATGAATCAAGATGAGGGGCAAGAGAATGTTGTCGAAAGATGGGTGTTATTAGGAGATGAGCTTCCCTTGTCCTGGGGGACAAAGCTGTGCGAAACATTTAAGGAATTAGCAGATATGGAGCGATGGGGAAAACGGCAGTGGTGGGCTTATATTCTCGCACAGCTAAAAAGTGAACTGGCTCCTGAGCCTTTCAACGGAGAACGGATTTTATCTGGAGGAGTAGAAAATATATGCATTTGGGATGGTGGACAAGAGTGGACTTCTCGCACAGAAAGTAGGAATGAGGGACGAGAAACAAACGGAGGTTTACGTTCTATTCAAAAAAGGAGCCTTGTCACGGGAATTGATGGATTGGATAGGGAGTGTTTAACACGACAAGCGAATGAGCTGGTTAATTTGTTGTCAGGACGCCAGTTACTCGTTCCGGAAGCCGAAGCGCTACTGGCAGAGGCAGCGTCAGGTTTGGAGCGTACTTGGCGATCCGCTGCACAGCTTGCATATCTGCAAGGCCGACTCAGCTTTGCTGCTGGCCTCGCTCCAGCACCACGTACGCGATGGTCTGCCGCGCGTACGCATGAACTCCGCTGCAACCGTTGTGGCAGCGGGATAGTGCACCGCACGAGCTGTGCGTCGTGCGGACGTAAGGCGTGCGCTTACTGCGAGACATGTCTCGCGCTGGGGCGCAGCCGTGAATGCTCGCTGCTGCTGCGCGGTGCAGCGAAACCCGCCCTGCCACACACAGCAGGCACAGCCCCGGCGACGGAACTCGACCGCTGGGGGCTGAGCCCTGCACAGCGTGCCGCCGCGGAAGCGGCGCTGCGCTTTTTGGCCGCACCGCACGGCGAAGTGCGGGGGCGTTTCCACCCGGAAGGCCGTGGGCTCCGGGCGTTGTTCCGGCGCGTCATGGTTGCGTGCCGGGGATCAGATGCTGCCTCTTCGCAGGGCAGCAACCTTGCCCGTAGCAGGCATTCTTCGCCAAAAACTGGCGAAGGTGTAAGATATAGCGCTGATCGGCAGGTGCCCAGTACCACGGTAGAACGTTTTCTGCTCTGGGCTGTAACAGGCGCAGGCAAGACGGAAATGATGTTTCCGCTCTTGCAATATGTGTTGGACCACGGAGGGACGGCACTTGTGGCAACACCACGCCGCGATGTGGTACTTGAGTTAGCGCCTCGTTTGGCCATTGCTTTTCCCAATGTGAGCATGGTGACGCTCTATGGGGGGAGCGTAGAACGCTGGCAAAGGGGACAGCTGACACTGGCAACGACACACCAGCTATTGCGTTATCGTCAAGCCTTTGACTTGGTTGTGATTGACGAGATTGACGCGTTCCCTTATCACAATGATCCTATGCTTGCCTTTGCTGCACGAGCAGTATGTAAGCCGAAGGGAAAGTTTATCTATTTGTCTGCTACACCACCCCATGCTTTGCAGAAAGAGGCTGCACGCGGTCTACTGCCACACGCCAAGGTTCCCGTTCGTTTTCATCGTCATCCCCTACCTGTCCCATTTCGCCTGGGGACTGCTTCAGTGCAACATTGGCTGCAAAAAGGTCGGCTTCCCGCATCCTTTATTCAACGCCTACGCGTATCCATACAACGTGGAGCACAGGTTTTCCTGTTTGTGACACGAATCTCACATATTCAGGGACTTGTGGAGCTGCTGATTAAACAATTGCCTGATGTACCTATTGCTGGAACCTCCTCACAGGATGAAGAAAGAACCGCTAAAGTGCGCTTATTTCGAGCTACTGAAATACGAGTTCTGGTCACAACGACTATTTTGGAGCGAGGGGTGACTGTTCCACGGAGTGATGTGTATGTGTTAGACGCAGACAGCAGTCTTTTTGATGAAGCCTCTCTTGTCCAAATGGCTGGTCGCGCGGGAAGGTCCAAGGATGATCCATGCGGAGGTGTTATTTTTACATCGCCCCAATGGACTCGAGGCCAAAAGAGAGCGATTAGACAAATTAAACGAATGAATGCACTGGCTCGGAAAAAAGGGTACCTGAAGGAGGTGAAGCACTAAATGTATTAAATAAAAAAAGTTTTTTTGGAAATGTGAAACCTGAAACAATGTCAGTACGTAAACTACCAAGAAAGGTGCATTCTGGTATGGGGATGATTCCAAGAACCCGTCTATTTTTGAATTGGTTATTCCAACGTCAGTCCCAAACATGTATCGCTTGCGGCACTTTCACAGGACGTTTTTCTGAATTCTCTGGGATATGTACTTCTTGTTCGCTTCAAATTCCTTGGGTTTACAACATTCGTTGTGTTCATTGCGGACGTCCGACGTTTTGCCCGGATTGCGTAAAATTTGACCGATTAGTACGTTACTTTGTATGCAATCGGAGTGCAACCAGCTATACGCCGATGATGAGAGAATGGATTGGACAGTTCAAATATCGCGGGAATGAAAAGTATGGTTCCCTGCTGGGTGAGATCATGAATCGAGCCTATCAGGCGATGAGGTATGAGTTTGCAAGTCTTAAACATTCTCGTTTCAAGCGTTCTTTGTGGAGTGTGGATATAGTGACCTGTGTCCCGGTAAGTAAGAAGAGGCTGACAGAGCGAGGCTTCAATCAGGCTCGGATCTTGGCAGAAGAGATCGCTAGGCGGAATAATCTCCCCTTCCTATCATTACTTGCTCGTCCACAAGATACAGGCAAACAAAGCTTTAAATCAAAAAAGGAACGCATGAACACAATGAATAATGCGTTTTCTGTCCACCCCAATATGACAAATTTGCTGAAGTCTTTTATTTTAAAAGCTGAATCTCAATGTGTTACGAAGGATAAGCTTTCCGTTACCGTTTTGCTTGTAGATGATATTTATACAACGGGGAGCACATTGCAGGCGTGTGCACGTGTATTGAGAGAAAAGGCATTAGAGCAAGGAATACATTTGACTATTTTTTGCCTGACTTTAGCCAGATCATAAGTCCAAATCTCCAGTATTTCTCATGATTATTTTGCTTGAAACTATGAAAAAAGGGTATAATTCCCTTAATGGAAGAATTAGATGATAGAGCAGAAGCCATTTAAACCATACAATCAGCAGGATTTGACAACGAGCTAGAGAGAGGTATATAATAAAAGTATAGAGACAAACAAAAAGTAAGGAAGTGAGGGATGAAAACAGAATATTTCAATTTAGAGGTTGATTTTTTTGGAAAAGAGGAGTACAATTTCTATCTGTTGATAGCTAACATGATTGGTAATAAGTGATTAGCTAATGACTAAAGAGCGGACATTGGGAGTGTCTCGCTCAGTAGTAAAGCAGTTAATTAAAATTTAAAGCTAAAAAGAGGAGAGAAAAAATCATGAAAAACGTAATGAAAAAAGTAGCAGTATCTAGCATGTTGGCAGTTAGTTTAGGTGCAGTATCTTTGTTGAGTCCACTTGCAACAGGTCAAGTAATGGCAAAATCGAACTCTGACCAAATTAAGGATCAAGCTGAAGAACAACTGATCATCAAACAACAAGAAGAAGCCCAAAAAGCATTTGAAGCAAAACTTTTTGGAACTGAAACTACTGAAAATGCAGCAACTACAACACCAGCTCAACCAGCTACTGAGAACAATAATCAAGCAACAACCACAAAACCAACAACGACTACAACTGAAACACCAGCAGCTGTAAATACAATCACAGTAAATGTTCAAGAAGGCGACACACTGGCTTCTATTGCTGAAAAATACGGTGTAACTGTTGAAGAACTGGTTAAAATCAACAACCTGGTTAAAGTAGGGCAAGAACTGCAAGTACCGCAAACAAACACAAATAAATAATTATCATTATAACTGTACAATAAAATGTGTTTTTTAAACCAAGCGTTTGACTATAGTATACGGGAAGGCCTCTATTAAAACAATGCTTTTTTGAATAATTATTTGTGAAATAGCTTGTTTTTTTGGGCTGCAAATTTCCACTGGTGCATCTAGCTTGATTTAAGATAGGTTATAAGTTGAGATGATGTTAGGTCCATGAGATTTATGAATACCCACACTCCATGTGCGGAGCATTCGTATGGGCGCCGTTCCCCCGGATTTACAGGGCTTTCTTGATGTCATTCGGGGCACAGGTGAACATGAATTCTTCTGAGGATTGTTTCGCCCGGTTTTTCCCTCATCTTGATATTTAATTTCTACATTTACTCATATTCATATATAGCTATTTTAATTGTATAATGAAGCGCTATTCCCGAAAATAACTGGAATGGCGCTTATTTTATTTCTATCTAAAGTATGGAGCAATGTTTGACGATAAATAAACACATGCAATAGGCTGAACTATTAGCTTCCATGAGCTTTCTTTATTTTATGTCATTGCATATTGATGCATATAGATGTAGACAAACTTTTACTGATGGATCATTCTCTCTTATACTTTTTATATGATAGCTTATAAGATGTGCAATTGTGTAAAATCTGAAAATCTTTTTTGAAATATTTGCTAGACGAGGCTCTTCATTATAAGTTAATGTAAGGATAAAAGTAATTAAAGATCGGAAATTGGAAAGGGGCGCTACAGAGGATGAATTTGGATAACTGTCCTCGCTGTGGAAAGCTGTTTATTAAGAACGTCAGGGGAATCTGTCAGAACTGTATTAAAGAAATTGAATTTGAATACGAACGCTGTGTCAAACATATACGTGAAAATAAGGGCATTCATATGCATGAGCTTTCAGAGGCTACTGAGGTATCCGTAAAGCAAATCACGACATTTATACGTGAGGGACGTATTTCCATTGCTAATGCGCCCAATATGACGTATCCTTGCGAGGTATGCGGGATACCGATTCGTGAAGGGCATATGTGCGATTCTTGTCGAACACGTCTGACTAAAGACCTGCATCAGGCTGTACGCGAAAGTAGTAATCAGGATCAAAGTAATAATATGGGCTCAGGTACCTACAGCGCGATTGATAAACTTCGTGGAAAGTAGTACAGGGGAATTAAAAACGCATTCAGCTATTCAAAAAGTTTCAAATACCGCCGATAATCTTTATAGAGCTTATCGGTTTTTTTATTTTTAGCAACCATGCACAAAATAAAGAAGTGAGGCATAATACGAACCATGTTCGACGCTATGTCGTCTGATACATTCTGACCATATCAAATAACTAAGGAAGGTGGAAGTTATGAAAATTAACGAGACCAACCGCATCGGAGCTATTAATCCATATCAGCGCAATATTGAAACAGGACGTCAAGAGGAACAAAAGAAATCCCGCCGCAAGGACGAGGTTTCCATTTCTCCGGAAGCAATGGAAATGCTGAACCGCAGCAGTGATGCAGACCGTGTTAAGAAAATTCAGGAGCTTAAGCAGCAAGTAGCTTCTGGTACTTATCGTGTGGATGCCGATAAAATTGCAGAGAAGCTGTTACCTTACTTCAAGCAGTCTTCTGAAAGCTAGGTGAAGGAATATGCCTTTAGATCGATTGATTGATGTGCTGGAGCAGCTTAGAGAGGCTCACGAGCAGTTGATTGCATTAGGAAATCAAAAAAAAGAAGCACTGATATCAAATAAGGTAGATCAGCTCATTCTAGTCATGAACCAGGAATCGAAGATGTCCAGACACATTGAACAGCTGGATGAGCGACGCCTGCAGGCAGCATATGAATTTTTGCAGGAACGTGGTATTAAGTCCAAGTTGAATCTTAATATTACGGAGTTGTCTCGTCTTGTGTTTGATGTAGAAGACAAGCAGCGCCTCCTTCACATTCAAAAAAATCTAGCGGATACGCTTGTAGAATTGAAAAAATTAAATGAGTTGAATCAACAGCTTATACAACAGGCGCTTTCCTATATTGATTTTTCTATTGAGAGTATGTCATATTATGCGGAATCTGAAGCGGTTTATCAGCGTCCAGCTGACAAAAGTACCTCTACTGTACGAGCGGGACTATTTGATACACGCGCCTAATTGAAGGAGGAAAATATGGTCTCAACATTTCATGGTATAGAAACAGCGAAAAGAAGCTTAAACACACAAACGGCAGCACTTAATACAACCGGACACAATATCTCAAATGCCAACACAGCGGGTTACTCCAGACAAGTGGTTAGTATGAAGGCCTCGGACTCTATGGAAGCCTACGGTTTGAATCGTTCCGTTGTACGAGGTCAAATGGGTACAGGGGTTGAATTCACTGCTATTGAGCGCGTCCGTCAGACGTTTTTGGACGATCAGTATCGTAATGAAAGTTCTTCTCAAGGTGGATGGGACATTCGCTATGACACACTGAACAAGCTTGAGACCATTATGAATGAGCCTTCGGATACAGGTATACGTAAGGTCATGGATAATTTCTGGGATGCATGGTCCGATCTGAGCCAAGATCCTCAGGATGTCACGAATCGTAAAATTGTAAAAGAGACTACGCTTGCTCTGACAGATGCGATGAACCAGGCTAGCAAGCAACTGGATGCACTCAGTTCTGATTTGACTAATAACGTTACATTAAAAACATCTGAGATGAATTCGTTATTGCAGTCTATAGCGGACCTGAATGGTAATATTTACAAGTTGGAACAACTTGGGGATAATCCAAATGACTTGCGTGATCAGCGGGATTATGCAGTTGATAAGTTGTCCAAGCTTGCAAATGTGCAGGTAACTCAGCTGGATAACGGTTATCAGGTAACGGTGGCAGGACAGATAGCTGTAGCGGGTACAGAGGTAACTGCTATTACGGCGGCTGGCCTTGAGGCTGCATATCAAGGTGGAACGTTAACTGGTGGCGAAGTGTACGGTATGGTTTTATCCAGAGATAAATATGTAGCAGATTACAAAACTCAGATGGATCAGCTAGCTAATACGCTGGCGAATGGTAACATTGAAATTACTTTACCTGCAGGTACAGTTCTGCCTGAGGGAACGGTACTAAATTCAGGTGTCAACAATGCAGCAGTGACTTACTCGAATGCGAATAACAACAGAACCTTGACCGCGGATTTGAAAGTAACTGTACAAGGGATTAATGGACTCCATCAGTTGGGATACACCCTTAGTGGTACGACACCACAAAAGGGCGGAGCGTTCTTTACCTCCAAAGATGGAGCTGCTATTACAGCAGGTAACATTACGCTGAATAAGGATATTCAAGATGATCCCAATAAAATTGCCAGCTCTTTGCGTGTAGATGGAACGGGGACGGCCAATGAGAAGGTAACCGTGGGTAACAATGCTTTGGCATTGTCTATGGCGAGCCTGAAAAATGTGAAATTTGGTTTTAATACGACTCAAGCTCAATCTACTACGGTAGATGACTTCTTCAGTGCAATTGTTGGGCAATTAGGTGTCCAAACCCAGGAAGCAGAGCGTCAATCGCAAAATGCGCAGCTGTTGACTGAGCAAGTGGACTTGAATCGCCAATCCGTCAGCGGGGTGTCACTGGATGAAGAAATGTCGAACATGATTAAGTTTCAACATGCTTACAGTGCAGCTTCCCGGTTCATGACAACTTTTGATCAACTGTTGGACAAACTGATTAATGGTACAGGCCGCGTAGGTCTCTAGTATAATGAGAAGGTGGAGTAAGCCATGCCAATTCGAGTGACTTCAGGGATGACCAGTATGCAACTGCTCAGTAACCTGAATCGAAATAATAATAATATGGGTAAAATGGAGAATCAGATTTCGACTGGTCGTAAGTTGAATAAGCCTTCAGATGATCCAGTAGGGGTGACTTATGCGCTACGTTACAGAGCCGAGTTGGCTTCTAATGAACAATACAAGACAAACTCAGATGCGGCTGTTAGCTGGTTAGATTTCACTGATACAACCATGCAACAAGCCAGTGATGTAATGAAGCGTCTTAAAGAGCTGACAGTACAGGCTTCAAGTGAAACACTTCCTCAATCGGGCTTGGATTCAATTAAACTGGAAGTTGATCAGTTAAAAGAACAAATGATGAATATTGGTAACAGCCAGCTTCGTGGGAAGTATGTTTTTAATGGACAAAATTATGATCAGATGCCGTATCAGCTATCTGCTACGGTAACAAGTTATGATCAGATTAATCCGGATCAAGCCGCGGTCAGCTATGCAGTTGGAGACCAAGATGCATTTCGGGTAAATACGTCCGGTAGCGATTTTTTTGGGAAATCGACAGATGCTGATAATGTTTTTAAGGTTATGGATGCTATATCTTCTGCACTAAGCAGCGGAAATAGTACGGCAATATCGAGCCAACTTTCAAGTATTGAATCCCGCTTTACTAAAATGCAGACCAGTTTGTCTGAAGTGGGAGCACGTACGAATCGGGTTGAACTGATACAATCCCGTTTGGAAGAGCGAAATTTGAATTTGACGACACTTCAAGCTAAAACGGAAGATGCGGATGTTGCTAGTCTGATGATTCAAGCTACATCTGCCCAAACCATTTATGAAGCCGCCCTGAAATCATCAGCTAAGATCATGCAGCCATCCCTGATGGACTTTATGAGCTGATCTCTATCTTTGACATTTATAATTTGAAGCTATGGACGAGTGGTCCGTAGCTTTTTTGTTACTATATATAGGAGGAGTTACTTATGACCCCAGAACAGAAATTAGATGAAGAGAACCAAGATACAAATACTAGTCTTTATGTGTTTCCGAAAGGAATACCAGGATTTGAACAACTTCGGGAATTTCAGCTACAGGAGCATAATGAATTATTTAGTCTTTTCAGTGCAGTTGAGCAGCCTGCTACTATTTTTATTACTGTAAATCCATTTGATTTCTTTAAAGATTATGAATTTGAATTATCTGATGATGCCCTAGAGGATATTGGAATTACCAGTCAAGAACAGATAGCAGTACGATGTATCTGCACATGGAACAGCGATCAATCCAAAACGACGGTTAATTTGCTTGCGCCATTAATCTTTAACATTGAGCAGCGAACGGGGAAGCAAATTGTTTTGCAGAATACGAAATATACTATCAAGCATCTCTTATGGAATGAAATAGAGTTCAGCAAAGGCGGTGAGTCCTAATGCTGGTATTAACACGTAAAAAGGGTGAATCCATTGTAATTCAGAATGATATTGTCGTCACGGTTCTTTCTGTCGATGGCGATACTGTGAAAATTGGTATTTCTGCTCCTAAGGATATTGATATCTATCGAAAAGAAGTCTTTGAGGCTATTCAGCAAAATAATCAATTTGCAGTTATGGATTCCAATGCCATTCAAAGTGCTATGTTGGAGATGGAGAAGAGAAAATCCTGATCCACCAATGATAGTAGTGCATATTCATTGAGAAAGGCCGACACGAGTAAAGTGTCGGCCTTTGTTTGACTAGATTTTATGCTTATTTATCTGGAACAGTAATTGATATAATTATGTATTACCGCGTTTATCGTAATACCGAAAATCTACATCTGGGTATTGTTTGATGGCTTAAGTTAGGTAGGACAGGTTGGATTTGGGCAAGGTCATCACTATATAAAATGGTGATTTTAAACGAAATAACCGAGTCGTAAACTTCTAAGAAAATATTTCAAAAAAAAGCTTGAATGCTATAAACAATTCTAGCTTAAGGGTCGATATATAGTTTAGAGCGGTAATTCTTCAGGGCGGCCGACCTGTGAAGACGCTTATACCACAAGGATGTGGGAATCAAACCATTTCAGGGAGGAAATTTAAAATGATTATCAATCACAACTTACCTGCAGTAAATACACACCGTAACATGCAATTGAACAACACGGCAGCAAGCAAAAACATGGAAAAATTGTCTTCAGGTCTGCGTATCAACCGTGCAGCTGATGATGCTGCGGGTCTCTCCATTTCCGAAAAAATGCGCGGTCAAATCCGTGGTCTGGAACAAGCACAACGTAACGTTCAAGACGGTATCTCTTTCGCACAAACAGCTGAGGGTGCAATGAACGAAGTATCCTCCATGCTGACTCGTATGAAAGAACTGAGCGTTCAACAACTCAATGATACTTACAGCGCTGGCGATAAATCTAACATCAAAGCTGAGCTTGGTCAATTGGGCGGTCAAATTGATGCAATCCTGTCCAACACTAAATTCAACGGTATTGCGATTTCCGGTGGAAGCGTTAAAATCCAAGCTGATGATAACGCGTTCGTTCTCACTGTTAAAGGTATCGATTCCACTCAAATTCGTGGTCTTACTTCTGGAGTAACTTTGTCTGCTACAACAAATGCAATTGAAAAAGTTGCTAAGCAACGTGCTAACTTGGGTGCTATGCAAAATCGTATGGAATACACTTCCAACAACTTGGGCACAACTGTAGAAAACCTGACAGCTTCCGAATCCCGTATTCGTGACACTGACATGGCAAAAGAAATGGTTGCTCTGTCCAAAAACAACATCTTGCTGCAAGCTTCCCAATCCATGCTGTCACAAGCAAACTCTGCGCCACAAGGCGTACTGTCGTTGCTTCGTTAATTTTAAACGACAGCCGTTACAAAAAAAGATCCTGCTTATCGCAGGATCTTTTTTTGTTTTATTTTAGTTTTTTCGTAAATAATTGCACTCATTTACCGATATATAATGTATTAGCTTTTCAAATATAGAACGGTTTTATTGTGTCTAAAAACTACTAATGGAGGTTATTCTATGGACTCGATGATCCCCCCTAGCACTGGGAATCTGTTGCCGGTTCAGCCATCAACAGGAATAAAACGTGAAGCCCTTTCAGATGCCGAAACAAATTATGTTGCTACACAAGATGCTGTCCGAACAACCAATAGAGGTGATACCGGTCAGAAGCAACCGACACATGAGGAAGCAGTTTTGGAGCTACAGAAAGTAATTGATGCTATACAAGGTCCACAGAAGACGTTTGAAATATCTGTGCATGAAAAGACGCATGCAATCATGATAAAAGTGATGAACAAGGAAACGGGTGATTTGATTCGTGAAGTACCTCCAGAAAAAATTTTGGATATAGCGGCTAGAATGATGGAGATTGCAGGAATCATTATCGATAAAAAAGTATAGGGGGATATACAATTATGGTAACTAGAATAAGCGGTCTTGCCTCTGGCATGGATATTGATGCAGTAGTAAAAAAGCTGATGACTGCTGAGCGTGTACCGCTCGATAAGCTGACTCAACAAAAGCAGCTAATGGAATGGAAACGAGAAAACTATCGTGAGTCCAGTACTAAAATTGTTTCATTTCTACAAGATAAACTGACGACATTAAGCCGTACTGCTTCAATGAATCCGCAGAAAGTAACAGTATCGGGAAATAGTGACGCGTTGACTGCATCAGCTTCATCGTCTGCCAGTGGAGTATTGGATATCTCAGTAACCAATCTCGCTACTGCCGCAAGATCTGTCTCAGATAGCTCATGGTCTGAAAAGGCAAGCACCGAGCTTGCCTTTGCCGATGGGGCAGCTCGTACGGTTCAGGTTGGTGGGGACACTATTGATGTGGATGCAAACGAAACCATTGAATCGTTTGTCAAAAAAATTAATGATAACAGTAAGACAGGAGTAACTGCCCTGTACGATCCGAAATCTGGTTTGTCATTAACTAGTAAGACTACGGGTTCGCAAACATTCAATATTGATTCTCAAATTAGTAGTGAATTTAAATTGTCTTCAACAAACGGAACCGATGCTGTGCTCAAGGTAAATGGACTTGAAGTCAAAAAGTCATCAAATAATTTTACCATTAATGGCATTGATATTACACTGAAGACAGCCGGTGGTGCTGCGACAAGAATTGAAGCTACCAAAGATACCGATAAGATTGTCGAAAATATTCAAAGCTTTGTCGATGCATATAATGATGTTCTTGCTACACTCAATGGTAAGGTTGGTGAAGAGAGATATAAAAAATACACTCCGCTTACGACGGAACAAAAAGCCGCTATGAGCGATGATGAAGTCAAGCTCTGGACAACCAAGGCCAAGAGTGGCATGCTTAGAAACGATCCCATCCTGCAGGATACATTATCTGAGATGCGTAGTGCCATGATTCAAGGTGTAGATATCGGCAGAGTTGATGCAAATGGTAAGAATAAACCCTTAATGATGTCTGAGCTTGGGATCACTACGGGTACGTATGATACCAAAGGCAAGCTTATTTTGGATGCAGACAAGTTGCGTGCAGCGGTTGAAAAGGATCCAGATGTTGTCGCGAATTTTTTCGGGAGACAGGACCCAAGTACCCTATTAACAAATAAATATACACAACAAGATGGTGTTCTTGCTAAACTTAAAAAGATTTCGAATACCTCACTTCAAAGAATGGCAGATACAGCTGGTACTTCAAAAGTAAGTAAGGACCTAACTGCTTCATTTCTTTCTACGAGCACAATGGGAGAGCAATTGTCGAGCCTGGACCGTCGAATTAGTGACATGACTAGCCGTCTAACGATGATTGAAACTAACTATTACAAAAAATTCACCGCGATGGAGACGGCAATCAGCAAGTATAATAGCACATCTTCGAGTCTTACTGGCATGTCGTCATAAAGGAGGTTTTACAATTGATCAATACACCCTATCAGAAATACCGGCAGACTCAAGCGCAAACTGCTTCCAAGCCTAAACTGCTAATTATGCTGTACGATGGGGCTATTCGTTTCCTTCGTGCGGGAATTGAGGGGATAGAGAATAAGGATAACGAGAAAGCAAATAATAATTTGTGTAAAGCGCAAGCGATTGTACACGAGTTGATATCTGCGTTGAATTTTGAGTATCCAATATCCCATGACTTATTGCGAGTGTATGAATATATGCTGCATGAGCTGATTGAGGCGAATGTTCACAAAATAGCCGCTCCGGCACAAGAGGTGCTGGAACATTTGACTGACCTACGGGAAGCTTGGTTGGAAGCCATGAAAATGCCTGGTGTAGTTGGTAGTGTGTGATGGCAGATCCTAATATGCAAGTACTCCTTGAAGAGCTGCAACATAGGACAGAAGCAGTGTTATCTAACCTTCTGAATATAAGTGAGGAAGAGTTTGAACAGTTTGCAGATCAAAGGCAGCGCATTGTAGAACAGATGCAGCCCTATCAACCATCGTTAACGGAAAATGATAAGCAGAAAATTCGTGATATACTAAGTAACGATTCTGTAATTTTGCAGCGTATGCAGGTACTAAAGGATGAGGCTGGTCAATGGATGGAGAAACGCGGAGCCATTCGTGTGCAGCAGCATGCATACCAGCAAGCTTATTCTGTAGACAGTTTGTTTATTGATCATCGCAAATAAAAAATGCTTTATGGAGCGTACCCCCTATTCGATTTAGAATGGGGGTATTTTTGTGAAAAGGTTCATTCCATTAAGAGTAAATCCGATATACTAATTAACAAATATTAATGTGAAACGGTGGTAATACCTTGTCTCAACTACAAATAAACCATACAATTCTAGAGCAAAGGTTTCCTCATGTTGCAACCAAAATAAATAGTTTGCCGAATGATGACTTATCTATACCTTTGTTTACTGAGTCCTTCGAAAAGGATACTGCTTGGCTCAATGCTGTTGATGGAGCTATTGGAAATGGAAAGATCATTTTTGTATATGGGTTTGAAAGGGGACTCAGTATTGCTGACCTCCTCGAATTGTATCCGAACCACTGGTTGTTTGTATACGAGCCAGATGAGCAGCTGTTTCGGAAGGCTGTGACAGAGTATGACCTCAGTCTTTTGCTGGGGCATCCCAATTTGTACTGGCTATCCGTTGGTGATTCTCAGCTCGATATGATGTTTCATATGCTGAGTAGTTACATGATGGAAGATTTAGTGTTTATTGCGCTGCGTAAGTATCTATCAGATGATATGAGTACGCTACGTGAAATAAAGGGAAAATTTCAGGAGTACCGTCAGAGCTTTATGATAGATAAACATACAGAGCACTTTTTTCGAGAAGATTGGACGAGAAATTTTCTATATCATCTATCTGATGTACTATACACTCCTTCCATTGAGCGACTTTTTTATGCTTTTGAAGGTGCAACAGTAGTTGTTGTATCATCAGGTCCATCTTTACAAGAAGATATCGAATGGCTGAAAAAAATACGTCCTCATGTACTGATTATTTCAGCAGGCTCCAGCATTCAGGCTTTAATAAAGCATGGAATACAGCCTCACCTTGCTGTCATTATGGATGGCCATCCAGTCAATAAGAAGATCTTTGCTTCATCTGTAACAAGGGAGCAGCCTTTATTGTTTACCTCCTCATCTTATTATGAAATCTCTGATCAGAACTGCGCAGAGAAAATTCATAGTATTATGAAAAGTGATGCTGTATCTCAGTATTTTTTTGGACTCAGTAAAGAGGAACTCTTTATATCTCCTACAGAAACAGTTGCAGGAACGGCTATTCAAGCAGCAGCATGTCTAGGGGCCAAACGGATCATACTTGCAGGCCAGGATTTGTCGTTCCCTGATAACAAATTTTACGCAGATGGGATTGAACATTTTGCAGCTGAAACTACAGATAAGAAAGTGCAGGAAGCACCTAAAAAAGTGCTAAATGTAAAGGGGACATACAACACTACAGACGAGAGTTTCTCTTTGATGAAGGATGGACTCGAAAATCTCATTACGGCACTTCCGAGAATCGAATTCGTTAATTCAAGCCGCAATGGTGCAGTGATTGAGGGTGCTCCTTTCAAGCCCATAGAAGAGATGTATAAATTGTTAGCATCAGAATCTGTTGATCCTGATGCAATTGCCGATTTGATAAATGAAAAAAATATTGCTGTTGATATGAATAAGGTGCAGGATGTCAGAGATAAGCTGATAGCGACACGTGAGGATCTTTCCAATGTACGCTCTGAGATTGCAGCAATTCACAAGCTTATGAATAAATTACGCGAGTTTAGCCGGACTAAACCAGCAAAGGCTCAAAATATGATGGAATCCATAGAGCAGATGTGGGGATTGATTGCCAACAGGGAATGGTTCTCACCTATATTTGAGTCCATTATGCCTATCGAAATTGCGCGTTTTGATCAGTTGCTCCCTGTGATTGTTACAGAACATCAGTTGACTCGTAAGTCTGATCTAATCTATGAGCATCTAGGTAAGCTGCTACAGGATATCACAGCACAAATCCCAATACTTGAAGAAATGTTTTCGGAATCGATTCGCCGTTTAGATAAAAAAACAGATAGTGATGCAGTGGTCCAAAAAGATATATAAATTAATCGTTTTACACTCCGGAGGTCATTATGTTTACCAACAAGATCGTACTGGTTACAGGCGGCACAGGTTCAATTGGAAGCGAGATTGTACGTAATATTTTATCGTATAACCCTAAAGCCTTACGGATTTTTAGCAGGGATGAGAGCAAGCAGTTTGATCTACAGCAGGAATTAAAAGAATATACGAATATCCGTTATCTGATCGGTGATATCAGGGACAAGCAAAGACTGAGTTATGCTATGGAGGATGTGGATTATATCTTTCATGCTGCTGCTCTCAAACATGTGCCAGCATGCGAGTATAACCCTATGGAAGCAGTGAAAACGAATGTTATTGGCGTACAAAATCTGATAGAGACGGCTATTGAGCATAATGTAGAAAAAGTAGTAGCCATCAGCACAGATAAAGTGGTAAACCCAACGAATACGATGGGGGCCACGAAGCTGCTATCAGAACGTTTAATTTCTGCCGCCAACTTGTATAAAGGGAGCAAACGTACCATTTTCTCTTGTGTCCGCTTTGGAAATGTTATGGGATCCAGGGGCTCTGTTATTCCATTATTCCGTGATCAGATTGCTAAAGGGAAACCAGTGACGGTCACACATGCAGAGATGACTCGGTTTATGATGTCTATTCCTCAAGCCGCTCAATTGGTCATAGATGCGGCGCATTATTCGCAAGGTGGAGAAGTATTTGTACTGAAAATGCCGATTCTCAAAATTACGGATTTGGCCCAATGCTTGGTTGATTCATATGAAGAGGCGGTTGGTAAACCCTATCGTGGAGAAATCATTGAGACTGGAATCCGGCCGGGTGAGAAGCTATATGAGGAACTCATGACGCTTGAGGAATCTGAAAGAGCGTTGGAGAATGGACAGATGTATATCATTCCTTCGTTATTTCATACCGCAGAGCAAGAATATGAAGGTTTTCAAAGGGCAATTCGTCAAGAATATTCTTCGATGACTGCACCACAGATTTTCCCGAAAGCCATTCGGGAGCTTATTGAACAGAACGGATTAGGCTTCACAAAAGGTATTGTATGATGAGCTATCACCAATGTTTGGCGATTATTCCTGCGCGGGGTGGATCAAAAGGTTTACCCGGTAAAAACATAAGATTGTTACATGATAAACCGCTCATTCAATATAGCATTGAAGCTGCACTAAATAGTGGTTGTGTGGACGAAGTTGTAGTTTCAACGGATTGTAAAGAGATTGCTCGTGTGTCGGGCCAAGCCGGAGCGGCTGTTCCGTTTATAAGGCCCGATGAACTGGCTACCGATGAGGCCAAAAGCATTGATGTATTGAAGCATGCAGTTGAATTTTATGAGCAGACGCAAAATCAATTTTTTGATGTTATTATGCTGCTACAGCCCACATCTCCACTGCGAAATGCTATGGACATTAAAGAAGCATATAAAATATTTTTAGATCATCAGGCTGATTCACTTCAAAGTGTCACTTTGTCTGGAGTGCAACCCTATTTACTAAGGGAAATGGATAACGGACGGCTTACGCCCTACCTGAAAGGTGAAAGGGAGCATTTGAGGAGACAAGATCTCAAAGAACTACATGCTTTAAATGGAGCCATCTATATCGTGAAAAGAGATCTGTTGATAAATGGTGACACTCTGATTGGTCCTATTAATTGTGGCTACATTATGCCTAAAGAACGATCTGTTGACATAGATGACGAGTTTGATTTAAAAATGGCAGAGCTTTTTTGGAGACAATCCAATCACAAGGAATCCTTGCAGTAGGAGGGAGGAATATAACATGAAAAACCTCTTATCAAATAATGAAAACCACCCTATCTATATTATCGCGGAGGTAGGAGTCAATCATAATGGATCATTGGAGCTGGCATTCGAGTGTATTGACCAAGCGATTTTATGTGGTGCAGATGCGGTGAAATTCCAAACCTTTAAAAGCGAAAAGCTGGTAACCAAGTATGCCCAGAAGGCTAATTACCAGACGGAAAATACCAATTCAGCTGAAAGCCAACTAGATATGTTAAAACAGCTGGAATTGAGCTTTGAGGATTTTGTTCTATTGAAAAAGTACTGTGAGGATAAAGGGATAGATTTCCTTTCCACACCCTTCGATGAAGAAAGTGCTGAGTTTCTGAATTCAATTCATATTGACGCATTCAAGGTTGGATCAGGAGATATGAACAATATCCCCTTTCTTCAGAAACTTGATAGCTATGGGCGTCCGATTATTCTATCGACCGGGATGTCTAATTTGGATGAAATTGGAGAATCGTTACAAGCATTTAAAAAAAGTGAAGTACTATTGCTACACTGTACTTCCGACTATCCGGCACCTTTGGAAGATGTAAATCTGCTGGCCATGAAGACAATATCTACAGCTTTTAATAAGGTCACAGGTTACTCAGATCATACGGCTGGGATTGAGATCGCTATAGCGGCTTCAGCACTGGGAGCTAGAATTATTGAAAAGCATTTTACATTGGATCGAAATCTTCCAGGTCCTGACCATAAGGCTTCACTGGAGCCTGCTGATTTCTCAAAAATGGTTCTCGCGATTCGTAATGTGGAGCAGGCCCTAGGGGATGGTGTTAAAAGGTGTATGCCTTCTGAGGAAAGCACCAGATCCGTTGCAAGAAAAAGTATTGTGGTGGCAACATCTAAAAAAACAGGCCAGTTGCTAACACTAGAAGATCTAGTTATCAAGCGTCCGGGCACTGGAATAGAGCCTAAATATTTTGATGACTTGGTTGGTAAGCAGCTTTTAAAGGATGTACATGAAGACTATTTGTTATCATGGGATGATGTGCAATGAAAAAAGTATTGGTGATTACCGGAACACGAGCTGATTATGGGATATATTACCCGGTTTTGCGGGCTCTTGAGGAAGAACATGCTCTGGAGCTCCACCTGTTGGTTACAGGCATGCATTTGTCTCCACAGCATGGGTATACATTGGACGCTATCCAAAAGGACGGATTTCGTGTATCTGCTAAGGTAGACTGTCTGCTTCAGGGATCTACCCATGCTAATATGTCTCGCTCTATTGGAATAGCAATCATGGGCATGACACAAGCCGTAGAGGCTTTGGAACCAGATTTCGTTGTTGTATTAGGAGATCGGGGAGAAATGCTTGCAGCTGCGATTGTATCCTCTCACATGAACATTCCGCTTGTTCATTTGCATGGTGGAGAGGTATCCGGCACGATTGATGAGTCTGTTCGGCATGCGATTAGTAAGTTGGCCCACATTCACTTTGTGGCTACAAATGGAAGCAGAGAGCGCCTAATTAGGCTTGGCGAAGAACCTTGGAGAATTCATGTAGTCGGTGCTCCGAGAATTGAAACGATGATGAACACATCCCTGCCTGAGCTAGAGAGGACGAAACGTAAATACGATCTGAATATAGATAACGATTATGTGCTGTTTGCTTATCATCCTGTCACTACGGAAGAAGCGGATATGCACATCCTTGGTAAGATGATGGAAGTTCTCTTGGCTGGGGAGAATGAGGTAATTTGTGTGATGCCCAATTCGGATGCTGGAGCTGATGCGATCGTTGATGTATATAATCGTTTTTCTGCAAGAAAAGGGATGCATCTTGTAACCAGTTTTGAGCAACTTGATTATCTGACGATGTTGAAAAATGCAAAAATATTAATTGGAAATTCTTCATCGGGGATTATTGAGGCTGCCTCCTTTCATGTTCCAGTCATTAATATCGGAACTCGTCAGACAGGCAGAGAGCGTTCTGTGAACACAATAGATATTGCAGATGACGAGCTCGAATTGACTTCTGCAATAGAGTACGCAATGTCTGAGCCTTTCCAACAAATTGTTAAAGCAGCCGACAATATTTACAGTAGAGATAACACAAGCTCTCGCATCGTAGATATATTGAACCGAACATCCAAGTCAGAGCAGCTTATTCAAAAGACAATTACCTATTAAGGAGGATCGGCCTTGAGCTATATTGTTTTTGGAGCAGGAGGGCATGCCAAGGTTATCGTGGATATTTTACGGTCCTGTGGTGAAGAAATCATTGGCATTATGGATGACTTCTGTAAAGAAGAAAAATGGAACGGCTTGCCGATCTTGGGGGGACGTAATCAGATTGCTCAACTATTATCTCTGTATCCAGAGGCGCTGTTCGTTGTGGCAATCGGAGATAATACAACCAGAAGGAAGATTGTAAGTCAATTAAAAGTTGCTTCAGTCCAATTTGGTACTGCTGTTCACCCAAGCGCTGTAGTCGCACCCAGCGCATTCATTGGGGAGGGGACGGTTGTCATGCCTAATACTGTAATTAACGCTGACGCGTTTGTTGGAGAGCATGTCATTGTTAATACGGCGGCTACTATAGATCATGATTGCCGAATAGAAGACTTCGTGCATATTTCCCCAGGTGTACATATGGCAGGTGGAGTTCAGATCGGGTGCTGTGCTCATATCGGAATAGGTACAAGTCTTATACCTGGTGTTCGTGTAGGGTGCGATACCATCGTTGGTGCCGGTTCATGTGTCATCCGCGATTTGCCAGAGAACGTCATAGCTGTGGGTTGTCCGGCCAAAGTAATAAAAAACCTATAAGGATAAGGGATGAAACAAAATGTCCAATAGAGATAGAATTTATTTATCTTCACCGCATATGGGCGGGCTTGAACAACAATATATCGCAGAGGCCTTTGAAACGAATTGGATTGCTCCACTAGGTAAAAATGTAGACGCTTTTGAATCAGAGGTGGCAAATTACTTAGGATGTGGAGGCGCAGTTGCCCTAAGTTCTGGAACAGCAGCAATTCACTTGTCTTTGATATTGCTTGGTGTGGAAAAGGATGATATTGTTTTTTGTTCTTCTCTTACCTTTGTTGCCAGTGCTAATCCGATCTTATATCAAGGTGCAATTCCTGTCTTTATCGATTCGGAACCAGACAGCTGGAATATGTCCCCTGAGGCACTAGAGCGAGCATTCAAGACTTATAAAGATAAGGGAAAGAAACCTAAAGCTGTAGTTATAGTCAATTTGTATGGGCAGAGTGCAGACTACGATCGCTTGAAAAAAATATGTGATTATTACGAGGTGCCAATTGTAGAAGATGCTGCGGAATCACTCGGAGCAACTTACGGCAAGCAAATGAGTGGAACGCTTGGGAAATTCGGCATTCTTTCATTTAATGGAAATAAAATTATTACTACTTCAGGTGGGGGCATGCTGGTTTCAGATGATTTAGAAGCACTAAGTAGAGCGCGACATTATGCAACACAAGCAAGAGATAAGGCGATTTTCTATCAACATAGTATGTTGGGTTATAATTATCGTTTAAGCAATGTACTTGCAGGGATTGGAAGAGGGCAATTAAAAGTTCTAGAAGATAGAATTTCGCAAAAAAGAGATATTTTTGGATTGTATCATAAAATGTTGTCAGAATTAGATGGCGTATATTTTATGCCTGAAAAGGGTTTTGGTAAATCCACACGTTGGTTAACTGCTATGCAGATTGATTCCACGAAAGTAGGAATTGAGGCTCATGAATTAGTTCATTATTTGGAAAAGTTTAATGTTGAGTCCCGCCCAGTATGGAAACCATTGCACCTACAGCCATTGTTCAATGAAGCAGACTATTTTACACATGAAGTGGGAAGGGATATCAGCCGAGAGTTGTTTTTAAACGGAATTTGTCTTCCTTCAGATACGAATATGACTCAAGAAAATCAAGAGTTTGTTATTGAACAGTTGAAAATAAATTTCTAAGGTGTGCTTCAGGAAACTATATTACTAAATAAAATATAGAAATTTTAGGGGATTTTTTTAATGAGAAGAAAGCCGATTCAGCAACGTATAGAGAAATTGAAAAATTTAAACCATACTATTAGAGTTTCTTTTGATAACAATAATCCATCAACATTGGAGGAAGGCATTAATAAATATATTGAGATCACAGAAGATGCGAATCTAATCTCGCTTAAGAGCAACTACTTTTTCCAAAAAGGCGATTATGAGCAAGCTACGAAAACTTTAGAAGAAGGAATTAAGCTATATCCATTTAATTTTGATATTAACTTAAATCTTGGTATTGTTTATGAAATGCAGAGCCTTTTTACCGACAGTTTTCATAGGTATCTCAGTGCATTTAAATATGCTAGTACGGTAGAAAAACAGGAATTAGCTGAAACGTATATTAATCGAATGAATCTTTTATTGATAGAAACTTATCAGACTCATCAGGCTGAATTGTTTCAAATTATTGAGGAGGGCAAGAGATTTTTAGGAGAAACAGACTATCGATTATTTCCCATTGACCATAACCGTCTAAGCACGATTCGTCGACCTCAGGCAACCGGAACCTCAGATGAATATATGACCAATTTTTACAAATCATATAATAATGCTGATATTGACGAAATTAATAGACACTATCATATGACAGAAACTTTAAAGGGCCGGATATGTAACTCTGAACAACAAATAGCATTAGAAGGTCAAACATTACTGCCTGTTTCCCCGCTAGAGGAAGACACGATGCTTAACTTTAATTTGAACGGCAAGGATTATCCTTTTTCAAGTAAAGATCTTCCTTATAATCAATATAATTATTTACGGTTTAATGAAAGTGGCTTATTAAAGATAACGATGAATAAACCTATATTTATAGGAACACCGATCCCGTTACAAAAAGTAGCGAAGAAAAAACGATTAATCTTCAACATTTTTGTTGATGGGCTTTCGTTTGATTTTATACAAAAACATGATTTTAAATCGATTATGCCCTATACACATGCCTATTTTCAAAAGGGGTTCACTTCTACCAGTTGCTATGCAACAAGTGAATGGACATTTCCAAGTGTAGCTAGTATGTTTACTGGGAAGTATACAACCAGTCACGGCTTATTCCACCCTGACTTTAATCATGCATTTGCCGAAAATAATAAAATGATGCAAGAGCACTTTAAAGAGGCTGGATATCTTACCTCACAAATCGGAGGAGATTGGAGAGTGACACCTGCACACGGGTATCATAAAGGTTTTGATCGTATTCTATATCAAAATTTTATGGGCGGGATGGATTGCAAACAGGTTATTACAGAATCAATAGAGCATTTGGAGACGTTTAAGGAAAGAAATAACTTTGTATGGATATCTTTGGCGGATGTACATCACGTGCCAGATGAGATAGATTGTAATCTCATGACACAAGCACAAACTGACATCAGTAAGCGTGTCAAGATAAATAAAAAGGGTAGTACTACCGTTCTGACTCCTTATGATATCAACAAACATGAGAAGTATATTCTTGAAATTAAACGAATCGATTTTTACTTGAACCTTCTTTATACCTATTTTGATCAGCATTTTCAGAATGAAGAGATCCTGGTTCTGTTTCATTCCGATCATGGTCAATCATTCTTAGAAGATGAACCTTTTCTCCTTCATGAAAGTAGACGTAAAGTTCCTTTTATGATCAGAGGTGGGGATGTCCCAGTGGGAGAATCTGACGAATTTATGGAACTGATTGATATACTGCCGACGCTACTTCACTACAGTGATCTGTCTGCTCCTGAAGATATTGATGGTCACCTCCCTGCATCTTTAGGGGGCGAGGAAGCCCGCAAGTTTGCGTTTACAGAAGCTATACATCCTAATCAAACTTATAAAGCTGCAATCACGGATGAAACTCATATTTTTAGGTTTGAAAACGGACAACCTATTCAGAATGATGGGCTGGTAGATTTAAATGAGTATAAGGTTCAATTGATCAATAAA
The DNA here is from genome assembly GCF_038005565.1 of Paenibacillus sp. FSL R10-2748. NCBI lineage: Bacteria > Bacillati > Bacillota > Bacilli > Caryophanales > Paenibacillaceae > Paenibacillus > Paenibacillus sp. FSL R10-2748. Next base: position 618,533 of record NZ_JBBOTK010000003.1, read on the forward strand.
GAAACTAGTAGCAATGAGACTGATGTGTTCCCGGACAAAGTTGATCACTATGAGGAAGTTGTATGGAAACATATTCGTAAACACATAATAATTAGTTAATAGATTTTAAAATACAAACTTATAACAAGTAAAAGGATGAAAGATTATAATGAAAAAAACAAAGTTGCTCAAACAAATGATTACAAGCTCCAAACTTGATTTCATTATGGAAGCTCATAATGGGATATCAGCAAAAATTGTGGAGGAAGCAGGTTTTCAAGGAATCTGGGGTAGTGGACTTACGATCTCTGCTTCACTGGGTGTTCGTGATAATAACGAAGCATCTTGGACACAAATCCTCGATGTTATGGAATTTATGAACGATGCGACGAGGCTGCCTATACTGCTAGATGGAGATACCGGTTACGGTAACTTCAACAATATGAGAAGATTGGTCAGAAAACTTGAACAGCGTGGTGTGGCTGGTGTATGCATTGAGGATAAACTGTTTCCTAAGACAAATTCTTTCATATCTGGAGAAACACAACCGCTTGCGGATATGGATGAATTCTGCGGTAAGATACAAGCTGCCAAGGAAACGCAAAGTGACGATGACTTCTGTGTAGTTGCGCGTTTGGAATCCTTTATTGCTGGATGGGGGCTGGACGAAGCTTTACGCCGAGCGGAAGCATACAGATTGGCGGGAGCAGACGCCATCCTGGTTCATAGTAAAAAAGCTGACAGTTCTGATATCGAGGCTTTCATGCGAGAGTGGGGTAATCGTCATCCAGTTGTGATTGTGCCTACTAAATATTATTCTACGCCTTCCGATCGGTTCAGGGAACTTGGAATTAACATGGTTATTTGGGCGAATCATACTTTACGGTCAGCTATCCATTCTATGCAACAGACAGTGCGACAGATTTACAAAGATCAATCTTTGATTAACGTAGAAGGTAAAATTACAACTGTGTCTGAAATTTTTAAGTTACAGGGTGCGGATGAACTGAAAGAAGCGGAGAAAAAATACCTGCCTACATCCGGAAAAAATGTAAATGCGATCATTCTTGCGGCGAGTCAAGGAAACTTGGGAGAACTCACAAGAGAAATTCCTAAAACACTGCTGAAAGTTAGCGGGAAGCCGATCCTGAGCATGCAAGTGGATGATCTAAACAAGGTTGGTATAAAGGATATTTCAGTCGTACGCGGATTTGCAAAAGAGAACGTGAAGCTGAATAATATTTCGACTATTGACAATGATCAATTTGCTTCAACCCAAGAACTGTACTCTCTTTATCTGGCCAAAGATAAGATTGGTAGTGATACTACGGTGATTAGCTATGGAGATATTATTTATAAGAATTACATACTTAATGATCTTCTTAACGATACAAACGATATTACAATTGTGGTCGATGCGGATGCTGAAGTTTCTGAAAACAATCAAGATCTTGTTGTGACTGAAAAACCTTATTCCAAAAACTTGTACTCTAGCGCTGTTAAGCTAGTAAGTGTAAGTAAATCCGGTGTTGAACAAAAATTCAATGGTGAGTTTATCGGGCTTTGGAAGGTATCCGCACAAGGAGCAGATATAGTAAAAACAGTGCTGGAACGCTTATCTAAAGAAAAAGACTTTCATACTCTTACTCTGACCGATCTATTTAATGAACTAGTTAAGATACATTCTGTTGCAGTGAGATTTATTAAAGGAGATTGGCTGGACGTGGACACGATTGTCGATCTTCAAAAAGCAGGTGAAATGCTGTGATAGATACAAAGTTGTTCGGGAAAGAGATGAAATCATTGGGGTACGACTTCTTTACTGGAGTACCGTGCTCTTTTTTGAAGGATCTGATTAACTATTCAATTAATGAGTGTGATTATGTAGGGGCTGCCAATGAAGGAGATGCAGTTGCAATAGCTAGTGGAGCCTATCTGGGGGGGCGTAAGTCTGTTGTTTTGATGCAGAACTCGGGTCTTACGAATGCCGTTTCTCCACTAACCTCCTTAAATTATACTTTCAAGTTGCCTGTTCTAGGGTTTGTCAGTTTGCGTGGTGAAGCAGGTGTCGCTGATGAACCTCAGCATGAGTTGATGGGACAGATAACAACACAACTTTTGGATTTGATGCAAGTGAAGTGGAGCTATCTTTCGAAAGATTTTGAAGAAGCTAGCAAACAATTGCATGAAGCTGATCGTTGGATTTCAAAAAATCAGCCCTTCTTTTTCGTAGTTAAGAAGGGAACCTTCAGTAAAGAGGTACTTCAAGTATCTGATGTAACAACGATCCGACACAATGTCTTGGAGGTGCAGGGGAGCATTAAGAAGCACCCTGAAAACAGGGCATCCAGATATCAAGCGTTAGAAGCCTTGAAACGCTGCAATGATCCAAAAACAGTATATCTGGCTACTACTGGATATACTGGAAGGGAACTGTACGAGGTTGAGGATTCCGAGCAAAATCTATATATGGTAGGTTCTATGGGGTGTGTGAGCTCGTTAGGGCTTGGGCTTGCTTTAAGTAGCTCCGAGTTGAACGTAATTGCTATTGATGGTGATGGTGCTTTAATCATGAGAATGGGGAATCTAGCTACTAATGGGCGTTATGGTCCAGGTAATCTGCTCCATTTGCTTTTGGATAACCAGTGTCATGATTCGACCGGTGGACAAGAAACAGTTTCAGCAAATATTGATTTTCCAGCTTTAGCAGCGGGTTGTGGCTATAAAAGAGTAAAGCGTGTAGAGGATACGGATCAACTTATTGAATTTATAGAAGAATGGAAGTCACAACCTGAACTCACATTTTTGTACATGCCGATCTTAGGGGGGGCAAAAGATGATCTCAGCCGTCCCAATGTTAAACCTCATGAAGTCAAAGAGAGATTGGTGGAGTTCATCCATGGATAATTGGAGAAATATTTGGTCACGTACTCGGCAGCTTCCGAATGCTGATCCAAACCTGCAGTTTTTAATCGATGCGGACGGTTTTAATTCCGGAGCGGGAAAAATCAGTGAGGAAGCTTGGTTTACTTACGTGAGGCATGCGGCTAGCCTTATGAAGATTCAGCCAGATGACTCATTGTTTGAAATAGGCTGTGGTAGCGGTGCTTTTTTGTATCCATTCTATAAGAATGGACACCGAGTAAGTGGTGTTGATTATTCTCCTTCTCTCATTGGAATTGCAGGTTTTGTTATGCCGGAGATGGACTTTAGTGTACAGGAAGCTGCTCATGTAGATTCCACACGTCGATTTGACATTGTCTTGGCTAATAGTGTTTTTCAATACTTTCCAAACCTAGAATATGCGGAAGAAGTGCTTCGGATCATGTGGGAGAAAACAAATAAAATGCTAGTTCTACTTGATTTGAATGATATCCAGTTCGCAGATGAAGCGTTAAGAATTCGGAAAGGATCGCTATCTTTAGGTGAGTATGAGAAGAAATATGCCGGTTTGGAACATCTTTTTTATGAACGGAACTTCGCTGAGAAAGCACTTAAGGGCAAAAGGTTTACAATAAATACTTCTAATCAGCAAATCAATAACTATGGTAACAACAAATTCCGGTTTAACGTGGTGATCGAAAAATGGTAAATACAGCAGTTATTCTGGCAGCTGGACTGGGTAGCCGATTAAAAGAACGTACGGCACATAAGCCAAAGGGCTTCCTAGAGATCGACGATTTGTCTATTATAGAACGCTCGATTCTTCAATTAATTAAGAGTGGTATTGAACATATCTGGATTGGAACCGGTTATTTAGCACAGGAGTATGAACGATTAGCAAGGAAGTACCCTGAAGTGCAATGCGTGCATAACAATCGCTATAAAGACAGTGGGAGCATGTACACCCTGTATAACATGCGGGATTCTGTACATGAGGACTTTCTACTATTAGAGTCTGATCTACTCTACGACATAGCGGGTCTGAAAAATCTGCTGGCGGATACGCGTAGTGATGTAATTCTATCGAGCGGCGCGACTCACTCTAATGATGAAGTTTATATAGAGATGGATGGAGAAGGTCACCTCATTGCGATGTCCAAGCAGATTGAACTTTTAGGCCGAGTGGATGCTGAACTTGTAGGGATATCCAAGGTGTCTTTGGATACGTATCAGCGAATGTGCCGACTGGTAGAAGCTGACTTTCATAATCACTTGAAATGGGATTATGAACAGGCATTGGTTGAGGTAGGTAAAGGAAAACTAATTTCTGTAAAAAAAATCGAAAAATTTATTTGGTGCGAAATTGATACAGAAGAACATTTACAGCGTGCCAAAGAAGTGATCTATCCGAAATTAAAGCAACCAGCAGCACATTTATTATTACCCATCAAAAGAAATATTCTACTTAATCCTGGACCAGCAACAACAACCGATACTGTAAAGCTAGCGCAAATTGTGCCAGATATTTGTCCGAGAGAACAGGAATTTGGAGATCTAATGGAGTGGATAGCTGAACAGCTTACTTTATTCGTTGCGCCAAAGAGTGAGTATGATACTGCTCTATTTTCAGGGTCGGGCACGGCTGCAGTAGAGTCGGTTATTAGTTCAGTGATCGGGGAAGGCAAATTGCTAATTCTCAGTAATGGAGCTTATGGAGAGCGAATGGCTGAGATTGCACAAGTCTATCATGTTGATCACGAAGTTTTGGAGAGCTCATCTATGCTACCGTTATCCCTGGATGCTGTTGAAACAGCGATTATAAGGAATAAAAATAAGCTTACTCATGTAGCGGTTGTTCATAATGAAACGACTAGCGGTATTTTAAACGATATTGATGCTATCGGAAAGTTGTGCGCTCTGCATGAAGTAGATCTGATTGTCGACGCGATGAGTTCGTATGGGGCAATACCGATTAATATGAAAGCGAGTAAGGTTTCTTTTCTTATATCGAGTTCAAATAAGAACTTGCAGGGAATGGCAGGAATTAGCTTTATCGTCGCATATAAAGAAAAACTCCAAAAGATTAAAGATTATAGTCCAAAATCATATTATCTGGATTTGTATAAGCAATATGAGCATTTCCAGCGTACCCGTCAGCTGCGATTTACGCCACCAGTTCAAACGTTTTATGCACTAGAACAAGCAATTATTGAGACGCAAAATGAGGGGATTGAACAGCGTTATAAACGCTATACAGAGTCGTGGCAGACCTTGATTAAAGGATTGGATCGCCTTCAGCTTCAGTATTTGGTACCAATACAGCATCATTCTAGAATTATTACCTCCATTAAGGAGCCAGCATCTAGGAACTACGAATTCGGTGCTATGCACGACTATTTGTACAACAATGGTTTTACAATTTATCCGGGTAAAATCGGTCAAACTACTTCTTTCAGAGTGGCTAATATAGGGGCAATTACTTACCAAGATATCGAACGATTCTTGAAGTCCATGGAAGAGTATCTGTCTTTGTAACAAATTAAACCTATTTAAAAAACTTAAGTTTGTAACTTTTTGGAAATATATCAATTATTTATTAATGGTGTTGCTGCAATCAGTCCAAATAGTGTAAACAGAGCCTATCTCAATTTTATTGGGACAAGGTTCTGCTTTTATTGTGAGATAAAGTTACAGTTGTAGTAACAGTTAATCGCCAAATATCAGACTATATAGACTGATTTTCGATTTTCCAGTGTCCAGATAACGTATTTTTTTGATTTTAAACCTTTTCTGTTTATGGACGCTATACTTCAAGAAGTTGTAATGAATTAGAGGTTCGTATAAAAAAATCTCTGAAAACAATTAGATTTCAATGACATAGATGGAGACCGGAGTCTTTTATATGATCTAGATGAAAAGAGAGTAAAAAAGAAACAACAAAAATTTTCAATGTTTTTTCCCTAGGAGTTTCAAACATTCACAAAGAGTTTACTATACTTGTATAGTAAACTCTTTGCTTAATATACCATTTCAATCTATAGAAATAGATTGCTTTGTAAAATTGGAATAACTATGAATGAAAACATTATCAATTCCAATTGACAATGGATAACTTTGGGTGGTATAGTCGGAAATGTGGGCGAGAGCTTCACTTCATTTGATGACGAAGGGAATGTTAGTGCATGCAAGGTAAAGTAAAATGGTTTAACGCAGAAAAAGGTTATGGTTTCATTGAAACGTCTGACGGCGGCGACGTATTTGTACATTTTTCCGCAATTCAAACAGAAGGCTTCAAAACACTTGAAGAAGGACAAGACGTGGAGTTCGACATTGTCGAAGGCGCACGTGGACCACAAGCCGCTAACGTAACCAAATTATAATCATCCCCGGCATAGCCGACCTACATAATTGGTAAGATGGTTAGCAATGGATAACGCGCTAGCAACTGCCCTGGAAAATATTCCAGGGCTTTTTTATGTTTTCTAATTACATAAAAAAGCCCCTTACCCAGTGGTAAGGAGCTCGACACAATAGAACATTTACTCTAGAGAACCATCAAAGTCAGCCATCTCCACAAAAATGGTATTGGAGGAGGCAGATTGATTCTCTATGCTTCCGTTTGGATAGCGGAATTGATAGCGCAGGATGACCTGTGCGATCAGATACGCGCGGAGCGCAGATTCGATGTCGAAAGAAAAGACGATGACGGCTTTGTGGTCTGGGTCAAGCCGACCTAACGGAATACCTTGGAGCAGATTAGGATGCGGAAGCGGCACAGAATTCACGGTAACAGTTCGTAGCAAAATGAAATCTTCGGCTGCGAATGGTGCAGTGAGCAAGAGCTCTTCCAGCGGAGTATTGCCGATGTTTTCCACATGGACGGTGAAGGACAGGGTATCTTCTTGCCCGACACGCAAAGCGCTGGAGCTAAGTGTAAGTTTAGGAATGGCTGCAATAACGGTCACGCCGACGGTGTTGGTTTGGGTTGTTTCCTGGATGGTCTCTCCTCCACTACGACGTGAGGTATATTCGATGGTGGCTTGGTTGCTGAATGTTCCCTCTGTTGGTGCTTCACGGATTTGTGCCTGGAGCGTAAGGGTGAGCGTCTCCCCTGGTGCAATATCCGGGAGCGTGATACCTGCAGCGGGATTAGCCCCTGGCTGTGCTTTTTCTTGGATAGTTAGGCTGTTGGGTACATAAATGAGTCCATGCGGCAACGGGTCTGTGAACAGCGGATACTGTGCTGGAATTCCTCCTTTGTTTGTAATCTGAATGGTGAAGGTGAGTATGTCTCCTACAGAGGCATCCGTGGTATTCACTTTTTTAACTAATTCGAGCAGTGGGAATACAACTGGGATGGTAACGGTATTCGTAGTCAATGTCCCTGATACGACTCTTCCTCCAGGTAACGTAAACGAGTAGGCAAAGGCAGCTTGATTTACGATGTAGCCAGATGGAGGCGTCTCCGATACGGTCACTTGATAAGTCAGTGTCAATGACTGTCCAGGTTCCACAGACCCCAGACTAACACCGACAGCAGGATCGGTTCCCAACAGTGATTGACCGTTCAACTGTATGCTGTCAGGAATCAATAGAGTCCCGGCAGGAATGAAATTTTGCAGTGTAACTTCGGATGTTACGTTGCCAAAGTTGTTGAGCAGTACCGCATAAGTAAGGCTTTCTCCTGCGATGGCCTCCGTATTTTCCGTAGAGATACTTGCGGCAAGCTGTGGATCAAAAACAGTTATAGTCACGGTGTTGCTGGTAACCTCGCTCGCACCCTCATTGCCAGCATATTGGAGCCGTACGCTATTGTTTAGACGTCCTCCGAGAGGCAGAGACTGAACGTTCACGCTGTAGGATACATCAATTGTCTGTCCCGCCTGTAAGCTGCCGATAAATAATGGTTCACCCGGCTTGCTAGAAGCAGGTGGAGAACCGTTAATTTTCAAGCTGTCCGGGTTTATGATGGTTCCAATCGGTACGTAATCGGCTAACACTACATCGGTAATGACTGAGCCTCCATCGTTAACAAGAGTCAGCTGATAAGGCACAGCATCGCTTAATGCGACAGTAGATACTGTTGTGCGTAGCACAGCTGACAAGGCTCCTTTACCAGTAGGGGCCACTTTAACTGAGACAGAAGGTGAAGCAGTTACCAAATTCATGCTTCGTCCGTCCGGCAGCTGGTAGGAGTAAGCCAGCGAAGCTTGATTCACCAGTGTGCCTGACTCGGAGGCACGAACGACAAGGGCGGAGAAGGCGGAAGTCGTTTTTTCTCCTGGTGCGATGGTACCTAGGGCAATGCCTTGCCCTGGACTGACCCCATAATGAGGGGTTCCATTAACCGAAACAGAGCCAGCAACAAAAGAAAGCTCCGATGGTAATGAGTCCGTCAACAAGCCAAAGGCACCGATATTTCCAGTATTTTCTGCAATGATGGAATAGGTGATGCTTTGGCCTGGCTGCACGCTCTCCGTGCTGGCTATTTTCGTCAGCTTCACCACAGGCTGGAGTACGGCAATGGTGACAGCATTGGACAAAACGGCACTCGCTTCTTCACTTTTCGTGAGTAACAAGCGCGCCTGATTCGTACGCGGTCCTGGCTGTTCTGTTGCTGTGATACGGACATCAAAGGATATGACAGTCTTGGTATTCGCTTCTAACGGTGGCAAAGGTATGCCGGTGCCGGGATCGCTTTCTGCCACCGTAGATCCATTAATCTGAACTGAACCTGTAATAAACTCGATGCCCTCTGGCAAAGTATCCAGCAAACGGGCATCTTGCACGGTATTCGTATCCTCGTTGAGGATCACGAGTTCATACGTCAAGGTATCGCCAGTAGTGGCGAAAGGTGAGCTTACGCTTTTACTTAGTGTGATGTCTAGCGGTGACACGGCAACCTCAACAATGTTGGATAAATGGAAACCGCCTGCCTCTCGCCCATCTGGTGCATTAAAGCGATAGTCTACCTCAGCCTGATCGACCAGTAATACGGTTGCAGGGATGGAAGATACCAGCACTTGGAAAGTGACGGTTGCCGATTGTCCTGGTGGTATGGCTGGAGTCGGGATGCCGGAAACTGGGCTTGCACCGGGAGCTGCAATGCCGTTAATCGAGACTGTGTTCGGAAGGAATACAGAGCCGTCCGGAATATTGTCACTTACAGTAGTTGAGGCTGCAATGTTACCCGTGTTGGATACGACAATCGTGTAAGTGATGATGTCTCCGACTGTGGCATTATTGGTATTGCTTGTTTTGACTGCTGTCAGGATCGGCTGGAAGACCGGAATGGTTATTACATTAGATGTTGAGCTACCAGCAAATGCCCCGCTGGTAAAGCTAACGGATGCCTGATTGTTTAATTGTGCCGGTGTGGGCAAGAAATCGACTCGAACCTGGAACGTAACAGTAGTAACAGCTCCTGGAGCGAGCGTACCGATGGCAATACCAAATCCAGGATTTCCATCAGGGAAGGAAGTTCCGTTTATGGTAACACTGCCATTTACAAAGGAGCTTCCCGCCGCAATCATATCTGAAACCACTATATTATTGGCTGTACTGATCCCATTGTTGGAGACAGCCAGTGTGTAGGTGATGATATCGCCAATAATGGCGTCGGTAGCCGCCGTTCCTTTGACAATGCTAACGTCTGGTGAGGATACAGAGATACTAACTGAATTGGATACCGCAGATCCGGATACAGTTCTGCCATCTGGTGGTTGGAAAGTGAATGAGCCTGATGCCTGATCGACCAGTACCTGTGGATTAGGCAGTGTATTGATAATGGTTTGGAACGTTACGGATACCGTTCCGCCTGGCAACACGGATCCAACTGGAACGCCAGCTTCGATGGACAATCCAGGTTGCGGACTGCCAGCAATGCTGACACTGTTGGCAAGGAAAGTCGATCCGGCCGGGATGTTATCGCTGATGGTAAGCGCTGCTGCAATATTGCCGCTATTCACGGCTGTAATCGTGTAGGTCAGTGTATCGCCGACGGAGGCGTTAAGAGTGCTGGATGCTTTAGTAATTGCAATTAACGGTTGGAACACAGGTACGATGAGTGGATCGGAAAAGGCAGTGCCAGTGAACGTTCCGCTAGTAAACGTGACGGCTGCAATATCTGTGAGCAGTGGTGGCTGCGGCAAAGACTGGACAGTTGTCTGGAAACTGACAACGAATGTATTTCCAGGTGCGACGTTTCCGATGGCAATTCCAGCAACCGGAGAGGCATTAGGGAAGGCTACTCCGTCGATTAGGACACTGCCCGGAACGAAGGAGGTACCTGCAGGAATTGTATCGGTTACAACAGTATCTGTGACTGAATCCACGCCACTATTCGTGATGCTCAGTGTATATCTGATCGTATCTCCGACTACAGCGGCTGCCAGGCTGGATGTTTTAATCACCTGAATATTAGGTGCAGACACAGCAACGTTGACTGTATTCGATGTGACAGAACCGCTCAGTACTCTACCGTCAGGTGGTGAGTAGGTAAAGTCCGCTTGCCCTTGGTCGGTCAATATAGGCGGAGTTGGCAGAGACGAGACGATGGTTTGGAAACTCACCGTAATACTGCCTGAAGGGGCCAGTGATCCGAGCGTTATGCCTGTAACTGGCGAAGCTCCCGGGACAAGGATGCCGTTAACGACTACGCTGTTAGGCAGTAGTTCAGAACCTGCGGGGATGTTATCTGACAGCACAGGTATAACGGCAATATTTCCGGTATTAGTTAGCGTCAGGGTATAGACCAATGTTGATCCGATCTGTGTGTTGACGGTATTGACGGTTTTGGTCAGGCCGATGATCGGCTGATAAACAGGCAAGGTAACCGGATCGGATTGCGAAGACGTGGTCAACGCGCCTGAAGTAAAGCTGACGGTCGCTTGATTGGTTATTTGCGGCGGCTGCGGCAGACTAACGACGGAGACCTGGAATGTAACTGCTGCCGAACCACCTACTGCAATGGTGCCTACAGGGATACCGGAGCTTGGTGACGCAGCAGGTACAGAAGTTCCATTTACGGTTACGCTACCCGGAACAAAGCTGGTGCTGGGCGGCAGCTGATCAGATACAACGGCATTGACGACTTGACTGATTCCGTTATTCGTAGCAATCACAGTATACGTAATGGTATCTCCGACTACGGCATCTGTAGCGGATGCTGTTTTGATAACGTCCACATCTGGCGAAGAGACCGAGACGGTCACGGACGGAGATACTGCACTTCCAGTCAGGACACGACCATCTGGAGGTTGATAGCTGTAAGCTGCGATCGCCTGATTGACCAATGTACCTGATGCGGGCAGTGAGGTAATGACTGCCTGAAAGGTCAGAGTGACGGTCGTAGCTGCACCTATGATACCTAATGGAATCCCAACACTTGGATCTGAGCCAGGTGCGGCGGTGCCATTGATCACTACACTATTAGGGATAAAGGCAGCCCCAGCCGGGATGGGATCACTAAGGACGGTATCTGCACCGATGTTTCCAGAGTTTGTAACGGAGAATGTATAGGTTACAGTATCTCCAACCGTAGCTCTTCCCGTTCCCGCGCTTTTAGTTACAGTGACGATCGGTTGATACACAGGGATGGTAACGGGATTGGATACCGAAAATCCATTAAATGCACCTGAAGTAAAGCTTACGGTCGCCTCATTGGTAATGGACGCTGGCGACGGCAGAGATTGTACGTTAAGCAAAAAGCGAATGGTAGCTCCGCCACCAGCTCCAAGCGTTCCGACAGGAATACCGTTTTGTGGGTTGGCTGTAACAACAGGCGTACCATTAATTGTAACGCTGCCCGGGACAAAGGCGGTTCCAAAAGGAATGGTATCCGTGACGATTACGCTAGTAACAGGATCGAGTCCGTTATTAAACGCAGTTATGACATAGGGGACAGAATCACCCACGACAGCGACAGCCACATCAGCTGCCTTCGTGACTGTTACATTCGGTGACGAGATCGGAATGGATACAGGCAGGGCCGCTCCGCTTCCGCTCAGCGTTCGTCCATCGGGCAATTGGAACGTGTAGCTCACAGTTGCCTGGTTGGTTAGTATGGAGCCAGGTGGTACTGATATGACCACGGCGCTAAACGAGACGGTTACCGTCGCACCTGGGGCGACCGAACCGATATTAATGCCTGTAATCGGGTCTGCTCCGGGAATGGGCGAACCGTTGACCAGTACGCTATTTTGATTCAGACTAAGCGAGCTGGACAACAGATCAAGCACGACCGTTTCTGCGGGCGCGTTGCCGGTATTGGTTACAGTGATGAAAAAGCCAAGTGTATTCCCTACGGTTGCACGATCTGCACTGAGGGTATTGGTCACATTCAAGATTGGCTGAAATACAGGCAGGCTGACCTGATTCGAGGCGGATTGACCTGCGAAAGCCCCGGAATTAAAGGAGACCGTTGCCTGATCCGTTGACAAACCTGACGCTGGCAAGGATGTTACCGTTGCCTGGAAGGTGACCGTTACTGAGCTGGCAGCAGGGATAGTGCCTACGGATACGCCTGTGGCGATGTTGGCTCCCGGTATAGTGACACCATTGACTTGTACGGAGTTAGGTATAAAAGTAGTGCCATCCGCAATCGGGTCGATAAAGACCGTCCCTGTTACGGGTGTAATGCCGCTATTTGCTGCGTTAATGGTATACGTAATGGTATCGCCGAAGGCTACAGAGGTCTGATTGACCGTTTTGGTCACGGTGACATTCGGATTGGATACGGGAATGAACACCGGATTCGATTGTGCACTTCCATTTAATGTGCGACCGTCAGGTGGCTGGAAGGTGAATGTGGCCGAACCTTGATTTAACAGACCCAGGCCAGCAGGGACAGCGTTAATGACCACTTGAAAGGTAAGAGCGACAGAAGCCCCCGCTGCAATGTTTCCGACCAGTACCCCTGATTGGGGATTGGCTCCAGCAACAGGCTGACCGTTCACGGTGACGCTATTCGGTATAAAGGAGGAACCAGATGGAATGGCATCGGTGAAGGTGGCGGTCGCTGCTAGATTACCTGTATTTTGAGCAGTGAGTGTATAGACTACGGTGTCGCCTACCGTTGCTTGACTCGTATTTGCAGTTTTAACAAGACTGACAATAGGCTGGTAAACAGGGATGACAACAGTGTTGGAGAGTGATGTGAAATTCAGTGTACCGCTGGTAAAAGAAACTGTAGCCTGATCACTCAGCTGAGGTGGGTCAGGCAGGCTGTTGACAGACACGGAAAAGGTGACGGTTGTTGACGCACCAGCAGCGATGGAACCGATTGGAATCCCCGTTAAGGGGCTGGCTGACGGCAATGTCGTTCCATTTACAATAACCGAGCCAGGAACAAAAGTGGAGCTTGTAGGAATGGTATCGTTTACCCGAACATCCGTCACGGTTTGGACTCCGCTATTGGTAGCTGTAATGGTATAGGTTATCGTATCCCCAGGAACGGCGTCAGCTACCGAAGCGCTTTTGCTTACTTGCACATTGGGTGACGATACAGGGATTGTGACAATATTGGACGAAACATTGCCGTTAACAATCCGGCCATCCGGCGGTTGAAAGGAAAAGCTGATATTCGCCTGGTCGGTGAGTTGGGGAGGTAAAGGCACGGAAGTAATCACCACCTGAAAAGTTGTTTGAGTCGCGGCTCCAGGTACAATGGAGCCAATAGACAGACCTGCTTCGGGACTGGCACCGGGAATAGGAACACCGTTGACGACCACACTGTTCGGTACCAGTGCTGAGCCTGCGGGGATATTGTCTGTCAATGTGGCAGCAGCTGCAATATTACCGCTGTTGGTTACTGCCACAGAATACGTTACGATGTTCCCGACTGTGGCTGATATAGGTTCTGCGGTTTTGCTTACGCTTAATACCGGAGCGTTCAAAGCCACTGTCACTGGGTTAGATACTGATACGCCTGAAAAAGCACCGCTGGTGTAACTGGCACGCGATTGATTGGTGAGCTGCGGAGAACTTGTTAATGGAGAGGATACCGTTACCCTGAAAGTGATTGTAGCTCCCCCTCCAGCGGCAATGCTCCCAATTACGATACCTAAAGACGGATCTCCACTGGCTATTGTGGAGCCATTCAGCGTTACGCTACCGGCAGTGAATTGAGAGCCGGCCGGGATAGGATCGGAAACGACCACATTGCTCACGGTCTGGATTCCGTTGTTGAGTAAGGTCAGGGTGTATAACACCGAATCACCCGGAATGGCGGTGGAACGGTCTGCAGTCTTCGAAATGGACACATTCGGCGCAGACACAGGAATGGATAACACGTTGGACGATGTGCTATCTGTTCGCACTCGCCCATCGGGCAACGTAAAGGAAATGGCGGCGGTGGCCTGGTCTGTCAGTTGGGATGGTGTTGGAAGGGTAGCCACTACAGTTTGGAATGTCAGTGTGATAGGGCTTTGCGGCGACACGGTTCCGATGAAAATACCTGCTGCTGGACTGGCTCCAGGCTGACTAACGCCATTGATTACCACGCTGTTCTCCATAAATGTGGACCCGGCAGGAATAGCATCTGTCAGCGTTACAGAAGCATTATAGTTGCCGCTGTTCGTGACTAACAATGTGTACAGAATCGTGTCGCCTATCGTAGCTGCTGTTGTATTTGCAGATTTGACCACACTGATACGAGGCTGATAAACCGGCACAGAGACGGTATTTGTCTGGGATGTTCCGGTAAAAGCACCACTGGTGAAGCTGACACTGGCTGTGTTTTGCAGCGGCTGCACGGATGGAACGGCATTGACCAGCACAGCATAGGACACCTGCACGGATGCGCCTGCGCCAATGGTGCCGACTGGAATGCCACTTCTTGGGTCGGCTGTGCTCACAGGTGAACCACCGACGGTTACGCTTCCGGGTACAAATGACACGCTGCCGGGGAGTGGATCGGTAATTACGGTGTTTGTGATGGGGTCAATTCCGTTATTAACGGCGTTCACGCTGTAGGTCAGCGTTTCGCCAACACTAACGGATGTGAATCCCGCAGACTTGGTTACTGCTACGTTGGGAAGAGAAATCGATACGGAAACAATATTGGAGAGAAGCGAGCCCGACAGGGTTCTTCCGTCTTGCAACTGATATGAGTATTGGAGCAGGCCCTGATCGTTTAATCCACCCCCGGGTGGTAGCGAATCCACTGTCGTCCGGAATGAGACTGTAATTTGTGCACCAGGGTTTACGGTGCCTACTGAAATTCCCGTATTAGGATTGGCGCCTGGCACTGAGGACCCGCCGACAATGACGCTTCCGGGAATAAAGGTGGAGCCTGTCGGTACAGTTTCCGTCAAGGTCGTGTTTAATACGGCTGTTCCGGTATTAGCGATGAGAAATGAATAAGTAATCGTCCCGCCAACGCTGGCACGGTTGGAGCTGGCGCTTTTGGTAATCGTCGGCGCTGCAATAACGACAGGTATGGTTACAAGATTGGACAAAGATGATCCGGTAAAGGCCCCGGAAGTGAAGCTGACAGTTGCACGATTGTTGATTTGTGCAGGAGAAGGTAGAGAATTAATGGCTGCCCGAAATACAACCGTAACCGATGCGCCTGGAGCTAAAGTGCCGATCGGAATACCGTTCACAGGTGTAGCAGTCGCAGAAGCAGTTCCGTTCACGGTGACGCTACCAGGTACAAAGGCAACTCCGCTTGGCAGCGGATCGGTAACGACTACATTGGTCACATTGGCGATTCCGTTGTTTGTGGCGGTTATGGTAAATTGAACAGTCTCTCCGACTGCGGCTGCCGCCAGGGAAGAGGCTTTTGTCACGGTCACATTTGGTGAGGATACGGGAATGGTGAGCGTGTTGGACGTCCCGCTTCCGTTCAATATACGTCCGTCAGGCGGTGTGAAGGTATACGTGTAAGCCGCCTGATCGGTCAAATTACCAGAGGCGGGAACCGCGTTGACGAGGGCCTGGAAGGTCACGGGTATAGTAGCACCTGTATTAATCGTTCCTACTGAAAAACCAGTAGCGGGATTGGCAGCAGGCACGGAAGAACCACCAATGGTCACACTGCCCGGTATGAAGGATGATCCGGCGGGAATGCTCTCCGAAAAGCTGAGATTTGCAGCAATGCTGCCCGTGTTGGATATCTGAAACGTGTACGTAATCGTATCTCCAACTGTAGCAGCCGTTGTATTGGCACTTTTAACAATTCCAATAACAGGTTGGTAGATTGGTGTACTGGCAGTGTTGGACGGAACGTTGCCAGAAATGACAGGTCCTCCAGGCACGGTTTGGAAGGAAAAGGATGCCGATGCTTGATTGCCCAGCTGGGTGTTTGCTGGCAATGAAGTAACGGTTGCACGAAATGTAATGGTCACCGTGGAAGCAGGAGCTACACTGCCCACTGTGATACCTGTAGCGGGATTGGCTGTTGGCTGGGCTGTGCCCGCGACAACAACACTGCCGGGTACGAAGGTAGCCCCAGCTGGTATGGTATCGGTAAGTACTGTGTTGGAAGCACTGACGAGCCCCGTATTCGAAATGTTAACCGTATAGGTCACAGTATCGCCAATAACCAAGCCTGTAGAGCTGGCAGTTTTGGTCAGGGTCACCAGTGGAGCATTGATATCAATTTGAATGGCATTGGCATTTACAGTGTAAATGTCACCATTTGTTGTCAGCTGGAGGACACCTGTGGTTTGGCTATTGAGCAGCGTGGAGGAAATATCGACATTGGTAATGTCCCAACCTTGCCGTCCACCCGTGACCTGCGTTCCAGGTGCTCCATTCACGGCATTAGTTGTACCGAAGGTCCCCGTCGTGACCAATGTACCGTCGTCTCCGTTAATTTGGGAAGCGAAAAAATTAGTCGAAAAATTATTAGGCCCAGACAGCGCAGTCAAACTCGATGTGGTAGGTCCAAACAACGCACGGTCACCCGTAATGTCCACGTCACCCTCTTGGGCGCTAATCAGCGCCCTACCACGCAAAGTCCCCTGCACAGGTGTGGCAAAGCCGCTCACCACTACATTGACCGAGCCTGTAGCGGTACTGACCCCTTCACCACCAACACGTAGCGACAGGTTGCGGAAGGGCAGAGACGGGTTATTGTACACCACAGCCAGCGTCCAGCCGGCATGGTTGGTGTTGGTGGAATCGGGAACCGTGATGGTGCCCGTCACATTTCCGACCGTATACGCACCAGCGCCACCTTGAATGACCAGATTTGTGACATTCGCTGTTCTCACATAGGTACTGAGACTAGTGACGTTGACCGATGTTGCAGATTCAGGACTGACCGTAGTAGATAAAGCAGGTGTCTGAAATGTGACAGGGTTGCTGGTGCTGGACAATACATTGGTACTGCCGTTGGCATAACTTCCTCCCCAAATAAGCTCAGCATACAGCACCGTACTGCCCGCAGGGAGCACAAGGAATGCTGTCGATGAGTTACTGGTAAAGGTAGAAGTCGTGCCAAATGGATACGTACCGAAGCGAGAGGCTGTATTAGTTGTGATGAACGCGCCAATGCTGGTCGCTGTTCCCGGCACTCCTACCGAATTAGAGCGTGCCAGCCCAAGTGTATTCCCTATAAAGGTGACAGCCCCCGTCTGGTTCGTTACGTAACGCTGAATAAAAGCCATGGATTAGCTTCCTACTTTCCATCTCTTCCAAATCCGTTATCTTAGGATTTTCGTATAGGAAGAGCCAGCTAGGCTGGGTGTAATAATCCTTTCGTATAAATTGCCTGCGTTATAACCAGGCCTTGCATATCGCACAAGCCCATGTACCTAATCCAGCGGGAAAAGGTCACCCCCTTTTCGATAAAATAGCTTAGCATGAAGCCCAAAATAGTTGTTTGTCGTGACGTCAGCGGGGCAATATTTATATATGCACTCATTATTCACATATGTATGCAAGTCAATTTTAAACATACCTGTTTTCAAAGAATGACGTTATCGGAAGCGTTTTAGCGAAAAAAGAAGAATTTTGTAAAATAGCTTCGAAATGTTGGTCTCTTTTTTTACTTGGCGTTAACATATGTGCTATACTGAAGGAGCAAAGGAGGCGTGCCCTATGAACTTAACAGTACGAGGTCAACAGATCGAGGTTACCGACGCTTTGAAGGACTACGTTGATAAGAAATTCAGCAGACTTGAAAAGTATTTCGATGCACCCCCGACGTCTGATGGAAGTGTAACGTTAAGCACAACCAGAGATTTGCACACTGTAGAAGTAACCATTCCTTTGCCGGGGCTTGTACTCCGTGCCGAAGACGAGAGCGATGACATGTATTCATCCATTGATGCCGTGGTAGACAAGCTTGAACGGCAAATTCGCAAGCACAAAACCAAGCTAAACCGAAAATTCCGCCAGGAAGGCAGTTTGAAAACCCTTTTTGTGGAAGATCCGGCAGGTGGCGTGGCTGTTGCTGAAGATGAGGATGTAGAACTGGATGAGCTGGAAGTCGTCCGCACCAAGCGTTTCTTATTGAAACCTATGGATGTGGAAGAAGCTATTCTTCAAATGAACATGGTTGGACATAATTTCTTTGTGTTTTCCAATATTGACAACGAAGAAGTTAACGTAGTTTACAAGCGCAATGATGGTAAATACGGTCTGATCGAACGGGAATAGCCTATGAAGTAGGAACTTTTCACATTTTAAAATGAATAGAACGATTTCGATTGAAGCATGCTTCATGGATATTAGGAAAATGAAAACAACACGAGCCTTATCCTTGCGAACCTGGCGGGATAG
Organism: Paenibacillus sp. FSL R10-2748; assembly: GCF_038005565.1. Classification (NCBI taxonomy): domain Bacteria; kingdom Bacillati; phylum Bacillota; class Bacilli; order Caryophanales; family Paenibacillaceae; genus Paenibacillus; species Paenibacillus sp. FSL R10-2748. Next base: position 637,127 of record NZ_JBBOTK010000003.1, read on the forward strand.
GGCTCTTTTATATGTTTTTTTTGTAAATGTAAGGAAATTTTAACTTGGATAAGCGTAACGAAGTTGTGTATTTCGTGCGTCAATTGTTTTGGTATCTTTAACCGGATGCAAATCTGGAGGCTGCTTGTGTTGCGGCATGTCCTACAAACTGTTACAATTTATGCAAAGAACATCGCACGATGGGCTGGTACAGCCGGGCCTGTCAAACATATCGGGAATCAATTTCATCATGGACCCTTTCTTATTGTGAAATTGATTCTATTAATTGTTTTGCGCGAAAGGGGTAAACCATGCTAGGAATTGTTAAGAAAATCTTCGGAGATACCAATGAACGTGACGTCAAGCGTTTAATGAAGACGGTTGAACTGATCAATAAGATAGAGCCGGATTTCGAAAAGCTCTCGGATGAGGAGTTGCAAGCGAAGACGGCAGAATTTAAAGCTCGGGTCGAACAAGGGACTACGGCTGAAGAAATTTTGCCGGAAGCTTTTGCAACGGTTCGCGAAGCGTCAAAGCGGGTGCTGGGTAAACGTCATTATGACGTACAGATGCTCGGCGGTATTGCGCTGCATGAAGGTAAAATTGCCGAGATGAAAACCGGTGAAGGTAAAACACTGGTAGGAACACTGCCGGTTTATTTGAATGCTCTGTTGGGCAAAGGCGTGCACGTGGTTACGGTCAATGACTATTTGGCGCAACGTGACAGCGGAGAAATGGGACAGATTTATAACTTCCTGGGAATGTCCGTAGGGCTGAATTTGGCCAATATGGATCATGCCGCCAAGCAGGCAGCCTATGCTTGTGACATCACGTACGGTACAAACAACGAGTTCGGGTTCGATTATCTGCGTGATAATATGGTGCTTTACAAAGAGCAGATGGTACAACGTCCGTTGTACTTCTGTATCATTGATGAAGTCGATTCTATTCTCGTCGATGAAGCCCGTACGCCATTGATTATTTCAGGACAAGCTCAGAAATCGACAGAGCTGTATTTCGCGGCTGACCGATTTGTGAAGAGCCTGAGTGTTGAAGAAGATTACACTCTGGATATTAAGGTGAAGTCGGTTGCTTTGACCGAAAACGGCGTATCCAAGGCCGAGAATTTCTTTGGTCTTGAAAACTTGTACGATCAGGAAAGTGTTACAATCAATCACCACATTGTACAGGCATTGAAGGCTAATGCCATTATGCGTTTGGATGTGGACTATGTCGTAGCTGACGGTGAGGTCCTGATTGTCGATGAGTTTACAGGTCGTCTGATGGCTGGACGCCGTTACAGTGATGGTCTGCATCAAGCCATTGAAGCGAAGGAAAACATCATTGTACAAAATGAAAGCATGACGCTAGCGACGATTACATTCCAAAACTATTTCCGTATGTACCGCAAATTGGCGGGGATGACGGGTACAGCGAAAACAGAAGAAGAAGAATTCAAAAAAATATATGGTCTGGAAGTACTCCAAATTCCAACGAATCGGCCTAACCAGCGTGTAGATATGCCTGACGTTGTATACAAGAGCGTAAAAGGCAAATTCCATGCAGTGGTGGATGAAATCCTGGAGCGCAACAAAAAGAACCAACCGATATTGGTAGGTACGGTTTCTATTGAAAACTCGGAGCTTCTTTCTGAAATACTGAAACGCAAAGGCGTTCGTCACAAAGTGCTTAACGCCAAGTATCATGCTGAGGAAGCTGAGATTATTTCCCGTGCAGGTGAAGCTGGCGCAGTTACCATCGCTACCAACATGGCTGGACGCGGTACTGACATCGTACTGGGCGAAGGCGTATCAGAACTCGGTGGTTTGCACATCATCGGTACAGAACGTCATGAATCCCGTCGTATTGATAATCAGCTTCGCGGACGTGCAGGACGTCAGGGTGATCCGGGCTCCACACAGTTTTACTTATCGCTGGGCGATGAGTTAATGAAGCGTTTTGGTGCGGACAACGTGCTGAGTATGATGGAGCGTTTGGGCTTCGAGGAAGACCAACCTATCGAGAGCCGTATGATTACACGTGCTATCGAATCAGCTCAAAAACGTGTCGAAGGCAACAACTTTGATCAGCGTAAAGTTGTTCTCCAGTATGATGATGTAATGAACCAGCAGCGTGCTATTATTTACAAGCAACGCCGTGAGGTGCTGGAATCAGAGAACATCAAGGAAATTGTGTTCGACATGATCAAGCCTGTCATTGAGCGCGTAGTGGAAGCTCATTGCGGCGATGACATTCCTGAAAACTGGGAGCTTGAAGAAGTAGCAGAGTATGTGAACAACAACCTGCTTGAGGAAAATACACTTACGCGTGATGACCTGTGGGGCAAGGAAAAAGAGGAGATCGTGGATATGATCTTCGAGAAAGTTACCAACAGATACCACAGCCGTGAAGAAATGATTGGCGAAGATATGGTACGCGAGTTCGAGAAGGTTATCGTATTGCGTGCAGTCGATAGCAAATGGATGGACCATATTGATGCTATGGATCAATTGCGTCAAGGTATTCACTTGCGTGCTTACGGCGGTACCGATCCGCTGCGCGAATATCAATTTGAAGGCTTCGAAATGTTCCATGCTATGATTGCTAGCATCCAAGAGGAAGTAGCGACATACATCATGAAAGCACAAATTGAATCCAATCAAGAGCGTCAGGCTGTCATCGACGAAGACAAAATCTCGACGAGTGGTGAACCTGCGGCTCCTAAAAAGAAATCCGCTCCTTCGCGTCCGCGTAGAAAATAACGGATTGAAATTAAGGGAGAGATCTTGAGATACACTATTCCCTGCAGTGCATATAATGGCAGGCGGCAGTTCACCACTGACCGTCGGCCATTTTGTGCCATACAGGGGTGAGACTGATGTTTTCAACTTATAGGTCTCTGTTGGAGGATCAGTTTGAACATTGATGAATGGCTAGCTTGATCTCAATTCTTTTTAAACAATTATGACAAGCAAGCTGGTCTCTGCTTGTTTGTCAGTTAATTCAGTTCTTGACTCGGCTCACATACCAGAGCCGATAATTTAAAAGTCGTTTGACTCTACGGCGGTCGGCAGCGAAGCGGAGGATTTGAATCTGGAGAAGCGCCAGCGATCGTAAGATCAAATCATTCGCGCAGCGTCTCTTCACCCAGCCGTAACTCACAACGCTTTTACTCCCCTAACCCTATATTAAAAGGAGAATGTCATCATGATTGATCCAAATGTAAAACATGATTTAAGAGAAATAGGCAAGAAACTAACAAACCTTAGGGGGTCTCTTTGACTTAGATCTCAAACAGGAAATGATCTCAAACTTTGAGGAAAAGATGGCTGCGCCTGATTTTTGGGATGATAACGATAAAGCTCAAGCCGTGATCGCGGAAATGAACGCGGTTAAGTCTTCTGTAGACAGCTATGAACAGCTCCGTCAGGAATATGAGGATGCGGGGATGATGGCTGAGCTAGCTGATGAGGAAGGCGACGAAACACTGGCTGGAGAAATTGAAAATAGTATCAGATCTTTGCTGAGCAAGCTTCAAGAGTTTGAACTCCAATTGCTTTTGAATCAGCCATATGACAAGCTTAATGCCATTTTGGAGTTGCATCCGGGGGCGGGTGGAACCGAGTCGCAGGACTGGGGTCAAATGCTGCTACGGATGTATACACGCTGGGCAGAAAAACGCGGTTTTAAGGTAGAAACGCTGGATTACCTTGCGGGTGATGAAGCAGGGATCAAAAGTGTAACGCTGCTGATCAAGGGCTATAATGCTTATGGCTACCTCAAAGCAGAAAAAGGCGTGCATCGTCTCGTTCGCATTTCTCCATTTGATTCCTCGGGTCGTCGGCATACGTCGTTCGTATCCTGCGATGTCGTACCGGAAATTGCGGATGATGTGGACGTTGAGATCCGGACAGAGGATCTTAAAATTGATACGTACCGGGCCAGCGGTGCAGGTGGTCAGCATATTAATACGACCGACTCAGCCGTTCGAATTACGCATCTTCCTTCCGGCATTGTGGTAACTTGTCAAAATGAGCGCTCCCAGATCAAGAACCGTGAGCAGGCAATGACGATGCTCCGTTCCAAGCTCTACGAGCGTAAGATCGAAGAGCAGCGTCAGCAATTGGACGAAATCCGCGGAGAACAGTCCGATATTGCATGGGGAAGTCAAATTCGCTCCTACGTGTTCCATCCATACAGCATGGTTAAGGATCATCGTACTAGCGTGGAAACTGGCAACGTAGGAGCTGTCATGGATGGCGATCTCGATCCGTTCATCGATGGTTACCTGCGCAGCCAAATTAAGCTGGACGCAGAATAATAGCCTGTACGTTTTCCTACAGTCTGCAGACCATGTGCCTGCGGACTGTAGGAATTTTTGTGTAACGGTATTTTTAACTAAAGGAGAACACGAATGATGTCTCAATTGAATCCCCCCGCTGCCCGCCGAAGACGCCGTAAGCCTCTGATTGCCGCCAGCGGACCCGCACGCAACGTGACCGACATTTTGCTGATTATACTCGGCTCTTTCATTACAGCGCTGACCTTTAACATGTTCTTGCTTCCAAACCGGATTGCATCCGGGGGTGTATCGGGCTTGTCTATCTTGGGTGAGGACCTGTTTGGCCTGGAACCAGCCTATACGCAGTGGGGAATGAATATTCCGTTATTTATAGCAGGGGTCCTGCTGTTAGGGAAAAAATACGGTTTGCGTTCTTTACTGGGAAGTATTATGCTGCCGCTATTCGTTTATGTCACGAAGGACTGGGCAGTTCCGACAACAAATCCGTTGCTGGCTTCGCTATATGGTGGAATCGGAGTAGGGTTGGGTTTGGGGACTGTATTTCGGGGCAGGGGCTCGACGGGTGGACTGGCTATTTTGGCGCAGATTATTCAAAAGTATACGGGCTTTAGTCTTTCTCTCTGTGTCATGTTGATGGATGGCACGGTGATTACACTGGCTGGTTTCGCCCTCTCGCCGGAACGTGCGCTGTATGCGTTGATTGGCTTGTTTGTAACTGGTAAGGTCATTGATGCTGTGGAAATGGGACTGAGCTACTCCAAAGTAGCTTACATCATATCCAATCAGAAAGAAACGATCACGCAGGCTATTTTGCAGGATTTGGACCGAGGATTGACAGAGCTGGCAGGGCGGGGTGGTTACACGAACGAAGAACGTCCTGTTCTTATGGTTGTAGTCGGACAAAACGAGGTAACTCGCCTCAAGACGCTCGTCCGCTTGGTAGACCCGGAAGCTTTTGTGATTATTAGTAATACTCGTGAGGTATTGGGTGAAGGGTTTAAGAAGGAAAGCTAAAACAAAGGGGCCTGTCTGAGACTTGCTCTTAACTGAATCAATGCAGGAGAGCCCACTAATGTAGTAGGCTCCTCTCTCTTTTAGAATAGCTTTACTAGATTCTTTTTACTAATCGTTCAAGCCAATTTGCCGGTTGTCCTTGATTGAAATACGAGGTTAGCGTTCCTCTTACCCCTGTTTTGACCATAAATAGACCGCCTGCTAATGGTTGATCGGCACTATCATTATCTTGAGCAGTCGTAATATATAACTCATCCAGATGTTCACCGCCAAAAGCACACGAAGTCACACAATTGACGGGGAGTGACACCTCAGCAATCACTTCTCCATGAGCAGGATGGATACGGGAGACACGTTTACCACCCCATCGCGCGACCCACAACATGCCCTCTGCATCGATTGTCATGCCATCTGGATACCCTTCACTTTCATCCAATCTAGCCACCAGTTGCTTATTCCTAATCGTGCCTTGTGCCACATCGTAATCGAAGGAGACGACCTCCAATGTTGGAGTATCAATGTAATACATTGTACGATGATCTGCGCTCCAGGCTAATCCATTAGATATGGAAGCTTTATCAACCAGTAAGGAGACATTGCCTTTTGTGCTCAGACTATACAATGCTCCTTGCGCGTGTTCGCCATTTAGGCTCATTGTTCCTGCTAAAAAACGTCCTGTAGGATCGCATTTTCCGTCATTAAAACGATTACCTAGTTTACCTTCCTCAGGATCATGGATCAATACTTTGGCCCCTGTCTCAATATCCAAACAATATAGACCGCTAATCAGCGCTACGATCACTTTATTTTTGAGATAAGGTACAACTGCACCAATATGTTCACCAACCTCTATTGTACGATCTGTGCACGTAGAAGGATCATAGATATGCAATTGAAAACCTTCAATATCGACCCAAAATAAACGCTGAAACCGCTGATCCCAGCTGGGACCCTCGCCTAACTTTGCCTTTGCATCTATAACGATATTCGCTGTATATGTTTCGATGTGTAGCACCCCTAACGTTTAAGTTTATTTTCGACCCCAATTATCCGCTTCAGCGGCTCCTCTGCGCAGATTCACTAGATGCAGCCCATGTGACTCCCTTCATGTTCAACAAGTTCATAAAGTGCAGCAAACGGCCAATCGAGATGAATACCAATATATGAGATAATTTAAAGGGAATATCCCCCCCTTTTCTTTATGCAAAACGGCAGACTGTATTCAAGAGACTCTCTGTCTATTTTTTATTTCCTTTATTATAGCTCGTACAGCTTGTCCGTCAAAAGAATAGACAAGAGCGCATATTTTAAATTTGGAGGAATAACATGACATGAGGTGTTGTATTTATATGAATAGAGTCGTATAATAATACATATTTCATAAGAACGGAATGGAGGAAGGTCTGTGAGCAGCAAGTTAAAAGTGGCAATTGTCGGTTCCACCGGGTATGGCGGGGTGGAGCTGATTCGTTTTTTGGTTCATCATCCGCAAGTAGAGATTGTATCTGTTATTTCTTCGTCCAGCGCGGGTGTCCCAATCAGTGACGGGTTTCCACATCTAACGGACATTGTGGTGCAGGATTTGGACGGTGTCGAAGTCCACGAAATTGCTGCCAAGGCCGATCTGGTTTTCACTGCTACGCCATCGGGCGTTAGTACCAAGTTAGTGCCGCAGCTTCTTGATGCCGGACTGAAAGTCATTGACCTTTCCGGGGACTTCAGGCTTCGAAGCGGGGAAACGTATGAAGCATGGTATAAAAAGCCTGCGGCTTCACCCGAGTATCTCAAGCAAGCGGTATACGGACTCAGTGAGGTGTATGCAGAAAAGCTGGCGGGCGTTTCTTTTATTTCAAATCCAGGCTGTTATCCGACCGCAACATTGCTGGGGATTATTCCTGCGCTGAAAGCGGATTGGATTGACCATCGGTCGCTGATTGTGGATGCCAAATCCGGTGTATCCGGCTCGGGTAGGGGAACAAGTCTTGTTTCGCATTATGCGGAAATGAACGAGAATTTCAAGGCTTATAAGGTGAATAAGCACCAGCACATCCCTGAGATCGAACAGGTACTAGGTGATATTGCGGGCGAGGACGTTACGATTACGTTTACGACACAACTTGTTCCAATGACCCGAGGAATTATGAGTACAATTTATGTCACGCTGAAGGGTGACCATACAGATCAGGATCTTATCGGGTTATACCGGGATTATTATAAAGGGCATCCTTTTGTCCGTGTACGTGGCGAAGGTATATGGCCAGCAACGAAGGAAGTATTGGGTTCGAATTACTGCGACATCGGTTTTGCAGCAGATGCCCGAACCGGGCGTCTTACGATTATTTCTGTCATTGATAATGTTGTGAAGGGTGCAGCTGGACAGGCGATTCAGAATTTAAATTTGATGATGGGATGGGAGGAGAACCTCGGGCTGGGCTTCATACCGGTATATCCGTAAGTAGCAAGTAACCGCAACAAGATGCAGGAAACGTCAGCGAGCGGAATTTCGAATACAGGCAGCTGCCATTCATCGAATATGTTGCGAACGAGGGCACATAATTATGGGCAAAGTAGAGTTTACAGTAGTAAACGGGGGGAACATTGTAACTCCGCGTGGCTTTACAGCCGGGGGATTACACTGCGGACTAAAAAATTCGAACCGCAACGATATGGGCGCGATTCGTTGTGAGGTAGAGGCGACAGCTGCTGCGGTGTACACCACCAATGTGTTTCAAGCTGCACCGCTGAAGGTGACCCGCGAGAGCTTGGCAGATGGTCGATTGCAGGCAGTAGTGGTGAACAGCGGGAACGCCAATGCCTGCACAGGACAGCAAGGAGAGCAGGATGCCTACGCTATGCGTTCGGCTGCGGCTCGTGAACTGGGTGTTGCTGAGAGCAATGTAGCCGTCGCCTCGACGGGCGTGATCGGCGAGCATTTGAAAATGGATCGTGTGCTTGGCGGAATATCCTCCTTACCTGACCGTATGAACGGGGCAAACGATGGAGCGGAGCAATTTACCCAAGCCATTCTGACAACGGATTTGGTTAAAAAGGAAGCGTGTGTGGCGGTTGAGGTGGACGGTGTGACCGTACACATCGCCGGGGCGGCCAAGGGATCGGGCATGATACATCCGAATATGGCAACGATGCTCGCTTTTATGACCTGTGATGCAGTGATCGGACAGACGGCGCTTCATCAACTATTAAAGCAGGCAACGGATACCAGCTTTAATATGATTACGGTGGATGGGGATACGAGCACGAACGATATGCTAATCGCCATGGCGAGCGGACTGGCTGGCAACCGTGAGCTGCACGTAGGGCATCCCGATTGGGACGCTTTTGCCGAGGCGTTCACCTATATCTGCCGAGAGCTGGCGAAGGCAATTGCTCGCGATGGAGAGGGTGCTACGAAGCTGGTAGAGGTGTCTGTAAGCGGAGCGGTAAGCGATGCGTCCGCCCAAGCGATAGCCAAGACAGTGGTTGGGTCCAGTCTGGTCAAGTCGGCCGTTTTCGGAGCAGATGCGAATTGGGGACGGATTATTGCGGCCGTAGGGCGTGCCGGAGAACCTGTTAATCCAGATACGGTAGATATTCGCTTGGGTGATATTGTTGTGCTAAGCCAATCGAGTCCGGTCGCTTTTGACGAAGAAGAGGCGCTAGCCTATTTGCGGGGAGATACGGTGCAAATTATTGTTGATTTGCAACACGGGAACGGAATCGCTACAGCGTGGGGCTGTGACCTAACCTATGATTATGTGCGGATTAACGCTGCTTATCGGACATAGGTACCAGAATAAAATACGGATTGAATAAGGATAGTAGTTGTTAGAAGCAACGAGCGGATGTAAGCCCAGCATCATTTAAAAATGGCACGGATATGCAGAGAAGAAAAGGAGAGATGATATGCAATCGGCAGTGGAACACGCGGATCAAGCGAATCATGCGGGAGTGGCACGTCGTAATTTTGTGATGAAATGCGGAGGAAGTACGCTGGCTGCGTTACCTGATTCCTTTTTTGAAGATTTGGCGCGTTTGCAGTCGGAAGGTCTTCAACCTGTCATTGTACATGGCGGTGGCCCTGCGATTTCCGACAACTTGGCGAAGCTGGGGATCGAAACGGAGTTTATTCATGGATTACGCAAAACGACCGAACCTGTGTTGGATGTCGTGGAAATGGTACTGGCAGGCAGCATTAACAAGCAGATTGTACGTAGAATAGGGATGCATGGGGGCCGAGCGTTGGGGTTGTCAGGCAGTGATGGCTATTTAATCGAAGCCAAGCCTGTGTCGAATGCCGTTGAGGTCGGTTGGGTCGGAGAGGTAACATCCGTTCAAGCCTCGATTATTACAGGTGTACTGGATATGGACTATATGCCTGTTATTGCACCCATCGGGATTGATCGATCGGGTCAGCGTTACAACATTAATGCGGATACAGCGGCGGGTGCGGTAGCCTCTCATCTGGGGGTCAGTCGGATGATCGTCGTTACAGATGTACCAGGCATATTGAAGAAGTATGGCGGAGAAAAGAGAGTGCTGGATTCTATCACCGTACAGGAGATTGAGGATATGATCAGCACAGGTGAAATATACGGTGGTATGATCCCGAAAGTGAGAGCGGCTATTGCCTGTATCCACGGCAAAGTGAAGGAAGTCGTCATTGTGAACGGTAGCGAACCGCAGGTACTAAGCCGTGTGCTGGGCGGAGAATCGATTGGAACACGCATCGTGCGTATGCAGTAATTACAATATATAGCTTGACCTATATAACCAAACGATAAAGGAGCGTGAACATAATGAGTAAGGAACCGAATACGCTGGTGAGCGAGGAAATGCCAAGTACGGATGGAAGCGGAGTGCAAACGGAAAAGGTGTCGGCAAAAGCGCAGACAGAAAGCTCTCTTTTTCCAACCTACGCAAGATACCCGCTTACACTGGTAAAAGGACAAGGAAGCTGGCTGTGGGATGATCAGGGCAAGCGTTATCTGGATTTCATGTCAGGCATTGCCGTTACCAATCTCGGCCATGCGCCTCAAGCAGTAGCTGAGCGATTGAAAAAACAGATCGATGAACTGTGGCATGTATCCAATCTGTTTCATATTCCGGGGCAAGAACGAGCCGCTGCCTTGCTGACAGCCAATAGCAGCGCGGATGCTGTGTTTTTCTGCAACAGCGGGGCCGAAGCGAACGAAGCTGCAATTAAGCTGGCGCGTCGTTACCACCAGAAGGTAAAGCAGACTGGTCGCTACGAAATCATTACGTTCACGCAATCCTTTCACGGACGGACGCTGGCAACCTTGACTGCTACGGGTCAGGACAAAGTTAAAGAGGGTTTTTTACCGCTTCCTGCTGGGTTCAAAAGTGTTCCGCTTCATGATCAGACGGCGCTTGAAGCAGCCATCAGTGAGCATACGGCGGCAATTATGCTGGAAATGGTGCAGGCCGAAGGTGGCATGTATCCGGTAGACCCTGCTTTCGTAGATGTGATCACAAAGCTGTGCCGCGAGCATGGTTTGCTGCTGATCATTGACGAGGTACAAACAGGTATGGGACGGACGGGCAAACTGTTTTCCTTTGAGCATTATGGTATAGAGCCGGATATCTTTACATTGGCGAAAGGACTGGGCAGTGGTTTCTCTGTGGGTGCGATGCTAGGCAAAGGATATTTGCGTGAAGCGTTCACAGCGGGCAGTCATGGTTCTACCTTTGGAGGTACGCCACTTGCTATGGCAGCGGTTCAAGCTACTATTGAAACGATTATTGATGACAAGCTACCAGAACGTGCAGCTGAGATGGGAGATTACCTTTTCCATAGTCTGCAAAAGCAGCTTGGAGATAGTCCTTTTGTAAAGGATATCCGTGGAAAAGGTCTGATGGTCGGTATTGAGTGTGCAGAACCGGTAGCGGAGCTTGTTTTGGCAGGACAGAAGAAGGGGATTCTGTTCATTACAGCAGGACCGAACGTGATTCGTCTGTTGCCTAACTTGTATGTAACGAAAGACGAAATAGATCAGGCTGTAACATTGATTGCTGAATTGATTCGGGAGCATGTGGCTTAGTGTAAAGGCCAAATCATCCTAGACTAGAGTACAAAAGGAGACGATAGCATGAGCCAGGGCGGCGCACTGCAGCAGATGAATTTGAAGGGGCGGGACTTCCTGGAACTGGACGATTACTCTTCAAAGGAAATCCAGTATTTAATTGATCTCGCCATTGAAATTAAGCGTAAGCACAAAAACGGAGAAACCTATCAGCCGCTAAAAGGGAAAACGCTCGGACTGATTTTCGAAAAATCCTCTACACGTACACGGGTATCTTTCGAAGTCGGTATGTATCAATTGGGTGGGCATGCTCTTTTCCTCAGCAAAAATGACATTCAACTGGGACGCGGCGAACCGATTAGCGACATGGCTCAAGTCATGTCACGTTATCTAGATGGCATTATGATTCGTACCTTTGGGCACGATAATGTTGTAGAGTTGGCACGTTATGCGTCCGTTCCTGTGATCAATGGATTGAGTGATTTAGCTCATCCGTGCCAAGTGCTAGCTGATTATCAAACCTTGTATGAGCAAAAGGGTAAGCTAAAAGGGCTCAAATTGGCTTACATCGGAGACGGTAACAATATGGCTCATTCCCTCTTGATTGGGGGAGCGAAGCTTGGAGTGCATGTGTCCATCGCAAGTCCAGCTGGATACGAGCCTGACCCGAGTGTGGTCGCAGCTTCCCGTGAAATTGCCAAACAGACAGGTAGTGAGATCGTTATAACCCAAAGTCCGCAGGAAGCAGTACAAAATGCGGATGCGATCTACACAGATGTGTGGGCGAGCATGGGCTTTGAGGAAGAGCAGAAGGAGCGGGAGCTTGCTTTTGCCGACTTCCAGGTGAATGAGGAGCTGGTCAAGCTGGCGAAGCCGGATTATTTATTCCTGCACTGTCTCCCTGCGCATCGTGGGGAAGAAGTGAGCGCAGGCGTAATCGATGGTCCGAATTCGGTCATTTTTGATGAAGCGGAGAATCGTCTGCATGCGCAAAAAGCGCTGTTAGTTGCTTTAATGGCTTAAGATTGATAGGTATTGATAGGTAAAGAAGATAAAGGTAAGCAATCGGGGAGGACTTCAACAATGGCAAAAGAAAAAATCGTACTCGCATATTCCGGCGGTCTGGATACGTCGGTCATTCTGAAATGGCTCAAAGAAACTTATGATGCTGAAATCATCGCATTCACCGCAGATATCGGTCAAAAGGAAGAACTGGACGGTTTGGAGGAAAAAGCACTCGCTACGGGGGCCTCCAAAGTGTACATTGATGATCTGCGTGATGAATTCGCCAAGGATTTTATCTATCCGATGTTCCAGGCGGGTGCTTTATATGAAGGACAATATTTGCTCGGAACGAGTATTGCACGTCCATTGATCGCTAAGCGGATGGTCGATATTGCGATTGCCGAGGGAGCAACAGCCATTGCTCACGGGGCAACAGGCAAAGGTAACGATCAGGTGCGCTTCGAGCTGAACGCGGCGGCGTTGACGCCGGATATCAAGGTGATCGCACCTTGGCGGCTGGAAGAGTTCCGCAATCAGTTCCCGGGCCGTGCAGAAATGATTGCCTATGCGGAAAAACACGACATTCCGGTAACTGCTTCTGCAGCCAAGCCATACTCCATGGACCGTAATCTGCTGCATATCAGCTATGAAAGCGGCGTGCTGGAGGACCCTTGGTTTGATCCAAGTGCTCCTGAAAATAAAGAAATGTTCTTGCTCAGCAACGCGCCTGAGGACGCTCCTGATGAAGCAGAATATTTGGAGTTGGAATTTGAAGCAGGTAACTGCGTCGCTTTGAACGGAGAACAGCTAAATCCACTGCAAGTGATGGAAAAACTGAATGAACTGGGCGGCAAACATGGTATCGGACGTGTGGATATGGTGGAGAACCGTTTTGTTGGTATGAAGAGTCGGGGAGTCTATGAGACGCCGGGCGGTACGATCCTGTTCACAGCTCACCGTAAAATGGAATCTATCACGATGGATCGCGAGGTTATGAATCTGCGTGATAGTCTGATTACCCGTTATGCTACCTTGGTTTACAACGGTTTCTGGTTCGCACCGGAACGTGTCGCTTTGCAGGCTCTGGTTCATGAGAGTCAGAAAAATGTCAGTGGTACCGTGCGCGTGAAGCTGTACAAAGGCAACGTTATCGGTGCAGGCGTTAAAAGTCCAGTTAGCTTGTACAACCCGGACATTGCGACCATGGAAGCCGATCCGACACAAGCCTACGATCAAGGCGATGCAACAGGCTTTATCCGCTTGAATGCTCTGCGTTTGAAGGTCAACGCGGGCGTAACACAAAATCATAAATAATGATGTAACCTAAAAAATGTACGGGATGCGGGCCGTTCTTGTCCAAACGACGAGGGCGGCTTGTATTGCAGAGAGGGGATCATGCAATGAGTAAGCTATGGGGCGGACGGTTTACGAAGCAAACGAACAAGCTGGTAGAGGAATATACGGCTTCTATCGGGTTTGATCAGACGTTGGCGGAAGAAGATATTCAAGGCAGTTTGGCTCATGTGGCCATGCTGGGGAAATGTGGAATTATTCCGCAGGAGGATGCAGACACGATCAAGGGAGGACTACACACGGTCCTAGAGCGTATCCGCCGTGGGGAAATTGAATTTTCTGTTTCGGATGAGGATATTCACATGAATATCGAAAAAAATCTAATCGAGGCCATTGGTCCGGTCGGGGGTAAGCTGCACACTGGGCGTAGTCGTAACGATCAGGTAGCAACGGATATGCACTTGTATTTGCGCGGACGTGTGGTATCGCTGGTGGGTATGCTGCATGATGTACAAGCTGCATTAATCGGGCAGGCAAAGGATAATCTGGACACGATTGTACCTGGATACACACACTTGCAGCGTGCGCAGCCTATTTTATTTGCACATCATCTGCTGGCGTATGTGTCTATGCTGGAGCGTGATATTGACCGACTCAAAGACAGCTACAAGCGGATTAACGTGTTGCCGCTCGGTGCTGGCGCTTTGGCCGGGACCACTTTTCCGATCGACCGTCATTTTGTAGCCGAGCAACTGGGATTTGATGGCGTATATGAAAATAGCCTCGATGCCGTCAGCGACCGGGATTTTATCGTAGAGTTCCTGGCTGGCGCCTCGCTGATTATGACGCATTTGTCTCGTCTGAGCGAAGAATTGGTGCTATGGAGCAGCACGGAGTTTGGTTTTATCGAGCTGGATGATGCTTTTTGCACAGGCAGCAGCATTATGCCGCAGAAGAAAAACCCGGACGTGCCCGAGCTGGTACGTGGTAAAACCGGACGTGTCTATGGAAACCTCATGGGCTTGTTGACTGTACTGAAATCCTTGCCGCTGGCATACAACAAGGACATGCAGGAGGACAAGGAAGGGATGTTCGATACCGTTGCCACGCTGGAAGGAGCCTTGCAACTGTTCGCACCGATGATCGCCACGATGAAGGTGAACAAGGATCGCATGCGTCAAGCGGTCAACCAGGATTTCTCCAATGCAACTGATATTGCGGACTTTTTGGTCGGCAAAGGGCTTCCGTTCCGTCAGGCGCATGAGGTCATTGGCAAAACCGTGCTGTATTGCATCCAGCATGGAAAATATTTGCTTGATCTGACACTGGACGAATTTCAGCAGTTTTCGGATCTGTTCGACGATCGTATTTATGAGGTGCTTCAACCAGAAGCGGTAGTTAATGCACGGAATGTATATGGCGGAACCGCTACTGGGCAGGTACAGGCAGCCATTGGGCGCAGTGAACAGCTCCTGGCGAATACATCAACATGGTTTGAAGGGCACAAGCCGAAAAATTAATCAGTAAAGAAAGATATTATTGTCTTGCACAGTAGCGGGATGCTGTGTAAAATCAGATTTTAAGGAATTAGCAATCTAGGTTTCAAAGGCACCGTTCGCGGTGTCTTTTGTGCTTTTTGAGGTATTTGTTTTATTCATGATCCCAATGATCATGAAATGCATAGATTTCCTGGAAGGTATTTTTCATAGCATTTAATTTATAGTTCTAAATACCTACTAATACGCTAGTGTGAAAGTTTCTAGAATTTACATTTTTGTATACTACGCCTACGATGATTATGGTAGAATAGCACTAAGTTTTTCATTGAATTACCAATTCAATAGGACAAGAACTATATTCAATAAATAAATGTCAAGTTACTAGAGGCACTTTTGATTAGGACAATTTCATAAATGTGTAAATGAAGGGCTTGAATGAGAACATAGGTATGTCCTGGTTTCGGGAGAACGGCAAGTAAAAGCTCTAAAGTCGATGTAGCTGAAGGCAGAGTCGGGATGATCTAGGGAGGTATTATGAGAACTAAAAGGACGGCGCGTCAGTTAAAGAGCGCTTGGTTCGGTTATCGCGCTTCTGAAGCCGATCAACTGATATCTTCATTGCATGAGGAACGGGTGCAAGCGGAGGAGTTACTGCGTGAGGAGCGGGAACTTTTCCACGCGGCGCTGGAACGGAAAAAGCAGCGGGATGCGGAGTTAAAGCAGCTGCTTGCGGATGCGCTTGCGGAAGAGCGGCGCTGGATTGAAAGGGCGGGAATTCATGGGTGACAAGCTTAGGTGGCAGGTTGGAGGAGTTTCAATTCGCCAAACCAAGAGAAGAATAAAAGAAGAGCGTCAGCGAATCGAACAACTGCAACAACAGCTAGAGGCTCAGCGGTTAGAGCAGGCCCCGGTGCTGTACAAGCTTGATTTTCATATTGAAGAGTTAGAACGGCGACTTCAGGATACAGAACTTCGTATCCAGGCGATACAGAACGCCAATGATACAGCAGCAGCTGTGGAACAATTGCTGGATGAAGGGATACAGGATGGACAGGTGCAGGAGGCTCAAGTCCAATATGCCTCTGGGCAGGAACAGACAGCAGCAGGAGCTGCTATGGGCGCTGGTTCCAGTATCCCTGGTACGGAAGGCGAAGAGGCGGCAACAGGAACGCAGAGTGGACGAAACGGCAAGGCCCGTCTGGGGGATCAACTGGTGGAGAACGGGATGATCACCCGCGATCAGCTGACAGATGCCATCCGTAACCAGAAGCGTTACGGTGGCAGGTTGGGTGATATTCTTGTAGAGATGGGCTTCATTACAGCCGAGCAGCTCCAAGAGCAGGTTGACGGCGACGAGTCCAAGGAGCGCCTAGGCGATATGCTGGTTCGTTCCGGCTATATATTACCGGAACAACTGGAGCGCGCACTGGAGTTCCAGGCGAAGAGCGGCGGGCTGCTCGGCGACATCTTGCTGTCATTGCAAATGCTGGAACCTGCGGATTTGTACCGCGCGATTGCTACACAGAACCGAATCGGGCGCATTGGTGAGGAGCTGGCGCTGGATGCGGCGTACAAACTACCCGAGCAAGTGGCAATGGCTTATGGCGTGGTCGTCATCCATCAGTATATGAACCGATATATTGTGGCGGTTAGCGATCCGTTGCCAGAAGAGCGACGCTTGAAGCTGGAGGAAATCTTGGGTATGCCGGTAGAGCAGGTGCTTGCTACGAAGGAAGAGATGGAGCAGCTCTGGGGTAAAATCTACGGTGAAGAAATGATGCAGGAGAGCACGACTGGGCTATTGGAAAAAGAACCGCACAATTCGGCGCGGACGACTTTTACAAAGGGACAACTTTGGGTGTTCGCAGCTATGGGTATGATTACACTGCTCGGTCTCTTGTGGAACAGTTGGAAAACGGTGTTGATCATCAATATGATGATTCAGCTGTTTTATTTTGCGATGACGCTATTTAAATTTGGCATTATTTATCTCGGTTCCCGGCGTGGGGCGCAGCTTCGTTTTACGAAGGAAGAGGTTGACGCCATGGATGAAAAGAAACTGCCGATCTATACCATTCTTGTACCTATGTATAAGGAGGCGGGCGTGCTTCCGATGTTGTTGCGGAATTTGGAGCAGCTGGATTATCCAAAGTCCAAGCTGGATGTGCGGCTGCTGATTGAAGAGGATGACATTGAGACGATCGAGCTACTCCGTGAAATGAAGCTGCCGGCCTATTACACGACACTGGTCGTTCCAGACGGTTTGCCGAAAACCAAGCCGAAGGCATGTAATTATGGACTTATTCGGGCACGTGGCGAGTTTGTCGTGATTTACGATGCTGAGGATCGTCCCGACGCTGATCAGCTTAAAAAGGTCATTGCAGCGTTCGATTCACTCCCTGAGCATTATGCATGTATTCAAGCGAAGCTCAACTACTTTAATAGTACACAAAATTTGCTGACCCGCTGGTTCACTCAAGAATACAGTATGTGGTTCGAGTTACTGCTGCCGGGTATTATGCAGTTAGATACCCCAATTCCTTTAGGCGGCACATCCAATCATTTTCGGGTATCTGTATTGAAAGATATTAATGCGTGGGACCCCTACAATGTAACCGAGGATGCCGATCTGGGCATACGTCTGTATAAAGGCGGCTACAAAACTGCTATTGTCGATTCCCGCACATGGGAGGAAGCTAACAGCCGCGTGGGCAACTGGATTCGTCAGCGGTCACGCTGGATCAAGGGGTATATGCAGACATGGCTGGTTCATATGCGCAATCCGGTTAAGCTGGTGCGCGAAGTGGGCTGGAAGGGCTTTTTCGGCTTTCAGGTGATGATTTTGGCAACTCCGATGTTGCCGTTGCTGAATCCGATTTTTTGGGGTTTGCTTATTTTATGGTTTGGCTGGGAATTATCCTTTATTCCCAAGCTGTTCCCGGGGTATGTGTATTACCTGGCCAGCGCGGAATTTTATATCGGTAACTTTCTGTTCGTATTCAGTAACGTGGCCGGAATGTATTGGGTCATCGGGGAACTGGAAGAGCGCGGTGAACGAACATTTTCATACGCGATGGTCAAATATGGGCTACTCTCGCCGTTATATTGGGTACTTATGAGTATAGCTGCGGTGAAAGCCGCTTGGCAGCTCATTACCAAGCCGTTCTATTGGGAGAAGACGACACATGGTCTGACCGATATGCACGACTTGGATGATACCCCGGCACAGTCCTCCTGAATATGAAGAAAGAAGGAGCAAGAATGGAGACAAAAACACCTTTTTTATCCGTCGTCATTCCCATGTATAATGAAAGCTCGCATCTCGAGCGTTCACTTAAGGTAATTGATGGGGTATTGTCTGTTGTCACCTCACGCTATGAGCTCATCATAGTAGATGATGGTTCCAAAGACGATACGTGGCTCAAGCTGTCCGAATTGTCCCGTCGTATGCCCTCTTTGCTCGCGCTCCGGCTGAGTCGGAATTTCGGTAAGGAGCTGGCGTTGTGCGCAGGTCTGGAAAATGCCTCTGGCGATGCGATTATTGTCATGGACGGTGATTTGCAGCATCCTCCTGAAATGATTGGAGAAATGGTACGTTTATGGCAAAATGAAGGTTATGATTTGGTCGAATGTGTGAAAGAATTTCGGGGAGAAGAGTCGGTGGGCAAAAAGCTCGGTGCTTCATTGTTCTACGCGACCCTGAACCGCTTGACGGGCTTTAATCTCAAGGATGCCTCCGATTATAAGCTACTGGATCGACGAGTGGTGGATGCCTGGATGGCGATGCCAGAGCGTATGCCGTTTTTCCGCGGAATGACGGCCTGGCTAGGTTTCCGCAAAACCCAGATTTCATTCCGGGTGGCTCCACGCGAAGAGGGGCCAAGCCGCTGGAGTCCGTTAGGGCTGACTCGACTGGCAGCAGAAGCGATCGTTTCGTTTTCGACAGTACCATTGCGGGTAGTGAGTCTGATGGGCCTCATTTTTATGCTGATTTCAGTCGTATTGGGGATTCAGACCTTAATGCGCAAATTAACGGGTGATGCTGTGACCGGTTTTACCACTGTCATTTTGCTGCTCTTGATTATTGGCAGTGTACTCATGCTGTCAATTGGTGTGGTAGGAGAATATATTGCCGCCATATATCACGAAGTCAAAGCTAGGCCTCGCTATTTGATAGCAGATAAACGGGCGAATGCTGACCGATTGTGGGTGGACAGGGAGTTTAATCAACATGATCAGACGTTCATATCTAAAGTATCCAATCATTAAATACGGTATTGTGGGGCTGCTGGGTACAGGTATCCATGTTGGTGTGCTTGTGCTGCTGGTGGAGTTGTTTACGGTACCAGCAGTAACGGCTACTACAATCGGATTCGTGGTTACATTGCTCGTTTCGTATGTGCTGAACCGAAACTGGACGTTCGAGCCTACCGGCGAGGGAAGCCGCACCCAGTTTCTTAAATATTTATTGGTCTGTACCTGTGGCTTGCTCTTAAATGCCGCTCTGATGTACGTGACCATTCACTGGATCGGTTGGTCGTATCTGATCGGTGAAGTACTAACTACCATCATCGTGCCTGTTCATAATTATATCTGGAACCGTTACTGGATCTTCTCCGTTCCGCAACAGCGTCAGAAAGAGGTTTCATGATTTTAAGAAAACACGGAAAATTGCTATCATTGTTTGCTTGTATTACTACTCTTGAACTGGCCGTGGGTGTGTATTTTGCATGGCATCTTGGCTATATGCATACCGATGCGCTCAGTCGAGTGGCTAATGCATTTTATGTGCTGTACAGTCGTGACCCACACTTGGGTGCTATCGGGTTTGTATGGAATCCGCTGCCCAGTTTGATGGAACTGATTGTGCTGTTGTTTTATCCTTTATTTCCAGTACTCGCTTCCCACGGGCTGGCGGCAGTGATTGTGAGCAGCCTATTTGCAGGGGCGAGCGCGGCATTATTGTATGCGACGGGCAAACAGTTGGGGCTTCACGGTGCAACCAGTTTGCTGATTGCGCTATTATTTTCACTGAATCCATTTATGTTTCTGTTTGGCTTCAACGGCTTGAGTGACTCGCCATATATCTTTTTCATCCTGTTGACTGTGAGTCGATTTTGTATGTGGTTGAAGGATCGCAAGGCGGCGAATTTGATCGTATCCGGTTTTGCGCTTGCACTGGCTTTTTGGGTACGCTATGAAGCGGTTCCGCTTGGCGTTGCGATGGCTTTGGGTGTATTGCTGACGATCTTTTTTCTGCATAGGTGGCGTACAAACAGAGAGAGGGTTAGAACGGAATTGTCTTTAAAAGAGCGACTGTACAAGGTGGAGGCGACATGGCTTCTATTATTGTTGCCACTTGTCTTTTCCGGCCTGCTTTGGCTCTTTTTTAACTGGATTATCATGGGCGACCCGCTTTACTTCTTACGCTCGCAGTATTCCAATTCCACACAATCAGCGGCTTTGTTGGAGGATCAACGCTTTGTGGCCATGTTTGCCCACCCTGTGCTGATGCTAAAGTTTATCGGGCAACGAACCTTATGGTATGCTGCTCCGTTGATTGCCATTTTGCTCATACGACTATTGGACAAACGTCTGTTGAGTTGGAGCACGCTTACGCTATTAGCAATCTTTTTATCGGTGCCTGGACTTCAGCTTTTGCTGATGCTCAAGCAGTCTTCTTTTGGCTGGTTCCGATATTTTATGTATGTATTCCCGATTACGGTTGCCTGGTTGCCGTATGAGCTAAGTTTATTGAAGGGGAAAATGAGGGGGATCGGAATCTCACTGGTAACAGCAGGAATGTTGGTAACAGCAGGCTTGTTATCCTACGCACTGACGAACCCCGCGATTGCAGCAGATGAACACAGCTATTTAACGCATAGTGGTAATGAAAGCTACGAACGTCAAATTATTGAGCGGAAAATAGCGCCGTGGCTGGATGAGCATTATGGTTCATCCCTCATTTTGACAGATTCCTATGCGGCCTATCCGATTATTTTGAGTAGTAAAATTCCAAAGAAATTTATGATTACGAGTGATTTTGACTTTGGGGAATCTTTAATGGATCTGCCTGCTTCCAAGGTGGATTATGTCTTGGTCACGCGCTTGGTGGATGGGGTACCGCTGGATCAGGTGAACCGGAACTATCCTGATTTGTTCGAAAAGGGAGCGCCGTGGGCCTCGTTGGTACATGACTTTGACGGTCAGTGGCGACTGTACAAAATAGAGCATGAAGAATCGAAATAATTATTATATTTTAGTGCATCGTAGCGGAGGGAAGCATACAGCTGTAGGGTGTGATTAGGCTACAACTGTATCACCGCAAGAAGTTTGAGGGGGAACGAGAGGAATGTCCTTTCGCAAATGGTCTGCAAGCAGATGGATGGCTATAGGTCTGTTTGTATTTATACTTGCATTGGAACTGTCTGCGGGCATCTATTTCAGCTATGTTCTGGGATATATGCACACAGACGCGCTCAGTCGCGTAGCTAATGCATTTTATGTGCTGTACAGCCGTGACCCGCATCTGGGCGCAATCGGATTTATCTGGAATCCACTACCCAGTCTTCTGGAAATGGTGATTCTACTGCTGTATCCAATCTTTCCGGCATTAGCCACCTATGGATTGGCTGCTGTCATTCTTAGTGCTACCTTTGCCGCTTTGACCGCTATGTTGCTGTATCGGGCGGGGGTCAGAACAGGGCTTAGCTCAGGGATGAGCATCATGCTGGCACTGTTGTATGCACTGAATCCGTTTATTTTACTGTTTGGTGCCAATGGGCTGAGCGATTCGCTATACATATACTTCATTATGATGACGGTGATTGAGTTTGCATTGTGGCTAAAGGATCGCATGACGGCAAGTCTGATTGTTTCTGGATTAGCGCTTGCCATGGCGTTCTGGACTCGCTATGAAGCGGTTCCTCTGGGCGTGGCAATGGCGGGTGGAGTGGTATTGGCGATCATGTTTCTACATCGAAACATGGGCAGACGTGAACTGGCCTTGCGAGAAAAACTGCACAAGGTAGAGGCAACTTGGTTACTGCTTCTGCTCCCCGTGGTCTTTTCCGGGCTGTTGTGGATTTTCTTTAACTATCTCATTATGGGGAATGCTTTTTATTTCCTGAATTCGGAGTATTCGAACACGGCCCAATCGGCAGAGCTGCTGAATGATGATAAGTTTGTAGAGATTTTCTCCAATCCGCTGGTGGCCTTGAAATTTATTGCTTCCAAAACACTCTGGTATTCGGTACCGTTGTTTGCTATTCTGTTCATTCGTCTGTTGAGTGGACGCTTGTTCCGATGGGGAACATTGATTATTTTGCTGCTGTTCCTGTCAGTGCCAGGGTTGCAATTTTTACTCATGATGAAGCAATCTTCGTACGGATGGTTTCGTTATTTTATGTACGTGTTCCCAATTACCGTAGCCTGGTTGCCCTATGAGCTGAGCCAGCTTCAGGGACGATGGCGGAGGGCAGCCTTTGGCCTGGTGTCCGTCAGTCTGCTGCTTACCGCTGGATTACTTTCCTATGCATTGACTCGCCCGGATATTGCACCGGATGAGAACAGCTTTCTCACACGAACGGGGAATGTGAACTATGTGAGACAGGAGTCAGATCGTAAGATTGCCGTCTGGTTGGATAAGCATCTGCCGAAGTCTACCATTATGACCGATTCGGCTTCAGCCTACACCATGATTGTCTACAGCCAATATCCAAAACGCTTCCTGATTACCAGTGATTATTTGTTCAATAAGGCACTAAGTTATCCGCAGGATAGCCATGTGGATTATATCCTTGTACCTAAGATCATGTCAGGCATGCCACTGAGTAAAATCAATATGGTATATCCGAATTTATATGAAAAAGGCGCTCCTTGGGTCCAGCTTGAACGTGAGTTTAACGGTGAGTGGCGCTTGTACAAGGTGCTACCCAAGTCACTAACTAAAGGATCTCCATCGACGGAGACCATAACAAATCCCTAATGTGCATAAAAATCCCCGAGCCTATCCCTTCGCCATGGTGCGATGAGGGGAGCTGCGGGGATTTTTTTAACCTGTTTAGTGCTCTTTGAGCGGTAGCCACGCCAGTACATCCTGAATTTTCGCGTCCCAGTATCCCCATTCATGAGCTCCAGGACCTTCTTCGTAGGTCAGCGGAACTCCGATAGTATTACATGTTTCACGAAAAGCCTGATTTCCCTTATATAGGAAATCCTCCGTGCCGCAGCATTGGTAGAGCCGGGGAAGTGAGGTCCCCAAAGCAGCATGACGTTGTAACAGTTCCAGCAAATCGTGATCCGTTCCACGTATTTCATCTGGACCAAAAATGTTAAGCCATTCCGCTGGACTCATCGCATTTTGCATAGGATCGGTGCGTGATGCGTGTAAATCCATGACTCCCGAAAGGCTGGCAGCGGCTGCAAAACGCTCTGGATGCTGGAGTGCCAGTTTGAAAGCACCATATCCACCCATAGAAAGTCCGGCTACAAAATTATCTTCACGCTTGTCGGACAGAGGAAAGAATGAACGTGCCAAAGCCGGCAATTCTTCACTGATAAAGGTCCAATAAGCCGCGCCTTGCTCCATATTCGTATAGAAACTCCGATGTACCTGGGGCATGACGACAGCTAGGCCCAATGAGGCGACATAGCGTTCAATGGAGGTTCGGCGTAACCAGGTTGAATCATCGTCCGATAGGCCATGCAGCAAATACAGCGTCGGATGTGACCCGGTTCCTTGCTTGCCTTCCAGTCCAATTTGCGAACGGGTTGCCTGAGGAAGAATAACATTCATGGATGTGCTCAGACCAAGAACTTCAGAATAAAACTGACATTGAATAAGAGCCATAAGAAGACCTCTTTTCTTAGGGTTTTGTGACCTCATTGCAGTGTTCCAGCATATGACCGAATATTCATTCAGTATACCTTAGCCTGTCTAAATATACATATCCAAGTGAATAACTAGGCATTAAGTCCCGTTTCTTATTTATCCTACATAAGGAGGGGGTATGGTTATATGGGACGATTTTTTTAATTTGGGGGTTATTTGGGTTTGATTTCTGGTAAAGTGTTTAAAAAAGAATGATGAATCCAATCAGAGGAGGAATTTATAGCATGGGAAAAAAGTTAAGAAACACAGTTACAGGTGTATTGAGTACAGGTCTTATTCTTAGCGCATTCAGCGCAGCGGCAGCTGCTCCTCAAACTACAAGTGGACATTGGGCAGGAGATCAGGTGCAACGCTGGTCAGCCACAGGACAATTGGACGGCGCGGTGAAACCAGATGCGGCAATCACACGTGCAGAATTTATTGTTCTTCTGAATCGCAGCTTGGGTACGTTCACGCAGGATACTCCAGCAGTGACTGACGTAACGTATGCGGACAGTGTAAAAGTAAACGGTAATGGAAGCAGAACGTTCACAGATGTACCAGCCTCTCACTGGGCATACAACGAGCTTACAAGTGCCGTGAATGCAGGTTACATAAGCGGCTATGCAGATAACAAGCTCAAACCAAATGGTAAGGTAACACGTCAAGAGGCTGCGGCTATCGTAGGCAAAGCTATTGGACTCACTGCCGGTAACGCAGCAGATGTTACTAAATTCATTGACTCCGATAAAATTGGAGCTTGGGCGAAGAAAAGTGTAGCGGCAGCTGCGGAGCAAAAAATCATCAACGGTTATCCGGATGGTAAATTCCAGCCACTGAAGTCGCTGACTCGTGCAGAGGCGATTGCTATTCTGGACGCTGCTTCCGGTTACAACCTGAGCCCTGTTGATAATCTGACGACGACTCCTGGTGGAACGGTGACGGATTCCACATACGGCAATGTGACAGATTCCACTTATGGTAACACGTCGACTACTTCTGGCAGTGAAACAGAAGATAGCAGCACAAGTACCAGCACAGATAGCACGACTACGGACAACTCTACAACCATAGATACCAACACAGATACTGACACAACTACGGATACGACTACAGATAGCACTACAGACACAGCTGCTGACGCGGTTGCAACTACGAAAGCACTGAAAGTCAACGATGTGTATGACGGAGAAGGTACAATTACGGGGACAGCTAAAGCAGGTTCCACAGTAACCGCCTATTCCAATGAACTGCCTATCGGTAGTGCAGTAGCCAAAGATGATGGCACATTTAGTATCAGTGTGCTTGCTCAAAAAGCAACGGTTAGGCTGGTAATCAAAGCTGAAGATGCAGACGGTAACGAAAGTGAGCCTGTAGAAATTTCTGTTTTGGGTAAACGCAGCGAGTAATTTATAGCTAAAATCCCCCTTTCACTCTGTCTGGAACAAGTCCAGTCGACAGTGGAAGGGGGATTTTTCGTTTATTCGCTTATACCGTCCTCGACAATAGACTTCTCGGGTTCACGTGTTTGTGGCTCAGACGATGTGCCACCGCCATAACTAGCTATAATGCGTTGCTGCGCTCGATACGTATCGCGGCTGATTCGGGTGCGATCTACGGTTTTTCCGTCCACCTTTTTTACCCGGAATGTTTCTACCACATACCCTTCTTTGCCCTGCCGAAGTACTTGATAGAAGCCGGGGGAAAGGGAGTCATTACGGAGTCTCTTCTCCGGTATGGGAAGTATGCGAACCGTATGGGATTCCAGTTCATACGAAACATTGGACGGAAATGTACCAAAAAATTTAACAGTAAGCGTTCGGTTTTGGACAGCCGCACGAAGTATTAAATGCTTGCCTGTATTGTTTCTAAAACGAAAATTAATGGACCCTGTAGCAAAAGTCGCATCCTGACCTTTGGGCAGGTAGCTGACCGGCAAGGAATGGTTGCGGCGCTCAACAATGTCCAAACCGACTCGCAGTGCTGCATTATACACCGTGCTGGATACCTGACAAATCCCGCCACCTATGCCGGACTCCAACTGACCGTTCACGATCACTGGAGCTTCACGAAAGCCATGAGTGCGCTCAGCCTTGGCAATCAATTGACCGTAGTCGAATATGTCACCTGGCTTGAGAATTAAACCATCAACGGTGCTTGCCGCTGAATTGACGTTATACACGCGTCCTTCCGAGCTGCTGCCGAGACTGGTGGAGAACTGGACGATTTTGCGCTCAATCCCTTCATTACGCAGGCTGTCCACCGAAATTTTCGGCTCCAGCTGAAGGAACGGTAATTCCACTCGTATCGGCTCCTCCGAAGCGGTAAAATCCTTGGGCAGGGCCTTATCCAGTGCGGCGTCCAGTTTAGGCCAATCCAGACGTCGCGCAGAGCGCCCAGGAATATAACGAACCTGATCATTCCCGTCAATCTGACGCACAGCATTGATAGGCATGCCATATCGTTGCTCCTCCCAATCGGCTCCGAATTGGGCTTTCAATATCTCCTTCTGTCGGAAAGATGCGATAGACCATTCCTTTTCGAAGCTAAAACGTGTCTGCACACGAGTCCATAGATGCTCCGAGCTGAGCGCCTTCACGGCATTCCGAAATGCCTCCGCTTTATAATGAATTCCTGCTTCCCCGAGTGTAAGTTTTATATCCTGTGCACTGCTGTCACTGTCCGTCAGAAGCAGTGAGCGTTGCTTTAATGCATCCAGCTTTTTATCCACCAGCCGGAGAGCGGCTGTGTAATCCATGCTTCCTACGTTGACTCCTCCGACCCTCACTCCCTCCGGCAGCGTTTGTCTGTCGGCGTACAGATGAAGTCCCCCCCACAACATGGCCAGCGCCAGAACACCAGCCCATATCCAAATGACAGATAAATGAATTTTTTTCATAATGCAGATGTCTCCTGTCTGATAAGCTTGATAGCGTACTCGTGTGCCATATTATTCATATATATGTGCCAAAAGCAGAAAACTTTCGGTACTATTTAGGTAACAAATTTGTTACAATGATAAACGGTATGATGAAATAGAGAAGTTTTTAAAGGAAATGCATGGAATATGTCGAATGGATATTAGGTTATGCGTAATATGATTAAGCAGCGGGAAGTGATCGAGTGATTGAAATGCAGGATGTGTGGAAGACCTATACTAACGGAACCCACGCACTTCAAGGAGTATCGGTCAGAATTGACCGTAATGAATTTGTATACGTAGTCGGCCCGTCTGGAGCGGGGAAATCGACTTTTATGAAGCTTATTTATAGAGAAGAAGTACCTACCAAGGGGCAAATTTCAGTCAATGGTTTTAATATCGGGAAGCTCAAGCAGCGTAAAATTCCCTACGTTCGTCGTAACATCGGAGTCATTTTTCAGGATTTCCGCCTTTTGCCGCGTTTGACGGCTTATGAGAATGTGGCTTTTGCTATGGAAGTTATTGAAGCTCCCAAGAAGCTGATTCGCAAACGGGTACCAGAAGTGCTTGAACTGGTTGGCTTGAAAACAAAAATGAATCGTGAGCCTGCCCAGCTTTCCGGTGGGGAGCAACAGCGTGTAGCGATTGCACGGGCCATCGTAAACAATCCTTCCGTGATCATTGCCGATGAACCTACGGGAAATCTGGACCCCGAGACATCGTGGGAGATCATGCAGTTGCTGGACGAAATTAATTTTAGGGGTACGACCATTGTGATGGCGACCCACAATAAGGACATCGTGAATTCCATGCGTAAACGCGTAATTGCTATTGAGAATGGCAACATCGTAAGGGATCAGGTAAGAGGGGAGTACGGATATGACTTTTAATACCTTCTTACGTCATCTGCGGGAAGGTTTCAAAAACATATTCCGCAATGGCTGGATGTCCGTGGCATCCGTCACTTCGATTATTGTGTCATTACTTATATTGGGCGTATTTATCATGCTGGTGCTCAACGTCAATTCCCTGGCTGATCAGGCAGATAGTCAGGTAGAGGTTAACGTATTTCTGGAGCTAAATGTAGAGCAGAACATGCGCGAAACACTGCAAAAGGAAATCGCAGCGATGCCGGAAATCAGTAAAACGACCTTTGTGACTAAAGCTCAGGGTTTGGAGGAGCTGCGCAAAGATTTGGGAGACAGCGGCAAGGAGCTGCTGGAGGGTTTTGACAAGGACAGCAATCCACTCCCGGACAAAATTGTGGTAGAGGTTATTGAACCAACAACGGTTCCATTTGTGGCTGAAAAGATTGAGAAGCTGAATACGTTGCATCCAGAGAAACCGATTTTAAAGGTTCGTTATGGAAAAGGCACCGTAGAGACGCTCTTTACGATTACGAAGCTCATACGTAATGTAGGCTTTATATTCGTCGCCGGACTGGCGCTCATGTCCATGTTCCTTATCTCGAATACGATTCGCGTGACCATATTGGCACGACGCAGAGAGATTGGCATTATGAAGCTGGTCGGTGCGACCAACTTTTTTATACGCTGGCCGTTTTTTATCGAAGGCGCGCTTATTGGTCTTATTGGTTCCCTTATTACTGTAGGTATTTTATTTACTGGCTATCAGCGTTTGCTGACCGCCGTTCAGGGCGATATAGCTCTGAATATGTTGAAGCTTATGCCACTTGAAGGCATTTGGATTCAGTTGAGTGCATTGCTGATTATTTTGGGTATGCTGGTCGGAATTGTTGGCAGTACCCTGTCCATGCGCAAGTTCTTAAAAGTATAAAGAAGCGTTGGCTGGACGTCGTGGTCGGTATCAATTAGAACGGGGAAGCCCGGTGTTATTTTGCGATAAAGGATGGGGAGTGCAAGTTGAAAAAAACAGGATCTGTGTTGGCCGCTACCTTGGTAGCCGCATTGCTAATCCAGCCTTCTGACGGATATGCCAAAAGCATGAGTGAAATCAATTCGCAGCTGAACCAATTGGAAAAGCAGGCCCAATCTGCCAAGCAACAACAGGAAAAGGCTGCTCAAGATAAACAGTATGCTCAACATTACAAAAATAAAACCGTGCAAAACCTGAAAATTGTGCTTGCTCAGATTAACAGCGTCAGTGATCAGCTGACTCGTGTTGCGGTTCAGATTGATCAAACGGAAGATAATCTACGTGCGACTAAAAAAGATTTAGCTGAGGCCATTGATCGTATCCAGTCACGGGAAAAAATGCTGGAAACTCGTGTGCGTTTGATGTATACGGATGGAACCGTCTCATATATGGACGTGCTTATGTCTTCGTCCAGTTTTAGTGACTTTCTCAGCCGGGTAGATTCCTTGAAAACGATCGTGGAGCAGGATCAAATCCTGTTGGACGAGCATAAAAAGGACAAGGCATTGGTCGTAAGCAAGAAGAAACAGCTGGACACGGAATATAAAAATGCCAAGAAGCTCTATGCGCTCAAGCAGGACGCCAAAGCAGAACTGAATTCGAAGGAAAAAGAGAAACAAAGACTGATTTCCAATTACGATCATGATATTGCTGAGTCAGATGAAATCAGCGAAGAGCAAAATGACATGCTGGTAGCACTCGCTAACAAACGTGTGGGTCTGGTGCAGGAGAAGAACAAGCTTAGAGCGGAGCAGGCTGCCAAAGCAGCACGCGCTAGAGCGGCTGCACGTGCGGCTGAAGCCAAACGATATGCATCTTCATCCTCAGGTGCCGCCTCGAATTCCAGCCATGCGGCAGCCAGTACGTATACAGGCGGAACGGGCACATTGGCTTCGCCTGTATCCCATTACCGACTTTCATCTACTTTTGGCATGCGGGTACATCCGATTACCGGCAAGCTTAAAGGCCACACAGGTGTTGATATGGCGGCTCCTCAGGGAACCGATATTCATGCAGCCGAAGATGGTGTTGTCATTGTTGCCGAATGGTGGAGTGGCTATGGAAATACGGTTGTGATTGACCATGGAGACGGGCTATGGACCCTATACGGACACATTCGCAATGGCGGTACGGTGGTTCATACCGGGCAGACTGTGAAACGTGGTCAAAAAATTGCAGAAGTTGGTTCGACGGGCAATTCCACAGGACCTCACTGTCATTTTGAGGTGCGCGAAAATAACAAACCTGTAAATCCGATGAACTATTTATAGTAGATAAGGTAAGCCCTATTTATAGCCATTACGGTTGTAGATAGGGCTTTGCTGTAATGGTTAATATCCGATGAAGAACATGTGCATTGAGACACGGAGTAGGATACAATTAACATATTCCGTACAAGCTAGACGTATACTTCGTGGATGGATATGCGTTGTAAGGCAATAGGATACAAGATAATGAGAAGGCGGTGGACGATTAGATGTTGAAAAAAAGTACAGCGATACTCTTGATGGTGATCGGGCTGCTTGGCGGCAGTCTGCTCACTTTTGCCTATACTGGAACGACTACAGTAGGGAACAGCGCTCTGGGCGAAGGACTGCTGGCGAGTGTGACAGGTAGCAGTTCTACCTCCAGAAGTGATATCCGCAAAATTGAGACGGCGATGGACCTGATTCAGGGACAATATTATCAGGATGTGGATCGTACCAAGCTGGTGGATGGCGCCATCAATGGTATGATGGAGTCGCTCGGCGACCCGTATTCCTCTTATATGGGTAAAGAAACTGCCCAACAATTCGAGCAATCCATTGAAGGTTCTTTTACTGGGATCGGAGCCGAAGTAGCTGCCGAAAACGGGAAAGTAGTTGTAGTCACGCCAATTAAAGGCTCCCCGGCTGAAAAGGCAGGATTACGCTCTAAGGATATTATTTTGTCTGTTAATGGTGAAACACTGGACGGATTGGATCTAAACAAGGCCGTTTCCAAAATCCGTGGACCTAAAGGCAGTCAGGCAAAAGTCAAAATTCAGCGCAGTGGCTCTCCTGATCCGCTCGAATACACGATTACCCGTGACAACATTGATATGGAAACTGTAACGGCTCATATGGAAAGCGACGGTGTAGGCGTCATCACGATCACCCAGTTCTCCTTGAATACAGCAGAACGTTTCAAGGAAGAGTTAGCGAAGCTCGAAAAACAAGGGCTTAAAGGGCTCGTCATTGACGTGCGTAATAACCCGGGCGGCGTGCTTTCCGTGGTCATTGATATTGCACAGCAATTTGTACCTTCTGGCAAAACGATTGTACAAGTGGAAGACAAGAATCAGAAGCGTGAAGAAGAGAAATCCAAAGGATCACGTAAGAACTATCCAGTGACTTTGCTAATGAATAAAGGCAGCGCAAGTGCGTCCGAAATTCTGGCAGGTGCTCTCCAGCAATCAGCAGGTGCTGTGTTGATCGGGGAAAATTCCTTTGGTAAAGGTACTGTACAAACCAGCTATGACAAGCAAATGGGTGACGGTAGCCTGCTCAAAATCACGATTGCCAAATGGTTAACGCCAAATGGAACGTGGATTCATAAAAAAGGGATTAAGCCGAATATTGCGGTGGAACAGCCTGAATACTTCACAGCAGCACCGTTGAACAAGGAAAAGTCCTTGAAATACAATATGAATAGCAGTGATGTGAAAAATGCACAAATCATTCTGCAAGGCTTGGGTTACAAACCAGGTCGCGAGGATGGCTATTTTGACAAAGTAACGGAAAGCTCTGTTATTGCTTTCCAAAAACAAGCGAAGCTGACGGCTAGCGGCATCATTGATGCGAAGACAGCAGCAGCGATGGAAGCCAAGCTGATTGAGAAAATTCGTGATCCGAAAAATGATAATCAACTCAAGCAAGGGATTGAAGAGATTCGGAAGGAAATGAAGACAAGCGCAGCGAAATAATAGTGAGGCTACAACAAGGGGGCTGGAAACAGCCTCCTTTTATATTGGGATTTATTTGCAGTCTGTCGGTTTGTCTTCCCTACGTTGGCAATTTCATATAGAATAAATGGATATGAAATGTACGTGATCCGCTATACAGCGGGCCAGGGGCATAAGGAGTGTGAATGGACTTGGAATGGGCATTACAATGGGGATGGAGCGTCTTGAATGCTTGCTTGTACCTGCTTTTGCAGCCGTTTTATTATATCTCAATACTCATTGTAGCACTTGGTTATCGTCGGCAAATGCTGCTGGAGCGCAAGCTATTTCATACCAAAATGCATAGCTGGACTGCAGAGACCTGGCGTGTCGTATGGAGTGGTTTGCTTGCTGGAATGGCGCTATCTGCTCTGGGAATGTTCGTCAGTGTGCATCTGAACTCGGCTTCCATCGTGTGCCTGTGGGTAGCGACATTACTGCTCATGCTGGTACGCGTCCGTTACCTGTGTCTCGCTTATTCGGTAGGTCTGCTAGGTGTGGTTCAGTTTTTCTTAAACGTGGCCAGTGGCTGGCAACCTGGAGGAGCGCTTGGAACATCAGTCGCAGCCATCCGCGGATTGGATATTCCAGCACTGTTGGTGTTGGTCGCCGTGCTGCATGTGGCTGAGGCGCTGTTGGTTCGCTGGCAAGGGGGGAAGGCGGCCACTCCGCTGTTTGTCGAGGGCAAACGGGGAAGATTGGTTGGCGGTTATCGTATGGAAGACCTCTGGCCCATTCCGTTGTTGTTGTTGGTACCGACTCAGGGAGGATTCACGCTTCCCTGGACACCTTTGTTCGGCGGCGATGCCGGAACCGGGTATATGCTGGCAGCCTTGCCAGTCCTGATGGGCTTCAGCAGCGTGACGCTAGGCCAGCTACCACGACAGAAGGCGGTACTTACTTCGAACCGTTTGCTCCTGTATAGTGTGGCTTTACTTCTGCTGAGCTTGCTGGCTGCATGGTGGAGTCCGCTGATATTGCTCGCAGCATTATTCTCCTTTCTGGCTCATGAGGCGCTGATCTGGTATGGTAATATAGAGGAAAGTCGTCTTAGCCCGATGTTTGTCCATCCGGAGCAAGGGATGCGTGTTCTCGCTGTGCTGCCAGACAGTCCAGCGACAGCCATGGGTATACTGCCGGGCGAGGCCATTTACCGCGTGAATGGGGTTGTTGTGAATACCCGTGCCGAGTTACACCAGGCCTTGCGAATCAACTCTGCTTTTTGTAAGCTGGAGGTACGCAATCTGCGAGGCGAGAGCAAGTTTGTGCAGCGAGGCATGTACGATGGCGATCATCACCAGCTAGGGGTCGTGCTTGCACCGGATGCAGACGCGAGCTGGGCCGTATCCATACAGCCAGCCTCCATCTATCGGATTGTTGCCATGCACATAGGCGCACGACGACGTAAAGCTGGACAGGCATCGCAGGCAGAGGGTGCACATTTGGATACCATGGACAAATAGATGTTACAACAAGAGGGTAGTCATTATTTGATTAGAGTCGAATAAGGCTACGCTCTTTTTATATGCCGACAGTAGCCTGCTTGAAATCAATATTCTGATCGGTATACAATGAATATGTAATAAGAAGCGTTGATGAACCGAATGCCTATCATGTGTGACAAGCAGGGAGAGGAAAAGATGAACGCGATCCACTTTATTCGAGAGTACATCAGGCATCCACGCAGCGTAGGCGCTGTTATACCCAGCTCAAGGCAGTTGGCCAAACAAATTGCCACACCGATTTACTTTGACAAAGCATCGTGCATTATTGAATATGGTGCAGGGACCGGTGTGTTTACGCAAGAGCTTATTTTGAACAAGCGTCCAGAAACGCTACTTTTAGTGATTGAAGCTAATGAATCGTTTTACAAAACGCTACAAAGCAAGTACGGACACTTGGAGAGGGTACACATTATTCATGGATCGGCTGAGCATGTAGCGCAGTATATACGACAGTATGAGGTCCCAAAAGTGGATTATGTCGTGTCAGGGCTGCCTTTCACCAGCTTGCCCGCTGCATTATCCAGCCTCATTTTGGGACAAACGGCTGAGGTTTTGGGCCAGGAAGGCAAATTTATTACGTTCCAGTACAGCAAGGTCAAACACAATTTTTTCCGCACCTTTTTTGCTGACATTCAGATTAAAAAGGTAAACTGCAATGTCCCGCCTGCTTATGTGTTCACTTGCAGCTTGTAACCTTGCAGCTATGTAGAGGATTAGAATAAATACGATTGTGAATATACGGATGATTATGAGAAGACTTGGTCAGCGTCATTGAGATGCTGAAACAGTCTTTTTTTGTTGTGCACTTTTATGGATATATAAGAAGGGGATATGTTAAAAAGCAAAATTCATTTAAGGAATCATATTTTAAAATGGGGCTTAACCTATATATTACATAAGATGGAACCCGCTAGATTTTTGTAAGATTCATGATAAATCTGAACTTTTGTTAAAGGAGATTTATATATGGTAAAACCGCTGATATTCATGCGTTGGTGTGAGTACTATGAGTTAAGTGACCGTGAGACGGATTTTGTATCTTTTTTTATGATGAATTTCTCGGCTGCCCGTTCAGGCAATCAACCGAAGCTTAGGGAGCAGTTTGTTGAAATTCAGAAAAAAACCTTTCCTGAGTACCCGTTTGATATTACCCCGGAAGAACTGGATTACTCCAAATTCGAAGGCTTGATGAAGCAAGTGTTGAAAATTCATTTTGACACGGCCGAGCTGCTATACTCCTTTTATCTCCAAAAACTGTGCGCACCTTTAGCAGAATACATTTTATCCACTGGAGAATCAGAGCCTGCACGCATCTATTATAAGCTTATTCAAAAGGATAAAGTGCGCTAGGGAAGACGAGTGTGGATGAGCTAGAGCTATTGGGATACCTCAAGCTATATGGTTATTTAAGAAATTAATACTAGCTAATTAAAACAATAGTTAAAAATGTCAATATACCTTTGTGTTAAGGTAATATTATAAATCCAGTTTCAAAGAAAGAGGGTGTTGTTTTCGGCTGGAACTTTCAAGCATGGATATGACGCTGCAACGGAACGATAAGCTCGTTTGGGGACAGGGAAGGGGCCTTAAAGCCTCAAGGAGGGGCATTCGTATGGGTGCCGCTCTTTTTAAATTGAAGGGAGGAAGCGGCATGAAGGCGAAAAATAGTAGTAGTATTTGGTCCAAACGTTCCAAATGGCTGCCTGTCGTCATGGCATGCACGATTATAGTAGGGGGTGCTCTACCGACTCCAACTGTAGTTCACGGTCAAACGGCAAAGACTGTTACCATTAAAGTCGATACATCCAAGGATCGTAAGCCTATTAGCCCTTATATTTACGGTACGAATCAGGAGTTGGCAGGCGATGAGAATCTGACTGCCAGACGACTTGGTGGCAATCGAATGACCGGATATAACTGGGAAAACAATATGTCCAATGCAGGAAGCGACTGGATGCAGTCCAGCGATAGCTATTTATGCGACAACGCCGGATTGACAAAAGCCGAATGTGAAAAGCCAGGTGCGGTGGCAACCTCGTTTCACGATCAATCGCTGAAGCAGGGCACATATTCTTTAGTCACACTGCCGATGGCCGGTTATGTGGCCAAGGATGGAAACGGAAGTGTGCAGGAAAGCGAAAAGGCTCCTTCCGCTCGGTGGAATGAGGTCGTAAACGCTAAAAATGCGCCGTTCCAACTACAGCCTGATCTGAATGACAATCAGGTTTATGCGGATGAATTCGTCAACTTTTTAGTGAAAAAGTACGGCGTTGCTTCAACAAAAACGGGCGTGAAAGGATATGCGCTCGACAATGAACCCGCTCTCTGGTCGCATACGCATCCGCGTATTCATGGTGAAAAGGTTGGAGCCAAAGAGTTGGTGGACCGGTCGGTAAGTTTATCCAAAGCTGTTAAAGCGGTTGACGCGGGTGCGGAAATTTTTGGGCCCGTTCTTTACGGTTTTGGCGCCTATAAAGATCTTCAAACTGCACCTGATTGGAACTCTGTAAAAGGCAACTACAGCTGGTTCGTGGACTATTACCTGGATCAAATGCGTCTCAGCTCGCAAGCCGAAGGCAAGAGATTGCTGGATGTCTTCGATGTACACTGGTATCCTGAAGCGATGGGCGGGGGCATACGAATTACAAATGAGGTAGGCAACGACGAAACGAAGAAAGCCAGAATGCAAGCGCCTCGTACTTTGTGGGACCCGACCTACAAGGAAGATAGCTGGATTGCTCAATGGAACAGTGAATTCTTGCCTATACTGCCTCGATTAAAGCAGTCGGTGGATAAGTATTACCCAGGAACTAAGCTGGCTTTGACTGAGTATAGCTATGGTGGCGAAAATGATATTTCCGGCGGTATCGCTATGACTGATGTGCTGGGCATCTTGGGCAAAAACGACGTCTATATGGCAAACTACTGGAAGTTAAAGGATGGTGCCAACAACTACGTTAGTGCCGCTTACAAACTTTACCGCAATTATGACGGAAAAAGCTCTACTTTCGGTGATATCAGCGTTCATGCACAAACGTCGGATATTGTTAATAGCTCGGTGCATGCTTCCGTAATGGATGCATCCTACAAAGAACTGCACCTCGTTGTCATGAATAAAAGCATGGACAGTGCATTCGACGCCCAATTTGATCTTTCCGGCGAGACGACTTACGGTTCCGGTAAAGTATGGGGTTTCGACAAAAATAGCTCGCAAATTAAGGAAGCAGCGCCAATCACGCAAATTTCAGGCAACCGCTTTACCTATACAGTACCGCCTTTGACGGCTTATCACATCGTGTTGACTGCCGGCAATGATACGCCTGTAGAAAATCCTGAAAGCTTTGCGCTGAGGGCTGAGGCTGGCGATGGGAAAGTCGATTTATCCTGGGACGCTTCCAGCGGAGTTGTAGGTTACAGCGTACAGCGGGCAACGTATGAAAACGGTCCTTTTGCTGCTGTAGCATCCAACTTGGTCGAAACGTCTTATACGGATACGAACGTAACGAACGGCACTTCTTATTATTATAAAATAACCGCAAAAACAAAGGCAGGAACGAGCGCATCCAATGTCTTGAAAGCGGTTCCGCGGGCGCCTGTAGACGGTCCGGATCGCTATGAAGCGGAAGATGGCACGCTGAAGGGGACCGTTGTGGAATCCAGTGGGACCGGCTTCTCCGGTACTGGTTATGTAACTAATTTCCACAATGCAGGGGATTCCCTGACGATGACGATCCAGGCTCCCACGGCAGGCTTGTACAATCTTACAATCGGATACCGTTCTCCTCATGATGACAAACGCACGAATTTCTCTTTAAATGGCAAAGCGTCTGGCGAGCTGGTACTTTGGAAAACGGCTGATTTTAAAGAAACGTCCGGTGGTAAGGTTCTGTTGAATGCAGGGGCGAATACGATCGGTTTTGAAACAGGCTGGGGCTGGTATGATATCGACTACGTCAAGCTGGAGCCAGCTGCTGACCGTCCACCGCATGCGGTAACGAAAACGCTCATCAATCCGAATGCGACAGTAGAAGCAAAAGCATTGATGAACTACCTGGTTGATCAATACGGGAAGAATATGCTTTCCGGTCAAGAGGATATGCCCGAAATTGATTGGCTTCAAGCGAATGTAGGTAAAAAGCCGGCTATTGCGGCACTTGACCTGATTGACTATTCCCCAAGCAGAGCGGAACACGGTCTTAGTTCCACAGAGACGGAAAAGGCGATTGAATGGGATAAGCAAGGGGGCATTGTTACCTTTGCATGGCACTGGAACGCGCCGAAAGGTCTGATCGATACGCAGGGAAAAGAATGGTGGAGAGGCTTCTATGCCGATTCGACTACATTCGATATAGAATATGCGATGAATCATCCAGAGTCCGAAGATTATAAATTGCTTATTCGCGACATCGATGTGATTGCAGGGCAATTGAAGAAGTTGCAGGATGCGAAAGTTCCTGTCCTGTTCCGTCCTTTGCACGAAGCGGAGGGCAAATGGTTCTGGTGGGGCGCTAAAGGTCCTGAGCCTGTTAAAAAATTGTATATTTTGATGCACGATCGTTTGACTAATGTGCACAAATTGAACAATCTGATCTGGGTCTGGAACTCTGTTGCTCCCGACTGGTATCCGGGAGATGAGTATGTGGATATTTTGAGCTTCGACTCTTATCCGCAAGCAGGCGACTACAGCCCACAAATTGCAAAATATGAAGACCTTGTTACATTGGGCAAGGACAAAAAGCTAGTTGCCATGAGCGAAAACGGGCCTATCCCGGACCCTGATCTGATGAAGGCGTATCAAGCCCATTGGAGCTGGTTCGCTACATGGTATGGGGATTTCTTGAGAGACGGCAAACAAAACAGTCTTGAGCATCTGAAAAAAGTGTATAATCATCCGAACGTCATTACGCTTGAAAAGCTCCCGACTAACTTAAAAACGTATGGCATTACCGAGCAACCGTCAGTACCGGGTAGCTTCACGCTGAACGCAGCGGGCGAAACGGCGAAAGTAAAGCTGAGCTGGACAGCATCAGCGAATGCAGCAAGCTATGAAGTGAAGCGTTCGACGGTTGAAAACGGCGCTTTCGCCACAGTGGCGAGCGATGTATACGGAAGCAGCTACACCGACATAGCCGTAACGGCAGACACGATGTACTATTACCAAGTCGTAGCGAAGAACGATGCAGGTCAAACGGTTTCGAACACGGCTAGCGCAGCACCGAAAGCGGATACTCAGCAGCCGACAACGGGATTTGTGCTCCAGTATCGCGTAGCGGATACAAATGTGAACGACAATAACTTGAAGCCGCATTTCCAAATTTTAAATAAAGGTACAACCTCCGTACCGATCAACGAGTTGAAACTTCGCTACTACTACACGATCGACGGTGACCGTGACCAGACATTTAACTGCGACTATGCGGTGCTGAGCTGCTCGAAGCTGAATGGTAAGCTGGTTAAAATGGATAAAGCTGCAACCGGTGCTGATTATTATTTGGAAGTCAGCTTCAACTCGAATGGAGGCGTGTTAGCACCTGGAGGAAGCACGGGCGAAATTCAAACCCGTATTCATAAAACAGACTGGTCGAACTACAACGAAAGTGACGATTACTCGTATAAAGGCACGCAAACTTCATATGCCGATCATACGAAGGCTACGTTGTATCATAATGGTGTACTTGTTTGGGGAACCGAACCGACAGCTAATTAAGACAGGCGTCCATCGTTGAAATGAGCAGGGGATTTAGTATCCCACCTGCTCATTTTTTTGTACAAAAATACTCCAAGAGATATGTTTGATTATTATATTCAGGTTTAAGAAATCACGAACTAAAATTACCTTATAATGTTAGTAGAGACGAAAAATATAATTCTTCAAGCTAAAGAGGGGGATTAGCATGGAACATACACCTACGATCCGCTCGAAGATAGAGACAGAACTAAAGCAAAGGGGGCATACATTTAGCAGCTTCAGTAAAGTATCTGGAATTAACCGTGGTATATTTAGCACCATGCTTAACAGCAACCCACCTAAGCCGATCTCGGTTCGGCAGATGGACTTGATTACCAAGGCATTGGGATATCCCGAAGGCTGGCTGTATGAGTTATACATAGATGAATGCTTTTATGAGGGAAAAGGACACTGGAAACGGATTAAGCCTTTTTTATTGCGTTGTGTAGAGTTAGGGAGAAAAGACTGTATTCAAAAGGTATTGTGGAGACTGACCGAGGACTTGTCCTATGTGTCGACGATATTTGAGCTTGCAGAAGAACTATATGAAGCAGGCAAGGAAAAAGAGACTGTCCCCTTTTACGAGTGTGTAATCGAAAATGAAAAATATCGTTATTCCGAGCGGCTGGCTATAAGCCAATACAAAAGGTTTAAAGCATGTACAATGCCTGACTTGGAAAAGAGCCTTGAGTTAGTATTGGAATTTATACCTTATCGCAATTTTCTTCCTGAACGTTATCAGTTGGAGGCGATTCATAAAATCACAAATATATATTTTTATTTACATAAATGGGATGAGGTAGAGAAGTACGGCCATGAATTAAAGAAACTGGCTTATGTAATCTATATGAATCAGCAAATAACGAAGGAAAAAAGAAGAGCAACTACATGGTTGCGTGCAGAAAGACACTTGGTATTTTACTATGGCTATGGGTTCCTTTCTGTCTCAACAGCTTTACAAAAGAAAGGACTTATTAAGGAGGCAAGGACAGAGCTTGAAGGCTATGCAGATTTAAGTTGGTTTAAAGGGCTTGATTCAGAAGGTGAAGCAGATGTGGAGCAATTCCGTGTATGGGCTGAAGCAAACTCTTATACTTTAGATTTACTCTTAGGCAAGAGAGATATACTTCCGGCGTATATAACTTTCCTCGAAAATCACCCTGAAGAAATAAGTTCCGGACTTGTAACTATACTTGAAACTGCTAATAAATATGATTTTGATGTAGACTCTATTATTGATAAATATTCTGAGCAAATAAAGGGATTACAGGAATCTGATGATGTTAAACAATTGACCTATTATTATTGTTACATGTATCAGCTTGCCATTTATCATTACAGACATGGGAGAATACTAAAAGGACAAAAGGATACTCTTAATTATCTTTCATTATCCAAGCAAAGAAATTGGTTTAAGCCTCCAATTTCGATTGAGTTTCTTCAAGATCATATGCAATCAGATTAGACCAATCTTCTTCGAGATCGGTCTTTTTTATTGATTATTATGTAAAAAATGAAATGATATGTTTATTTTAATCTTTTTTGTAACACATCAAGAATTAGAATGGAATTAATTAGAAGGGAGGAGATGAAAAAATGAAAAAACTAGTATTTTGGTGATGTCTACAATTGCTTGGAAGTTCAATGTTTGATTAGTAAAGTACTCATAGCTTGAGAATAACAGAAACGTAGTCACAGACATAAAGCAAGGTGTTTAGTAGCTTAAGAACTTTTAAAGAAGACTATTAAAGAGGAGAAATGACAAATGAAAAAAGCAATCTTAGCACTATCAATTTCCGCGTTAGCTTTATCTTTAGGGGGAGTAGCCTCGGCTTCACCAGTAAGTTCATCGGCATCAGATGTAAAACCAGCGACAGTTACGGTAACTTTTGAACTTGCAAAAGGAGAAAAGCCACCTATTACAAAGCAGGATACCACACTTAAATTAGGTATAGGTAGCTCATATGCTATGGAAGGTTCTAACTGGATGATTTTATACGGAAGTGATGTTGTCGAACTTCATGGAAATAAGGCCAAAATGATCGGTTATGGAACAGCCCAAGTAGCCGCATATAAATCTAATGGAGACAAGCTTGGAGTTTATACTTTTGATGTTAGAAGATAGATAGTACTTATATGCAGTGAAGGAGGTGAAGTACGCTTCACTTCCTTCACTTATTTATTATCATGGATTAATCGGGTAAGTAATCTCTAGATCAGGGAAATACTCTATTTTTGGATTTCCATCTTTGTCTAATTCAAATTTGCTCTTATCATCTTTTCTTAAGATAACCTTGTCGACCTTTATAGTAATTGATTTGGGGAGAGAGGTGAAAGGTTCAAATCTTGAATCAGTTATCAGAACGTTGCCATCCGTAGCACTCCAACCATTGCTGCTAATAGATTTCAGTTGTTTTCCTTTATCATCGTAAATTTCATACTCCAAAAAAGGAAGTGACGAAATTTTCGAATTAGTAGGTAGCTTTATGCGAGTAGTGATGCTGGTTGTAATCGGTGTGAGCTCAACTTTTTCTAGGGTATAGTCAATGTTTGAATACTTTCGCTTAAGAGACGGTGTAAAAACCAAGTTATTCTTGGTGTTCTTTTCCACAGGAATTTCTATTTTAAATGGTTGCTTAATGCCGGAGACAGGCATGGAGACTGTTAAATTAAACTTATCTGGGAAAGGCTTCCCTCCCTGGTTACGTAAATCTGAAAATTGTATAATTGTTGAATTAGAATTTTTCCCAGGTATCGTATAAGGATCAATGGAGTTGCTAGTGTTAGCAGGTGCATAAGAGTGTATGTCTTCTCCATTAATGGAAAGTATTAAATCATCAAGTAATAAGGGTAATTCGGTGTTTAAAAATCTTTTGTCAGTGGTTTGTCGTTCTAAGGCAATGGATACACGTGTTCCATCAAACATGACCTCTGGTACGCTGAGAGTCAGGCCATCGTGAGTATCACTAAGATTTGGTTTGGATACTAGCCCTTTTTCGTCCGCTGTTTGTAAACCAATATCACCAGCAAGCTGGAATATAGAATCTATACCTGGAATTTGTTTCAAGGAAGCAGCCATTGTTGGTGAAATAAATCCAGTACTAACGACAAGTGCAAACGCCATTACAAGTGCGGCGGAGGTTCCGAAAAAGGCATTGCAAACTCTTTTTGAACGAGAGTTAGAGTGCTGATAGCGTCTTGTTTTCATTTTACTATAGCGTTCCATAGTTCTATCTATTAAATCCACTTGTATTGGAGTATTCCGAATAAGCTTTTGTAAGTGCTCGATTTCTTTATCTTCCGGGTTTAAATGAGTGCTCAATTTGTTTTCCTCCCTTTTCATTGTAGTTAATTAGCTTTTTACGGAGTCGCTCATATCTTTTTCGGATCGTGGCTGATTTTAGCCCCATAATTGTTGCAATCTCTTCGTAGTTGTAATCCTCAAGCGAACGTAATAATAAAATCTGGCGATCTTTTAATGTTAGCTGATCCAGTAACTCGTGAATTAAATTTGTATACTCGTGTATTGGCTGTTGCTTTAGATTCAGTTTGTACTGAATGAAGGACTTGAATGTTCTAGCGTTTCTTTTTAATAGGTCAGTACAATGATTTTGAGCGATTTTGTAAAGCCAAGCTGAAAAAGAGACTGTAGGTACGAACTGCTCGATGTGCTCAAGCCCTTTAATAAATATTTCTTGAGCGGCATCTTCTGCTTCTTCCTGATTTTTAAGTAAGTAGTAGCAATATAAAAAGATCTGCTGTTGATAACGTCGTATGATATGTGTATATGCCTGTTTGTCGCCCGCTTGGACCTGTTCTATGACAAGATTGATATCTGTGTCTTGATTATTTGCATGTAGTTTTTCCATTAACGTCCCTCCTTTCTGCCTATATAACTGAAAAAGGTGTGCGTTTGTGACATTCCAATAAAAAAACTTGAAGTTTGCTTTTAATGCTTCTCCAGATGTACCTCATTCAACTTTTCAATTATCACGGAATTCGTAAAAAAAAGGCTTCTTTCTAAGGCATCATAAAATAAAATGACTTTATAGACCATATATTTCACTATTTTAATTATTTTGTAATAAAATGAAGTTCTTATGGTCGAAATCACATGCTAAGTATGACTTACGATATGTCTGAAACTATATTGAGGGGGATTGAAATGGAACATACACCTACGATCCGCTCGAAGATAGAGACCGAACTAAAGATAAGGGGATATACATTTAGCAGCTTTAGTAAAATATCCGGTATTAACCGTGGTACATTCAGTACCATGCTGAACAGTAATCCACCCAAGCCCATCTCCGTTCGGCAGATGGACTTGATTACCAAGGCATTAGGGTATCCCGAAGGCTGGTTGTATGAGTTATACATAGATGAATGCTTTCACGAGGGGAAAGGGCACTGGAAACGGATCAAACCTTTTTTATTGCGTTGTGTGGAGTTGGGGAGGAAGGAGTGTATTCAAAAGGTATTGTCGAGACTAACCGAGGACTTATCCTATGTGTCAACAGTATTTGAGTTTGCAGAAGAACTGCACGAAGCAGGCAAGGAAAAGGAAGCGATCCCCTTTTACGAGTGTGTGATAGAGAACGAAAGGTATCATCATTCCGAGCGGTTGGCAATCAGCCAGTTTAGGCTATTTTCTTGTTCTTTAAACAAAGATTTGGAGAATAATCGTCAACAAGCTATAAAATTTGCTCCTTATCGCAAAAATTTGCCTGAATCTCATCAATTGGATGCTTTATTAAAGCTGGCAAATGTGTACTACCAAGTTGATGATTGTGAGACAACTATACAATATGCTAAAGAACTTGAGGAGATCACCAAAAATATTTTTGAACAGCAGATTCTAACTAGGCTGAAAAAACATGAAATCAAGCCTCTAAATACAGAAAGACATCTAATCGTCTATTATGGTCAAGCCTATTTAATACAGGGAGTTGCCCTT
Source organism: Paenibacillus sp. FSL R10-2748 (assembly GCF_038005565.1). Taxonomy (NCBI): domain Bacteria; kingdom Bacillati; phylum Bacillota; class Bacilli; order Caryophanales; family Paenibacillaceae; genus Paenibacillus; species Paenibacillus sp. FSL R10-2748. Next base: position 681,101 of record NZ_JBBOTK010000003.1, read on the forward strand.
GAAAAGCAAGGGCTGTATGAAGAAGCAATGAAATTAATACCTTACTATGAAAAATTGACTTCTTTTAAAGGGCTAGATGAAGTGGGAGTTTTAGAGGCACAGAAATTTGAAATGTGGGCAGAGGCAAACCGTTTGAATTTAGAAATTCTAATGGGAGATATGACTAATTTACCCGCTTATGTGGAACTTATTAGGAATAATCCTCAGGAAATATTACTTGGACTACTAACCATAATAGAGTCGGCCAATACCTACAATTACACAGTAGACGATATTTTGATCAATTTTGCTGAGAATATTAATGAATCTAGGAACTTACGCACAAATATTTCTTATTATATGACGAACTATGACCTAGTGACCTATTCTCGCTTTTTTCTTCAGCTTAGTCGCTATTATTTTAATAAGGGAAACTATATTGAGGCGATCGATAGTATGTTGAACAGTCTCAAAGCAACCTCACAGTTGAATGATAAGGCTTTCTATATCAGGTCTATCACGTTATTGTTTGAGAAATACAAAGACCATTCGACACATGAACAACGGGCAGAATATGAAAAAGTACTTAAAGCTGTCGAATATAACATTAAGCAAATGACGCCTTAAAACTCAAAAAGGCTATGTACTTTTCTACTATAGGTAGAGAGACATAGCCTTTTTTACATTTAGAGAGTATGGCGCACCGCTAATACTAAGAATTTAATTTATCATTAGCATCCGAATCACCTGATTTACTCACTAAAAGCTCACCCTCTGAAGAGGTGAACAGTTCTTTTAAGATCCGATAAGCTTTATTCTGTTCCGCTTCACTCTGCTGGGAAAGAATATGAATACATCCCCATATCCAGGGCTGGCTTTTGAGTTCTTCATATGAATTAAAGTTAAAAAATGCAAATACGTTTGTGTTCAGCGCCTCTGCTATTTTCTCTAATGTTTTGATCTGCACATTGACTTCACTGCGTTCCAACTTCCCTATGTAGGAGCCTGTTGAATCGGATGCTTCTGCCAGTTGTTCTTGTGTAATATCACGCAATTTTCGAAATTGGCGAATTTTCGTTCCTATAAGTTTCGTCGTTTCCATAGACCTCCACACTCCTATAGTATGAGTGTAGACAAAGCCAGATCAGGCGTGGAGGTAATTGTATTGCCTAAATTGTTATATATTTAGTTTTTGTGAGAACTATTTAATAAACATCAAATTCCATAATATAATAAAACAGTGTAGAAAAGGGGTTGACCATCATCCAATTTATTCATATAATTTCTAGTATATTGTAATTGATTGTCGAGGAGGGTGATTTTTAAAATCATCTGAATACGCCGGGGGTGTTTTTATTGGAAAATGCAACCACGATTCGTTCGGAAATTGAGAAAGAACTAAAACTTGGTGGCTACACTTTTAATAGTTTTGGACAAGCTACGGGGCTTAACCGGGGCATATTTAGTGCTATGCTTAACGGGAATCCGCCTAAACCTATCTCCGTAAGACAAATGGACTTGATTACCAAAGCATTTAATTATCCAGAGGGCTGGTTGTATGACCTGTATGTGGATGAATGTTTTTATGATGGAAGACCACATTGGAAAAGGGTCAAGCCGTTCCTTATACGTTGTGTTGAAGTAGGAAATCTGCGATGCGTGGAGAAAGTGCTCTCACGCTTAATGGAGGATCTTAACCACATTCCAACAATCTTTGCTTTGGCAGAGGAGTTATACGAAGGGGGGAAGCTGCAAGAGGCAATTCCATTCTATGAATGTGTCATTGAAAATGAAAAGTATCAACATTCTGAGAGATTGGCGATAAGCCATTATAAATTGTTTCGTGCAAAAATTGGAGAGAATACTGAATTAAATCTAAAGGCGGCTATACGATTTGAACCTTTTCGTTTTCGGTTGCCAGAGTGCCATCAATTAGACGGATTGTTGCATCTAACAAATATATATTCTTCACTACATAAATGGCAAGAAACAATTACACACAGCGATGAGCTTTGGGAACAATCTAAAATTATATATGAAGAAGAAAATAAAAGAAGGGCTCGGAAAAACAGGAATTATGTACCGATAAAGACCGAGCGACATTTAGTAGTATATTATGGGCAAGGATTACTTATGAAAGCTTATGCCTTACAAAAAATTGGCGACTATGAGAATGCAAAAAAAATCGTTGCTGAGTATGCCGATCTAAGTTGGTTTGAGGGTTTAAACACCGTTGGGAAAAGAGAAGTGGAAAAGTTTAAGGTATGGTCTATGGGGAACTCTTATACACTTGATTTACTATTAGGAGATACGTCTGTGCTCCCTCAATATGTAAACTTATTAGAGAACAATAATGATGAGATATTACCCGGTCTTGTGAATATTTTAGAATCGGCTAATAGAAATTTCTTCTCAGTTGACAGTATTTTGGATCGGTTTATCCAATATATTGATATTTTTAGAAATACTCAGGATGTAATATTTATGGATGATTATTATAATTTTAATTTCCAACTAGCCATTTATTATAGGCGAAATAAGAGATACAAGGATGCAATAAATGCTAATTTACAATGTATACAGATATCATTCTTTCTTAAAAATGTAGAGAGTTTCGCCCAAAGTATGGTTTTATTCGAAAATAATAGAGCTTTATGTGACGAAGGACAAATTGAGATTTATAAGTCTATTATTAAGGAGGTGTGCAAAGATGAGGAAGGTTTTACTTTCACTTTTGCTTTCTCTAATAGTAGTCAGTAATATCGGGGTTCTGTCTTCTTTCCATGATATTATAGTTAGTAATAATTCTCATATTTCAGTTTCTAGTCATGGTAGAGGCGGGTGAAATTCAATAGTGCTGTTCACTTCCAGGTGAGTTTCAAGGGAGTTTTCCAAGTAAATAGATGGATCAAAAAACCAGCCTTACTGAGGCTGGTTTTTTGATTCTCCCCGTTAAAGGGATGAATTGGGTTTTATTATATTTTTAACCTGTAGGGAAGGTATCAGCTTGTAAACTAATGTAAATACCACACCGAACAGGAGGTTTATTGATGTGAAATGGAAACAATTGGAGGAATGCATCGAAGAAAAGCGGAAGGAACTAAATGATTTGGCGAATGAGGTGGGATTGAAGGATCGGCGGGTGTTAATCAAGTCCATGGAGTTGGATCGACTCCTTAATAAATACAGTGACTGGAAATATAGCTATCGCAGACAACAGAGCATACCCCAAAGTTCACAAATACAAGAGAAGCAACACGAGCTTGTCCTATCTTATTAATCTTCAAGTATCATGACAAGATAAAACCTAACTTCACCAGGGCTTCTAATACATAGTGGGATATAGAATAAACAAAATAATCTCTATTGCATCTCGTACGCCGCTCTTATACATGTTGTTCGTACGGTTTATTGTTCTGCGTCTACATCAGAGCGGAAGCCATGTATTAATGATGAATATGTATCAAAAAAACCTCCCGATTCACGTTATTGCGTGACTCAGGAGGTTTTTGGGTTTTACTGTTGAAGCTGGCGTAGTACGGTGATTTCGACACGGCGGTTTTTTTGTCGTCCAGCTTCGGTGCTATTGTCACCAACCGGCCGGGTATCTGCATAACCCGCATACTGAAATCCTGAGGGTGAAAGTTGCTCTCTGTCGAGAAAGAATCGGAGTACAGATAGTGCCCGTGCGCCGGAAAGCTCCCAGTTATCCTTATACGTCGATGAGTTCGAGGAGCGCGTAAACGGAATGTTGTCCGTATGGCCCTCAATGCTAATTGGTGTTTTCAAATCTCGAAACAGACTGGCCAACTTGGATAGCGTGTTGGCAGAGCCTTGTTTGAGTGCAGCTCTACCTTGATCGAATAAAAAGCGGTCATTCAGCGTAATGACAATACCACGCGGCTGATCTGACACAAAAATCTGGTTTTCCAGTTTGTTATCAGTAATATATTCTTGAATGACACCCATTAAATTTTGCAGCTCTTTTTCCTGCGTGCGAAATGCTTGTTCACGTTCGGTGAGCTTTGTCGATCCAGCTTCCTTTTTATCGGCTGCCGGTTGCTTGGTCGTGGGTGGATTCTTGCTGGTGTAACGATCAGCAGTACCTGTAATGCCCGAGCCTTGCTCCAAAATAGAATCTCCTTTGTGGAACGTATCCTGGAGGGATTGAACAACGACATCGTATTTTTTAGCATCCAGACTACTCATGGCATACATCACAACGAAAAATATGAGCAGCAGGGTGATCAGATCGGCATAGGTAATCATCCAGCGGTCACGATGGTCTCCGCCGCCTCCTTGACCCCCACGGCGCTTACCGCGCGCTCTCATGGAAGTCCTCCTTTGGAGAAGCGTCCTCTGTGCGTGAGCGACGAGGCGGTTTGTGATCTATATTTTGCTCTGAGCGGATAAAGAACTCCAACTTTTTGCGTACAAGCTTTGGATTCTCTCCGTTTTGAATAGCCAGAATACCTTGCAGCAGCAAATCCATTGTGATAATTTCACTCTCACTGGCTGCTCTTATTTTGGATGCGATGGGCAGGAAGATCAGGTTGGCGCTAGCAACGCCGTATAGTGTTGCGATAAAAGCAACAGCAATAGACGGACCAAGCGCAGTAGGCTCGGTCAGGCTGCCCAGTACATGGATCAGGCCCATGACAGTACCGATAATTCCCATCGTAGGGGCATAACCGCCTGCGGATTCAAATATTTTGGCGTACCCTTCATGTTTGTGTTCAATGGCATCTAACTCAAGCTCTAAAATCTGTTTGATCTGCTCCTGCTCGGTGCCGTCGATGACCAACTGAAGACCTTCACGCAAAAATGCATTCGGATGCTCTGATGAAGTACGCTCTAGCGCAAGCACACCGGATCGGCGTGAGGTGGCCGCCATGGAAACCAAATCTTCTATATATTGCTTCGTAGGATTGTCCTCACGGCTAAATGCCATCCGTAGAGCGGTGGGGATCGTCTTCAGCTTGGAAGCTGGGTAGCTGATCACAACTGCGGCGAAAGTTCCCCCAAATACAATTAGAGCCGATGTACCTTGAAGCAGCCCTGTAAATTCGCCGCCTTCCCATAAGAAGCCACCGATTAATGCTATGATTCCGGCGATGATGCCCAATACGATGGTGATATCCAAAATTTAATTCACTCCTATTCAAGACTTATCGTTTGCATCCACGGTAAGAAAGAGGTATAATACGGGAACAAACATTCTTATCCAACCATATTTCCCAAGTATCATTGCTCGGGAAATATCGACATAGAGTTACAGGTAAAGACGTTAAAGCTCGACTGGTGTAAAATCATGATGTTTCCATTTTAGACGATAAGGGTGATGCAGGGCAATGAGTGATATCGTTGTTAGCGATAAGACTTTTGAAATTCAGTCGGAATTCCAACCTCAAGGCGATCAACCTCAGGCCATTTTTGAATTGGTAGAGGGAATTGCAGAAGGAAAGAAGCATCAAACGCTATTGGGTGCTACGGGAACAGGTAAGACGTTTACCATCGCACAGACCATTGCCAAGTTGAATCGGCCTACGCTGGTTATTGCACATAATAAGACTTTGGCTGCTCAACTGGCGAGTGAGTTTAAAGAGTTCTTTCCGAATAACTCAGTCGATTATTTTGTCAGCTACTATGATTACTATCAACCGGAAGCATACATTCCGTCTTCCGATACGTATATTGAGAAGGATTCCAGCATCAATGAGGAGATTGATAAACTTCGCCACTCAGCGACAAGCTCTCTGTTTGAGCGTCGTGACGTTATTATTGTAGCGAGTGTCTCCTGCATTTATGGTTTGGGTTCCCCGAAAGAATATTCAAGCTTGCTGCTTTCGCTTAGAGTCGGCATGGAGAAACCCCGCAATCAGATTTTGTCCCGCTTGGTCGATATTCAATATCAGCGGAACGATATCAACTTCGTGCGGGGTACTTTCCGTGTACGGGGGGATGTTGTCGAGATATTCCCGGCTTCCCAAGGGGAACACGCTATACGTGTAGAACTGTTCGGGGATGAAATTGAACGAATTACCGAGATTAATGTGCTTACGGGTGAATTGATCGGTGAACGTGATCATATTGCCATTTTCCCGGCATCTCACTTCGTTACTCATGAGGATACGATGAAGGTAGCATTGGTCAACATTGAACGTGAGCTTGAAGAGCGGTTAGCGGAGTTGAAGGAGCAAGGGAAGCTGTTAGAGGCGCAACGTTTGGAACAACGTACCCGCTATGATATCGAGATGATGAAAGAGGTTGGCTTTTGTTCCGGTGTCGAGAATTATTCAGGTCCACTGACATTCCGCGAGCGAGGAGCAACACCATATACGCTGATGGATTATTTCCCGGATGATATGCTGATCGTCATTGACGAGTCCCATGTTACGTTGCCGCAGATTCGTGCCATGTATAACGGTGACCAAGCACGTAAGAATGTACTGGTAGAACATGGTTTTCGTTTGCCATCTGCATTGGATAATCGTCCGTTGAAGTTTGAAGAGTTCGAGGACAAGGTAAGTCAAATCGTCTATGTATCGGCTACTCCAGGACCCTATGAGATGGAGAAATGCGAAACGATGGTACAGCAGATTATCCGTCCTACCGGGCTTCTTGATCCGATTATTGAGGTGCGTCCGAGCAAGGGGCAGATTGACGATCTCATTAATGAGATACGGCTTCGCATGGAACGTGAGGAACGGGTACTGGTGACCACACTTACGAAGAAGATGTCTGAAGATTTGACTGACTATTTAAAAGAAGTGGGCATCAAGGTTCGGTATATGCACTCCGAGATTAAGACGTTGGAGCGGATGGCTATTTTGCGGGATCTTCGTCTAGGGACCTTCGACGTGCTAATTGGGATCAACCTGTTGCGGGAAGGTCTTGATTTGCCGGAAGTATCGCTGGTTGCAATTTTGGATGCGGACAAAGAAGGCTTCCTGCGTTCTGAGCGCTCTCTGATTCAGACGATCGGACGGGCAGCACGGAACAGTGACGGTCGTGTTATTATGTACGGCGATAAGATTACCGATTCTATGGATAAAGCGCTAAAGGAAACGGAACGTCGTCGTGCGATTCAAATTCAGTATAATGAAGAACATGGGATTACCCCGCAAACCATCCGTAAAAAGATTCGTGATGTTATTGAAGCAACTAAGGTGGCAGAGTCTAAGAATGATTACCTTCCTAATGAGACGGGTAAACTTTCCAAGAAGGAGCGTCAATCACTCATTCAGCGTCTGGAAGCAGAGATGAAAGACGCCGCCAAGAACCTACAGTTCGAGCGGGCAGCCGAGCTGCGTGACGCTTTGCTGGAGTTGCGAGCTGATTAAACATTGAGAATAAGCTAGAAGCAAAACATATGAAAATAAAATGTTTGATTGCTTTGCTTTTAAAAATAGTGAGGGCGGCCTATGTGGTCGTTCTCTTTGCGATATATCACTTCCATGGGATAATCCAATGCGATATAGCATGACGTGAACTACGGCTAAGGAGATGAAACATTTGGCGAATGAAAGCATCATCATCAAAGGCGCACGCGCGCATAATCTCAAAAATATTGACGTGACGATTCCACGGGACAAGTTCGTCGTCCTGACAGGGCTTAGCGGCTCAGGTAAATCGTCACTGGCTTTCGATACGATCTATGCGGAAGGGCAACGGCGGTATGTGGAATCTTTATCTGCGTATGCCCGTCAATTCCTCGGGCAAATGGAGAAACCAGACGTTGATTCGATTGACGGTCTGTCTCCTGCCATTTCCATTGACCAAAAAACGACAAGTCGGAATCCGCGTTCTACCGTCGGAACGGTTACCGAAATCTATGACTACCTGCGGTTGTTGTTTGCCCGGGTGGGTCATCCTCATTGTCCTGAACATGGCATTGAAATCACTTCACAGACCGTTGAACAGATGGTGGACCGCATTTTGCAGTATCCTGAAAAGACAAGACTTCAGATTCTGGCTCCATTGGTATCCGGCCGCAAAGGTGAACATAAAACACTGTTCACGGATATAGCCAAGCAGGGCTTTGTACGGGTACGTGTGAATGGAGAACTACGTGAATTGTCTGAGAAGATTGAGCTGGAAAAGAATAAGAAGCACTCGATTGAAGTGGTCGTAGACCGCATCGTAGTCAAGGAAGATGTGCGTGCGCGTCTGTCTGACTCTATTGAGACGGCACTGAATCTTTCAGGTGGGCAGTTGCTTGTAGACATTATGGGGCAAGAGGAGTTGCGGTTCAGCTCCAACTTTGCATGCCCTATTTGTGGATTCAGCATAGATGAACTGTCTCCAAGAATGTTTTCCTTTAATAGTCCGTTCGGCGCTTGTCCGGATTGTGATGGGTTAGGAGTTAAAATGGTGGTTGACCCTGATTTGCTCATTCCCGATCCTGAAAAAAGTGTCGAGGATGGGGCTTTTCAGGCTTGGAGTGGTGGAACTTCCACTTATTATCCTCAATTTTTACAGTCAGTATGCGAGCACTACGGTATTCCACAGGACATTCCTGTTAGTCAATTGACGACAGAACAAATGAACCTCATTTTACATGGAACGGGTGAGCAGAAGATCCGTTTCCGCTATGAGAATGATTTTGGTCAACGTAAGGAAGCCTATGTGACCTTTGAGGGGATTATCCCCAATCTGGAGCGTCGTTATCGTGATACGGCTTCTGAGGGTATACGTGAATTTATTGAAGGCTTTATGAGTGCAAAGCCATGTAACACTTGTAAGGGACACCGACTGAAAAAAGAAAGCCTGTCGGTAACCATTCAAGAGCGTAATATAGCTTTTGTGACAGCTTTGTCTATCGGTGAAGCCTCAAACTTTTTCCATACACTGGAGCTGAGTGAGAAGGAGAAGTCGATTGCCAATCTCATTTTAAAAGAAATTAACAGCCGCCTGGGATTCCTCGTTAACGTTGGTCTGGAATACCTGACTTTAAGCCGTGCGGCAGGCACGTTGTCAGGCGGTGAGGCACAGCGTATCCGACTGGCGACACAGATCGGGTCCAGCCTGATGGGTGTGCTTTATATTTTGGACGAGCCTAGTATAGGATTGCATCAGCGAGATAATGACCGTCTGATTAGTGCTTTGGAGCATATGCGGAATCTCGGTAATACGTTGATTGTGGTGGAACATGACGAAGATACGATGATGGCGGCGGACTATATCATTGATATCGGGCCAGGAGCTGGAATCCATGGTGGGATGATCATGTCGCAGGGGACTCCGCAGGAAGTCATGGAAGACCCGAATTCCTTAACCGGGCAGTATTTGAGTGGACGCAAGTTCATTCCGGTCAATACCGAGCGGCGCAAGCCTGCTGATAAATGGTTGGAGATTCGCGGAGCCAAGGAGAACAATCTCAAAAATGTGAATGTCAAAATTCCATTGGGTGTTTTCTCAGCTGTTACTGGTGTATCTGGTTCTGGAAAATCGACGCTGGTCAATGAAATTTTGTACAAAACGTTGGCGCGTGATCTGAACCGTGCGAGAGTACGTCCAGGGCAGCATAAAGAAATTCGCGGACTAGAACATATCGAAAAGGTTGTTGAGATCGATCAATCGCCAATTGGTCGTACACCGCGTTCCAATCCTGCAACGTATACTGGTGTATTTGATGATATCCGTGACTTATTCTCGCAGACGAACGAGGCCAAAGTACGAGGCTACAAGAAAGGCCGCTTTAGCTTTAACGTTAAGGGAGGTCGTTGTGAAGCTTGTAGAGGCGATGGCATCATCAAGATTGAGATGCATTTTCTGCCGGATGTGTATGTTCCATGCGAAGTGTGTAAAGGCAAGCGTTATAACCGGGAGACCCTAGAGGTTAAATACAAAGGGAAAAGTATTGCCGATGTGCTGGAGATGACGGTAGAGGATGCAACGGAGTTTTTTGTAAATATTCCGAAGATTCATCGCAAGATCCAGACACTGATGGATGTAGGTTTGGGGTATATCAAGCTGGGTCAGCCTGCGACTACCTTGTCTGGCGGTGAAGCACAGCGTGTGAAGCTAGCCTCCGAATTGTATCGTCGCAGTACGGGCAAAACCATTTATATTTTGGACGAGCCGACAACCGGCCTGCATGTTCACGATATTGACCGATTATTGACGGTGCTGCATCGTTTGGTTGATTCAGGAGAGACGGTGCTGGTCATTGAGCATAATCTGGATGTGATTAAAACAGCCGATTATCTGATTGATTTGGGACCGGAAGGCGGAAGTGGCGGTGGAACGATCTTGGCTACCGGGACACCGGAGCAGCTCGTGAAAGTCGAAGAATCCTATACAGGTCGATACTTAAAGCCGATCCTTGAACGGGATACAGAGCGTAGTCAAGCGCTTCAGACAGTCGATCTATAGATACCGTTTAGCATAGTTTTAAAAGCCCTGCACAGGCAGGAAGGCAGAATACGAACTAGTGTATTGATGCCTTCGTCTTGGCAGGGTTTTATTTTTTTTGTAAAAAAAGAAAACTTTTATCAAATTCCTGCGTTAAAGCATGTGACACATAGTTTACCAAGCGCTGGAATAATAAGTATATACGTATATTCATCGACAGAAAGTCTCTGAGTGGTCTCTAAATTTTGGAGTTTTGGATGTTTAGGCTCGGGCTTGAAGAGGTAAATATATAACTCATGATTATATAGCATCATACGAAGTTCCGTGCCCGCGTGACAACCATTACAAGTTGAAGCGAAACCGTCTGTAGTTTTATCACATCTAAGAGGTTCATACAACATCTCTGAGGAAGTCATGAAGGGAGCTGGAACGCTTGAAGGTTAAGCAAAGTAGAGTTTTACGTACACGTGTGTATACATGGGCAGCAGGAGCTGCTTTGGCGGCATGTTTGATGGGATATAGTGCTGCACCGTCCTATGCCTCCGAGGTGTCCGAGGCGTTTGCGCCCAAACAAGCCGAAATCGAAACAAGTGCGGCAATTGGTAGTATTAAGGATTTAGGAAACGCTCACAATTACATTCAACCCGCAGCGAATGGTGGGTTCTTTATGCTGAACGTCGAGGACGATACAGAAGCAAGTGTAGTACACGTCACATATGGCAAGCTGGACAGTTCTGTGGAGGCTGTATGGAAACATCAACAGGATCTGAACGTACAACCCGGAACAAGCAGCAGTGGAGTCCAGCGGGAGACGTCGGATGGGGGCTTGCTGTTTCTGATTGATTATACAAAACCGAACGGAATACGAGATGTGCAGGCTTCACGATTGGACGAGGATGGAAACACCTTGTGGTCCAAAACATTACCCACAGATGGCTTGATATCTCATGGGCAGGATTCGCAGGTTGGTTTGGAGCCACTGGAGGATGGCAGTTTCCTGGTCTCCTATCTAGACCTTGCGGAGCAGTCCTTCACTGTACTCAAATACACTGAAGCTGGCGATATACAATGGAATCGAACGACGGCCGGAGTGACCTCGGGTTGGCTGGTCGGCAGTCACAATGGATATTACGCGCTTTTGAACAGTTCAGATGGTCCCGTTGGGGTACAAGCAGATGTATATGGTCGCGATATTCGTGACATCCATCTGGACTTAGGATCAGGTAAAGAAATTGCCGCAGTACGTGAGTTGCCGAGCGGTCATATTGCTGTAACAGGGCTTAAAGGAAACAGCAAGCGTACACAGGTGCTAAGTAATGGTCTGCAATTATTTAGTAATACAGAGGACTATGCGGCTGACCGGGTGTATCTGCCTGAGGAGCAGTTGTATGTCCAGTTCAGTGATCAATATGATCCACTGGGTAAAACCACGAAGATGCATGGCATCACCATTACAGGCTTGAAAGGAAACGGTACGAAGGTGTGGGAAACGAGGACTCATTATAAGGAGGATAATTCCTTCGGCATCCGGTATGATACGGGATTGATATATAAGATACCTTCAGGCTACGCGGTGGTGACATCTACAACAGGCGCTCATAAGCCAACAGTACTCGATTTTGCGAAAATATTGATACCGGAGTAATCCGGTGTCTTTTTTTATGAAAGTGAGGGAAACGATATTGCGGGGCTCCATGAGGATAAGAAACAGCCTGCTTGTATATGTCATACAAGCAGGCTGTTAATAGACTCTATATTTAGGATGCAACGTGGCTGGACTGTAAAATAGCAGACAGCTTTTCCTGAAAAGTCGGAATCCCTACACGCTGTACATATGCGTAAAAGCTTTCGCCAGCGCTCCTGTTTTCTTTGTAGAACAGAATGAGCTCTGCCAGTACAGGTCCAACCTGATCCCCGCGTACGCGACCTTTGAGCGCTTTGTTAAACTGGGCGCCTGCTCCAAGCGCTCCGCCGACAGCGATGTCGAACGCGTCGACCAAGCCTTCCGGTGTCTTTATGAGCGAGCCTTGCAGACCAATGTCCGCAATATGCTTTTGACCGCAGGAATTCGGGCAACCGATAAAATGAATGCGCACCTTTTCATCCAATTGCACGTGCTGATCCAAATACTCGGCAACGTCAACCGCCCGTTTTTTGGTTTCCACAATCGCCAGATTGCAAAACTCATTTCCTGTGCACGATACCGTACGGCTCATAAAATGCTTGGGCTGTGGTGTCAGGCGTTGCAGCACGGGGGCTTCCAGTAGTTCATCCACTTGCTCATTCGGCACGCCGCTCAGCAAAATATTTTGCGACATCGTGGTACGAATCTGCCCATCGCCATAGCGGTCAGCCAGTTCGGCCAGTTCATGCAACTCGTCAGCACTAAGGCGACCGACAGGCACGTTCAGACCGACATAGTTCAGGCCTTTTTGGGCTTGAGGATGCACACCGTCAAAATAGGCGGCTTGCCAGCCAATTGTTTTGTCCTCGCCTCGTCCGGGCATTTCACCGATGTACTCGGTGAGCTTAGCCAGAAATTTGTCTGGGCCCCAATCGGCAACAAGGAATTTTAGGCGGGCATGGTGCCTCTTTTCCCGATAGCCGTAATCACGGAATATGGTGGTGACAGCAATAGCAACCTTCAGTACTTCCTCAGGACGAACAAACAAATCCAGAGACTGTGCCATATGCGGCTTGGCGGACAAACCTCCACCAACCATCACATGGAAGCCGACCACTTCTTTTCCATCGAGGATCTTGGTGGCCGGAGTGAAGGACAGGTCGTTAATTTCAGCCTGTGCATTGTTGTACGTATTACCGGAGATAGACATTTTGTACTTACGCGGCAGATTGGAGAAGTCTCGATTTAATAAGAAAAAACGATTTACTTCATCTACAATCTCCTGGGTATCCACCAATTCATTGGGATCGATGCCAGCCAGCGGATTACCGACAATGGTACGCGGGCAGTCTCCACAGGCTTCAAAGGAATACAAATTGACTTTTTCCAGCCTTTCGAAAATATCGGGCAAGCTTTCGACCGTCAGCCAGTGAAATTGAATCGCCTGGCGAGTGGTGACATCCACAAGACCGCGTCCGTATAGCGCGGATATGTCCGCCAATGCATGTGCCTGTGCTGAAGTCATGATCCCTGTGTTGATGCGGACCCGCATCATGAAATGACCATCCTTGGGCTTTTGCTGATATACCCCAGCCCATTTGAAACGGTCCATATCGTCCGCAGAGATCGAGTCATAGCCATCGTTGGCATAGTTTTCGATAATGGTACGGATAACGTCGAGACCGTCCTTTTCCAGTTTGACCAACTCGAATTTGTTAAGCTTATCGGGATGAGCGTTCCAGATTGGTTCGTAGGCCATTCTTTTAACCTCCTTCAAGTGTTTATTTATACTTTAGTGTTTTGGATAGAGGACTCATGATTTTATTCTTTATTTCCGACAATAAAACTAAGATATAATGTGATGGTATCATAGTTGGTTATGCTCGTAAACGAAGGAATGACCTAATTGGTATAACGATTATTTATCGTTTTTGCTTATTTTTTTGATATAAGGATTTGGAAAATTTATAATATAAATAGCATGAGAGGACAGGGATGTAGCAAACGGAGCCTTTTAGAAAAAGATAGGGCTTAAAGCGATTGTATACGTGTCCCCTCTATGGTAGATTTGGACTAACTGATAGAACAGGGTCATGTAAGAGAGGAAATGGTGAGTATATGCGTAAGATGGGGAAAAGGGCAGTTGTTCTGGCTTTGGGCAGCGCTCTATGTGTTTCTGGAACGGCAGGTGCAGCTAGCAGTGGAACTGCGTTAAAGGCCAAAGTCATTAATGGTGGGGTCTATGTTAACGTAAGCGATATGAATAAAGCATTAGGAACCAGCGGCGCATATAACAGCGCAAATGGTACATATACGTTATCGGCCGACCGTGTGCCGCAGGTGGTTAAAAATGTATCTCCTTCTGTGGTCGGTATCATTGGCCGTTCAGCCACGGGAGAGGCCGTAGCAGGAGGAGATCGCTACAATCTGGCTCACGGCACGGGTGTCATCATTCGTACAGATGGATGGATTGTGACGAATGCGCATGTTATCGAAGGATTAGGTGATGCCGTGGTTGTAACCTCGGACGGAAAATCTTACGGAATCACCGACAGCTACAGCGATCCGATCAGTGATTTGGCATTAGTCAAAATCAAGGCAAGCGGCCTCAAACCCGCTACCTTGGTAGCTTCAACGAACAGTCTACAGGTAGGTGAGCAGGTAGTGGCTATTGGTACGCCTATATCCTTTTCACTTCGCAATTCGGCAACCTCGGGTGTCGTTAGCGGGCTGAATCGTGGTGTCAACGCTGCTTATCGTTTGATCCAAAGCGATACCGCGATCAATCCTGGTAACAGCGGCGGTCCGCTGGTCAATCTCAAGGGTGAGGTCATCGGGATCAATACGATGAAATTCTCGGCGGTCGGTATTGAAAATATGGGCTTTTCGATTCCGTCGGATACAGTGAAATATGTCATCGGCCAATTTTTCAAATACGGAGAGGTTCGGCGCGCCAGTCTTGGTCTAGGGCTGGAAGAGAGCTGGTCAGCTATCGTCGGATTACCTACCGAGGATCCTTTGAAAGTTACGAAAATTACTTCAGCCAATGCCGTTCAGGCCAAAATCAAGGAAGGCGATGAGCTGTATAGTATTAACGGTAAGCGTGTAGCTTCGGCCATTGACGTCAATGAGCTACTTAAAAACTATCAACCGGGTCAAACGGTGAATGTGCTTATGCAGTCGGACGGTGATATTGTAAAGCGCAAGCTGGTACTGACACAGGATAATGGTGAAATCTATGAGTCCATTCAGTCTGGAGAAGATGGAGAAGATACGAACGGTTCGGAAGCCGCTGAAGATGGTGGCATAGCGCTTTCTAAGGAAACATCGGAGCCAGCTCAAGGGGCAACTACTGGAAAGTGAACAATAACGGCTCTTGAATCTATAAAATAAAGCTAAAGGGAGATTTACTGTGAAGCATATTCAAAGAAAAATGATGCGTAAGCTGGGGGTCGGCGCTGTCGCATTGTCCCTTCTGCTTTCTGCTTTGCCAGCAGTTGCAGCAGATCAAGATAAAAACTTGCTGGAATTGCGTCTGCAAAGCGGCAGCAATACAGCCGTCGTAAACGGCCAAAATGCAAATATCACGAAGCCCTATTCCAAAAGTGGTGCACTGATGGTTCCGGCTGGTGTGTTTAAAAAGGCATTTAACAGCAAAATCCGATTGGCTGAAGATAATGTGGTTAAAATCACCAGCGGAACTCATGTTGTTTCGCTAACCATTGGTAGCCGTACAGCATGGGTGAGAGGTCACAAGGTAACACTTCCAGCTCCACCGGAAATGTCATCAGGTATCCTCATGGTGCCTCTGCGTCAAGTAGCAGAAGGGCTTGGCGGTAAGTTGGAGAAGAATGGTGCCGGAATCATTATTCGGATGGAAGCACAAGAAGAGGCGGGCACGGTAGCTGAAGAGACACCGAACATTGATAATGATGAGGGCAAGACGCAGATCGGGAACAGTTACTATGACTGGTCTATGAACTATCCAACAGGGCTCGTCATCGGTCAGGGAGGTGGAGATGAGAGTATCTCCACTTTTATGGATGAGAACAGTGCCTACTATATGGAGGTGCACACAGCGTCACAGCCGGTTCCACTGAATGCGGACGATCTGTTGCAACAATTAGTGCAGGCAGCCAAGGAAACGGGAGAAACTGTGATCGATCGAAAATCCTTCCCGAAAGCGAAGGTACCTTATGCTCGTGTCATTACGAAGGATGGGGACGGCGTATTGTGGGAAAATCGTCAGTACTATGACAACGGACGATTGTATGTAGTTTATTTTTCCGATGCTAAAGCAACGAATTATAAAGATCTGGCCCAGTATGCAGGACTTTTAAATTCCTTCAAGACCTCCTTTAATGCGCAGGATAAAAGTATTAAAGACTTGTCTACTGTTGTAGGAGGCACACGCGAGGCCGGGAATCCAGACTACGGTGTGTCACTCAGCATACCCGCAGGCTGGAAAATGGACGATCAACGGATGCAATATGAAAGTAATGATGGATCGAGCTTCCGCGTGAAAATAACCTCAGCTCCAGCGGATGGAAAGTTGGAGAACTGGGGCCAGCAGCTGCAAAAATGGCTGAGCGATTCCTTTGTGTCCACGGCTTATGAGGCACAGAAGACGTATCCGCTGGAGGTTGCAGGCGTTCAAGGGTTAGTACAGGAGTACCGTTATAATTTTGGCGATGGATGGGTCAAGGAGTACAACGTGCTGATTCAGCAAAATGGATACCGCTATTTGGCTGAATACGCAGTGCCTGAAAAAGTAAGCAAAGGAAATGATCAGTTCAACGCGCTCATCTCCTCGCTTCAAATCGATTTTCAAACCGTAGCAAGTAACTTTGGACAGTTGGAAGAAGACGACTATTTGACGGATAAAACGAAAACGGTCAAAAAGACTTCAAAAGCCTATGAATATACGGTGAATATCCCACGATATTGGACCGCGATTAGCGATCAATTTGAATTGGGCGATGTAGAGTACCAGTTTACTGGAGGACGTTTTTCCGTCAAAATCGACAACGACCAATCATTTGAACTAACGGTATCCCAGCTCAAGGACTTCTACGATAAGCAAGCAAAGAACTATAAAAACCTCAAAGTTGAGGAAGTTAAGGACGTAACGTTTGCTGGTGTTCCGGCAGTGTCCTTTACATTCCATCGTATAGAGGAAGGCATTGGCTATACGGGCCACCAATTGGTTTTGGAACGTGACGGAAAAACGTATACTGTGACAACGACATTAAATGATGCGAACAACACGGCTGTACAGTCCAACGCACTGGATTCGACGTTAAATTCGTTTAATTTTGTGAAGTAGAAGGTGTGGGTAAAAAATTAGCGAGGTATGGTGGGAAGAGGCTACGCGTGCCATTTGATCCTACGATCGCTGTTGACCCGGGATTCTTGGATTGTATAAGTGATTTAATATGTAAGAATCCCAGGTCAAAGGCGAACGCTGACGCTTCTTCGGATTCAAATGGCCCGCTTCGCTGGCACCTGCCAAAGACCACCAATCTTTTGATGAGTGAGGTAAGCAGGGAAGGGCGTAGGCAGCTATTTACGATACTTAGATCAGCGAACGCGAACGCCTTTTTTCGGATTCATTGTCGAGTACGCTGGTACCGCACAAGGATGCCTTTTTCTAAAAGACTTAGGCCTACTAGCGCGTCTAAGTTGCCTAGTCTCCATCTCCATTTGGCTTCTTGCTGGATAGCACTGTTTACTTCGTTGTTCCTCTTGTTTTATATGATTCCTCACCTCCAAAGTACCGTTTGACGGGAATGGGGGTGTTTTTTATGTTTTAGTAAGAGATTTTTACGAGGAATCGCTTGGAAAGTGTAGAAGCTTGGGGCGCAGTCTGGTACACTAGATTAGTTACAAGATAAGAATGATTATGCCGCAAATGTTCGTGATGCGGATTTTTTGAGTTGGATGCCATTTATCCCTCGAGCCAGTGGTTCAGAGTGGGGATGATCGGATAGGATGATAATTCATAGGGCTATAAAATAAGCAGCATCGCTGCTCTGGAAAATAACGTTTAACTCTGGGTTAATTAGTTATTTCTCCATATAGGGAGGACAAAGATGAAATCAGTAGTACGAAGAGAAGATGTTGAGCTTCTGGCACCAGCCGGTGACTGGGATTGTATGCGTGCGGCAGTGGCAAACGGGGCTGATGCGATCTTTTTCGGGGTGGAAAAGTTCAACGCACGGGCACGGGCGAATAATTTCCGCATGGAGGAACTGCCTGAAATTATGGCGTTTTTGCATAGCTATGGGGTTAAAGGTTTTTTAACATTCAATATATTGGTATTTGAAAACGAGTTGAAGGACGCTAAGGAGCTGGTCGATGCCTGTATTGATGCTGGAGTCGATGCCTTAATTGTCCAGGATATGGGCTTGGTGAAAATGATCCGCGACATTTCACCGGATTTCCCGATCCATGGTTCTACCCAAATGACGATTACATCGCCGGAAGCGGTAGAGTTTACAAAGCCGTACAATATGGAACGGGTCGTGCTTGGACGCGAAAACAACCTGAAACAGATCCAAAAAATAGGCGATCAGGCGAGACTTCCAATGGAGGTATTCGTTCATGGAGCGTTATGCGTATCTTATTCTGGCCAATGCCTGACTTCAGAAATGTGGGGCGGCCGCTCTGCTAACCGCGGTGAATGTGCACAGGCATGTCGTTTGCCTTACGATCTGATGGTGGATGGAGAGCAGAAACCAATGGCAGATGTGACGTATCTGCTTTCACCTAAGGATCTGGCAGCGATCGATTTGATGCCTGAACTGATCGACGCGGGTGTTGTTTCTTTTAAAATTGAAGGGCGACTGAAAACACCTGAATATGTGGCGAATGTGGTCAGCAAGTACCGCAAGGCCATTGATAAGTATTTTGATGGCGATACGTCCAAGACCAGCAAAGAAGATATCCGCGAGCTGCAGCAGAGCTTTTCACGCGGCTTTACGCACGGTTTTCTCGAAGGAACCAATAACAAGAAGCTGGTTGACGGTACGTTCCCGAAAAGCCGGGGTGTGTATCTGGGCCGAGTGGAACAAATCCTTCGTGATGGCGTAGTTTGCCGTATTGATGCACCGCTCAAGCGTGGCGATGGTATTGTATTCGATGCGGGAGATCCCACGCAAAAAGAAGAAGGCGGACGCGTATACGATATCCGTCGCAAGGGCGTGAAGATTGAAGGCGAAGCCGGAGAAGGCTGGATCATTGACATCGTAGCGGGACGCAACGATGTGGATCTGCGCCGTGTACACGTGGGCGACCGCATTTGGAAGACCAACGATCCGGCGCTGGACAAGCGTCTGCGCCAGTCATATGACACAGACAAGCCGTACCGTGTCTTCCCGGTACATGTGCGGGTCAGCGGCTCCCCGGGGCAACCGCTGTCGACGTGGTGGACCGACGTGCAGAAGGGCACAACGGTCCGCGTGGACTCTGAGCTGGAACTGGAGATTGCCCAGAAGCGTCCGATGACGCACGAACTGCTCGAAGAGCAGTTTGGACGACTGGGCGGAACGGTGTTCCAGCTGGAAGAGCTGGACGTCCATCTGCATGGGGACGTCATCGTGCCGATGCGCGAGCTGAACGGTATCCGCCGTCAGGCGGTGGAACTGCTCGCGGGCGAGCGCCCCAAACCGCCCGTGTACACGAAGCGGACGGTCGAGGTGTATGACGATGCATCGACTCCGGCATCGTCTGTGGCACGCGGTCAGGCAGAGCTGACCGCGCTGTGCCGTAGCCTCCCTCAGGTGGAGGCTGCGCTTGAGGCCGGCGTGGAATTCATTTACGCCGATTTCGAATTCATCAAGCAATTCCCGGCAGCCGTAGAGGCTGTGCATGCTGCAGGCCGCCGAATTGCACTAGCGACCCCGCGTATCCACATGCCGGGTGAAAATGGCTACCACAACAACATCCTGCGCTTGAAGCCGGATGCTGTGTTGGTACGCAATCCAGGGGCACTCTATTTCTACTTGCGACATCGGTTGGAGAACCCGGAAGCACATCACCCGCAATTGATTGGTGACTTCTCGCTGAACATAGCCAACCATAAAGCGGCTGATCTGTTCCTGGATTCCGGCTGCGACTTGGTTACGCCTTCGTACGATCTGAACATTCAGCAAATGGTCGATATGCTCAGACGTACGCGTACCGATAAGCTGGAGATTGTGATCCAGCAGCATATGCCAATGTTCCATACTGAACATTGCGTATACTGTACCTTTATGAGTGAAGGCACCGACTACACTAACTGTGGACGTCCGTGTGAGGACCATCGCGCATCCCTGCGTGATCGAATTGGTATGTCTCATCCGGTCCGTGTGGACGAAGGCTGCCGCAACACGGTATACAACGCGATTGAGCAATCCGGCGCGGAATACCTGTCCAACTTCCTGGAGCTGGGCGTGTCTCGTTACCGCGTGGAATTTTTGGAGGAGACACCGGAGCAAGTGCATGAGGTTATTGATCTCTATAACCGTGCCCTGCGCGGAGAAATCAGCGGAACACAAGTATGGAAGACGCTTAAAGCAACGAATCAGTTGGGTGTTACACGTGGGCAGCTGGTGAAGTAAAAGGATGCTATAGGTTATCACAGTTATTTATTTTGATATTTGAACGTAGAAAAAGAAAAAATAGGGTATGTGCGTTGAGAGCACATACCCTATTTTTATCAATAAGTTCATCTGAACTACTATGAATCTCGTATCGTTATACTTTTTGGGCTTTTGTTTTTTTGGAAAAAACAATGAACTTTTGCCCGACATAATTAATTAAAGTATAAAAAATATTCCCGATTAGGATGGACAGATTGCCTAAAATTGCATTGTTTTTAATACTCAGACTTGAGATCAGGAAGTGGCTGATTAGATAGCTGAGACAATACGATAGCAAATAGCATATCAATATGATAAAGATAAACTTCCAAATGGTTTGTCCATGGCTTGCATTGTTTTTGAAAGTAAATCTTTTGTTTAAGAAATAGCTTACAGTAGCACCTACAGAATTACCAATAAAGGTCGATAACCAGTAGTTAGTCCCTAAAGTATTAAAGAGCAAGAACATGACGGACATGCCGCATATTGTATTTAGGACACCTACGACAAGAAAACGGAAAAAGCTATTCTGAAATAAAGTCAAATTAGTCACCTGTTCGCATCTGTTTATTGGACAGCCACAGCTTCCCTTTCACTATTTTTCACTTTTTTTGTGTTTTCAGTATCTAGGGTACTTTGGGAATCTAATAGGGTCTCAATAATATATTTGGGTCTTTGTTTTACCTCTTTATATATTTTACCGATATATTCGCCAATGAGCCCCAGTGCTACAAGTTGTAGACCACCTATAAACCAGATGGACAACATTAAAGAAGACCAGCCCCAGACAGTGGTTCCAAGGAGCTTACTAATAATGGTATACACAGCTATTAATAAGCTTATCCCAAACATTGCAAAACCTACAGCTGAGATAAGCCGGATTGGGGTTATACTAAATGAAGTGATTCCGTCAAAAGCAAAAGCGAGCATTTTCTTTAAAGGATATTTGGATTCTCCTGCAAAGCGTTCATGTCGATCGTAATAAACTTCAGTAGACTTATAACCTATTAACGGAACTAGACCACGTAAAAAGAGATTGACCTCTTTAAAATTGCTTAATTCCTGGAGAACTCTTTTGCTCATTAAACGGTAATCCGCATGATTGTATACAATATTGACTCCCATTTTACTCATAACACGATAAAAGCCTTGGGCTGTTGAACGCTTGAAGAATGTGTCGGTGGTTCTACTTTTTCGAACCCCATATACGATGTCATAACCTTCTTTGAATTTTATTATAAATTCTCGGATGGCATTGAGATCATCCTGCAGGTCGGCGTCAACGGATATTACACAATCAGATGTCTCTTTAGCTTCCATTAACCCAGATAATAGAGCGTTTTGATGGCCAGCATTTTTCGCCAATTTGAGACCACTGACAAAAGGATTTTTTAGATTATATGATGCTATGATGTCCCATGTTTTATCACGGCTACCATCATCAACAAACAACATTTTACTATGTTTAGAAATGAGGTGACTCTCTGCCAACTCCTCAAGAATGACCGTAAGTCTGCTTATAGTTTCAGGCAGTACTTCTTCTTCGTTATAACAGGGAATAACTAACGTTAAAACAGGGTTACTGATTATTGAATCCAAAGAACTCTCTCCTCAAATTTTGGCATATCTGGTACTCAAATTTCTATCTTTTTTAGTTTATAATATGGTTTACTTAAAGTATATAACATTGCAATGACTAAGTGCTATAATAAACTATTAGCAATTTACAAACGTTACTCGAATTGTTGAATAATTTAGTAAGTTTTGTTGAAAAGGAGTTTTAACCTATGAAAATCCGTAAAGCGATTATTCCTGCTGCGGGATTAGGGACCCGGTTCCTTCCTGCTACGAAAGCGATGCCTAAAGAGATGCTTCCCATTGTAGACAAACCAACAATTCAATATATTATTGAAGAGGCTGTTGCATCTGGTATAGAGGATATCATTATCGTTACTGGTAAAGGCAAAAGGGCGATTGAGGATCATTTTGACTACTCCTTTGAGCTGGAGCATAATTTGACTGCGAAGGAAAAATGGGATCTGCTCAATGAAGTGCGTAAACCATCGGAGATGGCAGATATCCACTATATTCGTCAAAAGGAACCCAAAGGGTTGGGGCACGCTATCTGGTGTGCACGTAAGTTTATCGGTGACGAACCTTTTGCCGTCCTTTTAGGGGATGACATCGTTGAGTCTGAGAATCCGTGCCTCAAACAGATGATAGACGTGTTCGATGAGTATCAGCGTTCTGTTGTAGGTGTAAAACAAGTGGATTGGAACGAGGTACATCGTTACGGCATAGTTGAAGGTCATGCACTTACTTCCAAAATCTCTGAGGCGGAACGATTGGTAGAAAAGCCAAAGAAGGAAGAAGCAACCTCCAACTTGGCGATTATGGGACGTTATATCTTGACGCCTGATATTTTTGATATCCTGGGCCAGCAATCTGCGGGAGTAGGCGGGGAGATTCAATTGACGGACGCATTGTCCAAGCTGGGAGAAAAGAATCCGATCCTGGCCTACGAGTTTGACGGGAATCGCCATGATGTTGGCGAGAAATTGGGATTCATTGAAACTACTATTCATTATGCTCTGCAGCATAACGAAATCAAGGATGAAGTACTGGCTTATATGAGACAGGTTATTGAAAAGATTGACCAACAAAAATAGACAGCTCACCTAACCTCACCTAACCTTATCAAAATAAAAAAGAGACTACCGGATGATATAACATCATCTGATAGTCTCTTTTTTTCTGTTATTTCTCCGATTTTAACTGAGCAATTTGCTCTTTTTCCTTCGGATCAGCTTTTATTAGTTTATCGTACAATGCTTTGTCATCCTGCCCTTGCTTTTGCAGAGCGACGATATAATATCGAGCAATCTCACGATTTGTAGCGTCGCTCAGGTCGTCTTTCAAGCCGTTTTTGAGGATGCTTGCAGCCTCAGCAGGCTTACCTGACATGAACTCAATTTTTCCAGTACTGAGCGCAATACCCGGAGTTACTTCAAAAGTACGTGTCAACTCAATTTCAGGTGGAACCGTCTTAATATGAGCTACCCCATCCAGAACCTTCTGATAAGCAGCGAGACCTGCTTGGAAATATTTCTGTTCCTTGGCTGTGTCTTTCTGCTCATGTGCCTTATTACCAATAGTGTAAGCTTGGGTAATCAACATATTGTACCAGTCATTGTCCCAGACAAAGTTGGAAATGTTATTTTCCAAAATACTGAAGGCTTGCTCATGCTCACCTTTTGCTTTTAAAAGGTTAACTTTGGAGTTATACATGATTTTATTATACGGTTCTGCCTTCAGGCCCGTATTAAGTACCTCTATTGCAGCGTTATAAAATTCCTCTTTTTTCGTTTGATCATACACATTCTTGTACAGTGCAGCCAATCTTATAACCGAATCTGGGTGCGTAGGACGAAGTTCAAGATCCTTATTAATGGCACTTTGGATTTCCTCAAAAGATGTGCTGACCGCCATGATCTGTTTGGCAGATGTGGCAGCATTGGCCGATTGCACAAAGCGGAGACCTGCAAAAAGCACCACAATGGTTAGAATGCCGATGACTGCACTATACATGATTCGGAATCCGGAAGCACTCATGGACAGGCGTTTAAGCGGCTTGCTGTCCATAGCAGCGGCCATACCACCGAGACTCACAAATACCAGTATGCCCATGAACACGTAACTCAGATTAAAGTCTAGCAAGCTATGAAGTAAGATTGAGAGTGCCAAAATGAGATACAGGAAGTGAGAATCCCGTTCTTCATCATCTTGTCTCATATAGCTACGGATATATTTATAGAAAATATATAAGATAAATGACATGAAAATTACAAAACCGAGAATACCAACTTCAACCAGATACTGCATGAAGAAGTTATGGGCCTGACGGCTTGTGTAAGGATAATCTTGGTATTTCTCGTATAAAGTAGCCCAACCGCCGCCCCCGGTGCCAATAACAGGATGATCTTTAATCAATTTGGCAGCATCCTGATAGAATACAAGTCGTTCCAGTACACTATGCTGCCGGAAATTGATATTTTCAAACCGGACCTGGACGTTTTCTGGTAGTACGCTGCGCAGGCCAGTTCCAATAAACAGAAAAGCCAGCAAGCCAATCACCACAACTGATCCAACAGGTAGCCACAGGTTGGATAACTTGCGGGAGGCCCATCCTTTGAGGGCATTTTCCAACTTCGGTGCCAGATAACGTTCAACAAGCCACAGTACGACAGCTACAGCCAGGGAGACACCAATAAGTAACCCCCAAGCCTTCGCAGCCTCTCCGCCGTTGTAGGTCTTGTTGAGTTGTAAACCCATATTTGTAATTGGCGCCAAGATAGATATTGACGCTACACCAGCAATGGCGCAATGTAAAATCCATATAATTTGGCGTGCTGGTTTAAAGAAAAGCAAAAGCAGCACGAAAACGACTGGCAACATAACCAGACCGCCCCGTGACAAGGTCAGGAACAGCGAGACCAGGATGGGCACCAACATGAAACCATGAGTAGCCTTGCCATACCATGATTTTGATTTCATTAAACAAAAAACGGCAGCGAATAGGAAAGCCATTAGAAAGGCGGCATATGTATTCGCATATTGAAACACTGATGTCAGCCGGAGACCATTTGTATCTGTCATAACTGCATTGGTATAACGATATTGATACACATATTGGGTAAACCAGCCTACCATCTTGCCGGCAAGTACCCACTGTCCAAACCAGTTAATAAAGCCAAAGCCTACAATGACATAAGCAACAGTCATAATCAGGTTGTGAATAATCTTATTGCCTAAGCGATCTTGTAGTAGATAGATTGAGATGATAAACAGAGCGGCATATATGCACTGTACCACCACCATATTCATGGCCAGGTAATGCGAAGCTGCTGAAGTCAGTGAAAGCACATAAGACAGGGGAAGCAGCAGTACTAATACAGCCAGCCAATCCCTTTGCTCTTCCAGCTTGAATTTCTTATAATAAGATACGATTGCCAGGATCAACAGAATCGAGGCGATGATAACAGCCCAATAGAGAGGCTTTTCAAAATCGAGCATTTGCCCATTAAAAAGTGCAGCCTGGAAGGGAGCCCAAGCTAAAAACAGAATCATGCCAACAATTAACACCCAAAACATAGCCGGCCTTTTATCGTCACGGGTCGACGTTTTGGCCTGTTTCCCGTATACTGGATTCGACAAGGTTTACAATCTCCTTTTCTTGTAGATACGTCAACATTTTAGCATATCGTAGCTGTTAGAGCCATATCGCAAGAATAATCCTGTCAAATTTTAACATTATTGTATTGTAAGAGACTTACCAAACCATGTTTAAGGTCGTGACACACTCGTATGAATTTAACTCAAAACTTTTCGAAAAATTTAAAGTTACTCTGGGAATTGTCTAAAAAAGATATTAAATCTAGATACCTTGGTTCATTCATGGGGGTACTCTGGGCTTTTATACATCCTATGGTATCTATACTTGTTTATTGGGTCGTATTTCAGGTTGGTTTTAAAAATGTACCTATTGGAGATACTCCCTTTATACTTTGGTTATTAACAGGAATGGTGCCTTGGTTATTCTTTTCTGAAAGCTTAGCAACTGCAACCAATAGTATTATAGAAAACAATTATTTGGTAAAGAAGATTGTTTTCCGAGTTGGTTTGCTGCCGATGGTGAAAATTTTGTCTGCTCTTTTTGTACATGTATTTTTTATCATTGTTCTTTTCATTATGTTTAAAATATACAATGTTGAATTTACGATTTATAACATTCAAATCCTTTATTATTTATTAGCCACGATTTTTCTTTCCTTGTCCATTTCTTACATAACAGCGACATTAGTTGTTTTTGTAAAGGATGTTGGTCAAGTTGTTGCGGTATTTATTCAGCTATTCTTTTGGCTTACGCCGATCTTCTGGAATTTAAATATTGTTGAGGATAAGTATCAGTTTTTCTTTAAACTAAATCCTGTTTTTTATATTGTCGAGGGATATCGGGATACTTTTATTGATCACAAATGGTTCTGGGAGCATCCATCAATGACGATCTACTTTTGGGCTATTGTGATTATCGCAGGTACGATAGGAATCAAAATTTTCAAGAAAATGAAATCTCATTTTGCAGATGTATTGTGAGGAGAAAATGATGAATCAAACAGAATCAGTTGCTGTGGAAGTTAATAACGTCACTAAAATATATAAAATATATGATAATCCCAATGAGCGATTAAAAGAGGCTGTTCATCCCTTTAAAAAAAAGTATCATTCTGAATTTAAGGCCATCAGTGACCTGTCCTTTTCCATAAATAAAGGACAAGCGATTGGTATTATTGGTAAAAATGGTTCTGGAAAATCGACTCTTTTAAAGATGATCACAGGCGTGATTACTCCCACCAACGGAAGCATTAAAGTGAATGGGAAAGTTGCTGCTCTTTTGGAATTGGGCGCGGGTTTTAATCCGGATTTAACAGGAATGGAAAACATATATTTGAACGGAACCCTTATGGGGTATAGCAAAATAGAGATGGATGGTAAACTTGAATCTATTGTATCCTTCGCGGATATCGGGGACTTCATTAATCAACCAGTCAAAATGTACTCCAGTGGTATGTTTGCCCGTTTAGCCTTTGCAGTAGCTATCAATGTTGATCCAGATATTTTGATTGTGGATGAGGCCTTGTCTGTTGGAGATATTTATTTTCAGGCAAAATGTATTACCAAAATGAAAGAGCTCTCCAAAAAAAGTACGGTTTTATTTGTCTCACATTCCATGGATACCATTAAAAGTTTTTGTGATACAGCGCTGCTGATTGATAAAGGACACATGGTCGAAATTGGTCCAGTGAAACGTGTAGCACAAATTTATGAAAACATTGTTAACCAGGAAATTGCAGATATGAAACGTGTTCAATCTTTGGATGTATTTGTTAATTCTGAAACAGATAAGAAAAGTTCGCTGTTGCTATTAGAAGAGGACCCTGCTTTTGCAAAACGTGCTAATGAGTTTCGTTCTGGAACGGGAGATGCGCGCTTTATAAGAGCAGACTTGTTAGTCAATGGAGAAGTTGTTAACCAGGTCCCTTTTGGCGAAATGGTTACTTTGCGTTTATTGGCACAATATTATAAAGATATAGATTCTGAGGGAACCATTGGCTACATGGTTAGAAACCATACTGGTGTCGATGTGTTTGGCATGAATATCTATAATAAAGCAAAATTAGTTCCGAAAATGCAAGCGGGGGGCATTCTGGAGGTTAACTTTAATTTCCGTAATCTATTATCTGAAAGTGGTAAATACACCATTTCTATTGGTTTGAAGCCTAAGCCTTTTGAGCCTCTTTATCTGGATAGCGTAAGTATAGCAGCTGTTTTTGAGGTTCCTAAGCCAGAGAATAATTACGTACCAGGATTAATATTTGTAGATAACACAATAGATTTGCAAGTCATTAATTAAGGCTGGTGATAAAATGTGTGGGATTTTGTTTTCTAATGTAGCCATAAATAAAGAAGTATTTCTTAATTCATTAAATATAATGAAACACCGGGGGCCTACGGCCCCACTTTGTGTATATCAGAGTGAAAACTTTATGCTGGGGCATAACAGATTAAGTATCTTAGATTTGGATCGGAGAAGTGATCAGCCTTTTTTCTCTGATGACGGAAGATATGTGATTATATTTAACGGAGAGATTTATAATTATAAAGAATTAGCCTCCAATTATTCAATTCAAATGAGAACAAACTCAGATACTGAACTTTTATTGAAGCTTTATATTCAATATGGTCCCCAAATGTTGAATTGGCTTAATGGAATGTTCAGTTTTATTGTTTTAGACGTCCAGCAGAAATCATTTTTTGTAGCACGAGATCGTATGGGAGTAAAACCGCTTTATTACAACAGATATGGGGAAGAGTTCATTTTCAGTTCTGAAATTGCTCCATTGCTCCCATTAGTCCACAACATTTCTATAGATCAAGAAGCCGTAAGACAATATAAAAAGATGAGATGCTTTTTTAATGATCGTACTATCTATAATGAAATAAAAGAGTTTCCACCAGGATATTATTACGAGAATGGCGAATTTATTAAATATTGGGAAATTGATTACTCTGAAAAAGAACCTCCTTCCGATGAGGAACTTGAGTTTCTAATTCGCTCTGCAGTAGAGTACCGTAAGATCGCAGATGTTGAAATTGGAAGTTACCTAAGCGGGGGATTGGACAGCACGATTATTACTGCACTTGCCAGAGTAGAGCATACTTGGACTGTTGGTTTTGAAGATTATAATGAGTTTCAGTGGTCTGAAATCGCAGCAACAAGATACAATACCATTCATCATCCGATATTGTTTGAACCTGATCACTTTTTATCATTAGCTCGAGAGCTTATAACTGTAAAAAAAGAGCCTCTGTCTGTGCCCAACGAAGTGTTACTGTATCATATGACTCAGCAAGCATCTGCTAAAAATACAGTCATATTAAGCGGAGAAGGCGCTGATGAGCTTTTTTTTGGGTATGACCGTATTTTCAGATGGGCTAGTAGCGCTACAGACTTTGATATCCGAGCCTTTAGTGAACTCTACACCTACGGATCTGAAGATGATATAGAGATTGTAGAAGACGCTTTGGCACCTTTCATGAAGTTAAAGTCACCTCAAAAAATCGTAGCTGCATTCTTCCAGCAAGCCCATTTGAGAGGGTTACTTAAAAGGCTGGATAGTGCCTCAATGTTAAATTCCGTAGAAGCAAGATCTCCTTTCTTGGACTATAGATTAATTGAAAGGCTTGCAGGTGTAGACTCTCTGTACAAAATGAAGGATGGGGTTGTTAAGGCTCCTCTCAAGAGAATTTTTAAAGATATTGTCCCTGCAGAGATTGTAAACAGAAAAAAGGTGGGTTTTCCTGTTCAACTTGAAAGAGTCCTATCTTCTGAGAAAATTGAAGGGAAGACGACATTCGACAAATGGTTTAACTTCAATTTAACTACGTTAGGAGAAATCTTATGATTATCGGCTATACTTCCGGAGTCTTCGATTTATTTCATATTGGGCATTTGAATTTGCTGAGAAATGCTAAATCACTCTGTGATAAACTCATTGTTGGTGTGACAACAGATGAGTTAGTTTCATATAAGTACAAAAAAGCAGTAATTCCTTTTGAGGAAAGAATTGAGATTGTCAGAAACATCAGCTTTGTTGATACTGTAATTCCTCAGGACTCCATGGATAAATTTGAGGTTTGGCAAAAATTAAAATATGACGTAATGTTCGTTGGTGATGATTGGTTTCAAAATGAACGTTGGGACCAGTATGAGTTGCAGTTTAAGGAAGTTGGAGTGAAAATTATATATTTTCCCTATACGAAGAGTACATCATCGACTTTACTGAATGAGACATTACTGAAATTAAGAAAATAAGTATAAGATTTTTGCCTGAAAGGAAGAGGTTTTGCAGTGAATATGAACAGATCTATAGCTTTTGTCATTCACAATCTAGTTTTATATGAAACGATTAAGCCTTTAATTGAGGAGTGTGAAAGAAAGCAGATCGTTTGTGATATTTATGTCCCTCACATTGAAGAAGAAGATTGGGGCGACATGTCCTTAGATACCTATCATTATTTGAAGAACAACGGTATAAAAGTGACTCTAACAAGCTCTGTACCTGACAAGGCATATAAAATAGCTTTCTATCCTTATCTCCCTTATTATTTGGAAGTTAAGTCCGATTATAAGTTTAGATATCAGTATGGAATGGCTAAACCAAACTGGAATTTAGATACATGGAGTCGGAATTTCGATTTTATCTTTTGTAATGGGCTGTATGATTCCTCAGTTCTGGCAGCGTACACTCAGACTGAAATCGTAGGAATGATTAAATACGCCAAATTTCAAAGGAAGAAGCGCGAAACGGATAAATATAATTTGCTTTATTTGCCTACGTATGGGAATGAGTCGTCTATTGAGCTTGTTATGAACCATATTGAAGAAATGTCAGATACCTTTAATATGAAGGTGAAATTGCATCATGGCACTTCTTTTTTGGAGCATGAACGGGTTAGTCTAGTTAAGTCGCATATCCCTGATGTGCTTGATCACAAGGCTTCTCTTGTTCATTTAATAGAGGAAGCTGATGTGATATTGTCTGACGGCTCTGGGGCTATATTTGATGCGCTGTTTACGGACACTCCAATTGTAATATTCCAACATCCCCAAACAGAATCTTTCGAGGGGATTTTACCTTTGGAAGAGCAAATAGTTCAGCAAAACATTGTTCCTTTTGTGAGCGATAACGGCAATATTAAACAAACTTTACTTAATGCAATCTTAGATGAACAACTAATACAACAAAGAAGGAAATTTACTCTAGAGATGTTTCCGGTTAAAGGAAGAGAGACGATAGATAAGTGTATGGATGTAATTAACAGATTTCTAAAAGATGACGTGGACCATGCTTATAGAGCAGGGCATACACGCCTGAAAAATGAATTTAATGAATTACAAACTCATAATCAAACTCAAAGCCAAGAAATAGAGCAGCAAAAACAACACATTGTTGAGCATATGGATCAGATTAACACATTGATTCAAACGCGAGATCATCAGGAAAATGTAATAAGCAGCATGTCAGCAGATTTTAAATCTCTGTCTGAAAAGAAAGATGAATTAGAACAGCAATATGTTCAACTTACACAGGATTATAATAATGAAAAAAACAACTTGGATATATTAAATCATCAATATAGACAACTATTTGGTCAATATAATGAACTGAACACCCAGTTCAGTGAGTTGGAAGAATATAATGGAAGACTGTCTACAGAGATTCATAATATTTATAACTCTAAAAGGTGGAAAATGGCGAATAAACTTAAACATATCTTACACAAGTCCAAAATGATATATGTTCTTAAGGGATATAGAGTATGGAAAAGTTATGGCACCACTATTTTACTGAAAAAGATAAAATCTAAAGTGTCGCATAAGCTTAAAAGAACTAACGCGGGGGATCAGCCGATTGATCTACGCAAAGATGAAGGGAATTACAATCAGTTATTAACCTGGTATGAGTATAAATTTTACAATTATAAAGTATCTAAAGACAACTCATTTTCTCTGGCTCTTGATAAGTTCGAGATTGAGTTTGAGAAGGATCTTATATCGGTTGTCCTTCCTGTATATAACGGTGAGGATTATGTATCAAAAGCTATTGATAGTATTCTGCAGCAATCTTACAAGTATTTTGAACTCATTATTATTAACGATGGTTCAAAAGACTCAACGGCAGAAATTATTGATAAGTATGCTAAAGCAGATCATCGTATCAGAGTAGTTCATCAGGAAAATCGTAAGATACCAAGAACATTATCTAGAGGTTTTAAGCTAGCCAAGGGTGAATATCATACGTGGACAAGTGCAGATAATATCCTCCCTGAAAATTTCCTGGAGAAGATGGTAGCTGATCTTAAACGTGATGAAAATATTGGTATGGTGTATGCGAACATGAGGTTAATCGACTCTGCCGGTCAAGTGATTTCCAACCATGGCTGGTATGAAGAACCACAGTTCAGTGGCAATGTTATGCTGCCTAAGTCTGCATTGGAGTTAAACGTATATCCTAACAATACAATTGGTGCAGCTTTTATGTATAGGGCCAAGGTAACCCAGTTATTGGGTGACTATTCTAGTTATAAGCATACCCTTGAAGATTATGATTACTGGATGAGAGTGAACTCTCTATTTGAGCTCAAACATGTGACGTTCGATGAGCCTATATATGATTATCGCTGGCACGATAAGTCACTGACCGCTTTAGATCAAGAACTGGGCATCACCTCTAACAGATATAAACTCATGGTACTTGATGATTTTAGAAGAGATTTTTATCTGACCCCATTAGTGTGGATCATTGAGGGAGATGCTACTGAAGCTGGTGAGTTTAAGAACTATGTTCTGACTAAAGGACATACTGTGGTTGGAAGAGATGAAGTGAATACGATTGTTGGTCTTAATTTGGCAACGCCTATTTGCTATTTGTATATAAAAACAGGTGAAGTCCATGATTTTGAATTTATTGATTTTAATGCTTCAACGTCTACGTATGCACTGCTTATAGATAAATCAGAGCATACAACAGATACATTTGTAGCTGACTATCCTTGGGATCTGAAAATAAAAGATAAAATGAATGGTGAAACAGATAGCAACTATGACTTTTTTGCGCAGGATACGGAAGTTCTGTTCTCTCTTATAAATACGAAGGTTAAGAACGATCACTTGTACCGTATTGAGGCGGTAATTGAAAGTGAACCCGTTTATAATAAGGGATTATCCGTTATTATTTGCACGTACCAGCGGAGCGAGAAACTTTCAAATGCGATTAAATCTGTCATAGAACAGTCGTTGGATAAAGCGGACTATGAAATTATTGTTGTAAATAATGATTATCTGAATGAGGAGATTCATCATTTGGTTCGTGAGTTCAGAGCAACCTATAATATTGACCAATCCTTCCTGCGATATATGGAGGCTCCATTAAAAGGGCTTTCCTTTGCACGTAATGTTGGTTTATTTGGGGCAGAGGGGGAGGTCATACTCTATATTGATGATGACGCTATCGCAAACTCCAACTTGCTTGAGGAAACCATCAGAGGATTCTCAGATCGTCCCGATATCGGGGTCATGGGTGGGAATATCATACTCAATTTACACGAGGAACGGCCTGAAGTGGTTAAACCAGGTACTGAAGCATACTGGAGTCAGCTTATTGTGGAAGGCGACGAAATTATCGATTCTAATTTTCAGTGGGAGTTCCCTTATGGAGCCAACTTTGCGGTTAGACATGCTGCGCTAATGCGAATTGGGGGCTTTAGAAGCGCCTATGGGCGTAAAGGAAACAATTACGCTGGAGGAGAAGAAATTGTTGTATCTTTTGCTATGAGAGAAATCGGCTATAAGGTTGGTCTTAATCCTAAGATGAAGGTCATTCATGATGTGGACACCTCCCGATATACTGTTGAGCATGTCAGAAAGACAATGCGAAACAGTATTTTAACCAATTACCAATTGCAAAAGGATCTGTATGCGCCGATGGAATCGGATATTGAGGCAGATAAGAATCACCTCGAAATTGTTAAAGCTGAATTAGATCATTTGCAGAAGATTCCGACTAAAAATCGAGACGTTGAAATTGATATTCTGTATAAACAATACACAGTTGAAGCGTATGAAGAGTTAATACAAATGAAGGAAAACGATATGAATTCGCGAAAACAGTTGGCAGGATCGTATAGATAATTAATAAAACTTTAAAGGCGCCTCTTTTATAAAAATAAGGGGCGCCTTTATTAGTATGGAGCGGTTAAATTGAAAATTTTATATTTCTCCCCGATCTATTGGGATGATTTAAAACAACGTCCGCAACATTTGGCCGAAGAGTTTGCTAAAATGCCGGGGGTTCACATCACCTTTGTAGAACCATCCATTAGTATACTTAATAGTATTGTAAGGCAGAACTCAGATTATAAAAAAAGAAATCAAACCATAAATGATAGCCTTCAAATATTCAGGCCTTCGGGCAGCCTGAGATTACCCCGAAGCTTTGAAAGCTTAGACGTATTTCATATGAATCAATGGTTTGAAAAGAGACAGTTGGAAGATTTAGTTTCCAGTGCAGATATCATTTGGTTAGGAAGTCCAGTCTTTTATCCTCTTATTAAATCAAATAATAATAAGAAGATTGTGTTTGATCGAATGGACGACTATGTATTTCTAACTAACAATGCATTGATGAAGAAATTACTCGAAAAGTGGGAACTTGAATTACTTGCCAAGGCGGATCTTGTTATTTCTACAAGTAACCATTTGCATAAGCATTCTCAAACATTGTGTAGACAATCTTATTTGGTGAAAAATGCTGTTGATACAGCTATACTAAATATAAATGTAGCTAGCTTGGTTGTTAGCGAGTTAGAATGGTTAAAGCACGAAGGCTACTACATTTTTGGATATGTAGGGGCGATTGACCACTGGTTTGATGTGGAAGCGGTTAGGGCTATTACTGAATTTGATGAGAAATTTGTTGTATGTTTGGTTGGGAGAAATAACCTGAATTATAATTTTGAACAGCATAATAGGATTAAATATTATGAGACTGTCCCTAAATCAGAAATTGGTGCGATTATTGATGCTTTTGATATTTGTTTATACCCCTTTTTGAGGAATTCGGATAGAATTGATACGATCAATCCAGTAAAAGTTTATGAGTATTTAAGTTTTAATAAAGTGATATTAGCGGTGGATAGCGAAGAAACAAGGCTTTTAAATCAGGAAGGAATTTATCTATATAATAGTTTAGAGGAAATAAGAAAATATCTAAAGGATATAGATACCCTGCAACGCCCTTTTTATGATCAAGAGCAACTGGAGGACTTCGTAGTCCATAATAATTGGGAAGCTCGTGCAAAAACCATTATGGAGCTGCTTATAAAAGAGCTTCAATAGGAGGAACTTAGATATGAAAGGGATTATACTAGCTGGAGGGACTGGATCTAGATTATACCCCCTTACTAAAGTTACAAACAAACATTTATTGCCAATTGGTAAATATCCGATGATATATTACTCTATTGATAAGCTCAAAAAGGCGAATATAAATGATATTTTAATCGTTACCGGAAAAGAACATATGGGAGATGTAGTTAATCTCTTAGGAAGTGGTGTCGACCTTGGAGTTACTCTGACTTACAAAGTGCAAGATGAAGCCGGGGGGATTGCCCAGGCTTTGCTTTTAGCTGAGCACTTTGTTGGCAATGACAAGATGGTTGTTATTTTGGGGGACAATGTTTTTAAAGATGATATATCATCGTTTGTTGAAAAATTCAAACTTCAAGAATCAGGAGCGAAATTACTACTTCATAAAGTGCCTGATGCTAACCGCTATGGGGTACCAGAATTACAAGGCGATAACATTGTAAATATTGAAGAAAAGCCGGAGATTCCTAAGAGTGATTATGCAGTTACGGGCATTTATATGTTCAACCACTCGGTATTCAATATCATCAAGACCTTGACTCCTTCAGCAAGAGGAGAATATGAAATAACAGATGTTAATAACGCTTATATTCAACGAAACCAACTTACATTTGATATTTTAGAGAATTGGTGGACTGATGCGGGAACACATAGTTCATTGATGCTTGCTAACAAATTAGTAAGTGAAATGAATTATGAGCTTTTTTCTTAGTATTATCATAGAACTAGCGACATCTTATATCTAAGTACTGAACATTAGAATCAGTTTAATAAATTTTATTTTGCTCGCATTAACTGATTTTACCCCAGCTAATCGGCAAACTGCTTTACACAAAAGCCCCCGATTTTTTTCGAGGGCTTTTGTGTATGCATCGACATCTGTATTGAATTAGAATAGATCTGGATTATCAGGGTATATTTTTTTGAATTGTGAACGTATAAGTTCAATTTTTTCTTTCGTGATGGATGATGTCTTTTTCAAGACTATGGTTTTTACGTTATTATCAAGAGTATAGCTCTTTAAAGGTATATAATTATTTTTAAGAGATCCGTTCATTACCTCTTCTGCGAGAATACCTACAACTTTTTGACCACTTTCACCTAAATGGTATTGTGTAGGTGATGCGATCACGACATAATCGGACTCAAAAAACGACACTGGAAAGCCATCTCTTAAATCAACGTGATGGGTCAGATTCATAAATGGAAGAGCGTTGCTATTGTCAGGCATTTCAATCTGTCTGAGTATGTCATCATTAAGAATTCCAGAGCTAGACAGAACATATACTTTATGCTGCTCTGATGAGATTTCCTTAAGATAAGCCGTTAATTGTTTTAAAACAGATATATCCGTTCTTACTCTAGGTGTTTGTTTAAAGTCACTGAATAAAGAAGAAAAATAGGTAACAGGTCGTGCATTTACATTAGTGAACGTTACCAAAAAATTACAAGCGACTAAATAAACTAGAATAACTAAGAAAACACTTTTTGCATACTTTATCTTGGACAAATAGTTTAGAATAAGAATAACGCCACAAATAAATAGAATTAATACGTTCACTGTAAGAAGATAATAATGCTGAGAAGCTAAGCTTTGAATTCTTGTAAAAAGAAAGTACGTAATAAATAAGTTCGTAACTAGAAAGATTGATATATACCTAGTTGTACTAATAAATAACAAGCCTATGCAACCAACAAGAGCTATCAGAAAAATGAAGGCACCATAATGATAAAATAAATTCTGTAAGTTACTTAAGACGTCACCAAAATAATAAGCTGAGTAGGCGTTTTTGAAGTTATTGGTTAGGGCTCTTTGAATAAATTCATTGAAGAATATAATAAGAAATAACGCGCTTGAAGATCCTATAATGAAAAAATTTAAAATAACCTGCAAGAGCTGTTTGAAGCGAAACTCTTTTTCTAGAATCCATTTGAACAAAAAAGCGATACTGATCGAGCCAAAAAGAGATACGATCCAAAACCCATACCATCTTCTTGTGAATGTTAGTAATACCAAGCAAGCTGCTAAGAGTAAAACTGCTTTTAAATTTAAGCGTTCAAAATCATTATTAAATAAGATAACAAGGGACAAGCAAATAAAAATGAGTCCTATAGAATCCAGATATCCACCTAACATAGGAGCTATCATAATTGGAAAGGTAAATGTAAGTACAAAGATCATAAAAACGTTCAACTTTGTGTTTAACTGGATTTGATCAGCAATCTTGATACATAATAAGAAAAGTATCAAACAAGAAGGATACAAGAAGCAGGTATAGATTGCCAAGACATAGCTCATGTAGCTTGTACCTAAGAACTTTAATGGTAAAGAGAGAAAGACTGTTGGGAAAACGGAATAATCGTCTCTTAAAATGCTTGCATAGATTTGTTTAGATGCTGCTATAAAATCTGTACTTAAAAGGTTATTAAATTGTATGGACGTATTCCAATAGGCTGAAAAGTCCCAATAATAAATGAAATGCTCCCTTTGAAGGAATGCGTAAATGAATATTATCCCAACTAGATAACCGCCAAAAGCTAGGTATTGCACCATTATTTCTTTCTTGGCATATGTTAAGATACCACTAATGTGTAAAATGTATGTAGCACCTATGACAAACGACTGCGCAATATTTAGACCGAATAATATGGAAATATAGTAAGAATCGACTTTAAACAGTATTAGAATCGGGATAAGTAGCCACATCAGAACCAAATAGGACCAAACAAAATTTTTATTAACTCTCGATAAATTCAAAAGCATATTCCCTCCCAATATAGTGTGCTTATTAATCTTATAGTAATCATAAATGAAAGTATATACTCAAGATGTTGGAGGTTTCGTGAATGATAATAAAGGAAGTACTTTCAGGTGCAAAAATCATTGAACCCGTGGTTCATGGTGATCACCGTGGTTTTTTTATGGAAAGTTACAATGAACAGATCATGAAAGAAAACGGAATAGACCATGCTTTTATTCAGGATAACCAATCCTTGTCTGCAGAAGCCGGTGTGATTCGTGGATTGCATTACCAACTTAATCCTAAAGCACAGACCAAACTCATTCGTGTGCTTTTTGGAGCTATCTACGATGTGATTTTGGATATTCGTAAAAGTTCTCCGACGTTCGGTCAATGGGTCGGAGTCATCTTAAGCGAGCATAATAGACGTCAGCTACTGGTGCCTAAGGGTTTTGCTCATGGGTTCTGTACGCTTGTTCCTAACACTCAAGTGCTATATAAGGTAGACGAGTATTATTCACCTGAAAATGATCGTGGAATTCTGTGGAATGATCCTGCACTAGGGATTGATTGGCCAACTTCTCATGCTATTCTTTCGGAGAAGGATCAGAAGCATCCAGCACTGGCTGACGCAAACATTAATTTTGATTAGAGGAATAATAAGATTTAGGAGGTCTGTATGAAACTTCTTGTCACCGGCGGGGCCGGATTTATAGGCAGTAACTTTGTATTGTATATGCTAAAACACCATCCAGATTACGAAATTGTAAATATAGATGCTCTTACCTATGCAGGTAACTTGGAAAATTTGAAATCCATTGAAAATAATCCCAAACATAGCTTCATCAAAATAGATATTACCGACGCACAAGCGATTGACCAGCTGATGCAGCAGGGAATCGATGTGGTAGTTAATTTTGCAGCGGAGTCACATGTGGATCGGAGTATTTTGGAACCGGAAGTGTTTGTGAAAACAAACGTATTGGGTACGCAAGTGCTACTGGACGCAGCCAAGAAATATAACGTGACCAAGTTTGTACAGGTATCAACAGATGAGGTGTACGGTTCTCTGGGAGAAACAGGATTGTTTACGGAGGAAACTCCGTTGCAGCCTAATAGTCCTTATTCTGCATCCAAGGCAGGTGGCGATCTGCTAGTTCGTGCATATCATGAAACCTTCGGTTTACCAGTGAATATCACGCGTTGTTCTAACAACTATGGTCCATACCAGTTTCCTGAAAAATTGATCCCGCTAATGATCTCACGTGCACTGAGCGATCAACAGCTACCTGTATACGGGGATGGCTTGAACATTCGCGACTGGTTGTATGTAGAGGATCATTGCAGTGCAATTGATCTGGTCATTCATCAGGGTAAACTGGGTGAAGTATACAATATCGGGGGAAATAACGAGCGGACAAATGTGCATATCGTCAAAACGGTATTGGAGGAGCTGGGCAAGCCAGAATCTCTGATTTCGTATGTGCAGGATCGTCCAGGTCATGACCGCCGTTATGGCATTGATCCAACGAAGACGATGAATGAGTTGGGCTGGAAGCCAAAGCACTCTTTTGAAACCGGCATTAAAGAAACGATTCGCTGGTATCTGGACAATGAAGAATGGTGGACTCGCATTCAATCTGGCGAATATCAACAATACTATGCAAAGCAGTACGGTTCCCGCTTGGGGGATGAGTAGAATGAAGGTATTGGTTACTGGAGCATCCGGTCAACTTGGTAAAGATGTAGTAAAGGTTTTTCAGGAGCAAGGACATGATGTCCTGGGTTACGATCGCGAACAATTAGATATCACGGATTTGCAGCAGACGGTGAAGATTGTAGGACAATATCAACCTGACGCCGTAATCCACTGTGCAGCGTATACGGCTGTGGATGCAGCGGAGACCGATGTAGACGGGGCTTATCAAGTCAACGCGGCAGGTACACGTAATATGGCGCTGGCTGCGGAAAAGGTTGGAGCCAAGCTGGTTTATATCAGTACAGATTATGTGTTCGATGGAACGGCAAAGCAGCCATATCATGAGTACGATAATACCAATCCGCAGAGTATCTACGGAAAGTCCAAACGGGCGGGGGAGGTATTGACCCAAACACTTTCCTCTAGGTATTTTATTGTTCGTACATCTTGGGTATATGGATTGCACGGGAACAATTTTGTCAAAACGATGCTGAAGCTTGGTCAGGAGAAGCCGCTCCTGCAGGTGGTGAATGATCAGAAGGGTTCACCTACCTATACAGTGGATTTGGCACGTTTCTTGACGGAATTGATTCAAACGGAGAAGTATGGCGTATACCATGCATCCAATAGTGGCTCCTGTACCTGGTATGAATTTACGCAAGCTATTTTACAGGATGCGGCGGAAATATTAGATGCCAAGATCACAGCGAAATTGGAGCCGTGCAGCACAGAGCAATTCCCCAGACCGGCAGCGCGGCCACGCAACTCTGTTATGGAGCATATAGCGATCCGAACCAACGGGTTAAATGATTTGCGCGACTGGCGTGAGGGATTGCGTGATTTTTTGCAGGAGTGTCTTAGTAAATCCGAGTAATTAAAAACCTTATTATAAATATCAACAATCTCCCATCAGTTCATGATTGGGAGATTTTATTATATTAAAGCCTATGTTGATTAAGGACGCTGAGCATTATAATGTATAAGCAGATGGAACCTATTGTCCCTCTATTACACATTTTAAAAGAAGGAGGTCATTACTCTGAACAGACCTAACATACAAATTTTATTGTCTACATATAATGGAGCAGCTTATTTAGATGAGCAAATAGAAAGTCTCATCAATCAAAAAGACGTAGAAGTTCAGATTCTAATTCGTGATGATGGCTCGACAGATGATACGGTTGCCAAGTTGAGAGTGCTGAAGCAACGTTATCCTCAACAGATTATTTTATGCCTCGAGAGCAATGTAGGGGTTATTAAAAGCTTTTTTGATTTGATTCAAAGATCGTCTGAGGCATTCGACTATTACGCTTTTTGTGATCAGGATGATGTGTGGATGCCGAATAAACTTGCTCAGGCTGTGTCTCATCTCAGGGATCAGGATGGGAGCCGGCCGCTGATGTACTGTTCTGCTACACAAATGGTCTCTCAATCATTGGAACCACTTAAAGTATGGCCAGCTGACATCCCCCGACCTGTATCCGTCTATAATGCTCTCATTGAGAATGTGTGTGTAGGTTGTACCATGGTGATCAATAAAGAAACACTCGAGCTCGTGAAAAAGAGAATTCCGACTTCTTTGGATAACATTATTATGCATGACTGGTGGATTTACTTATGCACCTCCTCTTTTGGTGAGGTTGTTTTTGACCCCGAGCCGTCCATTTTGTATCGGCAGCATCAAAACAATGTGTTGGGAGGTTCTACTGATGGCTGGGTTAGCAAGTGGAGGAAAAGACTAAGTAGATTTATAAAAGGAAAAAATCGCTATATTTTAAGCAAACAAGCCCAGCAATTTATTCAACTTTATGGACAACACATGTCTCCTCAAATGTATAAAGATATGGATCAGTTCCTGGAAAGCTACCAAAAGGGCGTATTTTCTCGTATGAAATATATTTGGCAGTCTCCATTTTATAGGCAGTCACGGTTGGACAACTGGATTTATAAGTTGGTTTTCATAATGAGGAAGTTATAGAGGTATGGAAAGAAAAATATTGAAACTTTTTTCCATATATGAGCGTCAAATAGTCAAAGGTGCAAATGAATACTAGATAAAATACCATCGAATGCGTGTTCCTTTATGGAAAAATATAGTATAATTGAAACGTGCAACCGATAGAGCTGGCAAGGGCGGTCGGCTAACTCTCCCGAGGAGGGGGGTGAAGCCTGTGACAGTGTTTGAGGCGCTCAGTTTAATGCTGACGTTCGGGGCGTTAATCGTCACACTGTTAGAGTTTAACAAACGAAAATAGACCGCCCCCGCAAGGAAGGGTCTATTTTCGGCCTGATTGTTCCAAAACCGTCCGCTCTTGGAGCGTTGGTTGCGCAGGGGCTGGCTGGCACCAGCCCTTTTTCCATGTATATCTTACCACGATGAATTTTAGACCTCAACCGAGGATTTTACAAAAATCTAATAAACGACTCCCAATGAACAATATATAGATCGAAATGGTTTCGTTTGTCTATATTTGCACTTTGGAGCGACAGGAATCGAATTTTGTGAAATTCTACTAACTATGTAAGGTTACAAGTTATGTGCTTTTTTGCGCCCCGTGGTCTGCGCGGTATGCTATAATAGGCGATAGTAGAATAGATTACTGAATTTGTCAGGAGCGTTTTAAATATGGATGTAAGCATACTGGTCGTCAACTATAATACGTGTCAATTGACGCTGGATTGTTTGCAATCGGTGTATGCGTCAAAGTCGCAGTACCGATATGAAGTGATTGTTATTGATAATCACTCCAGTGACGGATCTGTTGAGGCTATTCGTGCTGCATACCCGGAGATTACGTTGATAGCCAATAAGAATAATACAGGTTTTGCCAAGGCGAACAACCAGGGGATGGAAGTAGCCAGCGGGCGTTATGTATTGTTATTGAACTCCGATACGTTGGTGCAACCGGACACGCTGGATACAATGATTCAGTTTATGGATACGCATCCGGAGATGGGGGCATCGGGTTGCAAGGTCATCTTGCCGGATGGATCATTAGACAAGGCTTGTAAGCGAGGATTTCCAACGCCGTCAGCTTCTTTTTACTACGCTTTCGGCTGGTCGAAGCGTTACCCGGATAACCCGAAGTACAATCAATATCAGCTTGGGCATCTAAGCCCGGACGATGAGTATCCTGTAGATGTACTGGTAGGTGCTTTTATGCTGGTGCGCCGGGAGACGATTGACCAGGTCGGGGGGTTGGACGAAACCTTTTTTATGTATGGTGAGGATATTGACTGGTGTTACCGGATTAAGCAAGCGGGGTGGGGCATTTACTACTACCCGCGCACATATATTATTCATATCAAAGGGGGCAGCGCTCGCCGTCGTCCTTTGAAAATTATTTATGAGTTTCATAGAGCAATGTGGGTATTTCATCGTAAGCATTATAAACAGCAATACAGTTGGATCACCAATATGGCTGTATATGCGGGAATTACCGTGAAATTTGGAATGGCCTTTCTAAAAAATAAGTTGTCCGCACCGGTCAAGCCAGACGGCGGGGAACAATCTCGTACTGAGGTGAAAGCATGATACGCAGAAATCAGCGTTTTTTAACCCAATTATATATTGTGGCGGATTTCGCGGTCATTCAGTTGTCCTTTCTGATCGCTTGGTTTTTCAAATTTGAAAGTGAATGGATCACCTATAAAGAACCGCTTCCTATTCAAGTATATGGAGGCTGGAGCTTAATCTACGGCCTGATTGCTGTAGTGTTGGGGATGTTATTCTCGCTCTATTCGCCCAAACGCAAAAAACGGTTTGCAGACGACGTATTCCGCGTCACCCAGATTCATATTGTTGGCCTGTTCGTGCTGTTGAGTGTGATGTTCTTCGTGAAGCAAATCGACATTTCGCGGTCCTATTTGGCAATCTATATGATTGGAAACGTTCTGCTTATTTTGTTTTACCGATTTTTTTTGAAGCAAGTTCTTAAAGCTCTCCGTCAAAAAGGATACAACAAGCAATTCATGCTTATTCTCGGGGCGGGTACTCTAGGCCAACGATTTTATCATAACCTTGGACAGTATCCTGATCTGGGATACGAGGTAGTGGGTTTTCTGGATGATAAGCGGCATTGGAGTGAAGAGGAAGAGGCGCATTTTCGCCCGATTCTTGGAGGCTTAGATCAATTGGAGGCTACGCTGTCGCGTCTGATGATTGACGAGGTCATTCTGGCGCTGCCGCTGGATGCTCATGATAAGTACCCCAAGATTATCAACATGTGTGAAAAAGCTGGAGTGCGCACGCTTATAATCCCCGACTTTTTCGATTATTTGCCGGCTCGCCCGTACTTTGACAACTTTGCAGGTATGCCGATGATCAATGTACGGGATATTCCACTGGATGTGGCGGGGAATCGATTGTTTAAGCGTCTGTTCGATATTTTATTCTCTTTATTCGCGATTCTCCTGACCTCTCCGATCATGCTAGGGGTGGCGATTGGTGTGATGATTACATCCAGAGGGCCAATCATTTTTAAGCAGGAGCGGGTAGGCTTGAACCGTCGCACCTTCCGAATGTACAAATTTCGTTCGATGAAGGTGCTGCCCCCTGGAACTGAAGATACGGGCTGGACGACTGCTAATGACCCAAGACGCACACGTTTTGGTACTTTTATTCGTAAAACGAGTCTCGACGAGTTGCCGCAATTTTTCAACGTTCTGCTGGGTGATATGAGTGTCGTTGGTCCACGCCCAGAACGACCCTATTATGTGGATCAGTTCCGTGAGGAAATTCCAAAATACATGGTGAAGCATCATGTTCGTCCTGGAATCACAGGCTGGGCACAGAGCAATGGGTTGCGTGGAGATACATCTATTGAGGAACGGATTAAGCATGACATTTTCTATATTGAGAACTGGTCGCTCTTATTCGATATTAAAATTATTTTCCGTACGATTCGCAATGGTTTCAAGAACGCGTATTAATCCAGAGTCACCCTTCGGTTTAGCCGGAGGGTGTTTTTGCGTCTGGCAGTTGTTTTGAGTATGCGTATGTGGGGTATTGACCTGTACGAAAAGGATGTGACACCCTATGAAACGACTAATTGCTGCGGTCATTCTTTTAATATTAACCGGCACATTTTTAC
This sequence comes from Paenibacillus sp. FSL R10-2748, assembly GCF_038005565.1. Classification (NCBI taxonomy): domain Bacteria; kingdom Bacillati; phylum Bacillota; class Bacilli; order Caryophanales; family Paenibacillaceae; genus Paenibacillus; species Paenibacillus sp. FSL R10-2748. The sequence goes on from NZ_JBBOTK010000003.1 coordinate 725,765, forward strand.
TGGGTTACAAAGGGCAATCTACAGAAGAACATACTGGCTTTACCACGCACCGTGTGATTTCGCATGCCATGGGAGCCGTTGATGGTTTGGCCTATACTAATGCGCGTGAAGCGTTTGTGGAAAATTATAAAAAAGGCAGCCGCGTATTCGAGGTCGACCTGATGTTTACTTCGGACGGACATTTGGTGGCGCGCCATGAATGGACAGAATCCTTTACAGAGCAAATGCAACAGGAACACGCAGTTGCTACAGAACAGGACGGAAAACCTTGGAGCTATCATCAATTTAAAAACACACCCATACACGGTTCCTATACTCCAGTAGATTGGAAGGATGTATTGGATCTATTGGAAACATACCCGGATGCTTATATTGTGACCGATACGAAAGAACAGGACCCTGCCCAAATCAAACAGTTGTTTGCACAACTGACCCGTCAGGCACAGGAGAAAAACCCCGAGCTTTTGTCCCGTATTGTTCCTCAAATTTACAATGAAGAAATGCTGCAAACGTTGCGGAGTATTTATCCCTATCCATCCGTTATTTATACGCTCTACGCCACAGAGGATAAAGATGACCAGATCATTCGATTTGTACAGCAAAATGATATAACGGCAGTAACTTTACCAGAGAATCGGGTGAGTGGTGCTTTAGTGGAAAGTTTGCGTGAGGCAGGGGTAGTGTGCTACGTAAATACTATTAATGAGTTGAAGGATGCGGCTGAGTATGAACAGATGGGTGTGCGAGGTTTCTATACAGATATTTTAACGGAAAAAGAACTTAGTAAACGCAGTTGGTTGTATGCGCTACGACCATGAGCTGTCTGAACGGGGTGTTCCCATTTGATACGAACATTGACACCTTTTAAGCACTGTCATAGACTTAGCATAGAACGCTTTTGGATATTGGAATTCGGCTCGACTGGATCATGACAAAAGCAATGGATGCTGGAGGAATGTGTGTTGGCAGATTCAATTCAATCATGGAAGCATGTGTTTAAGCTTGATCCTGACAAGGAACTGGATGATGAGGCACTTGACGCCGTGTGTATGTCTGGTACGGACGCCATTATGGTAGGAGGTTCATCGGGTGTAACCTATGAAAATACGGTGGATTTGCTGTCACGGGTTCGGCGTTATGAGGTGCCGTGTGTGCTTGAGGTGTCCGATCTGGAGGCTGTAGTGCCAGGGTTTGATCTATATATGATTCCCATGGTACTGAATACCACTGACAGTAATTGGATTCTAGGGCAGCACCAACGTGCGATTGAACAGCTTGGTTATGTGATCCCGTGGGATTTGCTTGTGGCGGAAGGATATATTGTTTTGAACGGTGATTCCACGGTCGCTAAGCTTACCGGAGCAGATGCTTCGCTGGGTGCTTCATCTGCCGCCTCATATGCACAGATTGCTGACAAGCTCATGCATCTGCCGATTGTATATGTGGAATATAGCGGTGCTTTTGGGGATATGGAGCTGGTGCAAAAAATACATCGCAGTACGGAGCGCTCTCGTGTCCTATACGGGGGAGGAATCGTGGATAAATCTACCGCGTTACAAGCGGCTGCGGTTTGTGACACCATTGTAGTAGGTAACATCATTTATCGTGACTTGGCGAAGGCGCTGGAGACGATAGCTGTGAAATTGGAAGTATAGAACGTGAATTTATGGAAGCTCAGGGAAAGGAGCATGCACGCATGCAATCAATAGATATACATGAGGCGGTAGCTCGCCTTAATCCGCCTCAGCGTCAGGCTGTGGAGGCGGTAGATGGTCCGCTGCTGATTATGGCTGGCGCAGGCAGTGGTAAAACACGGGTGCTCACGCACCGAATAGCTTACCTCATCGCGACCCGCAAGACGGCTCCATGGGGCATTTTGGCGATTACCTTTACGAACAAGGCTGCACGTGAAATGCAAGATCGCGTATCCAAGCTGATTGGCCCACAGGGAAGAGATGTTTGGGTATCCACCTTCCACTCGATGTGTGTGCGTATTTTACGTCGGGATATCGAGCGGATTGGCTTCACCTCCAATTTCAGCATTTTGGATTCTACGGATCAATTGTCTGTCATTCGGAGCTGCATGAAGGATCTGAATATAGACACCAAAAAGTTTGAACCCAAAGCGGTTCAGTCTATGATGAGTACGGCTAAAAATGAACTGGTCACTCCCGAAATGTATGAGCGCAAGATTGGTGACTATTTTGAGGGGATTGTGGCGAAGGTATATACCAAGTACCAACAACGGCTCAAAAACAACAACTCTCTTGATTTTGATGATTTGATCATGGCAACGATTCAGCTATTTAAAGAAGTACCTGAGGTACTGGATTTCTACCAGAAGAAATTTCAATACATTCATGTTGATGAATATCAGGATACGAACCGTGCGCAGTACATGCTGTGCAAAATGCTGGCCGACAAGCATCACCGGATTTGCGTAGTAGGTGACAGTGACCAATCCATCTATCGGTGGCGGGGGGCGGATATTAGCAACATTTTGAATTTTGAAGAGGACTACCCGGAAGCGCGCACCATTTTGCTGGAGCAGAACTACCGGTCCACCTCAAATATTCTCAATGCTGCCAACGAAGTTATTGGTCAAAATACAGGCCGCAAGCCGAAGAAACTATGGACTGACAAAGAAGGCGGAGCCAAGATTAAAGTTTACCGTGCTGACTCCGAGCATGATGAGGGCTACTTTATCGCCTCAGAAATTCATAAGAATATTAATGCGGGCAAAACCTATAGCCATCATGCCATTTTATACCGTACGAATGCTCAGTCTCGGGTTGTCGAGGAAATTTTGATTAAATCGGATATTCCTTACCAGATCGTGGGCGGTATCAAGTTCTATGATCGTAAAGAAATTAAGGATTTGCTGGCGTATCTTCGCCTACTCTCCAATCCTGACGACGACATCAGCTTGATCCGAATCATTAATGTGCCAAAACGAAGCATCGGAGACACAACCGTCGGTAAATTGCAGGCAGCTGCAGCGGAACGGGGAGTTTCGATTTTCCGTGTCCTTCAAGTTGTAGACGATTTGGGCTTTGCAGGACGTACACGCAATGCGTTGGTAGAGTTTTACGATATGATCGAAGGTTTAAGTCGGATGGTAGACTACCTGTCGGTTACCGAGTTAACAGAAAAAATGTTGGAAACCACCCAATATCGATTGGAGCTGCAAAACGAGAATACACTTGAGTCACGCTCGCGCTTGGAGAATATTGATGAGTTCCTGTCGGTAACCATGGAATTTGAAAAAGGAGCGGAAGACAAGTCACTCGTCTCCTTCCTGACCGACCTTGCTCTGATTGCCGATATTGATTCCATGAATGACGATGAAGAAGAGCAAAGTGATGCGGTTGTATTGATGACCATGCATAGCGCCAAAGGACTGGAGTTTCCTATCGTATTTATTGTCGGTATGGAGGAGGGAGTATTCCCTCATAGTCGTGCTTTTCTGGATAACGAAGAGCTGGAGGAGGAGCGCAGATTGGCGTATGTCGGGATTACCCGTGCAGAGGAGCAACTGTTCCTTACATGCGCACAGATGCGCACTTTGTTTGGCCGCACCACAGCTAACCCGCCTTCCCGCTTTCTCGAAGAGATTCCAGATGAGTTAAAAGAGGATACGATCATTAAACGTGACCGCTACCGCCGTTCAGGCAATGTAGGCGGATCTTATGGTGGGCGCGGACTGAATAAAGGTAGTGGCAGCAACTTTGGTGGAGAACGCTCGTTTGATACGATGAGCCGCAGTGGTTCGTCCGCTTCCGCGTCACCCCGCGTAACAGTAACGACATCTTCATCTGCGAAAGCAACTCCGGCTGCTTCGGCAGGAGGCCCCTCCATTTTTGCTGCTGGAGACAAGGTACAGCATGGCAAATGGGGGATTGGAACCATTGTCGCTGTAAAAGGAACGGGTAATGATATGGAGCTTCAAATTGCTTTCCCGGCTCCAGTAGGGGTTAAACGACTGCTGGCTGGCTTTGCACCAATTACAAAAGTAGAATAAATCTCAAACATCATTAAATCTCGAACCTCATGAGTGGCAGCTTGGCTTAGGCCTCTGCCCTGATGAAGTTCCCGGAGGGATACGCCTGCATGAACCCAATGCACAGGATGGAGCAGCTTGTTGCTGAACTGAACACATATAACTATCATTACTACACACTGGATGAACCCAAGATCAGCGACAAAGAATATGATGTGCTTTATGACGAGCTGGTAGCGCTTGAACAGACGAGCGGTCTTGTGCTGCCGGATTCGCCGACACAGCGTGTGGGTGGGGAGTTACTCAAAGGTTTCACACCGCATCGCCACCTTGCCCCATTATGGAGCCTTGATAAAGCTCAGAATATGGAACAGCTGCGTGCATGGAACGCGCGTGTTGTTAAACTGGTCAATGATTACAATACCAAGAACCCGGAGCAACCTTTGCCATCTCCAGGCTATGCTATAGAACTTAAATTCGATGGCCTGACGCTGAACCTGACATATACTGATGGACAGCTGGTACAGGCTTCTACCCGCGGTAATGGCGTGGTGGGTGAGGGAATATTGGCACAGGTGAAGACCATTAAATCCGTGCCACTTACAATTCCTTTTCGAAATGGAACAATTGAAGTACAGGGAGAAGGGATAATGAATCTCTCTGTACTGTCCAAATATAATGAGACTGCCGTGGACCCTCTTAAAAATGCACGCAACGCCGCAGCTGGCGCTTTGCGTAACTTGAATCCCAAAGTGACAGCAGAACGGCGATTGAATGCATTTTTCTACAATGTGGGATATGCAGACCGTATCCAGTTTAACAGCCACCAGGAAATGATGACTTTCCTGCGTGAAAATCATTTTAAGGTAAACCCTTACCTGACTTACTTTGATAATTTTGAAGATGTAATGGAGCAACTGATTGAGATTGAAGAATCTCGTGCCGGATTGGATTACCTCATTGATGGGGCAGTATTGAAAATTACAGATATGCGCACACGTGAGGCTCTCGGGTATACCGATAAATTCCCACGCTGGGCGGTGGCATATAAGTTCGAAGCTGAGGAAACGACAACGGTGCTTAACTCGGTTGAGTGGAATGTAGGACGAACCGGTAAAATCACCCCACTTGCAAGGGTAGAGCCGGTAGAGCTGGCGGGAGTCACTGTACAAAATTGTACACTGAACAATGCTGGTGACATTGAGCGCAAAAACCTGAAGTTTGCTTTGGGGGCACGTGTGTTTATCCGTCGCTCAAACGATGTCATTCCGGAGATATTAGGAAAGGTAACGTCTGAGAACGACGGTGAGGAAATTGTCGTACCAGATCATTGTCCAGCCTGCGGGTTTCCGCTGCAGCAGCGAGGTGCCCATTTGTTTTGCGACAATAAGCTGGGGTGTAAACCACAAATTGTGGCTCGTATTTCCCATTTTGCTTCACGTGATGCTATGGATATTGAGACATTCAGTGACAAAACGGCCATACAGCTACATGACGAACTGGAAGTGCGCGAGCCTGCGGATCTGTATACACTCGAATATGATGATCTTGTGAAGCTGGAGCGGTTTGGTGAGAAAAAGGCCAGTAACCTCTTAGCGGCACTAGAAAAGAGTAAAGAGAGAGATTTGGCTTCTTTCCTTTATGCTCTGGGTATACCGAATACCGGTAAAGCGACAACACGCATGTTGGCTGAACATTACCGTGATTTGCACAAGACGATGTCCGCTACGGTGGAAGAACTGATAGAACTACCGGATGTAGGCGGGATTGTAGCCGAAAGCATTGTGGCTTTCTTTGCCGATCCATTTACTCAGGCGGGAATTGAAAAGATGCTGTCTCTAGGGGTGAAGGCTCAGGCCCCTGAAGCTCCACAGGAGAAGAAGACAGACAGCTTTTTCAGTGGCAAAACGGTCGTGCTTACAGGTACCTTGCATCAGCTTACGCGTGACGAAGCTGTATCCAAGCTGGAGGCGCTGGGAGCCAAAGTTGCGGGGTCTGTATCGAAAAAGACGGATCTAGTCATAGCTGGTGAAAAGGCTGGGAGTAAGCTAGCTAAGGCCCAACAGCTCGGAATTGACACCATAGAAGATGAGGATGAATTTATCAGACTGCTGGAACAAGAATAAATAGTTTTGCAATGAGTGCAGTCATTCCGCTCTGGGGCGGGGTGGCTGCCTTATTATCTGTTGTATAGTAGGAAATAAAATAGATATAAATAAATGCTTGCTAAATAACTTTAGGCATGATATATTATTAGACGTTGCTTTGAGAATAACATTTCTTGAAGCGAGGTTGCTGAAAAGATAATCAAAAAAAGATTTGACAAGAAAGCAACTAACATGGTATGATCTAATTCCTGGCTCGTTGAATGAACGAGAACAGACAAGTTCTTTGAAAACTGAACAAATGGATGATGAAATAAAGATTTCTTCTTTTATAAGAAGAATCGCTAGCATTAAAAATGAGCTTATCGCTCTTTCTATAAATCAA
>NZ_JBBOTK010000004.1:0-688689 GCF_038005565.1 Paenibacillus sp. FSL R10-2748
AACTTCATAAGCCGGTGTGGCGGAATTGGCAGACGCGCGCGACTCAAAATCGTGAGGGAAACCGTGGAGGTTCGAGTCCTCTCACCGGCATCTATTTCGGGATGTAGCTCAGCTTGGTAGAGCACCTGGTTTGGGACCAGGGGGTCGCATGTTCAAATCGTGTCATCCCGATTCAAAAGGAAAGTCGCTGGAAGCAGCGGCTTTTTTGTTATATTCATATCTTTTTGTATAAATCAGTAATCGTCAGGTCACACTAACACAAAAAGTGGGACGGAAGGGATTACTGTGAAGCGATTAAGTTGGAAAAAACAGATGAAACGGCGCTGGAAACAGTGGAGAAGAACAGTGTGGGCTTTTAGCATTTTTGGTGCGGCTTGTTTGCTGGCAGGGTTGGGTATTCTGTTTTCGAATTATTTGCAGGCTATGTTGTCACAGCCACTCGCTACTACCGTCATGGCTGAGGAGAGCATGGAGGAGGCTTCACATCTGAGCCCAACTGAAGATCACTCCTCACAGATGCAACTACTGCAAAGTATTCGTGCTTCCGGTATAAGCAGGAAGACCCGTCTATTAACCACCTACGTGTGTGGTACGGAAACACTTTCCTTGGGAACACTAAGTTCACAGCAGCTAGAGACCTTACTGAAGCAACATCCCGATTGGAAGGGGCGACTTAATACCAAAGGAGAGGTGTGGCTGGAGCGCAGGGTGGAAGACTTGTCAGAGTCATGCAAAGAGCGTGGATACATGGGTTTGAGCACTGACGGCCAGCTTACATTGTATGAAGGGCTACCTAAAAGAGAAAAAGTTATCCGCACTTTTTTTCAATTGGATGTGGGTTCCATGGAGACGGCCTTGCCAGAAGGGGTGTATAAACAACTTCAGCAGGGGATCCGTGTACAGGATATAAATGAGTATAACAGTGTAATCTCCACTTTTAGTGACTTTGCCGTGGAGCGAACACAAAGGGTATTAAAGCAGCACTATTGATTACAACTACGGAGACGTTAGGCATTGCCCATGAGGTGAGGCTTGAAGCGTCTCTTTTTATGTTTTTACTCACGTTTAAATTTTTTCCTCTATTAGATACAAAGTTTTGTTATAATGAAAAGAACGACACATATGTTCGCTTTATATGGTATTTGGCCATGATTATATTAAGGATAACGTCTGGCTATTGTTTAGTTAAGCCATGTTTGAGCGATAGGGGAGAGATTTTTTTGCGTTTTTTAGGAATTGATCCGGGCATTGCCATTGTGGGCTTCGGATTTGTAGACAAGATTGGCAGCAAGGTGGTTCCTGTACAGTATGGCTGCATCCAGACGGAGGCCCATACACCGGAAGAAGAAAGGCTGCTTCATGTGTATGAAGGCATGTTGCAATTAATAGATAAATATAAGCCTGATGCGGTAGCACTGGAAAAGCTCTTTTTTAATCGCAACGTTACAACCGCTATGTCTGTAAGTCAGGCACGTGGGGTGCTGGTACTAGCTGCAAAACAACGTAATTTGCCTATAGGTGAATACACGCCGATGCAGGTAAAGCAGGCTATTGTAGGGTATGGTAAGGCTGAGAAGAAACAGGTACAAGAAATGGTTAGAATGTTTCTAAAGCTTCAAGTTGTGCCCAAACCGGACGATGTAGCGGATGCTTTGGCGGTGGCTATTTGTCATGCGCATTCTTATGGACTAAATTCAAAATTAAATGAGGTATTGCGAAAATGATAGATTTCTTGCGTGGTTCTGTGGCCCATTTGGAAAATGAATATGTCGTTTTAGATGTGCAGGGTGTAGGGTACCGGGTATTTTGTCCGAATCCTTACGCGTTCGCCAAAACTGAAGGTTCAGTGGTCATTTACATTCACCATCATGTAAGGGAAGATGCTATTTTACTGTTCGGTTTTGCGACTCGTGAGGAGCAGCAGCTGTTCCGTAAACTGATTGATGTATCTGGTATTGGACCGCGTGTTGCGCTTGGTATTTTAGGAGGCGGTACGCCTGCTCATGTGGTAACGGCGATTTATCAGGAGAATATCACATTTCTCACCAAGTTACCGGGGATCGGTAAAAAAACGGCACAACGTATGATTCTGGATTTGAAAGATAAGCTCGACGGTATTGGCTCGTTGGGGATGGCAACCGGATTGTTTGCTGAGCCTGTCGTAGAAGAAGGCGAAGGTTCATATTGGGGCGAGGCCCGTGAGGCGCTCAAGGCGCTGGGTTACACTGATGCTGAGTTGGATAAGGTATGGAGCAGAATGAAGAAAGATGCGAAACCTGATGAATCTGCTGATATTTTGATGAAGCGGGCTTTGCAACTGTTGTTTGCCGGATAGGACGCTGATGTCCGTTAACAAATGTCTGGTGAAAAGAGGAGCGATGGAATATGGATGACCGGATTATTTCCGCCAATTTGATGATGGAAGACCAGACGGCGGAGCTAAGCCTTCGCCCCCGTTATCTAAATGAATATATCGGCCAAAATCAGGTTAAGGAAAATCTGAAAGTATATATTGAAGCGGCCAAAATGCGTAAAGAAGCGTTGGACCATGTACTGTTGTACGGACCGCCGGGGTTGGGTAAAACAACTCTTGCTAACATTATTGCCAATGAGTTGGGGGTTAATCTGCGTACAACTTCAGGTCCTGCAATTGAAAGACCGGGAGATTTGGCAGCATTGCTGACCAATCTTCAAGAGGGTGATGTTTTGTTCATTGATGAGATTCATCGCCTTCATCGTACGGTGGAAGAAGTCATGTATCCTGCAATGGAGGATTTTGCGCTGGACATTATGATTGGTAAAGGCCCGAGTGCACGCTCGGTCCGTCTGGATTTGCCACCCTTTACCCTTATAGGGGCCACTACGCGCGCTGGGCTGCTCTCTGCGCCATTGCGTGATCGGTTTGGTGTTATTAGTCGATTAGAGTTTTATACGACAGACGAGCTGGCTTACATCGTGTCCAGGAACGCGGATATTATGGAGATTGAAATTGTCGGGGATGCGGCAGAGGAAATCGCATTGCGTTCACGGGGGACACCGCGTATTGCCAACCGACTGTTAAAAAGGGTGCGTGATTTTGCCCAGGTTGCTGGAGACGGTATTATTCATTCTGAGTTAGCTGCAGAGGCGCTAAAGAGGCTTCAAATAGATCCACTCGGACTTGATGAAATTGATCATAAAATGCTTAAGGCCATGATTCATTCATTCAGGGGCGGGCCTGTAGGATTGGACACAATTGCTGCGACCATTGGGGAGGAGAGCCAGACAATTGAGGATGTGTACGAGCCCTATTTGTTACAAATTGGCCTTTTACAAAGAACACCTCGGGGACGAACAGTGACTCCGGCGGCATATGGCCACCTTGGAATCCCAATGCCAACGGATCCACGGTGATTAGGAAACATGAAGCACTTTTAAAAAAATCATTGCATGGTTACACGCAAGTATGGTGAATACGATATCGGCTGACGGATGATTGAGGGAAGTGAGAATGTAAGTGAGATTCGAGCGGGTTCATATTTTGGTTTATTCCGCCGATGTATTTAAAGGGACAGACAAGGGTCGAGATCCCGATAAATTACGCAATATAAGTGCTAGACAGCTAGATTGGGGGAGCCAGAAATGAGTGGAGAAGCATTTAACCGAAAAAGTATTTTCGGTGCATGGATGGGCCGGGCCAAACGAGCAGCAGCGATTATGGTATTAGCTACAGTGTGCATACCTTGGTCTTCGGGCGTTCACGCTGCTGCCGCCCAAGAGGATATTCGTGTAGTGATTTTTGCGGATCTAGGTAGCAAATATAAAGCGACAGTTCCCGCTGTAACCTTGAAATCATCAGGAGGTCTGAGTGTTGGACAGAACAGTGGAGGCAGTTTTCAAACTTGGATGGGACTGCCAGACAGTACGGTTCGTTTTAGTGTAGACAGCTATCGGGTGAAGGTACTTGAAGGAAATGAAGCAGCGGCGATAAAAGCGGCCCAAGCCCTGCAAAAGACTAATGATAAACCTACGGTTTTTATCGGTTCAAAAAATGGTAGCTCTGTGTATCAAGTGTACGCGGGAATATATGCTAGTGAACAGTCTGCGCAGGCTGCTGTACAGCGGATTTCCTCCGCAACCGGAGCGCAGCCCGAGGTTAAGGGAAACAAGCATTGGTCCACAGGAAGCTACGGAAGCGAGCAGGAAGCTAATCTCGTTCGAACGACAATTGCTGCGGCAGGCTTTGATGCTTTTACTGTGATTCAATCAAGAGGCCAGTATGCTGTATGGGTTGGAGAAGAAAGTAATGACAGCAAGCTGTCGGCTTTGAAAACAGAGCTGGAGAGCAAGCAACCAAGACTCACGCTGTCTAAAGTTAATGCTACTCAAACTGGCCTCATTATAAGACAGGAAGCAGGAGTCACGACTGGCTCGCAGGTGATGTCTCATTACATTCTAAGTGGTTCTGATAATAGCAAGGTAATTGTTAACGGCGGTAATAATGGAATACAAGTGGTCGAAAGATCCCAGCGTACATATCGCGGCGAGATGGAGATCGGCATGACGTCAGGCCAGCTGGCGCTTGTGAACGAAGTTCCTTTGGAGCAGTATTTGTATTCCGTGGTAGGAGCAGAGGTCTATTCCTCATGGCCAGATGAAGCGCTCAAGGCTCAAGCGGTAGCGGCTCGTAGCTACGCGCTTGCCCAAGGCAATCGGTTTCAGATCGGCAATGTAGTAGATGGTACGTTAAGCCAGGCTTACAACGGTAAGAGCTCGGAACATGCCAATGTCAATGAGGCTGTAGATGCAACAGCTGGTGAAGTCATTAAAAGTGGCGGCAAAGTGGTCGAAGCTGTATTTTCATCTAATGCGGGCGGTGTGACAGCAGATGCTTCCGAAGTGTGGAACAGTGGTGGCGAAGCCTTTGCCAGCGTAGACAGCTCGGGGGATACTTCGGCACAAAAAGGAGCACAGGAATGGTATCATGTACTTCTCTCCAGTGGCAAGACAGGTTATATTCGTGAGGATAATGCTAAGGAACTGGAGGGTGTCACAGAAGCGGGGTTAGACAAAATCACCGTCACTGCGGAAAATACAAATGTGCGTCCTATTCCCCAAATCCAATCGACAGTTACACCAATAGCCAAGGCGCAGCCGGGCGAAGAGATAATTGTATTAGAAAAGGTGCCTCAGTCCGGAGACTATGCATGGGTGCGGGGGCCCTTTACGTCAGCTCAGCTTGCTAAATCCCTGCAAGGGAAAGTCACGGGCACAGTGCCTTCCTCTATTAATCACCTTGATGTCACCAAACGTGGTCCATCAGGGCGAGTGTTGGAGGTTGAAGCGGACGGATCCCCTTTGAAAGTGAAATATCCGGATATGTTTCGCTCAGCGATGGGCGGACTCCCAAGCACACTGTTTGATATTGCGAGTACCGGAAGTTATACTGTATTAGGCGCTGATGGGGCTACTTCTCATGTAAGTGGTACACAAGGCACTCAAATCCTGTCCGCATCTGGCAGTAGTACTTCAAGTGGTAACGGGGTGATCGTCATGAATGAAGATCGTCATGCACGGGTCATTGACAAAACACAAAGCTTTATTTTTACAGGTAAAGGAAATGGTCATGGTTTGGGCTTATCCCAATGGGGTGCCAACGGTTTGGCCGAGCAGGGGTATGATTACAAGAAAATTTTGCAACACTATTACAAAAATGTGGATATAGTTAAGGACTGACCAATATATGAATGTAAACGACTACGATTTTGAACTGCCTGAAACATTAATTGCACAGACACCTTTGCTTGATCGGAGTGCTTCCAGATTACTGACGTTAAACAAAAATAATGGTGAAGTGGGTCATCATACGTTTTCGGATATTGTGCAGTATCTTCAACCAGGGGATACGCTGGTGTTAAACGATACGAGAGTGATTCCTGCACGCTTGTTTGGCATCAAGGAAGACACGGGAGCTAAGGCTGAGGTTTTGCTGCTTAAGCAACTGCAAGGGGATCGATGGGAAGCACTGGTGAAACCCGGTAAAAAGCTGAAAAAGGGTGCTGTTATCGTTTTCGGTGATGAGCTGAAAGCAGTAATTGAGGAAGAAGGAGATATGGGCGGAAGGGTACTTTCATTTTCATATGACGGTATTTTCCAGGAGATCTTGGACCGTCTGGGGCAGATGCCGCTTCCGCCGTATATCAAGGAACAACTGGATGACCGCGAGCGTTATCAGACAGTTTATGCTCGGCATGAAGGTTCTGCTGCGGCTCCAACGGCAGGGCTGCACTTTACAGAAGAATTGCTGGACCAGATTAAAAAGAAGGGCGTTACCGTTGCCTTTATCACACTTCATGTTGGCTTAGGGACGTTCAGACCGATGTCTGTGGATACGATTGAAGAACATGTGATGCATGAAGAATACTATTCATTGTCACAGGAAACAGCGGATGTACTCAATGAAACCAAGGCGCGCGGCGGAAGAGTCGTGGCGGTGGGGACGACCAGTTGCCGAACGCTGGAAACGGTGGGCAATAAATTCCTAGATGGAGTATTAGAGGCCAGTAGTGGCTGGACACAGATTTTTATTTATCCAGGCTATGAATTCCGTGTGGTGGATGCGATGATTACGAATTTTCATTTGCCTAAATCCACCTTGGTTATGCTGGTCAGCGCACTGGCGGGCAGGGAGAATATTATGCATGCTTACCAGGAGGCGATTGACCGACAATATCGGTTTTTCAGCTTCGGGGACGCAATGTTCATTTATTAATTAAGGATGGTAGAGAAAATATGGCACCAGCAATAAGATACGAACATATTAAAACCTGCAAGCAATCGGGAGCCCGTCTTGGGCGTGTACACACACCTCATGGAGTTATTGAGACACCAACCTTTATGCCTGTGGGAACTCAAGCTACTGTTAAAACGATGAGTCCTGAGGAACTGAAAGCGATGGATGCTCAAATTATTTTGAGTAACACGTACCATTTGTTTCTTCGTCCTGGCCACGATATTATTCGTGAAGCAGGTGGACTGCACAAGTTTATGAATTGGGATCGCCCTATTTTAACGGACAGCGGTGGATTCCAGGTGTTTTCCTTAAGTGAAATGCGCAAGATTTCAGAGGAGGGTGTTCATTTTCGCTCTCATTTAAATGGAGATAAGAAGTTTCTTTCGCCTGAAGTGGCGATGGAAATACAAAACTCGCTTGGCTCAGATATTATGATGGCCTTCGATGAATGCCCGCCATTTCCGGCTGAATATGAGTATGTGAAAAAGTCACTGCAACGTACCAGCCGTTGGGCTGAGCGTTGTTTGGAGGCACACGCGCGTCCTCATGATCAAGGGCTGTTTGCCATTGTTCAAGGAGGCATGCATGAAGATCTGCGTAAGCAAAGCGCTGCGGATTTGACTTCCATGGATTTCCCGGGGTATGCTATTGGTGGACTGAGCGTAGGTGAACCGAAGCATTTGATGTATGAAGTGCTAGATTACACGCTGCCTCTGCTTCCCACCAACAAGCCAAGATATTTGATGGGTGTAGGTTCTCCAGATGCCTTGATTGAAGGCGCTATCCGTGGTGTGGATATGTTTGATTGTGTACTTCCAACGCGAATTGCTCGCAACGGGACAACGATGACCAGCCAAGGTCGTCTTGTCGTTCGCAATGCCCAATATGCAAGTGATTTTGGCCCGCTCGATCCCGCTTGTGATTGTTATACCTGTCGCAATTATTCACGTGCTTACTTGCGACATTTGATCAAAGCGGATGAAACCTTCGGGCTCCGACTGACAACGTATCATAACTTGCATTTCTTGATACAATTGATGCGTAATGTCAGACAAGCGATTATGGATGACAGGCTGCTTGATTTCCGAGATGAATTTTTTGAGCAGTACGGTCTTCATGATAATGATAAAGGCTTTTAAGTTTTAGGGAGAGTATACGAAAGGGGGATTTAACATGTTTCATTTTGCTACAGCCGCTACTGCACCCGGTGGAACTGGCGGACTTTTTCAAATGATCTGGCCACTGGCTCTGATGTTTGTAATCTTCTATTTCTTGCTGATTCGCCCGAATCAGAAAAAACAAAAGCAGCGTCAAACGATGCTTCAAGCTTTGAAAAAGGGAGATAAAGTAATTACGATCGGAGGTCTTCACGGTACAATTGTGGAGATTACGGATGATGTAGTAGTTTTGCGTGTGAATGATGTCACGAAGCTGACCTTTGACCGCAGTGCAATTAGTAATGCGATTGCAAAAGACACGGCATCTGAGGAAGTTGTTTCCAAATCGTAAAATGCTTCTGACCGTTATGCAAAAACCGAGCCTTTGAGGAGGCTCGGTTTTTTTGTGTTGTTTTATTACATGGATACAAACATTTTGATTACTTGCTGAGATTAATGCCAAACATCCCACCACCTGCACCTATGACAAACGCGAAAGCTAAGTGTAACAGGTCCTTGCCGTTCATGCCCGCATCCAATGCCAGAAAACCGACCAGAAGAACGATTAGTCCATACAGTATGCCTGTAATACCGCCTTGATACCAGCCTTTGTTTGTGGATCTTTTACCGGCGACGAAGCCGCCAGATAGCATGGCGAATGCGTGGACGATGTACGTATACAATGATAAGTCCTGTTCCTGCATCTGTGTCAGCCACAAGAGTAGTGTAAGAATCAATGCGCCAAGCAGCATCCATGCAAAAGCATAAAATAAGCCGGATAAAATGGGATGGGCCAGACGAAACGAACACCAGCGGCGAATGAGCTCCATTGATAATTCCTCCTGTACCAAGGTTTGAACTATTATCATTCTATGGCCAAGCCTCCCTGCTTAGTACCAAGTCGCAAGCAGTCTTTCTCTTTATTTCAATAATTTAGCCTTTTGTTTTTTGTATGAGCCAAGTGAGGAACGGTCAGAATACGTGTACAATGAACGACTAATGTCTTATTGCAAGTACAGGGGAGGAGGCGAACATATTGAGTCACGATATTTTTGCTCATATTTTTCGGACGCTGCTCATGTATTTTATTGTATATCTGGTGATGCGCTTGATGGGTAAAAGGGAAATCGGCAAATTGTCTGTTTTCGATCTCGTCATATCCATTATGATTGCAGAAATTGCTGTATTCAGCCTGGAGGATATAAAACGTCCACTTTATGAAGGGCTGATTCCTTTAGGAGTGCTGTTAATTTTGCAAATCGGGATTTCATTTTTCAGTCTGAAAAGTCGGCGACTGCGCTTACTATTTGATGGTAGGCCCAGTGTATTGTACTCCAATGGACAATTAAACAAGGACGAAATGGTGAAACAACGTTACAATTTAGATGACTTGCTGTTACAACTTCGTGAACAAAATATAGAAAGTCTGGATGAAGTCGAATATGTTATTTTGGAAACGACAGGTAAGCTAACGGTTATAGGTAAGGATGATAACGATGGAGTGGAACACGGAAAAATGAAGCAAGAATTAAACGGAACAGATTTGATAAACAAAGAGCAACAGGTGAATAAGGTCCATCCTTCTCCACAAATCGGTGGAAAGTTTAGATATGAGGGACTGCCTATTCCATTAATCATGGATGGCAAGGTGCTGGATCGAAATTTGGAACGGATGGATATGAACCGTTTTTGGCTTAAAAATCAGATTCAAGCAAAGGGACACAAAGATTTTAAGGATGTTTTTTTATGCTCGGTTAACCATAGAGGTGATGTGTATATTACACCACCGGCCTATGGAAAATCTTCGGATTAGATTTCCTATGCTTTAAACCATCTTCTCAGGATTGGAATGCGTGTAAGGTTGTCCCAATCAATCATTTTGATCAAGGTCATTAGGAAAAGGTACAGTATAATTCCCAAACCTGCGGCAAAAATAAACTGAAGCCACATTTGGTTGAACATCGTTAGATGTCTGTAGGTATATAATACTGCTGCTGCCATGATGATCATACCTATCCCGGTCTTCCAGAAATCGAGCAAACGTACGCGGAAGCGAAGCAGTCTGCTGACACTGAAGCCATGAAGGAGTGTAACAATGGCACTGTTAATACAAATGGCGATGACAGCTCCGTAGATACCGTACTGAGGTTGGGAAGCAAGCCAGACGATTAGCGCAATTTTGATAACGGCTCCGATAAAGGTATTTAATAAGGCACTTCCAGGACGGTCTAATGCCTGAAGTGCTGCCTGAAGCGGGGCCTGAATGTACATAAAAAGAGCAAAAGGTGCCATGAGCTTAAGCATGCCTGCAATATCGCCATTATTATAGAGTAGCAGACACAGAGGTTCTGCCAAAACATACATGATTACGGCAAAGGGGGCTCCTGCAACCAAAGCGAGCCGAAGCGATTGATGTAGACGTTTGTGAATGGCTGTAATATGCCCCTTGGCTGCTGCTTCGGATAACGAAGGAACGAGTGAAACTGCTAGCGAACTGGTAAGAACCCCAGGTAGTAATAATACAGGAATGACCATGCCCTGCATGGCTCCATATTGTGCGGTTGCCACGCCAGTTGCAATGCCTGCTACGGCGAGGCTACGCATGCACAAGATAGATTCGAGCAAATAGGATAAGGAACCAACAAGCCTTCCAGCAGTAACGGGAACGGATATAGACATAAGACGTGACAAAACGGATGATTGCTCGGGTTGAACCTCAGAGGAGGGGATAGGCGACTTCGGCTGAAGGATGCGATCTTTTCGATGGTTACACACGTATTGCCATAGCAGCACAATCATGCCAATGAATTCGCCCGCCAGAGCACCGAGCATGGCACCTGCAGCAGCGTAGGCTACCCCATGAGGAAGTAACAAGTAAGCAAACCAAATGACACAAAAAATGCGCATAACGGTCTCCGCAATGGAGGAGGTGGCAGAAGGAATCATATTTTGCTTTCCCTGAAAATAGCCCCTATAAGCTGAGGAAACAGCTACAATGACTATCATTGGGCTCATGCTCACGAATGTATAATACACGCGGCTGTCGGTCAGGAGATGGCTTGTGATCCAAGGCGCGAACACAAGACAGAGCACCATGGCGATCAGACTGAGTGTAATGGTGAAGCGCAGGCTGGTGTGCAAAATACGCCGCGACATTTCGGGCTGTCCCGCCGTTTCGGCTTCGGCTACTAGCTTGGCTACCGCAAGAGGGATTCCCCCTGTAATAAGCGTCACCAGAACGATAAAAAAGGGATACCCCTGTTGGTACAAGCCAACTCCTTCGGGGCCGATGATACGCGGGAGTGCGATTCGGGGAATAAAACCTAGTATCCGGTTGATAATTCCTGCTGCCAATAAAATAATTGCTCCATGGATGAATGTCTGCTTTTTCAATCGCAACTCCCTCTTCCCCAAAATGTAATTCTGCGTCTATACATTACTTTAGAAGATATGCTGGACCTGTCCATCTTCATGACAAGCTTTTCCGTTCAGAAACAAAGTGATTTAGACAACAAGAGGGAGAGTGGTGAATTCTGCTATTGACGAGCGAAATGAATGCATATATTGTTGATTTAAGGCTATTTTCAACGAAAAGAAGGGTTTTCCAGGATCAGGACAGAAATGTTCTACAAAGCAGTCAATAACCCCGCTAATTGCTGATCTGCGGAACCGGTAGTCGCTGGGAGGAGGAACGGCCATCGTGGGTATGGAAGAGCTGGATGAGCAGGATTGGGATGACGCAATTGAGATGCTCTGTCAAAGTAAGGCGGACGAGTTGATTCTCGTAGGTTATGAGCATGTCACAAGTAAGGACGTGTGGAATTGCGTCAGCCATAAATATGAAAAGGAGGGTATCCCTCCGCTGCACAAGCTCGTTAACGATATACTTTCCCTTAAAGCGACGAGCTTTATGAACTATTTGACTATGTCCGCATTACGGGGCTCCACTTTCGAATAGAAGGGGGTCTTTTTTTGCGTTCAAATTGACTGCTTTTTGAGGGGTAGCTATAATAGGAATATTGAGAATGAAAGGGGAACATGGGACGGAATGAAGAGAATTCTAAGTTTCATCGTGGTCGTGCTCATAACTACTGGTGTTATGATCGGGACAAGCCCGGGCCTACTGAACAGTTTAAAATTAGGCCTCGATTTAAAGGGAGGCTTTGAGATTTTATATGAAGCCCAGCCTTTGGAAGCCGGGCAGAGTGTAACCAGACAGTCTCTTATACAAACAGCTCAAAGTCTGGAGAGACGGATTAATGCGCTCGGTACGACTGAGCCGGAAGTAACAACAGAGGGGAGCAACCGTATTCGCGTGCGGCTTGCTGGTGTCACTAATGAGGCAGAAGTCCGCTCCATGCTGAAAAAGCCTGCAGAATTAACGTTCCGCAGTGCAACGGCTGCAGATGCTAAAAAGCCAGGCCAATACAGCAAAATTGAGCTCCGCGGTAATGATTTTGTGGAGAATGGCGCTGTTGTAGGCTATGACCAGCTGAATCAACCTGAGATTAGTATCAAAGTGAAGGACAAAGCTAAATTTGCAGAAATCACAAAGCGACTTCTGAATAAAGAATTAGCTATTTTCCTGGATCAGGAATTGCTGTCTGCACCTACAGTACGTGGGGAATTAACGGACGGTAGCGCGTCAATCACAGGTAGCTACACTCGTGATGAAGCGAATAAACTGGCGGATACGATTAATCTGGGTGCCCTTCCGCTCAAACTGACGGAAAAATATTCTCAGAGTGTAGGTGCTACGCTGGGTCAATTGTCACTGGATCAGACGATTCGTGCTGGGTTGATCGGCTCAATCATTATTCTGGTATTTATGATTGCGATGTTCCGTATACCAGGATTAGTGGCCAGTTTTTGTCTCATCGTTCATACTTGGCTGGTGCTTGCGATCTTCTACTTGGGTGGATTCGTGCTCACGCTCCCAGGTATCGCCGCCTTCGTGCTCGGGATCGGGATGGCAGTCGATGCCAATATTATTACGTATGAACGGATTAAAGAAGAAATCAAGACGGGCAAAACGATTCGTTCTTCCGTTATCGCAGGTAGTAAGGCTTCGTTCCGTACCGTTATGGATGCCAATATTACGACAATTATAGCGGCAGCGGTTATGTTTGGTCTCGGAACAGGCTCCGTTAGAGGTTTCGCTCTGGTGCTTATCGTTGATATTGTCACCAGTATCTTGACGAATATCTTCTTCTCCCGCTTCTTGCTCAATCTGCTGGTTAAAGCGGATGCTGTGAAGAAGCCCAAGTATTTTGGTGTGAAGGAGAGTGATATTAGTGCGCTTTAATTGGGACTATAAATATATCAAGATGAGCAAGTGGTTTTACACGTTCTCGATTATTATCACACTGCTTGGTATTCTGAGCTTGTCGATATTCGGCTTGAATTACGGGGTAGACTTTCGTTCCGGTTCCAATGTGGATGTCAATTTGACTAAAGTCGTTACACAGGAACAGATTCAAACTTTGCTGGACAAGCAGAAGATCGGTAAAGAGGTGGATTATACACCGGGGAAAGAGCGTTTCGGCATTCGCTTCTCACAGGTTTTGACGGATCAGCAAGTGAATGACTTTAAGACTTCCTTTAATAAAGAGCTTGATCCAAAGGCTTCCTTTGAGGTCAATACAGTAGATACGGAAATGGCACAAGAACTGGAGCGGAATGCAATATGGGCGATTTTGCTAGCATGTGTAGCCATCGCGGTCTATATTTCGATCCGGTTTGAATGGCGGTTTGCCATTGCAGCCATCGTTTCGTTGTTGCATGATGCCTTCCTCGTTATCAGTATTTTCTCGATTTTCCGGCTTGAGGTGGATTTGACCTTTATTACGGCAATTCTGACGATTGTTGGTTTCTCCATTAATGACACCGTCGTTATTTTTGACCGTATTCGGGAAAATCTACGATTTGCGAAGAAGAAGTCCAGAGACGACTTAGAACAGGTAGTTGATCACAGTATTGCGCAGACAATGACTCGTTCACTTGCAACCGTGTTTACGGTGTTTATTGCCTCCGTATGTTTGTTCATATTTGGCGGCGAATCGATCCGTATGTTCTCACTTGCAATGGTCATTGGTTTGTTGTTTGGTGCTTATTCCTCCATTTTCATTGCCAGCCCGCTGTGGGTGGCATTGAAAGGAAAACAAAAATCCCCGACAGCTGGCGGGGGCGCGGTCAAAACTGCAAAGTCTTAAGTTACGCAAATACCAGTAGTATAAATTAAAGAGAAAGCCGCGTCTGCTTGGGCGCGGTTTTCTAAGGTTTTGAGATTTACCTTGAGTAAGGCACAGTAGTGGCACTTAAATGTGAATGGTTTTTGGTTTTGAGAAATTCGGTTATTTTAGAATGAGCTTTATTGGGAAAGGGTTAGTTCAGGATTGAGGGGGAAACGTTGTGAATAGCGAACGCAGCCGATCATTGGAAACTGCGGCGTTGAGCGGGATTGTAGGTAATCTCGCGCTGGCTGTTCTAAAGGGAACCGTCGGTTATGCTGCAAACAGCAAGGCGTTGTTGGGGGATGCACTGCACACGGCTGCGGATAGTGCTTCCCGTTTGCAGGAGCTTCTGTTTTCCAAGGGTGCTACAGGGCACGGAATGCTGGCACGGTTGCGGAACGGTGAAAAGGTTCGGACGGTCATATCTGTGGTGCTGGCTATTTTAGTGCTGATGAGCGGTCTTCAGCTAGCTA
This sequence comes from Paenibacillus sp. FSL R10-2748, assembly GCF_038005565.1. NCBI lineage: Bacteria > Bacillati > Bacillota > Bacilli > Caryophanales > Paenibacillaceae > Paenibacillus > Paenibacillus sp. FSL R10-2748. The sequence continues at coordinate 14,636 of NZ_JBBOTK010000004.1, forward strand.
TCTCGGCGGTTCGTTCATTAAGCAGTTCGGAACCGCAGGCTCCCGGTCTGTATGCATTAATTACCGTATTTATTGCGTTGGTGTTGAGAGAAGTGCTATTTCAGTTTCAATATCGCTACTCGATTAAACATGGTCATAAAGCGGAAGCAGATCGGTACGCTAACCATGAACGTTACTCGCTGTATGCATCGTTGATTGCATTGATCGGCATGATCGGTGCAATGACTGGCGAAGCAATGGAATGGCCTGCATTATTATATCTTGATCCAACCGCAGCTTTGCTGGTAGCCTGTCTGGTGCTGCGTAAAGGATATTTGATGGTAATGAATACCGCTTACCAGGTTCCTGCACAGCCCTTGCAGGAGGAAGACTCCCGACGCTTTATGGAGACGATTCAACGGGTGTATGGTATTGTAACGGTTGAACACTTACATGCCCAGGAAACAGGCCATTTCATAACAGTGGATGTAACGATAAGTGTGAACCCGCGGATTACGGTACAGGAAGCGCAGGAAATTGCCGATCGAGCAAAAAATTTACTGTTAGCCCGTTTTCCACAGGTGACCCATGTACAAATGCAGTTCATTTCTTATCAAGCCGGGTATCCTTACAAATCCAATCATGAACTGCCAGATAATGATGTGTCGTCTTTGCTTCAATAGGGCAGGACGACTATGAAAGAAAGGTGAATAGGATTGCTTCATTCGCAGTACAGATGGAAGACCCCAGAGGCTAACCTGGAAGCGGCTCAGCTGTTGACAGAAGAACTGGGGATTTCACCATTGTTGTCCCGGCTTTTAGTGAACCGGGGCGTCACTACCGCCGGGGAAGCAAACCGCTTTTTGTACGGAAGTGTGGACGATGTACACGACCCTTTTCTGCTTCTTGGCATGAAAGAAGCCGTGCCGAGAATTCGCCAGGCTCTGGAACGTGGCGAGCATATATTAATCTATGGCGATTATGATGCGGACGGCGTATCCAGTACATCATTGATGATTCAGCTCATGCGATTTCTGAAGGCTTCTTATGATATTTATATTCCCCATCGTTCTAATGAGGGATATGGTCTGCATAACCATGCCCTTGATTGGGCTCATCAGCAGGGAGTTACGCTGGTCATTACGGTAGATACGGGAATTAGTGCAGTAGAGCAAATTATTTATGCAACTTCCTTGGGGATAGATGTTATTGTGACGGATCATCATGAGCCGCCTGCTGTACTTCCCGAGGCATATACTTTGATTAATCCGAAGCTACCCGGTTGCCCATACCCATTTAAAGGTCTTGCAGGTGTTGGTGTTGCCCTGAAGCTCGCCCAGGCGCTGTTGGGTGAGGTGCCGGAGGAATGGTTTGAAATCGCCGCTATCGGCACGGTAGCCGATCTGATGCCACTACATGGTGAAAATCGGACGATGGTACGCAGAGGGATTCAATCCATGAGAAACTCTGCATTTCCGGGTATTCGTGCGTTGCTCCATGTAGCGGGCGTGGATATATCTACAGTGACTTCAGTCAACATCGCATTTGCATTGGCTCCGCGGATTAATGCCAGCGGGCGTCTGGATCATGCGGGACGAGCAGTTTCTCTGCTGACGACAGAAAAAGAGGAAGAAGCAGATCAACTTGCGCATGCGCTGGACCTGCTCAATCGTGAGCGTCAACAGGTGGTCGAACGTATTGTGGAGCAAGCCGAGCAACAATTGGCATCCAAACTGAATCGAGGCAAGCTGCCGTCAGTTATTGTGTTGGCTGGTGAAGGCTGGAATGTCGGTGTTGTCGGAATTGTGGCATCCAAGCTATTGGATCGTTATTATCGACCGACCATTATTCTTGGTATAGATGCTGAGACAGGCATGTGCAAAGGTTCTGCCCGTTCTATTCCTGCATTGGATATTTACAGTGCTCTTACGGACAGCCATGAGCTTATGGAGCATTTTGGGGGTCATCCTTCGGCTGCGGGTATGACGCTGTCCCGTGACAATCTGGAATTGTTTGAAGAGCAGCTGAACCGCTATGCGGGTTCCATTCTGACACCAGAAGATCTCATTCCTGTAGCTGAAGCTGATATGGTCTGTCGTTTGGACGAGGTATCTTTGCAAGTGGTTGAAGAACTGGAGTTGCTTCAGCCTTTTGGTATGGGGAATCCTTCTCCACGATTCGTATTACAGGGACTGCAATTGCGTGAAGCTCGTAAAATGGGACGTGAGAAAAATCATGTGAAGCTCTTGCTGGAGCAGAACGGTTTATCGCTGGACGCGATTGCCTTCCGTCGTGGCGATTTGGCTGATTTTTTACAGCAACAAACGGAGATAGATCTGCTGGGTGAATTGTCAATTAACGAATGGAACGGTAAAAGGTCTCTCCAGCTAATGATGCAGGACATTCGAGTGCAGGAGCCGCAAATTTTTGATTATCGTGGAGTGTCGGACCCTTTTGCCGAATTAGAGCGGGGACTCAAGATCTTTCATCCACGCATAGAGGAAAGAAAGAAAGACGTTGCGGTGTTGATCCACCCGTCATCTAGGCTTCGTCCCTCGGGCTCCGTGGATGCTGAATCCTTATGGTTGTACGATAAAGATGGCAGCGTTATTCCCAGTGATGGTCAAAGAGATGCACAGCACTCTGTAAAGTCGCTGTTCGTACTAGAGCCGCCGGATACACCGGATCAGTTTCAGGCATTATGGTCTACCTTTGAGAATGTAGAGAACGTATTTCTCCTTCATTCGGTCAGTGAGCGTGGCGGTCGACTCGTAAGCCCCGACAGAGAGCTGTTCAAGCGTATTTACGTTGTGCTTTCCCGAATGGGGACACAGCCTATTGATGAAAAGGCAATGCTGCCTGCTCTTAGCCGACAGTGTTCCTGTTCAGTACGCATGTTATCCAAAGTGTTGGACATCTTCGAAGAACTTGAGTTTATGACGCGTACAGATGGTCAATTCTGTTTTGTATCCAATCCGCCTAAGCGGGATTTAACAGCTTCTCCACGCTATCAGGAATTGTATAATATGGCTGAGATGGAGAAGTACTTGTTGGATGCGGACACTACCCAGATGACGAGCTGGATTATGTCGCTTATGAAGGGTGCGTCTTGAGATACTATTTCGCAATTTATGTTGTAAAATGTATATACTAATTTGAAGTTTACAGTAGGAGGAACTAAGTTGGACTACAAAGAATATATTCGGGTGATTTCCGATTTTCCACAACCAGGGATTAGTTTTAAGGACATTACGACCCTGATGAAAAATGGTGAACTGTATCGCAAGGCTATCAACGATATGAAGGAACTGGTATCGGATTTGAAAATTGATTTGATTGCAGGGCCAGAAGCACGTGGGTTCGTTGTTGGTGCTCCTTTGGCTTATGCGCTTGGTGTTGGTTTTATTCCCATCCGTAAAAGTGGCAAGCTCCCTGGGGAAACCATTGAGGAAGCATACGGTTTGGAGTATGGTAAAGATACGCTGGCGATGCATAAGGATGCTATAGAGCCAGGCCAAAATGTTTTGATTGCTGATGACCTGCTTGCTACAGGTGGAACTATTGCTACATCCGTGAACTTGGTACGCCAGCTTGGTGGTAATGTGGCAGGGGCTGCTTTTCTTATCGAGCTGTCTGACTTAAACGGTCGGGCGAAACTGCCTGATGTAGATGTATTCACCCTGATTACGTATTAAGTATTTCGAAACCCGGGTTTCCCGGGAAATAATTATGTGCGGATCGCCTAAATAGTCCGATGGAACATCTCTTTATCTAAAGAGTTGCTCCATCGGACTATTTTGTTTCTTTGTTGGAAAATAGGTATGAAAAAATTTCGTAAATGTCTATGAACAATAAAAAAAGGAGCAGAGGTGGTCATAAGGAGCATAGTGGTCATACTGATTTCAATCAGTTTTTGTTTTATTTTTTGCTAAGCAGAAGCTAGATACGGAAATAAGTCAAAAATGCTGCTCGTTGCTTATCTAGGGTTAAAGCAGTTATTGCAACTGACTTGGATGGGGTGCTCTGAAGATGGATGAAGGAGTATCTATTTTAAAAAGGCCGTGCATAAAAAAACGCCGACACCATGGGAGACGGATCCTTACACGCTTATCTTAACAGCTCAAGCGTATTGATCCGTGACTCATGGAGCAGCGTTTTAAAGTTTAAAAACAGATATCAATCTGGTGTTTTCTCGGTTAAAGGTTCCTGCGATTTATCGTTGGACCAGCCGAGCACGTCAATCAGCTTGAAGAACAAGCTGAGGATGATGCCGATGATTGTAGCCAATGCCATACCTTTCAAGGTTACAGCGCCCCAAGTGAGCGTAGTACCGCTGATTCCTACAACAAGCACGATGGTCGCAAGCAGCATGTTGGTTGGCTTGGCGAAATCAACCTTTTGCTCAACGAAGATTCTTAGACCGGAGGCAGCGATGACACCGAATAATAGTAAGGATACGCCGCCCATAACTGGAGCTGGAATATTAGAAACAATCGCTGAGAACGTGCCTGAGAAGGACAGCAAGATGGCAATGACAGCCGCTCCGCCAATGACCCATACAGAGTACACTTTAGTTAATGCCATGACACCAATATTTTCACCATAAGTCGTATTAGGTGTAGAACCAACAAAACCGGAAATGACGGTGGAAATACCGTTACCTAGCAGAGAGCGATGGAGACCAGGATCTTTGGACAACTCGCGCCCGACAATGTTGCTAGTCACAAGTAAGTGACCAATATGCTCTACGATGACAACCAGAGCAACAGGAAGAATCGTCAGCATAGCAGAGGTATTAAAAACGGGAGTGGTAATTGCAGGATGTCCGAAAAAAGGAGCGTCTGCAATGGCCTGTGTATTGACCATGCCCATAAAATAAGCAAGCACATAGCCCACTACGATACCGATCAGAATATGAATGATTTTGGCAAACCCGCGAAACAACACTGCACCCAGAACAGTGACCCCGAGTGTAACGAGCGAAAGAGTAATCGTTTTGGGATCTGGAGTCCAGGCTTTAGTAGGATCGGCATTGATAATGCCTGCCATGCCTGCTGCAACCGGAACCAGTTCCAGACCGATTAAGGCTACGATGGAGCCCATAACAGCTGGAGGAAAAACGACGTCCAGCCAACGGGTTCCGGCATATTTAATTACCAGTGCGACGAGGCAGAAAATAATACCTGTAACGATGAAAGCACCGAGGGCCATAGCATAGCCGTTGCCGCCGGGATTGTTTTTAAGCACAAGACTGACGGGAGCGATAAAAGCGAAGCTGGAGCCGAGATAGGCGGGAATTTTGCCGCGGCAGATCCATATGTACAACAATGTGCCAATACCGTTCATTAGCAAAATCATGCCGGGATCGACGCCGAAAATATTCGGCACCAGCACAGTGCTGCCAAACATGGCAAACAAATGCTGTACGCTGAGCAGGAACCCGGGTCCTGCCGGTAGCTTTTCATTAACTTGAATTTCGCGTTGCAACGCAGTTCACTCCTTAGTTCTTTCAATTATTCTTATATACATTAATTACTTTTCGTAATTTTTTCAATATAATTCGTTTCATTTCGTCAACAATCCTCATTTTACTTATCCATGTGTGACAGAATAATGCGACAATGCCAAACCTGTAATAGTTGACGTGCGACGTGCTAACCGTCATAATTGTAGGAAATCACTTTTAAAAGGGAACCTTTGCGCGACATTGATCGGCGGGTTCCATTTTGCATAGAAAGGACACGGAATAGAGCAGAATGGGGATAGAGCAATTACTTAAAAAGGCCGGGGCCTATACCAGAGAAGCAGATCTTATCCGCATCAGGGACGCCTATGATTTTGCCGAGCAGGCCCATTCCGGCCAGACTCGTAAGTCCGGTGAACCTTATATTCTGCATCCGCTTGCGGTTGCTGATATCGTCGTTAATATGCAGATGGATACCATCTCCATTATCGCCGCTCTTTTACATGACGTTGTGGAGGATACGACGGTGTCTTTGGCGCAGATTCGCGAGCATTTTGGCGATACATGTGCGATGCTTGTCGATGGTCTGACGAAGCTGGAGCGTATCCAGTTCCGTTCCAAGGAAGAACAACAGAACGAAAATTATCGAAAAATGTTTATTGCTATGGCGCAGGACATTCGTGTCATCGTCATTAAGCTAGCAGATCGTCTGCACAACATGCGTACTTTGAAATATCAGTCAGAGGAAAGCCAGCGTCGGATTGCTTATGAAACGTTGGAGATTTTCTGTCCGGTTGCGAATCGACTGGGTATTTCAGCCATTAAATGGGAAATGGAAGATATTGCTCTACGCTATCTGAATCCTCAGCAGTATTATCGCATCGCTAATTTGATGCATAAGAAGCGGGCCGAGCGGGAGCAGTTTATTGATAATGTCATACAGCGTATCAGAGAGAAGCTGGAAGAGATGGGCATTCAGGCTGATCTGTCTGGACGCCCTAAACATATTTACAGTGTGTTTAAAAAAATGACGACGAAGAACAAGCAATTCAATGAGATATATGATTTGCTGGCGATTCGAATTATTGTGGATAACATTAAAGACTGTTACGCCACACTGGGGATTATCCATACGTTGTGGAAGCCAATGCCGGGGCGGTTTAAAGATTATATCGCTATGCCTAAGGCCAATATGTATCAGTCCCTTCATACGACAGTAGTAGGTCCCAACGGGGAGCCTACCGAGGTACAAATTCGCACAGTGGATATGCACCGTACTGCTGAATTCGGGATTGCGGCCCATTGGGCCTATAAAGAAGGCAACGGAGCAAACAACACTAACTTTGAGGATAAAATCACCTTTTTTCGAGAAATCCTGGAGCTGCAAAATGAGGCGAAGGATGCGTCGGAATTTGTGGAATCGCTCAAAATGGACTTTTTCTCAGACCTTGTGTTTGTGTTTACTCCTAAGGGAGAGGTCATTGAGTTGCCGGCCGGATCCGTTCCGCTGGACTTTGCTTTCCGTATTCATACCGAAGTTGGCAATCGAACGATTGGCTCTAAGGTAAATGGAAGAATCGTACCTTTGGATTATCGACTTAAAACCGGTGATATTGTCGAAATTATGACGTCCAAGCATTCTTATGGACCTAGTCAGGACTGGCTCAAAATTGCTCAGTCCTCTCACGCGCGCAGTAAAATCAAACAATGGTTCAAGAAAGAAAAGCGTGAGGAGAATGTTGAAAAAGGCCGCGAAAATCTGGAACGTGAGCTAAGAAAACGTGATATCGAGCCATCGGTGTGGATGAGCGACGACAAGCTTCAGGAAGTGGCACAGAAGTTCTCCTTTAACGATTCCGAAGATATGCTGTCTGCGATTGGTTTTGGTGGTATAACCGCAGCGCAGGTCTGTACACGTTTGACAGAGAAGCTGCGTAAGGAACAAGAAGAGGCACGGTTGATCGAATTGACGACTGAGGTCAAGGAGTACAAGCCGCAGGGCGAACGGAAAAAAACACCGACTAACGGTGTCAGCGTCAGAGGCGTCGATAATTTACTCGTTCGTTTTGCACGATGTTGTAATCCCGTACCGGGAGATGACATCATCGGCTATGTAACACGTGGACGCGGCGTATCCGTTCACCGGACGGATTGCCCGAATATTCCTTCGGGTACGGGCGAAGATCAGGCGCGCGTGATTGAAGTGGAGTGGGAAGAAGCAGCGGAAGTCAATTACAGCGTCGATATTGAGATTACGGGGCATGATCGCAACGGTTTGCTGAATGAAGTGCTTCAGGCCATTTCTGAGAACAAAACCAGCTTCTCGGCCGTTACAGGTCGTACAGATAAAAATAAAATGGCGATGATTCACATCACGATTCTCATTCGCAACACGGATCATTTGCATTCTGTTGTCGAACGGATTAAACGGGTGAAGGATGTATACACTGTGCATCGGATTATGCAATAACCTTATTAAGCGTACAGATAGGTTTATAGCCTTTGTAACACATCTTGGGTAGAAAGACCCATAGGCTGCTAAAAGAGCCGTAATACGGCTGTGAGCACCTTTTAAAAGGGAAGGTTAAAGGAGATATCGGATAGGCGATGAAGATCATTATTCAGCGCTGTAAAGACGCTCAGGTGACGGTGAATCAAAAGGTGGTCGGCAAGATTGGAACCGGATTAATGCTGCTGGTTGGTATTGGTCAGGGAGATACAGCAGCCGATGCCGTTTATTTGGCGGATAAAACAGCGGGATTACGTATATTTGAGGATGCTGAAGGTAAAATGAATGACAGCGTTCTGGATGTCGGTGGAGCCATTTTGTCTGTCTCTCAATTTACGTTGTATGGTGACTGCCGTAAAGGAAGAAGGCCTAACTTTATGGGGGCGGCCAAACCAGAGGAAGCGGAGAAGCTGTATGATTTCTTCAACAGTCAGCTTCGAGCCAAGGGCCTGGAGGTAGAAACGGGAATTTTTGGGGCTATGATGGATGTTTCATTGACGAACTGGGGCCCAGTGACACTGATTTTGGATACCGAACGTTCGTAACTATGCATTCATGGCGTGATCTGAGTAGAATAAAATAGCTGTTCAGAGGGACCATAATGTCATCCTGATTGGTGATTAGCCAGGCGGATAGCCTAAGGGTGACAGGAGAGACGAAGCTATGCGTCAAACCCCAAAAATGGACGGGCATCGAAGCACTGTGCTGCTTTTTCCCGGTAGTATGCAGGAGGCAATCAGCCTTACTCGTAATGCTGATACGTTATTGCAGCATGTTGCAACAGCCATCGACAAGCCGGGACGCGGTGCTTTGCCGCGCAGGTAACATCGGGTTAAATGGAGCGTTAATGAGGTTCTACCCGAAAGCAGCACAAAGAGGTCAAAAACAAAATATGTAGCATTGAATTAGTGCAGGAGCCGAAAGGCTCCTTTTTCTTTTCCACCGCTGCGAATTGTTATAAAAACTAATCAAGCGGGTAATAACAAAGCGTGATAGACAAACAAACTTAATTTTAAACTTGTTTTGAGGATAACCGGAAAGGAGATCTGAACATTAATGAGTAAAATTGCATTTTTATTGGCTGACCAATTTGAAGATTCCGAAATGAAGGTACCTTATGATGAATTAAAAAAGGCTGGACATGAGGCAGATATTGTTGGGCTGAAGCAAGGTGAAAAAGTGAGCGGTAAGCAAGGTAAAGCAAGCTACACTATTGAAAAAGCCATTGCAGATGTGAAATCAAGTGACTATGATGCAGTTGTTATTCCCGGCGGATCCTCCCCGGAAAATCTACGACTGGATGCAAATGTTCTGAAATTTGTGACTGAAATTAATGAGTCCAAAAAAACGATAGGCGCTATCTGTCACGGACCACAAATTTTGGCGAGTGCTGATTTGTTACAAGGCCGGACGATTACAGCTTATCCTCCATTGAAAGATGACTTGATTAATGCGGGTGCTCATTTTGAGGATCGAGAGGCGGTTGTGGATGATAACTTTATTACGTCTCGGACCCCTAAGGATGAGCCTGCCTTTGTGCGTGAGTTATTAAAAGTATTGTAATCTGAACGCGAATATTTCTTTAGATTAATGCCAGTACAATTCCCAAACGAGGAGGATTTGATATGGCAAAACAGATTCAGGCTTATTTTCGCACAGAAGATGAAGCTGAGGGTGCCAGAGCTTCGCTTCAAGCTTATAGAACCGAACATTTGGAAGTAGGTGCTTTGGGTGATACGCTCGGCCGGGAGACGAGAGTTTTAATTCCGCTGGTCCCCTATAACAATACAGGCTCTGTGAGCACAGGAGGCTCTGCGGGTGCGGCAATCCCTGCGGCGGGTGCTTATGGCGAGAATATTCTACCAGATGCGAAGGATGACCAGATTAACTCTGGCTCAGCCCAAAGGGACCTGGATGAAGATCGGAACGGAACAACGAATCATGACGGAGGGTTGCTCCGTGCGACAGATGTGTATATTAACGGTGATCAAGATGAATTGCGGTATGTATTATCAGCAAAGGTGAATGATGCCGATTATGATGAGGTCATTTATAAGCTACGTTCCAATCGTGGATATGTATCGCAGTTGGATTAAAGCTGAGAGCGCGCCACAAGATTGTCGATACTTGAGGGATTTAGCCGCAAAAGAGTGACTGTAATACAAATGTAATATTCGAAACATCATTCCTTAATATTCGTTGTTTATAATAACAGCATGACCCCCTTTTGATATATCTTTTTGAACCTGCGGACCGTTTCCGCAGGTTATTTTCTTTTTATAAGCCTTATTTGTCCGATTATAGGGAGAATGTCTTGACTTTGTCGAGGCGGTTCATTAAAATCATAAAATAATGAAAAATGATTTGATGACGGGACCAAGTACTCCGAACCCACAAGCGCAGAGAGGAATTTCCAGGCTGTAAAAATTCCCTTGATGAGCGGATGAATGACCTCCCCGAGAACAGGCGGCGAACAATTGAGGAAACCCTACTGAAAGTGCATTGCAACTGTACCGACAGTGGATGGTCCTGCATAATAGCCGTACTGCGCGTTACGGGCGTTATACGTATGAGCGGAGTCAGTATAATACTGACGGGCAATGAGTGATTCTTATGCTGGTTGTCTGGGCAAACTCCGGAATGTGGGTGGTACCACGGGTGATTGTAAACGACAATCCCTCGTCCCTGTTAATGTTAACAGGACGAGGGATTTTTTGTTTTATATTGAAAGTGGAGCAAGAAGAAAGTGCACAATACGAAATACAACGATGGGGGGATACGTTAATGGCCTTTCAAAAACCGACAGGAACACAGGATTTGCTGCCGGGCAGTGTAGAAAAGTGGCAAGTTGTCGAGGAAAAAGCCCGTGAGATTAGCCGCCGCTTTAATTACCGAGAGATTCGTACGCCAATGTTCGAACAAACGAATTTGTTCGTTCGAGGTGTGGGTGAAACGACGGATGTGGTGGAAAAAGAAATGTATACTTTTGAGGATAAAGGGAAGCGCAGCATGACTTTGCGTCCGGAAGGAACAGCAGGGGTTGTCCGCTCCTATGTGGAGAACAAACTATACGGGGAGCCGGATGTAACTAAGCTGTATTATATCGGCCCGATGTTCCGGTATGAGCGTCCACAGGCTGGGCGTCAGCGCCAATTTCACCAATTTGGAATTGAAGCATTTGGGGCGGTCGATCCGGCGCTGGATGCAGAAGTTATTGCTTTTGGGTATCAATTCTGCCGTGAGCTGGGCTTGAAAGGAGTACAGGTGGAGATTAACTCCGTCGGTAATGCAGCCAGCCGGGCAGCTTATCGTCAGCATCTGGTGGACTTCTTGATGCCAATTAAGGATACGTTGACCAAGGAGAGCCAAGCACGCATTGAGCGTAATCCGCTGCGAGTGCTGGATAGCAAAGATGACCAGGACAAATTTGGAGGTGCACCTTCGATTTTGGATAGCTTGGACGAGGAATCTCGCACACACTTTGAGAAAGTGAAGCAAAATTTGGATGCCATGGGCGTGGAATATACAGTTAACCCGCGTTTGGTACGGGGGCTGGATTATTATACGTTGACAGCGTTCGAATTCAAAGCTGAAGGAATTGGTGCCATAGATACGATCGGTGGAGGCGGCCGCTACAACGGATTGGTTGGAGATTTGGGCGGACCGGATCAGCCGGGCATTGGTTTTGGCATTGGACTGGAGCGAATTCAGCTGATCCTGGAACATCAAGGTGTCAAACTGAACGAAGCCAAGCCGTTAGATATCTATATGGTAGCATTGGGAGAAGCAGCAGAAACAGAAGTGACCAAACAACTATTCAAGTTGCGTCAAGCCGGATTTTCCGCAGAACGAGATTATCTGGGGCGTAAAATGAAGGCACAGATGAAATCAGCCGATCGCTTTAAAGCAAGGTATACTGCGATTCTGGGTGAGGATGAGCTGGTTCAAGGTGAAATTGCACTGAAAAACATGGAAACTGGCGAGCAGCGTACCGTTAAGCTGGATCAGCTGGTGGAAGAATTAGGATAAGCAAAATGATGTAACATCAATCAGTGGAGCTTCTTCTGGTTGTCATATAGCATTAACTACTAAACATAAACAGGAGTGTGTATTATGAAAAGGAGTCATGAGTGCGGCGCATTGACCCATGCGCATATCGGAGAAACAGTTACATTGAACGGTTGGGTACAAACCCGTCGTGATTTGGGGGGCGTACTTTTTATTGACCTGCGTGACCGTAGCGGAATTGTACAAATTGTGTTTAATCCGGCATATTCCGGTGACGCACTGCAAATTGCGGATCGTGTTCGTAGTGAATACGTGCTTGAGGTTACCGGTACTATTGTTAAGCGTGATGCAGAAACGATTAACCCGAACCTGCCTACAGGTGAAATTGAAGTGCGTGTCACTGAAATTGAAGTATTGAATGCGTCCAAAACACCTCCGTTCTTCATTGAAAATGGTGTAGAAGTGGACGAGTCTCTGCGTTTGAAATACCGTTATTTGGACCTGCGTCGTCCGGAAATGTACCAGACGTTGAAACTGCGCTCCAAAGCAGCAAAAATATTCCGTGACTTCCTGGACGGAGAAGAGTTCGTCGAGGTGGAAACACCAATTTTGACGAAAAGCTCCCCAGAGGGCGCACGTGATTATCTGGTACCTAGCCGGGTGCATGAAGGTGAGTTTTTCGCCTTGCCGCAATCGCCACAACTGTACAAGCAATTGCTGATGGTGGGTGGCCTGGAGCGCTACTACCAAATTGCACGTTGTTTCCGTGATGAAGATTTGCGTGCTGACCGTCAGCCTGAATTTACGCAGGTCGATATCGAGACCTCCTTCATGCAACAGGATGACTTGCTGCCAATGATGGAGCGTCTTATGGTGAAATTGTTCAAAGAAACCGTTGGGGTAGAACTGGAAACACCGTTCCAACGGATTACACATGCTGATGCGATGGACAAATACGGCTCGGACAAGCCGGACCTGCGTTTTGGCCTTGAGTTGATTAAAGTCAATGATATCGTGGCAACTAGTGGTGTAAAAGTATTCGCTTCCGTAATTGAAAAGGGTGGCGAAGTAAAAGTCCTCAATGCCAAAGGATGTGGCACTTGGAGTCGTAAGGAGATTGATGACCTGGGTCCTTACGCTGCACGCTATGGAGCTAAAGGCTTGGCTTGGATTCAAGTGAAGGAAGGCGAATTCAAGGGGCCTATCGTTAAATTCTTCACACCGGAAGAAATCGAAGCTTTGAAGGAGCGCACAGGAGCCGAAGAAGGCGATCTGTTACTCTTCTCTGCGGATAATAAAAAGGTAGTTGCTGATGTATTGGGCGCACTTCGTCTGAAAATTGGCCGTCATTTGGGACTGATCGACGATAACAAATTCAAATTTGCCTGGGTTGTAGACTTCCCGCTTCTCGGCTATGACGAAGAACAAAAACGTTATGTGGCGGAACACCATCCGTTCACCCGTCCGAAGGACGAAGACCTTGGCCTCTTGGATACCGATCCAGGTCAAGTTCGTGCTCAAGCCTATGACATCGTACTGAACGGCTACGAAGTGGGCGGCGGCTCGATGCGGATTTACAAACGTGATGTTCAGGAGAAAATGTTCAAAGCTCTCAACCTGGCGCCGGAAGAAGTTACTGATAAATTCGGCTATCTGTTGGATGCGTTCGAATATGGTACGCCTCCACATGGTGGTATTGCCTTCGGTTTTGACCGCCTCGTGATGTTGCTTGCAGGTCGTACAAACCTGCGTGAAACGATTGCATTCCCGAAAACAGCTAGTGCGACAGACCTGCTTATGGATGCACCAGCCGAAGTAGATCAAGCTCAATTGGAACAGCTTCATATCCGTATTGCTCCGAAGCCTGTTGCTCCTAAAGCTTAAGACGTTTGCAAGTGCCATCCATTGGCATGAGATAGCTTATAGAATGCCATGAACCCGTTACCCTCATATGGATAATGGGTTCGTGGTTTGTATGCTGGAGTTCAGGCATAGAGTTTAAATCAGTGAGGGAGGATATACCATATTGTTGCATCAATTTTCACGAACGGAATTGGCCATCGGAACTGAAGGTCTAGAGGTTATGAAAAATAGCACGGTGGCCGTGCTGGGTATCGGCGGTGTCGGTTCGATTGCAGTGGAAGCGCTGGCGCGCACGGGTGTTGGACGTATCATTTTGATTGATAAAGATGTTGTAGATATCACCAATATTAATCGCCAGATACATGCGTTGACAACGACGGTAGGCCAAAAAAAGGCTGATCTGATGGTAGAGCGTGTGAAGCTGATTAATCCTGAATGTGAAGCGATTGCACTGAACATGTTTTATACGGAAGAAACATATGAGGAGCTGTTCAAGTACGAACTGGATTATGTGCTGGATGCTTCGGATACGATTATTTACAAAATTCATTTGATTAAGGAATGCCTGAAACGGGGGATTCCGATGATCTCCAGTATGGGGGCTGCGAACAAAATGGATCCGAGTCGTTTTCAAGTTGCAGATATTTCCCAGACGAGAATGGACCCGATTGCCCGTGTCATCCGCACCAAGTTGCGCAAGGAAGGTATTACCAAAGGCGTCAAGGTTGTATTCTCCGATGAAGAACCAATGAAGCCACGTGAAGAAATTACAAAAAAAATTGTACCTGCAAACGCACCTGAAATCCGGAAGGCGAAGCAGCCGCCTGCAAGCAATGCATTTGTACCTCCGGTAGCAGGACTGATCATGGTTAGTGTAGCCGTGAAGGATTTGTTAGAACATGCTGGTGTGTAAGTTGCAAAAATAGCATGGCAGTGCATTCGTAGATTTACATCAGTATGTATTCACTTTAAGACCTGTAGTTCTGTGCATCACATCCTTTGTGTCACAGTTGCTACAGCTCTTTTTTGTTTTGAAAAAGCGCAGCTTACTGCAAACAGATTGAACAACTTGCTGGAGGGTTTTGGTATGAAGGATGGACTGTGGTCCAGAAGTCTCGGTTTCAAGCCCGAGCATCATTGGAAAAAGGAATTAGCCGCTGGGGCCATTTCTTATTTTTCCGTTGTATACATTGTTATGGTTAATGCAACTATTTTGGCAGATGCCGGGATTCCTCTCCAAGGGGCGATGCTCGGGACACTGCTGACATCAATGATTGGCTGCCTGCTTATGGCTTTTGGTGGGAAATCTCCAATGGTCGTTGTACCAGGGATGGGGATTAATGCCTTTTTCACTTATACGCTCGTACATTCTATGAAGCTGAGTTGGCAGGAAGCGTTGATGGTGGTTGCCATCACAGGGATCTTATTCGCCATTGTGGCCTTTACATCATTGTACAAGCTGATTAGCCAAGCGATTCCCCATAATTTGCAGCACGGAATTACGGTAGGCATTGGTTTGTTTTTAACCTTTATCGGATTGCAAAAAAGCGGCATCGTGATTGCTCATCAGACGACTTTTGTGGCTATTGGCCATTTTAATGATCCCAAGGTAATTACGGCTTGTGTAACGTTGCTGCTCGCTATTGTATTGTTTGTGCGTAACGTTCAGGGAGGTTTACTAATTAGCATTTTGGCGGGAACTGGGCTTGCTTATATACTGGGAGCTGTAGAGCCTACAAGCACGGTACGAACCTCTGAAACGGTGCGACAGTATGGGCAATTGTTTGGAGAGCTTTCCTTTTCAGGCATTGTCTCGGTAGCTTTTTGGATCGCTGTCTTTTTGCTCCTACTCATTGTACTATTCGAGAATATTGGTATGATTACTGCACAAACCAACATGATCGGAAGACCGGATTTATTTAAAAACAGCTTGCGTGTGTTGGCTGTAACCAATATCTTTGCCGGTATTTTGGGCAGCAGTCCGGCGGTAGCCGCTGCGGAATCGACGGCTGGTATTGCAGCGGGGGGACGCTCGGGAATGACACCGCTGGTAACTGCTATTTTATTCGGGGCGACGTTTTTCTTTATTCCACTGTTGGCTTATATTCCTGACAGTGCCATTGCGCCCGTGTTGATCATCATTGGGGGTCTAATGGTGCAAAATGTGCGAGAGATGGATTTCAGTGATTTTACTGAAGCGTTTCCCGCATTTCTGATCATGGTAATGATGCCCTTTACTTACAGTATTGTAGACGGGATGGCATTTGGTTTTATTGCATACCCCGTAGCCAAGCTGGCAGCAGGACGGGGCAAGGAAGTGCCTGTCGCATTATATATCATTTCTGTACTGTTTGTGGCTAACTTTGTGCTTCATTCTCTGGTGTAGTAAACTCGAAGATAGATTGTACTGTTCATACCCGCGCAGAGCGCGGGTGTTGTTGTTTGAACAAGAATGGTCAGACAGGAAGCGAGGTTGATGGTATATGGAAAAAGAACATCATATACACCGAGATGAGCAGGAGGACCGGATGAAGGAAAAGCCGGGTAAAAGACCCGATAAGGCTGGCATGGGGCGGTTTATCAAATTGATTGCGAGTGCGCATCCGCCCAAGGCCATTCTGATCATCGCCCTGATTCTGACGCTGATTCAGACCACTGCTGGTTTAATCGTACCCATGATGACCAAAGGGTTGATTGATGGCTTGACCTTTTCTTCATTAAACCGTATGGTCATTGTTGGTCTGCTTGGCGCTTTTGTGCTTCAAGCGGTGGCTTCGGCGGTTTCTATCTATATGTTGAACTATGCTGGGCATAAGATTGTGGCTAATTTGCGCAAACGCTTATGGCATAAAATCTTATCTCTACCTATCCCTTACTTTGATCGAAATCGGTCAGGAGATACGATGAGTCGTGTCACCAATGATACAAGCCTGATTATGAACTTAATTACGGAGTATCTAGTCAATCTGATTTCTAATGTGATTGCAATTATTGGTGGTATTGCATTGTTATTTTATCTGGATTGGGTGATGACGCTCATTATTATGGCAATTGTTCCGCTAACAGCCCTGATTTTATTTCCGGTAGGCAGAAAAATGTACCGTATCTCCAAAAAACAGCAGGATGAGATGGCAGATCTGACCTCAGTGTTGAGTCAGGTTATCGGCGAAATCAGACTGGTGAAGGCCTACGGAACCGAAAGCAGAGAGGCTCAGGCCGGTGAGGATCGTATTTACCGGATGTTCCGCTTCGGTTTGCAAGAGTCACGCATCCTAGCCCTTGTAGGTCCCATTTCTACCTTCTTGTTGACTGCAGTGCTGGTCATTATATTGGGTGTTGGTGGTGTTCGTGTCGCATCGGGTGTGCTGACCGCTGGGGATTTGGTGGCTTTTATTTTGCTGCTGTTTCAGGTGATCACACCGATGGCACAATTCACGACCCTGTATTCACGTCTACAAAAGGTGGTTGGGGCTACTGAACGGATTCAGACGATTTTAGATCATGAAGAGGAACCGCTCGAGTTGAAGCAGGAAGCGGCAAAAGAGAGCAGAGATATTATACTTCGTGATGTTGCCTTTTCCTATACTGAAGGTGAAGAGGTCCTTCATAATGCGAACTTGGTCATCCCGGCTAACCGGACGACAGCATTCGTGGGACCGAGTGGAAGTGGGAAGTCCACCTTGTTTTCATTGTTGGAACGCTTTTATGTGCCAGATACAGGGGAAATTCGTTATGGAGACGAACCGATATCGTCATATACACTTTCCTCCTGGCGCTCCAAAATTGGTTATGTATCGCAGGAAAGCTCAATGATGACCGGAACGGTCAGAGATAACATTACATATGGCTTGGGGCGCGAAGCTGACTTGGAAGAAGTGAGACGAGCAGCCACGATGGCGTATGCGGATACATTTATTATGGATCTGCCTCAAGGCTACAACACTGAGGTGGGAGAACGGGGAATGAAGCTGTCTGGAGGGCAACGTCAACGGATCGCTATTGCGCGTGCGCTTCTTCGTAGCCCTGACATTCTCATGCTGGATGAGGCTACATCTAGTCTGGACAGCTCATCTGAGCATGAGGTACAGAAGGCCCTAGCGAACTTGATGGAGGGACGCACGACGATTGTCATTGCTCATCGTTTGTCTACAGTGGTTCACTCCGATCAGATTATCGTGTTGGACAAGGGCAAGGTGACCGGTGCAGGAACTCATACTGAGTTATTAGAGTCCCATCAGGTGTACCGTGAGCTGGCTCAAAAGCAGTTTGTGGAGATGGGGGAAAGAAGTATGGAGTATTAGAGGCCGCTTCGCGTGTGATTTGATCCTCCGATCGCTCCGCTTCTTCGGATTCAAATCACCCGCTCCACTGGTGCCGCAGCAAAGCTTCATACTTTTGTGAAAGAGTAGGGAAAAAGGGGTATTAGGAAATAAGGTTGGATTTTTATGGTTAAATGTGTTACGCTTACTTTCCTTTTTTTGTGTCGGAGCAAGTGAATGCGATGCAGAAATCGAGACTTGATATTCTTAGGAGGTAACTGAAATGGAGAATGAGTTTCAAAGTGCCTATCAAGAAGAACAGCATAGGCTGTCGCTTGCTATGGAGGAAATTGATCGGAGATTGGAACGGCTTCGCAATACGCCGGTGTACACCGGGCATGATTTTACGGAGCAAGTGCTGGAATCGGCACGGGAGGAAAAACGTCAGGCTTTGGCCAAAAGCTCGCAGGAGCCTTATTTTGGTCGTATGGATTTTGACGAGCGTGGTAGAGGGCAGCGGAAGCCACTTTATATCGGTAAAATTGGAGTGGAGCGTGAAGAAACGTCAGCGTATCCGCTGGTGATTGATTGGCGTGCACCGATTGCCAGCTTGTTTTATTCGTTTACAGGTGGTGAAGAAACCGCGTCCTACGAAGCTCCTGAGGGAACCATTGAGGGCTTGGTCTACCTGAAGCGTAACGTTGTCATTCGGAAAAAAATCCTGGAACGGGTAGCCGATACATATAATCGTGAAAGCGACGAGCCTGCCGTTTCCGATGAGTTTCTCGTTTATCGTTTGGGAGAAAACAAGGATAACCGTTTACGGGATATCGTATCTACCATTCAGGCGGAGCAGGATCAGATCATCCGCGCGGCCAAAAATACAGCCCTCGTTATTCAGGGGGTAGCGGGTAGTGGCAAGACGACGGTAGCGCTGCATCGTCTCGCATTTTTGCTGTATCAATACAAGGATCAGGTATCAGCGGACAAAATGGTAATTTTCGCACCAAACCATATGTTCCTTGACTATATTTCAGATGTACTTCCAGAGCTGGGGGTCGGGAATATTCAGCAAAGTACATTTGCAGACTGGGCACTGGACTTATTGGGTTTGGATTTACCTTTGGCTGATCCTGCCGAAACATTATCTTATTGGTTTGAGAGTGGCAGTCTGAGAAAGGAATCCATGGATGAGGCGCCGGGAAGATTCAAGGGATCGGTTCACTTTATGGAGTTGCTTCAAGCTTTTGTTGAACGACTGGAGCCCATCTCCGTGCCCGAGGGGGATTTTTCACCATGGGATGGAGCGGTGCTGCCACAAGCTGAGATTTTGAATTGGTTTAATGAGGAATATAAGCCTTATCCGCTCGCGAAGCGGAAGGAGCGTGTGCTGGCAAGAGTGCACCGCTGGATTGAAATGGAACTGAAAAAGTCGCCTTCGGCGGCAGCGCTCAAGGAACGCAAGAAAAAGGCAGGGACACGGGAAAAGGCATATGCTAAAAAATGGCCACAATATGACGCACTGACGCTCTATAAGCAGCTTTTTCAGGCAGCTAAAGGGTTACCCGCAGATACGGCTGCGGAGATGAAGGCTTCTCTGCCGACTGCTATTTTTAAGACCACACAGTCGGATCTGCGAAAACAGATTATCCGTGAAGAAGATCTGACTGCGTTAGTGTATCTTCACGTACTGATTCATGAGGTAGAGTCATCTCAACGTTTTGACCATGTGGTCATTGATGAAGCGCAGGATTTTTCACCTTTTCATATCGCATTGCTGGATTTGTTCGTGAAAGGGCATTCCTTTACTATATTGGGCGATTTATCGCAGGGCATTCATGAATACCGTGGCGTACATGCGTGGGAGGAAATGAGTTCTCTTTTTGCGCCGGAACATACAGGGTATTTTGCACTTACGCGGAGCTATAGATCAACCTTGGAAATTATAGAATTTGCAAACACGATTTTGGAGCAGGGAGTTCGCGGCGGCATTACGGCAGTTCCGGTATTTCGTAGTGGCGATCCAGTGCGTACGATGTCTTACGACTCATCGGTGCGTGAGCAGAGTTTGCTCACCGCTCTAAAAGAGCTGTCCTCCAAGGAGTATCGTACTGTTTCTGTGCTGACCCGTACCTTAAAAGAGGCTGTGGAGCTACATGAGGTTTTCACAAGCACGGGGTTGGATGTGAATTTGATTGACGGTGGTAAAAAGCAATATGAAGGCGGATTGTCGGTACTGCCTGTGTACCTATCCAAAGGTCTGGAGTTCGATGCAGTTATTGTGGCGGATGCCGACCATGAGCATTATGGAGAACGGGCATGGGATGCCAAGCTGCTGTATGTAGGATGTACCCGTGCGCTGCATGAGCTGTGGCTATTGCATGATGGCTCACTTCCTAGTTACGTACAGGCACAGACGGAGTAAACAGAAAAGCGTTGTAAAGCATCGCCTGAGTTGTTGTATTCCTTTTTGTTTACTGTTTATCTTAGTGATGGAAATTAGGAAGTCATGTCAGTCGAAGAACAGCCACGAAATTCATCTTTCGTCTAAGGCTGTTCTTTCTTTTTTTTGTGGGCGACTGACTTGGAGATCTACAGCTGTGCCGTGACCATGCTATCTGCAACTTGTTAACGGATATGGTAGAATAAGAGGCGGTTTACACTGTATCAGGATTATAGATGACTTGAATTTTCATGATTTTTAACCGTATGAGCGAACATAATATAGTAGGTTTTCGAAGAAAAAGAGAAAGTGTTCGTTCATAAACCATAAGGAAGTGAATGAAATGGACTTATTTTCATATTCCCAAGAGTCAACGCCAAGCAATCGGTTGCTTGCGGATCGCTTGCGTCCGACTTCGCTGGATGAATATATTGGACAGGAGCATGTTGTGGGTCCGGGTAAGCTGCTGCGAAGAGCTATAGAGGCAGATCAGGTCTCTTCTATTTTGTTGTACGGACCACCGGGGTGCGGCAAAACAACGCTGGCACATATCATCTCGCAACACACGCAAGGCGATTTTGTACGTCTGAATGCTGTAGAAGCATCTGTGAAAGACGTAAGAGAAGTCATTGACCGTGCACAGACGAATAAATCGATGTATGGCAAAAAAACTATTTTGTTTCTCGACGAGGTACATCGGTTTAACAGTTCACGTCAGGATGCACTGTTGCCTGCGGTGGAAAAGGGCACGATCGTGTTTATTGGCGCCACGACTGAAAATCCCTTTCACTACGTCAACGGCGCTTTAATGAGCCGTTCTACGCTGTTCCAGCTTGAAGCGCTAACGCAGGAGCATTCGCTGGCTGCTATGCGCCGCGCCTTGAGTGATGCGGACAAAGGGCTCGGCTACATGCAGCTTCAGGTAGATGAAGCTGCACTGGCTCACATCGCGTCCATGGCGAACGGTGATATCCGCCGCGCTTTGAACGCGCTAGAACTGGCGGCGCTCACGACGCCTCCGCTGGCAGACGGCACGATTCACGTGACACTGGAAGTCGCAGAGGAATCCATTCGCCGCCCGATTGTCAAAGCAGATGAATCCACGCAGTATGACGTGCTGTCGGCCTTTCACAAAAGCATTCGCGGCTCTAGCGACGCCGCGCTGTTCTGGTTCCTGTACGCCGTAGAAAAGCTCGGCATGGACCCGATGACCTTTATCCGCCGCCTCATCGCGGCGAGCAGTGAGGACATTGGCCTGGCGAACCCGCAGGCAATGGTGCAAGCGGTGAGTGCGCTTGAAGCTTATCGCAATAACGGCTGGCCCGAGGCCAAACTGAACATTGCACAGGCCATTTTGTTCGCCGTGGAAAGCCCCAAATCGAATGCCGTATATACGGCGATTTCACGGGCCATGTCGGCTATGGACGATATCAAATCGGCCGAGGTGCCACTCCATTTGCGTGACGCACACTACAAAGGCTCGGAAAAGCTCGGTCATGTTGGCTATCAATATCCACATAATTATCCGAATCATTATGTGAAGCAGCAATATTTGCCCGATTCGATAGCAGACCAAACCTTCTATCAGGCTACTGAGCAGGGGAATGAGTCCAAAATCAGGCAAAACCAGCGGTGGCGGGATTCACAGTCTTAATATATGTGCGACTTCATATACAGAGTGTGTACGATATCGTCACGTTACACCATGATCGTGCAAGAGCGAAGAAGGGGATAAAAAGATGAAAGACGTGCTATTCGTTGCTGCGGGCGGAGCGCTTGGAACCTCTACCCGTTATGGTCTGCAATCGCTGCTGCCTGCGGCGGGTGCGGATTTTCCACTTGGTGTGCTGCTAATCAATTGGATCGGCTGCCTGTTTCTGGGTTGGTTCTTTACGGTAACCTTGCGATCATGGCGGATCAAGCCGCGATTGCGACTTGCCATCGGAACAGGCTTTACAGGGGGCTTTACCACCTTTTCCACCTTTGCAGTGGATGCTGTCCGCCTCACGGTTCACGATCGTATGCTGACGGCTGTGTTGTACCTGCTGCTTAGCGTAGGCGGAGGGCTGTTTTTGACATGGACAGGTATCCGCCTAGGTTCAAAAATGACGCAGGCTGCTCCCAAGGAGGAACGCTTATGATCTGGTGGGCAGCGGCAGGCGGTATCGTGGGTACACTGGCGAGATACGGGCTTGGCATGTGGGCCGGAAAGAGGTTTGGTACCGCATTTCCGTGGGGGACGTGGATCATTAACGTCAGCGGTTCATTGCTGCTAGGCTGGCTCTATGGCGAGTTTACGCAAAACCATTTGTCTCCTGCACTCTGGATGCTGCTAGGAACAGGCTTTTGTGGCGGCTACACCACCTTTTCCACATTTGGCTATGAATCTCTTCAACTGATGGAGCGTAAAGAATACCGACGCATGGCTACGTATGTACTGTCCTCTGTCGTGGTAGGAGTTGTAGCTGCGGCTATCGGGTACAGAGTCAGTTAAGCTTTATACATTTTCGAAATAACACGTAAAAATGCAATAAAAAGCTTCCAATCCCGTACTCAAGGCATTTTCAGCCGTGATAAGGTTTCGGAAGCTTAGTGCTGTACCTATACAGCTATTTTTTATCTCGTTCTTTGTACAATTCAGGTAAAAGGGATTCAAGTTCAGGTCTTGGATCAGGATCAGACAACTTCATTTCCTCCAGCGTTTGGACGGCAATCCGTAGCACAGTATAATCCCTATACCAACGGTTGTCTGAAGGAACGACATACCAAGGAGCTTGTTTGGTTGCGCTTAGCTCTAATACATCCTCATAATACTGGGTATATTGCTTCCAAAATTTTCGTTCCTGCAAGTCACTTGGATCGAGTTTCCAGTTTTTGTGAGGCTTTTCAATCCGGTCGATCAGCTTTTCTAACTGAAATTGCTTTGAAATATGTAAAAAGATTTTAACCACCTTTACACCATTATCCAGCAACAACTGTTCAAAATGCTTGATATGCTTAATATTCCGTTTGGCCTGCTTATCGGATATCTGTCCGTGAACACGTGTAATCAGCACATCCTCGTAATAAGAACGGTTAAATGCTGCAATATATCCACGTCCTGGGGTAACGCTATGAGCACGCCACAAGAAATCATGACTTAATTCCTCAGCCGTAGGTGATTTAAAGCTGTGGACAGTCACCCCCGCAGGGTTAAGGTTGGAAAATACCTGTTTGATGACGCCATCTTTGCCGCTGCAATCCATACCCTGAAATACAAACAAAACGGATTGTTTTTTCTCTGTAAATAATTTGCTTTGTAATTCCGTGAAGCGTTCCTTCAATTGATCTGTTTCCAGTCGGATTTCTTCTTTATTTTTGATATTTTTTGTATCCTTGGGGTCCCATTCTTTCAAAGAAACTTTTTTACCCGGTGTCAGCATTCCTAATGAATCAGACATAAAGGCACGCTCCTTTTCAATTGAAGTATGATCTTGTCTACATCATATACCCAAATGAGGATGTTATCAAAAGTTCCTTATGTATTAATGGTCTTTCAAGTTAATTCGAAAAGGATTACATAGGGAAGAAGTTAGAAGTCCATTGTAGCGATCTTATTTAAATATGACGGTTCCTATTTTAAATGGGAAGCATACCAATGGATTAAAAAAGGGACGTGCATACACCATGGAAAATTTTTTGCAAGGAATGTTTGTCCAGCATGACAGACATCATAAAGAGCAGATTATCAATTCTTTACAAGCCATTACTAAAAACATCTTTCATTAAAAAAGTCGCCTCCCAAATCTGGAGAGACGACTTTTTTAATTCCCTGCTATATCAATGCAAAATGGTCATTTTATTTAAACTGTTTCAGGCTGAAGTTTTTCAACCTTATCAATGGTTCCGCCACCCAGACAGCGTTCCCCGTCGTAAAATACAACAGCTTGTCCAGGCGTAATGGCCTTTTGATGTACATCGAATATGACATGCACGGTTCCATCCGCAAGCCATTGTAAAGTTACTTGCTGATCAGGTTGGCGATAACGGAACTTGGCTGTGCAACGGAATTCGCTGGTCGGACGAGTATCTGCGCCTTCAATCCAGTTCACGTCCGTTGCAATCAGGCTGGTAGAATACAGACTGTGGTGACGATCACCTTGTACCACATACAGAATATTCTTCTCCAGATCCTTATCCGCTACAAACCACGGTTCGCCTGAACCCGATCCGCCAATGCCCAAGCCTTGTCGTTGACCCAGTGTATAGTACATCAGACCATCGTGACGTCCTTTGACTTCACCAGTAGCGATATCCACCATGTCTCCACCTTTTGCAGGCAGATATCCACTCAGAAACTCCTTGAAATTACGCTCGCCGATAAAGCATACGCCTGTGCTGTCTTTCTTCTTGGCCGTATACAGTCCCGCAGCTTCCGCAATTTTACGTACTTCTGGTTTCGGCAGATGACCGATGGGAAACATCGCTCGGGACAACTGTGTTTGGCTTAATGCATTCAGGAAATAAGTCTGATCCTTGTTGCTATCCACACCTCGCAGCAAAGTAAAGTGGCCGTCTTCTTCCACAACCCGTGCATAATGTCCAGTAGCAACATAATCTGCTCCCAAATCCAGCGCTTTATTTAGAAACTCGCCGAATTTAATTTCACGGTTACACATGACATCCGGGTTGGGTGTGCGTCCAGCTTTATATTCATCAAGAAAATAGGAGAATACTTTATCGAAGTATTCTTTCTCAAAATTGACGGTATAGTAAGGAATGTCGATCTGTTCACAGACACGGCGCACATCCTCCGCATCCTCCTCAGCCGTACAACGGCCAAATTCATCCGTGTCATCCCAGTTTTTCATGAAGATGCCGATTACGTCATAGCCCTGCTCCTTCAGCAGCAGCGCGGTAACGGATGAGTCGACGCCACCGGACATCCCGACGACGACACGGGTTTCATGATTGGCTTTAGCCATGGTCATCACCCAATTCTTTCAATATTGTTGTAGAACCCACCTATTGTAACATAAACGATAATAAGATACGATGTTTGGACGATCAAACGACACGGCGAACGATGGAAGAAAGCTATATAAAATAGGCTAAAGCTGTTCCAAATGGCTCGAAAGCAACTTTTTTTAAGATTGTTACCGTAATGTTTCCCTTTACCTGCCCTAATATGTTAACATAAGCTGAGGGTTAGGATCGGAATAGAGAGGTTTACAACACCAGTTATTCCGCGTGTTTAACGGAATTGTTACTATAAGTGAGGTGGCACAATTGAAAATATCAACGAAGGGCCGTTATGGCCTGACCATTATGATGGAACTTGCAGCCAGGTTTGGCGAAGGTCCAACTTCTTTGAAAAGTATTGCCGAAAAAAATCAGCTGTCAGAGCATTATCTGGAACAGCTCATCGCGCCTTTGCGTAATGCAGGTTTGGTAAAAAGTATCCGTGGTGCTTACGGCGGTTATATTTTGGCGAATGAACCGGCAGGAGTAACAGCGGGAGACATCATTCGTGTACTGGAAGGTCCGATATCTCCGGTAGATTTCACGGAAGAAGACGATCCGGCAAAACGTCAGCTGTGGCTGCGGATTCGTGACAGCATCGCTGAAGTGTTGGATTCTACTACACTTAAGGACTTGATCACATACCAAGAACATGATGAATTGGACAATTACATGTTCTATATTTGAGGTGGATTAACATGAACAGAATTTATCTGGATCATGCCGCATCGACTCCTATGCATCCTGAGGTTGCGCAGACTATGATGGACATCATGACCGGCCAATATGGCAACGCTTCGAGCGTTCATGCCTTTGGCCGCGATGCCAAGCGCACCGTCAGCGCTGCTCGGGATGCCGTTGCGGCCTCTTTGGGCTGCAAGCCTGAAGAAATTATATTTACGAGCGGAGGGACAGAAAGCGATAATCTGGCCCTGTTTGGGACGGCTACGGCAGACGGCCGTACTTCCGGGCATATGATTACAACCGCGGTTGAACATCACGCAGTGCTTCATGCTTGTGATGAGCTGGAAAAAGCGGGGTATGAGGTGACTTATGTCCCGGTCAACGGTTTTGGACGCGTGAACCCTGCGGATATCGAGGCTGCCATTCGTCCGGACACTTTTTTGATCAGCATGATGTATGCCAACAATGAGGTGGGCGTCATTCAGCCGATCTCAGAAGTAGGGCAGATTGCGAGAGAACATGGCATTGTATTCCATGTAGATGCGGTTCAAGCTTACGGTCATATATCCATCGACTGCTGGAATCTCCCAATTGACTTACTGAGTGTGTCGGGTCATAAGATTAACGGACCACAAGGGGTGGGTGCATTATATATCCGCCAAGGTACACGCATTCAGCCGCTAATGCATGGGGGACTTCAGGAAAAGAAACGCCGTGCCGGGACAGAAAACATCGCCGGTATTGCGGGTCTGGCTAAAGCCGCAACTCTAGCTAATGCTTCCATTGAGGAGCGTGGGGTGCACGATACGGTTCTTCGCCAGACACTACTTAAAGGGTTGGAAGACACTCTGGGTAGCCAAAATTTTGTAATTAACGGTGATCCTGATCATTCTTTACCTAATGTCCTTAATGTTAGCTTTCCGGCCATTGGTACAGAGACCATGCTGATGAACCTTGACATGGAAGGAATCGCAGTAGCAAGCGGATCAGCCTGTACTTCCGGATCTCTAGAGCTATCGCATGTATTGCAGGCGATGGATCTTCCTGAAGATGTTTTACATTCAGCGATTCGGTTTAGCTTCGGTTTGGGTAATACTACGGAAGAAATGGAATACACGGCCAAGAAAATTGAAACCATATGGAAGCGGCTGCGTACTAGGTACTAGGGATTTCTCCGCATTTTAATAAGAAGGGAGGGGCGGTTTTCCATTTCATTGCATGAACGGAAGCAAGGTCTGACAGGCATGTAGGAAAAGGACCGCACCTTCGTTCGGATTGCAGAATGAGGAGGTACCCTATATATGAAGCTTCAAGATATGATCGGACTTGCCGTTTTCGATGTGGAGGACGGGAAGCAGATTGGTAAAATACATGACTTTATGGTGACAGCTGATTGGCGGATCACAGGGATCGAGTTGGAAGGAAAAGGGCTTTTTTCTTCTCACGTGAAAATGGTTGCTTGGGATGACATCGTTGCTTACGGTGAGGATGCGATCATGATTCGCAATCAGCAGGCTGTCCGTAAAACGGAGGCCCATGATATACAACATACGTACTTGCTTGGACCCGGTAAACTGAAGGATCTATCCGTGCTAACAGAGGAAGGGCTTATGCTCGGGCACATCTCGGATGTTTATTTTGACCAGGAAATGGGCAATAACATAATAGGCTTGGAAATCAGCGATGGTTTTGTATCGGATATTATAGAGGGGCGGAAATGGCTGCCCTGCACCGAAGATATGTCCATCGGGGAAAATGCTGTTATGGTTCCCCCGTTAAGCGAGCAGCGTCTGGAAAAAGCCATATATTCTGTTAATGGATAGGGTGAGTTTATTGAGATGTCCGAATTGTAATTCCAAAGATATCGGCAAAATCGGCTCCCATCAATTTTATTGCTGGGGATGCTTTATCGAACTTCAGGTGAATGGTGAAAAAATGTCTGTCTACCAAGTGGAAGAGGATGGAACGCTCAGTTCGCTGGACGACCTATTCTTTGGAGATGAGATGGCACAACAGGACTTGCCGCAAATTCATGCTTCTTCCTAAGCTTGACACCGAAAGTGGACAGGCTGCTTGCTAAGAGGTGTGATCTACATACGCTTAGTAGGTTGGATAATGCTTGATAAAAACAACGAAGAGGGTGCCCCGAACGGCCATATTGGCTGGGGCACCCTCTTTTGTATACCGTTTTTGTGAAGATGGTTAGTTCTACAATTTAAAGCGTTTGACCTCTTCCAATAAAAGATCTGCATGAGAATCGAGTTTGGCAGAAAGGTCGGCAATATTGTTCATGGCATGACCTTGTTCTTGCACAGAGGAAGCCACTTCCTCTGTAGATGCTGCACTTTGTTCAGAAACAGCGACAACGCTGGAAATGACATCGGAAATATGTCCAGCATTCACACGGAGATGATCTGTAGCGGCGGTAACGTCCTCAATTTGGGCAAGCATATGCTGAGAAGCCCCACGAATGGATTCAAACGCCTGTCTCGTTGCAATGGCAGCATGCTCCTGTTCTACAGTTACAGCAAGAGCCTTCTTCATTTCCTCCGCGCTTTGTACTCCTGCAATTTTAATTTCTTCCAGCTTACTCATGATACTGTCACTGGAACTGCCCGCTTGCTCAGCCAGCTTTCTCACTTCTCCCGCGACGACGGCAAAACCTCGTCCGTGTTCTCCGGCCCGTGCCGCTTCGATGGATGCATTGAGGGCCAGCAGGTTTGTTTGTGCGGCGATATCGTGGATGGCCCCGGCCAGCCGCTCAATATCCTGAGTTTTCAGCGCGAGCGAATCTACGGCTTCTCCTGCCGCAGTCGTCGTTTGTCTGGACTCGGCGGCCAGTTTCGCTTGACGTTCTGCTGTTTCATACCCTGCAAGCACGGCAGAATCTGTTTCGAAAACGGCAGTTTGGGTCCGTTTAACACTTTCGCCAATCTGGTCGATGGAGCCTGTCATGTGAGTCAGCTTCTCAGAGCCGGAATATACAGCTTCAGCCTGATCGCTCGCTCCTTGGGCAAGCTCCTGAACTGCACTGGAGATTTGTGACGCGATGGTTCCAGTATCCTTAGCGTGCTGATGCATATCATGGGAAGCTGAGCTGACATCGCCCGCCGTATCTGATACCTTGCGCAACAGGTGAGAGAGATTATCAGACATGATATTAAAATCTGTCCCCAGGCTGGCAATTTCATCTTTACCTTTAACATCCACACGAGCGGTCATATCGCCTTCAGCTATACGTTTGACATTCGCTTGGAGTCTGCGAATCGGCTTAATAAAGTTGTTTGCCGCCCAGATCGCCAGCAGCATAGCGACAACCAAGATGATAGCAACCGTTATAATCAACATATTACGAGTGGAGTAATACTCCTGAAAAGCAATATCTTTGGAAATGGACAACCCTACAATCCAGCCTGTGCTAGGCATCTTTTTAAAATAAAGCTGACGGTCACTACCATTATAGCTATAGTCTGTTTCTCCCGAAGCTGCGCTCAGCAGGGCCGCGGTTGATGAACCCAACTCGGGATTGTCCTTGAGGTTTTTGCCAGCCAGCTTGTTGTCTGGGTGCGCGATCACGGCTCCATTTTGGTCAATCAAAAATGCGTAGCCCAATCCGTTCAGGTCTATGCTTTTAATTATTTTTGTCATATCGTTGAGCATTATATCCTCGCTGACCACACCAGTGACGGAGCCATTCGAATTTTTGAGAGGCTTCGCAATAGAAATGGTGAAATTCGTACTATTTGCATCAATGTACGGGGACGAGTAATACATTTCTCCCTTGGTTTTGGCATCCTTGTACCACGGTCGAGCGCGAGGATCATAACCTGCTTCAAACCAGCCAGATCCATCCCAGTAGGCTCCATCTTCAAAGCCTGCGTAAATATTGGAAATATTTTGATCTTTATAGTTTTGAAAAGCTGCCTTCAGAGATACGGCTTTGGCATCTGATGAAATATCGCTGGATTCCAGACCTGCAGCCAATGTTTCAATAATTTTGGCATTACCACCTATCCATCCGTCGAGCTGATTGACGGTTTCGGAGGTTTTGCTGTTCATAAGCTCTTGGATATCATGATTGGCCTGATTTTTAACGCTTGTCATGCTAATGATCGACAATGGCCCAGCTGCAACGATAACAATGCAAGTGAAAAGGAGAATAAGCTTGATTTTTAAGTTCATGTAACGACCCCCGATGTTTCAGAAATGTGAAAACTTAAAGTAGTGCTTTGTACTTATATCGTCAGATGGAATGACTTTGTTAATTGTTTTCATCCGTTTTCATCATTTTTTTACAATGGTAATCTATGGGGCATTCCAGACTCGCGGGAAGGATTAAAGTAGAGGTACAGGCATATACTTAAAGGAGGCTAGTCCAGTAAGGGGGCACGAAATGGAGCAATTAACGAAAAGTAGACTGTTCCGGTACGGAATATGGACGCTGCTGGGACTTGTCATTCTATATTTTATCTGGCTGCTGCGACCTTTGTTTTTGCATTTGTATGAATTTCTGAAAACAATCATTGCTCCGTTTGCGGTAGCGATGATCATCTCCTATGTACTTAATCCGGTTGTCAGTATGCTGGGCGGTCGCAAGGTGCCTCGAAGCGTAGCTGTGCTGCTCATCTATGCTGTGTTTTTAGCCAGTCTCGTTGTGATTCTGATGAACCTGATTCCGATGTTCATTGAACAACTAGATGAGCTGAATGAGCATCTGCCTGAGCTGACCATGCATGCACAAGGATTAATGACGAATATGGATAGCGGCATTTTGCCCCAAGGGGTGCGAACGGGTATGAATCAATGGTTTTTCCAACTAGAGAATCGGATGGCAACAGGGATTTCTAACTTTATGGATAACATCGGCGGGATGATCAATATGCTGTTCAATGTGTTCATTGTACCGTTCCTCATTTTTTATATTTTGAAGGATTTTGATGTGTTCGAGCGGACGATTGTGTCTTACCTCCCGCGTTCTCGTCGCAAGGCGATTGTAACGGTACTTAAGGAAATTGATCAGGCGCTTGGCAACTATGTCAGGGGACAATTACTGGTATGCGTCATTATTGGAGTGATGGCTTATCTCGGATATATGCTCATTGGCATGCCTTATGCGCTGTTGCTGGCAGGAGTGGTTGCGATTTTTAACATCGTTCCGTATTTGGGCCCCTTTTTGGGAGCCGCTCCGGCAGTAGTCATGGCTTCTACGGTCTCCTTAAAAATGGTGCTTTTGGTCGTGGTCGTTAACACCTGTATTCAAGTGTTGGAGAGCAATGTCATTTCTCCCCAGGTGGTGGGACGAACGTTGCATCTGCATCCGATAGCCATTATTTTCGCTCTGCTAGTGGGTGGGGAAATTGCGGGAATTACCGGCTTGATTTTAGCGGTTCCCGTGATGGCAGTTTTAAAGGTAGGACTTCAGCATTTTTTTGCTTATTACGTGAAGCGGAAAACAATCTGATTTTGTCCATACACCGTATGTATCTTGTCTGAAATCGCGTTGACACGGCTAAATGACACGGATATACTGAGTTGAGTATGTTTAAATGTGTTTATCCAGTAGGGAAAGCTCATTTCGAAGTGCGGGCTGAACCCGCCGGGATGCTCCCGTTACCAGTGAAAACAAGGCGATCGATCGTCCGTTAAGCAAATGTTGGTGTGCAGCTTGCGCATGGGCATTTCGTACAGAGGGGACGGCGTTAACCAGGGTGGTACCGCGATACAATCGTCCCTGATCCGTTCAGGGGCGTTTTTCTGTTTTTTTATGGCCTGTGCCAGGAACCAGTGACACCATAATTAGGAGGCTACTTATATGAAAGCTAGTGAAATCCGCTCCAAATGGCTGGAGTTTTTTGAAAGCAAGGGACATGTGATTGAACCAAGCGCGCCGCTTGTTCCACATAAAGATCCTTCCCTGCTGTGGATTAATGCGGGTATGGCACCGCTTAAGCCTTATTTTGACGGACGTGTGAAGCCAGAAAATCCACGTATTGCCAATTCGCAAAAATGTATCCGGACGAACGACATTGAGAATGTCGGCAAAACGCGCCGTCATCACACCTTTTTCGAAATGCTCGGCAACTTTTCCATTGGTGACTATTTTAAGGAAGAAGTCATTACATGGGCATGGGAGTTTCTGACGGATCCAAAATGGATTGGTTTTGATCCAGAACGTCTGGCTGTAACTGTGTATCCTGAGGATGAGGAAGCGTACAAGCTGTGGAACGAAAAAGTTGGACTTCCTGCCGAGCGTATCATCAAATTGGAAGATAACTTCTGGGATATCGGTGAAGGCCCTTGTGGACCTTGTACGGAAATCTTTTATGATCGTGGCGAAGCCTACGGCAGCGACATGACGGACCCTGAAATGTATCCGGGGGGAGAAAATGAGCGTTATCTGGAAGTGTGGAACCTCGTATTCTCACAATTCAACCATAACAAAGACGGTAGCTATACGCCGCTTCCAAACAAAAATATTGATACAGGGGCTGGATTAGAGCGTTTTGCATCCATTTTGCAAAATGTGGATTCCAACTTTGATACGGATATCTTCCAGCCACTAATCCAAAAAACAGCGGCGATGGCGGGAGTAAAATATAACGAAAATGTGGACAGTGACGTGGCTCTTAAGGTTATTGCTGACCATGTCCGCACCGTAGCTTTTGCAATTGGTGACGGTGTGCTGCCTTCTAATGAAGGACGGGGTTACGTGATTCGCCGTTTGCTGCGCCGGGCTGTGCGCTATGGAAAAATGCTGGGCATGAACCGTCCATTTATGTTTGAGCTGGTGGAAACCGTTGGGGATGTCATGGGTGTGTATTACCCTGAGGTAGTGGACAAGCGTGATTTCATCATCAAAGTGATCAAAACGGAAGAGGAACGCTTCCATGAAACACTGACAGATGGATTGGCAATTTTGTCCGATATCAGTGCTCAGGCGAAGGCCGAAGGTCGCAATGTCATTAGCGGAGCAGATGCTTTCAAACTGTATGATACGTACGGGTTCCCATTCGATCTCACAGAGGATTATGCGAACGAGCAGGGCTTGAAAGTAGACCGTGAGGGCTTTGATGAAGCGATGCAGGAGCAACGAAAACGTGCCCGTGATGCTCATCAGGACAGCGCGAGCATGAAGATTCAGGGCGGAGCTTTGTCCGATCTGGCGGTTAAAAGTGAATTTGTTGGATATAATGACCTCGTAACTGAGTCTAAAATAGTGGCGATTGTATATGAAGATGTACTGGTGGACAGTGTTAGTGAAGGGCAGTCTTGTCAGGTCGTGCTGGATGTGACTCCTTTCTATGCCGAAAGCGGAGGACAAGTCAGTGACCAAGGCTTGCTGCGTGGAGGTACGGTAACTGCGAAGGTCGAAGGGCTGTTTAAGGCGCCACAAGGTCAGCATGTGCATCAGGTTGTTGTAGAAGCCGGTGAGTTGAACGTGGGCGATACGGTGAAAGCAGAAGTAGATCAAGCTTCACGTGGAGAAATTGAGAAAAACCATACGGCTACACATTTGCTTCACAAAGCGCTTAAAGAAGTGCTGGGTGACCATGTCAATCAGGCGGGTTCTTTGGTTGAGCCTGGGCGTCTGCGTTTTGACTTCTCCCATTTTGGAAGCATTACACCAGAAGAGCTGGCGGATATTGAACTGCGTGTAAACCGTGCCATCTGGAGCCAACTGGACGTTAATATTGAATTGAAACCGATTGATGAAGCCAAGGCTCTCGGAGCAATGGCGCTGTTCGGTGAAAAGTATGGAGATATCGTACGGGTCGTTAAGGTAGGCGATTACAGCATTGAACTATGCGGTGGCTGTCATGTCAGCAATACTTCGCAAATTGGCTTGTTCAAGCTTGTCAGCGAGAGCGGCATTGGATCAGGTGTACGTCGTATCGAAGCGGTGACCGGACGTTTTGGCTTTGAATATATGGAAGGTCAATTAGAGCTGTTGAAGGTTTCGGCTGGGCTTGTAAAATCCAAGCTGTCTGAGGTGCCAAAGC
The DNA here is from genome assembly GCF_038005565.1 of Paenibacillus sp. FSL R10-2748. Taxonomy (NCBI): domain Bacteria; kingdom Bacillati; phylum Bacillota; class Bacilli; order Caryophanales; family Paenibacillaceae; genus Paenibacillus; species Paenibacillus sp. FSL R10-2748. The sequence continues at coordinate 48,846 of NZ_JBBOTK010000004.1, forward strand.
GTATCGAATCTTTGCAGCAACAAATTAAAGACCTCAGTCGTGAAAATGAATCGCTGCAAAGCAAGCTGAGCGTTATTGAGGCGGGCCAGCTGACCGATCAGGTCGTGCAAGTAGGCGGGGTGCAGCTGTTGGCTGCACGTGTGCAGGCTTCCAGCATGGATGCGTTGCGTGCGATTGCTGATGAACTGAAAGGGAAACTTCCGGCTGCTGTGCTGGTGCTCGGCGCTGCAATGGACGACAAAGTTAATTTTGTCGTAGCAGTTCCGGCAGAGCATACCAAGGCTGGACTTCATGCAGGCAAGCTCGTGAAAGAAATTGCTGCCGTATGCGGTGGCGGTGGTGGCGGACGACCTGACATGGCGCAAGCCGGTGGTAAGGATGCCAGCAAGCTGGACGAAGCACTTCAACGTGCGCATGAACTGGTGTCGGCAGCCTCACAAGGATAAAGTTCGATAATTTTTGCGGATTTTTGGGAAAAAACGGGCTTAGATATTTCCTTGTAGGGCTTTGCTTATGGTATGATGTAAAAGAATAAGCTGGCATAAACATGTACACATGTTTTGTGGAAGCGAGGTGTCAACAATGGATTCCATGGACAAAACGGTCAAATTTAATGTCAAGGCAGATGAGAAGGAAGCTTCTGCTCAGGAGATTTTGTTGACCGTATATGATGCGCTGGTGGAAAAAGAATACAATCCGATCAATCAAATCGTCGGCTATTTGCTATCCGGTGATCCGGCTTATGTGCCACGGCATAATAATGCCAGAAGCCTGGTACGTAAAAAAGAGCGCGATGAGTTGATTGAAGAGTTGGTTCGTTTCTATCTCGCCAAGCACCGTTAGGAGACAGGCATGAAAGTAATGGGATTGGATTACGGGGATCGCCGAATTGGGGTCGCCGTAAGTGATGCCTTCGGCTGGACCGCCCAAGGATTGGAAGTCATAGAACGACGCGGTGACGACAGTGAGTTCGGTAAAATTGCAAATTTAGTTCGTGACAATGAGGTGGGCGAGGTTGTTGTAGGTTTGCCAAAAAACATGAACGGAACCGTGGGTCCACGCGGTGAGATTTGCATCGAGTTTGCGAACCGACTCAAGGAGTTACTGGGTTTACCCGTTCACCTTTGGGATGAACGGCTGACGACGCGTTCGGCGGAGCGTACGCTTCTGGAGGCCGACGTCAGCCGAAAAAAACGCAAGCAGGTGGTAGATAAACTGGCCGCAAGCCTGATCTTGCAAAACTATTTGGACGCACACAGTACAAGGTGAGGGGGATTTCGTAATGGCTGAAAATCAAGTGGGTATGGAAGAAGAGCCGGAAATTATTTATATTGCCGATGACGAGGGCAACGAGGAAGAGTTCGAGGTCATTATGAAGTTTGAGGTAGATGGTTCCGAAGCGAAGTACATGATGGTTGCGCCAGTGGACCCTGAAGCTGATGAGTCCGATGTGTACGCCTTCCGTTACGAGGAAGAAGGCGATGATATTAAATTGTTTGTGATCCAAGACGATGCCGAATGGGAAATCGTCGAAGAGACCTTTAATACATTTGTAGAAGAAGATGAAGAGGAAGACGGGAAATGACGAGCTATTCACGTGAAGACCTGAGTTGGACCTCTGATTTGAAGGAAACGTTCGACGGCGATGTAGAGCTGCAGGATGAACAGGGCCATGCGATTCGCATGGAATTGGAAGCAGAGTTCAAGGTAGGTGAGCAACGGTACGCCGTATTGCGTAGACCTGGGGCTGCTGTTGGCGAACATGAACTTTACCATGTAAGCTCATCCACAGACGGCGAAATCTCCATCACCACCATTGAAGATGATGATGAGTGGGAAGATATTTCCGAGCTGTACGACGAATGTACGTTGCCGGAAGAACTGTAAGTCTGGATAACGATGAGATCAAACCTGAAAGGGCGGACCAGTCCGCCCTTTTTGGCTGTGAAGGAGTTGGGTGGATGTGAAGCGAAGGACAAGGATGTTTACGTTATTTCTACTGCTTATCATTATAGCAGGAGGTGCAGCCCTCTATATCTGGAATGCCATGCAGCCTGTTCAGCCCCAAACACAACCCGTTGCTTTTACGGTGGTGCAGGGAACAGGAACATCGGCTATTGCAGATACGCTGGAGCAAAAGGGACTTATACGTAATGCGCTCGTGTTTAAGGCTTATGTAAAATTCAAACAGCAAGGAAGCGGATTTCAGGCCGGAAAATATGAGGCGAAGCCTGGCGCAACCTTTGATCAGTTGATTACTAAGTTATCGGCTGGAGATGTTGTCAAAGAGGAAATGATTCGTTTTACAATCCCGGAAGGTTTTACGATTAGACAGATGGCTGATAAGCTGCAAAAGGAAGGACTGGCAGACCGGCAGCAATTTTTGCAGCTGGCCAACGATCCGTCCGCTTTTGACGTCGCGCTAGTGCGGGACATTCCAAAGCAGGCGGGGCTTCGCTATGCGCTGGAGGGCTATCTTTTCCCGGAAACCTATGAGCTGAAAAAGGGTAGTACGGCCAAAGATATTATACAGGCGATGCTAGAACAGACGCAAAAACGGCTGGAGACTGTTTCTGATTTGGATGCCAAGCTAAAACAACGGGGTGAAACGCTGCATCAACTGCTGACAGTTGCTTCTCTCGTAGAGCGCGAAGTGGTTGTGGAAGATGAGCGGTCTGTAGTAGCTGGCGTCATTTATAACCGACTCAAACAGGATAAGAAGCTGGAAATTGATGCTACAGTTCAATATATGCTGGATAAGCAAAAGGAACGGCTGTATTACAAGGATTTGGCTGTGGAAAGCCCTTATAATACGTATATGCATCAGGGACTTCCACCAGGGCCGATTGCAAGTCCCAGTCTGAAATCAGTGATAGCGGCTTTACAGCCGAAAGCTACAGATTATTTGTTTTACGTGACCAAAAAAGATGGGACACATGAACATTTGTTTGCCAAAACGTATAAAGAACATTTGCATAACATTCAGGTAAGTAACCGTAAGACAAATTAGGAGGTGAGCCTATGGCTTACAAACCCGAACTACTGGCAACTGCCAGCTCTCCGGAGGATGCCCGCCATATGCTGGAGGCTGGAGCTACTGCATTACTTATTGGAGATGACCGCTTTGGAATGCGGCTGCCGGGACATTTTACACCGGACCAAATCCGTGAAGTGGTGGAAGAGGCACGGAAGCATACGGCGCAGGTATACGTATCCATGACGAATTTGATGACGAACGAGCTATTGCCGCTCCTTCCCGAATATGTGCAGACCCTAGCTGGATGCGGCATAGACGCCATTGAGTTTAATGATCCCGCAGTGCTCATGGCCGTGAAGGAGTACGCCCCGCATCTTAAGCTGTTCTGGAACGGTGAGATGATCTCCACCAACTTCGCAACCGCCAACTATTGGGGTGAAAAAGGAGCTTCCCGGGTCATTTTGGCTCGTGAGCTCAGTATGGATGAAATTACCGAAATGATACCAAAGTTGAACATAGAAGCACAGGTTCAGGTACATGGCATGACCAATATTTATCACTCCAAGCGTAAGCTTGTTCAAAGTTATATGCTGCACCAGGGACGTAATGTGGAAGGCGATTTGGGTAGAGGGCGCGGCTTGTTTCTGATTGAAGCAGAGCGGAAGGAAGAGAAGTTCCCCATCTACGAGGATATTAATGGGACACATATTATGAGTTCAGATGATTTTTGTATCATGGAGGACCTGCATATTCTGATGGAGGCGGGCGTGCATAGTTTTAAGATCGAGGGCTTATTGAAACCTACGGCTTACAATGAGGCGGTTGTTCGTGCTTATCGTAAAGCCATAGATAATTATACAGCTGACCCGGATGCTTATGCTTATGATGAAAGCTGGCTGGATGAAGTTCGCCGTCTTCAAGATCCGGAACGGGAACTTTCCTTCGGATTTTTCTATAAAGAGCAGGTTTATTAATTTTAAAATGAATTCACAGAGGGGGGAACGTCATGGGGACGATAACCAAAACGAGAAAATATATAGGTAAACGGAATCGTCTGGATAAGCCGGAGCTATTGGCTCCTGCCGGAAATCTGGAAAAGCTGAAGTTTGCCGTTCACTATGGCGCGGATGCTGTATATATTGGTGGACAAAAATATGGTCTGCGTTCTAACGCCGATAATTTCAGTTTTGAAGAAATGCGCGAAGGTGTAGAATTTGCTAACAAGTACGGTGCTAAGGTGCTTGTAGCCACCAATATCTATGCCCACAATGAGGATATTGCCGGAATCGAAGAATACTTGCGCAATCTGTACGAGGCAGGAATTCATGCCGTTATCGTCGCTGATCCGGCTATTGTATCCGTGGCATTGCGTGCTGTTCCTGGATTGGAAGTGCATTTGAGTACACAGCAGTCCACACTGAACTGGCAAGCGGTAAAGTTTTGGAAAAACGAGGGACTACCGCGTGTGGTACTGGGACGTGAGACCAGTCTGGAGGAAATCGAAGAAATTAAAAAGCATGTGGACATCGAAATCGAAGCATTCGTCCATGGTGCGATGTGCTCTTCATTTTCCGGCCGCTGCGTGTTGTCCAATCACTTTACAGACCGTGATTCCAATCGTGGAGGATGTTGTCAGTCTTGCCGCTGGAAATACGATTTGTTTGAGGATGCCCGCCCAGGTGAGGTTTGGATATCTGAGGAAGAGGCACAGGAGAGCAATGCACTGAAACAGTTCCAGCTTGGTGTTAACCAGCTTCCACTGTTCGAAGAGAGCGATAATGCCTTTTCTATGGGTTCCAAGGATCTGTGTATGATTGAAAATGTCCCTGATCTGATTGATGTAGGTGTAGACAGCTTTAAAGTGGAGGGACGTATGAAGTCCATTCACTATGTGGCTACCGTCGTGAATGTCTATCGTCAAGCGATTGATTCCTACATGGCAGATCCTGAAAATTATGTGCTCAAACCAGAATGGATTGAAGAAATTAACAAGGCAGCCAATCGTCCGTTGAATACAGGGTTTTTCTACGATACACCGGATCATGAAGATCATATTTATGAGCCGGAAGAAAAGGCAGTCCCTTATGATTTTGCCGGACTGGTCATGGACTACGATGCCGCGAGTGGCATTGCAACCATTCAACAACGGAACCATTTTAAACCAGGGCATGAAATCGAATTTTTCGGTCCGAACGGAACATTCTTTAAACAAACGGTCGGAACGATCTGGGATGAGGAAGGCAACGAATTGGATGCTGCTCGTCACCCGCTTCAACGAATTAGAATGAAGGTAGATCAGCCCGTATCGTATTTTGATATGATGCGTAAAAAGAAGTAAATAAGCCTTAAGTCACAGGTGAAAAGATTCAAAAGCCTCTCCTATCGGTTGGAGAGGCTTTTTTTTGAATAGTTTTCTAGGAAAAAAGTTTCACAAAATTTAGTTGATACTCAAAGGAAAGCTACATTCCTTGTCGAATAGTTCCGATAGAAGTTATATAGATAATAGATACATAATGGATGACGTGGAATTAGAAACTAATTATATGGTGGTAGGTGAGAGAAATGGGTTTACGGAAAAAAGAGGGGAATACAGCAAAAAGGCAACCCAAGAAAACGGATCAAATGCAGGGTTTGAAAGGCAGTAAAGTGACAACGGATAAAGAGGAACAAAAGGTTGCGGTGTCTTCGAAGGTTGCCCCCTGGGTAGCTAAGGCAACTCGTAAAGGTACACACAATTTAAAGCGTTTACTTAAGCCGGAAAGGTACAGTAAAGATTTCATGCATTTGGTCAAAAACTATAATCCGATACGTTCGGTTGGAATGAAGTTGTTTCTGATCTTTTTTGCGGCAATTATGTTATTTGTGGTCAGCTTGGGGATGCTCTCATACTACAAGGCTAAAAGTACGATTGAGCAAAATGCAGCTACGGCTTATCAGCAGACCGTCCAGCAAACTTCAGAAAAGCTTGATATTATTCTAGAGCGCTTTCAAGACACGTCGACACAGGTATTTTTCGATACTGAATTAAGTGATCAGTTGCAAAAGGCAGTAAAGCAAGATAAAAATCCCTTTGCATCTTTTGTTGCTATGGGCGAAGTGAATAAGAAGCTAACGAATCTTGCTTTTACGAATAAAGCGATTGATTCAATGTACTTGTACCCGGAAGAAACCAATTTAGCTGCTATGGGCACCGGAACACAAAAGGATGTACGGCAGGAAGAGTGGTTTAAGGATATTTTGAAAAACAAAGGAATTGTTTGGCTACCTACGCAGGTGAATGACAATGGTAGCAAGACCTTTCGTCTGGCACGCTCCATGAACAGCATGTCCGGGTTGGGAGGGACTTATGTTCTGGTTATGGATTTAAAGTCCAGTGCGGTGGAGGACGAGTTAAAAGGTATTAATTTGGGTTCAGGCAGTATGATTAGTCTTGTGACAGACAAGGGTGAGTTTGTAGGTTCTAACAATGAGGGCTTGGCAGGAGGAAAGACAAAGCTGGATTACGTGTCCAAGCTTGAAGGGATCGAAGGAAATCAAATTATGGAGCAGGAAGCAGACGGCAAAAAGCAAAGTGTGCTTGCGGTTCATAATACACTGGGAACTTCCAAGTGGATTCTCGTGGGTGTAGTACCTGTATCTGAGCTGGTGAAAGACGCTAAGGGGATACTAACTACAACCTGGATATTTGCCGCAGTGGCTGCACTCATTGCATTGTTCATTGGCCTGTGGATCGTGCGTCTCGTGGCTCGTCCATTGACACATCTGAAGGATTTAATGGTCGAAGGCGCCAAAGGCAACTTGCAAATCCGAACGAACTATAAGGCTCAGGATGAAATTGGGCAGTTGTCAGAAAGCTTTGATACGATGATGGAGCAAATTACATTGCTGGTAGAACAGACGAATGCCTCAGCTCAGGAGGTTCTGAATACAGCGACGGAACTAGGCGATGCCTCGAAGAAGACAGCCATTTCAGCCAAAGAAATTGCAGCAGCAACGGAAGAGATTGCTCATGGCGCCGCCAGTTTGGCAACAGAGGCTGAACGTGGCAGCGGACTTACCGGGAATATATCTCAGCAAATGGATACGGTTATGGCTTCCAATCATGAAATGAGTCTGGTCGCACAAGAAGTTGAACAATCCAGTGAACAAGGGACCATTCAGCTGAAAAATCTATTGAGCAAGACTAAGGTTACGGAAGAAACTACGCATGCTCTGGTGGGCAAAGTAGATGAACTGAAGAAGACAACTTCCGATGTCTTTAAGGTGCTGGACGTATTACAGGATATTGCTAAACAAACGAACATTCTATCACTGAATGCGACGATTGAAGCAGCACGAGCGGGGACGGCTGGGCGTGGTTTTATGGTGGTAGCTAATGAGGTTCGGCAGTTGGCTGAACAATCACGTCAAGCTATTCGTACGGCTACAGGCATTACTAACAACATCGTCAATGAAATGAATGAAACGGTACAGGCATTATCTGAGGTGTACCCGCTGTTCCGGGAACAGATGGGAGCCGTGCAGGAAACAACGGACATTTTCCAATCGGTTCAGCAGCAAATGGGAGAGTTCGCGCTACGATTGGGAACGGTCACTGCCTCCATTCATCATCTGAGTGAATCGCAGACCACTTTGTCCGAGGCAATGACCAATGTAAGTGCGGTAGCCGAGCAATCCTCAGCTACTTCGCAGGAAGTCGCTTCGCTCAGCACTGAACAGGCTAATATTGGTAATCAACTGGTAGGTTTGTCGGATAAGCTGGAAGGAGTATCAGTGAACTTGAAGGAACAGCTTTCGCGGTTTACGGTGTAGATATAACAAAACCATGGAAATCAGGATTGTCACTGATCTCCGTGGTTTTGTACTTTTTATTAGTAGATGTGCTTAAAAATCCCTCAAGAAGGAAAGCAAAAGATGAATACAAACACAAAGGTAGCTTGGGTTGTACTGGCCATTACCATTTTTATTACGGTTTTTTATTCGTTAGACGAGTTTTTAAATTGGAGCCCAGAAGCAGACATCACAAGATACAAATAAATTCGGAAACCCATTCACGTTAAAAGTTGAGTGGGTTTTCTTTTTCAACTACAGGACATACTACTGGAAAAAAGATGAAAGAAGGATGGGTGTGCCGAGGCGTGGTAGCAGTTTCATACGAAAACGTCGAATTGCATATATGGGCTTGGGGGTGATGGCGCTACTGCTGATTTTATTATTCCGACTGGCTTGGATTCAGGGGACAGCGGGCATTCATATGTCCGTCTATGGGGGGCATTCGCTTAAGGAAATGTCAGCACGTCAGCGACAGGAGGGCATTTCTATCGACTCTGGACGTGGACAGTTTACGGACCGGCATGGGCAACCCTTGACTGGCGGAGTCGTATGGGCGCCAGTGCTTTTTCCCGATGTAGATGGCAAAGCGGCTTTACATGGCGAAGAACTGGCCAAGCTACTGCGTACGAATAAAAAGCAACTACTGACACGATGGAAAGGGCTGCAATCCCCGCTCATATGGCGAGATGGGCGCGGAGAGCCCGTACAAATCAATCCGAATGAAGCAGGCAAGCTGCTGAAGCTAGCCCCTTCGCTTATTGAGCTTGTACCTTATGCGAAACGTTACAGGGATTTGCCCAATGGCAGGCAATGGCTTGGCTTTCTGTATGAACGTGCCGACCGAGCGAGTGAACTGCCGATGGGGGCAGCCGGGCTGGAAAGAACGCTGGAGCCGCTGCTGAGCGGCGTCGGTGAAACGTTCGTCTCCCGATTTGTAGATGCGCAGCGTCGTCCATTGACTCATATACCGTTGCGTGTCAGTGCTCCATCCAATGGTCACTATCCTTTACAAGTGCAGACTACAATTGATCTACCTATACAGGAACAGATTGAAAAGCTGACGGAATCTAGTCATTTGGCAGAAGGGGCGGTGGTAGTGCTCGATGCAGGCAACGCGGATTTACTGGCGATGGTGTCTCGCCCTTTTTATAATCCCGGTCATGTTGATCCCCAGAAAAAAACAGACTGGTCTAATCGTGCCCTCAAGGCGATAACGCCTGGATCCATTTTTAAGTTGGTTACGGCTGCTGCTGCACTTGAATCAGGTGTTGTCCAACCGCAGGAACAATTCCATTGTCATGGAACTTATGGCAAGTACGGTTTGGCTTGCTGGAAAAAAGAAGGACACGGTACCCTGAACCTGGAGGAAGGGCTTGCCGTATCCTGTAATAGTGTATTCGCTCATCTCGGCGAACGGCTTAATCCTGAGCAAATTCAGGCCACAGCCTCTGCACTGGGATTGAGCCGAACTGTGGGCTGGCAGGAGCGGAATCTTGCAGGACTACCTCAATTCAGACCGCTGGATCAAGAAGAAAAGGGAGCCGTATTCGGCTCCCATACGAACGCGTATGATCCGGGCGTACGTGTACAGACAGCTATCGGTCAGCGCGATGTGCTGGTAACGCCTCTCCAAGCTGCCAATCTCATCGTCACCTTGCTGCACGAGGGTCAAGTACATGCACCACGCATTGTCAAACGCATTAGCTACGCAGACGGTAGCACCTTACTGGAACTACCTGCTCATGCTGCATCTTCACCCGAGGGCAGCCGCTCGATTCACACATCGACGGCTCGCACGCTTCGTGAAGCAATGGAAAAGGTTGTGACACAGGGAACTGGTGCCTCCTTGCGTAATAAATCATGGATTCTGGCCGGCAAATCGGGTACGGCCCAAGCTTTAAAGAACGGTCAACCTATCAATCACCAGTGGTTTATAGGCTATGGTCCGATAGAGCGGCCTCGTTATGCGGTCGCCGTCCTTGTGCAAAATGCTTCAACACATTCTGCAAATCAAGCTACAGCACTGTTTGGTCAAGTAATGGATCTGTTAGCTCAATCCTCTTGAGTACCACGAGTAGCTTCACGATCTTCCTCCTGGATTTTTACGATAAACGGGGGCTCGTCAAATTCCTCTGTCGGAAACCGAATCCATTTCTGCAGATAGCCTTGCTGCCACAATTCCTTGAGCAAAATGATCAGAATGGGAGACAGGATTAATCCGGCCAGTCCAAAGATGGACAACGATATAATGGCAAAGGAAAGCATCAGATAGGCAGATGAAACACCGATGGAATTACCAGTGATTTTAGGCTCTGCCAGCTGGCGGACGATCACCGTCACAGCCATGACAATAAGCAGGCCTACAGCCAGGCCGGTATTGCCTGTGATGAACAGATACACGGCCCACGGAATAAAAATAACAGGCACACCCAGCAAGGGCAGAATATCAAACAAAGCTGCCACGAGCGCCAATGAGAGGGCATTATCCACTTGCAAAATGAGTAAACCTATAAATACGAGAACAAAGGTAATCCCTACCAGTAGAGCTTGAGCCTTGAGAAAAGCGGAGATAGCTTTAAGTACGTGATTTTTTAGAAAAAGGTAAGCAGTTTTTAGTGTCTTGGGTGTTTTACTACGAGCAATGCCCTTCCAAAGATTAATTTCCATACTTAAAAAGAACGCTAAAATGATGGCAATGGCAAAGTTGCCCATAAAAACAGTGAAAGAACTGAGGAACTGTATGAAAAAGGATAATCCTAGCTGTGCCCACTTCGTAGCAATGGTGGTGGCAGTCGCAAAATAATCATTCACACGTTCAGTAACACTCGGAGGTAAAGCAGCGATTTTATCTTGAGAAAGATGAAGATATCGCGTGAATTCCGCTTGGATAATCTGAGTATATTGTGGGAGGTTTTGCGCGACTTTCGTAAATTGCGTAACCAGAATCAGGCCCAATCCGAAAAAAATAGCAAGTAAGAGGATGATAAATAGCAATACGGAGAGTGCGGAGGCAAAAGGCTTTTTCATTCCTTTCCGATGAAAATAACGGGCAGCAGGTTCAATGCACCAGAACACGACGAACGAAAGGAACACAGGTGCGGCAAGTTGATACAGTTTGCTGGATACGAACATAATTAAATACACGGTTAATACGATCAAACCGATATCAAAAACGGTACGCCAATATTTTTTGTACAAGGGAAGCATATGTATACAACGACTCCTTTTAGATTTTTATTTATTGTACACTAAATTGGACCTCAATGCTGACCATATGCAATAGCGAAATCTCGGCATGTTTGCTTCATTGTGATAATATATAAGTAAGTGAGTTTTCCTCAGGAAGCCTGCTTGGGGAGTTCAGAATAGAAAAGTGGGGATAAAACGTGCAGACTTTGCTGTTATGGATGTTTTACATTTCAACTTTTTATGCTTTTATTCCGGCGCTGGTTAGTCGTATATTTGGTTTCCGGGTGTTCAGGCGCGGCAAAAGTGAGCAAGAATATGCACTCACCTTTGATGATGGCCCTGATCCAGTGTATACATCACAGCTGCTTGATTTACTGAAGCGTTTTGATGCCAAGGCTACTTTTTTTGTTGTTGGGATGAATGCAGAAAAACACCCTGAGCTTCTGAAACGCATGCATGATGAAGGTCATCTAATCGGTATTCATAATTATGTGCACAAATCGAATTGGCTTATGAGGCCTGTTACCGTCAGAAGACAAATTGCTCAGACAGAGTCAGTCATTCGTCGGGTAACTGGCGAGGGAACGACCTTTTATCGCCCACCTTGGGGGATAGTGAACTTTTTTGATATTTCCAACACCCATGGTCGTCGAATCGTATTATGGTCCTCCATGTTCGGGGACTGGAAGGCCAGCATCGGAGCGAAACAATTAGCGGAGAGAATGCTCAAAAAGCTGAGGGGTGGCGAGGTGATGCTGCTCCATGACTGTGGTACGACATTGGGGGCAGACGTGGAAGCGCCCCAGAATATGCTAATCGCACTGGAGAAGTTGCTGAGGGTCGCCCAAGAACGACAATTACGCAGCGTACGGGTGGATACATTGTTTTGCCGTCAGTCTGTCAATAAACCTACTGCCTCCGAGATGTCCAGTACGGGCTGGTTAAAAAGAACGCTGGTATTTGGATGGCTCCAGTATGAGCGGCTATTCCATGTTTTGTTTCGTCTTCGTCCCGTAAGCAAGGAGGATACGATCTTTTATTATCGTCGCCGTATCTATCATGGGCCAAATGTAAATATGGAGAACAGCAGGTGGTTAGAAAAAGGGGACCCGATAATTGAGCTTCATTTTGATAATAGAAAGTTATTTCAATTGGGTTCGACGGCAAAGTCGATGGTACATCTAGCTATTCAATTAATTCGGATTGTAAAAAAACAACTTCCTGATCTGGCCCAACGCATTGTACATGATTCTGAAATGAAGGGTGTAAAGGCGATATACGCAGTAAGTATGATTCATCGGGGACCAGAGAAGTTGGGATTTCAAGTTCGGGAGCTTCCCAAAGGACTGTTTAAGCATGTGTCCACTGTATATCTAAAGCTGTTATTTCGTGTTATCCATCCTTTGGGTTCAGAGCAATTGAGTGAAAAAAAAGATGTAATGGTACCGAAACTGATTGTGATGCCAATGGATACCTTGTTTGACCGTTTTCATCAGGGAGGCTTACACCGCTCAGACGAAGCTCTTGAGCAAACAGCACAGCGAGATGATGTCCATACACTCAACAGCGAAATGACTGAATAGGCTAAACCTAATGACCTAATAAAAAAATCCTCTCGATCCTTTGTTAGGGTCGAGAGGACTTTTAGCTGTTTATAAAGTAATCCTATCTTGGCAACGCATTTAGATTTTCATAATTCCGCCGTTACTTGCGTTCGTTACCAGCTTGGAATAACGTGCCAGGTAACCCGTTTTTACCTTCGGCTCAAAGCCTTTCCAGTTGGCGCGACGACGTTCAAATTCTTCGTCCGTAATGTGGAGCTCAATCTTACGATTGTTTAAGTCCAGCTCGATGATATCGCCGTCCTCAACAAAAGCGATAGGTCCGCCTTCTGCGGCTTCAGGGGAAATATGACCGATGGAGATACCGCGGGAAGCACCTGAGAATCGTCCGTCTGTAATCAGACCCACCTTGGCACCAAGCCCCATGCCCACGATTTGTGAAGTTGGAGCGAGCATTTCAGGCATACCAGGTCCGCCCTTTGGACCTTCATAACGGATAACAACAACGTGTCCTTCATTAATTTTACCGTTGGCGATACCTGCCAGTGCATCTTCCTGTGAATCAAAGCAGATAGCAGGACCTTTGTGATAACCACCAACCGAAGGATCAACTGCACCGACTTTAATGATGGAGCCTTGCGGTGCCAGATTACCGAATAATACAGCTAGGCCGCCACGTTCAGAATAAGGGTTGTCCAGTTTATGGATGACGTTAGTATCCAGAATTTCCTGACCTTCTACGTTTTCACGAATGGTTTTTCCGGTCACAGTAATACAGTCTCCATGCAGTGCGCCCGGTTTCTTCAACAATTCATTCAGCACTGCGCTTACGCCGCCTGCATTATGGACATCCTCAATATGATAGTCGGAAGCAGGTGCCAATTTGGACAAATGAGGTACGCGGTTTGCGACTTCATTAATACGTTCGATAGGGTAGTCAACTTCTGCTTCATGGGCAAGTGCCAATGTATGCAATACTGTATTCGTGGAACCGCCCATTGCCATATCCAATGCAAATGCATTATCAATAGCCTCTTTAGTCACGATATCACGTGGTTTAAGATCCAACTTAATCAATTCCATTAATTGGCGTGCAGATTGTTTAACGAATTCTTTACGTTCTTCTGCTACTGCGAGAATGGTGCCGTTACCCGGCATAGCCAGACCCATTGCTTCTGCGAGACAGTTCATGGAATTCGCTGTGAACATCCCTGAACAGGAGCCACATGTCGGACAGCCATATTGTTCTAATTCAAGCAAGCTTTGATCGTCGATTTTACCAGCCTGATATGCACCTACGCCTTCGAAGACGGAGGTCAGGGAAATAGAGCGTCCGTTCTTGTCTTTACCAGCTTTCATAGGACCGCCGCTGACGAAAATAGTTGGAATGTTAACGCGCAATGCGCCCATCATCATGCCAGGGGTAATTTTATCACAGTTAGGAATACAAACCATGCCGTCAAACCAGTGAGCGGAAACGACAGTTTCCAGAGAGTCAGCTATAATTTCGCGGCTTGGCAGAGAATAACGCATACCGATGTGTCCCATAGCAATGCCGTCATCTACACCGATGGTGTTAAACTCGAAAGGTACACCGCCTGCTTCACGAATGGCTTGCTTGACAATTTTGCCAAATTCCTGCAAATGGACGTGGCCCGGTACGATATCAATATACGAGTTGCATACCGCAATAAACGGTTTGTCAAAATCTTCTTCCTTGACACCCGCTGCGCGCAGCAAGCTGCGGTGAGGAGCGCGGTCAAAGCCTTTTTTAATCATATCGGAACGCATTTTCGTCTTAGCTGTCATGATGCTGGTTTCCCCCCAAAGTATAAAAATAGTATGGCGTTCAATGGACGCCGTAATAGCGCAGATGTTTTCTAAAGAGTCTATCATAGATGTGAGCTTTTTTCTACATATATGAAGATTTTGAAAAAGTAATAGTAGGGTTCTGTAATCAACAATATATAGACATGAGCAGTTTTATTTGTCTATATATTGCATTTAGAAGAGTTAGAATTTGATTCTATTAGAAATATGTATACTGACATGTTTGCGTATCAGTTAAAATATGAAAGAGCCCATTCTGCAATAAAGCGGATGGGCTCAAGCTTGTTTTATGTTAAAGGAGGGCGGAATATGATATTACACCTTAATTTCTGCCGCCTTTACGACCGATGTCTCTGTAGAAATTTTTGTCATGCGACTCAGCTGTAGCATCGCCGCCTTTTTTGCCGATTTCCTGATAAAATTCTTTATCGTGAGAGTTTGCGGTTGCTTCCCCGCCCTTTTTACCAATCTCCTGATAAAATTCCTTATTGTGCTTCTTGGAAGTAGCTTCTCCACCCATACGACCTGCTTCTTCGCGACTCATTTTCCCCTGATTTTGATTACGTGCCATTACAAATCACTCCTTAATAAAAAAGTTGTTTTTTGTTGCGCGCATCCTTTACTTACCACATCACGCCTGTATGAAACAGGCTCCAAGTGGAGTAAAGAGGGGGTAGACTCGCTTACATGTTCGTCTGTGAGTGGGTTGTCGCGTGTTCAATGTTAAATAAAAAATGGATAAAAAGATTACGCGGACCGTCTAAAAGGATAAGGAGCTGGCTTTAGCATCCACTCTACCTGTGGCTCAATCAGAGGTCGTGTTGCAGTTCGAACCCAAGGCATGGTCAACATACAGCACAGACCTGCAGCACACACTACAATCAACATGACTTCCACTGGAGTATCTATATATTCGTAGACTCCCTTTGCAACGACGGTACGGACGATCAAACCATGGAGTAAAAAGACATATAGTGTCCGTCTCCCCATCTCGGTTATACGTCCTGTGACAGCTGGAACAAAGCTTAGGAACGCCATGGATGCTATCCATTGAACTCCATAAATGCCGATGCGGTAAATTCCTGCGTACCATTCGGTATGGCCCAATTCACCGTAAGTCATGTTGCCATACAGCCAGCCTGCTGGGATGCCGAAATACGACGTTCCCGCCAGTACCATAAGCAGAAGAGATACAACGCCAGCGATTATGCGGACTGGAGCTGTGAAGAACCGTCGAACGTCTGCATAATTCAAATGATAACCTGCTACAAAGTAAGGCAAATAAACAAAGGTTCTGCATACGCTCAGCCATATACCATCCACAGGGAGATACCCGACGAGGATACCCAGCAGCACGGATATACCCAATTGGAGGACAGGTGGTATTTTCTGAAAAGACAGCATCAGCAGTCTCCAACAGATATGGCTGGCAAGGAACCAGAGTAGCAGATAAGGAGCAAAGAACGAATGATGGATATGGGGAACGTGGAAGAGTGCAACATCCAAGATCGAATAGAGCGATTGAAAAATAAGATATTGCATACCGATCTGAAGCAGAACTTTTCGGCCTGCTGATCCGGTCAAAGAAGTTTGGGCAAAGTAGCCTGTAACGAGTACAAACAACGGCATATGAAACATGAATATCCAGCTGAACCATTGTTGGGCAATATGAAGTGAACCGACTAGAGGCTCCAGAGCATTCCCTGCAAATACGCATATGATCAACAGAAATCGCAAATTGAGAAAGAAGCTTTCCCCTTGTACATCATGGCTTGTCGTCATGTGTTTCCCTCCGAACGGCTTCTGCCGACTAAACTATTTAAAAAATAATTCTTTACAAGGAACAAGGTACGATACTCTGGACTTTATCATTGTGATTTTATTCACAATAGTAAGCGTTATCATAACCTTATTGTGTGGCGAAAGCTTGAACACCGGACAAAGATGGGCTAAGACGTGGAAATGTATGCTGATTTGACCCTGTATGTGCAACGATGTTACCCTAACAAGGCTAGTTACGCTGATGAATACAGCGGTACATTTTATATTCAAATTACGAATTACGAGGTACGAAAGGCGAAAGGAACTTTTACAATGAGAAGAAGAACAAGAAGATCATACAATTCATATGGGACACGTGGTCCTCGGAAAATATGGAAAATTCTCTTAGGCATCCTGATTGTCATTGTACTGATCGCAGGGTGGGGAGCATGGAAGGTATTTACGCCTTATCAGCCTGACGAGACGGCTGCTGCTGCATTAGCTGAAGTAGCGGATGCTGTGAAAGTAAATGAACAAGAACATTGGGTTGGTTTTGAGCCTGTAAAAAGAAGCGGAGCCGGAGTCATTTTGTATCCAGGGGCGTTGGTGAAGCCCGAAAGTTATGCGCCCTTGGCACGCCGTCTGGCGGAAAAGGGTCATCATGTGATCATTGCAAAAATGCCACTGAACCTTGCATTGATCTCCCCGGATTTAGCGAATGAAGTGCTAAAGGCATATCCGAAAGAAGCGTTTGTTATTGGAGGCCATTCGTTAGGCGGTGTGATGGCGGCCCGATATGCAGCTGCACATCCTGATCAGGTCAAAGGTGTATTTTTCCTCGCCTCCTACCCGGATAACAAGGGTAATTTAAAGGATAAAAATCTGCCCGTTATTTCTCTACTGGGAAGTGATGATGGAGTCGTCCAGATGGAAAATGTCCAAAGTGGAAGAACTTATTTACCAGCCAACACGCTGTATTTTACAGTCGAAGGGGGAAATCATGCCCAATTCGGCAGTTATGGTGTCCAAAAAGGGGATAATCCTGCAAAAATTAGCGCTGCCGAGCAATGGAATCAGACGGTAACGGCTTTACAGGACTGGATGAAAGAGAGTGTGGATGTGGCTTCTAAGAATCAGTAAAGGAGGTGTGCTGCATGTCTGAGCTGATCGTGCAGGGGGAGCGGTACCCATGCCGTGGTATTTTATTGGATAAAGATGGAACGTTGCTGGATTTTATTCAGTTGTGGGGCCCCTGGGCTCGTTCTATACTGGATATGATGGAGCAGCATCTTACCGTGGCGGGTGCCGGTTTTACGGTGGAAAAAGGTACCGTTCTAGGTACTGTTCACGATCAAGAGGGACGTGTGATCGGTTACGACCCTTCTGGCCCGCTGGCCATGGGGACGGTGGACGAAAGTACGGGGGTACTGGCTTGGCAGCTTTATAATGCTGGTGTACCGTGGAATGAAGCTGTGCGGCTTGTCCGCGACTTTAATAAAACGGCGATGGCTGATATTCGGCGACATCGGGCAGCGAAGGTGTTTCCAGGGTTGCGGACGTTGCTTGAGCAAAGCCGCCATGCCGGGCTGAAGCTGGCGGTTGTGACCTCTGACAGTACAGAGGCTGCACAGGAGCATTTGGAGTGGATGGGGCTGACATCCTATTTTGACGAGATTATCGGACATGATAGGGTTACATACGGCAAGCCTGACCCGGAAATGGCTGAAAAAGCCTGCGCGTTACTAGGATTGTCGCCGGCGGACGTGGTAGTCATCGGAGACAGCAATGGGGATATGCAGATGGGCAAGCGTGCCGGAGTACGGCTCACTATTGGATTTGCGCCAGAAGCAGAACGTTCTGGTCATTTGCTGGATGCGGATAAGGTTGTTCGTGGATATGAAGAGCTGGAGGTGCGTAGGGTATGAAAGTTAATACGTTGGCGGAATGGATACAGCAATCGCAGAATATTGTTTTTTTCGGCGGAGCAGGGACATCGACGGAAAGCGGTATTCCGGATTTTCGTTCGGCAGCAGGCCTGTATCAAAGTGAGGAGAAATTGCCTTATTCCCCTGAGGTTATGCTTAGCCGTTCATTTTTTGTGAAGCATCCTGAAGTGTTCTTCGACTTCTATCGTAGCAAAATGCTGCATCCCGATGCGGAGCCGAATGGTTGTCATCATTTCCTCGCGTCATTGGAAAAGCAAGGCCGTCTAAAAGCGGTTGTGACACAAAATATTGACGGATTACATCAGGCGGCAGGTAGTGTGAATGTACTAGAACTTCATGGCTCGGTGCATCGCAACCACTGTATGGAATGCGGACGCTTTTACAATCTAGATGAAGTGATGAACAGCTCTGAGGTTGTACCCAAATGTCCGATAGATGGAGGAATTATCAAACCGGATGTCGTTTTATATGAGGAGGAGCTGAATCAGGATACCATTATTCAATCCGTTCAGGCTATTTCGCAGGCTGATTTGCTGTTAATTGGAGGAACGTCGCTGACAGTACATCCTGCTGCGGGCTTGATTACTTATTTTCGTGGTAAACATACGGTGCTGCTGAATACAGATCCCACCTCGTATGATCATAAGGCGGATCTTTTGATCACCGATCCAATCGGTAAAGTTATGGAAAAAATTGCTCATCAATTAGGTCTGTAATCGTTTTCTTGTCAACGCCTGGATAAAAGCGCTATGATGATGTTGTGATGGACATTACAATGTTTCGAGAGAGGCTGGGATAGCATGGTTTATTTAGCTGGCGAAGATCGTTATGAAAGTATGAAATATAACCGTACAGGGAGATCAGGTCTAAAACTGCCGGCTATTTCGCTGGGCTTGTGGCACAATTTTGGCGGGATTAACAACGCGGAGAATGGCCGTAGCATGATTACCCGCTCCTTTGATCTAGGAATTACGCATTTTGATTTAGCTAATAACTATGGCCCTCCTGCGGGATCAGCTGAGGAATTTTTTGGACAAGTCTTAGCCAGTGATATGAAACCGTACCGGGATGAGTTGGTCATCTCCACCAAAGCGGGCTACAATATGTGGGCAGGGCCTTATGGTGACTGGGGATCTCGCAAGTATATGATATCCAGTCTGGATCAGAGCCTGAAGCGGATGGGGCTGGACTATGTCGATATATTCTACTCTCACCGATTTGATCCTAATACGCCGCTGGAAGAAACGATGGGAGCACTGGATCATATCGTACGATCCGGCAAAGCGCTGTATGTGGGTGTGTCCAATTATAGTGCGGAGCAAACAGCAGAAGCAGCTCGCATTCTGAAGGAGCTGGGAACACCGCTTCTGATTCATCAGCCGAAATACTCCTTGCTCGACCGCTGGATTGAAAGCGGATTACAAGATGTACTGGACGAAAACGGGGTAGGCAGCATTGCCTTTTGCCCGCTGGCTCAGGGATTGCTGACCAATAAATATTTGAACGGAATCCCCGAGGATTCACGTGCAGCGAGTACATCGGTTTTCCTGAATGAGAACCATGTAACGCCAGAGACACTTCGCAAGGTACGCGCCCTGAATCAGATGGCTGCTGCACGCGGACAAAGTTTGGCTCAATTCTCGCTGGCCTGGGCTCTGCGCGGCGAACGTCTGACCTCTGTCTTGATTGGGGCAAGCCGTGTAAGCCAAATTGAAGAAAATGTTGCTACCTTATCCAATCTGGACTTTTCTCAGGAGGAACTGGATCGAATTGATTCGATTCTGAATGCCGGGAACTGACAGGACGGCGGCACAGCCTAATGGTGAAAGTTAATCTGTAGTCATCGGCCTAATTTCGCATCCTTTTATACAATATATAACCAACAGCCCGCATCCGTTTGAAGGATGCGGGCTGTTTAAGCCTGCTTTACGACTGTGGGTATTGCTTAACCTTGCTTCGGTACTCGGTTGGAGACTGACCGCAGAAGCGCTTGAATTGACGTGAGAAATATAAGGCATCGGTTAGTCCGACCGAAGCGGCCACTTGCTCTACCGATAATTCAGGACGCTCACGCAGCAGTTGACGTGATTTGTCGATTCTTAGCTTAAGCAGATAGGTGACGGGGGAGATGCCCGTTTCCTTTTTGAATATCCGTGACAAATATGCACGATTATAACCAAGTCCTTCAGACATTTGCTCAATGGAAACGGGATGTGCGTACTGAGTGGACATATATTGCACCATCTGCTTGACTGTACGTTGAATTTGCGAATCCGCCCCGGACGGATCAGTCCAGTCACTCAGGTAATTGCCTGCTTCCCCCATAATCAGATACAAATAGCCCAAGGCTGATAGATGAGAACTAGATTTTCTGCTATAAAAGGCCAATTGCATTTGCTCCAAATAACCGGGGATGGGACTTTGATCGGAAGCATGAAAGACAGGCTGGTGAACACGTAGCCCGGCCTCCTGCACCACCTGCTCAGTATGGTGCCCGGTAAACGCAGACCAACGATAACGCCACGGTTTCTCTTCATCAGAGGTATAGCTCACCAGCTGACCGGGATGAATAAGGAAAAAATCGTTTTCTTCAAGCTGATATGTGTGCTGTTCCGTTCGGAAGATACCTCTGCCCGATTCTACAAAGTGTAGCAGATAGTAATCATAGATTTTCGGCCCCACGGCATGACCGGATTTGGTTTGGCTCTCTCCTGCAAAAAGCACATGCAGCGGGCTATTTTCATAAAACACCGGATTAGAGGCAACGGCATAACTATATGAATGCGCTTGCAAAATAGGGTCATCCTTCCTGCATTTGTGAATGGTTTAGCGGATGCGGTATACTTACATTGTACATATCCAAGTCACATTTATCCATAGCTTAAACACATGGATGCATTACATCGTGTGACGCTTTCATTTATACTGAAATCATAAGAGATGTCAACCTGATTAAGATGTTACAGGGAAATCAGGAGGGCCTTTACTAACGGTATATGAGGTGGATGCGGATATGAACTCTACTGAATTAAAGAAACATTTTATTGAAAAATATGGTGAAAGCAGCAATGAACTGCAGATATTTCATGCACCTGGACGTGTCAATCTGATTGGAGAGCATATCGACTATAACGGTGGTTATGTACTCCCGGCTGCGCTGGAATTCGGAACGACGCTAATCCTTCGTGCGCGCAATGATGATGAAATTCATTTTGCTTCAACAAACCTGTCGTATGAAGTATCTATCTCCCGCGGAGAAATAGGTAAAACAAAAACGGATGAGTGGGTGGACTATCCGGTGGGTGTGCTGGTGGAGCTAGCTGATAAGGGAGTTTATCCGTCTAACGGATATGACCTGCTCTTTCACGGAGAAATACCCAATGGCGCTGGATTATCCTCCTCAGCCTCCATTGAGGTTGTTACAGGATACGCGTTCCTCACGATCGAAAAACAGAAAACAGATACGGTCGAAATCGCTTTGTTGTCCCAGCGGGCAGAAAACAATTATGTAGGTGTCAATTGCGGCATTATGGACCAGTTCGCTGTAGCGAACGGAGCAGCTGATCATGCAATTCTACTGATGTGCGATACGTTGGATTACCGTAAAGTGCCATTCCGCACGGGAGATTACAAGTTGGTGATCGGCAATACAAACAAGCGTCGCGGTTTGGTGGACTCGGCCTATAACGAGCGTCGTAGTCAATGTGCCGAAGCACTGTCCATTTTGCAGCAGCAGGAGCCGTCACTGGAATACCTCGCTCAGCTGGATGAGGCACGTTTCGGAGAGCTCCAGCATCACATCGCGGACCAAACAGTGCGTCGGCGGGCACAGCATGTGGTGGAGGAAAACGCTCGTGTGTTGGCCTCTGTTGATGCTCTCGCGGCGAATGAACTTGCAGCTTTTGGTCAGTTAATGAATGCTTCTCATGATTCATTACGCGATTTGTATGAGGTCAGCTGCACGGAGCTGGACGTCATGGTTGAAGAAGCACGGCGCATTCCTGGCACGCTGGGTGCTCGTATGACAGGAGCCGGATTTGGAGGTTGTACGGTTTCATTGGTTCATGAGAACGATGTGGAACGTTTTGTGAAGGAAGTCGGCGAAGCTTATCAGACCCGCACAGGGCTGGAAGCCAGCTTTTATGTATGCAAGGCAGGAGACGGAGTTAAAGAACTGAAGGAGGACGAATAACATGGCCATTTTAGTCACAGGTGGAGCTGGATATATCGGTTCACATACCGTAGCAGAACTGTTGGATCTGGGAGAAGAAGTTGTGGTACTGGATAATTTGCAAACCGGGCACAAAGCAGCATTGCTTGGAGGCAAGTTGTATGAAGGGGATTTGAGGGATAAAGAACTACTGTCCAAATTGTTCTCAGAAAATAGTATCGATGCAGTTATCCATTTTGCAGCCAACTCGCTGGTTGGAGAAAGTATGCAAAATCCTGGTAAATATTACGACAACAATGTATTTGGCACGCTGAGCTTGCTGGAGGCAATGAAGGATGCTGGAGTGCGCCGAATCGTGTTTTCCTCTACTGCGGCTACCTACGGCGAACCGGAAAAGGTGCCGATTGAAGAGGGTGACCGTACAGAGCCAACCAACGTGTATGGTGAAACAAAGCTGATGATGGAGCGCATGATGTCGTGGTTTGACAAAGTTTTAGGCATCAAATATGTGTCTTTACGGTATTTTAATGCGGCTGGTGCGCATGAGAGCGGCAAGATCGGTGAAGATCACCGACCAGAAAGCCATCTGATCCCGTTAGTGCTCCAGACAGCCTTGAAACAGCGTCCACACATCGCTGTGTTTGGTGAGGATTATGCGACACCTGACGGCACGTGTGTTCGGGATTACATTCACGTGAGTGACCTGGCGGATGCTCATGTGCGTGCAGTAAATTACTTGCGCGAAGGCAATGACAGCAACGTATTCAACTTGGGCAATGGACAGGGCTTCTCTGTGAAAGAAGTTATTGAGACGGCACGCAAGGTCACTGGACTCGACATTCCAGTTGTGACAGAGCCACGCCGCGCAGGCGATCCAGCGATATTGGTTGCATCTTCTGACAAGGCTCGTTCGGTGTTGGGCTGGAGTCCAGCACGTACCCAACTAGAGGATATTATTAGCGGAGCATGGGGATGGCATCAGTCGCACCCTCACGGCTACGGCGACGAATAGACGGGAGACGATGACATATGAGCGAGCGCCAATCCGCAGATAAAGGCCAAGGCCGGGAACTTTCCCGGCATCTGGCCCATGACATCGACGAAACTGTGCAGCAATCGGCTCTATATGCGGTGGAGCAACTGGTTGCATTCGCACAAAACAAGGGCTTGATCGGTCCGCAAGATACAGATTACAGCCGTAATCTGCTGTTGGAGCAGTTTGGGTTTTCGGAGCCTTATTCAGGTGGGGAAGCAGGGGGCGTTATGGCCCCCGAAGCTCTCCAGCCTGTGCTTAATGTATTGATAGATTATGGTTTTGCCATAGGACTTATCCCTGAAAACACAGATACGTATCGCGATTTGCTTGATTCCAAAATCATGGGACTGCTGATGGCGAGACCGTCTGAAGTCATCCGTGACTTTCATCAAACGGAGGCTGAACGTGGCATAGAGGCGGCGACAGATGCTTTTTATCAATTATCCATCGATTCGAACTACATTCGAATGGATCGGGTTGCCAGCAATGTGTACTGGAATCAGTCGACATCTTACGGAGATATGGAAATCACGATTAATTTGTCCAAGCCAGAAAAAAGTCCCAAGGAAATTGCGATGGCGAAGCTTTTGCCGCCGCCTGTTTATCCCAAGTGTCAATTATGCCGTGAAAACGTCGGATATGCAGGAAGAGTAAATCATCCGTCCCGTCAAAATTTGCGCATCATTCCGGTGGAATTGAATGGGGAACCGTGGTTTTTTCAATATTCACCCTATGTGTATTACAACGAGCACTGCATTGTGTTCCATCATGATCATGTACCGATGAAGCTTACGAAGGATACACTGCGCCGATTGCTGGCCTTTACGAAAGCGTTTCCGCATTATTTTATTGGCTCCAATGCGGATCTGCCGATTGTCGGCGGATCGATTCTGACCCATGATCATTTTCAGGGTGGTCGTCATACATTCCCAATTGAAAAAGCGGGTGTGGACGGCATATACCATAATGAATCGTTCCCGCAGGTTACAGCAGGGATTGTAAACTGGCCGATGTCGGTCATCCGTTTTACGTCAACAGATGCCGAGGCGTTGTTGGAAGCGGGAAATGCTGCTTTTGAAGCCTGGAAAGCTTATAGTGATCCTGTAGCTGATGTCCTCTCTCATACAGAGCAGGAAGGGGAAACGATTCCGCATAATACCGTGACGCCGATTGTGCGCCGTGATGCCGAAGGCAGGTACCAGATGGATCTCGTACTGCGTAACAACCGAACGAGTGAAGAGTATCCGGAAGGTATTTTCCATCCTCACCGCGAGATGCATCACATCAAGAAGGAAAATATCGGTCTGATCGAAGTTATGGGACTTGCCATATTACCGGGGCGGCTCAAGGATGAACTGGATGGAATTGCAGATATTTTGTGTGGGGATGACAAGCTGGCTGTGGCTATGCAGCAGGAAGGACATCCACTGTTTAAGCATGCAGACTGGATTTATCAGTTAAACACCCGGTTCGGTCGTTTGCCTGACAAGGAGACGGCTGTTCGTACCGTACAAAATGAGGTTGGACTGAAATTCAGTGAAATTTTAGAGCATGCAGGAGTGTATAAACGAAATCCGTCCGGTCATCAGGCCTTTGGTCGTTTTATGAAACAATTGGGATATACTTTGGGAGAATAAAATTGCTTGCGCAGCACATAATACTCTACGAGAACCCTCCCAAGATATGACATGGAACCATGCTCCTCAAGGAGTGTGGTTTTTTTCTGAAAATAAAGCAGATTTGTTTCCTGTAACCGAAAAGGTTATAATAGAGTAGTTTCTTAACATTAAACTTTAGAACTATTGGAGGCGAGCGTTTGCGATGAAAGCATTCGAATTTTATAATCCTACACAATTGATCTTCGGTAAAGGACAATTGGAGGCTCTCAAGCGTGAAGTTCCTAAATATGGTAAACGTGTACTGCTTGTATATGGCGGCGGCAGCATTAAGCGCAGCGGTTTGTACGATAATGTAATAAGTTTGCTTGGTGAAATCGGTGCAGAGGTAACGGAACTGGCTGGTGTAGAACCGAATCCTCGCTTATCTACAGTACATAAAGGCGTTGAATTGTGTAAAACACATCAAATCGACCTCGTTCTGGCTGTAGGCGGTGGTAGTGTGCTGGATTGCTCCAAAGCCATTGCTGTTGGTGCAAAATATGATGGCGACATGTGGGATTTTGCAGAGCGTAAAGCGGCACCACAGGCAGCATTGCCACTAGGTACGGTTTTGACCATGGCAGCTACCGGTTCTGAAATGAATGCGGGTTCTGTTATTACAAATGAAAAAACACAGGAAAAATTGGGCTGGGGCAGCGTATTTGCGTTCCCTGCGTTTTCTATTCTTGATCCTGTGAACACATACTCACTGCCACAAAATCAAACCGTTTACGGAATCGTAGATATGATGTCACATACACTGGAGCATTATTTCCATTTGGAATCCAATACTCCGGTCCAACTTGGCTGGTGCGAAACGATTTTGCGTACGGTCATGGATGCGGCTCCAGGTCTGGTCAACGATCTGGAAAACTACGAGCTACGTGAAACGATTATGTATTGTGGTACGATGGCGCTGAACGGCTTCCTAAACATGGGGCTGACAGGTGACTGGGCTACTCACAATATCGAACATGCTGTGTCTGCTGTTTATGATATTCCACATGGTGGAGGACTGGCTATTCTGTTCCCGAACTGGATGAAACACAATCTGCATGTGAAGCCTGAACGCTTCAAACAACTGGCCGTCAATGTGTTCCATGTAAACCCAGAAGGCAAGAGTGATGAAGAAGTGGCGCTGGAAGGTATTCAGGCGCTGCGTGATTTCTGGAACTCGATTGGTGCACCAAGCCGTCTGGCTGATTACGATATTGATGCGTCCCAAATCGATGTTATGGCTGATAAAGCTGTGAAATTTGGATCTTTTGGTGGCTTTAACAAGCTCAATCGCGAAGATGTAGTCGAAATTTACAAAGCATCTCTGTAAACCGACATTTGTATCATTTTAAGCACGTTTGTGCGTCATTAGACGTACGAACGTGCTTTTTTGGGTTTGATTTGGGATTTTGGAGGAAAATTTTGAAACTTTTTAAGGTTGAATACGTAAACATAGTTATAGACTGGAAACCAGACTGAAAAGGTACATGGAAGGAGGAGTCGCATGGAAACCATATTTTGGTGGTTATTGGCAGGGGGCGCTATCTTTACCGTAGTCAGTGTGCTGATTGGAGATGTACTCGGTGGTTGGCTGGATGGTGCATTGGAGCTACCGGGCCTCGATTGGTTCAGACCTGTCGTTTTACTTGGAGCCATGACCGCTTTTGGCGGAGCTGGAGTACTGCTGACAAAGTATACCGGGCTGAGCATGGGGTGGGTCGTCGTGCTTGCTTTAGGGATTGCGTTTGTCATCGGAATACTCGTGTTCTTTGCGTTTATCAAACCCATGGCGAATTCGGAGGTATCCAGCGGCTTCTCCATGCGTGAGCTGACTGGCCGGATCGGTGAGGTCACCATTCCTGTACCTGAGGTTGGTTACGGGGAGGTTATGATCCGTTTGGGTGCAGGCAACACCATACATACAGCATCTAGCTTCGATCACAAACCGCTTGCTGCGGGAACCCGTATCGTCGTGGTTGAGGTCGCAGAGGGCGTCGTCCGCGTAGCGTACCTGGACACATAGACGGCGCATTCGCTTAACTTGAAGGGAGCGTGATCGGGAGTGTCAAATTTGCAAGATATTGTGTTGGTCCCTGGGATTGTTGTCATCGTTATCGTTATATTAGGGATCGCTTTTTGGGCCCGTTACAAAACGGTAGGGCCGGATGAAGGAATGATCGTGACGGGTTCTTTTCTAGGAAATAAAAATATTTCCGAGGATGACTCTGGACGAAAAATTAAAATTGTACGCGGCGGGGGGGCCTTCATTTGGCCTATTTTTCAGCAGTCCGAATTCATCTCTCTGTTGTCCCATAAACTGGACGTAACCACACCGGAAGTGTATACGGAACAAGGAGTTCCTGTGATTGCGGATGGTGTGGCGATCATCAAGGTCGGCAGTTCTATTGAGGATGTAGCTACAGCAGCCGAGCAGTTCATCGGGAAGCCACTGGAGGCTCTTAGGGGAGAGGCTCAGGAAGTGCTGGAGGGACATTTGCGCGCAATCCTCGGTTCGATGACAGTGGAAGAAGTTTATCGTAATCGGGATCGGTTTGCGCAGGAAGTACAGGGCGTGGCTGCTCGTGATCTGAAAAAGATGGGCTTGCAAATCGTTTCATTCACCATCAAAGATGTGCGTGATAAGCACGGATATCTGGATGCGCTTGGTAAGCCGAGAATTGCCGCTGTGAAACGGGATGCTGAGATTGCAGAAGCCGAGGCTGTGCGGGATGCCCGGATTCAGAAGGCGCGTGCGGAACAGGAAGGCCAGAAGGCCGAACTGCTGCGGGATACCAACATTGCGGAGGCAGCCAAGGAGAAGGAACTGAAAGTGGCTTCGTTTAAGAAAGAACAGGATACAGCGAAGGCAGAAGCCGATCAGGCTTATCACATTCAGGAGGCCCGTGCCAAGCAGACTGCTGTCGAGGAGCAGATGAAAGTCGAGCTGGTGCGCAAAGAACGGGAAATTGATCTTCAATCCAAGGAAATACAGGTACGTGAAAAGCAATATGATGCGGAAGTGAAAAAGAAGGCAGAAGCTGATCGGTATGCGGTCGAGCAAGCGGCGGAAGCAGATAAATCGCGTAAAATGCGTGAGGCTGAATCGCTGCAATACTCGATTGAGACACAGGCTAAAGCGTCAGCTGAACAAAAACGTCTCAACGGGCAAGCAGAAGCGGATGCCGAACGCGCCAAAGGTACGGCAGACGCAGATGTCATCCGTTTGCGTGGACTTGCAGAAGCGGAGGCCAAGGAAAAACTGGCGGAGGCGTTCCAGAAGTTTGGAGAGGCCGCCGTGCTCGATATTATCGTAAAAATGTTGCCTGATCTGGCTGGACGTATTGCCGAACCGATTGCGTCCATTGATAAACTCACCGTAGTTGATACGGGAAAAGGAGAAGGAGCAGCGCGTGTCAGCAATTATGTCACCGAACTGATGGCTACGGCACCTGAGATGCTGAAGAGTGTATCCGGCATTGATGTGGAGCAGTTAATCAAGGGGCTGACGACTGGGAAAAAAGGCCTTCATTCCGTGCCGTCCTCCGGTGAAGGGAATAAGCAGCATCTTCCAGCCTCGGTGGAGGCAGCACTAACAGATAAAGAATAACGGTAAGTCTTTAGGGAGCATCTACCCCTAACCAAAAGACCGCTTTTCATCACAGCATTTCCCGGCAATGTGATGAAAAGCGTTTTCTTTTTATTGACCTTTAGCCGAATATTTGGTACTTTAACGTGGATTCCTCTGAGCTTCATGCTATAATTCTTAGGATCAAGGTTCTGATAAAAGAGGTGCGGATGTGAGCAGCCTAAAAGTGGCCAAAGCGCTGAATAACAATGTGATTATAGGGATGCATCCCGAGCATGATGAGGTTGTTGTGATTGGAAAAGGAATCGGTTTCAATCGCAGACCCGGTGATCTTATGCCGTTGGATTCAGTTGAAAAATTATTTATATTAAAAAGCCATGAAGAACAGGAGCAATACAAACGGTTGCTTCCTGAGCTGGATGAAAAGCTCATTGAGGTCATCGGTGAGGTACTTCATCTTGTTCAGCTTCAAGCAAAGAAGCCTCTAAATGAGCACATACTGATTGCTTTAACTGACCATATCGCTTTTTCCATCAACCGTCATAAACAGGGAATTACGATTCATAATCCGTTTTTGTATGAGACTAGGGAAATATATCCTCAGGAATACAAGATGGCTGAGCAGGCTGTTGCTCTAATCAGGGATAAGATGGATGTAGATCTGGGAGAAGATGAAATCGGATTCGTGGCCCTGCATATTTATAGCGCCATGACAAACCAGCATATCTCCGAGGTGAGGAAGGATTCTCGTCTGATTGCGGATATGGTTCAGGTTGTCGAGACCACACTGGATTATCGTATTCCTCTCCAATCTCTTGATTATTCTCGACTGCTGACTCATCTGAGGTTTGCGATTGAACGTGTGCGCCGGGGAGAAATTGTGCAGGAGATTTATCGATTGGACAAGCTTTTGAATGAGGAGTACCCGGAAATGTATATGCTGGCCTGGAAGCTCACGAAAATTATGGAGAAAAGACTCCGTAAATCTGTGTATCCAGCTGAGGTTAGTTATTTGACAATGCATCTGCAGCGGTTGTCCCAACGCAAAGAGCAGGGGGAGCAACAAAAGTGATAAAACCGGAATAAAAAAGTATTGCCTCGCATTTAGTGGGGTGCTATAATCAATTTTGCAATGAGGAAGACAACAACTGAACATTTAACGTGTTACTGATTCGATCAGGCATGAGTTGTTTTAAGTTATGATTGTTTACAGCCTACTGGGGCAAGCTATATCCCAAGGTTGTTTTCAAACATACTTAAATCGGCTCATGCCTTTTTTGTTGTTTTGCCTCTGTTCTAAATTTCAGAGAAGGATGTGGAAGGTATGTTTAAAAAGCTTTTCGGCGTTTTACAGCGTGTCGGTAAAGCATTAATGCTTCCTGTAGCGATTTTGCCAGCTGCGGGGCTTTTATTGGGTATCGGTAACATGCTGGTCAATCCTGATTTTCTCCAGTACATTCCGGCATTAAATGCGGGCTGGGTTCAATCGGTAGCGACGATCATGATGAATGCCGGACAAATCGTTTTTGATAATCTGGCACTGTTGTTCGCAGTCGGCGTAGCCGTCGGTCTGGCGGGCGGTGAGGGTGTAGCAGGTTTGGCTGCCATCATCGGTTACCTCGTTATGAACATTACTCTGGGTACAGCCGTGGGTGTCACACCTGGTCTGATTGCTCAAAAAATACCGGGTTATGCAAACGTGTTGGGGATTCCAACGCTTCAAACCGGGGTGTTCGGCGGGATAATCATCGGTATACTGGCCGCGGCCATGTACAACCGCTTTTTCAAAATTGAGCTTCCATCGTATCTGGGCTTTTTCGCGGGTAAGCGTTTCGTTCCAATTGCAACGGCGGTATCCTCACTGATTGTCGGACTTGCACTGGTTCTGATCTGGCCTCCAGTTCAACAAGGACTTAACGCAGTATCTCACTTTATGGTGTATTCCAACCCGACTTTGTCGGCGTTCCTGTTCGGTGTTATCGAACGCGCGCTGATTCCATTTGGATTGCATCACATCTGGTATTCACCGTTCTGGTTTGAGTTTGGTGAATATGTTAACAAGGCAGGTCAAACCGTTCACGGTGACCAGCAGATCTTCTTCAGCCAGCTTCGCGACGGAGTGGCGTTGACAGCAAGTACGTTCCAAGTGGGTAAATTCCCATTCATGATGTTCGGTTTGCCGGCAGCAGCGCTTGCAATGTACCATGAAGCAAGACCAGAACACAAAAAATATGTAGCAGGTATTATGGGTTCAGCAGCATTGACTTCGTTCTTGACAGGTATTACGGAGCCACTGGAATTTTCCTTCCTGTTCGTAGCTCCACTGCTGTTTGCAGTACACTGTATATTCGCAGGTCTGTCATTTATGACCATGCAAATTTTACATGTCAAAATCGGTATGACCTTCTCAGGCGGATTTATTGACTTCCTGATTTTCGGGATTATTCCAACCCGTACGCCTTGGTGGTATGTAATTATCGTCGGTCTGATTTTGGCAGTTATTTACTACTTCGGATTCCGGTTCATCATACGGAAGTTCAACTTGAAAACACCAGGACGTGAAGAAGCTACAGATAATGTGGATGGCGCAGCAGTCGGTAGTAGTGATGAGCTCCCGCACAACATTTTGGCAGCTTTCGGTGGTTCATCGAATATCAAGCATCTGGATGCTTGTATCACACGTCTTCGGATCGAGGTTAATGAGAAATCGAACGTTGACAAAGCTCGTCTGAAACAACTTGGCGCATCGGGTGTCCTTGAAGTCGGTAACAACGTACAGGCAATTTTCGGTACACGTTCCGACACCATTAAATCTCAAATGGCTGATATCATGGCTGGACGTACACCTGCACCAGCTCCGGCGCAACCTGCTCCACAAGAGGAGAAGGAAGCTGGAGAAGAACAACAAACCATTATTGTAGAAGATATTGTAATGCCTGTTAACGGCGAATTGGTTGATATCTCGACGGTTCCCGATCCGGTATTTGCAGAACGTATGACAGGTGACGGTTTTGCGGTCGTGCCAAATGATGGAACGATTGTGTCCCCTGTTTATGGTAAAGTATTCAATGTATTCCCAAGCAAGCATGCGATTGGTATTCAATCCGATGGCGGTAAAGAAGTGCTTGTTCATATCGGGGTGAATACTGTGAAGCTTAAAGGCCAAGGATTTGACGTTTTGGTGAACGAAGGCGATCTTGTGTCAGCTGGCCAGCCTATTATGAAAGTAGACCTGGAATACGTGAAGGCAAACGCTAAATCCATCATCTCACCTGTCATTTTTACTAACCTTCCAGAAGGTTCTTCGGTAACTTTAAACAAAACTGGAGTATTGAAGGCTGGCGAAGATGGTATAATTACGATAAAATAAACTCTATGTGTTTCGGATTAGTTGATTAGGCGGCTTAGGCCGTCTGATCAATGATCTGGTATACTGCGTGTAAACAAATATTATCTTTAGGAAAGTGGGAGGAACAAATTATGCAAACAACTTTTAGAATTACGGATGAAGACGGTATCCATGCACGTCCTGCAACTGCGCTGGTAAATACAGCTAACAAATTCAGCGGTGCTGAATCTTTTGCCGAAGCTAACGGTAAAAAAGTAACTTTGAAATCCATTCTGGGTGTATTGTCCCTGGGTCTGGAACAAGGCGATACTATTAACATTATCTGCGAAGGCGCTGAAGCTGCCGAAGCACTGAAAGCTCTTGAAAATGTAATCGTTAACGAAGGGCTGGGCGAAGTTCATGCTTAAAATTTCCGGGATTGCCGCTTCGGCAGGCATAGCCATTGCCCGGGCGTTTATCTTGGAGCATCCGAATTACGCTGTAGAGAGACGCGCGGTTGGTGATGTTGAAGCTGAAATCGCGAGATTGGATGCGGCTTTGGCACAATCTCAAACCGAATTGGAATCGATTAAGGAGAAAACGCTTCAGGAGCTGGGAGAGAAAAAAGCAGAAATTTTTGCATCTCACCTGCTCATCCTGAATGATCCTGAATTGATCGATCCGGTTAAAGCTAAAATCAGAGACGAGCAGCTTAATGCTGACTATGCTTTGAATGAAGTAGCTACACAGTTCATTTCCATGTTTGAAAACATGAAAAGTGCCTATTTGCAAGAACGCGCATCGGACATGCGTGACGTAACCAAGCGGATCCTGAATCACCTGCTTGGTGTTCATTTTGTTAGTCCTGCAGAAATTGCCGAAGAAACGATTGTGCTTGCAGAAGATTTGACACCTTCCGACACAGCTCAGCTGAACCGTGAATTTGTTAAAGGTTTTGCAACGAACATCGGCGGACGTACTTCGCATTCGGCTATTATGGCTCGCTCACTTGAAATTCCTGCAGTTGTGGGAACGAAAAATATATTGTCTCAAGCTAAAAGCGGTGATTTGATTATCGTTGATGGTTTGGATGGTCACGTATTCGTGAACCCTACCGAAGAGATTGTTGCGGAATACCGTGCTAAACAGGTGGCATACGACAAGCAACGCGAAGAGTGGCGTAAGCTGCGCGGCGAAGCTACGGTTTCTGTCGATGGTGTCCATGTCGAACTGGCAGCCAATATTGGTACGCCTAATGATGTAGCTGGTGTTCTGGACAACGGTGGTGAAGGTGTTGGCTTGTACCGTACGGAGTTCTTGTACATGGGACGCGATAAGCTTCCATCCGAAGAAGTACAGTATACGGCGTACAAAACCGTTCTGGAAAGAATGGAAGGTAAACCGGTTGTAGTCCGTACTTTGGATATCGGTGGCGACAAAGAACTTCCTTATCTGGACCTGCCAAAAGAAATGAATCCGTTCCTTGGATTCCGTGCTATTCGTCTGTGTCTGGATCGCCAGGATATTTTCCGCACTCAATTGCGTGCTTTGTTGCGTGCGAGTGTGCATGGTAACCTGCGCATCATGTTCCCAATGATTGCTACGCTGAACGAATTCCGTGAAGCTAAAGCTGTTTTGTTGGAAGAAAAGGAAAAGTTGGTAACCGAGGGTGTATCCGTATCTGAAGAAATTCAGCTGGGCATCATGGTAGAAATTCCTTCTACAGCGGTATTGGCTGATCAATTCGCAAAAGAAGTGGATTTCTTCAGTATCGGTACAAATGATCTGATTCAATACACAATGGCAGCGGATCGCATGAACGAGCGGGTTTCTTACCTGTATCAACCATACAATCCATCCATTCTGCGTCTGGTGAAAATGGTTATTGATGCCGCTCACCGTGAAGGGCGTTGGGTTGGTATGTGTGGCGAAATGGCAGGAGATACAACAGCAATTCCGTTGCTGCTGGGTCTGGGACTTGATGAGTTCAGTATGAGTGCAACTTCCATTCTGCCAGCACGTAGTCAAATCTCCAAGTTGTCCCGTGCGGACATGGAAAAACTGGCTACAAAAGCTCTGGACATGCAAACAGCAGAACAGGTTGTTGAATTGGTTCAAAGCATCGAAGGTTAAGGAAGGGTATTACATTTCAAAGGTTATATCTTTTTCCAACAAAAAAATTGCTGTGTACATACAGCAGCCGGTATCTAATAGATACCGGCTTTTTTGCATGCTTTAAGTAGAATTTGTTTTTAACTGCATGAG
Organism: Paenibacillus sp. FSL R10-2748; assembly: GCF_038005565.1. Lineage (NCBI taxonomy): Bacteria > Bacillati > Bacillota > Bacilli > Caryophanales > Paenibacillaceae > Paenibacillus > Paenibacillus sp. FSL R10-2748. The sequence goes on from NZ_JBBOTK010000004.1 coordinate 82,985, forward strand.
CAATTCAGTACAGGTTTGCGAGCTGCGGTAGTTTCGTCCAATCGTGTGACTGGAGTAGTATATGGTGCATTGAGCACCAGCTCAGGGTTCTCTTCTGCTTCCCGCGCAATATGAATCATAGTGTCAACAAAAGCATCAAGTGTCTCCTTACTTTCCGTCTCCGTGGGCTCGATCATGATGCACTCCTCTACATTCAGAGGGAAGTAAATTGTAGGCGGATGGTAGCCGAAATCAAGCAGCCGTTTGGCTACATCAAGCGTACGCACTCCAAATTTTTTCAAGCCTCGCCCTGACATGACAAATTCGTGTTTGCAATGTCCAGGGTAGGGCAGGTCAAAATGTGGAGCGAGCCGATGCATCATGTAATTGGCATTGAGCACAGCGCATTCCGATACACGCTTTAAGCCGTCAGGACCGTAGCTACGGATATAGGCATAGGCACGAACGAGAATACCGAAGTTGCCGTAAAAGGCTTTAACCCGTCCAATAGAATCTCCCTGTTCCCGGTCCCAGTGGTACACCCCCTGCGGATCCCGTACGACAAGCGGCTTGGGCAAATAAGGGATGAGCCGTTGCTTTACGCCGACAGGCCCAGCGCCGGGGCCACCGCCGCCGTGCGGGGTACTCATCGTTTTGTGCAAATTGAGATGCACTACATCGAAGCCCATATCTCCGGGACGGGTAATCCCCATGATGGCGTTGGAGTTTGCCCCGTCATAGTAAACCAGACCACCCGCTTCATGCACGATGGCAGCAATGTCAGTGATTTGCTTCTCGAACAGCCCAAGCGTGTTCGGATTGGTCAGCATGAGCGCCGCGGTGTCGTTGCCTACGGCTTGACGCAACGCATCCAGATCCACCAGCCCCTCAGGGGTGGAGGGAAGGGTGATTGTTTCGAAGCCCGCGACGGTTGCGCTGGCGGGGTTCGTTCCGTGCGAGGAATCCGGCACGAGCACCTTGGTACGTCGCTCACCACGTGCTTCGTGGTATGAGCGAATCATCATCAGCCCGGTCCATTCGCCATGGGCGCCCGCGGCGGGCTGAAGCGTGACGGCATCCATGCCAGTTAACGCAGCCAAATCATTTTGAAGCGTATGCAGCAGCTCCATGGCACCCTGGATGCTCTCCTCGGGCTGATATGGATGGATTTTGGCGAAACCTGTATATCGGGCGACATCCTCATTCACTTTCGGATTGTATTTCATCGTACAGGAGCCGAGCGGATAAAATCCGTTGTCCACGCCGAAATTGCGCCGGGACAAGGCAGTATAATGCCGAATAACGTCTACTTCGTATACCTCGGGTAATGCCGCAGGTTCGCTGCGCAGCGCATAATCTGGCAAAAGCTCTGCCACCGGGCGACGGGGAACGTCGCACTCGGGAAGGGAATAGGCGATGCGACCCGGACGGCTCAATTCAAAAATGAGCGCTTGATCGTGTTCCTTCAACAGCCCTTGTTTCTGATCCTGTCCGGTGTGTGTCATAGCAATCCCCCCAAGGTGTGTACAAATTGGTCAATCTCTTCTTTGGTCCTTTGCTCCGTCACGGCAATCAACATGTGACCAGCAAGTTCCTCATAGTCCCGGCCCAAATCGTAGCCAGCGATAAATCCAGCAGCTAGCAGCTCGGCCTGGAGTTTGCTCATATCCGTACCCTCAGGCAGTCTAAGGGCAAACTCATTAAAGGTTGGTGCGTTAAACGAGGCAGTTATGCCCTTCAAGCTCAGCAATTGCTCTAAAGCATAACGGCTTTTATGCAAATTTAGCTCGGCTACTTCCTTGATCCCCTGTCTACCCATGACAGACAAGTATACAGATGCAGATAAAGCTAGCAACGCTTGGTTGGAGCAAATGTTAGAGGTGGCCTTTTCGCGGCGGATATGCTGTTCCCGCGCTTGCAAGGTCAGCACGAAGCCGCGTTTACCGTTGCGGTCTGTGGTCTGACCCACAATACGGCCAGGGATACGGCGCATATGTGCCTGAGAAACGGCAAAGTATCCACAGGTCGGACCGCCGAGAGAAGAGGAGATGCCAAGTGGCTGTGCGTCTCCTACCACAATATCCGCGCCCTGTTTGCCGGGTGTTTCCAGCAAGCCAAGTGCTAGTGGATTGGCACTGACGACCAAAAGACCTTTGTGCGCATGGATGAGGTCAGCCATCGGCTTCAGGTTTTCCACGGCTCCGAAAAAGTTGGGGCTTTGGACCAAAACAGCCGCGGTCTGTTCCGATACGGCTGCCGCTAGCGCATCAGCATCCGTTACGCCGTCCGAACAGCCGATCTCCACGATGTCCAAATCCAATCCGCGTGCATAGGCTGCCAATACCTGACGTGCCTCCGGATGGACGGACCTTGATACGATAAGCTGTTTACGGCGGGTAGCTGCGGCGGACAGTGAGCCCGCTTCCGCCAGTGCAGTCGCTCCGTCGTACATGCTGGCATTAGCTACAGCCATGCCCGTCAATTCGCAAATATACGACTGAAACTCGAAAATGGCTTGTAGCTCGCCTTGGCTTACTTCCGGCTGATAGGGGGTGTAGGCTGTATAGAATTCCGAGCGTGAAGTGATGTGCTGGATGACGGACGGAATATGATGATCATAAATTCCTGCGCCAAGGAAGCTGGCATGTGTGTCTGTATTGGCGTTGTGTCCGGCCAGCTCGGCCAAGTGGCGGGTTAAGGCTTTCTCATCGAGTCGAGAAGAGAGAGGCAGTTCCCCTTGATATCGAATGGCCTCTGGAATGTCACTGAATAAATCATCAATAGATGATACACCCACCACACGCAGCATTTCGGTTTGATCCTGTTCAGTCATAGGGAGATAACGATGCTGCTTCATAGGTTCTGACTCCTTTCGAAAAGCAAGATTTTAGATCGTAAATTAGCTAATAAAAAAGTGTGTGAGATGAAAAACCCAGAAGTTCATATCTGACATATTTGCTTTATAGAAATAAAAAGAGTTTAAGATCAGCGCGGGCGTTTATAAAAGGGTGCTGCCACCACCTCGGCACGCAGGCGTTTGCCACGAATCTCAACCTCCAACGGTGTGGAGAGGGCGCTAAAACGACTGTCCACCAAGGCGAGGCCCAGATTACGCTTCAAGGTGGGCGACTGAGTCCCCGTTGTGACCTCACCAATGTGTTGTCCTTCTGCGAATACCGGGTAATGGGCGCGTGGGATACCGCGATCAATCATTTCCAGCCCGATCAATTTGCGAGGAATCCCTTGCTCTTTCTGACGTTGCAGTGCTTCTCTACCGATAAAATCTCCTTTATTCAGCTTGACGAAGAAACCTAGACCAGCTTCGAGTGGTGAAATCGTGGCAGATAACTCCTGACCATATAGCGGCAACCGTGCCTCAAAGCGTAGGGTATCCCGAGCACCAAGTCCAGCGGGAATCAGCCCATACGACTCACCGGAACGAAGCAAACCCTCCCATACGGCTGGTGCTTCCGCAGCAGGTATATAAAATTCAAAACCGTCTTCGCCCGTATATCCGGTTCGTGAGACCAGTGCTTTTGCTCCGAACAATGGCACATTCTCATGGAAGCGGAAAGATGCCAGATTCGTAATGTCCGTATCTGCCACGGCTGCGGCAATACGTGCTGCCTCCGGTCCTTGCAACGCTAGCAATGCTATCGCATCAGACACATTCTCCATGTGAACGGATGCAGGCATATGGCGCATTAGCCAATCCCAATCCTTATCGATGTTGGATGCGTTCACAACGAGCATGTAGCGTTCCGGTCCTTTGCAGTAAACAAGTAGGTCGTCTACTACCCCTCCATCGGGGTAACACAGGAGTGAATATTGTGCCTGACCTGGTTCCAACTGGCTGACATCATTCGTGGTCACCTTTTGCAGAAAAGCTTCGGCTTCTTTGCCTTCAACCAAAAATTCGCCCATATGCGATACATCGAATAAACCCGCACGTTGCCGGACGGCCTCATGCTCCTTTTGAATGCCGCTAAACTGAACCGGGAGCTCCCAGCCGCCAAAGTCAATACAACGAACCCCAGACTGCGTCCCGTAGGACGAATATAGCGGTGTTTTTCGCAAATTAGTCATTATTCCACTCCTATCCGGTGTGATCGGCTAAACAAAAAAGACAGGCCGAAAAAAACGTATAGACGGCAGTCTACACTCTTTTTTTCAGCTCTGTCCTTGATACCAGAAAGTTACCCCGGTATGTACCGGGTTTCCCCTTGGGTGATCCGCTCCAATAGCGAATGCTCTCCAGAGATGCGTCCGGCAGAGGTCCTTTTGCCTGAGAGATTCACCTGCAATGCAGGTTTACTCCTTCGGCGCTACCTTCGGGATCAACGGTATATTACCTGGCTTTGCAGATAACAACTTGATCCGATTCGCGTGCACTTATGTCTCACAAGCGGCAACAGCTATGCGAATCTTTTTGGCAGTCTCTCCCTCCGCGTTCATCCGCGTTTGCAGTTGTCGGGGTGTTTCCCAAAGCATTTGCTATAACCCATTAATACGCAAATTCATTCAAAATGTCAATAAAAATGTCATCAAAAACAATAGAAAAAACATTTAATATATAAATAAGGATATGTAAGCGTTTGTTATAAGCTATCATATTTTTATATAGTACGCTATATGAGGTGATATGAAGTATTTTTGTTAGTATTATTGACATGAGTGTTCTTGTTGTCATAATCTTAACCTGTCTAGTACAGTGAGCAAAAGCGATTTTATTCATATGGAAGTGAGGGGAACAGAATGGGTGAAGTAAAGCAGCAACTTTGGTATACAGACGAACATGAGTGGGTTCAGCGGACAGAGAATGGAACGGTACGAATTGGTATTACAGACTTTGCACAGCATCAACTGGGTGATATTGTTTTTGTAGAATTACCTGAGGCGGGAGCAACGATTGAGCAGGGAGCGGAGATCGGTACGATTGAATCGGTGAAGACAGTATCCGACCTTTTTGCTCCGGTGACGGGAACCATACTAAAAGTGAATGAAACGCTGGAAAGTACACCTGAGCTAGTGAATGAATCTCCCTATGAAAAAGGTTGGATGATCGAAGTAGAGATGGATAAAGATGTGGAGGAAGCCTTGGGCAAGCTACTGTCTGCGGATCAGTATGAGCAGTTGATTTCCGATGAGCAATAATGGAGCATTGTAGTATGGAGTAAGAGGGTTATTTGTCTGCTCGATTTTTGTATAAAATAGTCGCTATGATTTGACGTAGCGGCTATTTTTTTGTCTTTTTGCAAACGTAATTACGTGTTTTATTCTGATTTAGAGGGTTGTCCCCATATAAGAATCATACATAATCCAGCACGGTTTTTCGACTAATTTCTATAGCTACAGGTCATATTAAGAAGAATTATGCAGGTATAATACCTTCCCGGATAATTTAAATTTAAATGTTGTCATCAACGTTCATGACGAAAGTACGTTTTCATTTCGTTGATGAAGATAGCGCTGTCATTTAGTATGAATTTTAAGAAAAGGTAGTGATGCTTACCTACAAGGAGGATTTGAATATGAGTACATTGGACGCAAAGCCAAGTTCAAAAGGAGGCACTCGTGTCGCCGTACAGCGTTTTGGCCGTTTTCTTAGCGGTATGGTTATGCCCAATATGGGAGCCTTTATTGCGTGGGGGCTGATTACGGCACTCTTTATTCCGACCGGATGGTTCCCGAATGAAGGTTTTGCACAATTGGTTGACCCGATGAAAAATTATTTGTTGCCGTTACTGATCGGTTATACAGGGGGCACGATGATTCACGGACAGCGTGGAGGTGTGATTGGTGCCATTATGACGATGGGTGTCATAGTGGGAGCCGATATCCCGATGTTCCTGGGCGCGATGGTAGCTGGTCCGCTGGCTGCGTGGATATTGAAGAAGTTCGACAAGGCCATTGAAGGCAAAGTCAGATCAGGCTTTGAAATGCTGGTCAATAACTTTTCGGCCGGAATTATCGGTGCCATTCTAGCGCTGCTTGCCCATGTGGCGATTGGCCCGATTGTACAAATGATCAGTCAAGTGTTGTCGGCAGGGGTACAGTTCCTCGTGAACGCAGGGCTATTGCCGCTTGTCAACCTCATTATTGAGCCCGGAAAAGTATTATTTTTAAACAACGCGCTGAATCACGGAGTATTGAGTCCGATTGCGTTAGAGGAAGCTGCAAGAACAGGAAAATCCGTACTGTTTATGCTGGAATCCAACCCTGGGCCGGGGCTCGGTATTTTGCTAGCCTACTGCCTGTTCGGCAAAGGCTCTGCGAAGTCATCGGCTCCTGGAGCGGTCATCATTCATTTTTTCGGCGGGATTCATGAAATTTATTTCCCTTATATTTTGATGAAGCCGATTTTGATTCTTGCTGCTATAGCTGGGGGCGTTGTGGGAACCTTCTGTTTTATGTTGACAGGTGCCGGACTGGTTGCTGCTCCTTCACCGGGCAGCATCATTGCCTATTTTCTAATGACGCCAAAAGGCGGATATTTGCCAATGCTGAGCGGGGTGATCGCTGCTGCGGTCGTATCCTTTGCTGTTGCCGCAGTGTTACTCAAGACTAGTAAGCAAAAAGAAGAGGGGCTGGAGGAAGCTGCATCCCGCCTGAAAGATATGAAAAATCAAAGCAAGAGTGCAAGTGCTAACGCCACTGTAATGGAAGATAACCACGAATCTGAACGTGCTGCTGAGATTGCCGCAGCTCGAACGCTCAAGGATAAATCCGAAGTGAATAAGATCGTCTTTTCCTGTGATGCAGGTATGGGCTCAAGCGCTATGGGCGCCTCGATTTTACGCAAAAAAATGAAGCAGGCGGGTGTAGGCGTAACAGTTACGAATACGGCAATCAGTGAAATTCCACAGGATGCGGATATTGTCATTACGCAAAAAACGTTGACAGACCGGGCTAAAACAGTAGCCCCGAATGCTGAGCACATTTCCATTGACAATTTTCTGAAGAGCCCTGAATACGAAGCGCTGGTTGAACGTCTGAAATCCGATTCTTAATCCCCGTCGTAGTCAGGCGGACTGTATGCAGTGTACGTCTCCTGCTGGAGGGATGAGCTTGGGAAGGAACGGTATGCGCTTATGAATATTACGAAACGACAACGTGACATCGTGGAATATCTTCTGGAGCAGTCCAAAGAGGTTACAGCCGGGGAAATTGCCACGAAGATCAATGTCAGCACAAGGACGGTTCATCGGGAACTGGGCGCAGTCGAGCATTGGCTGGCTGCTCATGAGGTGAAGCTGGAGAAAAAGTCAGGGATTGGTATCTGTATAGATGCTGACCCAGCTCAGCTTGTATGCCTGCGAAGGCAATTGCTGCATACAAAGTCAGACGAATATTCGGCTGAGGAGAGAAAGATCGTGGTTCTCTGCATGCTGCTGGATACACAGGAGCCGATCAAGCTGCTGGCGCTGGCTTCAGACTTGAAAGTCACGGTAACTACGGTCAGTCATGATCTGGACGAATTACAAGGCTGGATTGGGGAACGGGGGCTCGTGCTTGTCCGCAGACGGGGGTACGGCGTCGAGATTACAGGACGGGAGACAGACAAAAGACGGGCGATTTCCGAGCTGGCTCTCGAATATTTGGATGAATCCGATCTGTTTTCAGCCCGGGAAGAACTTCGTTCTGTGACCCGTGTCGCCGACAAGTTGCTGGAGATGATTGGCAGAGATAACCTGCTGATTGTGGAAAAGGCCCTCTGGCAGCCCCATGAAAAATGGTTGGAAAACATGGTGGAAAGCAAATACATGGAGCTGCTGATTCAAATTTGCGTTTCGCTGGTACGTCTGCGACTCGGGTATGTTATAGATCCTCTTCTCTCGTATTTAAAAACAGATTCAGATGAAAATATCATGCTTCGCACAGCTATGGTGGAACGCATATGCACGGAGTTGTCAGAGGCGCTGGATATTGAATTTCCAGAGCCGGAACGATCTTATCTCAGGCTGCTATTTCGTGATGCCGAGGATCACTCTACCCGACTACTGCCGTTGGATGATCTCGTACTGTTGGAGTCGGTTCATGAGTTGATTCGTCGTGTGGAGGAAGAGACAGGCACGCCATTGGAAGAGGACCGTGTTCTGCGTGAAGGACTGATTGCCCATATGGCCCCGGTGTTCAAACGTTTGAAGGAAGGCAGGTCGATTCGTAACCCCCTCCTTCAGCAAATCCGCAAGGATTACAGCAGCTTATTCGACTCAGTGAAAAAGGCTGCGGCGGGCATGACAGAAATGAAAGTGCCAGATGAAGAGATCGGATTTCTCGTCATGCATTTTGGCGCTTCGCTGGAGCGGCTACGACAATTGCGGCGGGAGGTGCGGGCCATCGTAGTCTGCACGAGCGGCATTGGATCATCCAGACTTTTGGCAACAAGGCTCGCCAAAGAGCTCCCACAGATCAATATTGTGGATAGGGCTTCATGGTACGAGGCGGCGCGGATTCCCAAGGAGGATTATGATCTGATCATTTCGACAGTAGAGCTACCGCTTGAACCAGATCGGTATCTTAAGATCAGCCCGTTGCTGACGCAGGAGGAGAGTGATCGCCTGCGTCAATTCATCCAGCATATTACACTCAATCATTCCAATGACCATCAGCAGGAACAGGCTGTTCAGCCTGGTCAGAATATAGAGTGGCTTACCGGTCTGCGGAAAAGTCTTGAGGAAATTGTACACATTGTACAGCAATTTCAAGTGTATCCGCTGGAAAATCAGGGGATGGATATGGCGGCGACCGTAGAGGCTATATGCATGTTGGAGGCGGGGCGGGGGAATGTTACAGAGCCTTCTGCGGTTGCTGCACAGCTCATGGAAAGAGAGCGCCAAGGTAGTCAGGTGATCTCTGATACCTCCATTGCTTTAGTTCATACGCGCAGCCACTATATTCGCAAGCCTTCGCTTACCTTGTATAAGCTGGCAGAGCCGCTGTTGGCGGATACAGGCGAACAGGTAGAATGCGTGCTACTCATGTTGGGACCTCGTGAGCTGCCGAGAGAAAGCTTGGAGGTATTGAGCGAGATTAGTGCATTACTCTTGCAGGAAGACATGGTTACGCTACTGGAACACGGTAGCAGGGATCATATTGTCAATTATATATCGAGTGAACTAGCTGAATTTTTCCACAGTAAATTAGGGACAGGGAGGAACCTACCGTGAGTATTATGACGATAGACAAAGTAAAAATGAACGCAACCGCCAAAGACAAATATGAGGCGATTCGTATGGCTGGACAAATCCTGCTGGATGCAAGACATATTTCAAGTGAGTACATTGACAAGATGCTGGAACGCGAGGAGATCGTGTCCACCTATATCGGGAACGGGCTGGCTATTCCACATGGCACCAAGGAATCCAAGATACTTATTCAATCCACAGGCATCTCCATCGTTCAGTTTCCGCAAGGCATAGATTTTGGGGAAGAAAAAGCATACATGGTAATCGGCATTGCAGCACAAGGCGGCGATCATATGGAGATTTTGACGAGTATAGCTGTGGTGTGTGCGGAGGAAGAAAATATGGATAAACTTCGCAACGCGGTGACCCCACAGGAAATTATAGATCTGTTCGAAAGTGAGATGGAGCTATGAGAGCCGTCCACTTTGGAGCAGGAAATATCGGTCGCGGCTTTATCGGATTGATTCTGTCGCGTGCAGGCTATGAGGTTGTCTTTTCAGATGTCAACGACACCCTTGTATCCGAGTTACGTCGTCGTAAACAATACACCGTAGAGTTAGCCAATGATACAAAGGATACGGAGCTGGTCACGAATGTGACGGCGATTGACGGCAAGGATGCATCCGCTGTAGCGGATGCGGTAGACCATGCTGATCTGGTAACGACCGCGGTAGGGGTTAGCATCCTCAGGCATATTGCAGCAGGTATTGCCGAGGGAATAGCGAGGCGGGTGGAGCGAGGGGCAGGCCCGCTGCATGTGATTGCTTGCGAAAATGCAATCGGAGGCAGCGCCCAACTGAAAGAGCATGTTTTTGCGCTACTGGATGAGGCGACTCGTGCCAAGGCAGAGGCTTCGGTATATTTCCCCAATGCTGCTGTAGACCGGATTGTGCCGATCCAACACCACGAGGACCCGTTACATGTGCAGGTAGAGCCTTTTTACGAGTGGGTGGTGGATCGTTCACAAATGGCACCTGAGCATGAAGAAATCGAAGGCATCCTGTACGTGCAGGATCTAGAGCCTTACATTGAACGAAAGCTGTTCACGGTGAATACGGGGCATTGCGTGGCAGCCTATCTTGGTTATACCGCAGGTTATGCTACCATCCAGGAGGCCATGAAGGATAGCAAGGTGGTGGATTCGATACAAGGGTCACTGGAGGAGACAGGAGCAGTGCTTGTGAAGCGCTTCGGTTTGGATCAAGGGGAGCATAAGAAGTACATCTCTAAAATTTTGGATCGCTTCCGCAACCCTAATCTGACAGACGATGTTACTCGAGTCGGACGTTCACCGTTGCGCAAGCTGTCTCCCAATGATCGTCTTGTACGTCCCGCGCTCCAAGCGCAGGAGTATGGCATCCCGACGGATCATCTGGCGTTAGGAATGGCGGCTGCCTGTAAATTTGATATTACGGAGGACCCCGAGGCAGTCGAGCTTCAGCAGGTGATCCGCAGTGAAGGACTGGGTGTGGCGCTGACGCGTTATACTTCCATAACCGCAGATCACCCGTTACATCGGCAGATATTGGAGCAATATGATATTATAAATTCATAAAACAACGAATTATCAACATCTACTTTCGATAATCCTCTTGAAGATAAAGCATCCACATCAACACTAACGTGTTCTGTAGAGATGTGCTTCAAGAGGATTTTTATATGCGTGATTTACATCACATAACAACCTGCTTAAATTGTTTATATTGATAATGATTATCATTATCTATAAAATGAAATCATTACTATTATAAGTATTAGGGAGGATTATAGTGAAACCGATCTATATTACCTTAGGGTTTTTATTTTTGGCGCTTGGAGTTATTGGTGTAGTGCTACCGTTGCTACCGACTACACCGTTTCTGCTGCTAGCGACCTTTTTCTTTATGCGGGGATCCGAAAGGATTCACCAGTGGTTTTCGAATACCGCTCTGTACCAAAAGCATCTAGAGAGTTTTGTTCAAACAAGGTCGTTGAAGCTGTCTACGAAAATCACCACATTGGGCTTAGCGTCAGCGATGCTGATTACAGGCTTTATTTTCACCCCTAATGTGTGGGGCAAAGCGCTCATCGTCTTGGTCATCCTTTTTAAATATTATTACTTTATATTCCGAATCGGAACAGTGAGAAACGCTGCAGCAGAAATAACGCCTTCATCTTCACTTGCCCCTACTCCGAAAAAAAGGTCTAAAATGGTCGACAGCCGTCTGCTCGGTCTAGTGGAACATTCTCGGAAATATATCGTATTGGGTGTGCTTGTGCAGTGGATCGGTCTTTTGGGGAGTATAGCCGCTGTGTTGTCTATGGCCTTTGTTATGCAGCAGGCATGGGAAGGACAAGTGACTCGCAAGCTGATTCTATCTATGACGGTCATTGTTATTACTGCTATTGCAGTTCGCTGTCTGAGCAATTATGCAGCCAGTATGTTATCCTATCGTGCTTCGGTAAATGCTAAAAAAACGCTGCGCTCGCAAATTTACGGCAAGTTGCTCAAAATGGGACCCGCATATACAGATCATACCTCCACCTCGGGGGTTATACAGGTTGCTGTAGAAGGGGTAGAGCAGCTTGAAACCTATTTCGGTAGATACATGCCTCAGCTATTTTACAGTCTGCTTGCCCCCGTAACGTTATTCATCACCCTCTCTTTTGTCAGCTTCAAAGCAGCCATTATACTATTGATCTGCGTTCCCTTAATTCCAGTGTCGATCATTGTCATTATGAGGATGGCTAAAAAGCTTTTTCGGAAATATTGGGGCAGTTACGTCAATCTGGGCCACAGCTTTTTGGAGAATGTACAAGGTCTGACTACGCTCAAAATGTACGGAACAGACCAGGATAAACATCAGGAAATGAACACAGCAGCTGAGGATTTTAGGAAAATGACGATGAAAGTGCTGACTATGCAGCTTAACTCCGTGGCCATTATGGATCTTATCGCATTTGGTGGTGCCGCTGCGGGTGTACTGGTCGCGGTAAGCGAATATTCTTCAGGCCATATTGGCTTGGCAGGAGCAATCATCATTGTTTTGCTGTCGGCAGAATTTTTCATTCCTCTGCGTCTGCTGGGTTCTTACTTTCATATCGCCATGAACGGAATGGCAGCAAGCGACAAAATATTTCAAATGTTGAGTACTGAGGATCTTATACAAGGACAAGAAAGCATAGAAAACACAGATATTCGACTGGAACAGGTGAGTTTCGCCTACGACGAAAGAGATACCTTACGAAATATATCCATGGATATTCCCCAGGGCAGCTTTGTTTCAATTGTTGGGGAATCAGGCTCTGGTAAAAGTACGGTAGCCGGATTGATCGTTGGGCACCACGAGGGGTATCGAGGAAGTCTGACGATTGGAGGAAAAGAGCTTACCGATATTTCAGAAGGAAGCCGCATGCGTCACATGACCTGGATCGGTTTTAACAGCTATATTTTTAAAGGCACAGTGGAAGCAAATTTAAAAATGGGCAATGAGCACGCGGATGAGCAACAAATGCTGGAAGCTTTGCGACAAGTGAAGCTGTATGATTTTATCCTTTCAGAAGGAGGACTGGAAGCAGAACTGGAGGAGCAAGGGGCAAATCTGTCAGGAGGACAGCGCCAACGGCTAGCACTAGCCAGAGCATTGCTGCATGATAGTCGTGTGTACATTTTTGACGAGGCCACCTCTAACATTGACAGTGAAAGTGAGGAAGGCATTATGGAGGTTATACATGCGCTGGCAGGTCAAAAAACAGTGATTCTTATCTCTCACAGACTGGAAAACGTAGTTCAATCCGACTGTATCTATGTGCTGCAAAACGGTTTGGTGGCAGAATCGGGAACGCATCATGAGCTGTTGAGCCAGCAGGGACATTATGCGGAGATGTATCTCAGTCAACACCGGGTAGAGCAGTTTGTAAAAGGAGGGGCTGTATATGCGTAGACATGGATTACGGATCATGGGCCAATTATTGGTATTGGCGGGGCCTCTTTTACCTGTGCTACTCATCACGATTGTTACAGGAGTGCTTGGTTTTGTTTGTGCTATTGGCATTATAGTGTTTGGAGCCCTAGCTCTGCTTACAGCAACAGGCATCACGACAGGCTACACCATGTCGTTTTTGCTGACGGCGATCGTGGTTTGTGCCGTACTACGCGGCGTATTCCGTTATGGCGAGCAAATGAGTGGTCATTATCTCGCTTTCAAGCTGCTGGCTGTACTGCGTGATAAGGTACTTCAAGCCCTGCGCAGACTCGCTCCAGCCAAATTGGAAGGCAAGGACAAGGGGAATCTGATTTCACTCATTACGAGTGATATTGAGCTACTGGAAGTATTTTATGCGCATACGATAGCGCCTGTTATGATCGGCATCATCACTTCACTACTCATGGTGTTTTTTATCGGTTCTTATGAGCCTCTATTAGGCTGGCTTGCTGCGCTTGCTTACCTAACTGTCGGTTTATTTATTCCTTTACTCACGTCACGTATGGGCAAACGTCAGGGGATGGAATACCGAAGTAGCTTTGGCAAGCTGAGCAGTTATTTTTTGGACAGCTTACGGGGTATGAAGGAAATTGTGCAATATGGGCAAGGAGAACAACGTTTGAATGAGATTAACCGTCGTACGGATCAATTGGATGCCAAGCAGAAGGACTTGAAGCATCATGAAGGTATCACAAGAGCCATCACAGATGCGGCTGTAGTTGGATTCTCATTCTTGATGCTGCTGGCTGGATTGTACGGTATGTCTAATGGTCACGTTGACTTTACAGGTATGCTAATTTCTGTCATTGCCCTGTTTAGTTCATTTGGTCCTGTCGTCGCGCTGAGCAATTTGTCCAACAATTTGCTTCAAACGCTGGCGAGCGGGGAACGAGTATTGAGTCTATTGGAGGAAGCCCCGGAGGTAGAGGAAAATATCGAAGGGATAAGTGTTGCCTTTACTGGGGCACGAGTAGACAAGGTGACTTTTGCATACGATGGTCAAACGGTGCTGAATGATGTAAGTCTCACGATACCGCATAAGCGGATTTTAGGCATTCAGGGTAAAAGCGGCTCTGGCAAGTCTACGCTGCTAAAGTTGCTGATGCGATTTAGGGACCCGCAGCAAGGTGGAATTTTGCTATCCGGGCACGATTTGAAGGAAATTGGAACCCGACATTTGAGAGGCTTACAGAGCTATGTAGACCAGCATACGTTCCTGTTTGATGATTCAATTGCAGCTAATATCAAAATCGGAAAGCCTGATGCAACGCATGAGCAGGTTGTGGAAGCAGCACGTAAGGCATCAGTGCACGATTTTATTATGACCTTGCCTCAAGGGTATGACAGCCGAGTTGGAGAATTGGGGGACAGGCTGTCCGGTGGAGAACGCCAACGCTTGGGACTGGCGAGAGCCTTTGTCCATAATGCGCCTCTCTTACTGCTCGACGAGCCTACCAGCAATTTGGACAGCCTGAACGAGGCAATTATTTTAAAATCGTTAAAGGAACAGCAGCAAGATAAAACGGTTGTCCTTGTTTCGCACCGAAGTTCTACCATGCGGATTGCAGACGATATTTTTGAAATGGATAACCGTAGATTGTCCTGACTTTTCTAACGTGTTTTTTAACGTACTTATTTAGCGATAAGTGATGAAATCTAGGAAATTATTGTTATGCTTGAGGGCAAAAGCTGTAGCCTGTTCATGGTTTTGTCATAAAATGGAGTGTGCGTTGAAATGGAAGCGTCATCCTTATTTAAATCATCCAGCTTTTCAAGCTTGTCTTATTTTGATAGCCTATTAGGTGAAGATTTTACAAAATCCTGAGGTATATTGACAAGTCATAAACATCATAAATGATGGATGAACAGAGGCTGTATGCCGATGTACAGAAATGGGTGGTGAACAGGAATGTCAGATTTCAATCAGCTCAAAGAGCTTGAGCACACAACATATCCCATATATGAAGGCTATGATTTGGGTCTTACTTATAAGCCTGTGGGCAGCAAGTTCAAGGTATGGGCACCGACTGCGCAGCAGGTCCATATAGCGTTGTATAACGATGCGGGGGTGTACGATCAGGAGGGGAACGTTCAGGAGCACAGCGGTGGTCAGGAATTTCTCATGAGCCGTGATGATCAAGGTGTATGGTCTATAGAGCTGGAAGGGAACTGGAACAAATATTATTACATGTACAGGCTGGAGTGGGCGGACAACACCATTCATTATGCTGCCGATCCATATGCCACAGGGGTATCAGCCAACGGGCAGCGTACAGCGATCATTGATTTGGCTCAAACCAACCCGGACGGATGGGAATTGGATGCGGGGCCTCCACTTAAGCGGCCGACGGATGCCATTCTCTATGAGCTTCATGTACGTGATTTTTCGATGGATACCCATTTTAATACGGGGGAAAAAGACTTATCTGCTGCTCAGGGACGGTTTGAGGCCTTTACGTATACGGGATTGAAGGATACTGAGGGGAACAGCATCGGGCTGGATCATCTACTGGAGCTGGGCATTACACATGTTCATTTGCTTCCAGTAGCTGATTTTCATACGGTAAATGACTTTGCGGAATTAGATACTGAATATAACTGGGGCTATGATCCGCAGCATTATAATGTGCCGGAGGGGTCTTATTCTTCCAATCCGGCTGATCCGGAGACACGCATACGAGAGCTGAAACTGCTGGTACAGTCTTTGCATACTGCCGGCATCGGTGTCATTATGGACGTTGTGTATAACCATACTTATTCGGTGGAACAGGGGCCATTTGAGCCTGTTGTACCTGGATATTATTACCGTACAGATGAACAAGGGCAGCTCACCAATGGATCAGGTGTAGGTAATGAGGTAGCAACCGAACGTCCGATGGTGCGCAAGTATATCAAGGATTCACTACGCTATTGGGCAGAGGAATATCATATAGACGGCTTTCGATTTGATCTGATGGGTCTGATTGATACCCCAACCGTGGTGCAGCTTACGCAAGAACTTCGCTCTGAAGTGCGTTCGGATCTGCTTATCTATGGTGAGCCTTGGACGGGAGGAGAATCTCCGCAACCCTTGCTTACGCTAAAAGGAACGCAACGGGACAAAGGCTTTGCTGTTTTTAACGACAACTACCGTTCTGCTATTAAGGGGGATAGCGACGGTACTGGGAGCGGGTTTGCCACAGGGGCAGAACATCAGGAGGAACAGGTGCTTAAAGGTGCTTTTGGGGCTATTCATGATTTCACAGCTCAGCCATCGGAGACCGTCAATTATGTAACTGCCCACGATAATCTCAATCTGTGGGATAAAATTTTGACGGTAAGACATTTGCGGGAGCATTGTCGTTTTCCACAATGGGAGCAGGGGAAGCCACAGGATGGGAGGACACCTGAACAAGCTGTTGCCGAAGCAGACCCGTATTGGGAACTGGATGAAAATAACTTGCTAGAGAACGAAACCGTACGCAAGTCCCTGTTAGCTAACGGCATGGTACTCACATCTCAAGGTATTCCTTTTATTCATGCAGGGGATGAACTGCTGCGCTCCAAATGTGGAGACCATAATAGCTACCGAAGCTCAGATGTAGTCAATGCCATCCGTTGGGATAACAAGGCGAGGTTTCGCCCAGTGTTTGATTACTACCAAGGCTTAATTGCTTTGCGACGCAGCCACCCGGCATTCCGAATGGATCATCGTGAGCTGGTGGAGCAGCACATGGAAGTGCTGCAAAGCAGTGGGCATGTGGTGGCTTTTGCTTTGAGGCACCATGCTAACGGTGATGCCTGGAATCATATTGTGGTGATTTATAACGGCTCGGATGCAGAGCAGACGATAGCATTGCCTGCGGAATCGGATCGTTGGCATGTGGTCGTGGACGCACACGGGGCTGGTAATGAGACACGGTATGAAGTCGTAGGCCATCGTGTAACCGTATCACGCTGGTCGATGATGGTGTTATATGATCAGGAAGAACCTGCACGAGTCTCATTTGTGACTGAACAAGATCAGGCTAATCGTCAGGCGGAGAACGAATTGGAAGACTCGGATGAAGGGACAGATCAAGAAATTGCAGGTACAGCCATAGCGTTGACAGATGTCCAGCTTGGAAAAGATAGTGAAGTCGCTCCATTTCGCACGATTGAACTGATCTACGAGCGTGCAGATCGGCAATACACTGGCTGGAATGTATGGGTATGGGTATGGGGAACGGGGCACCGCGACGGACATGTCGAATTCCGTGATTTGGATGATGGTCGTGCAGTAGCGCGTATTCAGGTGGCTCCTGATATACAGCGAATCGGCTACATTGTCCGGCTTAATCACTGGGATGCCAAGGATGTGGAGGCAGATCGATATATTGATATAGACCCGAACCAGTCTGTGATGCACGTATTGATTCATAGTGGCAGAGAAGAATATTTGCTACTGGTAAATGATAATCGGGCCGGATAGACTTGTATGCTTGGTCGCTATATACACGCAAGTAGCATTTTTCGATCATTTCGAGAAATGCTATTTTTTTATGCAAACGTGTGTCAGTTTCAGAAAAAAGGGGTAAAATAGAATTATGGACTTGTTTAGTTTTGCCAGCTTGCTGGCTTATATCCTGTAGTACGACTGGTAAACAGGCAAGATTCTTGGAGGAAAATCATTTGTAAGGTAACCTGAAGGAGGTTGTATATCATGAGTTCTAATGGAGGAAGTATTCAACTGACCGCCCAGCCGAGAACAGAGAAGAAGGGTTCGGCTATTCGTGAATTGAGGTTAAAAGGACGGATTCCAGCTGTGGTTTACGGCTCTGAGCTTGAAGGAACCCCTGTACATGTCGATGCCAAGGAATTTAATAAAGTAGTCAGAACCGGACGTTCAGAGGTGTTCAACCTCACTGTAGAGGGTGGAGAAACCATTCCAGTTATTATTAAAGATTATCAACAGCGTGACAACCAATGGTTGCATGCGGATTTTCTGAAAATTTCCAAAAATAAACCGCTTCGCGTGCGTGTTTCTATTGATTATCAGGGTACACCTGTAGGTACAAAAACAGGCGGTATTCTGCAAGTTCAGGAAACGGAAGTAGAAGTCGAAGGTCTTCCGGCTGATTTACCATCTACCATTGAGGTGGATGTATCCGCACTGGATGTTGGCGACAAGCTGAGCGCTAGCGACTTGAAACTCCCTAAAGGAGTAACACTGCACGTCCCTGAAGAAGAACTGCTTGCTTCTATTATCGTTCCGCGTGCAGTTGAAGTGGAAAATGCTGCTGTGGAAGGTGATGCAGCGGCAACCGAAGGCGCTAAAGAGGCTTCCGAAAACAAGGAATCCTAATGTTGTCAGTTGGTATATGAACCTTTTCCAATTGCGAAGTCATCAAAAATGAATTCAAAATCGCTCCCTGTCTGGGGGCGATTTTTTGCATTCATTCATTTATTTACGATTACATACTCTTTCCCTTTAAAATTGTTCTGTTGTAATTTGGAAATTAAAGGGAATGTGGAGTGTTTGTACGATTTTCATTCACTACGTGTTCTGATATGACGATATATAAAGTATGGCATTTACATTTTTATTTTATAAATACCTAATATATATCTAAGGAGCGCGTACACAATCATGGACAGAACGAGTGAATTGTTGTGGCAAAGAAACAAATTGGTGATCATTATTTTTTGGATTATGGCCTTGAGCGGCATCGTCCCGGCATTATCTAATCCCTCGATGTGGGTATCTAATGGTGTAGGATTTGTCGTCGCGGCAGTTTTAACGATTCTGAATATGAAAAAGAAAGGAATCCGCCTTATTCCGTGGATTACTACGTTTTTTAGCGTATTAATGTGTATATTTTTGAACTTATCTAGCGTCGAGGTAGTGACCACCATATTAATTTGCTCTTTGTTTTTGCTGTATCCGTCTTACCGATATTTTCTGGTAGCTATGACCTTAAATCTCTGTAATATTTTTGTGCAAATAACAATCGGTACGCCCGCAATCCCCCCGGCTACCGGTTCTTTGCGCTATGTGCATGAGTTTATTATTGTTTTACTCATTGGTTTGCTACTGTTAGTGGTATCAGTGTTAAATCAAAAGCAGTTTAAGAAAAGTGAAGAGCAAAATAAAGATATCGATGCTACAAGGCAACGAATTGAATTTCTGTTTGAGCAAGTTAAACAAGCAGTGGCTGGATTGCATAACTTTACAGAACGATTCAGGAATCAAGTGGATGCTACGGGCAGCGTGACGCATGAAGTCGCTATCGGGTTTCAGGAGGTTGCCAAAGGGGTAGAAATGCAAGCTTCGAATATCACCGAGGTTACGGATAACTTGGCCCAATCTGACCGGCACGTGCGAGAGGTAGCTGATCATTCCCGAGAACTGAAGCAGCTTTCCGAAGATACGAAAAATGCCGGGGATAGAGGGAGCAGTCAACTGCTGGCATTAACGTCTCAAATCAAGGATTTGGGTCAGGTCATGAGTCGTACCAAAGAAGAACTGGATGAGTTTAAAGTACAAAGTGATAGCATGTCTGCCATGCTTAAAGATATTACTCAAATCTCAAAACAAACTAATTTGCTGTCCTTGAATGCATCCATTGAGGCCGCCAGAGCGGGAGAACATGGAAAAGGATTTGCCATCGTGGCTGGAGAAGTGCGTAATTTGGCTGAAATGGTAGGGAACACCTCGGTGGCGATGGAAGGTATCTTGACTCAACTGAGAACTCAGATGGATTCTGTCGTAAGTCAATTTGACATGGGACAGCAAAGGCTACAGCAAAGTATGGAATCGGCACATTCGACCGAAATTGTACTGGAGGATATCCTGCAAAATGCCAATAAAGTGCTGCAGCAGGCCGTAGATGTGGAAAACAGTACGAATAGCATGCAGCAATACTCATCTCAGGTTGTTCAAGAAATGACGGAATTTTCAAGTGTAACGGAACAAGCGAGTGCAGCGTCAGAACAAATTTTGGCTGGAGTAGAGGAGCAACGAAATATAACCTCCAATATGGTGACCGGGTTTAGTGAGCTGGAGGCGTTGATTATCCAATTAAAAGAACTGGTACATGATCAGAAGGAGGACAACATTCCTACCGAAATCAGCAAAAGCAAATAACCGAAATGCTTCATTTTCGGACTAGAGATCCGGGGATTATCGCTATCTAGCGGTACTCTCCGGTTTTTTACTGTGTTTGAAGAAGGGAAATGAAGAGGGGATTTCTAGAAGCTATAATTAGATGGAAGTTGATGGTATAATTTGTGGCAGTTTAAATGCTTTGTAACTAAGGGGGGATGACCATGATCATAGGAAAGCAAGCACCCAAATTAAAAGCTGGAGACGAGATACGCATTCTTTCGCCGTCCAGAAGCTTGTCGATCGTTTCTGAGGAAAATCGCTTGATTGCCCAGCAAAGACTGGAGGAGCTAGGGTTTAAAGTGAGTTTTTCGCAACATGTGCTGGAAAATGATGATTTTACATCTTCCTCGATAGAGTCCAGAGTCGCAGACTTGCACGAAGCTTTTGTCGATCCAACGGTAAAGGGCATTCTGACTTCAATTGGGGGCTATAATGCCAATCAGCTCCTTACCCATCTTGACTATGAACTGATTGGAGCTCATCCTAAACGATTATGTGGTTATTCGGATATAACAGCGTTAAGCCATGCGATTTATGCAAAAACGGGGCTTATCACGTATGCAGGACCTCATTTTTTGACGTTTGCCATGTTGCGAGGAAATGATTATACGACGGCGTATTTTCAAAGGTTGATGTTGGAAGAGGGCAGCATTCAAATCCAGTCTTCGTCGGAGTGGAGTGACGATACTTGGTATCTAGATCAGGATCAAAGAAGCTTTTACCGCAATGCGGGTCCGTATGCGATTCATGAAGGTGAAGCAACGGGTACGATTGTGGGCGGAAACTTGTGTACCCTGAATTTGTTGCAGGGGACTCCGTATATGCCGAGTCTGGAAGGAAGCATTCTATTTGTTGAGGATGATTACGAAAGCTCTCCCGCTACGTTTGATCGGGATTTGCAATCACTGTTGCACCAGCCTGGATTTGATCAGGTTAAGGGGATCATCATAGGACGATTTCAGCAGGCGTCGCATATGACAGAAGAATTGCTGCGGCAAATCATTAGCTCGAAAAGAGAATTGGCCTCCATTCCAGTGATTGCAGATGCTGATTTTGGTCATACTACGCCGCAGTTTACATATCCGATTGGTGGGAAGGCTAGCATCCATGCCCGTAATGGCAGGGTGAGTACTGAAATATGTGAATAATTAACACAACTTATGTAGGCATATCCGTTTTTATTTGGGAGGAACGCAGGTGAACGCCTTGTTGGAAATGCTGATGCAGCTATTTGAGCGCGCAGCGTTGTTACTGATTTGTTTATTTTTTATTACACGTATCCCGCGCTTTAAGGAAACCTTGCAAAAGAACAGCCATTCTCCGGCAGAGCTGGCCATATTAACATTGATCTTTTGTATGTTTGCGCTGTTCGGCACCTACACCGGGATTGAAGTCGAAGGTTCGCTTGTTAACGTTCGAATCATTGCAATTATGGCAGGCGGTATTTTGTTCGGACCATGGGTTGGGATCGTTACAGGTATTGTATCAGGTATCCACCGTTATCTAATTGATATCGGGGGAGTGACCTCGATTCCGTGTCTGATTACGAGTATTTTGGCAGGTGTGGTGTCAGGATACATTGGCCGCCGGGTCAACCGTTCCAAGAGATGGCTAGTCGGTATCGCCGCAGGTATGGTCTGCGAAGCATTAACGATGCTGCTCATTCTGGTGATGGCACAACCCCATAACCTTGGAGTGGACATCGTTTCCAAGATTGGTCTACCGATGATTATCGGAGAAGTCAGTATCGGTTTAATCGTTCTGTTGATCCAGAGTGTGGAGGGGGAAAAGGAGAATATCGCGGCCAGACAGGCCAAGCTGGCGCTGGATATTGCCAATAAGACGTTGCCTTATTTTCGCTCCATTAATGCGGAATCCTTGCATACCATTTGTTCGATCATAAAAGAAGATATCAAGGCAGACGCGGTGGCGATTACGGATACCAGAGATGTGCTGGCCTATGTCGGTTTTGGCGAAGAGCGTTATCACATCGGAGATGAGATCATTAGCGATGTGACTAAATCGACGATCCGCAGCGGTAAAATCACGATCCGCAACCATATTGCAGACGATAAAACACCCCAAATCCAGTCTCTGCTCATTATCCCGTTAGAGGAGCGGGGAGAAGTAACCGGAACGTTGAAGATTTATTATCGCAAAGCTTATAAAATTACGTATCCGTTGCAGACGATGGCGATTGGCTTGTCTCAAATCATTTCCACGTTAATGGAAGTGTCACGTGTGGAGCAAATTAAGGAAGCAGCGAATAAAGCCGAGCTAAAGGCGCTCCAAACGAAAATTAATCCCCATTTTCTGTTTAACGCGCTGAACGCCATTGCCTCTACGACACGCACCAAGCCGGATAAGGCACGAGAGCTGATCATTAATTTATCAGGCTATCTGCGCTATAATTTGGAGCTGAATGATGATTTGATCGAAATTCATAAGGAGCTTCAGCAGGTGTCTGATTACGTGGAAATTGAAAAAGCACGCTTCGGCAACCGACTTCAGGTAGAGTATGTAATGGATGAGGTGTCTGTGCGTATTCCAAGTCTTATTATCCAGCCCCTGGTTGAGAATGCGATTAATCACGGAATCCTCAAGAAAAAGGGGACAGGTACAGTAACTATTTCTGTAAAGGATCGTGGAGAAATGGTGCGTATTTCTGTAGCAGATACCGGGGTAGGTATACGGGATGATGTTGTGGATAACCTGTATCATGATCGGGTTCCGGCTAAACAGATCGGCTTGTACAATGTGCACAGACGACTCAAGCTTATGTACGGCGAAGGAGTTATTATTCTGAAGCATGAACCGGGCACCGAAGTCTATTTTGACATACCAAAGGAGAAGTCATGAAGGCCATAATTGTAGAAGACGAGCTTCCGGCGCGTGAAGAGCTGGAGTATCTTATTCAGACTCATAGCAACATTGAGGTGACCGATAGTTTCGAGGATGGGCTAGATGTTTTTCGGTTTCTGCAAGATCAGGAGACGGACGCGATCTTTCTGGACATTAACATTCCTTCATTGGACGGGATGCTGCTGGCACAGAACATTAGCAAATTTGCCAAAAAGCCCTATATTATTTTTACGACCGCCTATAAAGAACATGCGGCGCAGGCTTTTGAACTGGAGGCGTTCGACTACATCCTCAAACCATATGACGAAAAACGGATCGCATCTATGCTACGCAAGCTGGAAAATGCTTATGAGCAGCAGAATGTTCCAATACAGGAGCCTGTCCAGACTGCACAATCCCGAGCTGCTGAAGCCAGTACTGTTGCTGCGCCAGGTCGTATTAATTTGTTGAAAAATGACAAAATCATTGTGACGGATGCGAACGATATTTACTATGCGTGTGCGCAGGAAAAGGTGACCCGTGTCTTTACAAGGCACGAAGAATATACGATGCCGATGAGCATTTCGGAATTTCATGCCCGGCTGCCGCAGCAGGACTTTTTCCGCTGTCACCGTTCATACACGGTGAATCTATCGCAGATCCGTGAAATTGTACCTTGGTTCAACCATACGTATCTCCTGCGTTTGCGTGGACTAGAAGCAGAGATTCCTGTGAGCCGTAGTAAAGCCAAGGAATTCCGGCAAATTATGCGACTTTAAAGGCATTTCATTCCGCTATATGTGCATTTCATTCCTCAAACGATTTCTGGCTAACATGCAGGGTTATAATAATCCATGTAGAGAGAATCCTTACAGACTTGCTCCTCCACAGGCGCAAAGCGTACTGGATTCCCGGTTATCATGATAACAAACTGACGCTGTAGAGCCGGAATGAAAAGAGGAGATTTATATGAAAACAAACAGCGGAAATCGTTGGCTTGTCGTGCTTGGAACGATAATTGTCCAGATGGGATTAGGAACCATTTACACATGGAGTTTATTTAATCAACCGTTGGTGGACCGCTTTGGCTGGAACCTCAGTTCGGTTGCCATTACATTTTCAATTACCAGTTTTGCACTGGCGTTTGCTACATTATTCGCAGGCAAACTACAGGATAAATGGGGACTACGTCGTTTGATTTTGTGTGCAGGTGTCGTGTTAGGAGCAGGGCTCATGCTCAGTTCGCAGGTAACATCGCTGTCCCTGCTTTACATTTTGGCGGGTATTGTCGTAGGTTTTGCAGATGGAACGGCATATATTACATCACTGTCGAATCTGATTAAATGGTTTCCTGAGAAAAAAGGACTTATTTCCGGTATTTCGGTTGGGGCATATGGAACAGGCAGTCTTATATTCAAGTATATTAATGGTTCGTTGATTCAGTCCGTTGGCGTATCACAAGCGTTTTTATATTGGGGAATGATCGTGCTGATCATGATTGTGGGTGGTTCTTTCCTGGTAAGAGAAGCTGTAGTCGTGAACAAGCCTTCGGTACAAAATGGGGTTGTACAGCGGGACTACACCGTTAAAGAAATGCTGCGCACCAAGCAGGCATACCTGCTGTTCGTAATGTTCTTTACCGCTTGTATGAGTGGTCTCTACCTGATTGGGGTAGTCAAAGATATCGGCGTACGGATGGCCGGCCTAGATGTAGCAACAGCTGCTAATGCGGTCGCTATGGTCGCAATTTTCAACACGGCGGGCCGGATCATACTGGGTGCACTATCGGATAAAGTAGGTCGTCTGAAAGTAGTAGCGGGTGCGTTGCTGACAACGGCGGTCGCAGTCACAGTGCTGAGTCTGGTACCGCTGAATTATGGTTTATTCTTTGCCTGTGTAGCAGGAATTGCTTTTTGCTTCGGCGGCAACATTACAGTCTTTCCTGCCATCGTAGCTGATTTCTTCGGCCTGAAAAATCAAAGCAAAAACTATGGTATTGTGTATCAAGGCTTTGGCCTCGGTGCGCTGGCGGGGTCATTTATCGCAGCCTTGCTCGGTGGATTCATCCCTACCTTTACCACGATTGCTGTGCTGTGTGTCGTATCGTTCCTGATTGCCCTCACCATTCGCACTCCAGAACAAGGCAAAGGCAAACTGCGCAGTGAACGGAAGAAAAATACCAACAGTGTGCGCAGCATGAAGCCTGGAACGAAACTGGGTTAAACGATTTGAGAAAAAAGAACCAGATGAATGCCAAAAGACCTGTCATCATTTCTCTAAGGGAGATTATGGCAGGTTATTTGTTTTTCCAATAATCTATTTTACGGTATAATAAAAAGATGTGTAATAAGCCGATATATACAAAAGACATAAGCTAAGAACCTGACAGGAGGACGAGTCATGATCGTGGACACAAGCGGGAATCTGCTTGCCCGCAATACGAAGCTGCGAAATACATATCAAATTCGAAGCGCCTTGTCCCGCAGTGAGCTGGCCATCGTGTATACGGCAAGGCTGTTGGATAACCGAGAAAAGGTCATTGTGAAGGAATTTTTTCCGAATGCACTGGCTTTGCGGGGGATGGATCGAAAAACGGTCACTTGCGGTGCTTCTATGCAATCCAAATACGTGGAGTTTATGCATTATTTTTTGCGTGAAGGGCAAATGTTGAAGGAGTTAAGTCATCCGGGAATTGTCGGTTATATAGATCACTTTGAGGAAAATGGAACTGCCTATCTGGTCATGGAATACTGTGCAGGCAAGACACTGGATCGAATGATGAAAGAAGAGGCTGTGCCAACGTATGATCCCACTTTTTTGTACCATACGCTGCTACCTTTAATTGATGCCATGGAGTACATTCATGACAAAGGAATTATTCATCGGGATATTAAGCCGGGTAACATTATGATTGGGGAAAATGGCAAGATCAAGCTGATTGATTTTGGTTCGGCTGTGCATTTTGAAGGTAAAGAGCATCCGATCTTCACCACAGCGGGCTATTCTCCGCTGGAATTTTACTCTAATCGTTCGCAGCAGGGGCCTGTATCGGATATCTATAGTTTGGCCGCCACGCTGTATTATTGCCGAAAAGGAACACCTCCGCCAGATGTGCCAGGCCGATTGTTTGCAGATCATTCCGAGCGGATTCAGATTGAAAATGCGGGACTTTCTCTGCTGCCGTATGTCATTCGGCGTGGTCTGGAGGTACAGGCTAACAAGCGTTGCCGCTCACTTCGATGGTTTAAAGCCGCACTACGTGCGGAATATTGGATAAAAAAAGGGAAGCGCCCTACTCTTACGGTTCGTTAATCGTAAGAGACGGTGCTTCTCTTTTTTACGTTGTGACGGACATTATCCTGTCGGAGCTTGGATATGGTCGGTGTACACTGAAGTATTCGGTTTAATCGCTTTGTATCGCAGCTCGATTTCAGTCACACCATCCTCGAATGTAATGTACAGTTTGTCGCTGTACTCCATGACCGCTTTTTTGTTGCGGGCTAATCTGATCTTTCCATGCTGTAAGGCACAGCGTGTATCATGTTTCACGATTAGGCTCCCTTTTTTGCCTGCGGAAAATAGAATCCGTTCCGCTTCTGGCAACGGTTCGTGAACGTCAAGCGTACGGAACAACTCCTGTAAGCTGACCTTACGACCCGGAAAGGAGGTGAGCGGCCAAGATTTTACCGGAATCTCCTGTCCACTTGCTGTAGCGAGAAAATATCCTTCGATTCTTCCGGCAAACTGCGGCTTCGGCCGCAAGAACCAATACAGAAAAGCGGCTACCACGACACTGATGGCTACCGTCCATTTAATGGCTGTATACCGGGATTGTACGGAAACGGTTAGTGTAGCGCTGCTGGATGCGCCTTCCGGATCGGTAGCGGTAATCTTTAGCTGAGTGTCACCTGTGTGGAGCTCGGATAGCAGCAGATCATTACCGTTAATCTCAGCATGGACCGCATCCCCAGAGGCTTCTGAATCCAGCTTATAGTTCAGCTTGTCATGATTCGGGTCAATGATAAAATCCGATAAACTTCGACGGGAATCGCCGTCTTCTTTTACCAGGCGAATCGTCAGGTCTTTCAAGACTTGTGGCGCTGCATTGGCCGCGTGAACTTTATGTACAGTTCCCTTACGGTACCATTGCGGACTATCCAGGGATAGCTGCCATGTATAATCCCCGGTTTGAGGGAACGCATATTCGGTATGGAAGGCTCCTGACTTATAGGTCATAGGCACCTTTTTGGCTGTGCCCCCCTTTGGAGTAACTATAATATGGGCTTGGAGAGACGTATATACGGCTTCATCCGTAAGCTTTTGACTGTCGGGTAACAGGAGCTGAGCTTGAAACGGTGTGGCTTGACCTTTCAGCAACTGCACAGGCTTGTCGCCATGAGTTGCCGTTGCTTGCTTTCCTCCCATGGTAGCTTCGGCTTCCAGTCGATAGCTGCCAAGTAAATTAATTTTTACCAAATCCCCGCGTATGCCCCGTAGTTTCAACTTCACTTTACCTGCCTGTGGATGCTCGATTTTTAAAATCGCATATCGGCTCGACTTGTACCTGCGGACATTTTCTGAATTGGAATATAGCTGTGTTTCCAGAAGGGGATGCTCCGACAAAAGCACCAGATTGGCTTCCTCCATACTAGAATCAGGTAGAGTTACAGTTAATTCTTGCATCTCGCCAGTGGTCGTAATTGCAGCAATTGGAACGAGCTTGGAGCGAATTTGACTGGCGAAAATCCGGTTCAGAATTTCCGGCAGATCCTCGGCACTACTCGTAATAAAAGAAGCTCCACCCGTTTGAGAAGCGATCCGTTCGAGTTCTTGTCGGTTCACTGTGCCATCATGGTTCAGACCAATCGTGTACACCGGATATCCCTTGGTCTGTGCAGATTTGATGACAGAGGACACATCGTTATTGGAGTCACCTTTAGATCGGGAACCAGAGGAGGCACCAAAATCAGTCTCTCCATCTGACAATAGAATCATAAAAGGCTGACGCCCTTGGGATGCTCCTGCCGCTAGCAGCTCCGAGCCTTTGCGCAACCCAAGTCCCAAATCCGTATAACCGGAACGGTTTAGCGTTCTGATATCCTGCTGGATTTGGGATTTTTGCGCTGCCACGGCAATCGAAGTCAGTGGTTTCGAGGCGACCACGTTGTGATTGTAGGCAACGAATCCTACGCGTGTGCGGTCTGCATCACTCAAATCCATAAACATATTGATGACTTCGGCAGCAATGCCCTCAGGATCAGTATCCCTCATGGAATAACTGGTATCCAATACAAAAACGGCATCATAACCCTCGATCGGGACAGCACCCAAAGATGCTGCATTAGCCTGATTTACAGTGCAAATGCCCCCATTTAAGCCCATTTGTAAAAATAGTACAAAAGTCATGAAAACAATAATCCCTAGTTTCCTTATTCTGAACATAAGCTCCTCCATCGTCGAGACCAACATGGGGGGATCAACTCTCCTAATCCTTGGGATATAAGGGATAAAGGATCAAAACAGCTGATAAACCTCACATTAGCCATGAATTTGATTCTTTTACGCTTATCAGAAATATCCAATGGACTTCTATCGGTAATTGGGTTCCATTTGTGAATATTTCCCTGAAGAAACAGGTCTAACATATCATGAAAATTACGTATTCACGCATAAAATGAGTCAAAATGCCCTGTTTCAATCTGAGACTACAGAAATTGACAAAACTGAAGGGTACTTTGTATGATAGCTCTCGTATCAACGGCAAAAATTGGGATTGAAGTTAGGAATACGAAATCATAAATTTAAAATTTCTGTGTTATCTGACTTTTGAATTTGAAAAACATCTCATTTGTATGCTTTGCCGTTAAAAGCCGAATAACGCTTCGGACCGATTTTCGAGGTTACATGCCTGTACCGTAAATGTGGTATAAGCTCAATCCTTTGACGAATTTAAATGTTAAGTAGGGGGGAGGAGGCAAAAGAACTAAAAATGAGTATTCGTCCGTTTCAAATTGGACATCCCGTGTTCGTATATGGAGCAATGGACCTATAACTCATACTTTATTCATTTGCCGACAGCGATGGAAATCATTTATCAAACCAACCGTACAATGCTTTTTGAAGAGATTAACCCGGAAAAGCTGGACCTGATCACCATTGTAGGTGATGTGAAGGGTATTGACAGCTTGAGCGATGAAAAGATCAAGGAAATTAATCAGCACCTTCTGGTGCGCAGCTTTGACGAATTTTTGGATAAGTTTTCACCAACCGTGTATTCGTTTTTTAACGCGGCCAATCAAAAAGTCGTCTACACCCTTAAAAAGCCAGAGGGAATTGATGAGGATAGCATTTCTGAAATTCGTGTAAATCAAAGTAATGACTTTCTGAAAATGTTGTTTACGCTCATCGATACCAAGCGCAGTCAAGGAATTACAAATGTAGATTTCAAATTTGAAAATCTGCTGGATATGATTTCACCGAAAAAGGTCATGGATGATATTCGTCAAGTCCGCAAAGAGATTCACTATATGTATGGTGAATACGACAAGCTGGATGATGGCGATCCAAAGAAACTCGACATGGGTGACAAGCTGAATGGAATGTTCGAGGAAGCGAGTCAGAACTATAACAACGTTATGGCTATGCTCCCACTGGCAATTGAGGACATCAAAACCCGCCTTCTGCTCGGTGGCGCCCAAGAGGAAAACTCCGGCGAGCTGATTCAGGTGGGTATGCTCTCCATTGGGGAAAGCGGCGAACTGAAAATTATTGAAGCGCCGAAGAGCGACAGTACTGAGCTGATGTTATTGGATGAGAACAGCACTGGCGATCTCTCCCAAGTATTCGAAGAGGATTATAACTCCATCACAGATACGCCTTCTGACTATGTGAAGGATTTGGTGGTTCGCACGTTTGTGCCACTGCCGGCAGTTCAGACCAAGGTGGATACAGCGGTTGAAGTTCAAAACTACAACACGTATCTGGAGTTCTATAAAAATGCCAAGGACGATTTCGTAAAGGCGGTTAAGCCGCTTGTGGAGAAAATTCTCGGTGTCAAAATGTTCTTCGATCAATATGCAACGAAGAGCAAAGGCATGCTGCCGACAATGCTGGTGGCGAACAACAAGCTGGACATGCTGGTGAAAAGCAGCAATATCCCGCGCCTGGAAACATACCTGAACACTGTGAATGCTAAGAATGAATTCAGCGACACGATCTGGTTCGGTATCGTTCCATCCGTCGAGCTGGAAGCAGCCGGTAAGGTAAAAGTTTCACGTGAACGCTTCAAGGGTAACGAGAAGGTCGTTAAGCAGGGCGGAAATTCTATGGAATCGCTCTCGATGCTGCTGCAAGTCGTGAAGGATTACAAAATTCAAATGTTCTTTAACTTTGAATCCGGTGAAGAAACGACTTTCAACAGTATGGCGACAGCAGGTATCGACAAATATGTCGATAAATGTGCCAGTCTCGTTCGCAGAGAATATAGCGAATTTGCCATTCCTTGTGTACCGAACTTTACGATTATTCCGAAGGACAAATCGGGTGTCATTATCGACAGCAAAATGCTACAGACCGAAGACGGTGTACAGCTCTCTAAGGAGAAAGAGGATATTCTCAAGCTGTGGATCGAGGGCGTTTATGTGGGTGCAGCCTATGTTGCCGCCGGCTTGGTCGCTTCCTATCAGTGTCCTGAATACCTGCGTGAGACGTTCAAAACGGTCAATAAGAACTTCCCTGGCGTACGCTTCGACATTGAAGCGGGAGACAACAGTCTGCGCACGGTGACGACGATGGCCAAGGAAATCACCGGTTTCACCAACACGATCAAGGATGCCATCAACCGTAAAAACTTCGGCTTTGTATTCTCGTCGGAGAATGCTCAGATTCAGGATAAGGATATCCGCCGGATTACCGTCTACAAGGCGAGAAGCATGGCGATGTCCGAGGACGGTTTTGACTCCATATACAAGACGCTGGTCAGCACGTACATTGAACGTATTTTGCGCTACCAGACAGGGGACTTCAAACACGAAAATATCGTCCGCTTCTTCAGTAACAATCCGAGCAGTCAGAAGAGCAAGTGGCTGAGCAGCAGAGGATCTGTTAACTCGATCATTCAGGACGGAGACGATATGAGCTTCATTATTGATGAGAAAAGCAATATGTGCCATATCGATCTGGTCTTCAACGGTAATGTGAAAAACCTGGAAGTCATGATCACTAAGGGAACCAGCTCGGTCAAATCATGATCCGAGCACTACGAAAGATGTTAGAGGCGTTTCTATCCAGAACCGCCTTTATACATAAATCGCGGAGAAGCTCTGCATCTCCCGCCATCATATTACCTAATTTCAAGGAGGCAACACACATGGGATTCAGATTGAAAGTAGAAGGACAAGAAACAATCGAGCTGGGCTTGGATAACATCCAAACGGTTATTTATGACACCGATACACCGGACGATTCCAATGCACGCTCCACTGACGTAGGCTCCACGCTGCGCATCAGTGGCAAAATCATCACAGCAGTAGACGGTGACAGCGCGGATGACACGCTGAAACTGGCTCTGTGGTCTCTGGTTCCTGCTGAAAAAGCAGACAGCTACCGTAAAGTAACACTGGAAGTTATCGCAGCTGATCAAGTTGTGCGTAAAATCCACTTCCCGAATGCTTTCGTTGTAGACTACAACGAGCACTTCGGCGACACAGAAGGTGTAGGTGCATTTACACTCTACATCAAACAAAAGAAAGACAAAACCGAGCTGGCTACAATCGACGGCGGATATCCGGTTTAAGCTTAACGTCTTCACGTTAAGTGCAGCTTAAACACACACTCACCTGGCACACAAGTGCAAGGTGGATAAATATTAAGAGGCCTACGGGTCTCTTAATATTTATTTTTTTCGGAGAGGGGAACATCACACAATGACCAACTACTATGAGCTGCTCGGTGTCAGCCGGGATGCTTCGGAGGCAGAGATTAAGCAGGCTTACCGTAAACTGGCCAAAAAGTATCATCCTGATACCAACCAGGGAAGCGAGGAAGCAACGCGCAAGTTCAAGCTAATTCACGAGGCTTACAATACCTTGCGTGACGAAGCATTGCGGCAGGCATACGATGCCGAGCTCATCCGAAAAACTGAGGGAGCTGGCGGGGAACAGCGAGAGAGAGGCAGAGGGGCTGCATCCTCCGGCGGTGCGCGTACGGCAGCCAAAGGATTCAATCCGGCTGATATAGGTACTGATTTTGAGCAATTTTTTGGTTTTCATCCGAAAACGAAGGAGGGCTCACCAGGGAAAAAAACGAAAAAACCCGGTGATCCGACGGATACCTCAGCGATGTTTAACCAATTTTTCGGTATTCGTAAAAAGTGATGATTTCAGGATAGAAATGGGGGAAGCAAGCAGTGAAAACGGCGCAGAACAGATGGGTTTTCATCATAGATGTTGCCATGTTCGGGCTGATGCTGGCGATCGCCTTTTATGTGTTTAATCGTACAGGCTACAGCGGTTTGAAAACCGTGGTCGCGATAGGTATTGGAATCGGCGTGCTTGTATACATATTGCGCAATCTGGTGTCCGTTGTACCCGTGGCCAAGCCAAAGGCACAACGTCATCGGATTGCCAAGCTGGTGTTGATTGATGAAGAGGGCGAGTCCATTAAAGAATGGTATATCGAAGGCGAAACGTCGCTCTTAATCGGTAAAACAACGTCACGTTCAGAGGCGGATATTGATTTGGTAGGTACAGACTATGCCTCCCTGGTAAGTGTGGAGCATGCGGTACTCAACCGGGTGAACAGCGACTGGTTTGTGGAGGATGTGGATTCCGGTAATGGTACAGGCTTGCGGTCTGCCAACGAAAGTGTAACCAAGAAGTTGGAAAGCGGTGAGCCATACCGGATTTACTCAGGTGACTTATTATATATTGCCAATACGAGACTGCTCGTTAAATAGATGAGGATGCTGCAAAATCCTTAGATCGCTGAAAAGACAATCATGACAATGGGGGAAGGAACCGACTATGAGTTTGACAAGATGCCCGAACGGACACATGTTCAGTACACGAAAGCACGGAAATACGTGTCCATATTGCAACACGGTAGTAAATGTAGCTGCACCCAAGAGCGTAGAGCCAGCAGCAGCGAAAACAAACGTCGCAGGAGATAACGACAAAACAATGCCTTATTTGGGTGAGACAGTAGGCATTCATCCAGTAACTGGATGGCTGGTATGCATCGAAGGAGCACAAGTGGGTCAAGATTATCGCATTATGGCGGAGAAAAACTTTATCGGGCGCGCAGAGGAAATGCATGTCCGCATTATCGGGGACAACACGATTTCCCGTAGAAATCATGCGGTCATTGTGTATGATCCGAAGAAACGTAACTTTTATTTGCTGCCAGGCGATTCATCAGGTTTGGCGTACCACAATAACGAAGCGGTATATTCACCAGCAGAGCTGGCTGCCTATGACGTGATTCAGCTGGGACACAGCAAATTTATCTTTATCCCGCTGTGTGGCGCCCATTTTGAGTGGGATAACGAAAACTAGGACGGAATTGGGCAATGGTGCAGGGAGGTAACGATATGCAGCCTTATTTTGTTGTAAGTGGAGCTGCGGTACTATTCGCTGTTCTGCTCATGATCCGTATACGACTGACGCGAATTTCCGGCAGCCGTACCGTGAGTGGAATTGAGATCGGAAATGGTCAAACGATCGGGAGCCGGAGCGAGCAGGATGATTATTTCTCCAGTATGACGACACCTGTCGGTACGCTGGCTGTTGTCGCAGACGGTATTAGCGGACTGGCCAATGGACGTATGTCCAGTACCTTGGCTGTGACGACTTTTACGAAGGCGTTTGCCAAGCTGGAAGATGCAACGAATTTGAACGGATATTTTGCAAAGGCGGCAACTCAAAGCAATCGCGGCATTTTGCAAAATTTGAATGGACAGGGCGGAGGAACGACGCTGGCTGCGGTCATTGTGTGCGGCTATCAGCTGTATTACGGAGCGGTGGGCGACAGCCTGATTACGATTTACCGCAATGGTCATTTCCAAACAGTCAATTCCAAGCATACAGCGGAAACACTGCTGGAGGAACGAGTGCTTGCTGGACAAATGACCTCGGAGGAAGCCAAAACGAGTCCAGTGCGTAATCAACTGGTCAACTACTTGGGCTATGAGGGCTTTGAGAGCATGGAGCTGGGTAGGGCACCGATTCGTCTGTATTCGGGCGATCATGTGCTGCTGTGCAGCGATGGCATTCAGGAGGCGCTGACGGAGATTGAACTGGAAGAGATTATGCGCAAGGGTGGAACACCACAGGAAACAGCGGATGCCATGATCGACGCCATTAATGATAAAGGCTTTAAAAGTCAGGATAATGCTACAGTACTTATTTTGGCGATAGGATGAAACAAGAAAGACGGGGGTAGCGATGCGCAAGGACAACAGCGATTTTAGTACCGCCTTTGTGTCGGAAGCGGGCTCTTACATAGACAACCGGGACTATTTTGCATTCATGGAGACGGACGACATGGCCTGTTATGTCCTCGCAGACGGTCTGGATTCGGATCAGGAGCTGCGCAGCGCAGAAATGGTTGTCAAAACGGTGCTGGAAAACTTCATGGAGAAGCCTTCCATGTCCAAACGGCGCTTGATGAGAGATCTGCGTGAAGCGCAGGAATGGCTGCAATTTGAAAGCCGTCGTGTTCGGCTCAAAGCCAGTCTGCTGATGGTAGTGACCAACTACAACAAAATGGTGTATGTTTCGTGCGGTAATGTGCGACTATATCATTTTCGCAATGGAAGGCTTAATTTTCGCAGTAAGGATCATAGCCTGGCTCAGTCATTGGCAGATGATGGACGCATTCCAGACGAAGCGACCAGCACACATGAGGAACGAGGCAATCTGCTGGAATACTTGGGAAATCCCAATGGAGTTCATGCCCATTACGCCAAAAAGACGCAGCTTGCAGATGGAGATGTAATCCTGCTCGCTACGTCAGGGATGTGGGAGGACGTCGAGCTGGCGGAAATGCTGGGGGCGCTGGAGGAAGCGAAGGACCCGGTCATGCTGACGGACACATTGGAAGAGGTTCTGCTAAGCAAACAGCACCGGACGGTGAATAATTACACGGCAGCGGCCATTTATGTAAATAAAGTTTTTCAGGAAAAGCCTAAAAACCGCCGTAAGCTGATCAAACGGATTTTGATTGCGTTGCTTGTCTTTATTGTTGTGGGCGGGGGAGCATGGATTACGCTGGCTCGTATGGCTGCGAATAAGGCAGCTGCGCTGGAAACGATGATCGAATCAGCCCAAGCCGCAGACGATTATGCAAGGACAGGAGATTATGCGAAGGCGCTTAAGTCTTACAGCGAAGCGAAAAACGCGGCGGTTAAAATTAACGATAAGATTCACAAGCGACTGTATACTGCAGAGCAGAAACTGTCTCAATTAATGGTTGATGGAGATGGCTATGTGGAAAAGGCGGACTTTACCAAAGCTGAAGCCAGCTACGCTAAAGCACGGAAAAGTGCCGGGCTATATCCACCATTTAATGTGAAGGATATTGAGCATAAAATCGACCAATTGGACAGCTATGCTGAGACGGCGAGCTGGATGAAGGACGGAGATTTAAAATTTCAGGGCGGCGATTACACGAATGCGCTTAAGTTGTACAAGAAAGCAAACAAGGCTGCGATGGAATCCGGTTATACGTCCGCGCAAAAAGAACTGGAGAAGAAAATTACCGAGACCAACGATAAATTGACTGCTATTCAGCAGCAGCTCAAGGAGATTCAAGCTGGCAAACTTCAGGCCAAAGGGGATCGGATGATGAAGGATCTCGATTATGAAGGAGCCATTGATGCCTATAGCGGGGCACAGGAGATTTATCAGGAGATTGATAAGCTCGAAAGTGTTCTGGCATTGGAGCGGAGCATTGCCAAGGCGGAGGAAAAGCAGAGCGCGGAGCAGCAGAAAAACGGTCAGCTTCCTGCTGCATTGGGATTGTCTGACGGAGCGTTGAACGACACGGACGCAGGGGACGCAGCGGGTGGAGCTTCATCTTCCGCTGCTGCAATCCCTGCTGCAGAATCGCAAACGAAGGCTGCGCCAACGGCTTCAGCGGGAACTACACCTGCGAAGAAGGAAGCCTCTTCGGCTGCAAAGAGCATGGGTACAGGCGATGGAACTGCCCCTTCGGCCAAGGTGGATACCAACAAAGAGCAAGGAACTGCTGATTCCGCTTCTAAAGCAGCAGGGGCGTCTGATTCAGAGAAGCAAGATCGGGCTGCTGCGAACGGAAGTTAAGTTTTTCATGTTCAATGAAGCTGGAGCCGGAAAGGAGTGAGACGTCGTGAAAGAGCTGGTACAGGACCGTTTGAGCAAGATGGACGATTTAGAGCAGAGACGTTTACTGAAAAATATGATGGCGGGGGTATTTATGAACCTCGTCGAATATCAGGAAGAAATGACCCGCCAGCTAGAACGGCGGGTATTTGAGGAAATTGAGAATACGGAAGAAAAGATTGATGTGTACGTGTCATTGACATCGCGTGAGGACTATGACCCGATTCATGAATTTTTATATCCTGTGTTACCGTCTGATACGGAGGAAAAGCAGATGGACATCAGCCGTGTGGCAGAGGTGGTACGCGAAGGCGGTGCGATGCCGCTGTTTACGCTTTTTCTTGAGATGGAGACCGAACGAATCTCAGCGCTGGTGCGCAGCAAGCGAATTTTCTCAGGAGTGTTGGTCACGGAAACCGGCAATTATCCGATTCGTTTTCGTCTGGAGCATAACCGTTCTTATATTTTGGAGATTGAGCAGTTATATCATACCTTTATGCAAAATGGCATGCCGTGGAAAACAATTAATCACCCATATGCTTATAAGTTTGTGGACTGTGTATTGATTGGTGGAGACGGCGAGCCGGCTGCCCATGAAGAAATTCATGAAATTACAATTTCATTGGAGGAATTCGATGTTTTTAAGAAGGGCGACGTTTTTCCTCTTTGGAACATTGAAAGGCTATCTCTAAAGAACAGCGGTTTTCCTATACCCGCTATGGATCGTGTGAATTATGAGCATGTGCTGCCTTTGCGAAAAACAGGTCCTGAGCATGGTTATTTGATTGACGGGACTGAAGGTGATATCCGGTATATCAAGCGTACAGAAGAGGAACTGACGATTGTCACACCACGTGATAAGTCTGGCGAATGGAATGTGTTGAAGGTTACGAAGCCTGTTACAACGAGACTTAGTCGTCAGACTTATCCGTTATTGTCCAATCGGCGACAGGACAGCTTTTTGGGCCGCTATGCAGGAAAACAGGCCGTGATTGTCCGTGCCAAAGCGGAAATCATGCGCATCGTAAACTCGTTTGAAGCAGCGCAGGGGCTGGAGCTGGAACGTGTGGACATCTGGGGAGGTGCAGGGAGAAATGATGTAAGCAACCTGTTAACCAAAACCCAGACGTATCCATTAAATCCGTTTGTCAGCGATAACGTACGGACAGAGGAAGGCAAGCAGATCATGCGTTTGGGGTTTAGGCGTGGTTCTGACGATGTTTTGCCCACCGCGCCTGCTTATATTTTATCCGATTTAATGAGCTTTCTGGTATCGGAAGTGCAGATGTATTTTCCGGAGTACAAGTGTGAAGGAGAATGGGTGTGAATTACGTCTGGGATTTGCTCATGCGCGCGAGGGAACAGGGGCTGGATGTAGATAAATTCCGCTTCGTACCCGCTGTCAGCTACTCTCCGTATATGGAGCTTAGTCTGGCAGAGTTGAATACTTCCCATTTGGAGCAGGTAGTGGAAATAAATCCGTACTACCGCTTTTATTCTATTTTTCGGGATCTGTTTCCACCGGATGCTGAAGAGTATCTGGAGCTGAGAGAATCGCTATTTGATATTATGATGCATTTTCTGGCGGAAATGGACTTGTATCAAGGGATGAATCGGCGGGAGTACCATATCCGGTTTGTTCGGCGTGATATTGCAGAGGGCATTTTTGGCCCGAAGGTAAAGGAAGGCTTTGGACAATTAAACCGTGAGGATCAGGACGCGATTGCTGAAGGACTGCTGCGCCTGTATGAGACGGGAGAAGCCGTACATCTGCTAAAAGAAACGATGCGGCGCGTCTTTCATCGCTCAATCATTTACACCAATTGTGAGGAAAAAGACGAACTGCTCATCTATATCGGCCAAGAGGAGACACCGTTGTCACGGATTAAAGTGGATTTGATTCTGGATTTGTTTCTTCCGGCACGTTTTACGACGGAATTGTATTGGACAAGTCATTTCGGCATTTTAGAGGAAGATCCTACGATGAAAATAGACGCTATCGCCCTCTATTAAGGCTAAATGGCTAAGAAAGGACATGTGAACGATGAACGGACCCTATACATACAGGTTGCTAGACCCGCTCACCGATCGAAAAAGCATACGCTTCACGGCGAAATACACGCGGGCGGAATTGGAACAAATGACGACCTTTCAGTTACGCGGAATATGCGATAAGGAACGACTGGTCGAGGGCTTTGCCAATCGCCTGGCACGTGAAGAATTGATTCGCGTGATTTTGCGTTTTCGGAGCGCGGAAGAGCATTTACTCATCACAAGGCCGAACCCTGGCGGTTTTGAACGCATGGAATCGGCTCTACAGCGAAACTGGAACGACCGTCGGCAGGAGAGCAGCGGTATCCGGGTTCCCGCTAAAATCATGCTGTATCAGGGTGTACGCACAGGTCGCATGGACAACTACCGGATCGAATCCGATTTGCCCTGGCTGAGCTCATCTAATGTGCTGCTGGTGAATGCGACAGGAGAACTGTGCGGTGTTTTGAATTTGGTGAAGGATGAGGGACGAACAGGCGTATATTATCTTTCTCGTCATCGCGACGCTGAACTGCGAGAGACGTCCAATCATAGTTATAGCCTGCTATTTCTGCGAAGACAGGAATCAGAATATTTTTATAACCTCTACTATGGAGATAAGCCGATGCTGCCGCTGAAGCTTCAAGGTCACCGGGTTCCGGTGGCAGAGCTGATCATTCGAGGCACGGAAACTACAGATGCGGTACTTGCGATTGATTTTGGCACCTCTAACACCACAGCAGGTGCTTATTTGGATAGTTCCTACGTTACGGCCCCTGATACAGGTATGAGCAGCACAGTAAGGCTGAACGCCATCAATTATGTGTCATTCCCCGGCCCAGAAGGGGCAGAAGGCGACTGGATCGAAGTATTGCCGACTGCTATTCGCGTCGCAGACTGCTCCAATCCAGAACATATCCTTTATGTATTTGGGGAGGATGCACTACGTGGATCTGACGTGGCAGGCAGCCGTGCGACAGTATTACGGGGAATCAAGCGTTGGGTCAACGATTATAAGCGAATCGAGGAATTAATGGATTCCGAAGGGAATACAGCAACTGCCTCCCGCAGCGATATTTTAGCTGCTTTTATCCGTTATGTGATTGCTACAGCCGAGCAGCAATTTAAGTGTCGGTTCCGCAATCTGCACTTTTCTGCTCCGGTCAAGCTGCAGCCCCAGTTTATAGAGATGTTTAGCGATATTTTGCCTGATTACCGGATTGAAGCGGAGGATGCGTTGGACGAAGGGCTGGCGGTGCTGTACAACACGCTGGCAGACCAGATGGAACGAGGGACTTTTGCGGACGGTGAGGAGTATCAGGCACTTGTCATTGATTGTGGTGGAGGCACGACAGATTTGTCTTCCTGCCGATTCCGAATTGAGGACGGACGTATTGCTTACAAGCTGGATATTCACACAACGTATGAAAATGGGGATACCAATTTTGGCGGAAACAATCTGACGTATCGGATTATGCAGTTTATGAAAATTGTATTTGCAGGTTATTATGCTGCGGAGACTCGTTTGCCTGACACCGATATTGATGCCCTGATCGGTATTCCTTCGGGAGATTTGTACCGTCATGTGGATGAGTTTGGTGTAGATGCTGTATATGCGGGACTGGAGGAACGCTACCGTGAGGCAGAGGCCATCTTGCCTACCGCATTCAAACAGTATGAGCATGCTACACGGGATGAATATCAGCGGGTACTGAGTAATTTTCATCTGTTGTGGAGCGCGGCAGAAAATATGAAAAAGGAATTTTTTCTACGTACGGGGATCTTGCGCAGCCGCTTCGAATCCGAGCAGGTATTATCTGCTGAAAGCGACCTGAACATTGCAGTGATGGATCGTTGGCTGGTTTCAGTCATCGAGAACGGACGGTTTCGTGATGAATATGGTTTGCCTGATGTGGTGTTTAACATTCGGGAGATACAGCAACTTCTTAAGGCAGACATCTACAATATTGTGCGCAAGTTTCTGGATGATTTTTATCTGGAGGGGCGCTTGCAGGATTATTCGATTATCAAGCTAACCGGGCAGTCCTGCCGGATTGACGTATTTCGCGAAGCACTCAAGGAATTTGTACCAGGGCGCAGTATTGAGTTTCGTCAAAAGGCAGAGGACCTCAGCCGGGTACCTGAGTTGAAAATGGCCTGTCTGCGCGGGGCTATCCGTTACCTGAACGCTAAAAAAATGGGCACGATTGAGCCTGTCATTACCAATCATATTCCGGCTATTCCGTATACGGTCAGCGCATGGACACATACGGGACGCGAGAAGGAGCTGATTGCGAGTTTGGAGAGCAACCGGGTACGCGGTTCTATTTCCCGGCCGTCCCATGCGGCTGAGGTGGAGTTCTTCCTGACGGCCGACGGTGGCAAGCTGCGTCAGCGGCATGTGTATCGTAGTCGGCCAGAAGCTTTTGAACCCATGCCGTATGAGGAAATTGCCGTGTTGTATGGGCGGGATATCCCGCAAGATGATACGGACTCCATCCGCAATGAGGAAACGAAATATTTTGTTTTTGTCGGGGATAGCCGCTGGGGCTTTTATGTGGTCCCGATTACCCGTCGAGATGAATTGTTGCATCTGGGTCCCAAACGCTTTTTTGCCTTCGAAAATGATCTCTCCGAGCTGGATTTCTTTGACGGCACGAAATAATTGAATAAGAAAAGTAAACACATTTGGAGGGGACAGCATGCTGTATGCGGGTTTTTGGAAACGCACCTTAGCTTATATCATCGATAGTCTTATTCTATGGTTTGTATTTTTAATAATTGGATTGATCTGGATTGTGATTCGGGCCTTAGGGGATTGGATACCGTCCCCAGCAGAAAACTCTATGCTGACAGACGGGCCGTCTGCTATTTTTACAATGCGATTATTAGGACAGACCTTGCTGAATTGGGGGGCTATATGGCTATATTATGCGCTTATGGAATCATCCAAATGCAAAGCCACGGTGGGCAAGCTGGCTCTCGGCATCGTTGTGGTAGATGAGTTTAATCACAAGCTCAGCTTTGGACGTGCAAGTGCCCGCTACTGGAGTAAGCTTATATCGGTCATCATTTTGTTCGTCGGCTTTATCATGGCAGCCTTTACGGAGAGAAAACAGGCCCTCCACGATCTAATTGCCCGTACCTATGTTGTGGACAAACGCGAGCTGGACTATATCCTTCGTGAGCAGGCTCAACGGGGAGCCGGGATGTAAAGGTGGATAAATAGATTCTAAGATTATTATGAACCGCAGTTTTCAATCAGGGGGAGCACGATGGATATACGCAGATTTTTAGAAAAGAATATTCGCCTATTTACTGGACTACTTGGAGTAAGTAAAGCTCAACCCATCGATGATGCAGTTCCTGTTCCGCCTCCTGCACCCGGTGTGAATCGGCTATCTGTTCCCCTAAATAAAGAAGAATAGGGAAAGGAGGGGAGTACCATGTTAACGCATATCGTTCCGAAGTTTGAGAAGGGCCGTATTCTTAAAACCGAGATGCTAGAGAACCTGCGAGACTACCCTCGCAGTTTTCTGGATATCCGGTATCAGGATTTTTCGGATGGCATTATTACCGGAATGAACGTAACTGTCGGGGAGTACACGCTGACCATTGGTAGAGGCATCGTGAAGCACAAGGACAGACTATACCTGCTGGAGCAGGAGCAGGAAGTGCCGTATGCGGCCACGGGGCGGCTGTCGGTGTTGAAGCTGCTCTTTTTGGAACAAACAGATCGCCCGGATTTCACAGCCCATCATGCAGATATCGTGCTGGAGGATGAGGCAGAGATCGGTCTGGATGAGATGGAGCTGGGCCGATTCAAGCTCAAAGATGGAGCCGTGCTTCGCTCGGATTATCAGGATTTTGCTGACATGGCTACCGAATTCAATACATGGAGCGATATTTATGCTCCTTTTGCGGGTTTGAAGCAGAGTACATTGCGCCCGGAAACGATGCGCTACTTCGCATCCGAACTGCTTAAAAGTGGTGCCACAGATCCGATGGATTGTATGTTTGCGCTTATGTGCCTGAACCTGGAAGCCGTGGACAGAGAATCTATCCAGCATTACATTGCAAACCGAAATGGTGCGGAATACAGAGATTATTCTCATGCTCAGTTGCATAGACAGCTAGTTCTTATTCTAGAAGGCGCCGGACGTGGAAAACGAACAGCAGGCCGTTGGCAGGGCGGCGGAGCAGGACGGATGATTGTGGATTAGAAAATCAGGTAGAGGAGTGTGCATTATGAAATATGAGGATGAAAAGATTTTGGATCGGCTCCGTGAGATGGAGAAGCTGAAGAGGTCTAACAATATTTTAGCAGGACCCATAATCATTAACGGTCAATCCTATGTGTTTGAAGAGCGATCTTTTTTTGAGGATCGACTGAAAATGCATGTCCCCTCTATCTTTACTCCAATGCCCAAGCATTTACAAAAGATCAAATATCCTCATGAGCAACGTCCAGAAATGATTTTGACGAATGATTTGGGCAGTGTGGATGTTACCCTGAATCGGGTGGACCAGACGTTACAAGATGAATGGGTGGAGCAGCTCACTTCTGGCATGAAGGCCATGATGAAAAATATGAATCCTGCCCACGTATTTTATGAAGAAAAAATAGAAGAGATACATGGTAAGCAGATTGGCTATTTTGACTTTAAAAGTCCTGCGCTGGACCAGCCCATCTACCACAATATGTTCTACTTTGAGCTGGAAGGAAAGACGGTCATGGGAACATTTTGTTGTCCGTATAAGCAGTATGCTGAATGGCGGGATGTCGCCCTGCAGATGATTCGTACCATTCAAACGGTTGACGAGGCAGAAAAGGAGGGATATGAATGAGTAACCCCATTTACACCACAGCAGATGTTCAGGTGGCCCCTTATCAGTTTCAGCGTGTATTAAGTATCCATCTCATTAAACAGTTAAACGAACATGTGAGCTTCTGCATACGTGGAATTGTTTCGGAGGACAAGCTGGATCAATACGTAGAAAAAGCGGATGAAGATGAGCACATTGAAGTCTTCTTAAAAAGTGAAGGCAAGGAGATCCGGTTTTTTCAGGGAATCGTCACGAATATTGCTGTAAAAGCTGTAAACGGAGTACGCGAGCTTACGATTGAGGCTAGCAGTGAAACCTTAATGATGGATATTCGCCCAAAACGTCGTTCATTCCAAAAAACAGGAGAGTCGTATAACAAACTGTTTTCGCATGTTACAAGTTCATATACTGATGCAGAAGTGATTGATGAGGCTTCTCATGGCGCAGCTATCGGTGAATTATTAGTGCAATACAATGAAACGGACTGGGCTTTTGTCAAAAGAATTGCTTCTCGGCTACATGCTGCTTTAATTCCAAT
Organism: Paenibacillus sp. FSL R10-2748; assembly: GCF_038005565.1. Taxonomy (NCBI): domain Bacteria; kingdom Bacillati; phylum Bacillota; class Bacilli; order Caryophanales; family Paenibacillaceae; genus Paenibacillus; species Paenibacillus sp. FSL R10-2748. Next base: position 126,838 of record NZ_JBBOTK010000004.1, read on the forward strand.
TACGATGCAACAAGGACTGAAATATGTGATTGGTGTCCCCCATTCTAGTGCCCCTCAACCGCTGAACGAACATAACTATTCCATAAAAAAAGACTTGAAGGAGCACAAGCTCATGTCCCGCAACGGACTGCCGGAATATGGCGAGTCTAACAGCTTGAGCTATGAAGTGACCAGCAACAAAGTGCTAGAACTCGGTAGTTCCGTCATTTTTCATAAAAGAACTCTTTACATAGCCAAGGCGGAAACGACCACAGAAGGAAATCTGATCGTGAATCGTTACATTTTACGAGATGCACATGGGTTAAAATGCCCAACCGTCTATGCCTATGATCTGTCAGGAGCCTCTCTGTTTGGCAAGGTGATTGATATTTCCAAAGAAAAAGTGAAAATCAAGCTGGAAATTGATCAAGACTCGACTGCATCCGGGGCTATGTGGTTTCCCTATTCTACGGTTTATTCTTCTCCTGATGGCAGCGGCTGGTATGTTATGCCAGAAGCAGGGGATCAAATTCGTCTGTACTTTCCGGATGAACGGGAGCAGCATGCTTTTGCCGCCAGTTCTGTCGATCTTGCCTCCTCTGATCCGGTTAAAAGGAGTGATCCTGCGGTCAAAAGTATCAGCACCAAGTACGGCAAACAAGTCGTTTTCAAGCCTGGTGCAGTAGAAATTATCAACAGTGGGCAAATGCTCATGCGTCTCACGGATGAAGGCGGGATTGAAATTAATAGTAACAAAAAAATAACCCTGTCTGCTCAGGAAGATATCCAAATTACAGGGGGAGCGAAAATTATTATGGAGGGGAAAGAAGGCGTAAGTTTTATTCAATCCGGAGCCAAACTCGACATCATGGACGATGTGAGATTTACCGGGGGTAAGGTGAACATTGAATGAAGCTCATGGATCGGGATGCTGCGTTGCAGGATTTGCTGGAAAAGCACGTATTTACGGAATGGCTACATGATTTGGCACTTATTGAAAACAACTTTCTGGCACGGCAGCAAGCCATTGAAGAGGAGCTTTTAGCAGCTTTAGAGTCGCTATGCCAGCTCGCTACCCTTCAGCACGAGCAAGGTCGCAAGGGGGATATTCGATATATTTATATCTCCTTGCTCAGAACCCGTGTTATGAAAAATAGAGCGGTTTATCGTATAGATGCCTATGATGAGAATTGGTTTCTGGATGAGGCTGAATGCGCTGTGGAATGGTCGGCAAACTTTGTTTTCGAGCCTCTGTTCAATCGCATGGCTAAGCTGGAAAAGCTCAAGTCCGATTATGCCCGTAAGATTACGACGATGGATATTGAGCAAATTCAACAAATTGAAGCGGTTAAATACCATCTGCTCACCGTTGAGTTTCTGAAAAGTCAGATGCCCGCCTTCGTTGCTTCCCCTTCACTAGAAAGGTTGCCGAAAGCTGACATATGCACGATATTTGCCGGAGAGTATCGAGATGATAGCGAAATATTGTGCCGTTTTACGCATAGTGAGGGAGCCGAGACACGAGAGGGGGAATCTTCATGGATTATTTCCTCTTAAAGCAGGATGTGCGGTATACCAATGTTCCTACGCTACAAAAGGTGATGGAAACGATTGATCCGTGGAAGCTGTATGATTTGCAGCCGGAGGATATTGTCAAGCCATTGATGTTTCACGTGAAGGCAGATGCAGAAAGTATTTTTATTGATTATTTAGAAGGTCCCATTCCTCTTATTTCAGATGCTTTAAAGCGTCTTGTCCAGGCCTATGTGCCGGAGATGCCTATGAAATTAACGATACTTACTCAGATCGAACAGAGGATACAGAAGAATTACTATATTCCTTTTGTGGAGCGGCTCACAGCTGTACATCCGGAAAGTGAATGGAATTTGGATCAAAGTGTGTTTCGAAAGCTGGTATTACAAGCAGATGCTATTCGGAGCCACAAGATATTTACAATCCAGGAGAGTGCTATCCCGATGATCATCGTCCGTTTAGACGTGGCGGAAAGTATATTGCGGCGTGATTACACAGGGATCGCTTTGGAGCAAGTCGAGGTGAAATAGGGAGGGAAAGGGCACATGTCAGACAATGAGTATTATGTCGTACGGGGGGCCTGTATGCGTTGCACTTGCGGGACCCATCCTCGAAAGATCAACTTGCCGAACAGCCACGGGGCTTTTGTTAATGGTAAACCCATGATGAATGAAGGAGATTATTCTCCTGAAAATGTTCCTCATTTTGGAATTTGTAATAGTCCGGAACAGCCGAGTGCCGAAACTATTTATCTGATCGCCGAAGATGGCTCCACTATTTCTGGAAAGCCATGCCTGCCGATGCTGACGGATAAGTGGAAAAACACAAAAGAACAGACAAAGGTGGAAGGCCAGCCAGCCTTGACGACCTCTTCATTTCAGACTTGTTTATATCATGGATTTATCGAATTTCATACGAATGGCCAGCAGGAGGAGTAGCTGGAAGGGAGGTTTGAAAACATGATAGGATATGATCAGATTCGAATAGATTCCCCCTACCCCATTCAGGTCTTAAAGGATGTTCAGATCGAGTGGAAGCCGAGTGAGCATGGGCGTATTACACTCACAGGCATTTGTAAGGAGTCGAGTCATGCCACGGCTGCGCTAGATGCGACCTCAGAGGATCAGCTACATGTGTATGCGCAGAATGGACAAGAAGAAATCAGCTTGTTTAAGGGTGTCGTCCATACGGTGGAAGTTGAGAACCATAATGGAGTATATACACTTACACTGGAAGGAATCAGTGGCTCATTTGAGCTGGATATTGTCAAAAGAAAGCGGTCTTTTCCTGAGGAAAAACAAACATATAGACAGTTAGTGCATAAGCTTGCTCAAGGCTATGAGCAAAGTGATGTCTTGTTCCAGACCGGAGAGCAGTCGGTAGGCGAAGCCATTTTACAATATGATGAAACCGACTGGGAGCTTATGAAACGGATGGCGAGCCGTTTACATACAGTGGTGGTCAGCGACATATGGGAGTCCGCAGCGCCGAAGCTGTATTTCGGCATGCCAGCTGGCACCCAGCGAACGATTCGGAAGGATACGCCTTATACGGCAATTAAAGATTTAAAGGGCTATCAGCGGGCAGGCGGAACGTCAGCCGGGCTACATGATACCGACTTTTTCAAATACGAGATCGAAAGCGGAGAACGGTATGCTCTTGGAGACGAGGTGCAATTTCGCCAGAAATCAATGATTGTAACTGAATTGCGAAGCCGCATGGAAAAGGGGCATTTGCTATTCAGTTATGTGTTGGCCCGCGCGGAGGGTATTCGCAGCGATTTCATCCCCAATCCCAAAACAATCGGAATTTCTCTGGAAGGAGAGGTTCTGGCGGTACGGGGAGAGGAAGTGAAGCTTCGGCTGGCGATTGATAAGGATGACGGGGTATCTGAGCCGCATTGGTACCCGTTCGCTCCCCCAACGGGAAGTGCGATGTACAGTATGCCGAAGGTGGGAACACAGGCAAGCCTGTATTTTCCAGATGCGTCTGGTTCCAGAGCAATGATTTTGGGTGCGGTTCGTACAAATGGAGACGGTTGTGCGAAAACGAGTAATCCCAATGATCGATATTTCGGTACGGAGCATGGAAGTGAGCTGAAAATGGCACCGGGTCGCATCCATATCATGGGTGATCCGGGTGGGACATTGCAAATGAGTCTGGACGATGCTACTGGGATTGAAATAACTAGTCCCAAGAAGTTATCGTTAGAAGCAGAGCAGGAAATCATTCTGAATACGCCGAAGAAAATCATTATTGACGGAACCAGTCAGGTCATGGCGTATCAGACGGGAGGAAGCACGGGGCTTTCGGTAGAAAACGAATACCACGTGTTGGGAGGAAACGTCTGGGCGGACGGTAGCGACCGAACTGCATACCCGCCGTTTGATGATGAACCGAAGGAAGGTGAGCCACCTCCACCGCCGCCACCCCCTGAACCGTTTAACTGGGGCAAGCTGGGGATGAATATTTTGGGCGGTTTGGCGGTTGTGGCAGCCGTAGCCGTGGTAGCAGCCATTACGGTAGCGACGCTTGGAGCGGGTACGGTGGTCATTGCGGCGGTAGCCGGAGGAGCACTGCTTGCAGGCGGCTTGGGCGTAGCGAGTTTGGCGGCATCGGATATCGCCCGAGGGGAAGTGAGCGACTTTAGTGACTATGCCCTGACCGGCTTAAAAGAAGCGGGGATCGGGGCAGTGTCTGGAGCGATCTTTGGTCCACTCGGTGTAGGAGGAACGTTGCTAAGAAAAGCAGCGATCGGTGGTGTGACAAATGCCGCGGAAAATCTGGCGAGTCAGGTGCTAAGTGGTGAGAAGATCAACTGGGGCTCAGTAGCAAAGGACGCAGGACTGGGCTTTGTCACCGTGGGCGTACTGGATTCCAAAGTAGGCAAGGCCATCGGCGGATTCGCGGAAAAGGTAGGCAGCAAGGTTACACCGCAATGGATTAGCAAAGGTGTAGATGCAGTCGGGGCAGGCTTTGGCAAAGCTGTAACCAAGCTGGAGCAGTCCGGCAGTAAACTGGGTCAGAAGTTCAATGAGCAACTAAGTAAAATGGCAGACGGCCTCAGCCCCGGGAAGTTGGCCACAGCCAACGGAGCGCCAGTTCCGCACGTTAATAAGATGGACAGCGGACCACTTCCACAGACGGATGTGCAGAAGAATTACAACAAGGTCATGAAGGAAATGGAAGAGAGCGCGGCGAAAAAGGTTGAGGGAACGGGGAAAGTATCCCAAGCTAAACAGCAAGAAGCTTATGAGAAGGCTATGGAAGAAGCAGCTAGAAAGCAACCTCCATATACTAGGAAACCTAACACGCCAAGAAACTATAAAAAGAAAGTTCGCAATGAGGATGGTACAACCTCTTACACTTTTACTTCTGTAAAAAATGGTAATAATTACCTAGTTGCGTATGATAAAGAAGGCTTCCCTATGTTTGATTCAAAATATGATCTTTCTTTACCTGAAAAATATTACTTAGAGCCGGATAGTGTACAATTTGAATATCTTTCAAAAAAGCTATATGATGATATAGCTAAAAATCCAAAACTTGCTGAAAAATTCAGCGCAGATGAATTAGCCTTATTAAAAGAAGGCAAAGTTCCAAAAACTTTAACTTGGCATCATCATCAAGATCCAGGAAAAATGCAAGTAGTTGATTATTTTGAACATCAAGCTGCAGGACATACCGGTGGAAGAGCGGTTTGGGGTGGCGGAAAACCAGGTAGAACGGGGAAACTGAAAAATAAAATACTGGAGATGTTAATATGGGATTGAAAAAATGGCTTTTTGCAGAGGGGCCAGTCGATGACGCTACTATAGCTGCAACTGAGCAACTTTTTCAAGTGACTTTCCCTCAAGATTATAAGGAATGCGTTAAAAATTTTAATGGTGGTTATCCCGTACCTAATAACTTTGATTATGATAACGGCGCACAAGGAGTATTTAATGATTTGATTAGCTTTACCAATAGCGAGCTAAATATTACAATGTTTCGTGAGTTTGCACAGGATTCTTTCACCAAAGGAATTATTCCTTTTGGGAGAGACCCATTTGGCAACTTACTTGGTTTTGATTATCGCTTTAATAAAGAAGTTCCGTTAATTATATTCTTTGATCATGAAGAGATAGGGGAAGAAGCTATAACACCTGTCTGTGATACTTTTACGGAGTTACTTGATAAATTGTATTCTATAGAATAGTGGGTGGGATTTTATGAATATAGAATTTGAATTTTCATTTAAACCAATTAAAAATCAAGAATTAGAAACTTTTGAAGAAACGTTTAATCTTATCTTGCCAAATGATTATAAGAATTTTTTACTGTGTCATAATGGAGGTAAGACTGTTCGAAGAAGATTTGAAACAAAAGATAAGACAATAACATCGTCAATTATGTTATTTCTTCCACTAAGTAAAGAAACGGAGAATAATTTAGAATATTACTATGAAAAATATAATATTGGGAAAATAATTCCTTCTAATTTTATCCCTTTTGGTGTAGATCCTGCAGATAGTCTTATATGTCTTTCTATAAATGGAGAGGACCAAGGAACAGTCTATTTCTGCGATTTGGATTATATTGAGGAGGACAACGGGTTAAAGCAAGAATTTATTAAATTAGTATCCCAAAGTTTTAGCGAGTTTGTAAATTCACTCTTCAAGCCAGATTAATTCTAAAATATAGTAAGTCCCTAATATGGAATAGGACTCTCTAAAGTCCAAAATTCCCTTTAGGGCTTTTTTTTTTACTCTAGCTGCTACCTTGGGGGTGGTGAGGAGATGGCGCAATGTCAACGGTAGCTCCGATTACAGTCACAACACGACCATAAATGGTGTCACTACAGTGAAGGAAATAGTGATATCGCTAAAGTTAGACAAGTGATCTGTCCCAGCCTCGGAGCGAGCTTTGGCAAAGATGTAAACAAGCTGGAGCAGACCGGCAGCTAACTGGGTCAGAAATTTAAATGGACAACAGAGCCTCTGTTCCATCGGTTCCACACGTTAATAAGATGGACAGCGTACGACTTCCACAGACAGATATGCAGAAGAATTACAATAAGGTCATGAGTTATAAGTTTACGCAAGAAGAAGCGGATTAGCTTGCTAAAAAGGTCTTGTCAAAGTTCATAAAGATTCAAAGTAGTGCTCTAAAGATAGCAAGCTGTTACCGTCGATAGAAAAATAGGTAGCATTGATATTAGATTTAGTGGGAAATCGGGACAGAAAGGGTTGGGAAAGCAAACAATTAAAGAACACGGTAAAATTCCTGTATCTAACCTATTGCGTAGATAGATAAGAACTGTGTTGAGTTTAATGCAACTAATCATCTGTTGATAAAAGAATTAAATCTAGAGGATTTGGCACTATGGATTATTTATTTGAATTGTATTTAAGGAAAAAATAAATAATGGAGGGAAACATTTTTAAGAGCGAAAAGATTAAAAAATACTTCAAGGAAAATGGTTGGTATGAAGGAAGGAAAATTGATATATCACTTTATAAGGACATGTATCAAAAGTACAATATTACGCCAAATCCCTTAGCATTAAATATATTGGGGGAATTTGGAGGTATAAATTTGAAATTACCATCCAAAGGCTCGAATTATTATACATCTTTAATACTTGATCCAAGTGAAGGCGAGGTAACATTCGAAGAGTTAAAAGAATTTGAAGAAATAATTGGTGAGAAGTTGACACCTTTAGGTTTCTTTCCTAGAAGTACACTCGATATTTATATTTCAGACTCAGATAAATTTTATTTTGCTGGTTCATATGAATTTATGTATATTGTTTTTATAGGTTTCGATTTTTATGAAATGTTAGAAGTTTATTTTAACAAGGAATATCTAGACCAAGATAAATTCCCTAATTTATTTCCTGAGGATTAATTTATAGTACTGTAGATCAAATATAAAATAGCCTACGTACTACCACGAAAGTAGAATATACTGAATTAATACGATTAATAAAAGCTAATAACTTAGCCACAGACTTACTCCACTCGAAATTTGAGTTGAGGTAAGTCTTTTTTTGCAAACCGTATCAAAAGCTAGAAGTAGCAGAGAAATAATCGATTACAATTTAGTAGCGAAAGTTGCGAAAATGGATAAAGGCATACTTTCATAGACTGAGGCTTTTAGAGTGTTGCTGCGAGAGTTGTCAGTAAATATACAGTATAAACAAAACTTGTAGTTAGACAAGGCGCATAGTACAAAATTAATAATATTTATTTCTAATTATAGTGTTTTATGTAGGGAAAATGAATATTCATTTTAGAGTTCGGAGATAACATTTATGAAGCACTAGATACTTAAAAAATGCAAGGAAACATTCAAGGACTTTGTGGTTGATAATGGTAATTTAAATGATAAATAAACTGAGTGAGGTTAACATATGACTTTTTCGCAAAGAACTATTAATGTTTTAAAAGATGCTGGTTGGTATTCTGAAAGAAAAGTAGAGACCAGCTCAACAATAAACTTTTTAGAAAAAAAAGGATTTGAAGTATTTGATCCTGCTAAAGAGGCATTTGAACATTTCGGAGGACTAGAGTATTCAGTGCCTAGTGACGAATCAGATGACTTTCAGATAGGTCCTGAATTTTTAAGGGAAGGAATCGAAAGGAAACACTATCGCAGGTATGAAACGATAATTGGAGAAGAGCTAGTTGTAATCGGATTGGCATATGACGATAATGCAACTATGTTTATGTCTAAGACAGGAAAAGTATACGGTATCATGGACGATTATTATATTTGGAAATTTGGCAATAATATATATGAAGCTATGAATAATTTATGTGAGAGTAAAGAAGTAAAGGTAATTAGTGAGGAATGAAGCTAAGTATTTAACAAAGTCAACTAAGCAATAAATAACTTCAGTTTTAATAAACTTTTAAAGCTTATTCCGTTTTGAATCAATGGGGGAATAGGCTTTTTTTCTGTATACCCAAAATAAAAATGGAAAGGAACTACATGGAGAAGAAATGGCGATAGTAAAAGTAATTTTGCCAATCTCAAGTATTGCTTTTTTTAAGGGCGCGGGAATTAAGGTTATCATACTTATTGGTGCTGCTTGTGCAGGTATGTTTGGTGTAATAGGCAAGTTTTTCGCCAAATTATTTCGCAAGAAAAAATCGGAATCCGTGCACAATGAAACGAACGCTCAGGATCAGTCTGAAACACTACAGTAAAGAAAAAGAACACTCCAACATAAAATTGCTGATAAAAAGGGGATGGTGATTGAGCGCAAATCACCATCTCTTGCAGCTTGAGAAGCACACCAGGACATAAGTAGCTGAGCAGAACTAATTTACATGAACAGATGATCATGGTGACCTTAGACCCGTGAATCATCTGTTTTTCGTTTATTTTATCCCTTGTAATACTTTCGGTACACCGCGGGCGTTGTGCCTTCATATTTTTTGAATATTTTAATGAAATATCCCGGCTCATTGAAGCCGAGCTCGCTACTGATCTGAGATACAGGAATATCTGTAGCTTCAAGCAATTGCTTCGCCCATTTAATCTTCAGGCGGGAAAGATAGCTGGAAAAGTTCTCCCCCGTTTCCTTGGCAAACAGCCGACTAAAATAGCTTGGGCTAATGTGGCACAAGTCAGCCATGGCTTTGAGAGAAAAAGTTTCACCCTTGTGCTCAAAAATATATTCAAAGGCGGGTTTTAGTACGGGATTTCCGCACGGAATATCCACATCTCCTGAGGAATTCAGATAGGCATCTGCTAAGAAATTATTCATTTCTTTCTTAAGGCTTTCGATATGCTCCAGCGAGTAGCCAGGAAGGATCTCGGACAACTGCATAGTGGACTGTGTGGCTGACGCCTTCTCGAACATTTCTGCGAGAAGATTTTTGTTCATGGCTTCTTCAACAATATAATTACACAATAAGGATAACATGTTGGAGATCGTCTGAATTTCCTGATAGGTCATGGATGGCAGATCGGCGTAGTCGTTCTTAAGTTCCTCCCATTTGGAACTGTACAGTTTTTCATTTTTTGACGTGAGGATTTGCTCCAGCTGTAAGGCGCTCGAAGGATCGGCTAAGCGGACCTGACCTGCCATGACGGCGCCGATGTACTTATCGTCAATAATGATCGGTACCGCGATGTCGACGATGTCATAATGACAGAGATAAATATAAGGTTTGTTGGAACGCACCGCTTCAAGTCCACCGCGAGAGTCACATTTTTGGCAGTAGGGAAGGAGACTCTCATCCTGGCGAACCTTCTTGCAGAACGATTGGCATTGGCTGTGGCTAGTTACGGGATTCCCTTTATAATCGACGGTGAGAATGGCTAATTTGGTAACGGATGCTAATGAATCCTGCAACTGCTCCCACTTTTTCAAATCAAAGATTTTCTGGATGCTCAAATGTTCACGTATCAAGATTCTCATCCCTTAATGGTAAATTATCCTGTAAGCGATAACAAAAAAGTACAATTTGTGATCTTCAGTGCAAAAAAATACGATTGTAGATTATAATATATTCCTTGATTCCTCCAATGTAAAGTTTACATGGTTCGGTTATAGTTTTAATCAGAACGAAGCCAACACAATCATAAGGAGGAATTATAGATGAGAAAAGCTTTTATCAGCCCAAGCAAATATGTACAAGGTGAAAACGAATTGTTGAATTTGGGTTACTATGTGAGCACTTTCGGCAAATCCGCTTTACTGATTGCGCATCCTGACGATGTGGCGCGGGTAAAAGATAAGCTTGATTCCACTTTGGGTAAATATAACGTAACCTTTATTGAAAGCGGTTTTATGGGTGAGTGTTCCAGACAGGAAGTGTCTAGACTTCAGGAAATTGCTACTGCGAATGGATGCGATTGTATCGTAGGTCTCGGCGGTGGGAAAGCGATCGACGCGGCGAAATGCGTGGCCCAAGGGGAAGCGCTTATCATCTGTCCGACGATTGCTGCGACGGATGCACCGACAAGTCACTCGGCCGTTCTTTACACCCCGGAAGGCGCTTTCGACGATTACGCCTATTTTAAGCAAAGTCCGAGTGTCGTATTAGTCGACACCACCGTAATTGCCAATGCACCAACCCGATTCCTCGTATCAGGCATGGGTGATGCACTGTCGACTTACTTTGAAGCCCGTGCGACCTCCCGTTCTTACTCCAGGGTCAATGCCGGACTGCCTAACGGAGTACGCGAAGGACAGTGTGCGCCAGCAGTAGGTACGAATGCGGCGATTGCACTTGCAACGCTATGTTATGAAATGCTGTTGAAAGACGGTACCAAAGCAAAAGCGGCATGTGATGAAAACCAAGTTACGCAAGCACTCGAAAATATCATTGAAACTAATATTTTACTCTCAGGCCTCGGCTTCGAGAGCGGCGGACTTGCGGCGGCCCATGCGATTCATGATGGACTCACGATTTTGGAAGGCACGCATCATTATTATCATGGAGAGAAAGTTGCATTCGGCACGATCGCACAGCTGGTGCTCGAAAACGCACCGACGGAAGAATTACATCAGGTACTTGATTTCTGTTTAGCCGTCGGTTTACCGGTCTGCTTGGCTGATATTGGCGTCGATCATATCAGCCAGGAAGAACTCATGGAAGTAGCTGCAAAGGCCTGCATTCTGGAGGAATCGATTCATTCCATGCCGTTTTCGGTCACAGTGGAGCAGGTTGCAGCGGCAATCGCTGCGGCCGACCGTATCGGGAGCCAGTACAAAGCGGAGGTAAAGTAGCATGAAAAAGGTCATCAACCGTGCGGAAAATTTGGTCCTTGAGATGTGCAGCGGTATTGCGCTCGCGCATCCCGAGCTGGAATTTCTGCCAAAATACAAAGTGCTCAAAAAAAAGGAATTGAACGCGGAGAAAGTAACGCTCATCAGCGGCGGTGGCAGTGGTCATGAGCCCGCCCACGCCGGCTTTGTTGGCAAAGGGATGCTCGATGCCGCGGTCTGCGGTGATGTCTTCGCCTCTCCCTCACAAATTCAAGTATATCAGGCCATCCGAGCGACAACCGGGAAAAAAGGTGCGCTGCTGATTATTAAAAATTACAGCGGCGATATTATGAACTTTAGAAACGGCGCCCATCTGGCCACTGAAGACGGTCTGGAAGTGGACTATGTAAAGGTTGAAGACGACATCGCTGTAGAAGACAGCCTATATACAGTCGGACGGCGCGGGGTGGCGGGAACGGTACTCGTCCATAAGATTGCGGGTGCAGCGGCGGAAGAGGGCCGGAGTCTGGCGGAAGTTAAAGCAGTGGCCGAGAAAGCCGCTGCGAATGTACGCAGTATCGGATTCGCATTGACTTCGTGTACCGTGCCGGCGAAGGGTACGCCAACATTAGAGCTCGGGCATGATGAAATCGAGTACGGCGTCGGCATTCACGGCGAGCCTGGGACCAGCCGTGAGAAGCTGACGGATGCGGATACGTTGGCAGGCAGAATGGTAACCGATCTCCTTCGAGACATGCAGATTGAAACTGGATTCGGCGGAGAAATCGCCCTGTTGATCAATGGTTTCGGCGGCACCCCTCTGCAAGAACTGTACCTCTTCAATCATTCGGTCACTCGCGAACTAGCAGCGAAGGGGATCACGATCGATCGCACTTTTGTCAACAATTATATGACGAGTATCGATATGGCAGGCATCTCGGTTTCCATCATGAAGCTGGACAACGAACTGAAAACGCTCCTTTCCCATGAAAGCAACGCACCTGCGTTCAAGGTGGCTGGACCTGTTGATCATGTCGTATTCACGGATATTTCAACTGTAGCAGACGAAAAGCGGCAAGTATCCTTTGAGGTGGAAACGGACCCTGCCTTCGCGGTTATTGAGAACAACAAAGTTACGTTGAACAATCTTATCTATTTAGTCGATAAGATGAGCGAGGTTATCATCAAGAATGAGGTACCTTTCTGCGATCTTGACTCTCATGCAGGCGACGGCGACTTTGGCATGAGCGTTGCTAAGGGATTTCGTCAGCTGAAACGGGAATGGAGAGACATCCTGAATCAAGATTCTTTGACGATGGGAGCCTTTCTTCATTCATGCTCGCTCGTCATCATGGAATATTGCGGTGGCGCTTCGGGTCCGATCTGGGGTTCAGCATTTCGCGCCGCGGCACGATCTGCGGGCGAACGAACCGAACTCACCGTTTCCGAATTCGCGGATATGATGCAGGCTGCGGTGCAAGGCATACAATCAACAGGCGAACGTTCTTTCGGCAGAGGAGCCGTCGTTGGCGATAAAACGCTTATAGATGCATTAGTGCCATGTGCGGATAGCTGGTTGGAGAGCGTAAAATTAGATTTTGATGTGAAGGCAGCCTTTGTAAGTGGTGCTCAAGCCGCTGTATCAGGGGCCAAAAAGACGGAAGACATCGTGGCGCGCATGGGTCGTGCCGGAACGGTCGGAGAGAGAAGCCTCGGTTATCCAGATGCGGGGGCTTATGCGCTTGGGGTGATATTTACGGAGCTCGCTGAGTGTTTGAAATGATTCTCTATATATCCAAAATTACTGTAGCGAACACTTCGTTTAGATATCCATTCTGTAATACTCGCTAATTCTTAAAAATTCAAGTTTTGTTCATTGCAATTGATGTGCATTAGGTTTATAATTTCAGACGGATTCAAAGGGCTTATCCCGGAATCCATGGGAGTTCATCCCATCTGAGCTAGCTTACTGCATGCTCAAATATGAATTAAGCGAGGGATTTACAATGAAAACCTGCTGCACCATCCAAGTTGACGAAGACAGTTTAGTTATTGATTTGCCAGAAGAAGGAACCACGCTAGAGTCCCTGCTCGGTGATATTGAGAGCTGTGGAGGTAGTGAAGAACCTTGGCTGCAACTTATAGACAAGGTAATAGGTAACTCATCTGAGACTGTACTGACAGATCAAGCGACGGATGGCGGCGATATGAAGGAAGATCAGACGACCAAAGAGCCTCAAGCAACCGCTCAGGGGTAATAGGGAGATCATACGTTAAGACGATATTTGTAACATTATTCGATCACATATAAGATCATCTATAAGACTGCTATACCGAGCTAAAGCATCGGGAAGCAGTCTTTTTTTATTAAACAACTAAAATTCTCCAAATTTTGCATTTGGAAAATGAGTCTTTTGTCCCTTTAGTACTCTATAGTAGTCAACTAAGCAGAACACATCCCAAAACCGTGACTTCCTGTTCATTTTCTATCATAAAGTCGAAATGTAACATGAAACTAACTATAATAGTAGTATCATCCATATACAGGTAAGTGACATCTATGTTTGGACCTGATCCTCTTGTTGTATGAAGGAGGGGGCAAAAGAGCGGAGAACAACGTACTGATAAGTCTCATCTACTTTATAAAAAGGAAGGAATGTGTAAATGATGAATGGGCAATGGATCCTGCCAAGGATCGCAAAAAGAGTAGCAGTGATGCTAACAGCAGTATTACTGTTAACGTTAACGAACGGATTCAACTGGAATACGCAAACAGCAGAGGCTGCTGGGACGACCCCTGTGGAACGTTACGGACAACTTTCAGTAAAGAATGGCAAACTGGTGGATAAAAACGGTAAACCTGTACAACTCAAAGGTATTAGCTCTCACGGCGTCCAATGGTTTGGGGATCTGGTAAATCAGGACTCTATGAAATGGCTACGGGACGATTGGGGCATTTCCGTATTCCGGGTTGCACTGTACACTGAAGAAGATGGTTATATCGCCAATCCTTCTTTGAAAAATAAAGTGAAGGAAGCGATTGAGGCAGCACAGAAACTGGGCTTGTACGTCATAATTGACTGGCACATTCTCTCAGATGGCGATCCGAACATTCATAAAAATGAAGCCAAAGCTTTCTTTAATGAATTTTCGACTCAGTACGGCCATTTGCCTAATGTAATCTATGAGCTTGCCAATGAGCCGAATGGGAATGTGAACTGGAACAATCAAATCCGACCTTATGCGTCTGAGGTATCTCAGGTTATTCGTGCTAAGGACCCGGACAATATTATTATTGTAGGAACAGGCACATGGAGTCAGGATGTACATGATGCAGCAGACCATCCACTTCCAGACAAGAATACAATGTATACCGTACATTTCTATGCGGGTACGCATGGACAGTACTTGCGCGATCGGGTCGATTATGCGCTGAACAAAGGCGTGGGCATATTTGCTACCGAGTGGGGTACAAGCGATGCTTCGGGTAACGGTGGTCCGTTCCTGAATGAATCCAAAGTATGGACTGATTTTCTGGCAAGCCGTGGAATCAGTTGGGCTAACTGGTCGCTGGCAGATAAAAATGAGACCTCTGCTGCGCTGTTGCCTGGTGCTGACCGTAAGGGAGGATGGCCTGATTCACAATTATCCGCTTCCGGCAAATTCGTAAAACAGGCGATTCTGGAAGGCTCCAGCAACAATGGTGGAGGCGGAAACAACGGTGGGAATAACGGCGGAGATGGCGGCAACACTGGCGGTAATAACGGTGGTGGCAACAACGGCGGCGATAACGGTAACGGAGGAAGTACACCAGGCAGTAACGATCAAGGGATTGTGCTTCAGTATCGCACCGGTGACACGAACGCCAAGGATAACGCAATCCGTCCTGAATTTAATATCAAAAATACAGGGAAAACAGCTGTGAAGTTGAGTGATCTAAAAATTCGCTACTATTACACAGATGAAAGCAAACAAGCTCAGCAGTTTTTTGTAGACTGGGCCAGGATTGGCAATGAAAAGGTAAAAGCAACATTTGTAACATTGCCGAATCCAAAGGCTAAGGCTGATAAATATATGGAGATCTCTTTCACAGATGGAGCGGGAACGATTCAGCCCGGAGGGGAAAGCGGAGAAATTCAACCCCGGATTCATGCTGCAAATTGGAGCAATTTTGATGAGACCAACGATTACTCCTATGGTGCTACCCAAACAGCATTCGCAGACTGGGACCATGGTACTGTATATCAGCAGGGTAAGCTGGTTTGGGGGATAGAGCCTTAGAATTTAATCGTTACTAACTTTATCGGAATGAGTAAAGATATGGGACTTTTGGGTGCAATCTTGCCAAGGTTTGGAGTATAGAGTATGCGCCTTTTGTATATGAGGACTGGAACTTTAGAAGGTAACGACTGACACTTTAGTTTCGGTGTATATACTACTAAAGTACCATATGATATTCGACTTTTGTGGTGCTTGAATTACTTCTATAGTGCAGAGGGGTTGGTTCCAATGGACCCTTCTCTACGACAAACCCCCGCTGTTGCCATTATAGGCAGGCGGGGGTTTTTATGTTTCTGAAGCTCAGCCTCCGTTCAACTGTGTCTATACCAAATCAAAAGCTTTGGCCAGCAGACGGTAGGACTGAACACGTTTATCAAAGTCATGTATGGATGAAACGATCAGCAACTCATCGGTACGATACTGCTCAGCCAGTCTTAGCAGCTGTTCCTTACACTGTTCAGGGGTACCAACAACACGCCATGCTGCGGATTGACGCAGCCGCTCACGATCCAACTCCGTGTACGGATAGGACATTGCTGTTTTCACCGACGGAAGAGAACTCATTTCTTTACCTTGCATAAGCAAAAGGAAATACAAACTAGCACTGGACGCCAGTTGTTCAGCTTCTTCTTCGGTTTCCGCGCAGGCCACCGTAACTGCCGCCATGGAATGGGGCTTATCACCCAGGATCGAAGGCTGGAATTGCTCGTGGTAACGTGCGGTAGCTTCTACACCACCTGGAGTCCCGAAAAATTGGGCAAAGGCATAGGAGGCACCCATCATCGCAGCCAATCTAGCGCTTTCTCCGCTGGAGCCAAGCAACCATAATTCAGGGACGGTCGATATCATCGGGGAGGCATGAAGACCGGCAAATCGATGATTGTCAGGCACCGAATCATGGAAGTAGTCGATTAAATCGAGAATCTGCTGTGGATATTGTTCGACAGATTGGTACTTGCCTTCCTGCAGAGCACGAGTAGCCAGCGGTAAACCACCGGGAGCACGCCCTATTCCCAGGTCGATGCGTCCTGGATGGAGTGCCTCCAGCAAGCGGAAGTTTTCGGCGACTTTATACGCGCTGTAGTGTGGCAGCATAATACCGCCTGAACCTACACGAATGCGTGATGTGTGAGCAGCCAAATGCGCAATCAGCACCTCAGGGCTGGAGTGCGCTAGTGTTTTGGACGCATGATGTTCGGATACCCAATAACGGCTATATCCCAGTTGATCAGCTTCACGCGCTAAATCTGTTGTATTGGATAATGCATCCTGAGCATTACCGCCTTCAGGAATATGAGACTGGTCCAGTATACCCAGTTTAAGCATTTTGCAATCACCTCTTACACAACTGTATCAGACACAACTCATTAGGTCAAAACTCAAAAATGGATAGGTTGGAGTTTGGGGACCTTTTCGTTATAATAAAGGATGTGTAAAGGATGAGAGAACATCCTTGCTTATGGAGAGGGGATTGAATTTGTGTTAAGAACACCTTTGGGGCGTGTCCGACTCATGCTTTGGCTTCAAGCTATAGCTTATTTGGCGATACTATTCACCCACCAGCCGCTGCAAGCTGCGGGCATGACCCAGGCGGTTATGGTGATTGGTAACATATACCGGGTGAGCTTTTTGTTGCTCCTCGTTGCTTTAATCTATGGAAAAACAGCACTGCACTGGTCTATACGGCGGCCTCTTTTTATTATGTTTGCCTCCTTCATCCCGTTTGGTCTGATGATTATGGATTTTGTTTGGGTGCGAAAATGGACAGGGGATTCGGCAGCAGAACAGCGAGCTGCATCGTAATCTTAGAAGATTTTTTCGTGTGAAGTGCCGAAGAGTTTGTCTAGCGTAAGCGGGACTGACCCCGATGCAGTAGAAAAGAACATTACGCAGTTTGATGCGTGGTGTTCTTTTTTTGTGCACCGGAGGAATTATGAAAAATACTGAACTAAAAATTCTGCCGTTTTGCGTCTTTGAAAGCCTTCAACCCAATGTCCGGTAAACGGATAAATTTCAATCGTTTTCGGTGATTCAATACGGTTATAAGCGGCGAAAATCGTTTCTGGCATACACACAGTATCCTTGAACCCTACCGATACCATGATCGGGGTACGAATGCGATGAGCAAGATTCATCACGTCAAAATAACTTAATGTATGTAGTACCTGCTCCAAATGCTCCGGAAATCGGTTGACGAATTCAGCTGCTTCCGTCAGTGAACTGGTAGAATTCATCATACCAAAATCCATATGACACATATTGGGGATATCCGCTACCGTAATAGCAGCTTTATCGCTGAGCGCAGCCACCATTAATGAAAGTCCGCCGCCCTGGCTGGCGCCACTGATTGCGATTTTAGCCGAATCGACATCCGACTGCTCCGCTACCCAATCTACGGCTCTAAGGGCATCAGTTGTAATCGTTTTGTAGTAGCAGGTATCCTTGTCCAATATTCCTTTCGTTACCCAGCCTTTAACCGTACCGTGAGGATCACCCAGACGGTCTCCCGTTTCTCCTGCCTGACCACGTACATCTACTGCCAATACAGCAAAGCCAAGCATGAGCCAAGAGGAATAATCTTCAGGATAGCCTTTTCCGCCTGTATAGCCATGAAACAGAACGATACACGGCAGCTTTTGATCTCCGGCAAATCGGGGGCGTACATACCAGGCATGCAGAGGCGTATCATCGACACCCTCAAAAGTAACCCGGTAGGCAAGGATATGAGGATAAGGTGTTTCTACGGGAGCTTTGAACGCACGTACAGGTTTGGTGTGTACTTCTTCCAATGTTTTGGCCCAGAATAAATCGATATCCTTCGGGGCGGTAAGATCGGGCCGATATTGCTTTAATTCGGCAATTCTTTTTTCAATAACATTCATAATTAAAATTCTCCTTCATATAGAATGAACTTCTCCTTAAGCTTTACCCGGTAAAGTTGACTCCTCCAGCTCTCTCAGCAGTTCAAATGCTCTTTCATTAGTGCTTCCACACGTATCCTCATCAGCATGGAATCCACTGCATACAACTGGGCGCTCAGGTTTGCCAAACAATCGGCAACGGTAATCGGAAGTGAGCTGAGGGCAAGGAACACCAGCTGGTTTTCCATCTGGCATGCCGGGAATAGGGGAAGAAATCGTAATGGCAATACAGCACGCGGCACATCCTACTCGACACTCCAGTTGGGGTCACTCCTTAAAATCTGTTATTTTTGTAACTTATGCATGAAGTGACATTAATGAAGCCATAATGTGAGGATGGCACAAAAAAAGCAGGAATACAAGGATGAACGCATATTAGACACACTTTTCACACAAGGGGTATAAATAGTCGTAGAGGCACGTAAGATGGTATCAAGTCCCTAAATCAGTGTTCCGTTCTGTGGTAATATTAACCAATCGTCTTTTGTGTGTTCAAAAGGAGTTCGAGTGGTTAATAATAGAACACAACGATAAAAACTTAAACGAGGTGACGCAAAATGAGTTGGTTATGGGCATTGATTGTTGGTGGTATTATTGGTTGGTTGGCAGGAATTATTGCAGGTCGTGATGTTCCGGGTGGCGTGATAGGTAACATCATCGCTGGTTTTATCGGCGCATGGTTGGGTAGCTTGATTCTGGGAAACTGGGGTCCGGAAATCGGATCGTTCTACATCGTTCCTGCATTAATTGGTGCGATTGTGCTGGTCGTGATTGTAAGCTTGATCTTCCGTTCCGTTGGACGGAGTAGAGGCTAACATTACGAATCATTGAATAAACTAGTCCCTATGGGGCACAAGGATAAAAATGGAAAGAAGCTGCTTCCGCAAGGTTCGAAAATGAACCTGTGGGAGCAGCTTTTTTTGAGGAAAAGTGACGAATTTTTCCTATTGAAAACGTCTGATATGAGGAACACTTAGAACGCCAAGCACGATACACATGCCGATGGTTGCAAACATGCCAATTGTGAACATACCACCAAGCTTATCCGCTACAGCACCTACGGCCAGATAGCCGACAGGGAGCAGGGCAAAGGAAAACATTAGATCCAGACTAGCTACACGTCCAAAAGACTCGGCTGGGACTAATTCCTGAAGGCTTGTCTCCCAGATAATCGCAAATATCATAATGCCAAATCCTTCGAGCATCATGCTCATAATCAGTCCTGGCATCCAAGTGACTACGGACAACAGTAGTAAAGCAAGGCCGCTGACAAAAGCTCCTAAGTAAGCGAGCAGGCCGCGATGCTTCCAATGCTTACGTGAGCCATACACAAAGGCCCCCAGCATGGCGCCAATGCCGCTACTTGCCATCGCAATGCCGTATACGACTGGATTGTAGCCATGATGAACCTTGAACAGCCACGGAATGAGTACAGCGATAATGCCTGAATAACAAATATTAATGAAGGAAAAGGCAAGAATCGTAATCCATAGCCAGGGGTGGCTTTTGAGAATGATAAAGCCTGCGATAAAATCCTTGAGAAAATGCTGTCCACCCTGATCTTGCTGTTCTGGATCTACCTGACCTTTGCCGATGATGGAGGCCAAATGAGCGCTCAGCATCCAAAAACAGGCAAAAGATATCAGATAGGCGATGGAATCCAGTCCAAAGCCGACACCCGGTGAGGAAAAAGATACAATGAAGCCTCCTAACGGAGGGCCAAATAGACGGACGGCTTGTATACTGATCTGACTAAGCGCGTTAGCTGCATTACGTATGTCCGGTGTGAACACCTGTGCGCGTAATGCAGAATAAGCAGGATTAAAGATGCCGTCCATCAATCCGTACAACGCTAGGCCAACGAATAGAACCGGCAATTTCATCCCGCCTGTAAACATCAGCACCGCCGCAATGAACATCAGTCCAAACCGGGCGATATTCGTAAACAGAAGGAGACGAATTCGGTCAATTCTGTCCACGATCATTCCTGCGAAAGGCAGAATAAGTACGTTAGGCAGCATATAAACAGTCATCGCCAGTCCCATGATAGTAGTTGAGCCTGTTAGGGAATAGATAACCAGTGGCAAAATGACTGTGGTGACTGAGCTCCCCAACATTGCGATCCAATGTCCAAGCCACAACAGGGTGAACGCTTTGGATTGTTTTAAAGGTGAAGTGAAGGTAGCCCAGGCCGAGTGACTTCCTTCAGGTGATGTAGAGGATAAGGTTGAATTTTGGGTATCCATGATCACACTCCGGTATATTTCTAAACTGCATATTAAAACCTATTATACGAAATCTCTAACGTAAGGGTACAGAAAAAGTTGCTGTGAGGGGAGTTGTAATGAATAGCCTGCCAATGAAAGAGTCAACCTAGAATAACTTTAGGCTGCAAAGATATATAACTTACCTTTTGCATAGGGATTATTGGATAAAAGCATTGACGCGTGAAAATGAATGATGTACTATTCAATGACCAGCCGCGTGCTAGGTTATCAAGAAAAAGGGAAAGAGTGTGGATACCATGAAAAAATTTAGTTTTTTGCCGATTGTACTCATCGTGATGGCATTGCTGGTTTCGGCCTGCGGTAACAACGATAAAGGCGCCAGTACCAATAATGCATCTACCGGAGATAACGGATCTAATAATGGAAAAGCAGATACTACTGCTACAGCTACTCTTGAATCTGTAAAAGCGAGCGGCAAGCTAAGAATTGGCACGGAAGGTACCTATGCTCCGTTTACCTACCATGATGCTGCTGGTAAACTGACAGGCTTCGATGTCGATATTGCGACTGAAGTGAGTAAACGCCTGGGGGTACAACCGGAGTTTATCGAGACGCAATGGGACGGCATATTCGCAGGGTTGAACTCCAAGCGGTTTGACACGGTGTTCAATGAAGTATCCATTACAGATGAGCGCAAGCAAAAATATGATTTTTCCGATCCGTACATTGTCTCCAAGGCAGTTCTGATCGTAAGCGAAGACAATACAGACATCCAGAAATTTGCTGATCTAAAAGGAAAAAAGGCTGGGCAGTCCCTGACCAGTAACCTGACTCAAATCGCGAAAAGCAACGGTGCGGAAATTGTGGCAACAGAGGGATTCAACCAAGCTATCGACCTCCTCACTTCCAAACGGGTGGATGCGACCGTCAATGATGGATTATCCTATCTTGATCTGAAAAAGCAAAAGCCTGACGCACCCATCAAAAAGGTGGACGAATCTCCAGATGCTTCACACAGCGCAGCTGTATTCAATAAAGGCAGCGAAGATTTGATCAAGGAAGTAAACAAAGCGCTGGCTGATATGAAGGCTGATGGTACGTACCTGAAAATTTCCGAGAAATATTTTGGAGCTGACGTATCCAAATAATAAATGAAGACCAACGTTCGCCAAGTCGAACCGAATCTTCCCAAACCTATCTTTTCAAAGGATGTCTGTACAATGGATGATCGTCAAATACAAATCATTATCGATTCATTATTGCCTCTGCTAAAAGCAGGGGTTTCTTTTACGATTCCGCTCACGCTTATCTCCTTTGCTCTGGGACTCGTGCTGGCGCTGATTACAGCGTTGGCCCGGCTGTCCAAATGGAGAATACTCAAGCTGATTTTCGGCTTCTATGTATGGGTGATTCGAGGAACTCCTTTGCTGGTGCAATTGTATATTATTTTCTATGGTTTACCTTCCGTGGGTATTACACTGGACCCGTTTATTGCTTCAGTGATCGGCTTTACCCTCAGCGTAGGGGCTTATAGCTCTGAAATTATGCGTGCGGCTATCATATCCATTCAGGAAGGCCAATGGGAGGCGGGATACTCTCTGGGTATGACGCGCTGGCAAGTATTGCGGCGTATCGTGCTTCCGCAAGCATCCCGTGTGTCCGTACCTCCGTTGGCTAATTCATTCATCAGCTTAGTGAAGGATACCTCACTGGCTGCGACCATCACCTATGTGGAAATGTTCAGAACGGCTAACCAGATTGTAGCTACCACATACGAACCGCTATTGGTGTATACCGAGGCGGGGATTATTTACCTACTGTTTAGCACCATTTTGACTGTGCTGCAAAATTACCTGGAGAAGCGACTAGGCCGTTTTTCCGTCAGATAAAGGAGATTGTACCGGTGATCCAAATTCGGAATATACACAAATCGTTCGGCTCGCTGGAAGTGCTTAAGGGTGTTGACGTGACGTTGGGTAAGGGGAAAGTGCTTGTTATCATCGGTCCTTCAGGTTCTGGTAAAACAACGCTTTTACGCTGCTTGAATTTGCTGGAAATTCCTGACCAAGGAGAGATTCAAGTAGGGGATATTGTACTGAATTTTGCGAAAGGAACGAAGCTCCGGCAAGAAAACATTTTGGCGCTGCGCAAGCGGACAGGGATGGTATTTCAAGCCTACAATCTCTTCCCGCATATGACAGCAGTACAAAATGTGATGGAGGGCCAAGTCACGGTTCAGAAAAAGAGCAAGGATGAGGCGCGCAAACGTGCATTGGAGTTGCTTAAAAAAGTGGGGTTGGCTGATAAAGCGGAATCCTATCCGCATCAGTTATCGGGAGGACAGCAGCAACGGGTCGGTATTGCCCGGGCAATGGCGGTCGAACCTGAGGTACTATTGTTTGACGAGCCGACCTCTGCGCTTGACCCCGAGTTGGTAGGCGAGGTGCTTAAGGTCATGAAGCAACTGGCCGCCGAAGGAATGACCATGGTCATTGTCACCCATGAAATGAAATTTGCAGCTGAGGTCGCGGACCATGTGATTTTGATGGATCAGGGTGTAATCGTTGAGCAGGGTACGCCGCATGAGGTTCTGGAGCAGCCCACCAGTCCACGGGCTATTCAGTTTTTGAATCGTCTGAGCGGGGAAGCGGAATAAAGGGAATTACAGTATTTATTAAAATAAGCGTTTAGACTGAATAAAAAGGCAGCTACAGCCGGGCATTGAAAAATAAGCCTCGCACCCGTAGCTGCCTTTTGCTCATCAGTTGTCCTCTTTTATTTCAATTTTAATGTAAGTAAAAAAGTAATCAACAGAATACAACAGCCTGCTATGAATGGAGCGAACAGATTTGCATCAAATAAAAATCCCGCTAGAGTAGGGCCTAAAATATTCCCGACACTCATATAGGCATTATTCATACCCGCTACATATCCTTGCTCATTCCCGGCCATCTTCGATAATTGTGTATTAAGAGCTGGACGAAGCATAGCTGTGGCAAAGAAAATAAGGGAAGTGACAAGGAAGATACTCCAAAAATCCTTGGCTAAGAGAAATAAAATATAAGCAACTGAGGTGAAAAGAAGCGATCCTTTGATCACCCTTTGTTCACCAAACTTATTGATTATTTTAGCAACAACTAATGCTTGCATACCGACTCCGATCACAGCACCTGCGGTCAGAATGACAGCAATATTTTGAGGTGAGAATTGGAAGCGGTTCGTTACATATAAACCAAGAACAGATTCAAAATTAGCGAGTCCAAAGGTCATCACCAGGACAAGTACAAAGAGCATCGTATATTTTGACTTCAACGATCTCGCGTATTGTTTGTAAATAGATTCTTTCTGAATCATTCTTGCCCGTGCTGCTTTCATTTGCTCTTTCGATAAACTTTCAGGCAAACAAAACACTGAAAAAATTACAGCAACCATAGCAGCACCTGTCGCTGCGTAAAGCGGCACTCTCGTTCCATATCCTGCAAGAAGACCACCCAGTCCAGGTCCAATAACAAATCCGAATGACATGGCTGCGGCTAGCAGGCTATTTCCTTTGGCGCGTTCTTCGGTTGTTGTAATATCCGCTACATATGCCATCATGGGTGGAACAATCAGGGCTGCTGCCATTCCTTCCAGAAGTCTTGAGGTATACAGCATCCACAGCTCATCTCCAATAGCAAAGATAAATTTAGCCACAGCAAAAACAATGACACCTACGACGATGAATGCCTTTCTCCCATATCGATCAGACAGCTGTCCAGTCAGGGGAGAGAGCAGGAATTGTGTCATGCCATAGGCTGCTACCAATAAACCGATCGCCCGTCCACTGGCTCCAAACTCAATGATCAGTTCTGGCAGGATGGGGGTAATTAAACCAACGCCCACCATAACGATGAAGATATTAATCATTAGGATTCCAAGTATTCTTTTCATGCAAAAAACCTCCTTATCCATTGGTTTCTGGATAGGAGGTAGACGTGCGAACAAGAAGATACACTGCTCCCGTCAAAGAAGCAATGCTCTTATCGTGAATACCCAAAGCCTACACTAATCCTATCCAGAAAATTCGTAAGATTACGATTTTTTTCTTCGGTGGAATAGGATTAGTAGATCATTGGCTTAAGGTCACCCTTTCGATACTTTATTATTTATAAACGTAACATAAATTTCTTGATAAGGCAATGAAAGGATAACTCAGAAGAACCCGACTCGTCCTTCGGCCACATTTTTTAACCAGTCCTGCTTACGGCTCTTATCGAGCTCGCCTCGCATACCTTTGATAATCAGTTCAATATCGGCTTTTCCCTGCTCATGCCACTCCAGAGCAGTGCTGACATACAGTTCTCCGAGCTGTGCCAGCGAAAACCCGTCAGTCATGGCTGCCGCCTTCTGTGTACCTGTTTCCCCTGCAAAAACAAGGAAGTTGCGCAGCTTGAGATACGCCAGTCGCAGCGCTTCGTCAGGCAAACTGATTTCATAAGCCCGGTCGAAACGCCCTGCCCGGTTCATCAGACCTGGGTCGATTTTTTCGGGATAATTGGTCGTTCCGATCAGGAAGATGCCCTCCTTGGATGTAGCACCGTCGAGGGTATTCAGGAAAAAAGAACGCACCTCCTGAGGCATGGAATCAATGTCCTCAATAACCAGTACCATCGGAGCCAGGCGAGTAGCCGCCTCGAACACCTCTTTGACCGATTCACTGGTTGTATACTCCGTAATTTGCCAGTAGGCTGCCGGACCCGGTACACTGCTGGCAATTGATTTTACAAGTGTTGTTTTACCGTTGCCCGGATGGCCGTATAGCAGAATACCACGCTTGTAAGGAATGTTATAAGTCTGATAGAAGGTACGATCCGCTTCAAAAAACTGATCAAGTGATCGGAAAATATCCCGTTTGATTTCCGCTTTCAAAATCACGTCATCCCGCGTAATTGCGCGGGTTATCGGCTCTGCCTGCCGAGAAAGCCCACGGCTTGTGTCGGTAAAAACGGTGACACGCTTCATATTCTGCTTACGTTCACGACCGCGTACTCCCGCGAGGAAGCCTTGCAGCTCTTGGTCGCCTATCGCAAATACGTAATCTTCATTGTACACGCCATTCTCACGGAAAAAGGGAACTCGCGCCAGCGCGATGCCCCACTTGGGATAGGCGAATACATTATTACGCATCGACAGATGCACGCCATATTCAGGAGTCGGCCCGTCATCGTCATACTGGATGGTGCGTTCCTCCAGACGATCGAAGACCCGTGCTACATGCTCCAGATCGGGACTGCCTGCACGAATGTCCTCCTCCAGTAAATCCCAATACTCAATATTGGGATCATCGCTGGCATACAGCACGTATTTTACGCCGTAGCGGTTATAGAGTGCTTCACTGATACCGTCGATCAGACGGGCATAAGCGGCATAACCGGTAATGCGTCCATCTGTACGTTCATCAAATTCGTAAATAGCTGGGATGTCTATACTCAAATTATTTGGCTCCTTTCAGGGCGGCTAGCGGCTTGCATTTGGCTACAACTGCTGCGAGTCCTGCCCCGGTGACACTTTCGATAATCTCATCTACATTTTTGTAGGCTAGCGGAGATTCGTCGATAATGCTTTCCAGTGATGCCTGATTGACCACAATTTCGTCGTCTGTCCCTACACCCAGGGCCCCTGCAAAATCGTCCACACTGACGAGTCGTTTGGTCGCAGAACGCGAACGAATACGGCCTGCTCCATGACAAATGGAGTGGAAGTTATCCTGACCGCCCGGTAAACCTACCATAATATAAGAGGCTGTCCCCATAGAGCCGGGGATCAGGGCCGGATGCCCTGTCGCCTGATAAGGCCGCGGATTGTCAGGGTGTCCTGCTGGAAGAGCACGCGTAGCACCTTTACGATGCACAAACACGCTGCCGTGATCCGGATGGGATTCCTCCCAAGCATAATTGTGCATTAGATCATACAAAGTACGCAACTCGCACTTTGTACCAAAGACATCGCGGAAGGCTTCACGCACCGAGTATGCGATGAGATGTCGGTTTACCACGGCATAATTCAGCGCCGAATACATCATATCGACATAATGTGCAGCCTCGGGATGGTCCAGCGGTGCGAATACCAGTCTCGGGTCAGAGGTACCGAGTCCGAGACGGCTCATCGTCTTGGCAATAGCAGATGAACTGGCCTGGCTGACTGCTCCACCCCAAGCCCGCGATCCAGAATGAATCATCACAGCCACCTGACCGTCGAACATACCCCACGCTTCAGCTGTTTCGCGGTTTTCCTCCGCGATTTCAATCGCCTGAATTTCGACGAAATGATTGCCTCCACCCAGTGTGCCGAGCTGTCGGTGAGCCCGATGCCATGTACGGTCTTCGACAAGATTCAGCACCTCCTCGTCAAAGGAGAACTTACTGTGCTCTACATGGGTGAGTGAGGTGGATTTCTTAGGAGTGTAGCTGTCCGGAATATATTTGTTGGGTAAGCCGTGTAGACCCTTGCGTACAATATGCTCCAGTCGGATATCCGAATAATGCCCGCGCTGGTGGGCTTCCATGGGCAAGTATTTGTCGAGGGTTTTGACCAGCTTGCGGCGTAGCTTGGTTTCCTTCAAAGCATCCTTGTGCAAATTGGTCAGGTGTACGCGCATGCCGCAGCCAATATCACTGCCGACGATGGAGGGGGATACATAGCCGTCCTCCATTCCCCATACAGCAGTCGTACCGATGCAGGTTCCGACGCCTACATGTACATCTGGTGTGTATCCCATATAGCGGATACCAGGAATTTGTAAATTGTTATTAGCCATCTCGAACACCTTGTAATCCAGGGAGGAGAAAAGTTGCTGAGAAGCATATACGGTTAGATCACCTGCTGGAAGCTTCATCAGATGGCTGTATGGTCCTTCATGCAAGGACGAGTTGGTTGTATGTTGTATATTCATATAAATGGGTAGTTCCCTTCTTCATGTAAATTCATAAATACTTGCATAAAAAGATTTAAAAAACAAAAAAAACCGCAGACTTGTCGTCTACGGCTTCCTGCACCGAAAGTGTCATTACATTTTATGATCAACACATCATAAATACGTAAAATAACTTGTTCTTCCAATAGCATAAGAAAATAAAAAAGCCTGGCTAATCACGCCGTCAGACAGCGTGATATCGCCCATCATGTCGCCCGAACGGGGCCGATGAGACAAAAACTCAAATATGTGGTTGTATCGTGCTGCCTGTCTGTCGTTATCATATAAAGCTCGGTCATGTCTGTCGGCCCCCTTTTCTTAAAGTTAATTGCTATGTTAATGGAAACCTGTGGAAGCTGTCAACCCCTGAAAGGTAGAAGTGTGGGAGAATGTGACTTTACTCATGGTGAAGTGTGAGTAACATCATAGTTCAATTGGCCCAAAGCTGTTATTGTACTGAATATTCAAATATTCAGATATTGTTGATCGTTTATAGGACAATTCTGTGAGGGGGACGGAGCAGGCATGGAAGGAGATCTCCAGAAATTTAAGGCCGACTTTTTCAAAGCATTGGCTCACCCTCTGCGCATCCGCATTTTGGAGGTGCTGAGTGAAGGGGAACGGAATGTGAACGAGCTGCAGACTGCGCTCGGTTCCGAAGGTTCTGCCGTATCGCAGCAATTGGCCGTTTTACGGGCCAAAAATTTGGTGAACAGCTTCAAGGAAGGTACATCGGTTGTATATTCACTACGTGATCCGCTTTTGACGGAGCTGCTTGCGGTGGCGCGGCGGATTTTTGACAATCATTTGGTCGAAGCTATCTCGTTGCTGGAAGGTATACGTAACGAGAAGTAATGCTATTACAGAAAAGAAGGGTTATAGGAATGAAGTGGATAGGAAGGTTCGAAGGCTATAACGCAGGGGCTTTGCGAAAGGATCTAATTTCCGGAAGTATTGTAGCAATTGTGGCGATTCCGCTCGGTATGGCGTTTGCCATTGCATCAGGAGTAAAGCCGGAATATGGGCTGTATACGACCATTGTTGCGGGGATTTTGGTTTCGCTGCTGGGAGGGTCCAAATTCCAGATCGGAGGACCTACTGGTGCATTTATTCCGATTTTGCTGGCTATTGTCATGCAATACGGTTATGAGAACCTACTCATAGCCGGTTTTATGGCGGGCATTATGCTCATTTTAATGGGTGTGCTAAGGCTGGGGGCACTGATTAAGTTTATTCCCAAGCCAGTAACAATTGGCTTTACGGCCGGAATTGCCGTGACGATATTCAGCGGTCAGATTGCTAACTTTCTCGGCTTGCGCGGGGTAGAGCGGCATGAAACTTTTCTGCCTTCCATGGCAGAGCTCATCCATCGACTTCCTTCACTGAATGTATATAGTATCCTGACGGCTTGTATCTGTCTTGCCGCGCTTATTTTGGTGCCAAAAAAATGGCCCAAGATACCCGGCTCACTGGTTGGCCTACTCTTGTCAACGCTGGTGGCAGCTTTACTTTTTCCAGGGCAGGTGGCTACCATTGGATCTGCGTATGGCGCAATTCCAGCATCTTTACCTGAGCTACATATTCCTGTGATGACGTGGGATTTGATCGTGAAACTCTTGCCGCCAGCACTTGTTATTGCAATGCTGGGAGCTATTGAATCTCTGCTTTCAGCGGTGGTAGCTGACGGTATGACGGGAGCTCGGCATAACAGCAATCGTGAACTGGTTGGACAAGGGATTGCTAATTTGCTGACACCGCTGTTCGGCGGTATTCCTGCGACAGGTGCAATTGCCCGCACTGCCACAAATATCCGTAACGGTGCTGTTTCTCCTATGTCAGGCATCGTACATGGGTTCGTGGTGCTCCTCATTCTGGTGCTTTTTGCACCTTATGCATCTAATATTCCGTTGGCCAGTATGGCTCCGGTGCTGATGGTAGTAGCGTGGAATATGAGTGAGCGCAAGCATTTTGCGCACATTCTCAAAACGCGGACAGCGGATTCTATCGTACTGGTTGTCACCTTTTTGCTGACGGTTTTTACGACGCTGACAACGGCTGTGGAGGTGGGTTTAATTCTGGCGGTTGTATTGTTTGTTAAACGTATGAGCAATACACTTTCAGTAGACAAGGTACTTCCTGATCCTTCTGTAAAACATGAAAAAGTAGGCGCGCATATGGTCACAGATCAGCATGATTGTCCACAGGTGGCTATTTACAATGTGGAAGGCCCTCTATTTTTCGGTGCAGCTTCGGTATTGGAAAACTCAGGTGTGGGAGGTCAGACTGACCACCTACAAGGGATTTTGTTGTTGCGTATGGGAAAGGTCCCTTTTATGGATATGACGGGAGAAGGTAACTTTACCGCATTAATTCAGAAATACCGGAAGTCTGGCGGGACGGTGCTTGTTTCCGGACTCCAGCCTCAACCGCTGGCATTACTACAGAAAACCGGATGCTACGACATGATTGGACAAAAGCATTTTTTCGAACATACAGGAGAGGCCCTTACGGCTGCACTTGCGCTGGTGAATCAGGATCATTGCTGTGGATGCAGGCAAATGGCTTTCCGAGAATGTACGAGTCTGTGCCGCAGATCGCAGCAAACCAAATCTTCCTTTCCAGACGGAGCCATTTCGGTTCCCTTACCAGTAAATAGCGGCAGATAACACTCTTTTAAATTTGTTGCTGAATGCCGAAAAATCTCTTCTAATCTCCGAAACCAAGTGCACAATGAAGACTTGCATTTGCTTCGAAAATGGAAGAGATTTTTCTCTTCTTAAAGAAAAAAAAGGAATAAAATTCAAAAAAATGCTTGAATATCTGATTTTATGACACTATACTAGATTCAAAAGATACCATATGTTTCATTCTTTTGTTTTAAATTGTATTTTAATATTTGCTTATCAACCTCCTCGATCACTTCTAGTTTCTTACCCTACCTTTTTCTTCATTTTTTTCACTTACTATTTTCAAACTTGTCCACCTGTTCCTACCCGATGCTCGTTCTTTGCGGTCTGCACCAAGGGTTATTCACCTCAGAATGATGACCTATGGATTTCACCCCAGCGGAATCTATATTTTTTAAAGGAGGTGAGTACCAGAGGCTATTTTGTGAGCTTTTGACGTAGCTACTCGGAGGCTGTCCTTGAGAATTAAAAAACCAAGTAAAGGGAGATGGAAGGTATTGATTAAGTCGAAAAATATCAAAAAGACGCTGTCGGTCAGTTTTACTGCTCTTCTTGCTTTTTCTCTGATTTCTCCGGTATATGGTGATTCCAGCACAACCACCTCAGCAGGAGGATCGACGATTTCCGCCAAGGTTTCTGCCAAGCTGAACCAACAATTCAGTGCCAGTGAGTATGTCACCTATCTGGTTAAATTAAAAGATCAGGTGGATACGGAGTCAGTTGCCAAGCATGCTTTCCAAAAGGCCTCTGCAGAGCAGATTTCACCCGCTGCTGCTAAGCTTTCTGTACGTACAACGGTTGTGAACTCTCTCATGGATACAGCAGAAAAAACGCAACAATCCGTGGAGGAATACTTAAAGAAGGAAGTCAATAACGGAAACGTCAAAAAGTACAAGAGTTACTTTATCGTGAACGCATTTGCGGTAACCAGCACCAAAGAGGTCATGGATAATCTCGCCACACTTCCTGAGATCGACAAAATTTTACCGGATGAAAAGCGGGAACTGCAAAAGGTAGAAATAGATAAGGATGCCCAGCCCGTAGTTGAGGAATCTACAGCTGACCAAGCGGTTGCAGATCAGGCCGCTGTAGATACGGCTGTGACGGAAGAGAATGCGCAAAAATCGGTGGAAGAATCCGTGTATAAGGATGCGGTAACGCCAAGCCGTGTCGAGTGGAATATCTCTAAAATCAAAGCACCACAGGTTTGGGCCAAAGGCATCGACGGCAAAGGCATTGTAGTCGCCAATCTGGATACAGGCGTTGAATATACTCACCCGGCGTTGAAAAGAAAATGGCGTGGTCTGAACGCTTCCGGTCAGGTCGTTAATCCAGAACTGAGCTGGTATGATGCGGTTGATGGAGCATCGCTGCCGACTGATTCAAATGGACATGGTACACATACAATGGGTACGAGCGTTGGCTCGGACAGCAACGGTACGAATGAAATCGGTGTTGCCCCTGGCGCCAAATGGATTGCGGTTCGAGTATTCAATCCAGATACGACCGACTCCATCTTACTGGACGGTGGACAGTGGATTCTTGCTCCTGTAGATAAAAACGGTAAAAAGCACCCTGAGCTTGCACCGGATGTGGTGAATAACTCTTGGGGCGGTGGACCTGGCCTGGATGAATGGTATCGACCAGTCACCAAGGCGTGGAGAGCGGCTCAGATTTTCCCTGAGTTCTCCGCAGGCAACACAACATTGTCCAATCCGGGCGGACCTGGGTCTGTAGCCAATCCGGCAAATCTGCCGGAAGCCTATGCGACAGGAGCCACCGACGTTAACAACAAGCTGGCCAGCTTCTCGCTGCGCGGTCCTTCTCCTTATGGCGAAGTGAAGCCTGAAATCTCGGCTCCTGGTGTCAACATCCGTTCTTCTGTACCGGGCGGAGTGTATGAGGGGGGATGGAACGGTACCTCCATGGCAGGCCCGCATACTGCTGGATTAGCAGCATTACTGCTTCAGGCCAAACCATCTTTGACTGTGGATCAACTGGAGGATGTTATTTCAAAAACAGCGACGCCGCTGACAGATAGCCAGTATCGGACTTCACCGAACAATGGTTACGGATATGGTCTGATCGACGCGCTTGCTGCGGTGAACTCCGTACTTAAGTGAGGATTTTGCAAAAATCCCATAGGCGACTTCCAATGAACAAGATATAGAGCGAAAGATAGGATTAAGAAAGACCCCCAAAATCCCTTTGAGCGGCTCGTACAGAGATTGCATACACCTGTTAACCGTGTAATGCACTATTACGTAGCCGCAAAAAAGGGCTTTTCGTACATAAAAGAATATAAAAGTCATAGAATTTCAAGAAAAATGCAAAAAAATGACTTGTATATCTGTTTTGATAACTTTATACTATTCCATAATATATGATTATATATCAATTTTTAATATAAACTGTAATGATATAACATGTTTTTCTTCGAAGTTCTCCTGCTTTTTCTCCTTGGTTTCTACTGAATTTCATCGCTTCCTATTGGGATTGTAAACTCACCTATGAAGTACCAACACCTATGAACAGCCAAATATTTTTGTGCCTCTATATTCTATGAAGGAGGTGGTCGCCAACCACATCGTGTTGCGCAACCCGTGTGTTTGATGTGTAAGGTATGAGGTCTTACTCTGTACAGGTTATTCCAGAAACATTAAACCTAGTAAAAGGAGTGGAGAAGTAATTGATTAAACCTAAACGATTCAAGAAACCACTATCTATCGGACTATCTTTGCTAATGGCCTTTTCCTTTGTTCAACCTGCTTTGGCGAATAACACACCGGATGGCTCCAAGCTGGAGCTGAAATCCGCCTCGCACAAGGTCACGACCGCGAAGGTATCCCCGAAACTGACCAAACAGTTTGAGGAGAATAACTATGTTACCTATCTGGTCAAATTAAAAGAACAGGTAGACACCAACAAGGTTTCCAAAAATGCACTCCAAAAGGCCTCACTTGAGAAAATAACACCTTCCGCTGCCAAAATGGCTGCGCGCAGCCATGTGATCAGTTCTCTGCGTGAAACGGCTTCAAGAACCCAATATGGGCTTGAAAATTATTTGGATAAGCAATCAGAGAGCGGCGGAGTGAAGGAATATAAAAGCTTTTTTATTGTGAATGCATTGGCTGTAACAAGCACCAAGGAGGTGCTGGATCATATTTCGCAGTTGCCTGAGGTCGATAAAGTCTTGCCGAATGAAACGCGTTATCTGCAAAAGGTGACGGTTGACAAGCAAGCAGAGGGAGCAAATGCCAAAACGGCTGAAACAGCCACAGCAGCAACGGCGAAGTCTGCAACGGTAGAGAAGGCTGTAGAGCTGGAGAAGGACGATGGCAAAACATCGGCTAAGCCTGGCAATGCAGGTAAGAACGCTGTAGACCCATCTACGGTGGAATGGAACATATCCCATATTAACGCACCACAAGTGTGGGAAAAGGGAATTGACGGAACCGGAATCGTGGTTGCCAATCTGGATACAGGTGTAGATTATACACATCCGGCCCTTCATCGTAAATGGCGGGGTTTGGACGCGGCAGGCAATGTCGTGAATCCCGAGCTGAGCTGGTACGATCCGCATAGTCATGCGACGCTTCCGGTCGATCAGGAAGACGATTCCCATGGTACACATACGATGGGCACGATGGTCGGCTCTGAGGAAAACGGAACGAACCGAGTTGGCGTTGCTCCTGGTGCGAAGTGGATTGCGGTTCGGATTTTTAATCCGGAAACGACGGATGCAATTATACTGGATGGCGGTCAATGGCTGCTTGCGCCAAAAGATGCCCAAGGGAATCTTCATCCCGAGCTTGCTCCAGACGTAGTGAACAACTCGTGGGGAGGTGGACCGGGTCTTGATGAATGGTTCCGGCCTGTGGTTCAGGCATGGCGGGATGCTCAAATCTTCCCCGAATTCTCCGCAGGTAATACCTCTCTTTCCAATCCGGGCGGACCTGCCTCGGTAGCCAATCCGGCAAACTATCCGGAATCCTTCGCTACTGGAGCCACGGATAGCAATGATAATCTGGCCAGCTTCTCATTGTTAGGACCATCACCCTATGGTGAGGTGAAGCCAGAAGTTTCCGCACCGGGTGTTAATATCCGGTCATCTGTCGCTGGTGGCGCCTATAAAGGCGGGTATAACGGTACTTCCATGGCGGGACCTCATGTTGCGGGCCTTGCAGCTCTGTTGCTGCAAGCGAATCATTCGCTTACCGTAGATCAGCTTGAGGAAATTTTGATGAACACAGCTACACCGCGCACGGACAGCACATATCCTACTTCGCCAAATAATGGCTACGGACATGGTGTTATTAATGCGCTGGATGCAGTCGGTTCGGTCATGCAAGGTCTGGGCTCCGTGTCTGGTAAAGTTGTAACGGGGGGCGACGATCTGGAAGCACCTGTTCTCGAGCATACACCGCCCGCAGCGGCATTCGAGGGTATTGATATACCTCTGACTGCTCATGTAACGGATGATGTCGGCGTGACAGCCGTTGAGGCATTTGCCAAAACAGCAGGTACGTCAAACTATGTATATATTCCGTTAGAACGGACCTCCGGCGACAGCAAAGATGGTACATATCAAGCGTCTATCCCGACTTTTTTGGTGGACAGCGCTGGTCTGGAATACTATATTCGTGTAAATGATTATGGTAATAATGGATTTGAAACTGAAGTATACAAGGTTAAAATCTCCAAAGGCGTAAAACCAGGCTACACACAAGACTTCGAAAAAGACATTGCCGGTATTAATATCGGTGGACAGGGCAGTGTTTGGAAATGGGGAACTCCGA
Source organism: Paenibacillus sp. FSL R10-2748 (assembly GCF_038005565.1). Lineage (NCBI taxonomy): Bacteria > Bacillati > Bacillota > Bacilli > Caryophanales > Paenibacillaceae > Paenibacillus > Paenibacillus sp. FSL R10-2748. The sequence continues at coordinate 161,924 of NZ_JBBOTK010000004.1, forward strand.
CAAGCGGCCCTAAAAACGCACATTCGGGTACAAAGGTCATCGCGACTAATCTCGAAGGCCAATATCAGGCCAACTCCAACAGTTATTTTATGGCCCCTCCGATTGATCTGACCGAGAGCTCAAAAGGGGCACTGGTCAGCTTCAAGCATTGGTACGATCTTGAAAACAATTCTGATTTCGGCAAAGTGTACGTAGCAACCACAAACAATCAGAATGCGTTTGAGCAGGTATTATCGTTTACCGGCACCAGCAACGGCTGGAAAACACAATATCTTGATTTGCGGGCATTCGCGGGTCAAAAGGTATACCTCCTGTTCAACTTTACGAGTGACAATACGGTTGTGAAAGATGGCTGGTATATTGACGATCTGTCGATTCAGGAGCCAGACACCGTTGCACCTGCTGCGCCGAGCAATTTGACTGCTGAAGCAGATACTGTGGGCAACGTTACACTAGCATGGAATGCTTCCTCCGATGAGGATGTAAAGCAGTACAAGGTGTATCGTTCTACCCAATCAGGCAAAAATTATACTTCCATCGGTACAACCTCAGCACTGACACTCACAGATACCATCACGGTCGGTGGAGCAACCTATCATTATGCAGTGGCGGCTGAGGATTATAGTGGCAATGAAGGAATCAAGTCGAATGAGGCTTCTCTGAGAGTAGACGTGCCGGATACGCTGTATAGCGATCATTTTGACGGCAGCTCGGATAATGGCTGGACTCATTCCGGTACCAAGGATGAGTGGGAACGCGGCATTCCCAAGGAAGTAGGACCAGAGAGCGCAGCGTCCAGACCCAATGTGTGGGCAACCGATCTTGATAGCAATTATGAGAACGGAGCTGAATTTTCGCTGGTTTCTCCCAAAATTAATTTGCAGGCTGTACGCAACGCAACACTGACCTTCAATCACTGGTTTGAAATTGAGGCCGGCTATGATTACGGTTATGTGGAAGTGTCCAAAAACAATGGCGACACGTGGAGCGAGCTGGGCAAGTTCTCTCACAACACGAACGGGAAAAAGTGGACTCCAGTTTATTACAATCTGGATAGCTACACCGGCAATGAGATTCAAATTCGCTTCCGTTTGAAATCGGATAACAGTGTGAACAAGAACGGCTGGTACATTGACGATTTCCGTGTGCTGGGCATTCCAGCTACGACAGTGACCAAGGACATCGTACCTGAGTCGAATATCAAGCTGGAAAAAGCGGAAGAACAATTCCCGCTGTACAAAATTACAAGCACTGAAAAGAGTGAATTCCAGGAGAAAGTGAAGCCGGCAGAAACAACGGTGGATAGTGGACGTGTCGGGCTCGACAGTCTTCCAGCCAGCGCTACGGTTACGGTATTGGAAACCGGACGTTCGGTGAAAACGGATCCGACCACGGGCAAATACAGCTTCACCCATGTAGCGGGCGACTATACGCTGAAGGCTGAAGCCTATGGTTATGTGCCTCAAACGAAAGCAGTCACGATTGAGAATAACAAAGTCATCAGAGCAAACTTTAGTCTTCAGGCCGTACCTCACGGTACGATTCACGGGGTCATTACCGACAAGCAATCCGGTGAACCGATCCAAAAAGCGAAAGTGTTGGTGCTGGAGGATGCGCGTATTGCTCCGGTAGAGACGAATGAGGCTGGAGAATTTACGCTGGACGTGCTGGAAGGAACATACACATTGTCCATTTCAGCTGAGAATTATTATAGTGACAGTGTATCCGTTACTGCTCCTGCGAACGGTAGTGTGGAAGCGAATGTCACGTTGAAACCTTTCATCGGGTTCCAGGGAGGCATTGCCTACGATGACGGGACAGGAGAAAATGCTAGAGCCTTTAACGCGGCAGGCAATTCATGGGCAGTCAGAATGACGCCTGAGTCGGAAGTGGCTCAAGTGACAGGAGCATCGCTTTTGTTCTGGAACTCTGCCTTCCCGAATCCGGGAGGAACGGCATTCCAATATTCTGTCTATGACGCCTCCGGTGCGGCAGGAGCGCCTGGACGATTATTGGCTGGTCCATTCGACGGGACTGCCGTGCGGGACGAGTCACAATGGACGACGGTGCAGCTTCCAGAGCCGGTGACGGTTCAAGGTGACTTCTACATCGTATATACACAGTCTGCTGTAGGCACACAGTCGCCGGGTCTTGCTACAGATGAGAGTGGCCCGAATGCACTTCGCAGCTGGCAAGGTGTAAGCGGCGCATGGAGCCAATCACCTGAGGAGGAAGGGAATTACATGATCCGGGCTATCGTCAGATATCCGGTGAATGCTCCAACGATTACGACTCCTACGAAGGCTACGTATACGCAGGAAGAGTCGATTACCGTAACAGGAACTTCCCCGGCAGAAGGAGCCGATATTCAGCTCTTTAACGGTAAGGAGCTGGCTGGCACAACGAAAGTGAAGGATCGCCACTTCAGTTTGTCGGTTGATCTTCAACCAGGAGCTAATCCGCTAAGTGTTCAAGCAGCGGTATACGGCAAATTAACGGATCGTTCCGAAACGGTGGTTGTGACACTCGATCAGACTAAACCGGGTCTGATCCTGACTTCACCTGATGAAGGGGCCCGTACAAACGCGGGTGTAGTCAGTGTAGTCGGTACCGTGTATGACGAGTTCCTCACCGAATTGACGATTAATGGTGAGCCCGCTGAATTTGGAAGTGACGGCAGCTTTAACAAGCGGTTGCTTATCAACGAAGGTGAAAATCAAATTACGGTGACGGCCAAGGATCTTGCCGAAAACGAAACAAGTGTTACGCGCTCGGTGTATGTCGATACAGCTCTGCCGAAGCTTGAAAACATTAGCCCTGCTGAGGATGTGCGTATTACTCCAGGGCAGCCGGTACGAGTATCCTTTGACAGTGCATCCGGTTTGGAGGCGTCCTTCCATGTGGAGCTGCCTTTCAACCTGTCCACTTTGGGCCGCAACGATATTCCATTAAATGAAACTTCGTCAGGCCACTATGAAGGTACTTATTTCACTTCATCTTCTCTGAATCTGGAAGGCGGAGTCATCGTGATCCGGGTAAGGGATGCAGCGGGAAATGAAGTGGAGACGGAGGCACCGGGAAGATTGTATGTAGCCAATGGTGGAGGACAGAACCCTGATCCGAATCCATCCAATGAGAAGCCGGTAGCCATTATTCAGGCTAATGAATCAGCTAAGAAGAACAAAAATGTACAATTTAACGCCAAAGCTTCCCGTGATGTAGACGGTGAGATCGTTAGTTACAGCTGGAATTTTGGCGATGGCGATACGGCGGTCGGTTCCAAGGTGAAGCATAAATTCACCACAGCTGGAACGTATACCGTAGAGCTAACGGTGACGGATAATGACGGCGCAAGTGGTAAGACTGTGCATACGATCACGATCCGTTAGCAGCCAGTAGGAAAGGAAATGCTTCTTTTAGAATAACAATGAAGGCCCACAGCAAGCCACGGTTTATAGAGGCTGCTGTGGGCCATTTTTAAATTGTCGAACCGTTCAAGAAGCGGTACAATGAGTAGAACTCTATAAAGTGAATCGTTTCACAATAGAGGATTTTGCAAAAATCTAATAAGCGATTTTCAATAAACGATATATAGATCGAAATGGTCTAGTTCGTCTATATATTGCACTTTGGAGCGACTGGAATCGAATTTTGCAAAATCCTGAATAATATTTTTTAGCAGGAGAGGATCCTATTGATTCATTTGCAAAAAGAAAGCGGACGTATCCGTCTTGTGCTGGATGCCTATTTTATGGGGGAAGATATCATTGTACTCATTTCAGGCGGTGATCAGCCTCATTTGGGAACGATTACAGCAGGGGCCAGACTCGAGCCTATTCAAACTGTGCAATTGCAAAATCACAAGGAGTTTTATATTACCGAAGAAATTGCAGTTCGCTTGCGAAAAGAGTTTGCAGGCAATTTTGCCATTTGCTGCGGGGCACATTTGGATCATGCAACCAAGGATGAAATCCGAGTGCTGACAGATATGGCTATACAACTGGGGAAAGAGCTCATTGGAGAACTCAAGCAAGAACGCTAGTAGCGACCTTTTTAAGTGAACTCCCGAAAGAGCAGATTGCGATATGGGTACTTACTAAAGGGATACTTAAAAAGCAATGCAAAGCCATCATCCTCAATTTGTACAGATTTCAGCGCAGAGGATGGAATCAAACTACGGATCATGACATGAACTGCACGCTGGTCTTGTCTGTTGATCGCTTTGGCAAAGGCAGAAGCAAAACATGGATTGCGTGCCAATTCGCGATACAGCGGAAAAACGGCTTTTGCAATGGCGCGATGAACTCTCGGCTCAAACGTAAACTGCACAGTCCCCGGTGGAATCGTCGTTCCATTCGTATAATAGAGCATCGGTGGCTGAGCTAAAAAGGAAATAAAGTAGCCGATGCCATTCGTGCCTAAGCCTTGTTTGGCGGCAAATGGTGCTACTGAGCAGAGAAGGGATTTCATCCGATCCAAATTGCCCTGAACGACAGCTCGTGACCATTGAACTGCAAACGCACGGCGAGTTGCAATAGCTTTGTAAAATGGCAGCATGGCAGTGGAAATTATCCTAAGTGTGTTTGCATTTAAACGTTTGTGAGGCGAGCCCTTTCTGCGGGATGTTGCACGATATAGCATAGCTCCGACCTCCTTGGCAGGATGCTCTCATGGAGCGCAATTGATCTGTAACAGGTACAATACTGTATGCCCGGTTACCTCAAAAAGTGCTAATATCGCTAGGTTTCTTCTTTTTAACGTTCTAATTTAAAAATTCGAAATAAGTACTGTCCTGATTTGTAAGATTGTGGTACCCTAGAACTTATATAATTGCTATTTTTCGTATTGGAGTTGAATTTAACAGATGAGTGATTTGTACAAGGAGCCTCGATCTTCCGATCCTTTTCAGGAGACGAACGATTATAACGCCCCATTTAACCCGCCCCCAGTAGTTCCACCTACAAATAGTAAAGCTGTTGCCTCGATGGTGCTCGGGATTTTATCTGTTGTCATTCCCTATATTGGGTTGATTATCGGAATTGTGGGTATTATTTTGTCCAGCCTTTCCCTGAAGGAAATTAACCGTCATGGCGAGCAAGGCAGAGGTATGGCCATTGCTGGATTGGTATGTAGTATTATCGGTACACTGATTTATACACTGATCATCATTTTTATAGTTATTGTTTTTATTGTAGCGGCCTCCAGTGGCGATCCGGATATTTTTTCAGACATTTAATCAATTGAAGAATGCTTGAGTCAGACAAACCATTCACGATTTGACGATTGGATGCTATGATAAAAGGAGTCCAATGAAGGAGAGTGAAGCCATATGGCACGTACTCAAACACAAAAAGCGTTGAGCAAGGCAAAACGCGCTGGAATCTATTGCGCGGCACAAAGCCGCAAAACGAATGACCATTATGGCGAGATTTCACAGCACATACGAATGAAGCCGACCAAGCAAGAACAATTACAGAAGATCAAGCACAAGAAGCGAATCGTTCAGAGCGACGCTTCTTTTTTTTGTCTTTAGAGAGAACAGCAGTGTCCTTTTCGGCTTGGATTTATAAAGTAGCAGAGAAATGATTGTATACAAGCGAATAGCGTTTTTCTGTACCGAAAAAGGACTTGATAATAATTATCATTCTTGTTAGAATATCATAAGAAAGAAGGAACCCGGGCATGGGCTCCTTCATTATAAAACTAGGCTTGAAATCAAAGATTTACTTGGCTTCGAAGGTTTTGCAGTCTGTTTCTTCAGACTTGTGAGTGTCTTCAGGTCTGTTGCTTACGATGTAAATGGAGCTAGCGCTGCATTTATTCTCTTGGGCCCAGTGCGTACATGAATTGACTTCACACAGAACGTCTTTTGCCATGTTGTACACCTCCTTATATGGATGTGGTGGGCTGAGCAAATATAATCACGGTCAGTCAAGGTAGGACTTGTCCAACTGTGTTTACCCTCTTGTTAGGAAGAGGGACTTTGCTATGCCTACTTGTACAATATCAAATGAATTTTAAAATTGCAATGTTTGCTTCTTTTTGCAGTTCGAAGCGGACACAAGTGTCCCTTTTAATTAAAAAACAAAAGCTGTCCTCCATGCAGAACGAAATGTTTCTCTGCTGGAGAACAGCTTTTTTTGTTTTTCTGACATAATGACGATATGAAAAGACTTAGCGCACGTTAGGAATATTTACGATGGGATCGATGTCAGCATCATAGTCTACGCCCTCAAACTCAAAGCCGAACAGTTGGAAAAATTCGTGACGATATCCTTCAAGATCTGACAATTCGTAGATATTGTTGGTCGTCAGCGCCTCCCATATCTTCTCAACCTCTGCCTGTACGTCTTCGCGCAGTTCCCAATCATCAATACGAATACGTCCTTCTTCATCTACAGGAGTTTCTGGTGCGTACAGACGCTCAGCAAACAGGCGGTAGCTCTGTTCTACGCACCCTTCATGCAGCCCTTTTTCCTTCATTATCTTATATAAAGCAGAAATATACAGAGGAACGACAGGGATAGCGGAGCTAGATTGGGTAACGAGTCCTTTGGTGACTGCGACGAAGGCGCGTCCGCCTGTAACTTTCAGCTGATCGTTCAGCTGATGTGCTGTCTCCTCCAAATGATCCTTTGCACTTCCGATACTGCCTTCTCTGTAGATGGCTTGCGTAATATCTGAACCAATATACGAAAAGGAAAAGGTTGTTGCAGTATCAGCCAATACACCGCCTTCACGCAAGGCGTTAATCCACAATTTCCAGTCCTCACCACCCATAACCTCTACAGTTGCTTGTACTTCTTCTTCTGTTGCGGGTTCAAGCGTCACGCTGCTGACTTCCCCGGTGTGGAAGTTAACGGTCTTGTTTGTGTAAGGCTTACCAATAGGTTTGAGCACGGAATTAAACGTTTCGCCTGTGCGGGGATTTGTACGACGACCTGAAGCGACACTGTAAATCACCAGATCGACTTGTCCCAGTTCTTCGCGAATGGCTTCCACCGTTTTGGATTTGACCTCATCCGAGAAGGCATCGCCTGTTACGCTTAAGGATTTAAGCCCAGCTTCCTGAGCAGCTTTTTCAAATGCAGCAGAATTGTACCAGCCTGCCGATGCTGTACGTGTGGCGGTAGCATTACTAGGGCGATATACACCAATTGTATTGGCACGCGCACCGAAGGCGGCAGTAATGCGAGAGGCCAACCCATATCCGGCAGATGCCCCGATCACAAGTACATTACGGGGTCCTTGGATAGCAGGACGGGCCTGTACATAGTCAATTTGCTCCTGAACATGTTGGGCACAGCCCACCGGATGAGCAGTGGTGCAGATAAAGCCACGTGTTCTTGGTTTGATAATCATGTTATTGTAATTCCTCTCTTCTTGTAGCGATCTTCCCCCTTACTATTTTAACTTTTAACTATTTTTTTTCAAACGTGGATTTTAGTAAGTATCCTTTTTACCCAAAAGTGTATCCTTGCACGGGGTGGCAAGTGCCTAAGTGCCTGCATATGATGCTGTAACGATAAATATGAGAAGGGAGAGAGCTGCTTGAAGAATAAGAGCCGCAAAACCATAAGAAACAAAAAGCCGCTCTATAGTGTAATTGACCCGGATATGAATGAATTAAGTATGATACATCGCGTGAAGCCACAGCCTGCGGAGAGGGAGACAGAAGCAAGACTTCATCAAGTTGCTTCTCCGCCTCCCCCAACCAAAGAGGAGCCGGAGCTACAGACTGTTGTCGAACCTGAAGTCGAGGCTTCGCATGAGACGGAGGTTGAATTTGCGGATGCAGAGGAGACTCAAGTGTCGATGGAGGAACCCCCAGAGCTAGAAGCAGAGCCGGAGCCAGAACCAGAACCAGAACCTGATCCAATTGATGTGGAGGAAATTTTGAGCAATAAGAAGGCTCCGCATGTAAACAACGCTTTCATTTATACAGACGATTTGAGCGATCTCGCTGTAACGGGTGAGAAGATCGCTCCCGCTTCCATAGATTCCAGCAAGCTGAAGCAAGAGAGTATCCACACGGAATCTCTGGCGGATTATGCCGTTCAAACGATTAAGATAGCCGACGGTGCTGTGACTTCTTCGAAGATTGCCCCGGACTCCATTACGGTGGAACATCTGTCGGACGCATCGGTGGCAGGTAGTAAATTGCAGGATCGCTCTATCGGTGGTGAAAAACTTCGAGATGGTAGCATCACTCCAGAAAAGCTGGCTGATAAGATTATCAGCGGCGATCATATTGCGAATGGCTCCATTGAGAGCCGTCACTTCAAGCAATGGATCGTGTCTTCAGATATGCTTCAAGATCAGGCGGTTACATCTGATAAAATTCGCAGTGGTACGATTCAATCGAACAATTTGGCTAATGAAGCTGTCGATAGCTCCAAGCTGGGCGATCAATCTGTGACCACTTCCAAACTGCGGGATGGGGCTGTGGATGCGGCTAAAATCCAAGCTGGCAGCATTGAGAGCGCACACCTGACAGAGCATGCCGTTCATGCAAGGCATCTGGCCCCCGGTTCGATTAATCGCAAGCAGCTATCCAATGGAATTGTGGGCAAGGAACAGTTGGAGGAAGGCGTTGTCAGCGGGCGTCATCTGGAGTCGGAGGCAGTTACCAGTGTACACATTCAGGCTGGAGCGATTGAAAGAAAGCATCTGAGTCCTGGCTGCATTGGGGAAGAGCAGCTTGGAACGGGCCAAGTGACAGCCCGCCATCTGGCGGATCGGAGTATTCAGTCCAATAAACTGGCAGATCAGTCTGTAGGCTCATTGCAAATTGTCGATCAATCCGTCACTTCATCCAAGATATCGGATCAGAGCATATTACCACACAAAATTGCCGATGAGGCGGTACTTACCAGACATATTGCTACAGCAGCCATACAAGGTCCACAAATTTCTCCGGAGGCAGTTTCTTCCTTGCATCTCCAGTCCGAAATCATTCGAAAGAATCATATTGCATCGGAGGCGGTTACGGAGCAACATTTGCATTCCGGGGCTGTGACGAGCGAGAAATTAGGGAAGGGAGCAGTTCTGGAACACCATGTGGCGAATCAGGCTGTCAAGGAAAATCACATTGCTTCGAGCGCGATTAAGTCTGACAAAATCGCTGACGAAGCAGTGACAGAACCTAAAATTGGCAAAGGGGCGGTAACCGGAAATAAGATTGCCTCTCAAGCCATTACACACGTACACATTGCAACGGGGGGAATTCGTGAAAACCACCTTGCCGACAACAGTGTGGGTGGAAAGGCATTGCAGGCTCAATCCGTCGATTCGACCCATCTGGCCCAGAGTTCTGTTTTGAGCAAACATCTTGGGGAAGACAGTGTTGGAACCTCGGCTTTGCAAGAACAGTCCGTTACCGCGGACATACTAGGTGAAGGCGCTGTTCAAACCGCGCATTTGGCCAGCGGAGCGGTGTACTCCCATCATTTGCAGGATCATGCTGTTACTTCGCTGAAACTATCGCCGGAAAGTGTGGCCACGGATAAAATCAATGATTTGGCGATTACGGCTCCTAAGTTAGCTGAGGGTAGTGTTACTTCCTCTAAGCTGTCTGCTCGCTCCGTGCAGCCGTGGCATATTACGGATAAAGCGGTGCAGAGTAACCATCTGGCTGTTGAAGCGGTGGAGGCGAATCATCTCGCTCCGGAATCAGTCACCTCTAATCATTTGCAATCTGCATCGGTCCAAACCAAACACCTCGCCCCCGACAGTGTATCCGGTCATGCGCTTCAGTCGGAAAGTGTCACCTCTGAGAAGCTAGCGGCCCGTGCTGTGCAGGCTCCCAATCTGGCGGAAAATAGCGTGGGTCCCGGACATTTGGCTGCGCAAGCCGTACACACTCGGCATTTGGCAGCAGGAGCAGTACAGGAGACGGAATTAGCCCAGAATGCTGTGAAGTCTGCACATCTTGCGCCCGAATCCATCCAATCGGAGCACTTGCAAAGCGGGGTCATTCAGGGAGAGCATATCGCATTGCAGGCTATAGCGACTCCGGCCTTACAGGATGAATCGGTCACCTCTGCCAAACTGTCGGAGGGAAGCGTAACTCCCACGAAACTGTCTGCCCATGCCGTGCAGTCCGGACATATTATGGACGAAGCTGTACAAAGCAACCATTTGGCTGTGGCGGCCGTGGATTCGGCACATCTGGCTGCAGGAGCGGTCACCTCGGTGCATCTACAGGCTTCCTCGGTGCTCACGAGACATTTGGCCCCGGATAGTGTGTCAGGTCGTGCGCTTCAAGCGGAAAGCGTCACCTCGGAAAAGCTGGCAGCGCGCTCGGTACAAGGAATGAACCTCGCGGAAGGCAGCATCGGCCCTTCACATCTTTCTGCGCAAACGGTGCACACTCGGCATCTGGCAGCTGGAGCAGTACAGGATAGAGCACTGGCAGAGGGTGCAGTGAAGTCCGTGCACATCGCACCGGAATCCATCCAGCCACATCATCTGCAAATTGGAACCATTCAGGGAGAGCACATCGCATCACAGTCCATATCGACCGATGCTTTGCAGGATGAGTCCGTTACGTCCGACAAACTGGCGGATAAGGGCGTGACTGCCGCCAAGCTGTCTGCCCACTCGGTCCAGCCGTGGCACATTACAGACGAAGCGGTGCAAGCCAAACATTTGGCAGAAGAAGCCGTTCAGTCCAATCATCTGGCCCAGGAATCGGTCACCTCTGCCCATTTGCAGGCTTCAGCGGTGCTTGCGAGCCATCTGGCCCCGGATAGCGTATCCAGTAGTGCGCTTCAAGCAGAAAGCATCACCTCAGAAAAGCTGGCGGCACACTCGGTGCAAGCGACGCATCTCGCGGAAGGCAGCGTTGGCCCTCCACATCTGTCCACGCAAGCGATACACACCCGGCACTTGGCAACGGGTGCAGTACAGGACAGAGCGCTGGCAGAAGGGGCAGTGAAATCCGTGCATATCGCACCGGAGTCCATCCAGTCGCATCATCTGCAAACGGGAACCATTCAGGATTTGCATATCTCCTCACAGGCGATATCGACCGATGCTTTGCAGAATGAGTCCGTTACGTCCGACAAATTGGCGAATGAAGGCGTGACTGCCGCCAAACTGTCTGCCCACTCAGTCCAGTCGTGGCACATCACAGACGAAGCGGTGCAAGCCAATCATTTGGCAGAAGAGGCTGTCCAGTCCAACCATTTGGCCCTGGAATCCGTCAGCTCTGCCCATTTGCAGGCTTCGGCGGTGCTTGCGAGCCATCTGGCCTCGGATAGCGTATCCAGTAGTGCGCTTCAAGCAGAAAGCGTCACCTCGGAAAAGCTGGCGGCACACTCGGTGCGAGCGTTAAATCTCGCGGAAGGAAGCGTCGGCCCTTCACATCTGTCCACGCAGGCGATACACCCCCGGCATTTGGCACCCGGCGCAGTACAGGACAGAGCGCTGGCAGAAGGGGCAGTAAAGTCTGTGCATATCGCACCGGAGTCCATCCAGTCGCATCATCTGCAAACGGGGACCATTCAGGGTGTGCATATCGCCTCACAGGCGATATCGACCGATGCTTTGCAGGATGAGTCCGTTACGTCCGACAAATTGGCGGATGAGGGCGTGACTGCCGCCAAGCTGTCTGCCCACTCGGTCCAGCCGTGGCACATTACAGACGAAGCGGTGCAAGCCAATCATTTGGCAGAAGAGGCCGTCCAGTCGAACCATTTGGCCTCGGAATCCGTCACCTCTGATCATTTACAGGCTTCCTCGGTGTTTGCGAGACATCTGGCCGTTGACAGTGTGTCAGGTCGTGCGCTTCAAGCAGAAAGCATCACCACGGAAAAGCTGGCGGCACGCTCGGTGCAAGCGACGAATCTCGCGGAAGGAAGCGTCGGTCCTTCACAGTTGTCTGAGCATGCCGTACACCCCCGGCATTTGGCACCTGGCGCAGTACAGGACAGAGCGCTAGCAGAAGGGGTAGTAAAGTCCGTGCATATCGCACCGGAGTCCATCCAGTCGCATCATCTGCAAATGGGAACCATTCAGGGTGTGCATATCGCCTCACAGGCGATATCGACCGATGCTTTGCAGAATGAATCTGTTACGTCCGACAAATTGGCGGATGAGAGCGTGACTGCCGCCAAGCTGTCTGCCCACTCGGTCCAGCCGTGGCACATTACAGACGAAGCGGTGCAAGCCAATCATTTGGCAGAAGAGGCCATCCAGTCGAACCATTTGGCTCCGGAATCCGTCACCTCTGATCATTTACAGGCTTCCTCGGTGTTTGCGAGACATCTGGCCGTTGACAGTGTGTCAGGTCGTGCGCTTCAAGCAGAAAGCATCACCTCGGAAAAGCTGGCGGCACGCTCGGTGCAAGCGACGAATCTCGCGGAAGGAAGCGTCGGTCCTTCACAGTTGTCTGAGCATGCCGTACACCCCCGACATTTGGCACCTGGCGCAGTACAGGACAGAGCGCTGGCAGAGGGGGCAGTGAAGTCCGTGCATATCGCACCGGAGTCCATTCAGCCGCACCATCTACACCTTGGAACCATTCAGGGTGTGCATATCGCATCCCAAGCAATATCAACTGATGCTTTGCAGGATGAGTCGGTTACGTCCGGCAAACTGGCGGATGATGGCGTGACTGCTGCCAAAATATCTCCTCATTCGGTCCAGCCGTGGCATATTACGGACGAAGCTGTGCAAGCCAATCATTTGGCAGAAGAGGCCGTCCAGTCGAGCCATCTGGCTCCGGAATCCGTCACCTCTGCCCATTTGCAGGCTTCGGCAGTGATGACTCGGCATATTGCGCCAGGGAGTATATCGGTTCACGCGCTCCAGGCAGGCAGCGTGAACGCTGAGAAGCTTGCGCTTCGGGCGGTGCGTGCTTCGAATCTGGCAGAAGCCAGCGTAAACTCCGTCCATTTGACGGAGCATGCCGTACACGCTCAGCATTTGGCCGATGGGGCGATCCAAGGGTCCGCACTGGCAGAGGGCGTGGTGCAGTCTAGGCATATCGCGCTGGATTCAGTCCAGTCGGAGCATCTGCAAGCAGGGGCTATTCAGCCCCAGCATGTAGGCTGGCAGGCGGTGGCTGAGGATGCTATACAGGAAGGAGCGGTGACGTCCAGCAAGCTGGCAGATGGAACGGTACAGTCCCGCCATGTGGCTGAGGAGGCTATTGCAAGCCACCACATTGGAGAGGAAGTTATTGATTCGCATCACCTAAAGCCGGGCTCGGTGACACTGGCTCAGCTGTCCACAGATATACATCTCTCGGGACTTTTGCCAGAGGAAGGCGTCAGTGGCGACAGACTTCAGGCAAACAGTGTATCTCGCAGCCATCTGAAAGCTCAGGCCGTCGACAGCGAGGTGCTGAGCCCAGAAGCCGTGGGACCAGAGCATCTGCAAGCGGCTGCGGTACAAAGCCATCATGTGGCAGAGCAGAGCATTGAAGGTCATCATCTGGTGGAAGGCTCGGTAGGCTCACGTGAGCTGGAGCTGAACGCAGTGAAGCCGGAGCATTTGAGCATCACTCCGGTCCGTACTTGTGCGAATCAGCCAGCATTGCAGCAGTTTGGCAGAGCGCCGTTTCTTTTGAAAGGCAGTGAAGGAGAGACGGAAGTGACCATTGTATTCGGGGAGCCTTTTGTAAACCCGGACTACACGTTGGTAGCGATGACGAACCACCCTCTCTTTCATGCGACGCTGAAATCTCAGACGCCGAATGGAGCAGTGATCGTCGTAACCAAGTGGAACGAAACCGCGCATAACTACGGTATTATTTCCTGGATCGCCATTGGTTAGTGAAGATGGTTATTGTAAAACTCATAGCGTGCAGACTCATGTATTTTCTAAATACAGGGCTGCACGCTTTTTCATATACTTTTCACACATTTGCTCCACAATTATCCCGAATTCTCCTGATAAGCTAAAGATACTTTAAAGGAGAGGTGATTCAATCATGAAAAAATGGACTAAAAATGCAGCAGCCGTATTAACCGTAGTAAGTGTATTGGGAGGAGCAAGCAGCGCATTCGCCGCTACAGCAACAACGACTCCAGCGAGCACTGCACCAGCAATCAAAGCTCCTGCGGTTACGACTCCGACCAAAACACCGGCAAAATCACCTGTGACGAAAACACCTGTGGTGAAAGCACCCGTTAAAAAAGCTACAACAGCTCATAAAACAACAACCAAAGCGAAGAAAGCCCCTGCCAAAAAATCCGTTGCGAAAAAAGTGGCAAGCCACAAAACAAAAGCAGTGAAAGTGCAGCACCGTACAGTTAAACATCATGCAAAAAAACATAATGTTGTTAAACACAAAGCAACAACTCATAAAACTCGTGCACATCATGTCGTAGCTAAAAAAGTGACCCACAAAGCTCCAGTTAAAAAAGCAGTTCCAGCCAAAGCAGCTCCAAAAACAGTCAAAACAGCTCCAAAAACAGTAACAACCAAGAAATAAGACTGATATGTAGTTAGCATTCAGCTCGCCTGGCATATACAGCAGCGATTCATGATAAGAAAGACGGGACCGGGAACGGTATACCCGTCTTTTGTCTATTCTGCTGGGCTTCTGTTAAGCTTAAAGAGAGGATGGAAGCATCCAGAACAACGGCAAGGGGTTAAGGTCATGACAAAAATAGTAGTAGTGGATGACGATGTGTTCATTCTGCAATTAATATCTGAATATTTGAAAAAAGAATCCTACGAGGTCACTTCCTTTTCCAGTGGTAAAACACTGGTAGAGCATATCCGTACGAACCGTCCGGATTGTCTCGTTCTTGATATTATGATGCCTGGCATTGATGGGCTTTCTCTACTGACTCAGCTTCGTGAGTTTACGGAAATGCCGATCATTATGATCTCTGCCCGTGGAGAAGAAAACGACCGTATTCACGGGCTGGAGCTGGGATGCAGTGATTTTTTGACTAAGCCCTTTAATCCAAGGGAGTTGGTAGGAAGGGTCAAAGCGATGCTGAGACTGAGCAAGGCCGGAATGTCTGCATCAGACGATAGGCAAGCGGCAGAAAGCGCAGATATATGCCATGCGGGCAATCTGTGTATTTTTGCTGACTTTCGTAAAGTCACAGTGGACGGACAAGAGCTAAATTTGACCTCACGTGAATTCGACCTGCTGCTGTTTCTTGCGAATCATCTGGAAAGACCTTTCGGCAGGGAACATCTGATTCAGCAGGTGTGGAGCTATGATTTTATAGGTGATGTGAGAGTCGTGGATGATTTGGTCAAGCGGATTCGTAAAAAGTTAGCTGAATATCACTCTACGCTCGTCATTAACACCGTATGGGGCTTCGGATATAAAGCAACAGTTCAGGAGTTGTAGCCATGCGTACGATGAGAGCTAAAATACTGCTTTCCCTGACCATCGCCATGCTTATTACCGTCTGTATTACGGTGGTCTTATTCATCAGGCTTATCGACGACATTCTGGTGAATCAGGCCAAATCCAAGCTTCATGAGCAGGCACGCAAAGCCGTCCATATTATGAGCGACGGAGGCTTTGATCGACTGGATAATGCTGAATTTAACTATGTTATCAAGGGCGTGCTTTTATCTGCTGATTACTTTATTTTAAGCACGGATAACCGCATCATCGACTCAAGCGTCTCTGGAATGGAAGGCAAAAAGATAGAGCGTTTGCTTTTGATCCGCCAAGGATTTTTTGCATCGGTTCATCCGTCTGCCCAGGATCTGACCGCTACACATGAAGGGGTGGCTGTGCTTCAAGGTAAAAAGGTACTGTTTACGAATGAAGAATTGCCCGGACAACCTTTTCGTATTTTTGTATACTCACCCTTATCTTCTTTACGAGCACTGTATGTACCGTTAATGAGAACCACATTACTGTCTATCATCGCGGGTTTTTTGGTGATTCTCGTCATTGGTCTGATGGTTGTCTCACGTCTGGTGCGTCCGCTCAAACGATTGAAGGAGGCGGTAGGCAACTACGAACCGAATCAGCCGCAGGATAGTGATTTTCCGCAGGCGGATAAAAGTGAGATTGGCGAGCTGATCAGCACCTTTCATTCCATGTCCGCCCGTATTCAGCACCATCACCACGGTCAAATTGAATTCCTGCAAAATGTATCTCACGAGCTAAGGACACCGTTAATGTCGATTCAAGGCTATGTATATGCCATTCAGGATCAAGTGGTATCCCAGGACGAGGGGCTGAGTATCATCAAAGTGCAGTCCCAGCGGTTAATTGATATGGTGGAAAAGCTGCTGCAGCTATCGAGGTTGGAGGCGCTGAATGAAGAATGGCCTGTCTCTCTGGTTGATCTTAGAAGCATGGCGGAGGATGCTGTTCATCTATTAATGCCGGTGGCTGCTGAACGTTCTATCTCGCTTCGAGTGGAGGGAGAGGGCCTGCATGTGGCCGTTCCGGCCGAGCAATTGTTCCGTATGATATTGAATTTGTTGCAAAATGCAGTTCGGCACACCTCTACGGAGGTTGTCATTCATTTGGAGACAGGGACAACACCGGAGGTTGTATGGGTTATGCATGTGGATGATGATGGGGAAGGGCTGACTGAACAAGAGGCAGCCGAGGTATTTGGAAGATTCTATGCGGGCTCGAATGGTGCCACAGGTCTTGGATTGGCTATTTGTCGTCAAATTGCTACCCGATTGAACGGAGAACTACTCTGCACACGTTCGCCATGGGGTGGAGCACGCTTCAGCTATATCCAGCGCATGTTATAAATGAGTACAGAAATGGTTAAAAATGATCGTTTTTTCGGACAAACATTCCATTTATATAACATGGTGTGAAAGGTTTTTGATGATATTTTAGATATAGCTTGACTGGTAGGTACTAAACTGAGTAAAATTAATCGTATATACCTTGACTCATGGACGTCGTTTTTTTAGATAGTGGTCAATAATAGTGATGAATAATAAATGAAAGAGTGATGAGATGAACCGCCTTTTGGAAGTGAAGGACTTAACGATATCTTTCAAGACCCGTCAGGGACTAGTGCAGGCCATTCGTGGCGTAAACTTTCATGTCAATAAAGGAGAGACGCTGGCGATTGTGGGCGAATCCGGCTCAGGCAAAAGCGTAACCTCACAAGCTGTTATGAAGTTGATTCCGACCCCTCCGGGCATTTATCAAAAGGGTCAAATTATGTTTGACGGACAAGAGCTGATTAATAAAACAGAGAAGCAGATGCAAAAAATTCGTGGTAAGGAAATTGGTCTGATTTCTCAGGACCCAATGACTTCGCTTAACCCGACGATGAAAGTGGGCAAGCAGATCACGGAAGTGCTTTTCAAGCATGAAAAAATATCCAAGGATGCTGCTCGCAAGCGGGGTATTGAGTTGCTGAATCTGGTAGGTATTCCACATCCTGAACAGCGTTTTAACCAATATCCGCATGAATTTAGTGGCGGTATGCGTCAACGTGTCGTCATTGCGATGGCATTGGCTGCTAATCCGAAACTTCTGATTGCCGATGAGCCGACGACTGCGTTGGACGTAACGATTCAAGCTCAAATTTTGGAGCTAATGAAGGATCTTCAGAAAAAGATCGATACTTCCATCATCTTTATTACTCATGACCTCGGTGTTGTGGCGAAGATGGCTGATCGCGTTGCCGTTATGTACGCAGGACAAATCGTGGAAACAGGTACGGTTAATGAAATTTTCTATAACCCGAAACATCCATATACATGGGGCCTTCTCGCTTCTATGCCAAGTTTGGACAGCCATGGTCAGAAGCTGGCAGCTATTCCGGGAACACCTCCGGATCTGCTTCACCCACCTGTAGGGGATGCTTTTGCAGCCCGCAGTTCTTATGCTATGAAAATTGACTTTGAGAAAGAGCCTCCACTCTTTCAATTATCCGATACGCACTTTGTGAAATCATGGTTGCTGCATCCAGATGCGCCTGCGGTTGAGCCACCAGAAGCGGTAAAGGCTAAACTTCGCAAGCTGGATAACGCATTTGAAAAGCCGGTTTTGGTAGAACAATACGGCAGTTAAGGCGTTTTATAATTGTAATTAAACAAATGAAAAATAAAAAAAGGGCTGTTCTCTCCGTGTGGAATCATTCTACGGAGGAAACAGCCTTTTTGGTGTAAAATCGCAGGTTGTATGCGCCTGTGGTTATTTGTGTTAGCGGGCAGTGTTTACAGCTTACCGGAACCGGCTTGGGAAGTGACTTCTGCCTTCACACTGGCGGATGGGGAGATTTTATCGTTCAGCGATGGTTTCCAGCCTACAGAGGAGCTAAGACCCGCGCTGGAGCCTGCGTTAACAGCTTGTCCATTCAGGATTGTGCCCGTATCTGACAGGGCAGTTCCTCCAAAGACAGTCACGATTTTAGCTGCAGTTAAACCAGCAACGTCAATGACATTGTTTTCGGCGAAGATTTTGGAGGATTTACCTGCGCCCCATATATATAGTGAAGGATATTCGGAGCGTTTTACATCACCAGTATAGTAATTGTTGTACAGATGGACTTGTCCATACCGCACGCGTGGTGTGCGTTGTACCGTGTTTTCATAATAGTTGTGATGCAGAGTTACACGTAAAGCCCCTTCATCTGCTGTTTTACTGTCACTGTTGCCAATAATCGATGATTTATCATGATCGTAAAAATGATTGTAAGAAACCGTAACCAGATCGCCTTGGTTAATCACATCGAGAAGTCCATCATGATGCTGGTATTCTTGGCCGTAAAAGGTGCCATTTTGGCTATCGGGGTGAGACCCATCATTGAAGGTATTGTGGTCTACCCATACATGTGTGGCGCCGTTAACTGTAATGCTGTCATATTCCGAATTCCAATTGCCTGTACTGCCGTCCGTTGGGTCCCACTGAGGAAAATAATCGTAGGCATCCTGGAATTCGATATTACGGATAATAACGTTGTCTGTCCCTTTTTTTAGTTGGAAGTTTGCGCCATTAATGACCGCGTCGCTTCCCAGACCGACAATCGTAGTATTGGACGGAATTTCAATGACGACACGACTGGCCTGATTTTTTTGTGAAGCCTCACGTGCCTTTTCCAATGTGCCAGACGGGGCCTTTTTACCCCATGTGGACGGGTCATACGCTTTGAGGTAGGCGTCAAACTCATATTTAGAGTCCTTGTAGTCGTTCAATCCTAACGGTTTATTATTGTCATCGACGTTGGCGTTGATCGTGCCTTTGACATAAATGATTTTAGGCGTACTATTGCTGTTTTTGCCCAAAGCATCGACAAGTTGCTTGCGATTCGTTACGGTGAAAATATTGGAGGTAGTCGCCGTAGCTCCACCTGTTGTGCCTGTAGAAAAGGCTGCCCATCCGTTTTTGCTGCCGAGCGTCTCCTTGCCAATATCGCTGGCTGCATGAGCAGGTGCACCTATAGGAGCCAGAGTAGTGAACAGTAGAGCCGCTGCGATTCCGAGTGAAAATCTCTTTTTCATAAAATACCTCCGTATATTGGATTAATGGAGTAGATGAACGAAGGGAGTCCCGGGTGCTCCTGTGGTTTCTACATTTTCTATCATACTTTCTGTTCCAGTATTTGTTAATATAATAAAAGTTACATACTAAAATTTTTGTCGAATTTTTTATATAATTCAATAGACCCCTTCTTTTTCCAATCAAGACGTATATGTAATAATGAAAACGTTAACAATCACACGGAATAGGAAATGTATATATGAATATATGGAATTGTTTTTGTATTTTTATCAGAATGTTAACGATTTCAATTCTTGATCGTATCTTGATGGCACGACCAGCTTCTGTATAATAGCTGGGAGATCAAACACTGCGTGATGTGTTTGAACAGGTGATTATTTCGGAAGAAGTAGGTTACCAAAAGCCACAAGCTGCTATTTTTGATTATGTATTTACAAAGCGGGTCATTTCGGATAAAAGGAAGGCTCTCATGATCGGTGATTCACTGACTTAGGATATTCAGGGAGGGAACAATAACGGAATTGATAGCTGTTGGTTCAACCCTACCGGGAAAATAAACACATCTGCAATTCAACCAACCTTTGAAATAAAAACCCTGATGGAGCTAGCGAATATTGTACTTTCAGAAAGTATGTGTTGGATCTTACAACGCCCGAAGCGGAATGTTAAAAACATTGGATAACACATAACCGTACAATCGTACACTGAAAAAGTTAGAAGCAGGATTTTTTTTCATAATCTTCACAGATGAAGGAAAATGCAATGATAAATTTGCCTATTTTGACAATACTAGTATTGTTGGACACTGGCATAAATGATAAGCCTGGATTAACTGAAAATTGCAAAATAATAGCCTACAGTGAAGCTTGTCCGAGGCAGATTATAGAGAATACGGGAAGCTTGTCTACGGTTTTCAATGCCATATGGAGTTTAAACATGAATTGGTAGAGCTTCTAATCGAGAATTCGGAAGCCGGACTATCTGAACGTAGTAGCCACAGATTCATTCAGCAGCCAGAACTACTGAGAAATAGTGACTACAAAGTGATGAATGAAAATCTGTTTTTATTTTTAGACAAATTCGTAATCGAGTATTTAAAAAACAGCAATTACACTCCAAGCAGGTTTTAGTCATATAGGAAGTCGCCATATTGGCGGCTTTTTTTTAAAACGTATCAGTTTCTCAAAAAAAGATTTGACCTGTAATGCGTTACACTAATTACGGTGTAAATGTAGTACATAACAACAATCATGTCATTTGTGTTTATCGACATTGACGGTACACTTGTCGGTGATGATAGCATGGTGCCAAAATTTAAGACCTCATCTGGAGAGACGGATCTATGGAGATGTTGAGAACGACCCTGTGGCCATAGAAAAAATGGAGTGTTCCCCTCACCCATTTATCGCGGGGTTTGCCATATGGAGAGGCTGATTTGTTCGTGAGAAACTAGATATAGCCTTGCATAAAAGATTCATCTTAAAGAGATACTAATCAGCACATTAAAAATAGTTTAAATAAAGGATAGCTAAGAGGTGGGAACGGTGATGATATCGAAATGCTTGGCCGAAAATTTAAAACAAATTCAGGACAGCTTTTCCGATTGTACCGATCTTGTTCTCATACCTTGGAGTTATGGTTCGAGTTTTGAACATAATGCTCTTTCTGTTTACTTTGAGACAATGATTCAAAATGAACATTTAAAATACATGAAATCTGCTATGGAGGATCTAATCACTTATGAAGCTGGCTCGGCGGAGGCGGTCACTCCCAAAGCTGTGATGCGTTTCTTCAAAAAACATGGAATAACTGGCCATTCTCCCAAGCTGTTGAAAGACATTGATCAAGTTAATGAACAGATATTAAGTGGAGCCATAGTTATATTCTTTGATCATTGGGAGGAAGCAATTAGCTATGCTGCTAGTGGGCTTCCCTTTAGACAAGTTAGTGAGCCGATCACAGAACCGGTCGTTCAAGGGCCTCATATAAGTACAATTGAAGAACTGAATGTGAATATAGGCATCATTCGTGGCTTGCTCAAATCAGCCAAACTTAAATTTGAGTATTTCACGGTAGGAGAAATAAGTCAGAGAAAAATTGCTTACGGATATTTGGATGGGGCCGTCAATCCTGAATCGCTATTAGAGTTTAAACAAAAAATTGCAGACATCGACACGGAAGAGATTCTTGAAACATCTTATTTGGAAGAATGGATCAGCGACTCTGTCTATTCTCCTTTTCCTCAGGTGCGCTACACGGAACGGCCAGATACCGTTGTGTCTGCCCTGTTGGATGGAAAGATTATCGTAATGGTGAATGGAACTCCAACAATATTGATATGTCCGGGAATTTTTTTTGAGTTCCTCGCCTCCAGTGAGGATTACTATCAGCAAACCATCTTCGCTTCGCTGATACGTATACTAAGATTTGGTGCATTCGTGATGGCACTCCTGCTTCCAAGCATATATATTGCCTTATCAACCTTCCATTCTGAGATGATTCCGACCGTTCTGCTTCTAGCCATTCTGGATACGAGAGAAGGGATTCCGTTTCCCGCTTTCGTGGAAGCACTGATTATGGAGGTTTTTTTCGAGCTTCTTAGGGAAGCTGGAATCAGGTTGCCCCGTCCGATAGGCTCTGCTGTAAGCATTGTCGGAGCGCTTGTCATCGGTCAAGCTGCGATTCAAGCCAAGATTGCTTCGCCGGTAATGGTCATAGTCGTCGCTCTGACCGGTATCGCATCGTTTACACTGCCTCAATACAGTATGGCCATATCGATCCGCATGCTGCGATTCCCTTTAATGATCCTTGCTAGCACTTTGGGAGGACTTGGAATTATGTTCGGACTTCTCCTCATATTTTTGCATTTAGTTTGCTTGCGCTCTTTGGGTCAACCCTATTTTGCACCACTGGGGCCGCTTAGAATCAATCAATTGCGCGATGTATTCATTGTTGCCCCGCGAAAAATACTGCTTCACCAACCGCGAAACCGCCATTTGCATAAAAGAAAAGGGGGGAAAACATGAGAACGCGAATATCCATTGGTTTCTGTATATTGGCTGTCATCCTGCTCGCGGGCTGCTGGGACAAGGCGGAGCTGGTGGAATTCGGGTATGCACAAGCGATAGCGGTTGACCTGGACCAAAGTGAAGAAATATATCTCACTACCCATTTTTACAATCCCTCGGGTTCGCAGGAGATGGGAGGAGCCCCCAAGCAGTCCTCAAAAGCATTTAATATCCTAACAAAAGGAGATAACATGAATGAAGCGATAAAAGACATTCCCATCCACCTTGGTAGAAGGGCAAAATTGGATCACATGCGCATTCTTATCATCGGGGAAGAAATGTCCCGACAACGAGGTTTAGAAGACGTTCTTGATTTTTTCATGAGAGATCCTGAAACTAGAAAAACCATACTTGTCCTGATTGCTCGGGGGAAAGCAAGCGACTATTTAGAAACCAAGCCGTATATTGAGAACACCATAGGTCAGCAATTACGGAAAATTGAAGAAACGACAGCACGGTTTTCTGCCAAAACTTCCAGAGTTCCGTTACTTGATCTGGCGATTCAACTAAAAAACGAAACCGGAGTCACAACGCTTCCTAATGTGTTCAAAGACAAGCCCCTCGATGAGATTTCCATTGCCGGAGTTGCGCTGCTTAAAGAAGGAAAGCTGGTAAAAAGTGTTATCAGCCCGACAAATACCCAACCATTATTGATGCTGCTTGGAAAATTCAAAAGCGGAGTTATCGATATTGCGGATAAGGATGCAGAGTCTGAAAAAAAGAAAACCAAAGAAAGCCTCCAGGTTATCTCCTTAAAAACGAAGATAGTACCTTTTATCGAAGGAGAGGATGTCGTTGCTCGTGTACATATCAAAATCATAGGGGCAATCGGCGAGCTGCATAGCTCTTCCGTGATGACCAGAGAGGAGCAAAATAAATTTAAAGGCAGACTCGAAGCCGAGATTAAGGAGAAATTGAGGGAAACGATTTCCCTTCTTCAGAAGGAACGATTAGATGCAATAGGAATCGGCAATCAGATTTTTCAAAAAAATTCGGCATTATGGAAACGCTGGAAGCCAACCTGGAACGAACGGTTTGCCAAGGCTGAGTTTAATGTAGCCGTTGAAGTTAATATTGTGAGTACGGGAATGGGGATAGGAGTACCATTTTAGAAAAGGAGATAGCCATGTTTGCTAAATTTTTGTTTTTTATGATTTGTAATGCTGCAATGCTGATCACTGATATTCCAAAGTGGAAACGGACAAATCGCAGAGCACGTATCCTGTATCTATCGCTTATGCTGCCTATAGCCTATCTTGGCTTACTCTATATTACGAATCTCCCGTGGCCAAATCTTGACGAGCTTATTGATTTCTTTCTTCTCGCTCCGGCCAAACGCATCGTCGCATGGTTCAGGCTCCCGACCTGAACTCACTTCATATCAGCGGAGGAATCTCATGAAAAATCAAGAGAGTATCAGTGCGCTCCAGACAGCGGTGTTGTTTCTTGCCGGAATGACGGGATCGGCCATCGTTCTGATCCCTGCTTCAGTAATCGGCGCTGCTAAAAACGGAGCATGGATTTCCTTATTAATAGCTTGGGTAATGGGGATGTGTCTATTGGCCTGCGTCCTTTATTTGCACAGCCAATATCCCGGATTGCTCTTCGTCGAATACAGCCGTAAAGCGCTGGGAAAATGGTTGACCCTCTTAATGATCATTCCTTTTACTTGTGCCCTGTTCTGGCAGAACGCCGCCATAATTATTGAAGTTGGCGGTTTTTTCAATAGTACTATAATGACAAAAACGCCTGTAACTGTTGTCCATACCTTGTTTTTTGTGACGGCTGCACTGACAGCCCGGGCTGGAATTGAAGTTATGGCCCGAATGTTTTTCATTTTATTGATTATGATGTATGGGTTTATTTTATTGGTTTTGGTCTTGGCTTCTGCCAACTACCATCCAGAATTTTTACTGCCGATCATGCCGGACGGAATGAAACCGATTCTTCATGGAGCCTATATCACCTATGGGTTTCCATTCGCAGAAGTCGTATTGTACTCTTCACTTCTTCCGTTTGCACGTAAAGGCGAAGAGCGAATGCTCGGAAAATATATGTACTTTGCTATTATAATGAACGGAGTCACATTAATTGCATCTATTATTTGCACCATTCTGGCTCTAGGACCTTTAGCAGGCGAGATGAATTATTCCATGTATCAGCTGGCCAGATTAATCTATATACAGGAGATTATCGAAAGAATTGAGCCTGTAATCGGATTTTCATTAATTGCCGGTTCGTACATGAAAACCTCGATCATGGTATTTATATTGACGA
Source organism: Paenibacillus sp. FSL R10-2748 (assembly GCF_038005565.1). Lineage (NCBI taxonomy): Bacteria > Bacillati > Bacillota > Bacilli > Caryophanales > Paenibacillaceae > Paenibacillus > Paenibacillus sp. FSL R10-2748. The sequence continues at coordinate 186,686 of NZ_JBBOTK010000004.1, forward strand.
ATTTATTTTCGCGATTTTTTAGAGTAAAAAATTACCGTATTTTAACGTTTCCGATAGCATATATCTGCTTGCTTCTTTCAGTTACCATGTACCATGATCAGGCGTCCTTCAACGAGGACGGATACATGGCTTGGACCTTATTCGATAATCTGGCATATGTTCTTCCCTTACTCTTGATCGTAGTCGTTACACGAATGAGAAACCGAAGCAAAAGAGCTTGATTTAAGTAGAGGTTCCCCTTTTGGGATAGTTTCAAATTAATGAACGGTAAAGGTGCAGACAGCCCGCAAAAAGCACAGGAGTTGAATAAAATAGCACATTGAAAATTAACAGTATTCGTTCGTTTTTGCGAAAATATACGTGCTAGGAATGGAAAGTATGAGGCTGTCAGTATTAGAGAGAGGTACAATTTTGTTGATGCTCAGATCGGCACGAGAGGACGTTTCCAGTATAAACTGGAAACGTCTTTTTTTTGCTGTTGTACAAGATAGAGCTGATCAGCATTTGAATAGACGGGAAGCTGGCTCGCGCTTAACCGATCTCTAGGGAGGCTTAAAAAGTCGCTGGAGGAGTTCTTGCCTGATACAGGCCATTCATGAATATCAAATGTTAATAAATTGCTCATTTCATCGTAGACTGGGATGGCAGCTTCTTCGTCCATACCGTCGCACAAAATAGATTTCTTTCTATATATTAGAAGAGCAGATCGATTTATAGATTTTTGCAGAATCCTCAGGTAAAATGGCTTGTAATAAAGCTGAGGAGGAATGGGCATCATGGCAGAGCATTTAGCAGATATCTTGAAGTTGTTGAAGCAAAAAGAGTGGGTGGATTTGTCCCACGCTTTTTATCCTGAAATCCCTCATTTTCCAGTATTCGATAATGTTCAGGTGGATACCCTGTTTACCCACGATGATGGCTTTTTTGTAAAACAATACTGCTTTCCCGGTCAGTATGGGACTCATATTGATGCACCCGTTCATTTTGTGAAGGGCAAACGTTACTTGCATGAGCTTTCGTTGAAGGAGCTGGTTTTGCCGCTAGTTGTCATTGACCGTTCAGCAGCCGTTGCAGCCAATTCTGACTATGAACTTACGGTTGCGGATATTTTGGACTTTGAGAAAGAGCATGGACGCATTGCTGATCAGTCCTTTGTCGCTTTTCGCAGTGATTGGAGCAAACGTTGGCCTGATTCAGATGCCTTCTCGAACAAGGACGACGCCGGAGATGCACACTGCCCGGGCTGGTCGCTGGAGGCGCTGCGCTTTTTGGTAGAAGAACGGAATGTGGCTGCCATTGGGCATGAAACGCTAGATACCGATTCCTCTGTAGCTTATCGCAAAGCTGGCAAGCTGGTAGGGGAATATTACATATTGGAGCAGGATCGGTATCAAGTTGAGGTGCTGACGAATTTGGACAAGCTGCCCCCGACGGGCGCGGTCATATATAATATCGTTCCGAGCATTCAAGATTCCCCTGGATTTCCGGTGCGCTCCTTTGCTATTTTGCCTTAATCATACAGTATCCAGTCATTTGAAAACGATTATATAATCTAAAAGACCGATTCAGATATCGACATCTGAATCGGTCTTTTCTAGCTTATACGGGGTAATGTACAGCGTGAATGACCGTTCAGTCCAACTTGAATCAAAAATATGAAAAGTGTTAAGTGATAATAGTGACGGTAGGCGCAGAGATGGTAGGCTGAGTCGCGATAATGGAAGTTGTGCCGCTAAAATCTGTTATTTCTATAACAACTGGGACACCTGGTGTAATATCTACGGAGGCAATGACCAGACTTGCTGTGGTGAGGGTGAATAAGGAGCTCTGCTGAATAACTCCGTTAATATAAAAATTAGAAGAATCAGTAGCTGCTAATGTCGGCAAAGCAACAACTGGAGCATCGGCGTCATCTACAAAGCTTGCAGCAGGAACGGTTGTTTCTGTTGTTCCGATCATTCCAGCTGTAATCGTTGCAAAAAAGCGAGTCGTGGCTGGGGCTACGGTCGTGGCTATGGCGCCACCCGTTGATACGGGAGCAGTAGCTACTGCTGTAAACACAGGTTTTATGATTGGCATAGTTCTCATCTCCTTTCTTTACTGGTAATGAGCCATTTGCATTCGCTGGCTCTTAATCAATAAATGATTGTTCAACCTATTCGGAAACGGCATATTAACCTTTCTATTAATAATAGGGTAAATGGAGAAGGCCCTATTTTGCTACAAATATAGATGGAAGCGAATACTTGGAATCTGAAGGTTACAAATGCCTAAAACCCTAAAGGGGGATGTGCATACACTACATAAATAAGCATGTGAGAAGGAGGTGTATACGGCTGGTATGAGGAGACGCGATTCATCACTAAGGAGGCTAGGAAAGAGGACCGTACATTACAAGATCAACAAACGTAAAAAGTGTAAAACAAGTTATTCATTCAAAGGTAGAACAAAAACGGGGTTCCATGCCAAAAAGCATCCAAAGCTAATCATGCAACGGAGGTGCAGAAATACTCCTAGCAAGCGGAGGAGGAGCATGAGCCAGACGGGAAAGCGAGCTGCACCGGGTTCGGCAGGAGCACAAGGCATTCCCGGTTTGACAGGGGTACAAGGTATTCCAGGTTTAGCAGGAGCCCAAGGTATATCGGGAACTGCGGGAACACCGGGAGTCCAAGGAATACCAGGAATACAGGGTCCAGCAGGAACGCGGGGAGCGCCAGGAGTGCCAGGAGTGCCAGGTCCGGCTGGAGTCCAAGGAAGTCCAGGTGCAACAGGAGTACCCGGCCCTACTGGAGCGCAGGGCATAGCTGGTCCTACTGGAGCCCGAGGTATAACAGGGCCAACCGGCCCGGCAGCTGACATTTCAAATATTGAAATTGTTCCTACGGCTGAGCGGTATTTTTATCTTGCACCTGCTACAATTGAATCTTCAATCACGATTATGGCGGATCAATTTTCTGTAGATGGTGTACATGAGGCCTTTCAGCGTTTTAATGTCGGAAGCAACAGCTATGCCAATCTATACATTAATGGAATGATACAAGAAAGCACATTGTACAGCCTGACACCTTTATCGCTGACGATTCGCCTTAACGAAGGAGAGGCAATTCTCTCCGGCACACCTATTATTGTGGAAATTGTCCAATTTAGTGTGCGATCCAGTGGATGATACTGTTTGCGGTGAGGCAACCCAGAGGCAGATACAGCTGTTTCTTGGGGCAACGAGCCTTTGCGCCCGACACGCCAAAGCTGAAGATCGGCTTTGGGGCCTTGGTCATGGATGGCTTGTACGACTTTTTGCAGCGGGGAAATGTACTCGTCGCTCCATATCCAAGACTGCCTGAGTCTTTTCCCTGCTGGGTGACTGCATGCACCTCAAGCATAATTAGTCCCACCTATCCTAGCGCCCGTTTTATTCGGTTACATATCTTTTTTATATGAATAAAATGGGATGATGCACGTATTATTTAGGGTATTTATGATTAATCGCTTATAAAACATGGTTTTTAGGTTTAATTCAATATATTTCAAATGAAAGTATGAAGACAGAATGAGCCTGCATAAATATAATTTGCATTTTAGTTAGTTATCACTTACTATAAGCTTATGAATAAGAAAACACATGTAGACAGCAAAAAGAAAGATATTCTGCAGGCAGCAATGTGCTTATTTGCAACCAAAGGAATTGACGGGATTTCAGTCAAAGAAATTGGAGAGGCTGCTGGTGTGACGGATGCCGCGATTTATAAGCATTTTAAGAGTAAAGATGCGATGGCCTTGGAAGTATTCGGGCAGTATTGTAATAGCTACACCACATTAATTGACTTCTATCGCAAGCAGAGTGGGAACTTCGTTAGTCGTTTCCATCAACTGGTGGATGAAGTGCTGGATATGCATGATGAGGACCAGTATGGTTTGCTTCTACTATCACAACATCATGAGCTGTATGTTGAAGCAAGCCAGAGCCAGAATGTGCGTCAGCCGCTGGAGGCGTTGACTGAATTCATCGAACAGGGGATTCAACAAGGTGAACTGCCGAAGCAGGATGCTCTGCTATCCGGTGTGCTCATCATTGGAGCCATTACACGCTTGTCCGTCTCCAGCCTGGAAGGTGAACTTCCACAGCAGTTGGTTCCATTTGCAGCAGAGGTCAAACAACGTTTAACTGCTTTATTAAGTAAAGGTCAGTAGTGACCTTTTCTTTTTAAATATAAAGTTAGTGTCTTCTAACTAAAATCATAATATGAAGGTAGGAAGTGGTTTATATGTCTAAAAAAATATTGGTGATTCAAGGGAATCCGGTCGCTGGCAGTTATGGGGAAGCGCTGGCTCAATCCTATGTAAAAGGAGCGAAGGCTGCAGGGGCGGAGGTTCGTTTGTTGCAGCTATCCGCGTTGGACTTTAATCCAAATCTACTAGGTGGATATCGTAATAAATTACCGCTGGAACCTGATTTGATCCAAGCACAGGAGTCGATTAAATGGGCAGAACATCTCGTTTTTGTCTTTCCGATCTGGTGGGGCAGCTTGCCTGCATTAATGAAAGGATTCATTGACCGTACCTTTATGCCGGGATTTGCGTTTAAGTATCAAAAAGGAAAACCCCTGCCTGACAAGCTTCTAAAAGGAAGAACGGCCCGCCTCATTACAACGATGGACGGTCCGCATTGGTACTACCGATTTTTCCAGGGACAGCCTGGACATCGGATGATGAAGGATTCCACGCTGCATCTATGTGGTGTCAAACCGGTGCATTCTACTGCGATTGATCTCATGAATAAATTATCGGATCAGCAGCGCAACGATTGGCTGAGCAAGGTGGAGCAGCTGGGGCGAAATATGAGCTAGGTTTTCACCTGCCTGCCCCAAATTCATTGGCCTACAGGTAAATCATGGTGGTATCTGATCATAATTGACCTGCGAAAAGGAAAAAGACCACAATGGGAGCAACTGACTCGCATTGTGGTGTTCGGGATAGCTCATGTTTTGAAATCAACGTTATATAAATATCGATGCAACGATTAAAATAAATCCGATCGCTAGACCGGCAGGGCCCCAATAATGCATAGGGATAAAAAACAGACTGTGCTGGGTTCCCATTCGATAGCGTTGCCCCGTTTCCATATCAACTAGCACTTTGTCCGAGTCGGCGTTAAGCGCTTTTCCCAAGTACCAGATAATAACCCCCGACACAATGAACACAAAAGCCATCGGTAGCCGGGAATCTATGGAGTCAAGCCCTAGAGCGGATACTAAACTCCCGACTATAACAAATAAAATCCCTGGAACAACGATGTTTAAAATACCAAAACCCTTCCAAACAATCACATGAAATCTTCCTTCCTGAGTTCAAATCCAACATATGTATTTATCGGTTAAAAGAGAGATTTAGTTTACAAAATGACCCATTCGATGGGAAATTTACAATGTATAAAACTGGATAGAAGGCGTCAAGAAGGGGAGGAAAACATGTACACACGTGGAGTGTAATCCTGGAGGTTTGCAGGTATCACAAAAAAAAGCCGTTTCTCCACATCTTCATAGCCCAGCATAATCTGGCCTGAAGGAGGAAAATCGGCTTTTTCAATAAGTGAAGTGAAGCCCTGTGCCTATTCGGCGGTTGCTTTCGCTTGTTCTGCTACGAAAACAACAGGCTTCATAATCCGGCTCAGCATATCCTGCTTCGGACGATTCCAGGTAACCCAGTCGTCCAGCAGCAGACCGCCTGTGTCGCCGCTATTCGGATTCAGGGACCAGTACGTAAAGTACAGGTTGTTGGCACCAATATAGTCTACGAGTGCATTTTGCCATTTCCCCTCAGTAGTAGACAAATCAACATTACGACCGCCGAATTCACCGACCAGCACCGGAGCTATGTTTTGCTTGCTGATGTAGCCCCAGGTTTGATCCCAGATCGCTGGCAGGTTGGACGGGAAGGCCGGGTCGTTGAACCATGGCTGCGAAGACACACCAGGGCCGTAATCATGAGGAGAATATACGACACGGTTCGGTACGTCCAGAACGACAGGATAGTTGGCTACACCTGTGAGGTTGCCACCCCACCAGTATTGGCTATTGTTGCCTTGTACATTGTGGTCTACACCTTCTACGAGAATCAGCCAATTCGGATTCACGGACAGAATCGCATTCCCTGCACGTTGTGCCGCCAGACGCCAGTCTGTGGAGGCATTGCCTGTGCCCCAGCTTGCTTGACCGTGTGGCTCATTGTGTAAATCCGCACCAATGACGGTAGGGTTGTTTTTATAACGATCAGCCAACATTTTCCAGTCGCTAATCCAGCGAGACTCAGGGTACTGGGATGTGTACCACAGCTCGGATTGCCCACCTGAGCTTGGACGGTGACGGTCAAGGATAATCTGAATACCGCGTTGTCCAGCTTTTTCGATCAGCTTGTCCATAATTTGAATCGGAGTTAATCCGACCAGGTCAGGGTTTTTGTGATAATCAATACTGTCTGGACGGGAACTGGAATCGAATAACTGATTGCTGTAAGGCAGACGAATCAGATTGTAGCCTTCTTTCTTCACCTGATCCAGCATGTCGTCCATTGAGCGGCTCCACAGTCCATGCAAGGTGTAATTAGGAGTTTCCAGACCGAACCAGTTCAGGCCGTTAAATGCCGCTTCTTTCCCGGATTCGTCTACAATCTTGTTTCCTTGGGTGTGATAATATCCTTTCACACTGGCTGCATCTACTGAAGCGGGAGTATAGCCATACAGTGTGAAGCCCATTACGAGGGAGGTAATGATGAAAAATGTTTTTTTCAGTCCTTTTTTCTTCATAATTCTGCTTCCTCCTTTATTTAAAAGAAATTGTAACCGATTACATTCTCATTTTATGTTCAAATCTTCCATCAAACAAGTTCATAAAATTCGTATATTTCTAAGATTTCGTTCGAATTCAATAGATTCGTAACAACGGATGGTTAAGCTAAGTGTCCAGCATTTGTGGGGGCGGTTATATATGAGGTGGAGGGCACGCTCTAACTCCTCATTTATTATATTTTCCTGCTGTAAAAGAAGGTATATAATAAAGTGAAATTCACTTTACATACAGGTTGCAGAATATATATATTTGAAAATTAATACGCCTGACATGCAGAAAAAGAAAGGAGGGTAATTATGGTAACAACGATGAAGGAAGTTGCAGAACGTGCCGGGGTGTCGAAGAGTACAGTTTCGCAGTTTCTGCAAAAGAGATACAACTATATGAGTGAAAACACTAAGAAGAAGATCGAGCAAGCGATTGAGGATCTCAGTTATATACCTAATGAGGTGGCACGTAGTCTCAAGCAGAAGAAGACCTTCATTGTGGGGGTTATTTCTTCAACCATTTTATCGAGATTTACAACAGAAGTCGTGCGTGCAATTGAAGATGAATGCCAACTGGAAAATGTCCAGGTCATTGTCTGCAATACCGATGATGATTCGCTCAAAGAGAAAAAGTATGTCCAGTCGATGATTGCTCGGCAAGTGGATGGACTTATCATTTTCCCGACGGAAGAGAACAAGAAATTATATGTTTCCCTTGCCAAGAATGGCTATCCTTTCGTGTTTGTGGACCGAAAAATCGATGAAATCAGTGTAGACACAGTGCTGTTGAATAATGAAAAGGCCAGCGAGCTTGCGGTTGAAGCACTCATTGAGCATGGTCATAACAACATTGGGATTATCACGTTCCCCTTAGGCAAAAAAGCGATCACCACACGAAGTGAGCGGCTGTCAGGTTATCGAAATACGTTGGGCAAACATGACATATCAGTGAATGAAAACTATATCAAAAGCGGCAGGTTGGATGAAATGCCTAATCTGATTGGACAACTATTCCATATGGAGCATCCGCCCACCGCAATCATTGCTACGAATGACATGATTTTGGAGCAGGTGCTGATTTATGCAAAAAATAATCATCTGACCATACCTAATGATTTTTCCTTGATTGGCATAGATGATGTATCCTTTGCATCTTTTTATAATCCGCCGATCACAACCGTTTCCCAGCCGAGTTTTGAAATGGGGAAAAGAAGTGCCAGGCTACTGCTGGAGAAAATTGATCAAAAAGAACAGGATCATGAGGATCTGTCAGAAATCATCCGAATGAATCCGGTCATTAACCACAGAGAATCTGTCCAAAAACTGAACTGAATGATTGAATAAGTCCTTTTCATCTTTTTGAAAACGTTTTTATAAATTCTATTGTAAAAAGAAAATAAAGAGCTATAATGATCTTATGATTCGAGTCATGAATACCCTTTCATTTATGTATGTCCTGATTTTAGTGATGATTGCGATTGAAGAGAGGGGAGGAATGGAAACTTAAACGAATAATGTATGGAATAAGTTGTGATTTAATTCACAAAAAAATGATTCTACTTCTTTTTACATTCCCGAGAGGGAAATTTTTTTCGAGTATTACTAAATCGATTTAGTAAGAATGGAAAATAAATAAAAGAAAGTCGGAGATCACTATGGAAATGTTTATGAGCATTATCAGGGAGCCATCCATCATTATCGCGATTGTGACATTACTCGGCCTTATATTCCAGAGGAAGAAAGTATCAGAGATCATTACGGGAACTACCCTTTCTTTTATGGGCTTCACCATGATCAAGGTCGGCGGCGGAATTTTAGGTGGCGTTCTCACTAACTTCAGCCAAATTTTTTCTTATGCCTTCAACCTTAAAGGTGTCGTACCAAGCAATGAAGCCATTATGGCACTGACCATTGATCAGATCGGGGCGGATGCTGCACTCATTCTGCTCTTTTCCATGATCCTTAACATCGTGCTTGCACGCCTGACCAAGTTCAAGTACATTTATTTGTCTCTTCACTTGATTTTGTTTATGAGCTTTGCCGCTACAGCCGTTATGAAAGGTCTGGGTCTCAGTTCGCTAACTACGATTATCGTCGGTTCTTTGGTAATTGGGAGCTATATGGCGGTGTTTCCTTACCTACTCCGGAATGCCAGCAAAAACATTATTAAATCGGATGAATATACGATTGCTCATGCTTCCATGACCTCTTACATTCTAGGTACCTATTTAGGGAAAGTTTTTGGCAACCGTGAAAATGACACCGAAAATGTAAAAATTAATGACCGCATCAGTTTTTTGCGCGACCCCAATGTTGCAACGACCTTGACGATGCTTGTGCTTTTACTGGTATCTGGACTGGTTGCTGGTTCTGATTATGTCAGCAAATTATCGGATGGCAAAGAATATATCGTCTTCATCCTCGAACAGTCAGCTATTTTTGCTGCCGGCTTGTATATCGCAAAAGCAGGTGTTAAGCTGTTCACAACTGAAATTGTACCCGCTTTCAAAGGTTTCTCCCAAGTGTTTGCACCTGGAGCAATCCCTGGTGTGGATGTTCTGGTACTGTTCGACAAATCACCCAATTCCGCGTTGGTAGGCTTCTTGGTCAGCTTCTTCACAGGCGTTGCCTGCGTCTTTCTTTTCCCGTTTATCGGATTGCCTGTCATTGTGCCAGGGATCATGGCCTGCTTCCTCGCTGGTGGTGCAGCCGCGATATTCGGCAATTCCAGCGGTGGTTTCAGAGGAGCTGTTATTTCCAGTTGTCTTAATGGATTCTTGCTCTGTCTGCTGCCGGCTCTCACCTTGCCGCTCTTTTCTTTTTTGGGTGCCGAAGGGGTAACGTTCGCCGATCCCGACTTTACTACTCTTTCTGGAGTACTTTGGCTTATTTTTCGCTGGTTTTAAACTAAATCGATTTATGAGTTTTTCCAAAATAACTTATCTAAATCATTTGTGCCTTAAAAAGAGGAGGAATTATCCATGTTTTTTAACGATCAAGATATTCAAATTGATATCGTTGACAGTAATACCACCCGGAAAGTGCTGGCCCACAGTGACCAGCTTATGTATGTCAAAGTGATGTTTGCTAAAGCCCAAACAGGGGAGATCCTGTTGCATAAGCATGTCCATGAACAAGTCACTTATGTAATAAAGGGAAGCTTTAAGTTCATGATCGATAATGGCGAAACAAAGGAAGTGCAGACTGTCAAAGAAGGAGACAGCATCCATTTTCCATCCGATACTCTTCATGGCTGTATCCCACTGGAGGATGGCGGTATTCTGCTAGATGCATTTACACCAGCACGTGCAGATTTTCTGTAAATTCCCCTTTCAAAATACGGTTTATCTACCCCGATATCTGGAGGAATTTACGATGCCTTTCAGCGGCAGACAACAGAGGCGAATGAATGCCTTCTGACCATGTTATGTCCGATACATTTCTTTTTATCTTTTTTTAGAAGAAGACCTGCAAGTATGTTATATTTAACAAACGGCAATCGTGATGAACAGTAATATAGTGATTTTTAGAAAAGGATGAGATGATTTTGGAAAACAACGAAACTCAGCAAGAATTTGCAGATGTATATGAGCAGCTTAAAGTAGCTGCAAACCGAACCTCCGATTGGAAAACACGCCTAGCCGCGGTAAATGATCTGGGTGCATGGAAGAACCAGCAGACGATTGACTTGCTGACACACCGTTTGAATAATGATACGGTATATGCCGTTCAGGAAGCCGCTTACCGCAGACTTCAGGAATGGGGCGAGAATGTACAGCCGCCTGTGCGCAAAGAGGGTGAGCTTGTTAAGGGCCTGACGAAGATTCTGGTGCGGATTAAAAAAAGCTTACCAGCCGACCATACCTATAACGATTTTCGCGAGAAGCTGCACAAGATGAGAGTCGATATTTATGACATCTATGAAGGTGACAAGGGTGCTGAATTTGATCAGTGGCTGGAGCGAAAATGGGCTTCGTTATCTACAAGGTAATGTCTGAACCCTGTAATTGAATGTATTTTTAAGGATTGTTGCTGGTGATACAGACAGAGCCTTAACAAGGATAAGGGATTATCTTTGTTAAGGTTTTTTTATCTTGTTCTCCTTAAGAATCATGTCCTTTATCTTTATGCCACTGTATATATACTTCGGCAATATGGTACGATGGGATCGGATTATTTTAGTGTGTACATGGGAGGGACTAACATGAGCAAGGCGAAGCTGTGTTTTATCGGGGCTGGCTTTCACGCTTCAACGAATATATATCCTGCTGTTATTGGGGCAGGTGCTGAAATTCAGGCGATTGCGACTAGAGATCTAAGCAGATCGAAGACGGCACTCCAGCGGTTTGGAAGCAGTGGCACACCTTATGACAATTACAAGGCTATGCTGGAGCAGGAAGACTGTGATGGAGTTGTCGTGATTGCACAAGCGGCAGATCATCCTTCGCTCGTACTGGACTGCATTAAGGCTGGAAAACATGTTTTTGTAGACAAGCCACTGGGCTGGAATGCCGAGGAGGCGGCCCAAATTGCAGATGCGGCAGAAGCAGCGGGTGTCGTGCTGATGGTCGGTTTCATGAAGCGCTACGCGCCTGTATACATAAAATTAAAAGAATTGATTGAGGGTGGCTCGCTTGGAGCCGCACGCTCGTTTCAGGCGAAATTCCTCGTGGACAGTACCCTGTTTTGTAAAACCGGCGAAGATTTCATGAAGCTAGCGGCGGTTCATATGGTCGATCTGGTACGTTATTTGTTCGGAGAAGTGGCGCAGGTTACCGGATTTGCGAACGATAACGGCGAGTGTATTTCCCATACGATTGCCCTGAAATTTGAAAATGGTGTAGTGGGTAGCCTATACTTCGCAGGTATGACAGCATGGACACGCGAGAGTGAAGGGTTCACGGTAACCTTTGATCACGGTTTTGCGAACGCGGATGAAGTGAATACACTGATCATTCACAAGTCGGAGAGTCATACAGAGCTTCCTTGGAAATCCCTTGCGGAAAACGATACGGTTCTGACACCGTCAGCCTCCGCGATGTCGGGTGGATACCGTGATTTGTACTTGCGCGGTTTTGTTGGTGAAATCGCACATTTCATGAACTGCTGCCAAGAAGGACGGATGCCTGATTCAAGTGGACGGGATAACGTGAAAACGATGGAGCTGTGCGACCGCATTTTGGCTGCGCTCCAATAGGATACCCATTTCATATACAAGCTTCGGGCCTGGACGGTACCTTAGTTTGGATGATTTGAAAGAAGCTTCGGTGTAACTGGTCAGTAGATGGCTCCTGCATTTGTCGGGAGTCATTTTTTCGTTTACCCTACGACCTTTCTATTTCATAGCATTCCTGCCCATTTTGATTAATCTCTGCTGAAAATATGCCAACAAAGACGAACGATGCGATAGAATAGGAAAAGGAAAGCGTTATCATCACCCATTTTTCTGCGATGGTTCAGGGGGAGAAGGCTTATGCGTTCAAGGTCAAGGTTTCAGCCATTAAACACATTACGTAATCAGATTTTTATCGGATTTATACTGGTGATGCTCATTATGATGAGTGTGGCGGGGGCGTTCATTTATCTCAATGTGTCTCACCTGTTAAAAGACAGTGCCGAGCGGCATATTGGTCAGACTGCGGTACAAGCAAGCGGTAGGCTGGATGCATTAATCGGCCAGATGGATAGCTTGACGGAGCAGGTCGCGAATCACCCGTCTGTTCAGCATATTCTGCTGGAGGAGCGCAACGGGGTCAAGGTGAATTTCGGACAGCGTCAATCACTACTGCAAGTGATGCATAGCTATCAGGCATATATGCCGAGTGTCGGCTCACTGGAGCTGTATACCGCCGAAGGAAAGATGTTGTTTCCGATTAGAGAGGGCAGTCTGGAGGAACGTATTGGACAGGCAGACATCCGGGAAGCGAATCAGATGAAAGGAAGACTGGTCTGGATCGGCATTGATCCCGAAGACTCCCGGTCACTGCTGGCAATTCGGCAGGTGAGCCTGGTGGATCGCTGGTTCTCACGTGGAGGGTACTTGATTACCCGTATGGAGCGAAGTTATTTTGGGCTGAATGGTGCGACAGCGGTCAATGAAGAAGCGGATGAAACTATGCTGCTTGTAGATCGACAAGGCCAGCTGCTGTCGGGTGAACCAATGAACCAGACGGATTTGTCAGGTGTACTGCATAGCAAGACACAGACGGTTCATATTGGGGAGCGGGAATATGTGAAGGCAGTTCAGCAGTCGGAGCGGACGGGCTGGTCGCTGCTGATCCTGATTCCGGTTAGTGTCGTCACAGACGGAATTACGGTTTTACGGACTACACTTATCATTTCTGCGTCTCTTGGTGCCGTGCTATTCCTGTTCATGTCCTTTATGTTGTCTACGTTGATTACCAGACCGATAGGTCACTTGATTCAGGCGATGCGTCGTTCACGGGAAGGGGCATTGGCCCTGAATCCAGAACCGGCAGCAGCGGTCGAGCTGCGAGAATTGAACGCAGAGTACAACACAATGATTGTCGATATCAATGAATTGATCCGTGTTATTTGCGAGAAAGAGGTTTTACAAAGCCAAACCGAGCTTAAAGCTCTGCAGGCGCAGATCAATCCGCATTTTCTTTTTAATACGCTAGATGCTTTCAACTGGTCGCTACAGGAGAAGGGAGAGGAGGAGCTTGCCGGGCTGATGGTGTCCATGTCGCGGCTGTTTCGTTATGTTATCGAACCGGCTCACCATGACTCTTGGGTGACACTCGGGGAAGAAATGGCGCAAATCCGTCGTTATCTGGAACTGATGGAGATGCGTCTGGGTGAACGTCTGAGTTGGCAAATTCATATGCCTTCGGAGGCAGCCAGAATTCCGCTTCCTAAACTGTTGATCCAGCCTATTCTAGAGAATGCCATTTTGCATGGTGTCGAAAATCGCATCGGCAACGGCCGCGTTGAAATCAGTGTCACTCCTTCGACCAGATCGGGTTGGACCAAGATCGCGGTCATAGATAACGGACCTGGAATGACACTGGAAGAACTTGCAGCTGTGCGTACAGCGTTGATGGGGGGAGCAGCCTGCCAGAGCAAGGGAACTGGTATGGGACTAGTGAATGTGCAGCGCAGGCTTGCTCTTTATTATGACAGCGCATCTTATCCAACGGACGGTGTGCTGATACATAGTGCTGAGCAGGAAGGAACTGTGGTCACTTTTGAAATTCCTGATGAATATGGAGGGCGGTAGGAATGAGTGTTTCATCCAAAACCATTGTCATTGTAGACGATGAACAGCGAACACGTCAGGGGATTCACCAGACATTGGAGCAATGGGCCGCCGGGAAATACCGGATTGTGACATTCGATAATGGTTTGGAAGCATTAAATATACTGCGAGCGGAGACAGTTCATCTGTTGATTACGGATGTCCGGTTGCCGGAATTCAGTGGGCTGGATTTAATCCGCTCTCTGGAACGGGATTCACGACGACCAGCGATCATTGTCATCTCGGGTTATGCGGAGTTTGATTATGTCCAGCAGGCTCTTCGTCTGGGAGCCGTCAATTATTTGCTCAAACCGATTGATAAGCAGGAGCTGTTGAATGCGGTCAATGAAGCGCTTCGGCTGGAAGAGGAGCGGCAGCGGTACGAGAAGCTGGACAAGCTGGCTGACCCTGTTCTGCTAGAGCTTGATCTCCAGGCAACTACTCTTAGTGATCCGGTACGACGTGCCTTCACCTATATGGCGGAGCATCTTCACGAATCCATTACGATGGCGCAGACTGCCGCGCATTCACACCTGAATGCCAGCTATTTTAGTGTTTTATTCAAGGAGCAAAGTGGTTTGTCCTTCAGCGAATATCTGCATCGGCTACGGATCCAACGGGCTAAGGAGTTGCTGTTGCATACCCAGTTAACGATTGCCCAAATCGGCGAGCGATCAGGCTACCGAACAGATAAATATTTTATTAAAGTATTCAAAGCGACCGAGGGGGTAAGTCCCAGCCGCTACAGGCAGCAGATGCGTACAGGGCCGGAGAATATCGACTGACGTATAGGCAGATCAAACCCAATAAAAGTGGAATTATACCCAATGAGCGTACCCTGTTGGAAGCAGGAATGGAGTGCTAAACTTACAAATGATAACGGTTACAAAAAAATATAAATACAACAAACGGAGGTCTAACGATGTCCAACAAGTATGGTTTACGTAAGCGCTCACATCAAAAATGGTTTGCTGGGTTGACCCTGCTGCTGTCATTCATGCTGGTGCTATCCGGTTGCGGTGCTGGTAAGGATGGTCAAGGCGGTTCCAGTGGAGAAGGGGGAAAGGTTACACTCAAAATGATGCACCTGTGGCCAGAGGGAAGCTCGGCACAGCAGAGCAAGCTTGTGACTCAGATTATAGATCAATACCAAAAGGATCATCCGAATGTCGTCATTCAGCAGGAAGTGCTGGAAAATGAACAATATAAAAACAAACTCAAAGTGCTGTCAGCTTCCAATGAATTGCCGGATATCGGAATCACCTGGGCAGCGGGCTTTATGGAGCCATACGTTAAAGGTGGATTATTTACACCGATGGATGACCTGTTGAATGGTTCCAAGCTGAAGGACAAATTTGTACCAGGAACGACCGAAGCTTATGCGCTTAATGGCAAAACGTATGCGCTTCCGATTGAATTGAACATAACACCTATTTATTACAACAAAGCCATATTCCAAAAATACAACTTGAAGGTACCTGCGACATTTGACGAGTTTAAGCAGGTTGTGAAAACACTTACGGATCATGGAGTTGCACCGATTGCATTGGGCAATAAAGACCGCTGGACCGGCTCACTCTGGTACATGTATCTGGCGGACCGTATAGCAGGTAACGAAACGCTGAAAAAAGCGATTGACGGCTCAGGATCGTTCGATGACCCTGGTTTAATTCAGGCGGCCTCCGAAGTCCAGACGCTTGTGGATATGAATGCCTTTAACAAAGGATTTAACGGCTTGTCCAATGATGAGGGAAAATCCGAGTTTATGAACGACAAAGCGGCTATGTATTTAATGGCTACTTGGGAATTGCCGAATTTTACGACCAATCCCGCAATCCCGCAAGCATTTAAAGATCAAATTGGCTTCTTTAAATTTCCGATGGTTGCAGGCGGCAAGGGGAACGAGAACAGTTGGGTAGGAGGTCCGGGAGTAGGCTTGTTCGTTTCGGAAAATTCCAAGGTAAAAGAAGAGGCCAAAGCGTTCGTTGAATACTTCGTAGTCAAATGGGGAGAACAATCGGTCACACAGGCGGGCGTAATTCCGGCGACGAAAGTGGACACCTCCAAAGAAAAATTGCCCAAGCTGTATGTCGATTTGCTGAACGGACTGAATCAAGCCAGCAGTATTACCTTGTTCGCTGATGTACAGATGAAGCCGAATGCAGCGCAGGTGCATTTGAACATGATTCAGGCGTTGTTTGGTAAAGCGGTGACACCGCAACAATTTGCCGAGCAGCATAAGGCTGCCATCGAGAAAGGAAATTGAAATTGAACACCTAAGGAGGCCCGAACGTGGAAAAGGTCATGTCCAATAAGCTTGTCATTGCTCTATATGTATTGCCTTCTCTGCTGCTGTTATTCGCCGTAATATATGTACCCATCGTACTGACCGGCTATTACGGCCTGAATCAGTGGAATGGAATCGGCTCTATGACTTTTGTGGGACTGGACAATTATCAACATTTGCTCACAGACAGTGCATTCTGGCAAAGTGCCTGGCATTCGCTGCTGTTGGCCTTGTTTTCAGGCATCAGTCTGATCGGTTATCTGGTCATTGCGATGATTTTGTCAGGAAAAATCAAGGGAGCGAATCTGCTGCGGAAAATTTATCTGATTCCCATGCTGTTGTCATCTGTAGCGATCGCACAGCTGTGGCTCAAAATGTATCATCCAACGAACGGAGTGTTCAATTCCATACTGGCGTCGGTCGGAGTCCATAATCCGCCTGAATGGTTAGCTAATCCGTCCTTGGTGCTGTTTGCCTTGTTCATTCCGATTATTTGGCAATATGCAGGCTTTTATATCCTGATCTATTATGCCGGGCTGAAAAACATTCCTGAAACGCTGATGGAGGCTGCCCGGATCGACGGGGCCAGTGCCTGGCAGATTGCGACTCGTATCAAATTGCCCCTGCTGCGCGAGGTGATTAACGTTACGATCATATTGTCCATTGTCGGTTCGCTCAAATATTTTGATCTTATCTACGTCATGACGGACGGTGGACCGAATGGAGCCAGTGAAGTGATGGCCTCTTACATGTACCACCAGGCATTCCGCAGCTTTGATTTTGGATACGGCAGCGCTACAGCCTTTGCCCTGCTGCTCATCTGTCTGATCGCTACGTGGCTGATCCGTAAGGTTACGGCCACAAGTGAAACCATCCAGTATTCATAATCCAGTCTTGCAAACAGATGAGGGTAACAAAGGACAGGAAGAGGGAGGAACGGATATGAAAACCCAGGCAGCCGCCAACTATCCGCTTGGAGTCGCTAGCCGCGGCAAAATGTTAACTCGGGTCGGTTATGCCGCTTTGTATATCATTTTAATCATCTTGGCGGTGACGCAGCTTTTACCGCTGGTGTGGCTGATGCTGTTCTCGCTTAAAAATAATCAGGAAGTGTTTAACCTTCCGCCGTTTGCACTCCCGTCCCAGCCGCATTGGGAGAACTATATGAATGTGTGGACCAGCGGCAATATCGGGCGGTATTTCTTCAATAGTGTGTGGATTACGGTCATATCCGTGGCGCTGACGGTGCTGCTAGCCAGCTTTGTAACGTTTGCCATTACGCGTATGCGGTGGAAAGGAAGTCAGTTGGTTCTCGGACTCTTTATGGTCGGACTGATGATTCCAGTCCATTCCACCTTGATCCCGCTGTTCAGTATGTTTCTCAAACTGCATTTAACAGACACTTCACTCTCCATCATCCTGTCGTATGTTGCTTTTAATCTACCGACAACGATGATGATCTTGCTGGGCTTCTATTACGCTTTGCCCCGTGAAGTGGAAGAAGCGGCCGTTATGGACGGCTGCTCCGTCAACCGGATGTTCTTTCGGATCATACTGCCCATGACAACCCCCGTCATGGCAACGACATCTATTATTAACATGATCTATAACTGGAATGAGTTTATTTTCGTCAATACGTTCATCAGCTCGGACGAAAACAAAACACTGACTGTAGGCGTCCAAAACTTTATTGGACAATATACGACCGACTGGGGAGCTATCGGAGCTACGTTGATGATCAGCATTTTGCCCATTTTGCTCGTGTTTCTCATCATGAGTGACCGAATTGTGGAAGGGATCGCGGCCGGGTCGGTTAAGGGATAAAACAAATTCCCCAGATTAGAAGAGTGCCCCCTAGTGTAGACATTGGAACAAACCTCTTGGTTTGTCCGATGAATGCTAGGAGGTGCTTTTTTATGCGAGTCTAGTTTGAGTCGATGGGAAATACATAAATCAAAATAGAAAATCCAGAAATTTAAGCTTTTTCAGAAAATAAATGATGAGCAAACATGTTGATATTTATGATGCCGACCAATTGTGAATCCATCAGAGATTATGATGTGGTTGGTAACTCTGATAGGGGGATAGCAAAGCTGTATTATTTATATAGGAATTGGGACTTATTCTGCTAATTGACTGCTTATTTTTAGCATAAAAAGGCACATTCCTACTCGTATCTCAAGTGGGACTGTGCTTTTAAAAAGGCTATCAAGTTTGTGTTAAGTTTTTAGTGTTTGGTTTGTTGTATTGTGCGATCTTGTTGTTGGGTGTGTAAACATCCTATTGTTTTAAGCGTATAAATTTAACTTCTCCTTGATTTGAGCTAAACAACTTTCAACTTTAGCGACATTCTGGGAATGTCTTGAAAGATACTCCTGAGCTACCTTAACTAAATACTCAAAAAACATCTCATAATCCACAATTGCATACACTTCTACACTAGTTACTGGCGGAGTTGTTGTGAAATTTACTCCACTATCTCCAAAGTACTCTTCATCATTTGGAGTGCATTCAGTAGCAAAATAGCAGCTAGTATAACCAATACCAAATCCTTTACCCTTTGTAAATTCATTTAGAGCTTCTAAAAAATAACCGTCCCCTAAAGTACCGTAGTATGCCTCCATATTCTTAATTTTTTCCTGAACATCTTCTACATAATATATTTCATCATCCATCTTATTCATTCCCTATCTATTAATTAATTTTTCGGAATCACAGGAAAAAAGTTTGTTATTTCTCCAGTAGCTTTATCCCTGTAACCTATAAATTCCAGTTTTTTACCGTCAACTTCAGCATATCCAACAATTTCATCAGAAACAGCATTTGGTCGTGTGTCTATTTTTATTTTATTATTTTGAATTCCCTCTTCCATTGCCTCTCTCCCCAACTTAAGCATCTGTTCATCAGAGAGTAGTTTCGGATCGTATACAGTTTTTGGATTCTTATACTCTTTCCACTGACCAGTAAAGTTTCCTTTTCCACCATTAGCTAAGCTCATTCCGTCATAAACAGGGAGTTTGTATTTAACCTCATAAATTCCCGGAATATCTGGATGTGGCGTTTTTATCGCAGCTTGATTAATATTCTTAACTTGATCGCCAAAGTTGTCTAAAATATACCGCTCAAAGTTTTCAAGGTTGTGGCCACCTTTTATTCCTATAGTTGGTTTTGCTTTAAACCCTTTCACTTCAATTAAATGATCATCATAACCTGATTTATAATTGACTCTAGCATTAGGAGCTTGTGACGTCTCCTTAGTGTCCTGCGATTTAACAATTTCTTTTTCCTTTTTTAAATATTCTTTTATATTTGAGGATTTTCTTGTATTTGTACTCTTAGCTACATTATATATGACCTTCTTTTGAATTTTACTATTTTCTTCTCTAGTTGCCTTGGAGGCAGTCTCTCGTAGCGTTTTCCTTGCCTGTTGATCCTGTTGTTTATATTGGTTTTTCGTTGTTAACCTTTCATTTGGTTGTGGTTTGTAGCCTTTGGTTTCAAGAGTTTGGTTATTTTTTGGGTTAGCTATGTTTTCTCTAGCTTCTATTTGTTGTCTCGCTAATAATTCCTGGACTCTTACTTTTGCACTTACTCCAGAAGAAATATTAAAGAACCCTTTTCCTCTACCCAGTTTTGAAAGTATCCCCTTTAATTCTTTAGTATGGTCTATCCCCCCTCGACCACCAAACATAAGAGGGTTTTCTGTGATAATAGCATAGAACATCCATTTCTTCTCTTCTTCAGATACTCCTTGCTTCCTAGTTAGCATGAAGAAATCGCCGGGATAATTATGTTTCCATTCACTATAGTATTGGCGATCCGGTTTACCGTCACGAGTACGTACAAGACCATCTTCTCCTCGATAACTCCCCGGTTTAAGTTTGGGTGTAAAGTCTTCGGTATATGCTGCCCTAAGATAATCCTGCCAGATTCTTTCGTAGTCTTCTTCTGTCAGCTCTGGTGGCGCAGCTTCTTTTTTTGCTTTAAGGGCAGCTTCAGTTCTAGCTTTTTCTTGTTCTTTATATTCCCTCAGCATTCTATCTTTAACACTTTTAGGTACCTGTTGATAGGCATGAACCATAGTTTTTGATGCTGACAGCAAGTTTTGAATCAGCTCTAATGGGCCACCGGAATGGGCTATATGACGTGCGCTTGTATACACTTTTCCTAGAATCCATTTGCTATAGTAGGCATGTCTCGCTTGCTCATGCTCGTATTGAGTAATCAACCCTTGCACTGCTAAACCAGCCAAGTGTTTCAACGGATGAATGCCGTTCCCCTTACCGCCTCCAATCGTAGGGGTTCCTTTGCTCCGAACAGGGATCACTGCGGTTGCTTTCAGAATCACACCCGCCGCAGGTCCACTTAGCGCTCCCGCAACAACACCAGCCACTTTTCCCATCACTGGAATGGAGCCTAATAGCTTGGATACCGTACCCAACAAAGAGTTGGCCTGTTGAAGTGCAGCCGGACTTGTTACTTTGGCGGTAGGAGTGCTGCTTGATGATGTCTTAGCTGTCGATGGAGCTTGCGCCGCCTCGTATGCTTTGATGCTCATCAATGGTGGCTCAGGCACAGGAGGGAGGTCGGCCACGAAAACAGGAGCTTTCACCGTACCTTCCTGATATATCACCGGAGCTTTGGTATCCGTCTCACCATCCAGTACCATGCTGCTGGCTCCGCCTTTTAGATACAGCGCCGTTCCAGCTTCGAGCGAAAGTTCCTCGCCTGCATCGAGCTTCACGTGACCACCCTGAATCTGCACATTCCCCGGACTGTCGATCGTAATGCCGTTACCTTCATGCAGTGTAATGGAAAATTCACCGGAGGTGGATAGAGTTAGTTCATGCTCAGACATTTCTACGCCGCTACCTTGTACATGTTGCCATACCTTCACATTCGACTGTCCATTTGTGTGGCGTTGTTGTCGCAGTGAATCCGTTACATAGGCATCTTGTTCGCGGTGGGTAGGCAGATACAACTCCACCTGTTCCCCAATCTCAGGCATATCGTACCAGCCACTGTGTTCTTCCGCGACATAACGGGTGGCTACGGGAAACGAGTAGGCTTTGGCAGGATCTTGTTTCGGGTCGATGTCCAGTTGAAGTTGTACAAAATCCTGCTGTACCTTCAGTACCGTTCCTGTCAACGAAATCCCGGTAGCCTGATCGTTTTCATAACGGGCATATCGGATATCCTGTTCGGCTTGAAGATCATAGCGAGTACGCAGTAAGCCATCCGTTAATGTGGTCACGGCTCGAACCACGACCAGTTCTTTACCTTGTCCAATGGGTAACGTGATGAGGTCGCCCAGCGCATAGTATTGCAGGCTTTCGATCATATAGGTGATATACGAGCCAGCACGTTCGCCTGGCTTTTCCGTATCCAGTTCATGAAACGTTTTTCGTACTCGATAAAATACATCTCGCTCCACCTTATGCTGCTTGCCTTCGGGCATCCCGAAGAAAACCTTGGGCGAGGCTGCGGTTACCTCTGGCACAAGTACGGAGCCAAAGCGAGAAGCGAGACGTTTTAAAAACGCCCAATCTGTCTCCTCATATTGTAAAACAAAAGTCTCCAGTTTGGCATAGTTGCTTACTGTATCAATGGCATCTCCGTACTGATATTTTCGAATCAGCGCAGTGACCAGATCATCATAGGTGCGGTGAATATCTTGATAGGAGCGCCTTTTACGCTTAATATCCATTTGGTACGAATGGGAAGAGGCCTCCAGTTCAAACGTATACACGCCTCGCACGCAGTGTACGGACATATGCGTAACAATCCCATGGAACAGCCTTCTCAGCGATTGTCCCTGATCATTCAACTGACGGATCACAATGGGCTCTTGCTCCATATCCTGTCCGATGCATACAGCTCCTTGTTCTTCGGAGAGCATGCCACTGATATGTAAAAAGGCATGATCATTAATGGCACGTGTTATTTGAAGTTGTTCGATGTGTAATGGCTGAAAGGGACCATAAAAGCGTAGGCTTTCATATCCGATCCCATCTGATAAAACGCTCAAGTGAGTTCATGACTCCTTTCTAGATGCGATGGGTATTTCCAAGTAAAGCACGTCATCTTGAATTCGCTTCTGAATTATAGAAGCCGCAGATGAGTACAAACTGTGAGTCAAGATAGATATGTAATGTATTAAGGGGATTGTTTGATATTAAGAAATAAGAGGTGATATTTAATAAACAACCCAGCATATGTATTTATCGGTTAAAAGAGAGATTTAGTTTACAGAATGAACCATTGGAAGTGGTATTTACTATGTGTAAATCTGGAATTAGAAGATATGAGAGGGAAGTATAAGGTGGAAAAAAGTATATAATAGGTGGTAAGAGGGAGTATAAAAAGATATATATAAGATTGAGCTTAAATGAAAGATGAGGGTTCATGTTATGCCAAAAAACGATAATATGCTGGCCATTCTATGGATGCTGAATTCGGGTGTGAAAATGACTGCAAAACAAATATCCGAAAAGTTAGAAATAAATATAAGGACAGTTTATCGTTATATTGATGCACTATGTGCCAGTGGAGTGCCTATAATATCTGACGCGGGGCATAATGGCGGGTATAGCCTGCTGAATAATTTTATCAGAGCACCTTTACTATTTGATATTGAAGAAAAAAAAGCACTACTTCATGCTGCTATTTTTGCAAAAGAAGCTGGATACCCTTTGAGTGAGGCATTAGACAATGCGACATCAAAATTGAAAATGTATTCGAATCAAGAGCAGGAAAGTATACTTAGCCGTCATTTAGCCGGATTTGAAGTTATTAACCGCATGGGAGACCCTTCTCTTCAGCCGGTATTGGCGGAATTAGAGCAGGCTGTAGCCAACGAATTCTCTGTAGAAATGGATTATCGCACAAGCCATGAAGAACAACCCAAGAATAGGGTGATAGACCCCTATGGAATGGTCTACTGGAACAATAAATGGTATACTGTTGCATTTTGTCACCTAAGAAATGAGATCCGTTGCTTTCGGGCAGATCGAATTCTACAAATCAAGCGTACTCCAATCATATTTAAGCGTTCTGAAGCTTTTTCAGCCCGTGAATTTTTTATGCAAAATCTATTACCTGATTTAGTGGGCAAGGACAGTTTAATTTCTTTAACTATCGGAGGCAGGTCAGAGGCATTGGATGACTTATGTCTGCATTGGTTTTTGGGGCATCATCTGAAAGAGCGGACATCCAATCAAGCCATCTTTTTGCTTGAGGAAAAATCACTTCATACATATGTCCCTTATTTACTCTTACCCTATGGGAAATCCATTCAAGTCATCGAACCACAGAGTTTGAAGGGAAAACTTGTTGCTGTTGCGTCGGAGTTAATGGAATATTATCAACGTTAAAAGCTTCACTGACAGCAGATGTCAGTGAAGCTTTTTTATAATGATGATAATCATTGATTACCGAAGGATGATTGGTATCACTCGATGAATTATAAAATGAGGAGAATTTGCAAATGAATAATACAGTATATCTTTATGTGTTTGACACCATGGCAGATTGGGAGATCGGTTACTTAACTGCCGAACTGAACTCGGGGAGATATTATAAAAAGGGGCTGGTCCCATCCAAAATAGTTACCGTGGGAATGGAAAAGACCCCTGTAACTACAATGGGCGGATTGAAAATCCTGCCAGATATCAAACTGGATGAGTGCAAAATTGAAAGCACAGATACATTGATTTTACCCGGTGGAGATACATGGACAGAAACCATTCACCAACCCATCTTAAAAATAGCTGAGAGGTGTTTAGAGGAAGGGATATGGGTTGCAGCGATTTGTGGTGCTACCATGGGACTTGCCCAGGCAGGATTGCTGAATTCACGTTGGCATACAAGCAATGATCTGGAATACCTTAAAATGATCTGTCCCAACTACACGGGCGAAAATTATTACAAAGTGGAGTCTGCTGTAACGGATGGAAAACTGATCACTGCATCTGGAACAGCTCCGTTGGAGTTTTCTGTACATGTCTTAAAAGCTCTGAGTGTGTTTTCTTCAAAAACATTAGAAGCCTGGTATAGTCTTAACAAAACTCGTGAATCCAAATATTACTATGAGTTGATGAATTCAATCCAATGAAGGTATAAGCATAAAATTGAACTATTACGATCATTTAAAGGAGGAGTCAAAATGACTGAAAGCAGAGAATATATGGGAGTGTCAGGTAAATATACAAAGAAGGGGATGCCCAACGGCTTTACATCTATTACCCCTTTTATTACCGTGAAGAATCCTTCGGAAGCAATAGAGTTCTATAAAACGGTTTTCAATGCAAGGGTTAAGGATATTACTGAATATCCTGATGAGAATGGCAATAAAATAATTGTTCATGCTGAATTAGATTTTGGAAATGGTTTTTTGCAGCTGGGAGCAGCGAATCCGGCATATCAATTGGTCTTGCCGCCAGATGAAGAGAATGCGTGTTATTCTTTCGGAATTTACGTCATGAATGCTGATCAGGTCATTGAAAATGCGGTAGCAAGAGGAGCGAAAGTAAGGGAACCAGTTACAAACTTTGTTTCAGGTGATCGATTCGGAAGTATATTGGATCCTTGCGGAGTAAGATGGTCTATTATGACCAGAATCGAGGATTTGTCAGAAGAAGAAAGTAGTCGTAGGGTTGCCGAATGGGCTAAAAGCTTTAGTGGAGAATAAATGCAATAACTTTTTTTGATGAAAAGTGTTAAAGTGACTATCTGCTAAAATGATGTAATAGAAATTCTGGTGGCACAAAGTTGCATACATGAACGATGAAGAAAAGATGATGCCGAGTGCTCCCATTATGCCGCCATATCCAAATCGGGTTATGGTTCCTCTTAGATTTGTTTCAGAAGTTCTGGGGGCTACAGTAAATACAACTAAGATCAATGGAACATTACATGTTGACATTAAGAAATAATACTTGATTGCTTGGGAATGGGTAACAAACTAATTGCTCCTTAAGTCTGGTACATAAGGCTTGAGGAGCAATGTTTTAATGAATAGCAGAGAAAGTTTTGAACAGGGGTTCAACTCTCCACGTCTCTATACTGAAACCCGCTCACTGAGTGGGTTTTTGCTTTTAATCACTTTTAATTGTAGACCTAATGTAGATATGAAAAATTCAAGGCATAGGGTGGACCTTTGAGGAACTGAAGAAGGATATTGAAGCCTATACATCTATTATTTAAAATAATGAGGTTGCAGGCAAAACTAAAAGGCCTCAGTCCAATGGAATATTACTATTTTCGTTCATTCTTCGTTTGTAATGTTCTTCCGGCAGCTAGTATATACTGCAAAGGGTCATTTATTTTAAGATACGACAGACTTTGAGACACGCGACCTTCCTGATTAACTTTTGGACGTTTTCGATCCGGGATATCTACAGACGCGAAATCTGCATCCATTTCCACCGTTTGATTAAAGAAGCCAATGATGTGCAAATCTTCTTTCCCTTCTTTAATCGTGGAGCCTGTCCGATTTAACCCACTCACTGTGATACTCCCTCTGGTTTCGCTTGCTGAGTTTTTCTCTTCCACAAGATTGAAATTTTGAATATCCAGTGCAGAAGGATTGTCAACAATGGATCTTCCTCGATCCAGTTCTATTACTTTTTGAAAAATCTTGCTTTGGTCAAAAGCAAGATCTTTTAAAATTACTTTGTTGTTCATGTACTCAAACGGGATATTCATACTTCTCACTAATACCCCAAGCGGAATGACAAAGGCATCCTGAATCACTTCGGGCTGAGTGTCCATCTGTGCTGGAGTACCGTTCAGTTTATATGTTTTCGCTCCCTTTTGAAACACAATTTCATTTGACCTCCACCTGATTTTTGCTTCCTGAAGTTTACCGTTATAATCAACTTTTGCGCCAAGAAGCTCGGCAACGGAACGAAGCGGAACCATGAGACGTTTTTCTTCATTAACGTAGGGACCAATCGGCGTGCAGTACAAAACGTCATAATCATTCACTTTGAGCAAAGAGGTTCCATTGACATGAATAGAGTGATTAATCGGTGCTGCATTAGCGTTATAAGAAGAGGTTCCAAATATAGAACTCACAAGAACTGCAAGGGATAATACAGCCGTTCTATAAAAATATTTTCGTTTCATTTTTCACCCTCCGTGAATTGAGATAGGTTGTGTTAGGTCGCATGTTTGCTTTGGAGCAGTGATAGTTTGTCCTTCTTTAGTTTTAAATAAATTTTCTCCTACTTGCTCTGCATTAGACCACTGCTCCAATAATTCGGGCTTGTTTGCAAGAATCTCTCCATCATCTCGAATGTATACTACATTGGTTCTTTCTCAGAACAGGTTGCTTTATGAAAATTCAGGTGGTAATAGGGGGTATATCCTTACCATCGTCTCGACACATGTGGAATGCGGGGTAGTAATATAGCGATATGAAAAGCATTGATGTACGAGAGTTTAAGAGCAACTTGAATATATTTCTGCATCCAAAAAACGTTTCAGGGTTGAGTGCTGTTCATTGTTACTGCATTGCACAATGGCAAATAATTTGGAAGATGTTTAGGAAACAGTAAAGAGGGGCGGCGAGCCCCTCTTATTTGTGTGATGTTGAGCATTTTTATTCATTTACAGAAAGTGTAGCATTTCATTTCACAATTTTTCATCACAAAAAGGCTTTTGTCTCATTCAATGAGCGTGCTATATTCGATAAAAGCTGAATTGTATTCCTTATCTCATGTTCCGTAGTGTCTGGGTGAATTGCACAGATTCGGAGAACAGTTTTTCCATTAAGTTGTGTCGTAAGCACAGAGGCGTATCCGTTTGTCATCATTTCTTGGGAGATCTTTTTATTGAGTGAATCTAATTCTTGCTCAGATAATCCAGTTGGCGCATATCGAAAATTAACAATCGCTAACTGTGCGGGGGATACAATTTCCCAATGATGATGTTTTTTGATTTCATCTTCAGCCCATTCTGCGAGTTGAACTCCATGCTCTATGGCTTCACCGACAGCATTAGTTCCTAAAGCCTGTAGTGTCACCCATAGTTTCAAACTTCGAGCAGGCCGCGTTAATTCAGGGCCCAGATCCCAATAATTAATATATTCTTCATTAGTCTCGGCATCTTTCAAATATTCTGGATGTGTGCTGAAGCAGTTTCTAAGCTGTTGATTTTCTTTGGCTAAAACTACGCTACAGGAGTATGTCTGCATTAACCATTTATGTGCATCCCAGGTGATGCTATCTGAACGCGATATCCCGCTCAAAAGGGGCTTATATTTCGAAGAAGCCAAAATCGATGCACCGTAAGCTCCATCCACGTGTAACCAAATGTTATGTTTTTCACATAGGTCAGCAATTTCGTTCAACGGGTCAATGCTTCCCGTATTGGTTGTGCCTGCCGTGGCAATGATCGCAAAAGGCTTCATGCCAGCCGCCTGATCATCCATTACTTTTTTTTCTAAGGCTGAAACATCCATACGAAAATTTTTATCACTTGGAATCTTTCTGATTTGATCACCACGGAATCCGAGGATGCGTAACCCTTTGGCGACCGATGAATGAGTTTGATCTGAAACATAAGCAGTTCCAATGGCATATTCCTGCTCGGATAACCTTGCATTGCGTGCAGCCGCTAAAGCGGTCAAATTCGACAGCGATCCGCCCGACAGAAATAAGCCTCCAGCAGTATTGGGATATCCTGCTTGGTCACACATCCACCGGATCACTTCCCCCTCTAAAAGGCTTGCGCTCGAACTCAGCATCCAGCTTCCGGCATGGGTATTATAAGCGCTGGTCATGATATCTCCTAACCACGAGTAAAGAGACATTGGACCAGGAACCAATGCGAAAAAGCGAGGGTGTTGCATGAAGGTTTGGTGAGGATAGACGTTTTTCCTCATTTCATCGACGACCTCTTGTATCGGTCTTCCTTTTTTCGGAAAACCAATTCCCCTTAAATGAGCTATTGTATCCCCATCTGCAGTGTTGATTACTTTTCGGGATCGAATATTGTTATTTTCTGCTATAAATGAATGTATGAACTGCTCAATAATCTCACCTAATTGCTGACTTGGTTCTTGATTCATTATAAGCATCTCCTTTGCTTAACTTCAATCAAGTATAATATAACATCTGTTGTCATATTGTGATATTCACCGATTTCATCATTACGTTTATTTTTAGGCTCTTCGCTATTACGCAAAGTAATTCTCAAAGGCAAAGAGAGCTATAAAATCGCCGTTCAGTGCAAATGCTGGAAACGTGATGTTGAGAATGGTATACTACTCCAACTCAAGGCTGGTAAGCAGGTACATAGTTGCTGTGTTGCTTGGATGGTAACGACGAGTAATTTTACAAGGCAGCAAGGAGCGGGGGAGCTTGTAATATAGGAGGGGGAACCTTAGTTATCTGAAAATAATTAAAAAAAGAGAATAAATGTATAGTACTTGTAAGAAAAGTGTTCGAAAACGCTTTGCCAGATGTTGCAAATGAGCTACTTAAAAATTTAAAAAATGACTCTGCATTAAACTGGGAGTAAAAAAATACTGGTGCCCCTTAAAGATGCGATAGGAGCCACCAGTAAAAACTAATTTACTTATATTGTTAATAAGAGCCAACTATACTTTTACTGTATATTGTACCAACACCTCAAAGGAATAAAAAAATGGGTGAGCCATCTTTCGATACACACCTTAATTTTGACTAAGAATTATTGTCCAATTTGTTCTAAGATTTGTGTGTAAGCATTCCTATAATGATCGGGGTTAGGATCTTCTCCTATTATCTTGGGTACGTCAAAGTCAGACAGCAGGAAATAGTGTTTGGGTTGAACTTCATGCCTTGCTAAGCAACTCTTGCAACAGGACAAGGGACAGCCGTCAATTGCAATGATGTCACGTCCCGATTTTGCTGTTCTGACAAGGGGTTTGACATCACCACCAACCCCAGCAATGCAGGACATTTCAGCGACTTTTTCTCGATCCATTTGTATAGCGATCATGTTAGCGGTTTGTGCTGCGGAGGAACATCCAGAACATGAATAGACAAGAGGTAAATCAGTTCTTTTCATCTTTGTACACTTCCTTGTTTTTTCTTTGTGATCCATCACAGTATCTTTGGTTTTAGATGAAATAAAATTTAAAATTGTTTGTATTTTAACTTAAATTTACAGTCTAAACCGTGATCGTGATCACGACAATATTTTTGTAAAATCTGTTATAGGGCTAACTGTGTGTATACAATTCAGCTAGATCTTTAGAAAAAAAAGCTTATCCCTACTCATAGATTTAAGTTGGAATAAGCTTCTGGAATTTTACTGTTTAGGTACACTTAAACTAATCAATTTCTATGTTAAAGAATTTTAGATAATTTTGTGCCATCAAACTTGTCACCCCATCCTTTATTTTCTTCTATAGAAAATTTTAGAAATGGTTCGATACTTGGCAATGGAAAATTGTAATCTATCATGAGCTTTACAATTTTCTCCAAAGATTTCAAACTGCTTTCGCCGTATCCTTCGATTACAGTGTACGCATGACTGATACCAAGGTCATAAATACCTCGCAGTAAGGCGTCGACTGATCCATCAATATTTTGATATAAGCTATACAAATATATGAATTCATCTTTACTCAACTTCTCAAACTCTTCCTCTTCGTATGTTTTGAATTCTGTTAAATTCTCAGGAATTAATTCAACGACTATATCATTCCAATCATCCAAGTATTGTATATTAGTGAATTCCCATAAATAATTCAAAACGATCTTCCAATCATTAACATCATATTTCAAGGCTATAATAGCGTTCTCAAAACAGCTAACACCATATGCAACTCTACCCCTCATTGAAGTATGTTTAAATTTTTCCATGTTCATAATCGTTAGTCTCCTTTATACCATCCGGTGAGTGCGTCAGCAACATTTCCTTTAAAAGTAAATGTGCAGTTTTCGCAAGCTATTTTTGCTGCTCCAAATTCGTGTGGAGTTGTTTTAATAGTATATATATATAAATCATTCACATTAGCCTTTTGATTTAGCGCTTGATTCACTGCATCTACTTCTGCGCAATTTCCCACTGCATATTCATTAAGAGAATCTTTTGGCAATAATCCTGCTTTGTCTTTGCTTCCAAATAACACTGTATTCTTTTTATCTCCACTAAGTTGTATACCTTTATTCATTCCATAATAATACTTCCCTGTTTTTGCGTCATAAGCTACAGCAGCTGTATTGAAATTATCCATTTTCCTTTTTGAAGGAGCAAGCTTTTTTTGCATGCTTGACCAATCAGTAACAGCATCAAGTAATTTTTTATCAGAAGGTAACTTAGGTTTACCATTAATCGTTCCTTCAGTTTTGGGTGGTTCAATAGGTTTAGAAGGCGGAGGCTTTACGATTCCTGGTTCTTCAACGATAGATACTGGAGCTTTAATTGATTTAGAAGGTATCTTTATATTCCTACCAAATTTAGCGCCGTATAAACTTCCAACCATCTGAAATTCAGAAAATACACTGCTAATAATAATAGCATTTGCCTGCCATTTTGGTATTTCTTCGCCTGTCCAATAGTTCTTTCCTTCTTTAGCTGCTTTAATCTGTTCTACGAAAATATCCACATTTTCTGGTTCGTGATGTAATTTGATTTCTCCATTTTTAATAGCTTCGTTATAGGCAAGAGTGGCTTGGGCTGCTTTCTGATCGGTAACTCCATTTTTACTGAGGACCCACATAGTACCCATAAATTCTTTATCATACTCATCAAAATTATAGGATACTTTGGCTTTTTCAGCTGCCATGTAGCTGTCATAATTGGCTCTCCAGCTTTGTCTCAGATCTATAGGAATCTGCTGATACGCATGAACCATGGCATTAGACTCTTTCAGCAGGTTTTGAACCAGTTCCAGTGGGCCACCGGAATGCGCTATATGACGTGCACTCGTAAACACTTTCCCAAGAATCCACTTGCTATAGTAGGCTTGTCTCGCTTGATCATGTTCATACTGGTTAATCAATCCTTGGAGTGCTAGACCAGCCAAGTGTTTCAACGGATGAATACCGATCCCCTTTCCGCCTCCAATCGTAGCAGTTCCTTTGCTCCGAACAGGGATCATTGCGGTTGCTTTCAGAATGACACCCGCCGCAGGTCCACCTAAAGCTCCCGCAACAACGCCAGCCACTTTTCCCATCACTGGAATGGAGCCTAATAGCTTGGACACCGTACCCAACAAAGAGTTGGCCTGTTGAAGTGCAGCCGGACTTGTCACTTTGGCGGTAGGAGTGCTGCTTGA
Organism: Paenibacillus sp. FSL R10-2748; assembly: GCF_038005565.1. Taxonomy (NCBI): domain Bacteria; kingdom Bacillati; phylum Bacillota; class Bacilli; order Caryophanales; family Paenibacillaceae; genus Paenibacillus; species Paenibacillus sp. FSL R10-2748. The sequence continues at coordinate 218,334 of NZ_JBBOTK010000004.1, forward strand.
TGTCTTAGTAGCTGATGGAGCTTGCGCCGCCTCGTATGCTTTGATGCTCATCAATGGTGGCTCAGGCACAGGAGGGAGGTCGGCTACGAAAACAGGTGCTTTCACCGTACCTTCCTGATAAATCACCGGAGCTTTGGTATCCGTCTCACCATCCAGTACCATGCTGCTGGACCCGCCTTTTAGATACAGCGCCGTTCCAGCTTCGAGCGAAAGTTCCTGCCCAGCATCGAGCTTCACGTGACCACCCTGAATCTGCACATTCCCCGGACTGTCGATGGTAATGCCGCTACTTTCATGCAGTGTAATGGAAAATTCACCGGAGGTGGATAGAGTCAGCTCATGCTCAGACATTTCTACGCCGCTACCTTGCACATGTTGCCATACCTTCACATTCGGCTGACCATTTGTGTGGCGTTGTTGTCGCAGTGAATCCGTGACATAGGCATCCTGTTCGCGATGTGTAGGCAGATACAATTCCACCTTTTCCCCGATCTCAGGCATATCGTACCAGCCACTATGTTCTTCAGCGACATAACGGGTGGCTACGGGAAACCAGTACGCTTTGGCAGGATCTTGCTTCGGGTCAATGTCCAGTTGAAGCTGTACAAAATCCTGTTGTACCTTCAGCACCGTCCCTGTCAGCGAAATCCCGGTGGCCTGATCGTTTTCATACCGGGCATAGTGGATATCCTGCTCGGCTTGAAGGTCATAGCGGGTACGCAGTAAGCCATCCGTTAATGTGGTCACTGCCCGAACCACGACCAGTTCTTTGCCTTGTCCAATGGGTAACGTGATGAGGTCGCCCAGCGCATAGTATTGCAGACTTTCGATCATATAGGTGACATACGAGCTAGCACGTTTTCCGGGCTTTTCCGCATCCAACTCATGAAACGTTTTCCGAACTCGATAAAATACATCTCGCTCCACCTTATGCTGCTTGCCTTCGGGCATCCCGAAGAAAACCTTGGGCGAGGCTGCGGTTACCTCTGGCACAAGTACGGAACCAAAGCGAGAAGCGAGGCGTTTTAAAAACGCCCAATCCGTCTCCTCATATTGTAAAACAAATGTCTCCAGTTTGGCATGGTTGCTTACCGTATCAATGGCATCTCCGTATTGATATTTTCGAACCAGCGCAGTGACCAGATCATCATAGGTACGGTGAATATCTTGATAGGAGCGTCTTTTACGTTTAATATCCATCTGATATGAATGAGAAGCGGCCTCCAATTCAAACGTATACACGCCTCGTACGCAGTGTACGGACATACGTGTAACAATCCCATGGAACAGCCTTCTCAGCGATTGTCCCTGATCATTCAACTGACGAATCACAATCGGCTCTTGCTCCATATTTTGACCAATACAAGCCGCTCCCTGTTCTTCGGAGAGCATGCCACTGATGTGTAAATAGGCATGATCGTTGATGGCACGTGTTATTTGAAGTAGTTCAATGTGTAGTGGCTGAAAGGGACCATAAAAGCGTAGGCTTTCATATCCGATCCCATCTGATAATACGCTCAAGTGAGTTCAAGACTCCTTTCTAGATGCGATGGGTATTTCCAAGTAAAGCACGTCATCTTGAAATTGCTTCTGATTAAAGAATACGCAGATGAGTACAACTGTCAGTCAAGATAGATATGTATTACAAGGTTTGTGCGCTATAAAGGTTTAGAGGTGATATTTAATAAACAACCCAGCATATGTATTTATCGGTTAAAAGAGAGATTTAGTTTACAGAATGACCCATTCATTGGGGGATTTTCAATGTGTATTATTGGAAGGGAGAGACATGGGAAGAGAGAAAGCTGACAGTAATTTTGAGCAATTGCCTTCCAAAGTTAGGAACGGGGCTAATTTAATTGTGATTAAGGATTCGGGTAAATTAAATACAGGCTCATATGGAACTAGTGGGATCGATAGAAGTGAAGGGAAAACAGGTATCATCTGGAAAATGGGGGTGTTGTGAGAAGGAGTGGCTTTTGATATGATAGGTAATATATATAATAAAAAGGAATATATCCCTTCCACTGTCTCGACACACGTGGAGTGCGTGGTAGTAATATATCGGGATGATACGTTGAAGAGGCATGAGTAGATACTTCGGAAAGAGGACTCATGGCAAGCGAATATATTGCTTTTTTAAAAATGCCCATATTGTTATGGGTATTTTTTTATTGTATTATCATAAACCAGCATAATTTGTCTAAAATCAAGCTAGACTGGTATTTTCACTGGTAGCAATCACGAGTAAAGAATCATTATTTCTCGTATTTTAGATAAATACACTATTAAGTAAAAATTAAGTGAAGTCTACGCATATTTTGTACAAGAAAGAATCTGAAATCGCTTCTAACTTGAACGTTGTAATTGTATACATTTAAATCTAACTTAAACGGTCAGGAATTGTATTTTTAAAAGGTAACAAAGCCCCACATGTCGAATATTGTTTAAATCTCAGCTATATTATCTATTAGTAAATAAATAAGTCGTATTATGAAAGGAGCAACGATGAATATAAAGACTGCAATTCCCGATGCAGCTCCGCTAGTACTTTCCTTGAGATCAGTAGGTTACACTTTAGAATCTGCGATTGCTGATATTGTCGATAATAGCATCACTGCTAAGGCAACCGAGATTTACATTGACGTCAAATGGAGTAATGAATTTGCTTATATAAGTGTATGTGATAATGGGTATGGAATGAATGAAGAAGATTTGCACCAGGCAATGAAAATTGGTTCGAAAAACCCAATGGATTCAAGAGATCGGGATGATTTAGGACGATTTGGCATGGGTTTAAAAACGGCAGCTTTTTCATTATGTAAACGATTGACTGTAGGAAGCAAACTTGCTACGAGTGCGATGAGTGTTAGGGTCTGGGATATAGACAATATTATGATTTCAAACCGTTGGGAGCTGTTTGATGATAGTTTAACGTTAGCTTGGCAGCATGCTTTAAATCGATTAAGTAATTATAAACAAGGTACAATTGTGGTGATGGAGAAGCTAGATAGACTAATCACTGAGAATTACAGTAATCAGTCCATTAGTCGTTTTTGGCAACGGATTGCTGAGATGGAGAAACATTTATCCATGGTATTCCATAGATTCTTAATTGGTGCACAAGCATTACATATTTTTATAAATGGAAAAAGAATTGAGCCATGGGATCCATTTATGCGGCAATCACTCGCAACCCAAGAGTTTAGAGAGGAGTATTTGGAATGTAATGGGGGGAGCATTCGGGTACATGGGTTCATCTTGCCGCATCATTCTAAAATGTCATTGTCAGAATATGAAGAAATTGGTGGAATCAGTGGATGGATGGAGCAGCAGGGGTTCTATGTATATAGAAATAAGCGTCTGATTGTTCCAGGCACATGGTTCAAAATGCTGCGAAAAAATGAGCCGGGTCAGCTCGCTAGAATTCAGTTGGATTTAACAGGAGATATGGATTTTGAATGGAAAATTGATGTTAAGAAATCCTCAGCGGCACCGCCATCAGTGCTTAGAGAGAGTATCCGGCGAATCGCTAGAACAACTCAGGAAGCATCGCGCAAGGTTTATTTTTTCAGAGGGGCGACCATTAATCAAAAAAACAAAACAGAGGATAATGAGGCAATATGGGAGCAGGCATCCATTCGAGGAAGAACGTATTTTAAGCTGAATCGCCATTATGCACTGCTAAAAGATGTATGCTCAGAGTTGCCTGAAGACTCTTTAAAGAAGCTGAATGTGTATTTTAGCTTGGTCGAGGGGTTCGCACCAATGAATGTATCTCTGATGAGACCCTTTTCAAATGAGATGAATTATTCAGAGGAACTAGTTAATAGCGCGATGAAATTTTACAATGACTTGATGAATGTGGGCTATAGCTCGTCTGAAGCACTAGGCAAAGTGCTTCAGATTAGCATATATGAAGGGTTATCGGAGGTTATTAAAGGAAAACTCAAGCACTGAAAGGAGTCGCTTATGGATAGAGATGCAGTTGCTAGAATTGCTGTCGAATACTGCTGGTCCCTAAAAGAAAAAGAAGTGGAATTTGAAACGGCAGTTACTCAAACTGTTCAATTTGTAAAAACCAACTTGCCGGGTGGTAAGGATGTTGATGCTGAATGGCTTAAGGAGCATCTCCGGTTATTTATAACACAAGAGGTTTCAGATTACTTGATGCTTCAAGGAGAGGAGCAGCAGAAAGAGAAGCATAAATGGTGGACGGAACAGAAAAATGAAAATTCTTTGGGACATTGGAATCGTTGGCGGAGGTATTTAACAAACGAAAAAAAATGGAGTCCGTCAATTATAGACAGCTTAGATGAAACGACTGATAAAATTCTTGATGCAATTGATGATCCAAAACAAAGTTCACTATTGAATGACCGCCGGGGTCTTGTATTAGGATATGTTCAATCAGGTAAAACAGCTCATTATACTGGCTTAATTAACAAGGCTCTTGATGCTGGGTTCCAGCTTATCATTGTGCTTGCTGGTATGCATGATAGTCTTCGAATGCAGACCCAGTCGCGTTTAGATGAAGAAGTGTTTGGATGTGATTCGAGTATTGAGCTGGCAATAAAAAATGGCATGTTTAGAGAACAAGTAGGGGTGGGTCAGCTAACGTTTTCTGAGCAACTCATGGTAAATATGTACACTGACAGGAGTAAAAAAGGAGATTTCAAGAAGAGTCAAGCAAATAAAATTCAATTATTAGGTGGACGTCCGTCTGTATTTATTGTCAAGAAAAACGCAACTATTTTAAAGAATCTATATCAATTTTTTAGAACAGGAAATTTGACAAAAGACCATTTACTTAAGCAAGGAAAAGCGGTAATTGCCAATATTTCAATGCTGATGATTGACGATGAGGCCGATCAAGCATCCGTCAACACAAGAGCGATAAGTGATGCTAATGGCAACATTTTGCCTCAATATGAGCCTTCCCGTGTCAACGCTGAAATTAGAAGAATTTACAATTTGTTTTCTAACAAAGCGTATGTGGGGTACACGGCTACACCCTATGCTAATATTTTCATTCATGATGAGGCAGAAACAGAACATTATGGAAAGGAACTGTTCCCAAAAGATTTTATTCTTTGTCTCCCAAAACCTAGCAACTATATTGGTCCAGCAGAGTTTTTTGGCCTTAACCGTGCTGATGGTGAGACCATGCGATTGATTAGAAAAGTGCAATATGATCCATTATTCGTTCCTGCAAAAACGAAAAATGGTCATATCCCTGAACGCCTGCCTGAAACATTGGTAGATGCTATTGGTGCTTTTTTAATTTCGTCATCAATTCGTTTAGCTCGAAAACAAGAGAATGAGCACATGTCGATGCTTATTCATGCGGCACGGTTTACCAATATTCATGGTGAGATCAAAGATCTTGTAGGTAGAAAAATCAAGGATATCCGAAATCATCTAAGATACGAAGATCCAGCAGATCCCTTTTCTTTTGAGACTCGGCTGAAAAAATTATGGGAAGATGATTTTGTTGAAACAACCTTCCATTTGCGTAAATACTTTTTTGATCTGGCTGGTGAATGCGATATGCCAGAATGGCCGGTGATATTGAGTGGAATTTCGAATATTTTGGACAAGCTTGAAGTTCTTGAGGTCAACGGAGTTAGTGATGATGAATTGAAGTACAAGGATTACCCGAATGGGCGAATTGTGATAGCTGTAGGTGGAGACAAGCTTTCACGGGGGTTGACTTTAGAAGGGCTATCTATAAGTTATTTTCTTCGAGCTTCTACATTCTATGATACATTGATGCAAATGGGCAGATGGTTTGGCTATAGACCCGGCTATCTTGATTTGTGCAGACTGTATACCACTTCAACCTTAGCTGAATGGTTTGCACATATTGCGGTTGCGACTGAAGAATTACGCGGCGAATTGTTCAATATGGATCAGCGCAGCGCATTGCCTAAAGAATATGGACTCAAAGTTCGAACACATCCAGACCTGTTTATTGCCGCAACAAATAAGATGCAGTCAGCTTATGATAGACAGGAGGATTACAGTAACAGCGTGAGTGAAACTACAAAATTTGAAAATAATGAAGACTTTTTCAGAGAGAATCAAAATGCAGTAGATCATTTTATCCGGCAACTTGGCGCTCCTGATAAAAATTATCTTTACAGAAAACGTCCTGAGAAATACGTGAATAATGCCAATTTACCTAAGCACTACTTTTGGGAACTGGTTGATGGTTCTAATATCTGCGATTTCTTGTCTGAATATAAAACTGCACATAATGCGCCGAGAGCAAATAGTTTTCGTTTGAGGGAGTATATTAGGAAGCAGATTAAGCATGGAGGATTAACAGAATGGACAATATGTCTGATCAATGCGGATGAAAATGATAAGTTTCAAAGCAAGGGATTTGAGATTGGAGGGCTGCCAATAGAGAGGGCAGTAAGAAGAGCCAAAGGTGAAAACAGAGGGGCAAAGGCTTTTGGACGATTGCTTTCACAGGACCATGAATATTTGGACTTTAATGATGCTCAAATGGAAAGGGTCGTTGAGTTGAGAGCTCAAGCAACTCGTAAAAAGGGGAAACGTTCAAAAGTTATTATGGACAGTTTGGGATCTGATTGGGAGTCTGCTGTGTATATACGTAGTGAATTGAGAAAAGCTCAACCACATAGAGGATTGATGTTAATATATCCTATTGAGAATTCTGATGATAGTGTTTTCGCGAGTTTACCAGATGACATTATTCCGATGGGCATTGGTTTAGTTTTCCCGCCAAGCCACCATTCGACTCCTGTGAACTATAAAGTTAATAATGTCTTTCGTGTCTTGGAAGAGGAGGATGAGCAGGAGTGAGCATAAATATAATTTCAGCTCATGAGATCTTTTATGTATTAGATCAGGAGTTCCTTTCAAAAAAATGGTCTGGAAGCGATTCACTCCTATCCCGACAAATGAAATTAAGCCAAGATATATTGGCTATATTTGCCGTAAAGAAATCAGACGGAAAACATATTTTATTTTTGCAATGCACTCCTGAAGATGTGACCAAAGGAAACAAATATCCAGCTTGGAAAGGGATTTCCATCGACTTTACTGGTTTTGACAATGTAGGCATGGAAGGAAATTATGTCCGTATTGAACAAAACGAGGAGAGCGATGACGAAGTGTACTTTGCTGTTGTTGATGATTTATGTTCTTGCCTTCTAGGCATTGAAAGATCTCATCTGCGCAAAGAGCTTTCTTCTGCATTAGAACGCTGGAGCCGATTTTTTTCGTTTCGTGGAAGCATTAAATTATCGCAGGAAGAGCAGATAGGTTTGTATGGAGAACTCTGGATGATACGCAGTATGCTGCAAAATGACATTGGAATGCAGACGATAGGTTTTTGGAAAGGACCTTACCAGAATGTATTCGATTTTTCTTTACAAAACATGGGCGTTGAAATAAAGACAACAGCTTCAAAAATGCCCTACAAAGTTTACATTAGTAATGAAGTGCAACTTAGTGATCGGCTTGCGGGAGGCACTCTTGTGCTTGGCTTTATAGCAGTTCAACCAAACGATTCATCAGGAGAAACTTTACGAGATGTAATAAAGAGCATCGAGGAGTATATAAATAAAGATGAAGCAGTGTACGGTTTGTTTCGAGATAAAATATTCGGATCTGGGCTTGGCAATCCTTATATTGATAGTTATACAACTAAATATATAGTTAAAGAATACGCTTTTTTTAACGTACAGGAAGGATTTCCACGTATTTTGAGTGAAGATATGCCTATTGGCCTGGGCGATATTTCTTATTCATTAGACATAGGAGCTTGTTTCGACTATAAAATGGATGAACTGCAATTTTGGCAGATAGTCAAGCATCATGCGAAGGAGGCCACCGCATGATACTAGAAGATTTTCATGCGATGATTTCTGAAGATGCAAGAGAAGAACATGAATATGGGCGTTTTCGGACGACGGAAGAGGCTGTAGAGAGCATACTGTGCGGTTATTTGGAAGAGGAGCAAATTATCGTTGACATGCAGCTTAGTCCATACCAAAAAACCAACTCCAGCCGACAAGCAATGAAAGTAAGCGCTCATGCCTTTGATGAGAAAAATGCAACTCTCAGTTTGCTTGTTGTTAAATGGGAACGGAGCAATAGCCTTGTGAAAGTGAGCAGGAATGATGCGAATCGAATGTTTAAAATGGTGCGTCGTTTCTATAGAAATGCTAAAATGGGCATGTATAAAGAAATGGAGGAGACAGACAGTGCCTATACATTAGCACAGATGATTTATGAATGGCAGTCTTTTATTTCAACAGTCCGCATCTATCTTATCTCGAATGCTGTTGTCAATATTGAGCCTCCACCGGATGTAAAAGACGAGGATACACTTTTTTCATATGATGTATGGGACATAGACAGAATCTTCAGACTTGTTGGACAGACAGGCAACACAGCAGAAAACGTCATTCATTTGCGTGATCAATACGACTTTAGCATTTGCATGATGAAAATGCAGGCAGAGAATCAACAGTATGACTGTTATGTTGGAATAATACCTGGGAACTTGCTGGCAAGAATATATGATGAACATGGGCAGCAATTAATCGAGCGAAATGTGCGTTCGTTTCTTCAAGCAAAGAATGCGATCAACAAGGGCATTCGAGATACAGTTCGAGACCAACCGGAAATGTTTATGGCATACAACAATGGGATTTCAACGGTTGCAACATGGATAGAAGCTGATGAATTAAATCATGGCGCTGTTTCAGTGCATGCATTGCACGGCTGGCAGATTGTTAATGGGGGACAAACCACAGCATCTCTCGCTAATGCATACAAAAAAAAGCTGGATTTAAGTCAGGTATTTGTACCTATAAAATTGACAATTCTAAAATCCAATCAAAACAAAGATCGAATAATCTCGTATATATCCAAGCATGCCAATAGTCAGAACAAAATTACAATGTCGGATTTTAGCGCCAATAATCCTTGGCAGGTTGAAATGGAGAAGTTGTCACGGAGGATATGGGTTCCTTCAAGGCAGCGAGTTCGCTGGTTCTATGAACGTGCTCGAGGACAATATCTTGTTGAACTCAGTAGGCAAAACACAGAGACTCGGAAAAAGAAATTTAGGAGTGAGAATCCTAAGAGTTTCGTTGTCACCAAAACACTTGCTGCAAAATGCATGATGTGTGCAATGCAAAAGCCGCATGTTGTCAGCAAAGGATCAGAAACCAATTTTGTGAAGTTTATGGAATTAGTCGAGACTGGGAAAGCTCCATTTCCCAATGAAAAGTATTATAAGCATATGGTGGCAAATGTAATTCTTTTTGATAGATGCGATAAAATCGTTAAAAGCTTGCAATTGGGAGATTATAAGGCCAATGTAGTGGCATATACAATTGCTCTAGCATATCGTCTTTTTGATGATGGGATCGACTTGGATAAAATATGGGCGAAGCAAGATATTGATGAGAAACTTGAGTTGACGATTCAAGATTTGGCTCTAAAAGTATGGGGACATATTACAAGTCCGATTGTAGAAGGAACTAATATTACCCAATGGTGCAAGCGTGAAGAGTGTTGGAACCTCCTGCTCAAGCGTCAAGGGCTACAAATTGCTTCGAATGAGGAGGACGATGAAAATGAAACTTAATACAGTGGATTTATTTGCTGGTGCAGGTGGGCTGAGCCTTGGATTTATGAGAACAGGCCAGTTTGATTTTAAAGCAGCAGTAGAATATGACAAGCACGCGGCAAGGACATATACTGAAAATCACGAAGGTGTGGAAGTCCTCCAAAAGGATGCAACAACTATCTCCTTTAAGCAGGAAATTAAAGAAAAATACAGCAATATAGATGTTGTTATCGGTGGACCGCCATGCCAAGGATTTTCAAATGCAAACAGGCAGAAATCAAGTTTAATCAGCGGTAATAATCAGTTGGTTCAGGAGTATGTTCGAGCCATTGAGGAATTGGATCCAACTGCATTTGTTCTTGAAAATGTAAAAACATTGGAATCCAGCAAACACTTTTTCTTTGTTGGTATTGGTAATAGAGAAGAGGTTCATATATTGGGAATACCCACTAAAAAGGAAAAAGTTGTTTTATGCTCAGGTGAAGAAGCGACGGCTCTAGTTATAGGTGTAGTTGAAAATAACGTTCCAATAGATAGGTTTCGAATGGCTGAAGAAGGATATGCTATGCTCAGCACTTTAATAAAGTTTTCGCGGACAGAAAAACGAGCAACAAAGTACGTTGAAGAGAAAAAAGATAAATTGCATAAACTTTTGGAAAACTGGGATGGCTTCCATCAAGGTTTTGGGAATCGTAATTGGGAAGCTTTTTACGGTGAGACCAGAGAAATAATCCTAGGATATGTAAATGAAAGACGGAATTATTTGGAATATTTTGAAAGGTTAAAAACACTTATTGAAGTTGAACAAGCGTTTGAACGTATACATGAATTGGAAGAGAATCGTATTGAGTTTGAGATTCAATCATCTGAAATCCGTACAGTTGCCTCTGTGGATACTTTTACTGTTAAAGATTATCTTGAACATAAATTTAAAGCTCTTGGGTATCAAACAAGGAAAGCAATATTGAATGCTGCTAATTTTGGCGTTCCTCAAACGAGGGAACGTTTTATCCTTATCGGTATCAAATCAGAAAAAGTAGGAGAAAGTGGGGTCGAGTTACCATCTCCTATATTTAAAGCGGAAAGTTATTTTACTGTCAGAGATGCAATTGAAGATTTGGAAAAGTTAGAACCATCAATTCAAGCAAATGCCCCTCAAATTCAGAATGTTTTTTTAGGGGGATCAAAATTGGCAAATCTCCTCAATAACAGAGACTCAATTGCTAATCATGTAGTTACAGACACGGGAGAAGAGGCCATGAAAAGATTTAAGGCATTGGCACAAGGGGACAATTTTCATAAACTCGACAAGTCACTGAAATCTACGTACTCTCTTCCTGAAAGAACACAAAATACGATTTATCTTCGTTTGCGATATGATCAGCCATCAGGGACTGTGCTCAATGTACGGAAATCTATGTGGATTCATCCAACATTGGACAGAGCGTTGAGTATAAGAGAAGCTGCTAGGTTGCAATCTTTCCCAAATAGCTTTGTATTCTACGGATCAAAGAATTCCCAATATCAACAAGTAGGAAATGCAGTACCTCCTTTATTGGGGCAAGCTATTGCCGAATGCCTGTTGAAGCAATTAGGTCTTAGATCATCCAGCTCGTTGTCCGATGATTTAGGAGTTGAAGAATGTATTTGTAATGATATCAATATTGCTCAAACAGATGATATCATTGCTATATGATATATTTGACCCCAAGAAACGAAAATGAGATTATAGCTCTCGTAATGGTTCGAAAATGCCAAGGGAAATATAATTAAATTAAAGTTATTTATAATAAGTAAAAAGGCTCAGCTGCTATGCTGGGTCTTTTCGTGGTGTCCTTCACGTTGTTATAGGTGCACATAGGTATAGTGCTGATTAGTTTCAGAAAATATTGTGATAGTTTTTATTCCTATTGTCTTTGAAAGTTACTCCTCTTTTATAAACAATTCTCTGAACATAACTCTTGCAATACGAACGTATATTCGTTATAATATATACGAACATCAGTTTCCATTAATTACAGAAAACGAGAAGCATCAGAATGGAACGTTCACAACCATATAACCCAATCCATTAAACAGGAGGTTAAAACTTGTCCAGTAATCCAACACGAAATCAATACCAAATCAAACTGTTCCACTTTAACGAGATCACCATTGCAGGCGACCAACTTTGTGCTCCACAATCCAGCACTCGCACTATCACTGTATCAAACAGCATCTATCTCGACCAACTCAAGCGAGTCGTAGCAGAACGTGATCCTTCCAGCGATGCTACCGAAGTCATCTTTATGCTCAAAGCTGATCAAATTGACGAAGACGATCCATCTCAACTTGCTTTGTATGAACGTATGTTACGAGAGGGCATCTACTATAATGGAAGGAAGTATGTCCGTTCGATCAAGTCACCTGCCATGGGACGTACACAGCGAACGGAATTTATCCAAGAAAAATATGTTGCTGATCTGTATCGACGCATTACACTCCGTAAAATGCCACCACTCACCAATATCCATAAGTGGGAAGCAGCCTTAGGTGTGAGTCGTTCAGCGGCACAGCCAGTTCCGTATATTCCACGTATCGTCGTTATTCCAGATTATGAAAAAGATACGATCATCGAGGATGTATGGAAAGTGGAAAAGTGTGCTGAAGATTTGGATCATCAGAAGTTAATATTCGATGAAAAGGCAAAACAACGTGAATATTTCAAAACGAAGAAAGAATTGAAACCATCTAAGGCACAATTACATAAGTTAGAACGTATACCGAATAAAACGATCTCGTGGAATGGCCTCACAAAGTCTGTTCCTGATCCAAAAGAGTATAAAACTTTCAATGGATGGAATAAACAGAATCGTCGTGTGAAGCTAGAAGCAATTCCTTACCCTGCTCGTTCGGTTATGTATAATGACGAACTATATCCTTGCTACTCCATCGAGCAAACAGAAGAAATCCCAATCATCACAATTAATGAACAATCCATCGGCTTTAAGCGAGTCGAATATCCACAATATGAAAATAAGAATGTCCAGTTTTTCGATGGTCAAGGTTTAATGAGCTTTCAGTTTGCAGAGCGTATTGGACAACGTCTGAACCTATCCTATTCACCCAATGCAGTTCAAGGAAGACTTCCATATATTAAAGGTAACTTTATCCGATTCGATCTGATGAAATGGTTCAAGGAAAACAACGTGACCGAGATAAAGGATGTTTTTGGTGAATTACAGCCTGTCATCGACGAACGAGGTCGTCCTATTGATCTCATCCTCACCAAATCCTGCTTCAAAGCATGGCATCAATACAGTGAGGGAGAAGCTAAGCCTAAGTGTTTGTTTGAAAACATAGCGGAATATGAAGAATTACTGAAAGTACATAATCATAACTTTTGGGTAGCGAATTATGCGAAACCAGCGTACCAGATGAACGCCTACACACCACTGACATACCAATATATTCATGCGTTGAATCTTACACTGAACGATTTATTTCAATTAGCTACGCCTCAAATGGATGTCATCAAACGAGTATTACATGGACAAAAGAATGACACCCATGGAAAGTGGCTTCGAGATATTGCTTACACGAAAGCGTTCCTACATATGCTAGTCCAAGAAGACGATGAACCCAAAGATGTAGATGGAGAACCCGATGAACAGGAATATGAAATAGAACGGGGTCAGAAGAAAGAGTTTATCAATGAAATTATCCAAGCCATCGATTTGAATGAACTCATGCTGTATGACGGTAAGGTTCGCAAATTTATCGTGAAGCAAGCCATGTTGAAAGTACAGGATATGTTGAAAGGTCGTATCCCGATTCGTGGCAGCTACTTTTATCTAACCAATGATCCGATTGCGTTTATGCAGTATGCCAGCGGAAAAGCAGTAACAGGTGTGTTAAAGAAGAAGCAGGCTTTTATGAATCGGAAACGTGGAATGCATGCTTTATTCCGATCACCGTTAACGATATTTAATGAAGTCGGTAAGCTAGATTTTGTACAAGTACATAACCGATATATACGTCATTTAGATAATGTGATTGTGCTGAACTGTTGTGATTTAACACTCGCAAGACTTGGACTCGGTGACGTGGACGGGGATACGGCTCTCTGTACCAATGATCCCACCATACTCTCAGCCGTGATTGATGCTCCTACAATCATCAATGAGGATGATAAAAAAGTAGCTGCTCCTGTACCGAATAATATGGATAGCATCGTCAAGATGGAGCTAAAGAGCCTACATAACCTAACGGGTAGATGTACGAATGTGAATACGTATTTTCAGAATCTGGCTTTGGAGGAAGGAAGCCTTCAAGCACGCGTTTTGGAAAACTCAGTTTTAAAATTTCTCCAAGGTCAAATCATTGATGCAACCAAAAATGGACTGGAAGTAGAGATTCCATATGTGCTGGATCGTCTGGCTATCCAAATGCCGTATTTCTTTCGTTTTGCGAAGGGTGGCAAGGCAGAGGATTATCAGCTCTCGACGAAATCGCCGTTTAATCAATTTTGCGTTGTGGCGGAGAAGTACATAGATGACAAGTTCCAGTTGAAAGATGGGAAACTGGATCAGTCTATTTTGGGCATCGAAAGCACGAGACAATTGTTACAGGATATGAGCAAGGTTAGTCAGCGCAAGTTTCTGGATTATCTGGCTCGTATTGAACCGTTGTATACAGAATACAATGAGCAGAAAACACCAATTGATTATCGACGTATGCAATTTAATGAGCTAAAAAAATGGCAACGAGACAATGATACCCGAAAAGCAATCAGCGCGGAATACGCTAGGTTAAGAGAGGAATACAAAACTCAGTGTGAAGAGATCTGCCCTTATCCTTCAATACTTGCCAGCGTTGCTGTCGAGATCGCATATCAAACTAATAGAACGTACTCCTTTGCATGGCTATTTGTAGATGGACTGCTGGAGAATTTAAAGCAGCATGAAAATGTTTTGAAGAGGGAAGTACGAAAGGTGAACCGGCTGACGAATCGAAATGTGGAAGGTAAGGAGCTTACCGTTCAAGTTGGCATCGCTACAATAGATGATCTGGAGTTTCCATTTCATGTGCCGGACGGTATTTATTCGTTATTTGAGATCATGGGACAATTCTTTATTGGCTATGAAGCTGAAAGGGAAACCGTAGTACAAACCAGTAATACGCCTTCTCTGTTGGACGAGAAAAGTACAAGACGAACATTGAGAAATTACTCACTTGGCTTCAGCACTTTAAAAAAGTCGGAGGAAGAATCGCAATTGATAGCTGACCAGGTATTGGGTAAGAAATTGTGGGTTCAGGTGGTCGAGTATGGATATGTTCATATTGTGGATGAGCAGGGTAAAGTGAAGTGTATCATTCCGAGAGATCAGGTCATTCGCCGAGATGAGGGGTTATCCTTCCTAGATTTTGACGGAGCGACAATTAAATTTATCAGGATTGAGAAAGTCACGAAATCGAGCTTTAAGGCTATAGTTCATATCGAATAAATTAAATCATAGGTCTGTCATGATAGGCGCCTGTTAACACTGGCGCTTGGGTGACACCTGTTAAAAGGGTGCTTCAAGCTTAACTATGCGGCTTGTCAGCCGGTAGAGAGGGATGTGGAATAGATTAACCTTTCACATTCCAATCACTTATTTATGTGAGGAGGTCAGATATGGATAGCCACACAATTGTCATTACCCAGTCTCGGATGGCAGGATGGTTGATGTTTAATCGGTTTCATAAAATGGATGAAAAAGTAGATTTAAAGGATTCCAATCGGAAAGTATTTATATTCAAGGATTCACCTCCATTGAGGAAAGCCATGGAGCAATATAACGAATTTAAACAGGTAGTCGATAACATCTATTAATAAGGGGGATCATAACAATATGACAATAGCTTTACAAAAACACGATGATAAACACAAATATTATACCGACCAATTCACCATTAATGGAAAACGGGTGGCTGTACGAAAAAATAGCAATAGCAAACAAGTAGAGGCTTGGATAGATGGTATGTGGAAGCCGATTACCAAGGAAGATGTAGATAAGCAGTATCGGATACAGTTTGATTATTCTCCATATGAGTTGGAGTTTTCGTATAATGGTGGTAAAACGTGGTGGACATATACGGACGATAAATATATGACCGATTCGGAACGAGCGTATTTCAAGAAGGAGATCGCGTTTTTTGAGAATTGGGAACTTGAACAACGTATTGAAGAGGAAGAACGGAAAGCGAATGATCCTGAATATCAAGAGTGGATTGCCCAACAATACATAGATTGGTTAGCTCATGAGGAAGAATACTACCGGAGTCAAAGCAATACTAAGCTTATATCTTATGTGGATATTCCAGATGTGTTCAAACGCGATGATGAGTCAGCAGGAGAGAATTCCCCCAATTCAATTGAGCCTAATTATATGAAATACTTTGAGATTCACGGAACGCATAAGAAATTTCAACCTGTTTGGTATGCCAAAGATATTTTAGATCAGCATATGAAATGTTTTTCTGATGGTACGTTTTTGTATCGATATGATCAGGGCGTATATGTCAATGATGGTGAGCGTCACCTGGAGCAATTATCCGTTACCCTGCTAGATAATGAATTTCGCCATAGTCGGATTAAGGAAGCACGTTATTACATAGAGGCCCAAAGTTATATTGCAGGAACCCAAATGAATCTGTTGGACGACTATATTAATGTGAAAAACGGTTTGTTGAATTGGAAAACGGGAGAGTTAAGGGAGCATACGCCTGATAGACGGAGCACTATTCAATTTCCTGTCCTATATGATCCTACGGCCAATGACCCTGTCATGCTTCAGTTTATCGAATCTGTGCTTGAACAGGATACGCATGCAACATTGTTTGAAATGATCGGCTATTTTCTGATTCCTACCTTGGAGTATGAAAAAATATTTTTATTCACAGGTACGGGAAGCAACGGGAAATCGGTATTGATTAAAACGATTGAAGCGATGATAGGCAAAGCGAATATATCCAAAGTTAAAATTCAAGATTTAGAAGGAGACAGATCACGGTTTAAGATTGCCGAGTTGTATGGAAAAGTGCTAAATTGCTTTACAGATATTCCTGCGGATGCATTGAACTCTACAGGGAACCTCAAGGTACTTGCCAGTGGTGAAGGATTAAACGCAGAGAAAAAGGGGAAAGATCCCTTTAACTTTGAACCGTTTTGTAAATTGTTGTTCAGCGCCAATGAGTTGCCGAAAAGTAGTGATAACAGTGACGGATTTTTTAGAAGGCTGATGGTGTTTCCTTTTAATCGTAAATTTACAGATCAACAAAAGGACACTAAATTAATTCATAAACTGACTACTCCATCTGCTTTATCGACATTATTGAATTATGCGCTTGAGGGATTAAGACGACTCGAACAACAAGGTGGATTTTCGTATTCACAAACGATTAAGGATCAAGTTAAAACGTATCAAATGGAATTGGATGTCATTATGCTGTTCATAGATGAAGAATGTCAAATCGAAAGTGAAGCTTCAAAACAACATGAAAGCCGAATCGAATGTAAAAGGTTATATGCGAAGTATGCTGCATGGTGTAAACAAGGTGGATTTAAACCTGAAACGACGACTAAATTTAATAAGCATATCAAAGAAAAACTTAAGGAAAAGGTGTATCAGAGGAAAGCCAGAACAACAAGTGGCAATTCAGTTCCGTGCTGGTTTGGCATCAAAATATAATGTTTCCTGTTTGGAGCATCCGTTTCCTGTTCGTTTTCTGTTTTAAATACAATTGGAAACAGAAAAATAGTTTGTTTACATAGAGAATTATGAGTTTGTTTCCATGTTTCCTGTTTTTTTAACTCTTGAGAGAAATACATATAAAAATATTTGATCGAATACTATGCGCTGGTGAGGAGTGTATATGTGATCAGGAGTGTTCAAAACTGGAAACATGGAAACAGCTTTTAAAAATCAGCTATTATACTGGAGAAATTGAAGTGAAGATAGGAATCTGGCGTTATAAAATTGGAAACAAGCTGATGGAGAATAGGAAACATGTTTATATATGATGGGCTTGTCAGCCCGTAGAGAGGCTATGATGGGATTGAATATATAAGTCCAGCCATGAATTTTATAGTAAAGGATGATTGAAGTTGCGAATGTAAACTTAATAAGCCGCAAAGGGGTTGGGTGTGGGAGGGGAAACGGCGGCAAGCGATACTACCGTTTACGAAGCGCAGCGAAGTGGTTTTATTGCCCAGAGTTCCCCCTATCCCACAAATAGATCTTGCATAGATTCAGCAGAATTCATACATGTAGTCAGAATCATAATATTGTCTAGGATTACCGCTTCAAGATTTTCAATTTACATATTCAAATTTATCTTGCTGAATTGGGCTATTATTCGCAAAATTTTAAACCACACAAATTGGTTGCTTAAGCTTACAAAGTTTGAGATGTGTCACGTGACACAATGTTGAAAATTTAAAAGTATATATTATACACGGGAACTCTGGCTATGAGCTAGGGTTCCTTTTCATTTTGGAGAGGAGCAACAAGATTGCTATTAATGTTACAAGCAATAATCATAGAAATATTACGATTTATTACTGTAGTTGGTGTGTTTTTCACCTGGATGTGGATTGCAGCCTTTTTAAAAATGAAGGTAGAAAGGGGGATCAAGTGGATTGGAAATCAAATTCGTAAGCGTAGAAATGCTCGTACCTTACATAAAAAACGCCAGAAATAATGAGAAAGCTGTAGAAATAAAGGAGCAAATTCTATAAATGAAATGGATGAAATTGAAGATCGATCAACTGGTACATGCCGAATATAATCCAAGGAAGGATTTAAAAGCGGGTGATCCTGAGTTTGAAAAGATTAGGAATAGTGTTATCGAATTCGGTTATTGTGAACCGATTATTTGTAATAGTGATTATACCATCGTGGGAGGCCACCAACGTGCCAAAGTGTTGAAGGCACTCGGATACGATGAAGTCGATTGTGTCATAGTGGATGTAAATAAGTCGAAAGAGAAAGCTCTGAACATAGCGCTCAATAAAATTACAGGGGAGTGGGACTTTGAAGCACTGGCTACATTATTAGATGAGTTAAAAGAAGCAGAATATAATATTGAGTTAACAGGATTTGATTGGTCTGAAGCGGAGAAGTTGTTGGATACATTACATGAAGAATCTGTGGATGAGGAAGGTGATTTCGATGTCAAAGAAGCTTTCCCTGAACATCCGATCACTCGTAAAGGTGACATTTGGCTACTTGGAAAGCATAGGCTCATGTGTGGAGACTCGACTAATCAGCAGGATATTACAACATTGATGGATGGTAAGAAGGCTCAGCTCATTGTAACTGATCCACCTTATAACGTCGATTATACGGGTAAGACGAAGGATGCATTGAAAATTGAAAACGATAAGATGGATAACGACCAGTTTTATGATTTTCTATTGGATGCCTATACTCGAATGTTTGAAGTAGCAGATGATGGAGCAAGCATTTATGTATTCCACGCAGATAGTGAAGGTTTGAATTTTAGGAAGGCATTTATCGAAGCTGGATTTAAACTAGCACAATGCTGTATCTGGGCTAAACAAGCAATGGTAATGGGTAGACAAGATTATCACTGGAAGCATGAACCTGTATTATACGGTTGGAAGCCGACAAGTGGACACTACTGGAACAGTGATCGTAAGCAAACGACATTATGGCAATTTGATCGCCCCTTCCGGAATGAATATCATCCCACGATGAAGCCGATTCAATTGATTAGCTACCCAATTAAAAATTCGAGCAAGCTTGGTGATATCGTATTTGACCCATTTGGTGGTTCAGGTTCAACGTTGATTGCTTGTGAGGAAACGGATCGGATTTGCTATACGAGTGAGCTTGATCCCAAATATGTAGATGTGATTGTGAAGCGATATATTGCCCACGTTGGTAGCGATAATGGCGTGTATTTAATTCGGGAGGGCAAGCGATATGACTATCATGAAATCATTCAGCCTTGAAAATTAAGATTTCATGATATCTCCCTATAGTCTTAATAGGAAATGTTGTTCCTAATCTCCATCAATCAGTTTTTTCGAGAATCGTAATCTTGCTCCCTCCTGCTTATAATTGAGGTATAAATAGCGGGGAGGAGATAATATGAAAAAGACTGCTGAACTTGACTCTACAGAACAGTATAGATATTTACTACGAAGGGAATGGGATGAGGATAAAGCAAGTGCCTTGTGGATTATGCTTAATCCAAGTACAGCTGATCACCAAGATGATGATCCAACTATTGAGGCATGTATTAGATTTACAAAAAAATGGGGATATGGCTCTTTTGAAGTAGTGAATCTTTTTGCTTATAGAGCAACGAATCCTTCAGTTTTGAAAAAATTAGAGAAGGAAATTGCAATAGGAGCAGAAAATTTGAACTACATTGGTGAAGCATTGAAACGAGCAGATTTGATTATAGCGGCTTGGGGGTCTAACGGAAAAACTCATAAGAGAAATCAAGATAATGAGTTAATCTCATTACTTGGAAATTACAAGTTAAAATGTTTAGCAATTTTAGCTGATGGTGACCCTCGTCATCCTTTATATATTAGTATAGATAGTCCTCTTCAGGATTTCAAATTAACGAAGAAAATCAGGATTAGACCAAGAGTTTAAGAATAAAGACATTAATGAATTTTACAACGTCTTTTGAATATTTAGTGAAGAGAAATTATCTTGGTCTCTTCCGGTAATTTTGTAAGTAGGTCTGTGTAATTTTGCACGGACTTCTTTTTTTTGGAGGTGAGCAGAATGAGTAATAACAATAACAATCCCAAAAGGAACAAACCTAAAATATTAACCAAGTATGATCAATTTGTTGTGCCAAGACTTAGGGATATTCCCATTTGGGTACGTGAAGGAGCCACAGATGAAGAGATAGCTAAGCGATTGAATATTCATATTTGGACATTAGGCGATTATCGCAGGAAACATCCGAAATTTGCTGAAGCATTGGAACGTCCAACCAAATGGGAAACCCATGTATATCCTCGATTAGCGGAGATTCAACAGTGGTTCGAAGAAGGCATGAACGCGGAAGACATTATCAGGAAACTCGACATAGGTAAAACGACTTGGTACGAGTACATAGATAAACATCCGATGCTGGCTGAACTAGTCAAATGGAGCAGATCTGTCCCTATTTCACACGTGGAAAATTCACTTTTAAAAGCAGCTACAGGGTATGAATATGAAGAAATTAAAACGATTATCGAAGAGGACAAAAATGGAAAAAAGAAGACGCGCATTGAGAAAGTGAAACGATATCAGCCTCCCAATCCGACAGCGATGATCTTCTATTTGAAAAACCGCGCACCCAACGAGTGGAATGATCGCCGTGAGCTGGTGGTGAATACGAAAGCACTGGAACAGGAACGCAAGTAGCTATTTCTGGATATGATCGAAGCGGATGTGGTGGATGCCGACTATGAAGCTATTGAGGAATCGGTCGAGATTGAGGAAGGATATATGGAGCCAGATGATTCACAGCCATAACGTTATGTCGTCAATATTTGTATAGATAAACGCCAGTTTCAGCCCTGAATTAGCCTCAAAAGTAGCCAGAATCAGTGCATAAGATAGGTTATGCAATCGGTGGACTTTCCCCTACATTAACGGTATGATGTGACACACAAGCGAAAGGTGGGGGCGAATATGGAGTATACTCAAGGGTTTGAAGCACATTTACGGAGCAAGGATCGGAGTGAAAATACGGTTTCCTGCTATATTAGGGACGTATTGCAGTTTATAACCTGGTATCAAAGGAAAACGGAATATGGACTGGACAAGTGGATTGAACTGGATGGGGTAGAATACAAGAAATATCTGCAAAGCACAATCAAGCTGTACTCACCATTAACCGTAAGATCGCCAGTATCAACGTATTTTCCCGGTGGATGCACCAACAAGGATATATTAAGGAAGAAATACATATCGAAGCAGTTAGGAATAAGGTCGTTCGGCAATACAAAGGGTTAGCGGAAAAGGATTTGTGGAAGCTGAGAAATGAAATTCACCGTATGGGCAATCGGATGCATATCTGTATGATTGAATTGTTGCTTGGAACGGGGATACGGGTAAGCGAATTGGTTGGTATCAAATTGAAGGATATTGAATTGAGTGAACGCAAAGGTTTATTGAAGGTATTTGGTAAAGGGAATTCCTTTCGTACCATACCATTGAATAAGGATGTGCGAAAAGCCATTACCCGATATCTTGAAGTCAGACCACACAGTGAATCAGAATATCTATGTATTGGGCAGCGTGGAGCATTGGAACGAAATGCGATCAACCTGATCCTGAACAAATATGGAGATCGGATCAATGTGAAGGCCACACCCCATATGCTCAGGCATACACTTGGCTATAAGCTGGTAAAAACGACTCCATTAACGACCATCCAGCAAATCCTTGGACATGATCACGTAGCAACAACCAATATTTATACCCTAACAACACAGCAGGATATGGCTGAAGCCTTGGCAAATATCGAGTGGTGAGAAGCCACTCTTTTTGTTGTGGAGGGAGGGGGGCTTCTATGTAGATAAACGGAGTCGCCAGCAAAGGGTGCAGAAATTTTTGTGATGATTTTATAGTCAATATGAAAAGGAGCTATACCCATTGAAACAATAAAGCAAGAGGAACAGCGACAAGCTGAGCTGTTGAAGCAGTATATGGAGAAGCATTTTAAACCACCGAAAATGAAACAACTGATCGAAACGTTCTCTTTTTCTGAACTACGCAAGCTTATTGGTGAGATGGACATTGAATTTTTCGCCTTAGCCTATTTCCCTAAATATTTTGATCGAGCATTTGGACAGTTTCACAAAGAGTTATTTTCAGAATTAAAACATATGCTTGCAAATAGAGGACTGATTACGGCTTTCGGCCTCCCTAGGGAACATGGAAAGTCTACGATCAGTTCTTTTTTATTTCCGCTGTATGCGACTTTATATGATAAATCACAGTTTACATTAATCATATCAGCCACAGAGCAAATTGCATTACCCTTCTTAGATATGATTAAAGATGAGCTAGAAACGAATACGATGCTGATTGAGGATTTCGGTATTCGTAAAGGTAGTCGCTGGAACAACAATGAGATATGGTTGAAAAGTAAAGGTGGATTAGATTCATGCATTATGATTCGTGGAATTGACGGTTCACTTCGAGGTATTCATTACAAGCATCATCGTCCTACGCTGGTATTGATGGATGATTTGCTCAAGGAGGATACGGCTCGATCCGAAGCCAAACGAGAACAGATTAAAAATACATTTACGGATGTGATTCTTCCTATTGGAACAAGGGATACCAATATTCTGATTTGTGGAACGATCTTGAATGAAGAGGACATCATGGCTGATTTGCTCAAAGGGAAGATACCAGGTGTAAGAAGCGTCCGTAAAGCAGCAGTGCTTCAATTTTCAGAGCGTGATGGTCTATGGTCAGAGTGGGAGCGACAATATAATAACTTGCAGGATGAAAACAGGATCAATACGGCTTTGTCTTTCTTTATGGCTAATGAGGAGGAAATGCTGGAGGGTACGAAAATCCTATGGAACGAGTATTTGGACTATTATTATTTGATGTGCAAGAAGCAAGCGATGGGAGAAAAAAGCTTCTATAAAGAATTACAAAACGATCCACGTTCAACAGACGAATACATATTTCAGAATCTCATGTACTGGGACAGGTTGCCTGAATTTGAAGAGATGGAACTTGCCATGTACATTGATCCAGCCATCAAAGCCGGGAAGAAAAACGACTATTCGGCTATTTCAATTATTGGTCAGCATCGGAAGACGAAGCAAATGTATGTGGTGGATGGAAATATTTATAAACTGCTACCGGATGATTTGTTTCAAGTCGCTATTGAGAAATTGAAGCTTTACCCTGTAGATAAGTTGGGCTTTGAAGTCAATCAAGCGCAAAGCTACATGAAGCAAAAATTTGAAGAAGAGTTATGGAAGGCGAAGATACATACCCCCGTAGAAAGTGTCCATTCCAAGGGTCAAAAGCATGAACGAATTATTAGTCTGGAGCCAGAAATCAAGAAAGGTCATATTCTGTTCAATGCAGCGAATATTCGATATAATAACCAGATAAAGGATTATAACCGAAACTGCCAATATGATGATGCGCCGGATAGTTTATATGGGGCTGTTCAATTGATTCAGTCGGTCAAGAGTTTAAAGTTTTATGATCGAGGCTTATTATTTTGAGGCTTATGCTAAAACTCAAATTTTATTTTACCCAATCTCGTTAAGCCAATGGGCAGAATAGTTCAATGCGATAAATAAATGTATAATTTAGAAGACGTGAAAAATCTAATTTGGAGGCTTGTATGATTAAAGATCATTGGTTTACAGTGCAACGGATTGATGATAATACATACGCAATTAGTGAATACGGACATTGGGAGAAAGTACATTCATTTTTAGTATTGGGGAATCAAGAAGGGGTATTAATTGATACAGGTCTTGGGATTGATAATATCAAAAGAATAACAGACCAGTTGACATCCTTACCTCTAAAAGTTATTACGACACATGTCCACACTGACCACATCGGAAACCATGGCGAATTTAAACGGATCTTTGTCCATAAAGGAGATGAAGACTGGCTAATTAACGGGATTCAAGGCTTAACAATAGAGCAAATCAGGAAGGATATTAGAAGAGATATAACTTTGCCTACACCAGAAACATTTAATCCGGATACATACCAACCCTTTAAAGGAAAGCCGACAGGTTTGTTGAAGGATGGTGATATATTCGATCTAGGGAACAGAAGATTAATTATATATCACACTCCAGGACATTCCCCTGGCCATATTTCAGTTTTCGATGAAACAAAAGGGTATTTATTTACTGGCGACCTGCTTTATGATGAAACGCCAATATATGCTTTTTATCCTTCAACGAACCCTGTTGATTTAGTAAATTCATTAGAAAGGATTGCAAGAATACCCAACGTCAAAATGGTATACGGTTCTCATAATACATTAGGGCTTAATCCAATAATTTTAGATGAAGTAAAAATTGCGGTTAAATTTCTGAGGGAAAATGATCTCGTCAAATTTGGAACTGGGATTCATAAATTCAACGGATTTAGCGTTCAGTTCTAATAATCTTGTCCAACTAACGGGGATACGCTAATTCAACAAGGAACTACCTTATTAAAAGTTGGTTCTTTTATTTATTTAAGCAACAATTACATAGCCCATTTTGAAAGGGAGTATATATTTGCAAATAACCGAACAAATCATATTAGAATGTCTAAACGAACTCCAATCGGCTGTATTAGCCAAACAGAAATACTCAGATTACTACAATGGTCAGCATGCCATTCTCAAGAACTATGCGATGCAAGAAAGTCGCAGCAACCAAAAGCTCATTTTCAATTTTCCACGTAAGTTTGTAGATAACGAAGTGGGCTATTTGCTCGGTAAGCCAGTAAACTATGTGTCCAAGTCGGATCAGGACGAAGCTATACATAATATAGATGTACATATGAGTCATTGGGACAAAGAGCATAATTTACAGCTTCGAAAACAATCCGAAATATTCGGTGAGAGCTTCGAATTGAACTATATCGACTCGGATGGCCAGTTTTCAGCCACCGTATTATCTCCATTGAATGTCTATGTGTTGGAAGATGGAACAGCAGAACGAAATGTATTACTTGGCTTACATAAATTTACCCGTCGATTCGATAAGCAAGTGTACCTTGACGTGTATACTGATCATGAAATTCTACACTATACAATCGGCAACGGTGACAAACACAATCGGAGTAGGCCAAACCAAGCACCTGAATTAAAATATATCGGCAAACATAATCACATCTTTGGAAGAGTCCCGCTTATCTCTTGTCCAGCCAATACGGAGAGAAAAAGTGGCTTCCATGATGTGATTTCTTTATTTGATGCCTATAACGCATTGAATTCCGATTTGGTCAATGAAATTGCAGATCATCGTAATGCCTACCTAGTGATTGAGAATGCCAAGCTGGAAGCTGAAGACTTATTGAATATGAAGAAGATGGGCATTATTCAGGTTCCGGCTGGAGGGAAAGTAAGCTGGCTCACAAAGCAGATTAACGATTCTTTTGTGAAAAATGAGTTGGACAATATTGAACGCAAAATCTTCGATATGATGGATCAGGTTAACTTCAATGAGAATTGGGCCAGCAATACATCTTCCTTAGCGCTGAGAAATAAGCTATTGAATTTGGAGAATCGAGTGGCAATGCGTGAAGCGTTAATGGAAAAGGCGATCAAGCAGCGTTTACGGAATTTCTTCACCTACCTACACATTAAAGAAGGAGTTCAATATGATTACCGTGATATTGCGGTGAAGTTTACTCGTAACTTGCCGACAGACTTGGTGGGGATGGCTGATGTGATCGTTAAATTGCAGCAAGTCGTATCTCAGGAAACGTTGCTTACATTGCTTCCGTTTGTCGAGAATCCAAAGCTTGAATTCAATAAATTTCATGCGGAGCAGCAACGATTAGCAGATGTGAGTAAGGAGAAATCGAATGCAGAATAAAAATAGTATCAAGCGGTTGGTTAAGAATAATTGTGCATGTTATCTCGGAGCGAAGCACGGTATCCCAAACTACTGTTTTTTACAGGATGGTCCATGTGCATTCTTTAGTCAAAATGATGCTCTGCCCCGTTGTATATATTTTGAAAAAGGAGTTTTACCCATAGACGAGAAGCTGGAACGAGAATATGAGTCTGAGCGGAATGTAGAATCTGAATTTAAAACAGCGAAGCCAAAAGTGAACTGTCAGAAATGTAGGGCTACATTTTCAGCAAATTCGAATCAGCAGAAATATTGTGAGAAATGTAGAGATAAGCAAGCCAACGAAAAGTCGAAGTTACGGATGCGCCAGATGAGAAAAAGCAGGCTCGATGTTACGCTTTAGGCTATCAAAAAGCTAT
Source organism: Paenibacillus sp. FSL R10-2748 (assembly GCF_038005565.1). Lineage (NCBI taxonomy): Bacteria > Bacillati > Bacillota > Bacilli > Caryophanales > Paenibacillaceae > Paenibacillus > Paenibacillus sp. FSL R10-2748. The sequence continues at coordinate 244,942 of NZ_JBBOTK010000004.1, forward strand.
ATAAACTAAGGGTGAAAAACAACCGTAAATGGTGAGGGAGTATGTTTGTACCTATTTCTCATTTTTGCGATTTCTAATGCGTAACATCATTGTAGCAGATATGACGTAAACAAATTCAACATACATATCGTGTTCTGAAGCTCGAATTCCAAAAGGCTCAGTGTTACGCTTTAGGCTATTAAAAAGCCGTATAAACAAAGGATGTAAAATAGGCAAAAGTGGGGAGTTGGTATGTTTGTACCTTTTCCTCGTTTTTGTGATTTCTAAAGCGTAACAACACTGTCCTGAGCATGACATTAAAAGGCTCCATACATATATAAGCGTGTTCGGTTCTGCGTAGTCGAATGGGCAATAAAGGAGATTATCGAAAATGAATTTAGAACAAGTGAAGCAGTTGATTGAAGAAAACCAAACGAATGAGGAATGGCAAACGTATCTTCAGGGTTTGAATCCGTATAGCGTAGAAGGGATAGAGCAATACATCCAATCTAATCAGCAAGCAAAAAGTTGGTTCGATAGCACCGTGGACAAACGATCAGCTAAATCGCTGGAAACATGGAAAACCAATCATTTGGAAAGTGCAGTGGATGCTGAGATCAAGAAGCGATTCCCGGCTAAGGATGAAAAAGAAATTGAAGTGGAGAAGCTACGTGCTGAAGTAGAGCACATGAAGCTGGAGAAGCAGCGTGAACGGTTAACCAGCCAAGCGATCAAAATAGCCAGTGAAAAGAAACTTCCACTCCCGTTAGTGGATTTTTTTATTGGAGCAGATGAAGACGCAACGTCAGCGAATTTGGCTATGTTGGAACAATCGCTACAACAGGCTATACAACAGCAAGTTGAGCAACGGCTCAAAGGGGATGGCTATACACCTTCGGTTGGTTCAACAGGTAGCACATTTACATTGGATTCAATCAAAGGCATGTCGCCAAATGAGATTAATCAGCATTGGGATCAAGTCAAACAAGTATTACAAAACAAATAATAATAAACGAAAAGGACAAGGTGAAAAGATATGACAGTACAGAATTTTATTCCTACGATTTGGAGCGCACGTTTAAATGAGAGTTTGAAGAAGAATCTGGTGTATGGGAACGTGGTCAACACAGATTATGAAGGTGAGATTCAAGGCCAAGGCTCCACTGTGAAAATCAATTCGATTGGGGCGGTGACGATTGGCAACTATGACAAAGTAGCTGGAATCGGGAATCCACAGGAGTTGGATGCTACGCAAAAGATGTTGGTGATTGATCAGGCGAAGTATTTCAATTTTCAGGTGGATGATGTCGATGCTGCTCAAGCGAATGTAAATCTACTAGATGGTGGAATCGTGGAAGCCTCGTATGGACTGGCCAATGTAGTGGATCAGTATCTTGCTGGATTTTACACAGAGGTCAAAGCTGAGAATACGATGGGCAATGATACAACGCCTGTAATTCCAACGAAAGATACAGCCTATGATATGCTGATTGATCTTGGCGTGCTGCTGGACGAAAACAATGTACCGGAAAGCGAACGGTTTGTGGTGGTTCCTGCATGGTACTATGGCTTGCTACTGAAGGATACACGCTTTACCAAAGACCCGAATATTATCCGCACAGGTTATGTCGGAGATATTGATGGCATGACCGTTTATAAATCTAACAATGTGCCAAATGCCGCAGGAGCCAAGTATAAAATTATTGCGGGTCATAAAAGTGCCATTTCGTTTGCCGGGCAAGTGGATTCGGTGGAAGCCTTCAGACCAGAGAAACAATTTTCAGATGCAGTGAAAGGGTTGCAGGTATTTGGAGCTAAATGTATCAAGCCAGAAGCTCTCGCTGTACTCACTGCCAATAAGTCTTAATTGAAAGTAGATGATATGAAAACACATTATAATAGAAGGAACACGTTCGGGGTGTCCGTTTTGGATGCCCTTATTTTCATTTTTGGAGGGTGATAAGATGTGGTTTTTGAATCAAGAAACAGGCTGCATATGGGAAGTCACAGATCAGGAGTTAATGCTGCGGTTGCAGGCTAATAAAAATTATGAGCAAGTGGATGAACCTAAACCAGATGAGACTGGGGAAGATGAACCTGTAACGAAAGTTCAAACGGTCAAGAATATGAAGCGTACCGAGAAGGCACAGGTAAAGGAGGAACAGGAGCCAGCACATGAGTGATTCATTGAATTTAATGAAACGATTATTGAGTATGGAGCCGACAGATACCTCTAAAGACGATATCCTGATCCACTATTTGAATAAAGCGAGAAGTAATATTCTTGGTTATTGTAATGTGGCAACACTGTCTGTGGAATATGGAGATGTTATGGTCGATTATGCTGTGTATCTATTTAAAAATCGGGATTCGGTTGGCTTAACACATAAGCAGGAAGGTGAACGCTCAGCCACTTATGAAACAGGTATTCCGACAAGTATTCGACTTGCTCTTCCTCTACCTAAAATCAAGGTCGGAACAGATTAATGTTTTACGATACGAAGTTGGAAATTTTGAATCATGCTGATTTGAAACCTATTTGCCCAATGATGGCAGATGTACAACCTTATCGTAAAAGCTTTTCATTTGAAGATGGTTACATACTAGAGACGACATATCGAGCTTTCTGTCCGCTGGAATCCTTATTGCAATTAAACGGCTATGTCCGAATTAGCAAGGATATTTTTATTATTTTGGACATGAAGGAATGGAGTGATTACGTTGAGTTGTATCTGTATCGCTGCAAGCCGGATTTTGCAATGGAGGTGAAGGAATGACAAGGAGCCTAGAACCCATGCTGGATTTCTTTCTGCGAGAAAAAGGTGAGCTTGTGTATATCAATAGTGTAAAGCAGCTTGCTTTGATCCGGGATGCGACAGATACCATTCAAATGACCGATGAAAAAATTATTCGAGCAGCAACACCTTTACATACAGGAGATATTGTAGACTATCGCTATGAACGTTATTTAATTACCAGTCAGGTGGATCAAAATGAAAAGTCTTGTCGAAGCAGGATGCGAAAATGTAATCAACGGTTGGCTTTAAACTGGAGTGGACAGGTGAAATGGTTTGATGCTGTGGTGGAAGCCAGAACGTTTTCAGCGGAAACAGGTAAAGTTATCTCCATGCCGGAGGGCAACATTCTGGTTAGTCTACAGGACAATACAGATACAAAGGGCATTACATTAAGCCAACGATTTTATATGACCCATCAGCCGTTTAAAATAGTTGGAATGGATCGCATCATGAATGGCATCATCCAGTTAAGCTGCACATTGGATAGCATAAATACAGCTTATGATGACGTGGAACATAACATCGCTGACAGATGGAAGTACGAGATTACTCATACATATGCATTACATATTCATCAGGGAACGATAGCTCATGTGCTGCTCAACGAAAGAATACCGTTGAATGTGACCGCTACGGATAATGGGAATGAGGTAACCAATCCGGCGATCACCTATGTATCCAGTGATCCAAGTATGGTTAGTGTAGACCAGCAAGGTCAGGTTATGGGCATCGCTTTGGGACAAGCAAGTATTACCGCAAAACTAACGTATCACCCCACAGTACGGAGTACCATTGAATTGAGAGTCGTTGAAACGGGAACGCATATCTATTCGATAGCCATTACTGGAAACCCCATGCTCAAAACAGGCCAACGCTCCTCATACGTCAGCCATATCTATGATCATGGAACAGAAGTGTTTGACCAGTCGGTAGAGTGGAGCCTACGGAATCAAGATGATTCAACTCCTATCATGGGGAGCATAATAGCCAGCACAGGAAATAGTGTGACTGTGAAAGCAGGAAGCAGTAGTGGGTCTACCAACAAAGCCCTTGTGTTGACAGCCACCTTAGTAAGCGATCCTAGCATGACTATAGAAAAGACCATTAGCCTTAAGAATTTATTCTAAGCATTATATCTATCGGCTTGCCTTAGAGGGCAGCCATTTTCATTTCAAAGGAGCCACATACATATGCAACGGAAATCCATTGATTACTTGCTCAGTCTGAGTCTATTGAAGCAATTAAGATCACAACAGTTGATAACAGAAGAAGAGTTTATCGCGATTGATGAGCTGAATAAAAAATCTTTCAAGTAGCTATAACATGGGCAGAAATGGACTTGATGATGTAGCGCAAGCATTATACCATGTGACCGTATAAAGAAGATATTGAAGGGAGAAATATCTATGGCACAAGCCGCAATTGCAAAAAAAGTCGTGATCGTTCCCGTGAAAACGTTGGACATCGTAGAGGGAATTCAATCTATTCAAAAGAAGAAAGTCGCTGCCTATTGCCGGGTCAGTACCGATTCCGAGGAGCAAAAGGAGAGCTATAGCAATCAGGTCAATCATTATACAAAGTACATTCAAAACAACTTGGAATGGGAAATGGCTGATATTTACGCCGATGAAGGGATCACCGGAACCAGCACTAAAAATAGAACGCACTTTAATCGGATGATACAGGATGCCCGAAACGGTAAACTGGATCTGATCCTGGTCAAGTCGATTTCAAGATTCGCTAGGAATACACTGGATTTATTGAAATATGTACGGGAACTCAAAAGTCTCGGAGTGGCTGTATTCTTTGAACGAGAAAATATTAATACACTGGATACCACAGGTGAGGTATTGCTAACCATCCTGAGTTCCCTTGCCCAAGATGAGAGTCGAAACATTTCGGAAAACAGTCGATGGGGCATATTACGTGGCTTTCAAAACGGCAAAGTCTTCTGCAACACGAATCGCTTCCTCGGCTATGATAAGGACGAGCAGGGGGAACTGGTGATTAACGAGCCAGAAGCAGAGATTGTACGCAGAATATATGAGGAATATTTGGATGGCAAAAGCTATCAGGCGATAGCTAGAGGATTGATGCGAGATAAGATTAAAACAGTCACGGGTGGCGATACGTGGTGGGATTCCTCCATTACCTTAATTCTGACCAATGAGAAATATTACGGAGCTTTGCTTCAGCAAAAGACGGTAACGGTAGATTTTTTAACCCACAAACGAATAAGGAATAAAGGACAGGAGCAGCAATATTTAATTGAGGACAACCATGAACCGATTGTCTCGAAGGAAATATTTGAGGCGGTACAAAAAGAGAAGGCACGCCGTGCCAAGCTAAAAGGTAATGTCATGGGGGAGAGTAAAAGATACTCCAGTAAATACGCACTGAGCAGTAAAGTATATTGTGGATGCTGCGGAGCCATTTTTAAACGCCGAACCTGGAACAGCAATAATCCATCCAAAAAAGTGGTATGGCAATGCAAAACGTATGTCAATGAAGGTAAAGTAGCCTGTGCTGCCAAATCAGTCGATGAACAAGTTTTACATTCCGCGTTTGTACGATTGTTCAACCGGATGTATAAGAATAAGAAAGGATTCATTAAAACGCTGAAAGCCAATATTGAATCGGTACTTTCCAGAAAAGTAGGGCAAGAAACACTATTGAACATCGAAGGGCAGATGCAACAATTGAAATCCGACCTGAAGGAATTAGTGAATCTTAAGCTACGGAATCAGATTGATGAGATTGTATATGATGAAGAAACGAACAGACTTTCCAATGAACTCAACGAGCTACGACAACAGAAGCTGACACTGGAGCAGGAGCATGAGCAGCAAGCAAAAATCAAGGAGCGTGTAGATGAGATTATTCAAATTCTAAGCTTGCGGAAAGATATACTGGAACAATTTGATGATAACCTATTTAATGCGTTGGTGGAGAAGATAACCATTCTCTCACCAGCGCATTTTGTTTTTACCTTGAAAAGTGGAATGAGCATAGACGAAATACTGGACTAACGAAATCATAGGCTAATGAGATCAATGGGCTAACGAATAGCTGTGGATTGTATGACGGGAAGGATCAATCGAATCCCGTCTTTAACTCCTTCCATATAAATGGACTGTTTGTCCTGACTTAGCTGATAGTCTATGGCTTCTTCCCATTCGGATAGTAGTTGCTGAATATCCCCGTTTTGATTCATTTTGAATTGCTCAACTTGAGTGAACAGAGGCTCATCTTCTGATGAAAAAGAAGCCTGTTGTTCACTGGCAAGTTCTAATTGATAAAATCGTTGGCGTAATGCTTCGAGAAACCAATCTGGCCAATTTGACATAGTGTTATTATCCCTCCCGTGGTTGAAGTGTGTGTATGTTAACTCTGATGGGAGGGATGGCAAGTCATTGTTTTTGAGTGTTAAAAATGAGAATAAGTTTTATTGTTTTTCTTGTATAGGCATAAGAAAAGCCATGGTGCAAGATATAAAATTATCAGTTAAAGAGCTGAGAATGATTTAAATGGTATTATCCATAATATACTTATTTTACAATAACGAGGTTGCAGACAAAACTAAAAGGCCTCAGTCCAATAGAATTAGACTAAGACCTTTTAATTGATTTATTATTGTATATCTATTTGACAGAGTCTATTCAGACCGGTTACCAAGCCTTTGTATTGAATTTAAACTTCCCCAATATTACTATTTTCGTTCATTCTTCGTTTTTATTGTTCTTCCGGCAGCTAGTATATACTGCAAAGGGTCATTTATTTTAAGATACGACAGACTTTGAGACACGCTGCCTTCCTGATTAACTTTTGAACGTTTTCGATCCGGGATATCTACAGACGCGAAATCTGCATCCATATCCACCGTTTGATTAAAGAAGCCAATGATGTGCAAATCTTCTTTTCCTTCTCTAATCGTAGAGCCTGTCCGATTTAACCCACTCACCGTGATATTCCCTCTGGTTTCGCTTGAGTTTTTCTCTTCCACAAGTTTGAAATTTTGAATATCCAGTGCAGAAGGATTGTCAACAATGAATCTTCCTTGATCCAGTTCTATCACTTTTTGAAAAATCTTGCTTTGGTCAAAAGCCGGATCTTTTAAAATCACTTTGTTGTTCATGTACTCAAACGGGATATTCATACTTCTCAGCAATACACCAAGCGGAATGACAAAGGCATCCTGAATCACTTCGGGCTGAGTGTCCATCTGTGCTGGAGTACCGTTCAGTTTATATGTTTTCGCTCCCTTTTGAAACACAATTTCACTTGACCTCCACCTGATATTTGCTTCCTGAAGTTTACCGTTATAATCAACTTTTGCGCCAAGAAGCTCGGCAACGGAACGAAGCGGAACCATGAGACGTTTTTCTTCATTAACGTAGGGACCAATCGGCGTGCAGTACAAAACGTCATAATCATTCACTTTGAGCAAAGAGGTTCCATTGACATGAATAGAGTGATTAATCGGTGCTGCATTAGCGTTATAAGAAGAGGTTCCAAATATAGCACTCACAATAACTGCAAGGGATAATACTGCAGTTTTATAAAAATATTTTCGTTTCATTTTTCACCCTCCGTTTAAATAACGAAGCAAAGTCTTTTTTTGTTGCAAACATTTACGGAATTCTAATATTTACAGTTTCTTCACCAGCATTAATGAATGTTGTTGTAACTTGTGAACTCGGTACAGCGCAGTAACCTGCAGTTTGTGACGACGCAGTCCACGGAGAATTACTTGTTGAGCTTGTGCCAATATTAGAATTGTACCAGTGGACTCCGTTAATAAACGATCCAGAATGTGGAGAACTTTTAGACGCTATAGTTGTCAATCGTTTAATAGATTGATTATAGCCACTAGTATTCCAACCCTTAGCATCTCTTACCACAGTGTAATCTTTTTGGGAACTACCTACAATGGTACCTGCTGCATATAAAGCGACCTTATCAGACGATGGAACATAAAATTTCAGAAATATATTTTGGCCTGCTGCAAAGAGTGGACCATTTGAATAGCCTCCCTGTCTTATGAACATTGACCAGTTATCGTTTGTAGGCTGATGGAAAAAACCTGCATCAACCTCAGTTGCTGTAATTCCACCTGTATAAATATGGGCTGTATCACCATTTCCTCCAGGTTTGTTTTCATCATGCATTTGTCCCTTATTTTGAGAAGGTAGATATACATATCCAGAAAACCATGAGTATCCGGTATTTGATTGAACCTTTCTATAAGGTCCATCAGAAGGAGCACATGAAACACTTTGAATTGCAAAAGATTGTGTAAGATCGCATGTTTGCTTTGGAGCAGTGATAGTTTGTCCTTCTTTAGTTTTAAATAAATTTTCTCCTACTTGCTCTGCATTAGACCACTGATCCAATAATTCGGGTTTGTTTGCAAGAATCTCTCCATCATCTCGAATGTATACTACATTGGTTCTTTCTTCAACAGGTATGTCTTTCATTACATCTAAAATAATATCTCTATCAGCACCGGTGATATGGGGATCAATATAAATTTTAGAGTCTAGCACTTCGGGCTCAATATCAGATTCTGCATTAGTAACTGTTGGAAAAACTAGTAATGCCAGCGAAAAAGCTAGAAATAAAATTTTTTTCATTTTTTAGCTCAACTTCCTTTTAATAAAGATTTTTGCCATAGAGATGGATTAATAAGTAAATTTCCGGAAATTACTGAAATCATAATACATCTTTATATCAAAAATGTATATAGCGAAAAATGCATTTTTTTGTATTTTATTGTTGGGCAATGGATTTTTTTAGGCTATATTTATGTGGAAAAGGGATTATACATGACAAATTGAATATGAAGTGAGACATCCTTTTTTTAAAATTATACAAAAATTGCACCGCAGTTTCGGTGTTTTGATTTTTCAATAAGCTATGACTTAGAGGTAATTTTGAATGAAACCAACCCTCGGAAGAATAGTCCACTACTTAAGATATTGGTATCGGGTGACGAGTTCAAAAGCGAGCCTAAACCTGCCATTAATATTCAGTGTGAGGTGGTCCTAGAGCAGGTTACCTTTAAGAAAATTTAGGTGGTAAGAAGGAGTATATCCTTTCCATCGTCTCGACACACGTGGAGTGCGTGGTAGTAATATATCGAGATAAGAAGGCAGTAATGCACGAGGGATTGAGGGTAATTTGAATATGTTCCTACATTCTAAAAATAGCATTAGGATTGAATGCGGGATTAAATACATAAGACATATAAGAAGTTGGAGGAATTGAACTATAGGGAGAATGCTTCTTCCGATTAATAATGAAGATAAATTTTCGAACCTCCTTTGATAGGAGGTTTTTTGTATGATTTTAATTACAATTTGTTTTATTAACTGTTCTAAATGTTATGTATACTTTACAATTTGTTATTCATATAATACTATAAATATTGAAAGGGGGAGAATTCATGTTTGCATTTGGCGATATCAGCAACCAAGTTTATTTACTTCGTGCTGAACGGAGATGGACCCAAACAGACCTAGCCAAAGAACTAGGTGTAACTAGACAAACGATTGCCGCAATTGAGAACAATAAGTTTGTTCCTTCGCTTGAGCTTGCATTTGCTATAGCATATGTATTTAAAAAAGAAATTACTGAAGTATTTCATTTTGCAGCCTATGAAGAAAACGAGGAGGAATAATACAATGAGTATTTTAATAAGTGTTATTATTTTGGTAGGGGTACTAATAAATTTTATTTTTTTGCTTAGAGAAGGAAAAGATGAACGGTGGAAGCACATTATTAGTAGACCCTTAAATTATGCATTTTCTTTATTATTTATGGGCTATACTACGGGGAGCCTTATCTCTGGATACTATAAATTTGACTTAAATACATACAAAATGTACTATGATTATCTTTTCGCTGGCGTATTAGTCGTGTATATTGCTCTTTTGCTTATTGAGAGAAGGAAATTATCTTGACTCAAAGAATTACAGCTCTTCACTATACTGCGTGGTTAAAGATGTTTTTATTTAGGTTGTAAGAGCGATTGATATGGAGCCTCTTCGGGCATGAATACTCGTGAGAGCTGCGAAGTATAGAGACTTCGCGATGCTAACCAGCTTACCTGGATCGTCCACACTCTTCTAGACAGAAAGCTGGAGGAACATCCCTCACGACCCGTCCATTTACGAATGGCGTCTACGGTGGTGGTATAGAACTTTTTAAGTAAGCCTCATTAGTCGGGATTAAATTAAAATTTCAAAAGAATTCCATATGCTTCAAATTAGGTCCTTGGTATTATTCAAGGGCTTTTTTTTGGTTCCATATATCCCCATGAATATGCTATAGTGTAAGAAATAAAGAAGATTTATACAGGATTTAGTAGAATAATGGGCTGAGGCATTTCCTTGGGCTTGGGTATATAGTCCTTTTATATAAGCTGAAGCATTCCATTGAGGTAAAAACAGTTGGCAAGAAAATATTATGCAGAAAAGCAGACAAGTTGCTTATGTATTGAGAGGCTATTTATTATAGGTGGCCTTGCTATTTGCTTTAATATATAGGTTTGCACTGGAAATATTTTTTCGGTATCTTACTTGTCTCTGTGACTATAGGAGAAGTTTTCAGACTATTAAAAATTTCAGTCCTATTGGGAACACAATGTATTACTGGTCGAATTTATAACAAAAACTAGAGGTGATTTGATGAACCTAAATTGGGCTGAGTGTACCAGAATCTCTGATAATTGGATTAAATCATATCTTAACAGTCATGAGCTACACACAGATGCAAAAATTAATGTGAGAAGTTATAGCTTGAAATTTAGCGGAACTCAATACCAAATTATGGGCTTTATTGATGGTATTATTGATCATATTAAACAATTTGTATTTCCGCCTGAAGAGATCAGACGCTTTGAGACTGATGGAATAGATGTCTATAGACGTGCAATGAGTTATTTTGGTGATACGAATCCTGAAAATGACGGAAAGTATGGAGAGTTATTGCTATATATGTTGACTGAATCGGTTTTACAAGCTCCCATGGTTGCGCATAAAATGACTCTATTAACAAACACACGTGATCAAGTAAAAGGTGGTGATGGGATATTTTTTGGGGAATACAACGGTATTAATTCTCTTTTTATTGGTGAATCAAAGATTGAAATTGAAGCTACAACTGCAATAACACACGCACTTGGTTCAATTGAAAGATTTCATTCCAATTTAGAAACCACTTCTCAATTCCAACACGAATTGATTATTGCAAGCCAGATACTTAGACAGGACTTAACACCAGAACAACTGGATTATTTATACGATAGCTTTACTCCAAAAACAGAAACGTATAAAAACAATAACTTAGTCCATCCCATACTTATTATTTATGAAGATAGCTATATCGGTGATATTGAAGTTGCTTGCTCTGGTAATTTAGATGGGGAGTCTCGCTTAAGTGACAGAATGAGAAAAAGAATTCCAGAATTAATGCGGAATATCCAATCGAAAATTCTGAATCATTCAAAAGTAAAGACAGTATTTCTTGAATTTTTCTTCTTACCTACAACAAGTGTCAAGCAACTTAGACATACTATGTACCAGGCTATTCACGGAGTTGCCTATATCCCTCAAAACCCAACTGCAAAGACTAAAGAAAAAAGTGGGAGGGATTAAGGATGAACAGTAATACCTTTAATTCTGCTTTTAATCATCTTACTTTGGACGAAACTCTTGATATTCTTATTCAAAATCAATTTTTTTTGGATAATAATATTCCGGAGTCACTAATTGAGATTCCCCAAGAAAAGCTTAGAAAAGCCAATTGGTTGTGTTCAATACTTTCTTTAAGTTCTGAAGAATCACATCAACAAAAAGCTCTTAATTTCTCAACACTTTGTTATCTGCAAAATAATGATGATCTCTTTCTACGAAATTGCTATTTGACACAATCAAGAACAGGTAATATACCTTTAGGCAAGCATTTGGCAGGATTATTTGATGAAGATAACTTCTCGAATTCATTTAGTACACTTTTAGATTTTGAGGTGGGATTGCAAAGATACAATTCAATAATAAATATCGCTGACCATGGATTTGTTACTACGAGATTCCAAAAAAGATTGTGGGAGGCCCTGCATAATGAAAAAAATAACATTTCAATATCTGCACCAACTTCTTCAGGAAAATCTTATATTATTCAAAATTATATAATTAATAAAAGCCACATATCAAAATCATTTAGAGCAGTATATATAGTACCTTCTAGAGCTCTAATATATCAAGTTAGCGCAAGTTTCAAAAGAAATCTTAAGGATGAAGGAATAGTTGTTAGAACTGGATTTGGGAATGATGATAACGAGATTTCAAAAAAAGAAATAATAGTAGTTACACCAGAGAGATGTTTAAAACTACTTGAGCTAAGTTCAAATTCTGCATCAAGTACAGAAATTGATGTGATTTTTATTGATGAAATCCAAAATGTTGAAAAAGGCTCAAGAGGGATTTTACTTGAATATATCCTAAAAGAATTATACACTCGATGGCCAAATGCAAAGCTAGTAACCGCAGGCCCTTATTTGGAACGATCTGAAAACTTATTATTAGAACTAAAAGTAGAAAGTGTTACTCCACAGATGACCACTTTGTCACCTGTATTCCAGCTTAAGACAGTTATCAGTGCATCTAAACAAAATAAAAAGGCATTGAAAGCAAGTATAGTAAGTCCTTCTGGACGAATAATTGACTTGAATGTTAAAACTATGTCTAGTTTATTCTCTAAGATTAAAAATAACCCAGGTGAAGCACTAGCACACATAGTTAACATATTCGGAAATGACAGCAAGAATATAATTTACTCACATCGTACAGATACTGCCGAAAATTGGGCGATAAAAATTTCGGAAAACGGAAAAAATGTCGTTAAGGAAATATTAGATGAACGTATTAATGAATTAATAGCTTATCTTTCAGAGGAAGTGCATGAAAAATATTCGTTGATTAGGTGTCTTAAGAAAGGTGTCGCTTTCCATCACTCTGGTCTTCCTGACATAGCTAGGACTGAGATAGAGGATATTTATTCAAATAGTAGTGATATACTAAATTTGGTATGTACATCTACTTTACTAGAAGGAGTTAATTTACCTGCAAAAAAGATATTCCTTATTAAACCAAAGACAGCGAATAGTGACCTAAGTGATTTTGATTTTGGTAATCTAATAGGTAGAGCAGGAAGAATGTCCGAGCATTTATATGGTTCAATTTATTGTATTGAATTAGATGAAGAACCATGGGCCAAAGAAAAACTTACTAATGATTTTTCTAAAGAAATAATTTCAGCAACTGGTAAAGCTTTGACTGAAAATTTAGATGACTTAAAAATTGCATTAATGATGGATCCCAAATATATAAAAGCTAATGAAGGAATCGCATACACCATTAGCATACTTCGACACAAACTTATTCAAGATAAAAATGAACTACAAGAATACTTAACTACCAGGAAAGTAGATGAAGCTGATTCAAAGGTTATCATTTCACAACTGAAACAAAATGAAGCATCAATAATTATACCTAAAGAATTACTTACTCTAAATCCCTTAGTTGACCCTCTTTTACAAGATAAGTTTTTTAGAGATATTGCACAAAATGGATTAAATAAATGGTTAATTACTGCCTTACCTTTTAATACAAAGGATATCACAAGTGCACAAGAACAAAGAGAAGTGGCTTTTGAAGAAAGAAACTTTTATGGACAATTTGAACATGTCGCTGAAGCATTGAATAATATTTTTGATATAGTTTCTGAAGCTAATAATAATAGCAATTACTCGACTTATACTATTAGGCAAATAGTTAGAGATACAGTTCCTTGGATCAGGGGTTCATCGTATAAAGTATTGATTGAAAGAGAACTTGAAGGAGTTCCTGAAGAAGATGTGGTAAATAGAGTGGATTCAGCTGTAAGGAGAGTAACTAAGAGTATTAACAAAAATGTTAGATTCCTGATGGTAAAGTACTTTAAGCTGTGGTCAGATATTCTAAAACATTTTATGAGTGAAGAGGATATAGAAACACATAAATATATCCTCAATCTATGTAATATGATAGAAATGGGGACGGATAACCCTAGAGGATTAGAGCTCATTTCAAAAGGAATTACTAGGACAGTGGCTCTTGCGTTAGTTAAAAGAATACCTCAAAGTTATACAGGTAGTTTAGATAATTGGATACAAGTCAATGCCAAGTTTGTATTACCTCATTTATATCTTAAGCATCTTATAAATCTAGGATATAAAATCTCTAATTAGAGCTTAAGACGTTTTATGAGTAATGTACAATCCTGAATGAAAACTCTAAAAATTCTTGTGATACAAGGCTTCTGCCTAGTTTTTTCTTGAAGTAGGATCGCCTTCCGCTGATTTCTTCACTGACATTAGTGATTGTGAAGTCTGGGGCAGGAATTTTAACGTGAAATTGGGGGACTAAACCAGCTGAAAACCCAGAAGAAATAAGTCAAAGATACTGACCCAAGTATGATCATTTCAGTGCTACGTATCCACGTACCACATCCGTTATCATCCTTTGCTACACTTTGAGTAAAAAGGAGATGATCACTTTGGATACTCAACCGAAACAACAAAAGGGAGAGGAGCTTACAAACCCGTCTAAAAATACAGCTGAAGAATACGAAAGTTTGGTACAGCAAGAAGACGAACACATAGAGAGACTTAAAACATGCACAAAGCTCATTTGGGATGCGCTAACTATTATTTCTCAAAAGGCAAGCATACTGCACATGGAAACCGTCAAAGAAGCAGCAGACCATCTTCATATCATGGAACTGGATTTACGAAGAGAACTGTTTAAAGTTCGTTTGAAAAAAAGTATTTTGGCAAATAAAATGAAGCGAATCCAAGCATAGCAGCGGAGGGGACGGAATCGTTCTGAAGAAGCGGAGCGTTCGCCTTTGAACCCGGATTTTTACTGTTAAAATATAATCAAAAAAATATGGGGGCAACAGCGATAGAAGAATGATCCGTCCACGTAGCGTCCTTAGTTGCACGTAAAACCTCTTTAAAAAGCCAAACCCGACATGACCCTTCACGGTCTAATCGGGTTTTCTCATTTCAATCCCTCTATCCCCACCCATAAATCTTCACTCCTCCTCCCAACACTGCCACCCAGATAGTTACACCCACTCCCAACATCATGTATAGTAAAGTTATGGGAAATAAACATGAACCCGCATATTATCTTGAACGAATAACCGTACAATAAGAAACATGGCAAAAACGAGGAGGAACGTGATGATACATCCAACACAGATTCAGGATATGCTGCAAGCCGCGCTGGAGACGGGCGGAGATTTTGCAGAGGTGTTCGTCGAGGATCGCACCAATGGACAACTGGGCATGACCGGGGGAGTCGTGGATACGGCGCTGTCAGGCCGGGATTTTGGGATTGGCATTCGGATCATGAAGGAGCATTTCTCGGTGTATGCCTATACCAGTGATATGAGCGAACAGAGCTTGATCCGACTGGCCAAATCGGCTGCTAAGGCCATTCGCGGCGGTGGAGTGCCAGGTACACACACCATTACACTCTATCCCCACGCGATTCCTAACCACCATCCGATTGCGATCATTCCTGACGGTTCACAGAAATGCGCCAAGATCGACATGATGAGACGGGCGCATGAGGCGGCAAGCCAATATGATCCTTCCATCACGCAAACCTCCATTGGGATTAGCAACTCGATCCAGAACGTCTTGATCGCCAATAGCAACGGGCTACTGGTGGAGGATACCCGTACGTATACACGCATGAGAATAAGCGCGATTGCGACCGATGGGGAGCATAGACAATCCGGGTTCCGTGGGCCGGGAGCGTATGCAGGGACTGAATTCCTGGAGAATCTGAATATCGAAGAAAATGCGAGACACGCCGCTCGTATTGCGACCACGATGGTCAAAGCGGGATATGCACCTAGCGGCAGACTGCCGGTCGTGATTGAGAACGGCTTCGGCGGTGTTCTTTTTCACGAGGCGTGTGGGCACGGGCTGGAATCTACGGCGGTGGCGCATGGAACTTCCGTGTTTGCGAATAAGATCGGGCAGCAGGTGGCTTCACCGCTCGTCACGGCTATAGATGATGGAACGATTCAGAACGCGTGGGGCTCGCTCAATATCGATGATGAAGGAGCGCCGACACAGCGCAATGTACTGATTGAGAACGGCATTTTAAAAGGATATCTGATCGACCGCATGGGCTCGCGCCAGATGGGTGTACCTGCGACAGGGTCAGGACGAAGACAGTCCTATAAATTCGCGCCTGCTTCCCGTATGAACAATACGTTTATTGCGAATGGGGATTCGACCCGTGAAGAGATCATTGCCAATACGGAGTACGGAATCTATGCCAAATCGCTGGGCGGCGGTTCGGTGAATACCTCGACGAGCGAGTTTAATTTTGCAGTCGAAGAGGCATACATGATTCGCAACGGCAAAATTGCGGAGCCGGTTAAAGGCGCAACGTTGATCGGCAAAGGGATTGAAACCCTGCAAAATATTGATATGGTCGGCAACAATCTGGATCATGGTCAGGGGATGTGCGGCTCGGTCAGCGGAAGTCTTCCGGTCAACTGCGGACAGCCAACGATACGAGTGTCCGAGATGACCGTTGGCGGACGGAAGGGGGAATAGGCGATGAATATTCAGCAATTTCAGGAAGCGTTGTTCACAAAAGGTCGGGAAATCGGCTACGCGGATATGGAAATCTACTATGTCAATGGACGTTCTACTTCGGTAAAGGTACTGAAGGGAGAAATTGATCAATATACCATCGTCGAAAACGATGGGCTTTCCTTCCGGGGTGTCATTAACGGGAAAATGGGTTATGCCTCTACGGAGAAGGTGGAACCGGACGTGATCGACTTTTTATTGGAAGAGGCACGCAGCAACGCGGACATATTGGAGAGTGAGGAACAGGATGAGTTGTTCGCAGGCTCTGAGAGCTACCCTGAGCAGCCTGCCTATGCCGCAGCGTTGGCTGACACGGCTCCTGAGATTCTGATCGAAGCGGCGCTAGAAATGGAGCGCACAGCGCTTGCCGCAGATCCACGGATTGTGATGGCTCGGCATTGCTCGGTCAGCATTCGTGAAAATGAGGTTCTAATAGTAAATACAAAAGGACTGCACTGCCATCGTCGCAAAAGTCTGGCGAGCGCTTATGTGTATGTGATTGCAGCAGACCATGACGAGACGGTAACTGGGGGCTGGCATGATTATTCGCTGCGGAGTGTGGAGGAAATTGATATCGCGAATGTGGCGCATAAAGCCGTAAAAGAGGCTGTTTCCAAGCTGGGTGCGCACACGATCCAATCGGATAACTATCCAGTCATTTTCCGTCATGATGCAGCAGCGCAATTGCTGGCTGCGTATACGTCGGTATTTTCAGCGGAATCGGTGGATAAAGGCTTTTCGCGATTGGCTGGGAAACTGGGGCAAAAGGTGGCAAGCGAGCGCATTACGCTGATTGATGATCCGTTGATGGAGAACGTTCCCGCAGGCAGTACGTTTGATGCCGAAGGCAGCGCAACGCATCGTAATGAGATCATCAAGGACGGAGAACTACGGACGTATTTCCATAACCGCAAGACGGCTCGCAAGGCTGGGGTGGAAAGTACCTCTAATGCTTCCAAGGGAAGCTATAACGGTAAAATCGGTGTGTCGTATCATAATCTGTATGTGGAACCAGGGACGTCTACGTTGGAGGACATGATTCGCGAGACGGATCGTGGGTTGATGATCGTCGAGCTACAAGGGCTGCATGCGGGTACGAATACGGCGTCTGGTAATTTTTCGTTGGCTTGTCTGGGATACTGGATTGAACAGGGGCAAGTGGTCAGAGCAGTCAATCAGATCACTGTATCGGGCAACTTCTTTGATGTGTTGCAGCAGGTAGAGGAAGTTGGCAACGATTTGCGTTTTACGGGAAGCTGCACATCGCCTTCGCTCAAGCTGGCTGCACTCTCGATTTCAGGTTCCTAATGACTGGAGCAGCCTTCTTTTTTCAGACTCACGGCCTGTTCCTGACGTTCCAATTGTCTACTGATGGCAGATGCCTGATGCATCAGGGTATGGTAAAGTAGGAGAAAGTCTTTGAAATATGAAAAAAAGGCTTGGTTACAGCACCGCGACAGGGTATTATAGACAATAATATATTCGAAAAAAGGTTCGAATTGAATTTTTATTGGGGGATGTATATGAGATATATAAGCACTAGAGGTCGAGTAGAAGCCAAGGGATTTATTGATACCGTGCTCATGGGGTTAGCTGACGATGGAGGTCTGATGGTACCTGAGCAGATTCCGACCGTGTCGGCAGCTACGCTGGAGCAATGGGCAACATTGAGCTACAGAGAGCTGCTGCTGGAAGTTTTTGCGCTGTATATCAATGATGAGATTCCTCGTGAAGATTTGGAGCAGCTGGTCGAGCGCAGTTATGCGAGCTTCCGTCACCCGGAAGTCACGCCAGTGAAGAAGATCAACGATTCCCTGTCTATTTTGGAGCTGTTCCACGGGCCTACGTTTGCGTTCAAGGATGTGGCGCTGCAATTTATGGGTGAGTTTTATTCCTATGTGTCCAAAAAGCAGAATGAGATTATCCACATTTTGGGTGCAACCTCGGGCGATACTGGGGCGGCAGCGATACAGGGCGTGCGTGGCAAGGAAGGCATTAAAATCTGTATTTTGCATCCACACCAAAAGGTGAGCAAGGTACAAGAGCTGCAAATGACGACGGTTGACGATGAAAATGTATTGAATCTGTCCGTAAAAGGGAACTTTGACGATTGTCAAAAAGTCATTAAGGACCTGTTTGCCGATCTGGATTTCAAAGCTAAACATCATTTGCGGGCAATTAACTCGATTAACTTTGTGCGTATTTTGGCACAAACCGTATATTACTTCTATGCTTATTTCCGGGCGCAGGAGTCTGCGGGTACGAAAAAAATCAATATCAGTGTGCCATCTGGCAACTTCGGCAATATTTTTTCCGGCTTTCTTGCGAAGAAAATGGGCCTGCCGATCCATAAGCTGATCATTGCAACCAATGAAAATAATATTTTGGAGCGCTTCGTGAAGACAGGCGAATACAAGCCAGGCGACTTCAAAAGCACATACAGTCCTTCGATGGACATTCAGGTGGCGAGCAATTTCGAAAGATACCTGTATTACTTCCTCGGAGAAGATGCAGCCAAGGTATCTGAATACATGAATAACCTCAAAACCGAGGGACGGATTGTGATCAGTGCAGAGGATTTAAAACGGGTACAGCAGGATTTTGAAGCGCTCGGCGCTTCGAATGAGCAGTGTCTGGAGCTAATCAAGAAATATAAGGCCGAGTACGATTATTTGCTGGACCCTCATACGGCATGTGGTATTGCCGCGTATGAGGCGTATAATGGCGCGAATGAAGTATGTGTGACCTTTGCGACAGCGCATCCGGCCAAATTTGATGAAGCCATCCGTCTGGTGGACATCAAGCAGGAGTTCCCAGCGCAAATTGAACAATTGTTCTCCAAATCACAGCATCAGCAGGTGGTAGAGCATGACGAGGCAGAAATTGTGCGTCAGCTTGAAGCCTTTTATGTGTAAAAGAATGGGAAAGGAGGCTACGCCCTGCGCGCAGCCTCTTTTTCTTATTTCCATATTCCAGACATAATGTATGTTTTAGTTTCAATTTGTTCACATTATAATGCCATGTAGGGTAAGGTGTTAGGGCCTCAGAAATCGTGAAAAAAGCCCATGAATCAAGGGATTTAGCTTTAGGAAACTAACAGACAATGAGAGGTTCATAGAGTTATTTAATGAAGGATACAAAAATTTTTTATAGGCGAATTAGATGTATTATTATAAAAAATCATGTATAGTTAACTAAATTTTATGAATACATAAAGTTCCACTCTCGAAGGTGCAGAATAACGTCGTTCCGTCATTTAACAGAGGGGCTAATTATAAAAGGGGTGTATTAAATAATGACCATGATCCGTCCAGAGCAGAGTCAACAAGCAGCAGCCGAATATGTGCAGTCCGTTTTTGAGAAGGTTATCGCGCGCAATCCTCATGAGAATGAATTCCATCAGGCCGTCAAGGAAATATTGGATTCGCTAATTCCGGTATTGGCTAAGCACCCTAAGTATATGCAGCAGGGGCTTCTGGAACGGCTAGTGGAGCCGGAGCGAGTCATTACCTTCCGTGTACCTTGGGTGGATGATGCAGGGGTTGTACAGGTCAACCGTGGCTTCCGTGTGCAGTTTAACAGTGCGATAGGGCCTTATAAAGGTGGACTTCGCTTTCATCCTTCTGTATATCTAGGAATCGTCAAATTTTTGGGTTTTGAGCAGATTTTCAAAAATGCATTGACGGGTCTTCCCATCGGTGGTGGTAAAGGCGGCTCGGATTTTGATCCCAAAGGGAAATCAGATAACGAAGTGATGCGTTTTACACAAAGCTTCATGACTGAGTTGTATAAATATATTGGTCCAGATGCCGACGTTCCGGCTGGGGATATTGGAGTAGGTGGCCGCGAGATCGGGTACATGTTCGGACAGTACAAGCGGATTCGCGGAGGACATGAAGGTGGCGTCCTGACGGGTAAAGGGATTCATTACGGAGGCAGTCTCACACGTACGGAAGCGACCGGCTATGGCTGTGTATATTTTGTAAACGAGATGCTGCAGGCGCAGGGATCGTCCTTTGAAGGAAAACGCGTCGTCGTGTCAGGCTCGGGGAACGTATCCATTTATGCGATTGAAAAAGCACAGCAGCTCGGTGCTACAGTCGTGGCATGTAGTGACTCGAATGGCTACATCTATGATCCAGACGGTATCGATCTGAAGCTGGTGAAGCAGCTGAAAGAAGTGAACCGTCTGCGGATTAGCGAGTATACTCAAGAGCGTCCAGGCGCAATCTATACAGAAGGCTGTTCGGGGATCTGGTCGATCCCATGCGACATCGCACTGCCATGCGCCACACAGAATGAAATTGACGAGCAAGCAGCTCAGCTGCTGGTAAGCAATGGCGTAAAAGCTATAGGCGAAGGTGCCAATATGCCATCCTCGCTACAGGCCATTGAAGTGTTTTTGGGCAATGGAGTTCTGTTTGGACCAGCGAAAGCTGCCAATGCAGGCGGAGTAGCGGTCTCGGCGCTTGAAATGTCGCAGAACAGCATGCGTCTGTCATGGACCTTTGAGGAAGTGGATGCCAAGCTGCATGATATTATGAAAAATATCTATGCTAACAGCGTGAAGGCGGCTGAGGAATACGGCGTGCCGGGCAATCTGGTTGTCGGAGCCAATATCGCAGGATTTGTGCGTGTGGCCGACGCAATGCTGTCCCACGGGATTATTTAGCACAACGGAACATAATAAAGTTAAATTGAAGCTGAGTGGCTCTTGTGCGAGTCGCTCAGCTTTTATTTGCAAAGAGCACTTTATTTTTCTCAGGGACTTGATTTAATTTTAAAGAGGATGTATATTACTTGATAGATCAATAATTGATGGATCAAAGGTCGGATCACGAAGCCCAGCGATATGCTTAAGGGAGGAGAGATTGATATCACCCAGACACCATCCGAGCCTGAGTATATTTTTGACATGCTGTTGTTGCTGAACAAGCAGATTAGCTCCAAGTTTGAGCGTTGCGCAGGAGTCAGCGCATCCAGATTGCAGCTATTGTGCAAGTTGTATCAAGTGGAGGAGATTAGTCAAACTCTGCTGCAAAAAGAGGTTGGCATTGACGCTGCAGCCGTAACGCGCCATTTGAAGCAGCTTGAAGCGATAGCGATGGTCACACGACGCACGAAGCCAGAGGACAACAGGGTTACCTTGGTAAGCCTGACCGATTATGGGCGTGAACGTATTGTTACTTTTAAACAGGAACGCTCACAGTTTGTGACCCGGTTGCTCCAAAGTTTCGACGAGACTCAGCGGCACCAGCTAGCCGATATGCTGCAAGTTATGAATGGTCATATGTCCGATATGGACTGACCCCAATTACATTATACCCATAGGGGAAACAAGGAGGAATTTACATGCCAGTAATTACTATTGAAGCAGGCAAATTAAATAAAGAACAAAAAAGATCGTTGGTCACTGAACTTACCACATCAGCTTCAACCATAATGAATGTACCCGAGTCGGCTTTTATTGTTTTGATTAAGGAAAGCGAAAAAGAAAACATTGGTTTGGGAGGAAAATTATTATCTGATCGCTAATGTCAGAAGATGAAGTGGGTTCATTCATTTTTAAGGTAAGGAGCCATTTCTGTAATGAATTAATTTGAGATTTGAATAAAAAAAGCGCCTCCTGTATGCACGGGTACAGAACTGGCAGGATCGCTTTTTTCCAGAGTACACGCAGGTAATTAAAGACTGGGAAGGGAAAGCTTCGCGCATTACCTTGCAGGAGTTTCCAACGCCAGGTGAGATCGTAGAATTAGGTGCAGAAGCCATCGTCCAGCGCTGGAAGAAAGACGTGAAACGAGCCCGGCAACTGGTGGAAACGGCGAGAAGTTCCATCGGTCTGACCGAAGGACTTCCAGCAGCAAAAATAGAGATTAAAACACTTCTGGAACAGTACGACATGTTCGCCAGACAGCTCGAAGAGATTCTAGCCGAGGTGGAACGTCTACTCCCTCAAATCCCAGGAACGAAAGAGATGCTTACTGTGCCAGGCGTGGCTGTGGTCACCTTGGCGGGGTTCCTGGCGGAAGTGGGGGATCTAAGGGGTTACGAGCATGGACAGCAGATTATACGGCTGGCCGGACTGAATCTCAAAGAGAACAGCTCGGGGAAGAAAAAAGGAAAATCCAGTATAACCAAACGAGGACGCGCAAGGCTAAGAGCGCTACTGTTTCGGGCCGTGGTGCTCATGGTGGCGAAGAATGCGGAGTTTAAGGCACTGCACCAATACTTTACCAAACGAAGCCAGAATCCACTGAAGAAAAAGCAATCGATTGTAGCGTTGTGCGGGAAGCTGATTCGCATTCTTCACACGCTCGGCACCAAGCAAGTTCGGTACGATGCAAACGACGTTTTAGGGCCAGTACGTGAGGCCCAGTTACAGAAGACAGCTTAAGAAAAACCGGATTCATGTTTCTCATCGGATAGGAATAAGCAGAGACAAAGGAAGCACGGAGCAGCCGCAGGAATCATTTCCATAAGGGCAAAGCCCCGCGTGATATGGGAGGGTAAGCCGTCAAGAGTCAGGAGTGGATATCCAAGGTGCGATTATAGAAGTCGATCCATAGATTGGGAAAAATGTCTCAACCTCTATTCCTGCCACCGGCTCATCCGAAAAATAATGACATCCTTACATGACTTCTCCAGTGCTCGATATGTCAATGGCTGAAAACCGAAGAACGAGTGAGAAAACATGAGAAAATATTAATTTATAGTGGGAGAGATTTGAATGAGTAATACGAACACATCCAGTACTGTAAAAACGAATGATTTTAAAGAAATCGCCCTGGGACGCCGTTCTGTAAAAGTATACGATCCGTCCGTGAAGATCAGCCGTGAGGAAATGACTGAGATTTTGACAGAAGCTACACGCGCACCATCTTCCATTAACCTGCAACCTTGGCGTTTCCTCGTCATTGACAGCCCTGAAGGTAAAGCTACACTGGCACCATTGGCCCGTTTCAACCAACGTCAAGTAGAAACATCTTCGGCAGTGATCGCTGTATTTGGGGATTTGAATAACTTTGATAATTTTGAACAAATTTTCGGAGAAGCTGTAGAACTGGGCTATATGCCAAAAGACATTAAAGAAATGCAACAGGAAAAAGTGGCAGCTCATTTTGCAGCGCTTGATCCAGTTGTGAACAAAGAAACAGTCCTGATTGACGGTGGTTTGGTATCCATGCAGCTTATGCTGGTAGCGCGCGCTCATGGTTATGATACTAACGCTATTGGCGGTTTTGAAAAGGATCAAATTGCTGAAGCCTTTGGTCTGGAAAAAGATCGTTATGTCCCTGTTATGCTCATTTCCATGGGTAAAGGTATCAACGATGGTCATCCGTCCACACGATTGCCTATTGATCAAATTGCACAGTGGAAATAAGGGAAACGAACTAATATCTATGCGCAAAATAAAAAACAGGCGGACAAAGGAAATCCTTTGCTTCGCCTGTTTTTTTATTTGCTTAGATGCAACGTAGATCGCGGGTGCTTATCACGTTGTCAGTCTTTCAGTTATCATTTCACGGTATTCGCTCCCGACGTTTCTGCCGAGTCAGCGGTGTCATTTTGAGGATGATGATAGTGCTTGGGCCATATAATTTGGTGTGAAGTATGGCTAAGCTCCTCATAAAATAACGGGTCTTTCTTAAATAGGCGTATGACCAGATGGAAAAAGAACCATCCGTTGATCACTAACAGCAAAAGGCTAATCAGAACACTTAGCCAAGGGGACACTTGAGACCATAGGACAGGCCCACCCAGTACGTAATTAAGTCCAAAATACACCCAGTACAAGAGACTGTAACGCTTTATGAGCTCCCATAGGGAAATCCGTTGTCCTGTCCCTGTGAGATGAATACGCACCAGCCATTTCCCTGGAGTTCGTCCATTCGTTAGGTAAGGAACCACCATAAAGTATACCCCACTGGAAACCCAGAAAGCAGCAGGCACATGCAGAGACTCCATGATTCCGAGTAGCCCGGTCCATATGATAGAATCCACGAAAATGGCTACGCCCCGTCGGGTATAGGACACTCGCTTCGTTGCCATGTCCACATGCTTGTCCAGATGTTCCAAGCGGGGCAGGAAGCGTGAAAACCATTCGCCTAATAGAAAGCCTAGCATACCGCCTAATGTATTAGCCATCAAATCGTCTACATCGAACACACGATACGCATGGTCAAAAAATCCATACAGTCCTGTCAGCTGCGTCACCTCAAAGAAGAGGGAGAGGATAAAGGACAGAATCAGACACCATCCCCATCGTGCACGGAAATAATAACGTAAGAACATCCCGAAAGGCATGGTCATCACTACGTTAAAAACGACTTGCAGAAAAGCTCGCTCCTTCAGCAAATGAACATAGCTGGAGGGATGGGCGGGTGAGACGGATGTTTCTCTTATAATGTCGTGAACGAACTGCAAGGGCATCAACTGCAACGCTCCCCCGGCTAATGCAGCATTATGACGCGATGCCGGAAGCGGGAGTATGACCAGAAAGAAGGCGTTCATTAAGTATAACAGCATCAAGTAAAGCAGCCATGCTCTAGCCTTGTGAATATAGCCATGCCTTCGATATTGCACGATTAGGAAAGGCAGTGTGAACAATAAGGCAGCAAAAGGAAACGCAAGAAAGGCATATGAAACAGGAAACAGGTAAGATTGAATCATGTGCTGTTTACGCCTGCTTTCTCCGGAACTTCACCAAAGACCAGATGACCAGAAATGCCATGAAAGCCACGCACACGCTAATGCTAATGCGATTTTGCGGGTCAAGCAAGAATAGAAACGCAATGACCCATAGGCATCCCACTGTAACCGCCGTTACATAAGGGAATCCCCATATCTTGAAAGTAGGCTCCACTGGATAAGATTTGCGCAATTTCAATTGGGACAGACAAATGCAGCTCCAGACGAGCAACACGACGAAGCCAGGTACAGCCATCAAAATACGGAACAGCCCGTCCTGAGCGACATAAGCAACCATGGAACCGACAATCAGGACTACAGCGCACAATTTGAGACTATTTACCGGAACCCCGTTTGAAGATAAGCGGGCGAGTGATTTGGGACCTTCTCCATTGATAGCCAGCGAATGCAGCATACGTGTAGCCCCGTAAATTCCCGAATTGGCGGCAGACAGTACAGCAGTGATCAGAATAAAGTTCATAACATGAGCCGAGCCTTGAAGCCCTACAGAAGACAATACCTGTACAAACGGGCTGGTATTCGCATCCAGTTGGTTCCATGGAATCAAGCCACAAATGATGAGAATGGGCAACGTATAGAACAAAACAACGCGAAGAATAAAGCTTTTAACCACTCTAGGTAGTACCTTTTCCGGATTTTCTGTCTCCGTCAACGTCAGTCCAATCAGCTCGGACCCTCCGTATGAAAAGGTAACGACCAGCAGCGCTGAAAAGATAGCTAACCAGCCATTAGGTAGAAATCCGCCGTGCTGCGCGTAGTTGCTTAGATAAGGTGGAGTTTCAGTGGGAATAATCCCGAACAGTATACAGCCACCCAAGGCGATGAAGATAATAATCATGGCAATCTTAATACCCGCAAGCCAAAATTCCAGCTCCCCAAAACCGCCGACACTCAGCATGTTGACGACAATAATGAAAGCCGCACTCACTAAACTGAGTACCCATAGAGGAACATCTGGCAACCAATATTGCAGGAAGCTCCCCGCAGCAATGACCTCAATGATACAGACGGCCAGCCACATAAAGCAATACAACCAGCCGATAATAAAGGACAGACGTTCTCCAAAAGCTTTGCGAATAAAATCCTTCATATTCATGTTGGGGTAGACGGTAGCCATCTCGGCAATTGCGCCCATAACGACTAAGAGCAAGAGTCCTGCGAAGACATAGGATAAAATAACTCCAGGACCCGCCAAGCTAATCGTTTCGGTACTTCCTTTAAAAATTCCCGTTCCGATAACTCCACCCATAGCCATAAAGGTAATGTGCCGTGGGAGCAGCTTTTTGTGCAAAGTTGCTTCATTTGATTTCAATATGAAATCCTCCTTCATATAGTGTATAGCTTCAGCATGGCCCAAACAGGGTTACTTCAATTAGACTTATACTACATGAAAATATCCAATTAGGAAATGAAATAAATAGGATCTGGTAGGGAGATTGAAATCGCTAGAGAACAAACTGAGGAAAACAGAGGCAGCATGCTGGCGCTGATGATTGCTCTATCTGCGGTCATTCTGCCTTTATTGTTCTGCTCGGCGGATATTTAAGTGATCATGTAGGAGTATCGCATTGCGGTGAAGAATTAGCTCCGCAATATTCCTTTAGCCCGCACTTGCTTGAGCCAACCAGGAAACTCATTCAGCAGACGGTCGTACAATTCTGCGTCTGTCACGGACTCAATGTCATCCAAGGCAAAGAAATCTGCATTATCCACTACGCGACCACGCAGATTATCCAACTTTTGAAGGACTCCAAAATCAGCATTACCAAGACCAACAAATTGCCAGAAAATAGGAGTTTTCGAGCACTTGATCAGCAATTTTGATATTTTTTTCGTTTCATATACGCCACCGTCACTGAAAAAGATAATGTAGGTCGGGATTGTTTCATTGGGTGCCTCTTTTGTATATTTTAAAATAATATCCTCCATTACTTCAGGCTCATTGTTACCAAATCCAATATTTCCGTATCCGATTTCTGGGAAATTTCGTTTTACGTAATTCTCGAAATTCCTCTCTGTGACGCTTGGAGCACGTTTGGCTTTGTCCGCAAAAAACCATACATCCATTTCACCATCGTCATCCATGCAGGCCGATACAGCCAGAACACGTTCGAAGGCTTTTTGCACGGTTCCCTTAGAGTACAGTTTCGCCATGGAAGCAGAAGCGTCTAATACAACCGCTACTCGTGCTTTTTCACGGTCTATCTGCTTCTTTTGGAGTGAAATTTGTACCTTCTGTTTAAGCAGATTAATTCTTCCATTCACAGGAGAAGGCTCCTTCACGCCGGCTTTATCCGCTGACGGTGCTGCTGGCGATTCCGTTTCCTCTACGGTGACACCATGAGCTTCGGCGAGCGGCTTTAGTCCTCCATTGAAACCACGCCCAACTGCGCGAAGCTTGAAGCCAGACGTATGGCGGTATATTTCAGCGAATACGAGTGACGTTTCTTTGGTAGCTTCGGTGATGCTGTAGGTGATATGGGATTGCTTGCCTTGAGCAGTAAGTGAGCAGCCGACCACATCGGCAAAAGTACCCGGGCCGTCCAGTGTGGCCGCAAACACACATTTTTCCACTCCGGTTCGTTCCAGTTCCTGGAGCGCTACAGTAAACTCAGTGGTTCTGTCATTTGGACGCTGTAACCGTACATGGCCGTGCGGGTCAGCGGGTTGATTGTAAAAAATGAAATAGTCATCTGAGGAAACCTTTCCGTCTGCTCCTACCATAAAACAGCTAACATCCAGTTCGGCAGGTGCATGCTTCCATGTAATGGTGACCCGCACCGTATCTTCCTTACCGAATGGTGCATTAGCTCCTGTACTCAATGCAATGTTGGGACCGCTCATGCTGTCAAACCCCCTATGTATTTTAAATCTTGTATTTATACAAATTGTACCATGGAAATGGTATATTCACCTTGTTTCGTGCAGGAATATTTGTCTCATGGTAGACGCAGTAAAAGATGATATATAATAAGGTTGGTGTGGAAAAAAAGTATGATATTTATGAAGCGGAGGCTTTGATACGTGAAGCAGGATCGACAAAAGCAGGCAGGTTCCCATACCGGGATGAGCAAGGGACATGAAGCTGATGAGTTAAACAAACTGCTGTCCCTATGGCTTCATTCGTCGATCCGTGTCATGGATGTCCGGCATATTCGACTGGAGCCGGAAGCGTTGCTTCAACCGTATCGTCTTCCAGCGCAGGCTTTTGTATTTGTATTGCAGGGTAGCGTGCGTTTGGATGGTGATTGGAAGGATACGCCACATTCAGGGTACGTACTGCATGGCAGCAAAGGCTTTGAACTGAATATGAAACCCTCGCAATACGGGATAGAATATATCCTTGTACTATATAAAGCGACTTCTCTATCGGGACACACGATGTATAATCATCCTTCGATAGCTCATGGTTTTGTACCGCCTTATCCGGTTATACTGTACCAAAAGCTGCAACTACTGGAGTACGCATGGCAGGATCATGAGGCGCTATCCAAGATTCAGGCTCAGGGTCGGTTCTATGATTTTGCATATGAATGTATGCGGCAATTGCAAGAACCGAAGGCTCGAACTTCTGCGCGGGATATCGTGACACAGGCGATTCGATTTATGCAGGATCATTACGCGGAGTCCATAACGCTCGAACGTTTGGCCGGATTGTTGGAATGCAGTCCGAGACATCTGACTCGGTTATTTAAAAAACAAACGGATTGTAGCCCGATTATGTACTTGATTCAACTGCGAATGGACAAGGCGAAGGAGCTTTTGCGGAAGACGGATGCTACTTTACAGGATATCGCTGTCAGTGTGGGGTACCCGGATGTCTATTTCTTTAGCCGGGCATTCAAAAAATATACGGGTGTATCCCCGGTTCATTACCGGGACAGCCTATATTCATCTGCTTTTGTGAGAAATACCAGTCTGGATAATCCATTAAGCATGTCTGAATGTTCCATTGATTCGATAAGTGGCGCCCTGCATACTGTTATTGAGGATAATAATCATTATCAAAATCACAATGAAGGGATTTTACGAATGAATAGAAACGCAAAGCATTCCATGGCATTTATTTTATTGCTTAGTTTTACCCTGCTGCTCAGCGCGTGCTCAGGCACATCCAGTCCTGCGGCAACCGATGGCGCTTCCCAAGGGAACAATAATACATCAGCGGAACCAACATCACAGGAAAGGGTGCTGAAGGATGCACTTGGGCATGAGGTGAAGGTTCCGGCTCAGCCTCAGCGTGTGATCGCTTCTTATCTGGAGGATCATCTAGTGGCCCTAGGTGTTAAACCCGTAGCCCAATGGTCGGTAGGCAAAAATTCAGTTCAAGGTTACCTGCAAAAAGAACTGAAGGACGTTCCTACCATTGCTTCAGATCTTCCGTTTGAGGCGGTTCTGAACTTCAAGCCTGATTTGATCATTATGGACAGTGCGAGCATGGTGGAAGGCGACAAATATAATCAATACTCTAAAATTGCTCCAACCTACGTGGTAGGCACTAATATGAACAATGATTGGCGTCAAGAGCTGCTGACCGTGGGTGAGGTGCTGAATAAGAGCAGTGAAGCGAAGCAGGCATTGAGCAACTACGACAAAAAAGCAGCAGAGGCTAAAGCCAAGCTGAGTCAGACGGTAGGACAAAAAACTGCGGCGGCATTGTGGGTAACGGATAAAAATGTGTATGTCGTAAACCAGAATCTATCCAGCGGTGATGTATTGTATAAGGATTTGGGATTCAAGATTCCACAAGTCGTACAGGAGATTTCCAAAACGGCTAAGGCGAACTGGAGTAATTTATCGCTGGAGAAGCTGGCCGAGCTGGATGCGGATTATATCTTTATCGTGAACAGCAAAAACGTAAGTAAAGAAGATATTGTAAAAGATCCTGTATGGGCGGGAATTCCAGCCGTTAAAGAAGGCCATGTATACGATTTTGGTAAGGATTCTAGCTGGTTGTATACAGGTACAATTGCAAACAGTCAAATGATCGACGATGTTTTGAAAAATGTAACTCAGTAATCCAAATGGTAATCAAAAAACGCTACTCATCTTGACGACAGCATGTCGCAGGAAGGAGAGCGTTTTTTTATAAAAAGATGTCTGCATAGAGCAGACATCTGGTTTGTTTTCGATATTAGGCTTGCGGAGATACCAGGATTTTAACCTGATTTTTCTCTTTCAGGAGACCTTCAAAACCTTGCTCAATCACTTCTTCGAGTTTAATGCGTTTGGTAACCAGCTTGTCGGCAGGGAAATAACCTTTTTCCATCAGGCTGATAACAGCTGGGAATACATCACGGTAGCCGATAATACCAGTCAGATTGCGTTCCTTCATAACGATATTGTTAGGCTTGATCGGAGCTTCTTTTTCAAAAATGCTGACGATCATAATTTGTCCACTAATTTTAGTAGATTCAATAGCTTGAGTCAGCACAGGAGGTACTCCAGTGACTTCATAGGCTACATCTACGCCGCCGTTGGTCCGTTTGTGCAGTTCTTCCACCACATCATAAGTTTTAGGATCAATCACGATAGCACCCAGCTCTTCAGCTTTAGCTTTACGCTCCTCGGAAAGCTCTACTGCATAAATCTCAGATGCGCCCGAAGCTTTCAACGCTTCAATAACCAGCAATCCGATAGGACCAGCGCCAAATACTACAGCTTTGTCGCCGACTTTCAGTTGGCTTTGACGAACAGCATATAAAGCAACGGCCGAAGGCTCTACCAATGCGCCTTGCTCGAAAGATACGCTTTCTGGAATTTTGTGAACCATGTGCTCGTCAGCTGCGACATATTCAGAAAATCCACCACCGCCGCCTGCCAGACCGAGGAAGCCCATTTTATCGCAAAGATTATATTTGCCTTGTTTACATGCATCACATTCTCCACATGCAAACACCGGTTCTACAACTACACGGTCGCCAACTTGAATCTTGGTTACACCTTCACCGATTTCGACGACTTGTCCAGAGAATTCATGTCCCATTACGATCGGCGCTTTTTCGCCAGTCAATGGATGCTGAGCATCTTGGGGAATGAAGATCGGTCCTGCTACATATTCGTGAAGATCACTTCCGCAAATGCCGCACCATTCTACTTTGATTTTTACTTTTCCTGCCAGAGCAGCGGGCTGCTCAATGTTTTCCAATCTTAAGTCTTTTACTCCATGCCATCTCAATGCTTGCATGTCTGTCATCTCCTTGACGAATATATGATCATTGCCTCTATAAAAGTGAATGAATTAGGAAACGTTTCCGAAAAATAATATGTCACAATTTTTACACATTGTCAAACCAATTTAATGCAAAAAGCACTTGATTTTTTTTGTGAATATAATCACTTGTGACTACAGTGCTATATTTGGCTCATTACTTTTATACAAAGAGATTTTGTGAATTTTTCAGGTGAAGCAAAGACAAGAAGAAAACGACTTCAATTTTTAGACACTCATTCTGTGGTATAATATCAACATTAAGACTTTATTTTAGAAAGTCAGAAAACGATTCCGTTCTTGAAAGGATTTTGGGCGTGACAGATCAAAAGAAAGTAACCATAGAGGATGTAGCCAAGCGGGCAGGAGTCGGTATAGCGACTGTCTCCAGAGCTATTAATGATAGTGAGGGCATCAGTCCGAGGACGAAAGCCTTAATTTTGCAAGTGATTGAAGAGATGGGGTTTACGCCCAACACCTCGGCTCAGAGCTTGAAAGTTCGTCAGACACGACAAATCGCGCTAGCCGTGCCGGACATTCGTAACGCGATTATTCCAGAGATCGCTTGGTCCGTAGAGCAGGCCGCCAAGCAGCATGGATACCGTGTCGTGCAAATCAATACTGCTGGGAATGCCAGAATGGAGCTTGAAACAGTTCGTGAGGTCAAGAAGCTGCATGTCGACGGGCTCATCATTATGCCGCTGGCGTATCCCAAAATGTTGGTAGATCTGATTAACAAAGCCAGCGTTCCCGTGTCCATTATTAACTATGGCAAGAAGCTGGGCGAAGATGTCAAAGCGGATATCGTCAGTCTGGCCCGGCAAGAGGGAAGACTTGTGATGGAGCATTTGCTTAAAATCGGGAGAACAAGAATTGCCTATGCAGGCGCTGCGAAGGACAAAATCGAGGAGAGATACTTCGCTTATGAGCAGTCTCTCCAGCATGTGGACCCTTCACTCGTTTATTTTGGCGATGATTTCTCCTTTGAGACAGGGCTGCGTGCAGCCGATTATTTTTACAGCCTGAAACATATGCCGGATGCTATTTATGCGGTTAATGATATGGTGGCGATAGGGATCGTCAATCGATTTAAGGATTTGGGTGTAAAGGTGCCAGATGAGGTTGCTGTAGTCGGTATTGATAACAATTTGTGGGCTATGGTAACGACCCCTCAGATCAGCTCAGTTTCCATCATGGGGGAAGAGGTGGCACGGTTGGCTGCGGAGCTGCTGCTCAAGCGGATTCAGGAACAGACACCTGGGGATTATGAGCGTGTGCAATTCGAGCCTCGTCTGATCGTGAGGGAATCGAGCGTCTCTGTGATCCGTAAGCCCACGGTAGGGCGTGATGAGTAGTAGGGTATGAGTGGATTTTGGGCAATTATAACGACCACTGTTTGTTCAGACAGGAGAGTGGATTCATGTTAAAAGGTAATGGGTTCGTTTCTGTAGCTTGTACTGCACTATTGCTGGCTGTAACCATAGGGTGCACTCCCCATCCAGTGGGACAGGATGCTGAAACTGCGGCGCCGTCCGGGGCAAACAATGGGGAGTCCAAGCAAACTGCAGCCAATACTCAGCACACCCAGCAAAGTAAAGAGGAGCTAGTGCTGTCCTTTTATAAAGATTCATCCCTCAGTGATGAAGCAAAAGTCCGTCATATGACGGACCATTTAGCAGGAATCCAATGGGGAAAGATAAACGAAATCAAAGAACATCAAAGCCTGGAAATTATCGAATATCTGTATAGGCAGCGCGCTTTTATTCCATCGGAAAGCTTTGCAAATCTGATTCAGGCTTCTGACGGATTGGATGGAGCTTTAAGCGAAAGCTATGCTGGTCTTATGGGAGATTTGTTTACAAGAGATAGAACTGCGATGACTCGAGCATTGGCAAATATGGACAAAACCAACCGCACACAAGGTATAGGAAGCATCGGGTATGCTCTCAGCTATAGAGAACCCAAGGAAGTCAAGAAAGAGATTCAACAATGGCAGGCAGGACAAAAGCTTACTACGGCAGAGAAGGATGTTATCCGAGCCTTGTTCGTCAAGCTGGATAATCCGTATTGATGCTCAAATAGTGATGACCACATGTATAGAGGAATATATTGAACAGCCGCGTCTCTACCGGAGGAGCGGCTGTTTTGTGCTGTTTTTTACATCCTGGCATTTATGATTGGGATAAACGTTAGTAGAACCATTGGTTTCAGATGTTCATCTAACAATGGGTTCAAGTGGTCTGGTGATCCTGATCTGAGCGCAAGCGTTTAATATCACTAATTGGAGGCAGGCCGAACAAGCGGGCGTATTCGCGGCTGAATTGTGAGGGACTCTCGTAACCTACCTGAAAACCGACATCTGCCGCATCCGCTGATTCAGATAACAACAGGCGGCGGGACTCTTGTAGACGTAATTGTTTTTGATATTGCATTGGGCTCATAGCCGTAACCTCTTTAAAATGACGATGTAGTGACGAAGGACTCATATTCGCTAGTTTGGACAATTCCTCAATACGTAACGGCTTATCATAATCCTGCTTAATCCGCTTTATGACTTCTGCGATTCTGTTGGAATGGCTGCCGGTCATGACCAGTTGTTTTAAGGATTCCCCCTGATTCCCCTGTAAAATCCTATACAGTATCTCACGAATGACTAATGGAGCCAGCACCGGAACATCCTGTGGGTTTTCCAAAAGATGCACTAGCCTTACCACGGCATCCAGCAGTAGAGAGTTAGTTTGGCTTACATACAAGCCTCGTCTGGAATCAGGCATGGGGCTTGTGGGAAAAGCAGATTCCTTGATCAGATCCAAAACCTGATGCGGATCAAAATTGAGCCGGAGGCACAAATAAGGAGCTTCTGCTGACGCTTGAATGACCTGCCCGGAAATCGGCAAATGCACCGACACAACAAGGTAATCGGATGTGCCGTAATGGTAACTTTCCTCTGCGAGCATCACGACTTTTCTGCCTTGTGTCACAATACATAAGGCAGGTTCATGGACTTGATGTATCGGAACGGTTGTATTTGAACTTCGGACGAAATGAAGCGAAGGTATGGCTGTAGTGAGAACTCCGTCCTGATGTGAAAATCGTTCTATAAGCCTTGCCAACTCGGCTTGTTTTTCCATGGTAGAACCCTCTATTTTGGTTGCCCCCATCATGACACATCCCTTCTTTGCAATGTAGCCCGTTTTCATTTTCAGTAGTTTATTACATATTAAGGGTCTTTGGAGGATTAGGCAATAATTTGCTCTGATTCTTCTACCAGCTCAAAACATCATCGTCTCATAATAAGGGTACAGAAACAACGCCAAATGAACAGAAGCACGTGATCAGAGGCAAAG
This sequence comes from Paenibacillus sp. FSL R10-2748, assembly GCF_038005565.1. Taxonomy (NCBI): domain Bacteria; kingdom Bacillati; phylum Bacillota; class Bacilli; order Caryophanales; family Paenibacillaceae; genus Paenibacillus; species Paenibacillus sp. FSL R10-2748. The sequence goes on from NZ_JBBOTK010000004.1 coordinate 279,712, forward strand.
TGCCTACACAGGTAGCTACATCGTGGAAGGTGACCATATCAAGTATGTGGGCGACACCGGATTTACGGCAGATGGCGAATTTGAGGATGGTGTTCTGTATCAAGCAGGGATGTTTTTTAGTCCGTTTTTAAACTAAAGGAGGAATAAGTATGTTGGATATTAAAGGGAAAGTCGTAGCTATTACGGGGGCAAGTAGTGGGATCGGTGAAGCTACTGCCCGTTTACTTGCTCACCATGGGGCTCATGTAATATTAGGGGCCAGACGCACAGAGCGACTGGAGGCTCTGACATCCGAGATTCGTTCTAAAGGTGGATCGGCTGATTATCAGCAACTGGATGTGACAAAGAGGGACCAGATGGAAGCGTTCATTAAGTACGCGGAAAAAGCATTTGGACGCGTGGATGTCATTTTGAACAATGCGGGAGTGATGCCTCTTTCAAAATTAGAAGCCCTGAAGGTAGAGGAATGGGATCGCATGATTGATGTAAATATACGGGGCGTTCTGCATGGGATTGCGGCAGGGCTTCCGATTATGAAAAAGCAAGGATTTGGTCAGTTTGTCAATATCGCCTCTATTGGCGCGTATAGTGTAACCCCAACTGCAGCGGTGTATTGCGCAACGAAGTATGCGGTTCGGGCGATCTCTGAAGGATTGCGTTTGGAGGTGGGGGGAGATATTCGTGTGACGCTGGTATCGCCAGGAGTAACCGAATCTGAGCTTGCTGACAGTATTTCAGATGAAGAGGCCCGGCAAGGAATGAAAGAGTACCGTCGTATTTCGATTTCGCCTGATGCCATTGCGCGTTCCATTCTGTATGCCATGGAGCAGCCAGCGGATGTAGATGTTAATGAAATTATTGTCAGACCCACGGCAAGCCCGAATTAACGCCATAGCATCCATGATTCTCCCTCTCTACTCAGATCATTTTTCCCTCCATCCTTTATGGATGGGGGGGATTTATCGGATGAGAAAGAACATTATTCACACCACAGAGTGTAAAATAGCTGTACCTTTATAATAAACGTATTTACTTTTACAAATGTTTGTGATAATTTTATTTCGACAAACATCGAAATTAAGACTGGAACAGAAGGGAGCCGAACAGGGTGAAAGATACAACAGAGATGCAGCAGGCTGTAAAAATATATAAAGCACTTGGAGAACCGACTCGTCTCAAGATAGCACTTCTGCTAAAAGAGGAAAGCGACCAATGCTGCTCTGTGCTGGGCGAGAAGCTGAACAGTGTAGCTATTTCAACGCTATCGCACCATCTGAAGCAAATGGCAGAGTCGGGGTTGCTCACATACCGTAAAGAGGGGACGTTTATTTATTACAGCTTGGATGTGGAAGCAGCGCAGAAATATGCCCCGTTCCTAATAACATAAATTTTTTTAGTCTTAATTTCGATATTTGTAAAAATATAAAAATACAAAAATACCAAAAGAAAAGAGGCGTTATTTAAAAATGCAGAGCACGTGGAAAGTGTATATTTTGGCAATTGTTAGTTTTTTGGTAGGCACATCCGAATACATTATCTCAGGCGTTTTGGATCAGATTGCGACAACCATGGGGATTACGGTGTCCGCAGCGGGCCAGCTGATTACAGTCTTTTCTCTTGCTTACGCGATTGGCACGCCGATCCTGATGGCAGTAACCGCTAAATGGGACAGACGCAAGCTGCTCTTGAGTTCGCTCGGATTATTTGCAGTAGCCAATGTCCTCTCCTTTGTTCTGCCGGGTTTTGGAATGTTTATCGCCGCACGTATTCTTATGGCCCTCGGGGCGGGGATGGTCGTGGTTACAGCACTGAGCATTGCTGCGAAAATTGCCCCAGCCGGCAAGCAGGCCAGTTCTATTGCTACGGTTACTATGGGTTTTACAGCCTCGCTGATTATTGGGGTGCCGCTTGGGAGAATGATATCTTCTGCATATGGCTGGAAAACCGTATTTCTCGGCATCGCGTTGACAGGGATTATTGCCCTAATTGTTATATCTATGACAATTCCCCGCTTAAAAGGAGATCGACCTGTCCCCTTACTACAACAGTTTGCTCTTCTGAAAAAGCCTGAAGTTGCTTTGGGATTAGGCATTACCTTCTTTTGGCTAGGTGGTTATTCACTCGCGTATACTTACATCTCACCGTATTTGCTGAATGTATCAGGTGTAGGAGAGGATATGCTAAGCTCAGTATTGCTCGCCTTCGGAATTGCCAGTCTAATCGGGTCAAAAATTGGTGGGTACAGTGCGGATAAAAAGGGTATACCCTTTACATTATTAGGGGGTATGGTGTTGCACGGTATTTCCTTACTCTTGCTTCCTTTTGCCGCTCATTCCCTGATCGCAGTATTTGCTTTATTGATCCTTTGGTCGTTCGCAGCCTGGACAACTGGACCTACTCAACAATATAATCTGGTCACACTTGTGCCTGAATCTTCCGGTGTGATGCTGAGTCTCAATCAATCTACAATGCAGCTTGCTATGGCAGCCGGAGCCGGAATTGGCGGTGTAGTTGTTGGTCAGGTTTCGCTGTCTTCCATCACCTGGTTTGGAGCAGCAGGGGTTGGTATCGCTATTGTGGCTACGTATTTACTTACACGAAGATCCTCAGTTCAAACACAAGTGGGTGTTACGGAGTAAAGTGTATAGATAAGTGAAGAGGAGGCCCAGTGATGAAGGTGACATTGCGGCCTTCTTTGATTTGAATGAGCAATAACATGCTCTCTTGCAGTAGGAAGGCTTATTCAAACGCAATATCAGTGATTTTGCCGCCTTCCTCAAAGGCGATATTTTTATAAACTTGATTGGAAACCGAATTTTTTAAATCTGCATATAGCATGGGTACTAAATGCTCATTTTCCAAAATGCAACATAGCTCGGATACCATTGCGCTGGCAAAACCTTTCTTTCGCAAATTAGGCGGGGTATAGGGTGGTTCCTTTTAAATAACGTAAGAGTTCTTCTATATAGGTCAATTTATAATCATCTGTGATTTGTTGTGAGATCCATAGCCAAGCCTTATGTCCGGGTGATTGAGCAAAGATCATATTTTTATCGGACGTTTTGAGGCATGTTGACTCTTCTGACTCACAAATTCGATGGATCAAATTGTATCGAACTTCATCAGCCAAAAATTGATTTTGATTTAATATATCGTCGTTTGAGACTAGTAGCTCAATCATGACTCTGCCTCCTAAAAATGAGCTATGACCTAAACAAAAAGTAGAAATCTATGAAGATTCAGTTGTTATATCTACTAGGATTTAAACTTCCGCGCTATAAGCTTCTTATTTTTTTGTCGCCAAATCCATCTTTCGATAAAGTTTTTTTCTTTTCTTTCCTGAAGTGTTTCCTTCATACCCTTAATAAGAAATTCGGATCTTCGCTTGTCGTTTCTGCTAATTTCACGTAGTTCCTCAATAAATTTATCGTCCATGTCCGCATCTCCGTTAGTTCAGGATTTTCCAAATTGCTAAGCTAGATTATACAGAACATATGTTCCTTTTTCAAGTCTGCATCTGCTCTATTCAATCACATAACTATTTTTAGATGGATGCTGCGAGGCCCGCGCCAATCGGATGGTGAAGCATAAGATAAAGTTGAAAGGAGGAATTACAACATGGACAACAAAGCATATGTATCTCAAACGTATCCACGTCTTACAGTCTACAACGAAGAAAATTTTCGGGGTTCCAGGAGAGTATTCAGAGGAAACCTAGGCATTCGTAATACCGATAACATTCTCAACGGCATCGAAAGTTTGCGTTTCTTTTCTACTAGCAGCAATGCTACACTTGTACTCTTTACTGGCACGCGGTTTAGAGGTAACTTCCGTGTGTTTAGAGGCAATCGCAACATCGCCGACCTGGATGATCTGATTCGCGGGAATGATGTGGAATCTATTATCTCTACCAATCAACGTTTGACGTTGCAGCAAATCCGTAATATCCGCAGTAGCGGTAGACTGCCATCTGGCTATCGAATCATCTAACGGCCTTATTTCGACTTCATAAACCATTTTACAAGACTGTTTCAGGAGCTTGCAACTTTCGGGCTTTTGGGACAGTCTCTCTATTTGTACACGCGACCTACATACTCGAATGATGAGAGGAACTGTATGGGAGAATGGGATGTTGTTAGCAGTCAACACCAACTCAATGTTCATAAAAAATAGATAAAGGAGGACATACGATATGCCCTCCTCATGACGTATATTATATTTACTTCAGTTCCCAATTCGTTGCTTTGATCACAGCTGCATCTGCGTTCTTAAGATCTGTTTCGCCAGAAGCTAAGAGAGAGCTCCATTGTTTCACACGATTCTTACCATTGGGAGGTTGGTTATAATCGTTGGTATCGACAACCAATGTACGCTTAGCATAGAAGCTAGTCATGAACTTCTTCTCATTCGTACTACTGCCTGAACGTGAGAGGATTCCTTCAAGACTACCTGAATCACCAGTAGCGCCTTGATTGAGTGCTGTGTCGACAAATGAACCAATCGTCAGAGCAGTATTAAATCCGCGTTTCTGTGCTTGCTGTACACTATATTCGATATAGGTGTCATAGAACGTACGCCACATGGCTTCTCTCCAAGCTTCATTGTTTTGGAGAGCGTTGATCTTCTTCTTGATAACACTATCGCTATCGCTGAGCTTTAGAATCGAACCACTCATTTTCCCCTTCAGGCCAGCACGTGTTAATCCACCTGCAATGGAAGGGTTACTAGCTCCACTAGCAGCATCAAAAGCTTTGAATAAGTCCGGACCATCGGGTCCCGTATCATTTGAACCGCCTGTTGTTGCTCCAAAGATACCAATGGTGTATCCGCGATTATCGCCGATATCTTCAGCATATCCATAGAATTCAGTCCATTTCAAAGAATCTTGCTCTGGTTTGTTCACTAGCTTCATAATATTATCCCATTGCTCACCGTCGAGTCCTGTATTAGCCTTCAGAAACTGAAGTGTTGAAGGTGAGAAATTAGCATCATGATCAATAGCTGTAACCGCTTCTTGGCTAGTAGCTGCTTCGCTGGTAAGGGATAATGGCTCTATACTAGCTTCATTTGAGTTGTCGAAGCCCTCATTTAAATCGATCGTTTTCTGTACTGGAGTTCCATTCTCTTCAGCAAAAGCCTTGGCAGGTGGACCCGACAAGCTAGAGAAAGAAGCAATTACAGTAAAGCTTAGCAAGATCATAAGGAACTTTGTTTTATACATATAACTCCTCCTATAATAATGTAATTGTGAAAGGCTAAAAGCTAAAAGCGTAGATTTGCATCTAACTCGAATTGATTTAGCAAGAGTATAGATAAGAAGAATATGATTGAATAGAGCTTAAATAACCGTTTTTTTCAAAAATTATGATTTATATGTGAATAAATGGACCTAGTTGTTCCTAGATTCCTACAGATCATAAGTGCAAGAATGAGGACGAAACAAAGATAGCCTCTTGATAAAATGAGTTACATCACATATCAGGAGGCTATATTTATGAACAAAATTCATCAGTTTCATGCACTTCACACATCAGAGGAACTTTTATTTTTAGGGAACGCCTGGGATATGCTATCTGCGGTGGCTCTGGAGAAGGCAGGCTTTAAGGCGATAGGTACGACGAGCTGGGGAATTGCCAATACGCTTGGATTCTCAGATGGAGAGCTTATTGATTTTGACCAGCATGTAAGCATTATTCGGACGATTGCTGAGCATGTTCAGATTCCAGTGTCGGCAGATATTGAAGCAGGATATGGGGAGGATACGGCAACGATTGTTGAGCATGTTTTAAGGATAGCCGATGTGGGAGTTGCAGGGATTAATATTGAGGATTCTTTGAAAACGAAAAAGGGACTTCGAGAAGTGGGCCTGCACAGTAACCTGTTGTCCAAAATAAGAACAGCATTGGATACGCGTGGGTTTAAAAAGTTTTTTATAAACGCAAGAACGGATACATATTTGCAGATGGATGCCCCACTTTCAGAGACCATAGAGCGGGCCAAAGCGTATGTGGATAGTGGTGCGAGCGGAATTTTTGTTCCAGGATTAAAGCGTGATGAAGAGATCAGGGAAGTTGTGTTTCATATACATGCTCCGCTTAATGTTTTATCCCTGCCGGGTCTGACGAATGTCCACCAGCTTCAGCAGTTAGGAGTTAAACGGTTTAGCTTTGGAAATGCATTTTCTGATAAGATAATAGTTGCTTTGCAAAAGAATGCAGAACAGTTGATAGAGCTTCAAGATACATCACATTTATATGAGGATTTTGCAAAATCCTTGAGCTAGATGAATATGAACTATAGAAAGGACAGAGCATTCGATCATGGCTAACCTTAGTCTTTCTTTTGAAGAAATGTGGGAGAAAATTATAGCGTGTGATCGTAAGTATGACGGGTTGTTTTTTACCGCTGTGAAAACAACCCGCATATACTGCCGACCTTCCTGTCGATCCAAAAAGCCGAAGAAAATAAATGTGGAGTTTTACTTTGATTTGGACAAAGTGGAAAAGGCGGGTTTTCGTGCTTGCAAAAGATGCCAGCCCCATACAGACCATTCGCCGTATATCAGACTTGTGCAGAATGTAGTAACCTTCTTGGTCAATCATTACAAGGAAAAACTTGTATTGCAGGATATTGCGGACCATATCGGAATAAGCTCCTTTTACTTGGATCGGATCTTTAAACAGGAAACCGCCGAAACCCCGCGTACGTATTTGGAAAAAATAAGAGTAGATAAGGCAGCCTATCTTCTTAAAAGTACAAATCTTACGAATCTTGAGATTTGCTATGAGACGGGCTTCCAAAGTCCCTCCCATTTCTATAAGGCGTTTCGCAGCTTGAACCATTGTTCTCCTAGTGAGTATAGAAAGTTGAGTAAGGAATAGAAAAGGAAGGAGGTCGTATCCTTTTATGAGTGAACTTTACGTATTGAAGTATGTATCGCCGATTGGAGAGATAGAGATACAGGGCACAAATGAGGCTGTCTATTCTATTATGTTCTCTAATCGGAATGAGCTCTTAACGAGGGCTATAGAAGAGGTTCCAATCCAAGTATTAGCGGAATGCGCTATCCAGCTTGACGAGTATTTTAAAGGTGAGCGCTTTGAGTTTACGTTTCCTTATGTCTTTGAAGGTACGGATTTTCAGCAAAAAGTATGGAATGCTCTGGTGTCCGTGGGGTACGGTAAAACGACAGCTTATAAAGATATTGCTCTTGCTATTGGAAATGAAAAAGCGATCCGAGCCGTAGGCAGTGCTAATGGAAAAAATAAGCTGAGCATTGTGATTCCATGTCACCGAATTATCGGTTCCAATCAGAAACTAACGGGCTATGCAGGAGGGCTATGGAGAAAAGAATGGTTGCTCCAGCATGAAAAGCGTTGTCTGAGGCCCTAAGGAGGGTTCGTAGATGAGAGACATATATTTGAAAGAGTTTAAGCCGGAGAACTGGGCCAACATGGTTCAGATCTATCAGGAGCGGTATGCACAGGTAGATCCGGCTATAAGAGCAAAAGTGGTTGAAAGTAAAATCCCCAAGGAGATTCAGATTGTGCTGCTGCCCGATATGGGGGAATATTTGCTGACTTGGATGGATCGAAAAGTCCCCGCACTCGGCAACGAAACACCGTCGGATTATTTGAAAAGCGAAGAAGGCACTAAAGCACTGAAGGCGGCCATATTACGTATGCCACGTTGAAGAAGCGGGCCAAGGAGATACATATGAACATTGAACAGATGAACAGAGCGCGAATGATGGAAAAAGTGAGTTCGCATATCCATAACTGTAATCAGATGGCATGAACTTCATCTAACCCTATGCTATGATTTACCGACAAGACTATAGATTCAAAAGGGGAAATAAGAATGAAGCTCAAAAGAATGATGTTCCTACTTTCGTTTTTAACGATACTCGTAGGGTTGTTCACTTTGTGTACAGAAAGTGTTCATGCTGCCAATTCGACAGTATTCAGAGATGGAGATAAGCTTAAGCTTACCCTTGATGATGGTAATGGAGTAAACAGAGTGTTTAAATTCGATCTCCCGTTTACGATTAAGCCTGATACACCAATTCGTCTGTATAGCAACTATATTGAAATTCCTCCGGGTGACTTTACGATCGATTATGCCAACTCCACAATTTCAATTGCGGATTCACGACCAGCACCTGGGCCAGGATCAGAAAATCATATAGAGTTTCCTATAGCTACAACTATGGAAGGGACTGTGCAGTCAGTCGATGAATCTACAGTAACTCCACTTGCTGAGGAGCCGAAAGTAACGCAGCCTGAGGTGGAGACCAATATAAAAGAGATTCCCACTCCCAGTGAACCCGAGGTTGCTCAACCTGTGGATGAACCGAAAGTCATTGAACCTCAAGTAACCCAGCCTGTCGTGGAGCCTAAAGTGGACCAAGAGGTGGATGAGTCACCGGAAATCCCTTTGTCTATCCCGTCTGGAGAAGATTTTCCGGGTACATTTACAATCAACTCTTCAGGTACGTCATTTTCGGTTCGTTTGAAAATGAAAAATATTCAACCCACGTACACTTCATACGTTATGGTCAAAAATGCGGATGCTCAATTAATTAAACGGATTCAGTTCGATCCGGAAACAACATTTAGCTACCCATTGAGTAACCTGAATTTATCTACGGGTGGATACTACTTTTATATCAAAATGATCGATCAGTCGGGAAATTCGGCAGCATCTGTACCCCAATTTGTTCCCATAAATAATAACAAGGCTCAGCAGGTTGAGGTGTTTATAGACGGGAAACTGCAACAATATGAGCAGCCTGCGACCTCTATTAGCGGAAGTATGCTGGTGCCATTTCGTGCCGTTTTTGAGGCGCTTGGGGCGAAAGTGAAATGGGATGGAGCTACCAAGACCGTTACTGCAACCAAGGGAAATACAACGATTAAGTTAACTGTAGGCTCCAGAGATGCCTATATCAACGGTAAATTAGTGCGTCTCAATGCGGCGCCGAGACTCATTAATGGCAAAGTAATGGTTCCTATTCGCTTTGTAAGTGAGGCGCTGGGTGCGAAGGTAAAATGGAATATTGCAGCTCAGAGCGTTGTGATTTTTCTTGCTCCACCGCAGGTTTTGACAACCAGTGAAAGTGAACAATTAATGGAGGAAAATGAAGATGCTTCCGAATCACATTCCAATCCAACGATTCTGAAAAAGATATCCACCACCTTCTCCAAATCTACGGATATTGTGTTCGTCATAGATGTTACGAGTAGTATGACAGGGACGCTGGATTATGTGAGACAGAAGGTGAAAGGCTTTGTTGATTCCGTTCCAGCAGGTTCCCAATTTGCTGTCGTTGCATTTCGGGATATCAATCTGAAGGCAGATAAAGATTTAGAATTTTTGGAGTTTACGACCGATAAAAACAAGTTAAAAGGTAATTTGAATATGCTGCGCCCTTCCGCTGGCGGGGATTTGAAGGAATCGGGATTAGAGGCTATTCAGTTAGCTATAAGTAAATTTCCCAAGAATTCTAATTCCAAAACAATTATATTCATTACAGATGCACCAGTTCATGATAAAAATACAGCTCTGGGTAAAGCCCGTTTTTCAGTAGATGAAATCAACGAGCAATTACAGAAAAATGGTGTTATTTTTAATGCAATCGTGCCTGCAAATGGACTAGCCAACAAACAAATGAAAAAGCTTGTAGAAACCAACAAAGGGACTTTGTATGACATCAAGGATGCCAAGCTGAATTTAGCAAAGTAGGTTTGTCCAAACTCAAATAAGCCGTATAAAGGGAGCCGATGTAAGGCTCCCTTTTGCTATCATAAGCGCCTGTGTTGTAAGAGTTCTAATGGGCTGAAAGCTCACTCTCCGTCACCCATTTATGATTTTTGACAGGCTCTCCTCCTGTAGTCGGCGTATAATCTACCATATATACGGTCGTTGGCTCGACGGAATCAATGGTAGCCTTAGCCCCATCCATCCCCTTCATATGATCTGCTGTAAGAATAACCTCCGTTCCCGGTGCATAGGGCTCGCTGCCTGTATCCTTAATCTCTTCATGAATAACCCACTTATGATTATTCACTTTTTCTTCTCCAGTGGTTGGAGTATATGAGACCGTATAAGCAGTAGTCGTATAAGCACCCACAATCGTGGCAGTAGCCCCATTCATGCCTGCCATATGGTCGGCTTGGATAGTCGCTTGGCTACCAGCTTTGAAGGCTGGATTTTCAGCTTCTTTTAGTCCGGTAGGAAGCTCACTGGAAGTGGAATGGTTCATATCCGATGTGTCGTGCTGTTGACTGCTGTTTGTCGTGTGCTCCTGGTTCGGCGTGTTACTGTTCCCGCACCCACTCAAAATAATCATGATTGTACCAGCGAGCAAAGCCCATTGCATTCTCATATTTACAGCTCCTTTAGGGTTTTAATTACATATTTTAAATGTACCCCTATGGGGTATATTTAAAACGGAAGTATATGACAAACTTGTGAAGTGTTTTGCTTTCAAGGGGATCTCCTGTTGTGACCCCTTTTTTGTTATGCAGAAGATGCGTAATTAAATGTTGTTGACAGTGAATAAAAAATCATTGTAATATCTATAAAACGCATCAAGTTACTTGGTATTTTGAGCGACTGTAACATTCTAACTCACCAAAAGTAGATGATATCAAGGAGCAGGGGGAGACATCAAAATGAAGAAACCATGGATTTCATTTATATTGCTGCTGGGAGCAGTCGTGCTTTTTATTTCAGGTTGCGGCAGCAAGAATACGTTGGGCAACGCTGCGGGTGAAGAAAAGAAAACACTGCATATCAGCTTTAATCCCGGTCCATATAGCGATCAGTTTAAGAATGGTGTGGCTCCATATTTGGAGAAGAAAGGCTATACGATTACATATAAAGAGTTTACAGACGGTGTTCAGCCCAATGTAGCCGTGGCTAAGGGGGATATTGATGCTAATGTGTTCCAGCATTCGCTTTACCTGGATTCTATGAATAAGCGGGAGAATATTGATCTGATTGGTGCTGTGCAGGTCCCGACTCCTCCAATGGGATTGTACTCCAGCAAGCACACCAGCCTTGACGAAATCAGCGATGGAGCCCAAATCAACCTGCCCAACGAGCCAGTCAATATGCTGCGTGCGCTGAATATTTTGAAGGAAGTAGGCTGGATTACGTTAAAGGACAAAATCGATCCATTGCAAACCTCGGTGAATGACGTCACCTCTAATCCGCATCATCTGCAATTTGTTGCTACCGACCCGGCACAGGGGCCACGTGCACTAGAGGATGTTGATTTTGCGGCTATACAAGGGAACTTTGCTGTATCGAATGGAATAAAGCTGACCTCGGCATTAAAGCTTGAAAATATGACAGATCCGTTCACGAACGTGGTAGCTGTGGACAACAAGAACAAGGATAAGCCCTTCGTCAAAGACATTATTGAAGGATATCATTCAGATGAATTCCAAAAGTACATCCAATCGAATCCTGTTTATGAAGGCTACAAGCTACCAAGCTATTTCAAATAATATGGGGTATTATCTTCTGCGGGCTGACGTTGTCAGCCTGTATCTTATGGATAAAAGGTGGAGATGAACGTGATTTTTTCATCCTCTGATCTCGTCAAGGCTCTGCCTGACAACTATTTTAGCGCAATGGATGACAAAGTGAATCTGTATAAAAGCAAAGGAATAGATGTAATCAATTTGGCAGCCGGCAACCCGGATCAGCCAACACCGGCGCATATCATCAGCGCTTTGAAGGAAGCGGTCGATCAACCGATCAATCAGGGCTATCCACCTTTTCATGGGAAAAAAAGCACGCTGGAGGCTGTCGCCGCGTTCTATAAACGGGAGTATCAGGTGGAGCTGGATCCTGACCGGGAGGTTGCCATATTCAACGGCTCAGCCATAGGCGTAATGGGGATTCCACAGGCGCTGCTGAATCCCGGTGATTGGTTATTGACCACCGATCCGGCATATCCCCAATATTATTCCGCTGCTGCGCTGGCAAGAGCCCATATTCATACGATTCCGCTTGATGAGAAGCATGGCTTCTTGCCTGATTATACAACCGTGCCGGAAGAAATCGCAGAGCAGGTCAAATTGCTCATGATTAATTATCCGAACAATCCGACTGGAGCAGTAGCTACTGCAGATTTTCTGACAAAGACGCTGGATTATGCCGCTCGATATCAGTTTCCGGTTATGAATGATTTTGCTTACGGTGCTCTTGGATTTGACGGGCATAAGCCGATTAGTTTATTGCAAATCCCCGGCGGCAAGGAATATGGCGTCGAGACGTATACGGCTTCCAAAACGTATAACATGGCTGGATGGCGCTTCGGCTTTGCAGTGGGAAATTCGTCCATCATTGGTGCGCTCAAGCATTATCATACGCATGCCTACAGCACTGTTTTTGGAGCGGTACAGGATGCGGGGGCTGTGGCATTGCTGGGCACGCAGGAACCGGTACGGGAACTCGCGGCGTTATATGAGCGGCGCCGTGATATTCTCATTGCAGCGTTACGAGGTATTGGCTGGTATGTAGCTGTTCCCCAAGGGTCTTTTTTTGCCTGGTTCAAGGTGCCAGAGGGTTACACATCCGCTTCATTTGCAGACTTTTTATTGGACGAGGCACATGTTGCGGTCGCCCCTGGAGAAGGCTTTGGTCGTGCGGGAGCTTCTTATGTGCGGGTCAGTCTGGTGAACAGTGAAGAAAGGCTGCTGGAGGCGGTGCAGCGCATCGCAGCAACGGGTATTTTTCAAGTATAAGCTGGAATACAAGGAATTCATGGAGGGAGCGAGAAGAACTTTGAGTATAGCGATTATCGGAGCCATGGAGGAAGAAATAGCAGATTTGAAAGCGCAGATCGAAGGGATAAAGATGACCCAGATTGCGAACGGGATTTTTTATACAGGCCAGCTTGAGGGCAAGGAGGTTATTCTGCTGCAATCAGGAATTGGCAAAGCGAACGCAGCCTCGACTACGGCGCTGCTGATTGAGCGATTTAGCCCGGAGCTTGTCATTAATACCGGGTCTGCGGGTGGGCTCGATCCAGCGCTGCATGTTGGCGATGTTGTAGTGGCGACCGAGCTGACTTACAGCGATGTGGACGGAACGGCGTTCGGCTATACCTACGGACAGGTGCCACAGATGCCGGCAAGTTATCCTGTCGATCCAGCGCTGCTTGCTTTTGCGACAGAAGCGCTGGCGGAGACCAGGATTGAGGGGCAGATCGTCAACGGATTGATTACGACGGCAGACTCTTTCATCTCCCAGGCTGAGCGCGCCCATTTTATCCGTAGCCAGTTTCCTGAAGCGAAAGTGACGGATATGGAAGGGGCCGCGGTCGTTCAGACTGCGTACCAGTTTGGTGTTCCGTTTTTGGCTGTCCGTTCTTTGTCTGATCTTGCCGGTGTAGAAGCGGCGGATTCTTTTGACTCCAATCTTGATTTGGCTGCGGCCAACTCGGCAGCAGTGGTTGTGGCTCTTGTAGCTGCATATGATAGAGACAAGCTATGATATATCCAATGGCAATATTCAGGAACGTTTTTTCTTCGGTTTGCCATGCTGGTTAATGAGAGTTCGAAGTTGTTTCCCGGCTTGGTTCAGCTCCATATCGTTCAACACATAATCGGTGCTGACTTCCCAGGTGCTGCGGTCATTCAGATGAAAAATAAAGGCGGGAAAGCGAGGGCGCAGCCATTTGCGGATGGAGGCCCCTTCGAATTCGACTTTAGTGATTGCAGACCATGGGACAGTTCGAATACCATCGGAAATGCTATGCTCGTCAAAGATGAACAGGTAGGTATCCTTACGAAGCGTTCTGCTCAAACAAACCACGAGATAGCTACCGAAAAAAGGAAGTCCAACAATGGCGGACGTAATAAAGAAGAAGATTTGTAGAGCTGAGATATCTTCGTCGATAAAAATGAGCAGCAGCAAAAGCAGACAAATCAGCACAAACATCAAGCTGCCCATGGCTTTCCAAAATGCCAAAGATCTTCGATATACAATTTTATCCACGGAATACCGCCTCGTCGCGTACAAACTCCTGAATGAAATAAGTTATTCGTTCTCTCCAGTCAGCTTCGGTTACACTTTCAATACGCAGACATGGGGTGGCCTGCATGTCCAGTTCTGTATTTCTTACGATCCACACATCATTCGTTCCTTTAAGAACAAATAGTAGATTTGTAACGGAAGGTCCATCTTCATCCGTATCCGCGTATATCATCTGGCTCAAATTATCTAGGCTACATTGATTACGATCAAAATCCTCTCGCCAGTCTTGTATCATTTGTTGAGCCGACTCATGAAGCTTCCACGTTGTCATTTGCTGCATGCTGAAGTTGGATGAGGTTAACTCATTCCACTGTTCTTCTGTCAAATCGACGTATCGGCTGTGCTCATTGAAGTTCGAAGCAAGCAGGCCGAACAATTGATCAATGTCATGATGCCAGTCTTCTGGGGAAGACCAGCGAAAGAAATGGAGTTCATTGTGGCTGGAAAAATGATACAGAAAACGTTCATTTCCATGGTGTATCGTTAATGTATTTTGCTTGTCCTGTTGCTCCTTGTAGCCACGTAGCATCTGGCGGCTTTGTACCAGATGAGCTAGCATTTCAACAATAAACGCATCAAATTCGAGCTGTTGTTGCCCGTCATCCCGTTGTTCCATCAAACCCTTGGATATCAGGCTATGCGTTGCGGCATGAAAAAGCAGTTCCCAGCGATCTTCGGTTAGTTCCCCGTAATAAGATTGGAGCAGACCAGAAGCCATATCTTCTGCGCCCAGTGCGGTCAAGGCAAAGCCTAGTTCCTCAAGCGTTAAAATTACCGTTTGTTTGTCCATAGTCAGGCTCCTTCTCCATCTGTTAGGTGTATGTCATTTAAATAGTTTGCTGGCCCAACGTATCCCCTTTTCGGCGAATTTGGCGACTTTTCCACCTGCCCAGCTTCCCACCGTACCGCCGACGTAAGCACCGACGGCTGCACCGACCGGACCACCGATAGCGCCGCCTACGGCTCCCAAAGCAACAGCACCGCCATAAGTTGCAGCGGTTTTAATCGCTACGTTAGAAGCAGATACAGCCACATCCGTTCCGGTAAGCTTCCCGCTTTTCCATTTTCCAGCCAGACTGATACCCTCGCCCACAATATTCATGGTGGCATTAATAGGGTATAGCTTTTTGGCAATCATGCCGGGAATTTGGCGGGTGGCTATGCCGTAACGGCCTTTTTCCACCCCGGCGATGACGTTCCGCGTCCACTGAGGAAAGCTATTGGCTTTGTTGAATCCGAGGCCGAGCTTACCCATTTGAAGCTTTCCAGCTAAACGATCAAAGCCCTTTAAACCCTTCATCACAATACCGGGTTTAGCGAATTGGCGGTTTAGGCTTTTGCCCAAATTACGCATAAACGCATTGTTACCCTTGCCATTCACCCATGCCGCATTATGTATAACCGCTCGAGTGGGATTCTTCAGACTTTTCTTGAATTCTACTGTTTTGGTGAGCACAAGTGTGGAAGCCAGACCGCTATAGATAGCTGTTCCGGCAAATCCCAGTTGCCCGCGCCATTTATTGGCTTCTGAAATGCTGTTAATAGCTATATCTGCTGGATCGGGTCCTTTTTTCCCGGAAGTTGCCCCTTCACTGCTGCCGATCTGTCCGCTGTGATCTCCTTTGGGAATACCCGTGTCTGCTTGGGTGTCTGTTTCCTTGAATTTTACTGCAATGGAACGCAGCTCTGTGCTGACAGAATCGACAGTTTGAGTGAAAGCATCCATTTGTCCACGCGCTTTATGAAAATCCTGATAAAAGCGCTGCTGTGTTGTTCCCGCCCAGCTATTTTCCAACATCTGAATATGCTGTGACAGTTGTCCGCAAATTTGTGCCCCCAGCTCACGTGCCTGTGCGAACTGCCTGGAAACCGCCTCTAGTTTCTCAGGAGGAACCATAATTTTAGCCATGATGTCCACCTCGGATGATTAAAATAATTACTTATATTCTAGTGAATCTAGTGGGGGTTAGCAAAAAAAGGAGGGTATTTAAGTGAAAAATAAGTCATTTGTATGAGTTCCTGAGGATTCATAAGGGAGAATAGTAGGAGGTGTTATGCTCCGAAGTTCTTATATGCCATTCATAACGAAAACGAAAAAAGCCCCTCTTTTCAAATGGAGCTTTCCATTAGAAAGAGAGGCCTTCTTGCGTAGAAGCTAATACATATTTCGCGTCGTTTTAATTATTTTAGCGGAATCTGCTTGGACAGCTTTTCAAACTGCTGCAAATAAGGAGTGACCTTGGCAGTAATTCCTTTGAGATACTTGATGGACGCTTGTCTTTGACGTTCTTTGGTAGCAGTCTCTTCAGGGAACATAGAGTATTCCTTTTGGACAGAGCCATTTTTATAATTTACGGAGAAGAGATCTCCTTTTTGCCATCTTTGGACCAGATCTTGATTACTGTGCAAGATATTTAGTATTTCTTTGCTATTTTTATAAGTGAAGCTGTAGTCTGGATCTGCCACAGCGTGGATCACTTGGTAGCCACTCTGTAATCCATTGTTCTGAAAGGTACCTACTTGGATCTCGTTCGAACGTACGGTTCCGTCCATTTGTGTCACTTTTTCAGTCTGCGTACCCTTGCCACTCATCGTGTCATTGCTCCATGTGCCGTTGTATACGACTTTATGATTTTGTCCATCTGCATCCGTGTATTGATTTATATATTTTCCAGTACCTGAACGCTTGCCATTCACAAAATCACCCGAATACTGCTTATATTCGCTCCATTTGATCGTACCACGTCCGTTGGGCTGCCCATTCTCGACCTCTCCATAGTAAGTAGTCTGACCGGATAGCTGAAGCAATTCCTTGGTTGCAGCCGCATTCGCCGCAGGTGTACTTACAGACAGCGCTCCAGATATTAGCGATGCGGACACCATAATAGGCAGAGACAGAGCCTTCCCTTTTTGCCAAAGTTTTTGCATCACGAGTTCTCCCCTTTCGAAGCTTTGAATTTCTAAAAGTTAAGTTCAACGACCCAGCACCGTTTTATACTATTTTGTGCTTGGTGAGTTATAGTTTAATATAGATTGAGAATTATAGGAAACTGTAAAGTGAAAACAGCTAGCTAGGAGGGAGATTCATGAATTTACCCGAACATGGGAGTGAGGATGTATCTAGCATCCTTAGCGTGGAGTTGGAACATGAGCCTGTGAAGACCATAAAAGGAATCCATCAAGTGGAGCCTGATGCAAATATCTATTGGCTGATTGATGTGGAATTCAGTGGTTTTACGTTGTCAGATGAGGATATTTTGCAATTGCTCAAAGGATATATCGTGTATGGACATGTGCATGATTTACAGATGTGGACTAGTGTGGGGCGCAGATCGGCAGGCGAATGCCATTTTGATAAAATCTGTATTTGTATGGATATATTCGATAATGTAGAGATGCAGATTCGTTTAGATGAAGCCAAGGTTGCAGACTTTATGAACACACTGCCAGCGCGTTTTCAGGAGAAGGGCACCGTTCATGTGCTTCCTCGGGAGGTTGCTGCCCGTGCACGTGCAAAAGCGGAGAAACTTAAAGCATTTACAGATCAGGAAGGTGAAAGGGAACATGCTGTCATGCTTAGGCTGGTAGCGGATCAAGGCCAATCTTACCGTGGAGCGGATATCTGGGATGTCATGCTGAGTCTCGGAATGGAGTGGGGAGATATGGATATTTTCCATGCACACCATCACGGGCTGGGAGGCTATGATGAACTATTTAGCGTACATACGGGAACCGAGCCTGGATTTTTTTGGTTGAGTACACTCGCAGAGGATCGCTTTGCAGATTTGATTTTCAGTATGGATGGGGTACGAACCGTACAGCCGCAAACTGTGTTTGAGGCGATGTGGAAAAGTGCCGAATATGCACGCGCCAGACTTGGCGGGACATTAGTGAATGAACAGGGTCTGCCAGTTGTGCCGGAAGATTATCTACGTCAGATTCAAGAGATGGAAGACCGCTTAAGTGAGTTTGGTTTTAAAGCAGGAGAGGATGTTGTTGCGTTTCTATTCTAGATTAGAAAGGAGTGGTTTCGTTGTCCAGCAACGCTATTGAGAAGCTAAGAACGATTCTAAAACGTAAAGCTACTATTTTCCATACAGGGGGCCGTAGACCATCCGGTTCCCTTGAACAGAGCTGGATTGGTAGAGTTACAGTGGCTTTGCCAACGGAGGAGCAACCCATTGATGTACAGGGGAATGTTATGGCTCCGATCATGCAATTGTATTTGCCTGCCTTGCCCTTTGTTCCTCCGGCTATACACAGTGTCAAGCTGTTGACGGTCTTTCTGTCTCCTGATGTACTGGATCATGAGGACATGGAAGGATATATGTGTATTCGTGAGTATACGTCGTTAGAGGATTTGGTTGAAAAAGATTTTGGTCCGGCATTTATGCAAATCAAAGCATTCCCGCTGTTCCCCGAACTCAAAGAGAATGATTATCCGGTCTGGGACGGTGAAGACATTCCTGAGAAATATGGCGATGCCCTCAACCATTTGGACGAGGAGGAACCCGACTATTTTGAGGACATCGTAGAGGAAATATATGCGGTTCACAAAATCGGTGGCTATCCCAGCTTTGTTCAATCGGGCATCGACTTTGGCGAGGGCTATGAATTTGTGTTTCAGATTGCTTCAGATGCCAAAGCCGAATTGAATATTGTCGATGGGGGCAGTTTTTATTTTGCCAAGCATCAGAATGAAGGAGCCTGGCGGGGTTACTTTGATTTTTACTGATTAGCTCACTTAGAGAGCAGTCTGGAACCGATCGTGTTGTAGAGCATGGCAACCCTATATACTCGTAAGTTAGACACTATTGAAGTGGGGTAAAAAGATATGAATGTTTTAGGTCAGCTGGGATCTGCTATCCAGAGTAGTTTATTTATACAATCCGAATTGAAGAAAGCCCATGCATTTATTCAGAAGCACGATCTGCCTGTAGAACAGGTAGAAAATGATTTTCACAAACAGATCATCGTGCTGGAGCAATATGCTGGAACTCGCGTTTTTCAGCGAGGGCTTGCTAAATACAAAGTAATCAATGTAATGCTTATGACCATATCTGTGATTATATTGCTGGCAGCAGGCATCGTTGCGGCGGTGGAATATTTACAACCAGAACGACATTTGCTGCAAGTGCTGGCGAATGCCATGTTTGACCATTGGGTTCCCTCTATCACTTTGCTCAGTGTTGTATTCGTGGGTGTGATCGTTCTTGCCATCGTTAGAAATGTTTATGCCAAACAATTACATACGCGCGTGCTAGAGCGGGCTTGGCAGGCCATTTTCAATCATGTGTACATATGAGGACAGAGTAACTGTAGGAGATTGGCATAATAGCTGAAGGAGTGGCAGCAATGAATGACTGGGAATCAGGAATCATTCAGGTCGATGGTGAGCGTGCGATCTACTCATCTTTAACAGAAGATCAGTTGTTAGAGACCACTTGGTATTCGAAATATTTTCATTCTGTAAGAAGGCTAGGGAATGACTACATCTGGTATCATTTCGATCAGGTTTCTTTGCTGCGTCGGCATTTTTTTGTGTCTGTATGCTTTAAGGATACAAGCCTAATTGTCGTGGAGATTTCGCTTCAGGGCAATGAATTTCCAACTTCTTGGTATAATTGGTCTGAGGAAGGGGAGAGAAAGCGGCAAGGGGAGCATGATCGTTTGTTACAGCAACATTTGTCCGTGAAGCCAAGCTATCGTCAAACCAAGCCTTACCCCTATATGGAATATGAACTGAGCTGGGGGAAAATCTCTTCTTATTTTGACCCCCGGTCAGGAAATACGGCCATTGCTTTTAAATATAAAGATGAATAGCAATCTTACATAAAATGCACTACAACCCTGAGCTTTGTATTGGAGGTGAAGGGGTTGAGATGAGTAAGGGAGATGTTTTGTGGATAAAAAGGCAAAAAAAATACTGATGAACACATTCTGGTCCTCCAGCGGCTGGAAGCAGGAGCGGGGATCTTTTTCGGGTGAGGATTTTGAATATGCCAAAAGTAAGGGCTTGATGTTCGATCCGATCACCATTACACATAACGAGATTATAAACAGATTACATGAGTTGCATCAGCAAAAGGCTACAAAAGAGCGAGTGGCAGCAGCATTTTTGCACAGCCTTTCCACGAAAAAGGTTCATTTACGAAGCGCCTTATCGAGCTGGGCATTAACCGCTGGGCTTCCTTTGCACACCTATGGTGAGCGGCCTGTCGTCCTGCCCAATTACAGTAGCTGTGGGGATTGTAATTTTAATAAAATGATGTCTGATAATGAATACGTCAATGAAGATTTGAATGTACTGAATTTTGAACGAATCAAATGGGGCGGTATTCGTCTGAACCACCTTCTATATTGCTGGATGGACCTTGAATTGTTCAGTCAAGAAGAGGATGTTCAGGTTTCCGATGAGGATCTAGCTATACTTCATAACATGCTCGAAGCTGTTCAGAACTGTGATGCTCAAAGCAGTGCACGTCAATTGGAAAAGCGCTGGAAGGATGTGTTTCCATCCAGCAAAAACGAGCGTGATGTAGTCATGGAGGTGTGGGGATATGCCGGACTGCTGGTCCCACAGGACACGCCTCGTAAACGACAGCACGGCAATCATGATTTTTATTCCGTAGCAGCTTGGCAAGGAGATGACAGATACTCGCAGGAGGCGTTGGACTATTTCTTCGGTACGTTTTTATAGAGAAAGTGAATCGTTATGCCACATCTTGATCATGACGGTTCCTCAAACAACAAACGTTCTTCTTCCCGACTATGAATAGCATTGACAATCAGAAGCGCGTGGAACTGCTGAAGAACTTCAGGCGTAAGCCCTTCTTCACGGATCCCGGCTTTGAGCTCTTTTACAATGATTCGGAGCAAATCATGATCCCTTGTAAGTTTGACGACAGCCTCCTGCAGTTCCGGTTTTTTCTCAACCTTTTCCTGATAGAATCCTTCCTCTTCTGCATCAGCATGGCTGAGAATGCGGGTTTCCCAATATTCGATCAAGTGGTCGGCAGCTTGGCGCGCCACCTTGAATTCTTTTGCTTCGAGTAATTCTTCTACTTCTCTCGTCTTATCTAGAGCGCCAGATAGCCCGCCTTGATGAATGGCATGATGAGCATGCAGTTGACGTAAAGAAGGTCCTCCCATAACAGTTCATCCTTTCTTTGTTCCCTTTTTTAGTACAGTATAGCATAAGAAAATAGCGTTATTTTTCCGGTTAGGATATTCCCCGCTAAGGAAAAGGGAACTCCCTAATTGGTTCAATTTCATATAATACTTAGAATGAAGTTAGAAGATAAAACTCAATTTTGGGGGAATGGATGATGAATCGATTAACCGAAATAACAGACATAAAAAAGATTGTGAAAAAAGGATCAAGGGTTTGAAGGGGATGAGCAGATACATACCTAATCAACATGGAGCCTGGGCCATGCTCATTCTTCCATTTTTATTCGGTTTAGCTGCTTCTCGAGGGGAACTTATTCATATTCCCCTATTTGTGTGCTGGTTTTTTATCTACTTATTCAGTTTTCCTGTCCTCCAATGGATCAAAACAGGCAGCAGTGCAAGATACCGCAAACCCGCCGTTATATACGGAGTGATATTACTTCCTTTGTTAATTTCACTGATATGGTTTGAGCCTGCCTTGATCTGGTATGGAGTTCTTCTATTGCTCTTTTTTATGGCTAATATTTATTTTGCAAAAACGAAAAATGAACGTGCTTTACTCAATGACATTGTTGCAATTCTACTCTTTTGTTCTTTTATATACCCTGTTATTTATATGGGGGGAGGAGAGAATTGGAGAGTAGCAACAGAGCTATTCTTGCTTTTGGTGCTTTACTTTATCGGAACTGCTTTGTATGTCAAAACGATCATTCGTGAAAGAAAAAATATACGTTACCATTATGCTTCCGTCATCTATCATTTGGTGATTTTGTTGTTTGCTACTTGGTTAAAGTTACCTCTGTTTGTTCCTTTTTTGATTTTTTTGATACGAGCCATATGGCTTCCTAAACTCGGATTAAAGGCAAAACAAGTTGGCATGGCGGAAATTGGATTTTCAATGATGCTCTATGTTTTTGTGTTGTTTTTATACTTCTAAAAGGAGAGACATCAATGATATCTTTGAAAACGCCGCGTGATTATCATACAGACCCGTTTATAGTCATCTGGGAGGTTACACGAGCTTGTGCTTTAAAGTGCCTTCACTGTAGAGCGGAAGCTCAGTACAAACCTGATCCTCGCCAGCTGACATTAGAAGAGGGTAAGAAGCTGATAGATCAAATTGCTGAAATGAATCATCCGTTGGTTGTATTCACAGGCGGAGATCCTTTAATGCGTCCTGATCTGTTTGAACTGGCACGATATGCAATTGAAGAGAAAAATCTGTCGGTTTCAATGACCCCCAGTGCCACCCCTAAAGTGACACGAGGAGCGGTAGAAAAAGCAAAGCAAGTTGGGTTATCGCGATGGGCGTTTAGTCTGGACGGTTCATGTGCAGACATTCACGATCATTTTAGGGGTACAGCGGGTTCTTACGATACGACCATGCGAGGAATTGGTTATTTGAAGGAACTGAATATCCCTATTCAAGTGAACACGACGGTGTCCCGGTACAACCTTCATGATCTGGAGCAAATTGCAGAAAGGGTAAAGGAAATGCAGGCCGTGTTATGGAGTTTATTTTTCCTTGTTCCAACCGGACGTGGCATGGAGAAAGATATGATTACTCCTGATGAGCATGAAGCCGTAATGAAATGGTTGTATCAAATACAGCAACAGATGCCGTACGGTGTGAAGGCTACAGAAGCTCCTCACTACCGGAGGGTCGTACTGCAGCAAAAGCACAGAGCAGGTGAGAGCAGTGTAGCAGACGGACAAAAGAGGGCAGATGTTTTAGGACGTGCTCCTAAAGGCGTAAATGATGGAGATGGATTTGTTTTTATTAGTCATATCGGCGAAGTATACCCGAGCGGTTTCCTGCCTCTTATGTGCGGGAATGTACGAAAGGATAGCCTGGCAGATATTTATCGCAACTCTCCGATCATGATGAATCTTAGAGATAAGTCCCTACTTAAAGGTAAATGTGGAGTCTGTGAATTCAAGGCCGTCTGTGGGGGCTCCAGAGCAAGGGCTTTTGCAATAACAGGAGACTATTTGGAGAGTGACCCTTATTGTGCTTATATACCCGGAGTTGGAGAGGAAAAGTGTTTTCATGAAAAAAAGTTCTAAAAAAGTCGTTATTCTCGGTGGAGGAATAAGCGGTTTAAGTGCTGCCTTTTATGTGAAAAAGCTGGCTGAGGATAGGCAGCTTGAAGTAGAGATTACACTGGTGGAGAAAAGTGAACGTCTGGGAGGAAAGCTACAAACCGTTCGCCAAAACGATTTTATGATCGAAAAAGGACCAGATGCTTTCTTGGCCAGAAAGACAGCAATATTGGATCTGACCATGGAGTTGGGGCTGGAAGCAGAGCTGGTATCGACAAACCCGAAAGCCAAATCTGCTTGCATTTTGCATAAGGGCAAACTTCATACGATGCCGATGGGCTTCATTCTGGGCATTCCAACAAAGCTCACCCCCTTCATTCGGACAGGGCTTATTTCTCCGTTGGGAAAAGCACGGGCAGCTCTGGATTTAATCATTCCGGCGAAGAAAGGTGATGCGGACGAATCTCTAGGGGATTTTATCAAACGGCGTCTCGGCAAAGAAGTTCTGGATCAGATTACAGAACCTCTGTTGTCTGGAATTTATGCTGGGGATACTCATTCTCTGAGCCTTATGTCAACTTTCCCTCAATTTAAACTAATGGAACAAAAGCATGGAAGTCTGATTAAGGGTATGTCTAAAGGGGCGGGAAGAAAGCCAGCAGTACAAGACAAACTGCCTGATATCGCTAAGAAAAGTATGTTTCTTTCTTATCGGCTAGGATTATCTACGATCGTGGAGCGGCTAAAGGAAAGGCTGGATACCGTACGTTTTGTTATGGGGCAAGGTGTAGTTGAAGTAAGGAAAGAAAACGGTTATCAGGTCATTTTAGAACATGGACAAAAAATAGATGCGGATGCGGTGATTTGTGCTGTTCCAGCTTTTGAAGCGGCTGCATTATTTTCCGGCGTTGCAAGCGCTAGCTGGTTACACAAGATTCACTATGTTTCCGTAGCCAATATTGCCCTTGCTTATAAAAACACAGATCTTAATTTTGCTTTTGAGGGAACGGGATTTCTAGTCCCCCGCAAAGAAGGCAAAAAGATTACCGCATGCACTTGGTCTTCGACGAAGTGGAGCCATACTGCTCCTGAAGGATATACGCTTTTACGGACCTATATCGGACATGCAGGTGCACAGGAGTGGGTTCAAATGACAGACAATCAACTTGTGGATGCCGCGCGCAAGGATTTGAAAGATTTAATGGGCCTGGAAGCGGAACCAGAATTCACAGAAGTCAGTAGGTGTGATCGATCGATGCCGCAATATCCGATTGGACACAAAGAGCATATGGCGAAGATGAGACAGGACTTTGCACAGTATTTACCGGGTGTTTTTCTATGCGGTGCCGGCTATGGGGGCGTTGGAATTCCAGATTGCATCGCTCAAGGGAAAGAAGCGGCTGAACAGTTGCTTTCTGATTTGTTATAATCAGGCTCTTTCCACTAGTGAAAGAGGGAACCCCCTGATTGGTTCAGCTTTAAGGGAGACGTAGAATGAAAGTTAAGCACAAAATCGAAGTATGATGGAGGAATGGAAGATGAGCCAGTTAACGGAAGAAACATGGGTGGCGGACATTGTGAAAGCAGTACCCAAAACAGGAGATCTGTTCCGCAAACTTAGGATTGATTTCTGCTGCGGAGGGAAAATATCGCTCCGTGAAGCAGCAGCCAATCGAGGCCTCCACGCTGGTGAACTGCTAACGCAGATACATGAAGTGGAAGAAAAGCAGGCACAGCATAAGCAAATGCAACCTCCTTCACTCGAACCAAAAGAGCTAATCGCCTATATTCAAAATGAGTATCATACGAAGCTTCGGGAAGAACTATCGGCGTTAACGCCGTATGTAACCAAACTAACGCGGGTTCACGGCGAACGTTATCCGCATCTAAAGCGAGTTAATGAACTGTTCACCTTGCTTAAACAGGAATTATCGGAACATATTCAAAATGAGGAGGACCTTGTGTTTCCGATGATTGAAGCATTTTTACAAGAATCAACAGTGGAACGAGCAGATGAGTTGAATCCAATTTTGTCCAAGTTGCAAGACGAACATCAAACAGTGGTGGAATTCCTGAAGGAAATGCGTTTGATCACAAACGGCTTTGAGCCAATGCAGGAAGCTTGTGGTACGCACCGACTCGTATTGAAGCGGTTAGAAGACCTGGAAGCAGATATTTTTAATCATATTCTTCTTGAAAATTGTACACTAATCGAACGTACAAGACAGGCACAGCTAATCGCGAAACCCATTAATTGATGATGAACGAACATGAGGAGCCGAACCAAATGCATAAATTAATTAAAAGTAGCACTGTTTTCGTTTTGGTTATTTCCATCATTTTATTATTATCAGGATGCGGTACGAAACAACAACTAGATTCAAATGTTGACAGCGCCGGTAAGAATGGATCTTCCAGCCAGACATCTTCGAAAACGGCTGAAACTATTGAGCTTACCATATCCGCAGCAGCAAGTTTAACGGATGCGCTCAAAGAAATTCAGCATTCATACGAATCAACCCATACAGGCATCAAATTGAATTTTAACTTCGGCGGCTCTGGTGCGCTGGAAAAACAAATTGAGCAAGGAGCGCCGTCGGATTTGTTTCTGTCCGCTTCGACCAAAAACATGAAGTCCCTTGTTGATCAGCAGTTAATAGATACGAAAAAACAAAAAACGTGGCTGACGAACGAATTGGTCGCGGTTATCCCTGCAGACGGGACGATGAACATCGCGAGTGTAACCGATTTAACAAAAAAAGAAGTGAAGAAAGTTGCGATCGGAATTCCTGAAAGTGTCCCTGCGGGCAACTACGCACAGGAAGCGCTGATGAAAGCGAAGCTTTGGGACACGTTACAGAGCAAGCTGGTTCAGGCAAAAGACGTTAGACAAGTGTTGCAATATGTGGAAACGGGGAATGCTGATGTCGGATTTGTATATAAAACAGATGCGTTGACTTCACAGAAGGCAAAAATCGCCTTTGAGGTGGATCCCAAAACCTATTCACCTGTTGAGTATCCAATCGGGATTGTCAAAGCTTCAAAGCACATTCAAGAAGCCGAAGACTTTTATGCATACTTACAATCGCAAGAATCTCTGAATATTATGGCTAAGTATGGATTTACCATACCGAAGTGAGCATGCAAGATATAGATTGGAATGAATATTGGCCTCCTATCCGATTATCGTTGCAGGTTGCACTGTTATCCAGCGTTCTGGTAATCATATTAGGCTTGCTTGTGGCATGGTCAATGTCGCGGTTGGGATTATTTAAAGGGAAAACGGTTGTTGAAACCGTGCTTATGCTGCCTTTGGTACTCCCACCGACGGTTGTTGGTTTTTTACTGCTCATATTACTTGGACGAAAAAGCGGGTTCGGACGGTTTGTGGAGCAATGGTTTGGCGAGCCTATTATATTCTCGTGGTGGGCTGGGGTTATAGCAGCGGTGGTAGTGGCTTTTCCTCTTGTCTATCGGACGCTGAGAATGGGACTGTCTTCTGTTGACCGGGACTTGGAAAACGCGGGACGTTCGATGGGTGCAAGTGAATGGCAGGTTTTTCGATACATCACCTTCCCTTTAATTTTCCCTTCTTTTAAGGCTGCCTTTATACTCGGTTTTGCCCGCGGCCTGGGCGAATTTGGTGCTACGCTGATGATTGCCGGAAATATTCCGGGTAAAACACAAACGATTCCGACGGCCATTTATATTGCGGTGGATGCTGGTCATCTTCCTATGGCCTGGGCGTGGACATGCTCTATCATACTCATTTCTTTTATCATGCTCCTGTTAACGGGTCAAAAGAACAATTAATTACTCCATACAAGCTTCCCTTTAGCAGGGGGAGGCTTTTTTGTATCTTTCCATAGAACGAGGGATTTCCTGTAGCGCTATAGGACATTCCCTAATGGGAACAGAGATGAATGAATTACATAATGAGAGTAAGCGAATGAGTCTTCCCTTGGAACTTGCGTTGGGATGATTCTTTCTAAAAAGGAGTGTTGGTCATCGATGAAAAAAAAATACAACCTCAACTTTTTTAAACCGATCGAAAGCTATTCGGGAAATTGGTCAATCCTTGAGGAAAAAAATAGAGAATGGGAAAACGTGTACCGTCAGCGTTGGTCTCACGACAAAGTGGTTCGGACGACTCACGGAGTGAACTGTACCGGTTCCTGTAGTTGGAAGGTTTTTGTGAAAAACGGCATCATTACCTGGGAAAATCAACAGATCGATTATCCCTCCTGCGGTGTAGATATGCCAGAATTTGAACCGCGCGGATGCCCGCGTGGGGCTACATTTTCCTGGTATGAATACAGTCCATTACGGGTGAAATACCCTTATATGCGCGGTAAGCTGTTGCGGCTTTGGCAGGCAGCCATCCAGGAACATGCCAATCCGGTGGAAGCATGGGCAAGCATTGTGGAAGATCCGGAGAAAGCCAAGCTCTACAAAGCAGCTCGCGGAAAAGGCGGTCATGTCCGTGTCGCTTGGGACGATGTCCTACGCCTGATCTCGGCGCAACTCATCTATACCATTCGTAAGTATGGTCCCGACCGGATCGCGGGCTTTACGCCAATTCCGGCGATGTCAATGATAAGCTACGCTTCAGGAGCTCGATTCATTTCGCTACTGGGTGGGCAGATGTTGAGTTTTTATGACTGGTATGCCGACCTTCCTCCTTCATCTCCTCAAATTTGGGGTGAGCAGACGGATGTACCGGAATCTTCTGATTGGTACAATGCGGGTTACCTGATTATGTGGGGATCGAACGTACCGCTTACCCGGACGCCAGACGCTCATTTTATGACGGAAGTACGATATAAGGGAACAAAAGTCGTATCCGTGGCTCCGGACTTGGCGGAGAATGTGAAGTTCGCTGACAACTGGCTTGCACCACATCCGGGTACAGATGCTGCCATAGCCCAGGCTATGACGCATGTTATTTTGGATGAGTTTTACAAAGATCGCCAAGAACCGATGTTCATTAACTATGCCAAACAATATACGGATATGCCGTTTATGATTCTGCTTGATCCACACGAGGGAGCCTGGAAAGGTGGACGTTTTCTACGGGCGAGTGACCTGGGCGATGTTTCGCCGCATGCGGACTGGAAGCCGGTCATATATGACGAAGCGGCGGGGGAAATGCTGGTCCCGAACGGTACGATGGGACAGCGCTGGGAGCAGGATAAGAAATGGAACCTGATTCTGGAACGGGAAGACGGAACAAAGGTTGAGCCCGCGCTCACTGTGGAAGGTCATGGCGAGCAATGGGAAGAAGTCGTATTCCCTTACTTTGATAACGCCGGTAATGGAACGTTCAAACGTGTAATTCCGGCCAAAAAAGTACGCTTGGCAGATGGCTCGGAACGTTACGTAGCAACTGTGTACGATTTGATGATGAGCCAGTACGGTGTCGCACGCAATGACAGCCCTCATAACGCCAAAAATTATTACGACGAAGCTTCGCATTATACCCCTGCCTGGCAGGAGAAGATCACAGGTGTGAAGGCGTCTGTTGTGGTACAGATTGCTCGGGAATTTGCCCAAAATGCTATCGATACTAAAGGGCGCTCCATGATTATTATGGGTGCGGGTATCAATCACTGGTTCAATAGTGACACGATCTATCGGTCCATCTTGAATCTTGTCGTGTTGACTGCTTCCCAAGGTGTAAACGGTGGAGGCTGGGCGCATTATGTGGGTCAAGAAAAGCTTCGCCCAATCGAAGGCTGGTCAACGATTGCCTTTGCAAAAGACTGGCAAGGGGCGGCTCGACAGCAAAATGCTACATCGTTTTTCTACTTTGCAACAGAGCAGTGGCGTTACGAAGAAAGTGGAACAGACACCTTGAAGTCACCGATTGGCGGGGATGTCAGTTACAGACATCCAGCAGACTACAACGTGCTCGCAGCGCGTCTGGGTTGGCTGCCTTCTTATCCACAGTTTAATAAAAACAGTCTACTGTTCGCCGAAGAGGCTGCGCAATTAGGCAAGAAGTCCAACGAGGACATCATTAATCATTCTGTGGAAGAGATTAAATCACGTAAGACACGCTTCGCTGTAGAAGATCCCGGGGCAGCCGAGAACTTCCCGCGTTCACTCTTTGTTTGGCGGTCAAATCTGATTTCCAGTTCGGCGAAGGGGCAAGAGTATTTCATGAAACATTTACTCGGAGCATCTGATGCCCTGCTTGCCCGGCCGAATGAAGAACAGAAACCTGAGGAAATCGTCTGGAGAGAAGATGTAGAAGGAAAGCTTGATTTGATGGTTGCACTTGATTTCCGGATGACAACAACTCCATTGTACGCGGACATCGTGCTTCCGGCGGCAACCTGGTACGAAAAAACAGACTTGTCGTCAACAGACATGCATCCTTTCGTGCATCCATTTAATCCGGCTGTTAACCCTCTGTGGGAATCCCGCGCGGACTGGGATATTTACCGCCAGCTTTCCGAAGTCTTTTCGGATATGGCAAAAGAGTATCTACCAGGAATATATAAAGACCTTGTGACCGCGCCGCTCGCACACGATAGTATAGGCGAAATTTCACAGCCGATGGGTCTTGTAAAGGATTGGACGAAGGGCGAGATTGAAGCGACTCCGGGTAAAACCATGCCGAATTTCAGCATCATCGAACGCGATTATACTAAAATTCACGATAAATTTATCTCACTCGGTCCTAATTTGACTACTGGGAAAGCAGGTGCGCATGGCGTCAGCTTCTCCGTAGCGGACGAATATGAGGAAATGAAAAAGTTGAACGGAGTTTATTACGATGAGTCCATTAAAGATGGGCTGCCCAAAATCCAGACAGCTCGCCAAGTGGCCAATGCAATTCTTCACCTTTCATCCGCGACTAATGGACGGGTGTCGCAAAAGGCTTATGAGCAGGCAGAAGAGCTTCACGGTGTGGAACTCAAAGACATCTCGGCCGATCGGGCAGCGGAAAGGATCACTTTCCAAAGTATCACGGCACAGCCACGGGAAGTTATACCGACACCAGTATTCACTGGATCGAACAAGAAGGGACGCCGCTATTCACCATTTACAACGAATATTGAACGTCTCGTTCCGTTTCGTACTTTGACGGGAAGACAGCATTTCTATATTGATCATGAGATTTTCCAACAATTTGGGGAATCATTGCCGATCTACAAACCGACGCTGCCGCCGATGGTGTTCGGCCCTCGCGACCGGGAAATAAAAGGCGGGCAAGATTCACTTGTGCTTCGTTATCTGACACCGCACGGTAAATGGAATATTCACTCCACCTATCAGGACAACCAGCACATGCTGACACTGTTTCGCGGAGGTCCTACGGTGTGGATCAACAACGAAGACGCAGAGGCACACGATCTGGCCGACAATGATTGGGTAGAGGTATACAACCGTAACGGCGTCGTAACCGCCCGGACTGTTGTCAGCCACCGGATGCCAAGAGGAACGATGTTCATGTACCATGCTCAGGATAAGCACATTCAAGTGCCAGGCTCCGAAATCACGGATACACGCGGCGGTAGTCATAACGCACCGACAAGAATTCATCTCAAACCAACCCAGATGGTCGGTGGATATGCTCAGCTTAGTTATGGATTCAACTATTATGGTCCGATCGGCAACCAGCGTGATGTGTACGTTGCGGTACGTAAAATGAAGGAGGTTAACTGGCTTGAAGATTAAAGCTCAAATTGCCATGGTCATGAACCTGGATAAATGTATTGGCTGTCATACGTGCAGCGTGACATGTAAAACAACCTGGACGAACCGCAAAGGTGCGGAATATATGTGGTTTAACAATGTGGAAACCAAACCCGGTATCGGTTATCCGAAGCGCTGGGAAGACCAGGAATTATATAAAGGTGGCTGGCAGCTCCGCAAAGGGAAACTGGAACTGAAGTCAGGCAACAAGCTGTCCAAGATAGCACTGGGTAAGATTTTTTACAATCCAGACATGCCGGAAATGAAAGATTATTATGAGCCCTGGACTTACAATTACGAGCAACTGACCAACGCTGGAGAACAGAAGCATTCACCTGTGGCACGCGCGCATTCTGCGGTAACAGGTGAAAAAATGGATTTGGAGTGGGGCCCAAACTGGGAAGATGACCTGGCGGGTGCGCATGTAACCGGTCCGCTTGATCCAAATATTCAGAAAATCGAAGAAGAGATTAAATTTAACTTTGAGAAGTCGTTCATGGTGTATCTCCCACGGCTTTGCGAACATTGCCTAAATCCAAGCTGTGTCGCGTCCTGTCCTTCGGGCGCCATGTACAAACGAGACGAGGACGGAATCGTGCTCGTGGATCAGGAAGCCTGCCGCGGATGGCGGTATTGCATGACGGGCTGTCCATACAAAAAAGTGTACTTTAACTGGCAGACGAACAAAGCGGAAAAATGTACCTTCTGTTTCCCACGTGTGGAAGCTGGCCTGCCGACAGTCTGCTCCGAGACATGTACAGGACGAATTCGCTACCTCGGCGTTATGCTGTATGACGCGGATCGGGTGCTTGAGGCCGCTTCTACGCAGGATGAGAAAGAACTTTACAAAGCGCAGTGCGACCTGTTCATGGATCCAAGTGATCCGGCAGTGATTGCTCAAGCGAGAAAAGACGGTATCTCGGAGGACTGGATCGAAGCAGCGCAGAACTCGCCGGTCTACAAGCTTGCCATTGAGCACAAGCTGGCATTCCCGCTTCATCCGGAATACCGCACATTACCTATGGTCTGGTATGTGCCACCACTTAGTCCGATCATGAATTACTTTGAAGGGAAAGACTCGATTGAGAATCCCGATATGATCTTTCCGGCTATCGAAGAGATGCGTACCCCCATTCAGTACCTTGCCAATATGCTGACGGCGGGCGACACGCAAACCGTGAAGGAATCCTTGCAGCGAATGGCTATGATGCGCTCCTATATGCGTGCCCAGTCCACAGGACAATCTTTCGATGAAAGCCGTCTTGAGCGCATCGGCATGACACCGCGGCAGACCGAGCAGATGTATCGACTTCTGGCGATTGCCAAGTATGAGGATCGTTTCGTCATTCCGACATCGCATAAAGAAGGATATTCGAACCCGTACCGAGCTCAAGGATCTGCTGGTTACGGCGATACCATGGGAAACATGGGTTCAGGCTCTGGATGTGATGGCTGTAGTCTGGCAAGTTCAATGGGGATGGAAGAGCCCTTGAAAACGGGCAAAGAAATGTATGAAGAAAACTTCTACGGGGGTATTTGGCGTGATTAATGTAGCGAAGCTGTATGAATGCAAGCCATCATTCGGGTTTTTCGCCCAGCAACTCATGTACCCAGAAAAGCTGGATTTTCATCCGGCTTTTCTGGAAACATCGTTTGATCCAAACCATCCGGCATATACGTATGCGAACACCTACTGGTCCCTTATGCAAGAGTTCAGTATGGAAGAGATTCAGGAAATGTATACGGAAACCTTTGATTTTCAAAAGAATTGTGCACTATATATGACTTACTTTAAATTCGAAGATGCAAAAGAACGGGGACAAATGTTGGTCAAGTTAAAGGTGCTATACGAGATGTATGGTCTTGAAATGCCAGATGGAGAGCTGCCAGATTACCTGCCGCTCATGTGTGAATTTCTGTATGCCGCCGAATGGTCGCAAGATCCGAAGACGACAGAAAACTTCCGCATGCCAATCGCGATCTTGGAAGACGGCACATATCATTTGCTTAAAGCGTTGGAAAAAATGAAAAGCCCGTATTTTCATTTGGTGAAGGGACTGCGTGAAACGCTTAAAGTTTGCGTAGAACAGGAGGCAGCCGCGCAATGATGATGCTAGAGCAGTTTTTATGGGTTATTTTCCCTTATATGTGCGTGGTGGTCTTTATTGTAGGGCATATTTTCCGCTATAGAAACGACCAGTTCAATTGGACAGCAAAATCAAGTGAGTTTATTGAAAAAAAACAATTGATGATCGGAAGTCTCTTATTCCACCTGGGTATTATCCCAGTTATTATGGGTCATGTATCCGGTTTGGGCATACCAAAAACCTGGATGCATGCACTGGGTGTAAACGATCATCTGTATCATATTGGAGCAGTTTATGTTGGTGGAATATTTGGAGCGATGACATTCCTCGGTATGTTGATTCTTACCTCTCGTCGTTTTACAATGCGCAATGTGCGCCGTTTAAGTACAGCGTCTGATTTGATTGTAAACGTATTGCTTTTGGCCATTGTATGCATGGGGATGTTCGCGACTCTCGTAACGAATGCGGTACAGCCGGAATTCGATTATCGGGAGACGATCTCGATCTGGTTCCGCGGTTTATTCATATTCCGTGTTGACCCGACTCTGATGAGAGACGTACCGATGTCTTTCAGGCTTCATATACTTATGGGCTTTGCGATTTTTGCATTCTGGCCGTTTACCCGGCTTGTACATGTGTGGAGTGTTCCGTTGAATTATGTGCGCAGAAGTTATATCCTTTACAGAAGACATAAATCGAATTAGGAAAGCGGGCTCTGCCTTCTTTCCTAATTCTATTAGGAGAGAGCGATGAATAATAGGATGGATTATCAAAGGGAGCTTGAGCGAATACGCGAACATTTCGGTTATGATTTCATGGCGCTAGCTCTGGTTGAACCGGCCGAATATCAATACGTAATTAAATGGAAAAATGCAGCCGGTAATTTAAATGATCGCTTTAAGCGGATTGTGCTGCAATCCGGTAAGGGCATAGCAGGAATCGTGTTTAAAACCGGGAAATCCGTTTTCATTCCATCTATTTATCAATATGTGGGGGCAGACAACCTGTTTAACTATCCGATCGTTCAATCCGAGAAGCTCAAGAGTCTCGGGGCTGTTCCCCTATGGAATGATGCTCGCGTCGCGGGCGTACTGCTTGGTGGATTTCGGGAAGAACAGCTCATGACCGAAGCCATGATGCGTGATTTGGAAGCCTTGGCACATAGAGGAATTGGAGAGTTGAACGGGAAGGAAGTGATGTGAATTGACATTGTCTTTAGGGACTGGCTCTTTGAGTGCGCTAATGGTGAAGTTGTTTGAGAACAGTACGGAAGCCATTTTCTTTTTTGATAGGCAAGGGAATACCCTAGCCATGAATCCGGCAGCTGAGGAGATTGTGGGCGATGACGTCCTCATCCAACTCTATGAAGGGAAGGAAAGAGCTTTATGTGGAACATGCAGGGGTTATACAAGCGAAACGGAGCCCCGTACCTGCCTTGATTGTTATTTCAATATGCCAGAATCCAAGGATTTCGCTTCTTTTCAGGTGTATCTGGAAACGAAGAGCAACCGAATGGTTCCCTATGCCGCTTCTTTTCACACCATTGATTCTGAACATGGAACACGGGTGTTGATGTTGAGAGACTTGACTCCACAATTTCAGACGCAGGAAAAATTGTATCAAAACAAAATGATGAAGCATGTCATTGAAGCGCAGGAAAATGAGCGCAAACGGCTTTCCAGGGAACTGCACGACAGTGTGGCCCAGGAATTGATGAGCGCGGTTGTTGAACTACGGGTGTTAAAATACATGACGAATGATGAACAGCTCATCAAAAATATGAAGCAGACTGAAGCATCCATGACGCGATTGCTGGATGATATCCGCAACCTGTCTGTGGAATTACGCCCCGCCACACTTGATGATTTTGGGCTTGAAGCGGCATTTCGTTCCCACTTTAAGAGGGTTGAACAAAGCTTTGGTCTGGTAGTTGAATTTGTGTCGGATCTTTCCCAAAAGCGATATGGAAGTGAAAAGGAAACGGTCATTTACCGTGTCTGCCAGGAGGCTGTTCTCAATGCCTTGAAGTATGCCCAGGTAGACATGGTTAAAGTTTCTTTGACTGAGCACGATCATACACTTCGTTTGACTGTAGAGGACGATGGAATTGGCTTTGAAAAGGGGAGCAAGCCTATTGGAACGGGATTAGGTTTATATGGCATGCAGGAGCGAGCAGAGTTGGTAGGTGGAAGTTTTGGCGTCCTTTCAAATGTTGGTCAGGGAACCAAAGTCTTTTTACAAATTCCGATTGGCCAAGAGGAGGAATAGAGACTTGATCAAAATTGTGTTAGCGGATGACCATGCTATTGTACGAAGCGGATTTTCCATGATTTTGAACTTCCAATCGGATATGGAGGTTGTCGGAACGGCTGCGGATGGCATTGAAGCGTATACGATGGTAGCTAAATATCGTCCGGATATTCTAATCATGGATCTCAGCATGCCCCCAGGCGAAAGTGGATTGATCGCTACAGGCAAGATTAAAGAGGACCACCCTGATACTAAAATTCTGATTCTGACCATGCATGACGATGAAGAATATCTTTTTCATATTTTAAAGAATGGTGCTTCAGGATACGTTTTGAAAAATGCTCCAGATGAGGAGCTATTGCTTGCTATACGAACCATTCATGGGGGTGGGACTTATATCCATCCTAAAATGGCTACTTCTCTCGTTCGTGAGTTCATCAAAAAAGATACGACGTCACAATCAGAAGATCCTTATGAGATCCTGTCCAAGCGGGAGCTGGAGATTCTACCTCTGGTCGCAAAAGGTTACGGTAACAAGGAAGTTGCGGAAAAGCTGTTCATCTCTGTCAAGACGGTGGAAGCGAACAAAGCGAAAATCATGGAAAAATTGAATTTAAGAAGCCGGCCTGAACTGGTCCAATATGCATTAAAGAAAAAAATGCTGGATTTTTAGCCGATGAATGGAGGAAATCCGCGTGCTGGAAAATGAGAAATTGCGCTTTTCCAAACCTGCCATGCGTATTCTTGAAAATGAGCATCGCTATCTAACCTATCTGATGGATGAATGGCATGCCATTGTATTGTGGTTTGAGCAGCACAGAATACTAGATTTGGAAGAAGGCCGCAAGCAACTGGAAAAACTGAGAACGCAGATTATCGATTTTAGGGTATCCCTAAAGAAACATACCGAAAAGGAAGAAGAACACTTCTTTTCTATGCTAGGAACCTACATTGGTTTTGAGCAGGGACCGCTCGTTGGTATACAGGAGGAGCACCGTGAAATAGAGGGCTATATCGATCATTTTCTTTATCAAACGGAGGGCGATCTGAGTTTGCTCACGCTTGATGAGATTCAGGAGGCGACCAAGAACGCGGGAGAGGCGTTCGAAGTCCTGACTGTACATTTTATAAAAGAAGAAACCGTACTTTTTCCTATGGCAGAGCAACAGATCAATCGGAATGATCTGACCAAGTTATGTGACAAATTAAATACGCTTATCTCTTGAATTGACCAAGCCGCTTCCTATAGAAGCGGTTTTTTATATTTTCAGGGAGTCCCCTGTTAGGTAAAGGGGACTCCCCTATATTCGAATGGATGGGCTAGCGGCTACAATGGGGACAGAAAATTCAAATCAATAATTCGACAGAAAAAACGTTGAAAAGGTGAGTTAAATGATTAGAAAAATGCAGTTGCCGTTACAAACATTGAACTTGATTCTTGGATTCATGGTATGGGTTATCATTTCTTCGCTTATGCCGTTCATTACGGAGGATATTGCTATTCCACCCGGAAAATTGGCCATGGTCACAGCAATTCCGGTCGTGCTTGGTTCGATTCTGCGCATTCCGCTTGGTTATTATGCCAACATCTTCGGAGCAAGAATCGTTTTTCTCGTTAGCTTTATTTTGCTTTTGTTTCCCGTCTACTATATCAGTGAAGCTTCTACGATGATGGATTTAATTATCGGTGGCTTGTTCCTTGGGATTGGGGGAGCTGTGTTCTCGGTTGGGGTGACTTCGCTGCCGAAGTATTATCCAAAGGAAAAGCATGGGTTTGTAAATGGGATGTATGGCATAGGGAATTTGGGAACAGCCGTCACTACCTTCTCGGCCCCTATTGTGGCTACTCAAATTGGCTGGGCCCCTACAGTGAAGCTGTATCTCATTCTGCTGCTTGTTTTTATCGCTTTGAATTTCTTCTTAGGGGACCGTCATGAAGCTAAAGTAAAGACGCCCATTATGGAACAGATTAAAGGGGTTTACAAAAATGAAAAACTTTGGTTTTTCTCGCTCTTTTATTTTATTACATTTGGCTCATTTGTAGCGTTCACGGTGTACTTGCCGAATTTCCTGGTATCGAATTTTGAGCTGACTAAAGTGGATGCAGGGATGCGTACAGCAGGCTTTATAGCGATTGCCACTTTCTTCCGCCCCATCGGTGGCTGGCTGGCGGATCGGTTTCAGCCCCTGTTCCTGCTGGTAGGCACGTTCTCTGTTTATACGGTCGCTGCGATTCTTTTGGCTTTTTCACCAGGGATTACCCTTTATACAGTAGGCTGCTTGGCGATCGCTGTATGTGCTGGAATGGGGAACGGCGTCATTTTCAAGCTAGTTCCATTTTATTTTAATAAACAGGCAGGTATAGTTAACGGAATTGTATCCATGATGGGCGGTCTCGGTGGCTTTTTCCCTCCGATCTTGTTGTCGACGATTCATGCCGCTACTGGCCAATATTCCATTGGATTCATGCTCCTCTCCCAAGTGGCGCTGGCTAGCCTGATCCTCGTTATATGGCTGTATTATCAAGGGACACAATCTAATGAATGAACGTTATTCCAGACAGATCTTATTTAGACCTATTGGTGGCGAAGGGCAGCGTAATTTATCCGCTGCTGTCGTCACCATTATCGGTTGCGGGGCACTGGGTTCCGCCATTGCCGAAACATTGGTAAGAGCGGGCATTGGGGAGCTTCATCTTGTCGACAGGGATTATGTGGAGATGTCGAATCTGCAACGTCAGCAGCTGTTCACGGAGCAGGACGCCGCGGAAATGCAGCCTAAGGTCATGGCAGCCGAAAAAAGGCTGAAAGCCATACGAGAAGACGTGCGGTTGCACACATATCTCGATAATTTGGATGCCGAGCTTGTTCAAGAACTTGCCAGCAAAAGTAAATTGCTGATGGATGCTACGGACAATTTTGAAACTCGTCTGCTTATCAACGACGCTGCACTGAAGGCAGGAATTCCATGGATTTATGGAGCCTGTGTTGGAAGCACAGGCGTTGTTTTTCCATTCGTGCCGGGCGAGTCTGCTTGTTTACGCTGCCTTCTGCCATCGTTGCCTGCGATCAATCAGACCTGCGATACGGCTGGAATCATCTCACCCGCAGTCCAGGTGACAGCTGCCCTCCAATGTGCAGAAGCCATGAAGTGGCTGAGTGGCAGACATGATAAGATGCGCCGCAAGGTTCATCTATTTGATCTATGGGAGAATACGCAGATGGACATAGGGATTTCCCGCATCCGTAACCAAGATTGTCCAACCTGTGGAGAACATCCTACGTTTCCTGCACTGACAGCATCACGTCGCTCGGCGTATGCGACTCTGTGCGGACGGAACGTGGTACAGGTTCTTCCAGACCCACAACGTCCGATCACGCTTGATGATGCAGAGAAAATGGGCAGGCTTATAGCAGATCGTGTAAAAAGAACCCCTTATTTCGTTGAGTTTTATGCTTTTAAGCATCGAATGATTTTATTCAAAAACGGAAGGCTTCTCATACACGGTGTCCGGAGTGTTGCCAACGGTCAAAAACTATATCATCAGCTGTTCGGTTAAATGAGATGTAGATACAAAAAGCAGAAACATTTAAAAGAGTCTGTCACCGGAGAGTGGCTTGTCCGGTGGCTGGAAGGTGGAAAAGATGAGTGTGTTTGAAATCGTAACGGAGCCCATTATCCCGCAGGCTTATGCGGATTATGTCCTAAGGCCGGAAGCAGGAGCGGTGACTATTTTTACAGGGCACGTACGAGAATGGACTCAAGGCGTACGGACCTTATACCTTGCTTATGAGGCCTATGTCCCTATGGCTCAAAAAAAACTCGCAGAGATTGGTCGCGAAATCGAACAGAAATGGGAAGGAACGCGAGTGGCGATCGCGCACCGCATTGGCGAGCTTCAAATCGGTGATGTCGCCGTTGTCATTGCCGTTTCTTCACCTCACCGTTCGGATGCGTATGAGGCGAATGAATACGCGATCGAACGAATCAAAGAAATAGTTCCTATTTGGAAACGAGAGATTTGGGAAGATGGAACGCAGTGGGTCGGAGATCAAAAGAAAAAGCCGGGGGGAGATCAGTCATGATTAAGCTGTACTACTTTGCGGGACTCCGTGAGGTGACGGGAAAAGCAGAAGAATTGGCAGATTTGGCGGGCCAAACGGTAGGCGATTTATCCAATTGGATAACAGATCAATATCCAGATATGCCGATCAAGTCTGTGCGAATTGCGATAAACGAGGAGTATGCGTTGTCTACGGATGTATTACAGGATGGAGACATTGCAGCCTTCATTCCCCCAGTCAGCGGCGGCTAATGATAACGATGCTAAACAACTAGAAAGGAGGGGGCGTATGAATTTTCATCCACTGAAAGACAAGTTGCAGCGGCCGATTCGTGACCTGCGTATATCGGTTACAGACCGCTGCAATTTCCGCTGTTCCTATTGCATGCCTAAAGAAATTTTCGGTGACGATTACGCCTTTCTTCCCCAAAATGAATGTCTGTCGTTTGAAGAGATTCACCGGCTGACGAAGCTCTTTGTATCCCTGGGTGTAAAAAAGATCCGACTCACGGGCGGCGAACCATTAATGCGCAGGAATCTACCCGACCTGGTCTCCCAAATTTTGTCCATTGACGGAGTGGAAGATGTCGGCTTGACCACCAACGGTGTGCTGCTAGGACAGCAGGCTAAGCCTCTCTATGACGCGGGGCTACGACGGCTTAATGTCAGTCTGGACGCTCTGGACCCCGAGCTATTTGGGCGGTTGAATGGGCGGGGGATTAAGCCTGATATTATTTTGAAGCAGATCGAATATGCAAGAGAAATCGGCTTTGAAATCAAGGTCAATATGGTAGTTCAAAAAGGCGTTAATGACTCGGAGATTTTGCCGATGGCCGCCTATTTTAAGGAGCAGGGAATAACCCTTCGCTTTATCGAGTTTATGGATGTAGGTAATGACAACGGATGGAGCTTCAAAAAGGTACTAACCAAAAAAGAAATCGTTGAACGACTTAAGAATGCGTACGAGCTGGAGCCGATGGATCAGGATTACTTTGGAGAAGTAGCAAAGCGTTACCGTTATAAAGACAGCGACGCACAGATTGGTTTTATTACTTCGGTTTCTGAATCGTTTTGTTCGTCTTGTACACGTGCCCGCTTATCGTGCGATGGCAAGTTTTATACATGTTTGTTTGCTTCAGGCGGATTTGATCTACGTCAGATGCTTCGTAATGGAGCGAATGACCAGGAATTACTCGATGTGATTACTTCTGTATGGGAGCAACGCACAGACCGGTATTCCGATGAACGTACGGAGCAGACAGCCAACAACAAAAAAAAGATTAACATGTCCTACATTGGCGGCTGACATTTTATACCATGAGAATGTGCTGTATTTGATGTGGTTGCCTCGAAAAAGAAAGCGCAAACATTTTTGTTGGCAAAACTTAAATTCGATGTTATTATGATCTTGGGATTGTTACTGAAAAGGCAAAACCCGAGGCATGGAATTAGATTTCCATGTGTTGGGTTTTGCCTTTTCTTTTTAGAATACAAGCTTTACGATATCCTGCATGATATGAATATATGGCCCAGCCATAACGCAGAAAGGTGAGTGATATAAAGCCTTACAAGTGCTGAACAACAAAGATGATGACGTCGACCAACGAATCGACATCCGAAAAATGATGTCATAGGACGTGGTTAACCGACTATATTCATTTTCAAAACGGAATATCAGATCGGTTTGGAAGCACTCAAGATCATTCAGGGAAAACGTAAGGCTTTGTCTCTCATTATGAATGCGTTTTCATAACACGAAATTGTAAATCAATACATTTGCATTTGATTTACGACGAAGGTTTGATCGGCTATTACCGTCTTGTGACCTATCTGAAATTTCGCCCAGCAACTAAATCCTTTTTTAAATTTGATGGGATAAGGGGGGCAGTTAGATGATCATAACGAAGATATTTAATAACAACGCCATAATAGCCAAAGATCAAAAAAGAGATGAATTTGTTGTTATGGGTCGTGGTATTGCATTCAAAAAGAGTGCAGGTGAACAAGTAGAAGAGCATCTAATTGAAAAGGTCTTTGTGCTTAAACATAAAGATGCTTCAGAGAAATTCAAGCTATTGTTAGAGGATGTTCCATCAGAATATGTTTCGTTATGCTATGACATCATTGAATATGGAAAAAGCATATTAGAAGCACAATTGAGCGATTATATATATGTTTCGCTTACGGATCACATGAACAATGCATTTAAAATGTTTGATGAAGGGTTTAAAAATGCAAATCCATTAATTTGGGAGATTAAAAAATTTTATCCCAAAGAATTTGCGGTTGGATTAAAAGCACTGGAGTTCATTGAAGACGAAACAGGCAAACGATTGTCAGAAGATGAAGCAGGTAATATTGCTCTTCATTTAATAAATGCTCAAGTAAACAGCTCCTACAACAAGGTAGCAGATGTTGCTCAGCAAACTCAAAAAATACACGACATCTTGAATATTATTAAATACTCTTATAATACCACCATAGATGAACGCTCGATCAGTTATGAGCGATTTATTACGCATTTAAGGTTCTTCTTTCAGCGATTAAATAAAAAAGAAAAAGTAGAACTGGAAGACGATTTTTTGTGGAGGCAAGTGAAAGCAAAGTACAAAAAGGCTTATGGCTGCATGCTGAAGATTGAGAAATACTTGGATATGGTATTGTCAGATGAGGAAAAGCTGTATATAACGATTCATATTCAGCGTGTGACCCAAAGAGAAAATTGAATAACTCTTGGATTGTTACTGGTAATGCAGGCGAAACCAACCTAGATCGAATTTGATCTATTTTGGTTTTGCCTTTTTTTATAAATACAATTAAAGGGGAAGTTACAATGAAGTATGAGACATTAGCAAAAGACATCATCAGAAATGTCGGCGGCAAAGAAAATGTGAATAGTCTAACTCATTGTATTACACGCTTGCGCTTCAAATTAAAAGATGAAAGTAAAGCCAATACAGAGGTTTTGAAAAATATAGATGGTGTTGTCACTGTGGTAAAGAGTGGCGGGCAATACCAGGTTGTTATAGGTAACCATGTACCTGAGGTTTATGCTGATGTTACTGCTGTAGGTGGTTTTCAAACAGGAGATTCAGAAGAAGCATCAGGTGAAAAAATGAGTTTGTTCAATAGATTCATTGATACCATTTCAGGTGTATTTACACCCACGCTGGGTGTCTTAAGTGCCACAGGTATGATTAAGGGCTTCACCGCCTTATTTGTAGCTTTGGGCTGGCTGGCTACTACATCGGGTACCTATCAAATTCTCAATGCTTTAGGTGATTGTTTGTTTTACTTCTTTCCTATTTTCCTGGGGTATACGTCAGCTAAAAAGTTCAATGCCAACATTTTTATAGGCATGGCTATAGGTGCATCGCTTGTGTACCCAACATTTAGCACGATAACAGCCTCGGGCAAACCACTATACACTCTATTTAGCGGTACTATATTTGAGTCACCGGTATATATCACCTTCTTAGGTATTCCGGTCATTCTGATGAGTTATGCGTCAACCGTTCTTCCGATTATCATATCCACCTATGTAGGCTCAAAAATAGAAAACTTCTTTAAAAAGGTAATCCCTAGCGTAGTGAGAACATTTTTGGTTCCGTTTTTCACATTGTTAGTTATTGTACCCTTAGCGTTGATTGTGATTGGACCTCTCTCGACTTGGGCAGGTCAACTGCTTGGCGCTGGAACCCTCTTTGTGTATAACTTAAGTCCGATTATTGAAGGTATGCTCATGGGCGCTTTCTGGCAAGTGTTTGTTATCTTTGGATTACACTGGGGACTTGTTCCTATCGCTATGAACAATTTAGCAGTGCTTAAATTCGATCCGATTCTTGCGGCTACGCTGGGAGCTTCCTTTGCTCAGACGGGCGTCGTACTGGCGATTTTGTTTAAGACCAAAAATGTAAAACTGAGATCACTTTCCATTCCAGCTGTCATCTCCGGGATTTTTGGTGTGACAGAACCAGCAATTTACGGGATTACATTACCACGTAAGAAACCATTTATTTTAAGCTGTATAGCATCCGCAGTAGGCGGCGGTATTATAGGAATGATGGGAACTAAAGGTTACATTATTGGTGGATTGGGTATTTTCGCTATCCCGAGCTATATCAGTCCGGCAGGAATAGACAACGGATTTTATGGGGCTGTTATCGGTATCCTGGTAAGCTTTGTATTAGGCTTCTTGCTTATGTTCTTTGGCGGATTTAAAGATGATGAAGTGAAAGAAGCAAAAAAGGAAGACAGTACACCAGGAGCGGCAAGAGGAGAAGTTTTAGTAAAACAAGAGACGGTGATGAGTCCATTAAAAGGTGAAGTGAAGTCTTTATCTGAAGTAACAGATGAAGCCTTTTCGACAGGTGCTCTGGGTAAAGGGATCGCCATTGAACCTTCTGAAGGTAAGGTCGTTTCACCTGTAGATGGTGTATTAACATCATTATTTTCGTCAGGTCATGCGATTGGAATTACAAGTGATCACGGTGTTGAGGTCCTCATCCATGTAGGCAAAGATACGGTCAAATTAAAAGGCAAACATTTTTATCCTAAAGTAAAACAGGGAGATGCTGTTAAAAAAGGCCAGCTGCTTATGGAGTTTGATATGGAAGCTATAAAAGAGGCTGGTTATGTTTTGACCACACCTGTTATCGTTGCCAATACTACGAATTACCTGGATGTCATTGAAACAGAGAAGAAGGCGATTGAGTATCAAGAAGATTTATTGACCGTCGTAGTCTAATCTTAATTAAATGTTGAGGAGGAATTAAACAATGAAAAATACAACTAAATTGGAATTTCCACAAGGATTTTTATGGGGAGGTGCAACGGCTGCCAACCAATTTGAAGGTGGATATAATGAAGAAGGTAAAGGATTAAGCACTGCGGATGTGATTACGGCTGGAACGCATACGACTTCCCGAAGAATTACACCTATACTGGAAGAAGGAGTGAACTATCCGAGTCACGAGGCTATTGATTTTTTCCACCACTATCAAGAGGATATCCGCTTATTTGCAGAGATGGGATTCAAGGTCTTTAGAATGTCCATTGCGTGGTCAAGAATATTTCCTAACGGAGATGATGCAGAGCCGAATGAGCAAGGCTTGCAGTTCTATGATCGTGTATTCGCAGAATTGAAAAAGTATAATATTGAGCCTTTGGTTACAATCTCACATTATGAAGCACCGTTT
The DNA here is from genome assembly GCF_038005565.1 of Paenibacillus sp. FSL R10-2748. Lineage (NCBI taxonomy): Bacteria > Bacillati > Bacillota > Bacilli > Caryophanales > Paenibacillaceae > Paenibacillus > Paenibacillus sp. FSL R10-2748. Next base: position 324,285 of record NZ_JBBOTK010000004.1, read on the forward strand.
CATTTGACCCAAAAATATAATGGTTGGTCAGATCGCAGAGTCGTAGATTTTTATGTGAGATATTGTGAAGTGCTTTTTAACAGATACAAAGATGTTGTGAAATACTGGTTAACCTTTAATGAAATCAATATTTTAACCTTGTCATTTGGCGCATTCATGGCTGGAGCTATGATGCCGGAGGGGAATGGAGAGCTTGCCCATGCTACAGTGAAGGATGAGCAGGTTTTGTATCAGGCGTTGCATCATCAATTTATTGCCAGTGCAAAGGCTGTAAAGCTGGGTCATGAAATCAATAAGGACTTTAAAATCGGTTGTATGATTGCTTATATGTGTTCCTACCCACTTACATGCCATCCTGATGATATTCTGCTAGCTCAACAAAAGGATAACTTAAGTAATTTCTTATGCTCAGATGTTCAAGTAAGAGGCGCTTATCCGGGATTTGCCAAACGCTATTTTAGAGATCATAACATTCAGATCAAAATGCAAGAAGAGGATGAGGACATCTTAAAGGAAGGCTGCGTAGATTTCTATACCTTCAGCTATTATTCCTCTACTTGTGTCAGTGCCGATCCCAACCAGGAGAAGGTGGGAGGAAATTTATCTATGGGCTTAAAGAATCCTCATTTGAAAGCAAGTGCCTGGGATTGGCAGATCGATCCACAGGGGTTGAGATGGTCCCTCAATAACATTTACAACCGATATGAAATCCCGTTAATGGTTGTTGAAAATGGCCTTGGCGCCGTAGATACAGTGGAAGAAGACGGCTCCATTCACGATGATTATCGAATTGATTATCTAAAGCAACACATTGAGCAAATGAAAGAAGCGATTGCTGATGGAGTAAACTTAATAGGGTATACGCCTTGGGGATGTATTGATCTGGTAAGTGCGGGAACTGGTGAAATGAAAAAGCGTTATGGGTTTATATACGTAGATAAGGATAATGAAGGCAAAGGGACACTTGCCAGATCCAGAAAGAAGAGCTTCTATTGGTATAAGAATGTGATTGAAACCAATGGAGAGCAGTTGGATTAAATCTTAGCGCCTGTTTCATAAAAGTCATACCGTCAGCGCGTGCCAATTTTAATCGGTACGCGCTGCTTGTATTTATTATGAAATGAAAACAATACCTTAAATGGATATGCATCCCGGCCGTAAAAATGGATTCCCTTCAGGAAACTACGGAGATTGTTTATAGGTAGGGGCTCAACATCATCCATAGTATTTTTAAATTCACTAAACACATGGGATGAAAATGTCGAAATAGAAGATAGGACTTATATCAAAATATAAGGAAGTGGATACATATTATGAATCAAGTAGAAGCTGTTTTGACCGCCATGCCATTTATCAAAGAAGCTGCACGACAAGATGTTTCAATTTCCGTAATGGACAGGGAAAAATTTCTGTTCTTTCAGTCGGGTAAAAGCTTAGTTTATGACTTCAAAGCAGGCGATCCTCTTCCTGATGTACACAGAGACTTCAAAATGCTAGTAGGCGGTGAAAAGACCAGAGAGCGTTACGCTGCTGAAGTTTTCGGCATCGCTGCTGATTCTTACTTTCATCCGATTAAGAATGAACAGAATGAGATCGAGGCCGTAATGTGTATCACCTATAGTATGGATAATCAAGATCAACTGAAGAAGTTGATGACTCAAGCCGAGGATGTTACAAGCAAGCTAGTTGAAGGGATTCAGCATGTGGCGGCCCATTCGGAGGAGCTTAGTGCGACTGCCGAAGAAATTTTAAGCAATACTAAACAGGCGGTTGAGGACTCCGGTAACGTGACTGAGGTGGCCGGCTACATTAAGGAAATTTCAGAGCAGACGAACTTGCTTGGATTAAATGCAGCAATTGAAGCAGCCCGAGTGGGTGAGGCAGGAGCTGGTTTTGGGGTTGTGGCTACAGAAATCCGAAAAATGTCTACGGGCACCAAGGAAGCAACCGGACGGATTGAGCAGTCCTTGCAAGCCGTCAGACAATCGGTTTATAACATGGAACAAGAAATCACACAGATTGCGGTATCCTCCCAAGAGCAAGCCAAGCTTGTTACGGAATTTATGAATATTATTGATCAATTAAATGTAACCAACCACGGCTTGAGAGGGTTAGTAGAAAAAATCACGGATGATGTTGAAGCAGAATAAAGAATGAAAAAAAGTCTCGGTCTGTGAATTGTACATTCCGTATGGAAATGTAGATTACAGGCCGAGACTTTTTCTAATAGTAAATATTTACGAGTATTGTTGGTTTAACAGTGCAGTATCATAATACTCTTCGAAAGATTTGATTTTATTGTTTTCAAATTTAAAGATCTGGACATAGATCCCGTTGTATTTTATTTTTTTATTTTCTCCCCATGGTCCATTCGCTGTGATATCAATATGGCTGCGTGTTTTTGTCACAATCGTGTTAGGATTTTCTCCGACTATAAACTCATCGATGGTCCATTCGAATGTCCCTTTCATATCATTAAAAATGGGATTAAAGAAGCCTTTTACAGCATCCCAGCCTTCTTGAACAGAATTGTGCAAAACTGCCACATCATCAGTAGTAAATGGGGTAATTACAGCCGGATTATCTTCAACCCACAAAGAATAAAATTTGTCCGTATCTCCTAAATATAAAGAAAAAAAGTCTACAATGACATCCATGTTCTTTTTAGCAACTTCATTCTCGCTGTTGAATGAAGCATTAATAGTTACATTTTTAATCTTTTTGGGATTCATGCTGTTATTCTCCTTTATAAAAAAGATTTTGAACCATTACCTTTTCATTTGGTAGATGGCTGTCCAGCTTCTATTTACATCATTAGTATAAAATATAGGCAATTAAATAATAATAGACTGATTTTTAAGAGTGTTAAAAATGTAGACAAATGCTTCATAGTGTACAAATGTAAAATAAAATTTTGTGAGGGCTAACATGATTCGAAAAACAACTCCTAAGGAACTTCTTGCTGAATCTTTGATAGACTTAGCCAAAATACATCCAATCCAGTCCATCACCGTAACGGATATTACTGACAATTGTCAGGTTAGCAGACAGATGTTTTATTATCATTTCTCCAGTAAATATGACCTGATCTCATGGATATATAGTGATAAGGCAGATAAAATTATTGAACAATATATAGAAAAAGAGCCTTGGGGACGTGTTGCCGGGAGAATTGTTGAGTTTATTAAAGAGGATTACATCTATTTTAAAAAGGCTTTTGACGACAATACGCACTTGTCTTTTTATAATAATATCTTTAACTATACGGTTGAATGCCACACCAATTATATTCTTAAGAAAACAAATAGGACTTCGTTGCCTCCCGACATCCTTTTTGCTATAAGATTTAACGCTTATGGAGGAGTGAATGTGACTAAGGACTGGCTTGAGAATGGCATGAAGGAATCTCCAGAGCAATTAGGCGAATTAATATTCTCTGCGATGCCCTTGCCTATAAAAAAATATTTTCATTTAGATGAATAAATGCCGCGGAGAGGATACAGATATGAATTTGAATGAGTTAAATGAACAGAGTTACTCCGAACTAGAAGAATATTGGGTACATGTATTTCTGAATGAGATTCATTATCCATAATCAAATCTTTTCCGATATAATAATGAAAAGAAGCTGATAGAACAGATACTACCTCAGAGAGGTGATTTATAATGACCGTTGACATCCTCGTACGTAATAATGTAAAAGTGCTGGGCTCAGGCAGCCAAACGATCGTATTTGCTCATGGCTTTGGATGCGATCAGGATATGTGGCGTTATATCGTCCCTAGCTTTATCGACAACTACCAAATCGTCTTATTTGATTACGTAGGTTCCGGAGAATCTCAAATTAAGTACTATGATTCAGAAAAATACAGCGACTTACAAGGGTATGCCCAAGATGTGCTAGATATTATGGAAGCGCTAGAATTAAGAAATGTCATATTCGTCGGACACTCTGTTAGTAGTATGATCGGAATGCTTGCTTCTATCCGCAATCCCCAATATTTTGAGCGCATCGTCATGCTCGGTCCCTCTCCTCGTTATGTGAATGACCTCCCCTATTATTATGGAGGCTTCGATAAGAGTGACATCGATGAATTGCTTGATATGATGCAAATGAACTTCATTGGCTGGGCTAGTTACCTGGCACCCATTGTTATGCAGAATCCTGAACGACAGGAATTAACCGAAGAGTTGGAGAAAACCTTTTGCTCAAGAGACCCTCATATTGCACGACAATTTGCGGAAGTGACTTTTTTTTCGGATTGCCGTGTCGATCTCCAGCATGCTTCGATTCCTACACTGATTCTCCAGTGCTCGGACGATAGCATTGCTCCGATTGAAGTAGGGAATTATTTACATACTCATCTTAAAAACAGCAGGCTTCAACAGATGAGGGCAAAGGGGCATTATCCTCACTTAAGTCAACCTGGAGAAACAAGCGATCTGATTAAAGAGTATTTAGCCAGTGTGTAATATCAGGAGAAAGGCAGTCATGAAATGGATATTCAATTAGATAAAGCTCCCTGTGGATATTTCTCAATCTCGGATTCTGGCTTCATTCAATCGGTGAATCAAACTTTATTGGATATGCTGCTTTATGACCGTAATGAATTGCTCGGACGGCCGATTGAATCCACAATGTCTGTTACCAACAAGCTATTTTTTCATACTTATTTTTATCCCTATATTCAGTTGTACGGGCATGTCGATGAGATGTACTTCTCGTTTAGGACAAGTGATCGACAGGATGTGCCTGTACTTCTAAACGGGGTACGCCAGGAACGCAACGGAGAAACTGTTATTGATTGTGTAGTGCTTATGATGCGTAAGCGAATTGAACATGAGAGAGATATTCTGCAGACCAAAACCAAGCTTCAGGAATTATATCAGGCTACGAATGAAGCGAACCAGAAGCTTGAACGGTTGCACGAAGAATATGAAATCAAACAGCAGGAGCTAGAAAGGATTAATCTCCAGCTTGAAACGATGGCATCAACGGACCCGTTAACTGGTCTTAAAAATAGAAGGTATTTCCAAGATCAATTACTAGCTAGCCTCGCATCCTTTCGTGGGAGTGGAATATCTTTTTCGCTGCTTATCATTGATATTGATCGTTTCAAAAGTATTAACGATACTTATGGTCATCCAGTGGGCGACCTAGTGCTTACGAATCTGGCAGAATTACTGCAATCCATGTCACGGGACAGGGACATTGTCGCTCGGTATGGCGGCGAGGAGTTCGTAATTATTCTTCCGGGCAACGATCAAGAAGGAGCTATTCTTACAGCGGAAAGATACCGCTCCACGACGGCCTCGATGGATTGGGGAGAATATGCTATTACTGTGAGTATTGGTGTGGCAACGGTTACGCAAGAGGATACGGAACAAACGATTGTTCATCAAGCGGATTTGGCTCTGTATGCTTCCAAAAGTGGCGGGAGAAATCGGGTCACTCATTCAGCAAATCTCGTAAAGAGATAGATAAAGTCTTAATAAAGGGAATTAAGAGCTGACACGCCTTAGAGCTAATTAGCCGAGCCTGCCTCTTACGGCGGGCTTTTTATTATAAAAGCCCCGGAATGTCTCCACAGCTTACTCCAATAGGTCTGGTCAAACCATACAAATTCAGCTACTATTATTGATAACGATTCTCATTCGAAGGATCAGGATGAATGAAAACATTTGAGGTGGACGCTTGTGAATTCAAATTCGTTATCATTAATATATCAGCATTATTTGGAAAAGACCCCGTTCAGACAACAGAACGAGCATACGTATATGATTTTACCGGAAGCGGGCCATGGACATATCTACCGAGTTACAACTTATAGTGGAATTGAGATCGTGTATTCGCATATTCAATATCACGAGCCGTATCCGACCAACTTTGCTTCCAGTGGACAAATGATTGAGCTCCAATTTGCGCTTTCGGGTCAACGTCATGTGAATGTGGCTGGGTTGGATTATACACTCCCGATGGGACAGGGGGCACTTATTTTTTTACAGGATTTTAAAGCTTGCTTTCATCCTCCGGTTAACGAACAATACAAATCATTTGCACTTGGCATTCCGATTTCGTTGTTTAATTATGCGGCTTCACAGTTAGCGGCTCGTCGGCAGGTAGCTATTGAATTTAATCAAATTCTTAAGGGAGCTGCATTCCATCACTTTAGTTTTGAACTGGATCACAGAAGTATAGTGATGATTGAACATTTGATCAAAGACTTGAAAAGTGTGCATAAATCGCCTTTGTTAATGGAAGCAGCAGCACTTGAGATTTTAAATCGATTTATGATTCAATTATTTGATTTAACACCTATGCCCGAAGGTTTGTCTAAAGAAGATGTTAGAAAGCTGCATATGGCTCGGGAGATACTTGAGTTCAGCATGATTGATCCACCCTCACTGATCACATTATCCAAAAAGGTTGGATTAAACGATTTTAAATTAAAAAAAGGATTCAAAGCCTGCTTTGGAACTACTGTATTTGAATATTTGCGCCAAATTCGTCTTGATTATGCGATGAAGCTGCTCCGAAGCCAAGAAAGCAATGTGACTGAAGCTGCGATGGCTGTAGGATATAGCAATGTGAGTGCATTTTCAGAGCAATTTTTCCGGGAATACGGAGTGAAGCCATCATCCTTAAAGAAGGTATTTTAAAATAAAATCCGTTTAACCGTAGAATAATCCGTATATAGGCAGTAGAGTGGTGCTGTGACTCGTATACTTCTGCATAGAGAGAATCTATAACAGAGGAGTGTGCGAGGGTGAATAGAATAAAAGGGAGCATCTTTTTCAGTGTATTTGTGGCTATGCTTGGGCTCATGCTCATTGCTCCAATTATGCCGCCCCTTATTCGTGAGTTGGGATTAAGAGAAAGTCATTCTGGGTTAATTATATCGCTTGGCTCCATAACGATGGCCTTAATGGCCCCAATATGGGGAAATCTGAGTGATGCAAAGGGACGCAAGCCTGTGATTCTGCTTGGATTCATAGGGATGTGTGTAAGCTGCTTGCTGTTTACGCTTACTCTTTTTGTAGGATTAAAAGGTTGGCTCAGCGGGGGGCTGCTGTTAGTCCTGTTAATTGTTACACGCGGTTTGATCGGCGGGTTTATCCCGGCGGTATTGTCATCCTCCCAAGCTTATATGGGAGATGTGACCGAGGGAGAAGATCGAGGCAGTGGGATGGCTATCATTAGCGCAGCCAATGGACTTGGATTAGTATTTGGGCCTGCTATTGCAGGTGCCTTTACTTTAATAGGCTTGCTGTGGCCTCTATATTTTGGGATCGTGATTGCGGCTGTAGCATTTGTAGTGGCCTTGCTGGCAATTCCGTCTGCCAAACCCGTTATTCAGCAAAAGCCAGCTCGGATTAACCCGTTTCAACCCGGTCTACGAATGTATTTGTTTGCAGGTTTGGTTACGATGATTAGTATTGTGACCATCCAGGTTATAGGCGGATTTTATTTTCAAGATCAACTAGGCCTTTCATCCGAAGAAACAGCAAGAGTGGTTTCCTTTGGACTTATGTTTTCCGGTGCAGCCATGTTGATTGTACAGATCGTTCAGATGAAATGGCTTAAATGGCAACCCAAGCCGATGATTTTGCTCGGTTCTCTGTTCCTTATTGCCGGTATGCTGATATTCCTCATGTCAGCCAGCATGGTTGTTTACTATTTAGCGTTCTTTATGTTTGGTATAGGTACAGGCTTGCTTATGCCTGGATTTATGGCTGGGGCTTCTCTTTCTGTTAGTAAAGAACAGCAAGGGGGAGCCGCTGGTCTGGTGGCCACTGTCCAAGGGATTTCTGCAATTATTGCTCCTATTTTGACAACGACGCTATATCGGGTGGACAAATATATTCCTTTTGCTCTTATAGCAGCTCTAGTAGCTGTTATGGCCATCATTATGTTGGGGGTAAGAAAGAGAAAAGGGAATAGTGAGCTGGTATCTCAGAGGACCAAATAAATAAAAGAATTGTTTGATGAACCCATAGGCTTCCGTGCTATATTCACGAGAAGCCTATTTTGTTTGCTGGTTTGAATGATAGTCAAAAGGTCTCAATTTGCTAATTCATAAACTACATAGTTTAGATATCTATTATAATAAGTTTTAAGAAAATTCAGGGAAAGCAGAAGGAAAGTGGGAGGCTCATGGAAATCCAGCAAAAGTGGGTGGCTTTAAACAAAAAAGTACCTCTTATATGCGGACTACGACTGAACTCCTGAGGTGAATGAGAAGGTGAAATCCGATTTAGGGGGGGCTAGTTAAGGAGGAGTTCATAAAATTGGAGGGATGCAGATGGGTTGGGAGTATGGAATTAAAGTCGCAGATGTTAAGGATATTCAAGTGCTAATGGATCGTTTAGCTGAAGCATTGCCTAGGATTGACGGATATCGGATGCAAAGGGATGAGGATGGCTTTGTCCTGCTTCAAAATGATCCCGATTGGCCTGAGGCGTTCCAGGTGTCTGTGGAAGAGGCAAGGAATATTGAAGGGTTAAAAGATGGTGAACCTTATATCTATTGTCTATTTCATATCGGCGGCGGAGATGCGGTGAGGTTGAGGGAAGGAATGTGCAGGGTGCTGGAAGAAGAGAAATGCGCTGCGGATTGGTTCGAGTTGTAGCCGAAGAAAGGAGTGGTGAGATTGAGTAAGAAGGACAAAAAAGAGATTCAGACACTAATCTATCGCTATAGTGGTCCACGAGCCAATATTGGATATACTTTTGAACCGCTGCGTTATAGGGATACGGATGAACCAAAGCTGGAGGAGATAATCTTTATCTACGCAGATGACTTTGATATCGTGTTGTCTGCGTTAAAGTCCAAATATCCACTTGACGATCCTGATACGGGGGAAACGTATGAGGCTTTTGATCCCTATTGGGATAATCCGATTCCGGAGTCGATATGGCATGAGATATTAACAGAATTGGATGCTTGGCCTGCCAAGGAGCCGGAATTGCGCATATTTATCGATTCCTTTATAGCTTGGGTCAGAGCACACCTGAAGAAAGCAAATGGTATTATCGTGACTGGAAATCTATAGAGAAAGACAAAGCAATACGTATTTTCGCTCCCCCTCGCTTCAAGGTGCGACCGGACAGCAAGCTGCTGAGTCGAACACCTCGTTCTTTGCAGTGCTCGCGATTATTTCTCCTTTCCTGATCGGCCTAATACTACAATCTATATATAAAAAACAAGCGATTTCCTTTTGAAAGGGGACCGCTTTTTTTGGCATCATGCTGATTTTGATTTCTATATTCGAATAAAACACGACATTTAAATAACATGGTGAGTAACTTTAGTGCGCAAACGACAAAATTCGTCATTATTTTTAGTTATTCAGGACGTGGAAACCGTTCTTGTTCCTTAGTACAATGAATAAAAATAACAAGTGATGAAAAGAAAGGTGACAAAGACACGAGGAATTACGGATAAGGAGGGACAGGCTGTGGCCGTATACACACTACGTAGATTGATACAAATGATTCCGGCACTGCTTGGTATTGTCGTCATTACATTCATGATCTCAAGAGTGCTTCCGGGTGATCCTGCCGTGATGCTTGCGGGGGAACAGGCTACACCCGAGACGATTGAAAATATTCGAAGCAGCATGGGACTGGATCAACCGAAGTACATTCAATTTTTTCATTATGTAGTTGGATTGTTCCAAGGTGATCTGGGTCAGGCTTATCACACCGGACAGTCAGTGGCAAGCGACTTTGCTACCCGGTTTCCAGCAACCATCGAGTTGGCGCTGGCAAGCTTGGTTATTGCGATTCTGGTTTCAATCCCAATCGGCATCCTGGCAGCAACCCGTAAAGAATCGATTGTGGATCACATTTCACGTGTGTTTTCCTTGATCGGTGCATGTATGCCCATTTTCTGGATTGGCCTGTTATTCATTTATATCTTCTATGCTAAATGGGGCATCGCTCCTGCGCCCATGGGTCGAATTAGCGGTGACATCAATCCGCCGACGCACGTTACGGGACTTTATGTACTCGATAGTTTGATGACCGGTGATTTTGTAGCTTTAAAAAGCAGTTTATCCCATTTGGTTCTGCCAGCAGTCTGTCTCAGTACAGGCACTATGGCGATTGTGGCACGGATGATGCGTTCCAGCATGCTGGAAGTGATCGGTCAGGATTTTGTTCGCACAGCCAGAGCCAAAGGTCTGCGCGAAGGAATTGTTATTTATAAGCACGCACTCATTAACGCCTTTATTCCAACACTTACCGTACTTGGTTTGCAGGTCGGTTACCTGATTGGTGGAGCGGTTATTACCGAAACCATTTTTACCTGGCCAGGAGTGGGCAGCTATGTGACGGACTCCATTTTGGCGGCTGACTACGCACCGATTCAAGCATTTACCCTCGTAAGTGCGCTGATTTACAGCTTTATCAATCTTGGAGTCGACTTGGTTTACGGATTGATTGATCCACGTATCCGGTACGAATAATGAACGAAGCACAAAAGTAGGGGGAGGTACTCGGATGAGCACTGCAAGTGATTTGGTGGCAAAAGCGGCTGTACCTCAGCCCAATGCAACCGCTATACCGAAACGCAAGACCTTTTGGCGATTACTGTTTGGCAATAAACTCGCTTTAATCGGATTCATCTTTATCGTTGGCTGGACGCTCATTGCCATCCTCTCATCATGGATCGTTCCACATGATCCTTATGTAACCGACCCGGCGAACAAGCTGCTGCCGCCAAGTGCAGAACATTGGTTTGGGACCGATAATTACGGACGTGACATTCTCAGCCGTGTCATTTACGGAGCCAGAATCAGCATATGGACCGGGATGATTGCCGTGTCGATCTCATTTATCATCGGCGTATCGCTTGGAGCCATCGCAGGTTTCTATGGCGGTCGAATGGGCAGCATTATTATGCGCTGTATGGATATTCTGTTGGCTTTCCCGTCGCTGGTACTCGCCATGGCCATTGCTGCAGCGATGGGACCAGGACTGATGAGTGCACTCATCGCTGTGGGCATTGTAGGCATACCCGAATTCGCCAGACTGATTCACGGACAAACCATCTCTCTCCGGGAAAAGGAGTTTGTTGAGGCCAGCCGGGCAATTGGTGTAACGAACGGAACGATCCTGTTTCGCCACATCTTGCCTAATGCACTTGCCCCACTGCTTGTGAATGCAACGCTTGGAATGGGCTTTGCCATCCTCACCTCAGCCAGTCTCAGCTTCCTGGGGCTCGGTGTGAAACCCCCGATTGCTGAATGGGGCGCAATGATTTCAGAAGGGCGAGCGTATATCATTTCCGGTGAGTGGTGGATTGTAACCTTCCCGGGTTTTGGAATTGCGACAGCTATTTTGGGCTTCAATTTGCTTGGAGACGGTTTGCGGGATGTTCTTGATCCTAGACTGCGCTCTAGCAAATAAAAATAAATAGATCATTAAAGGGGAGAACGTAAGCCATGTTGAAAAAAAGTCTTTCTTTAATTGTCGTCTTGTCTACGTTGCTATGGACGGCAGGCTGTGCGAGCAATGCTAACAGCCCGTCCGCTTCATCTGGAGAGAAAGGCGCAGATGCCCCATCCCCACCAAAGACGATTACACTTGCTTACTCGGAGGGAGGGTCAACCATGGACCCTGCTGAAGCAAGTGATCTTACATCGGATACCCTTGTGCTTGCGCTCTATGATCAGCTTGTGACCTATGGCAAAAAGTCTACGGATAGCGGTGAAGTGGCAGATACGGAAGCAATTAAGCCCATGCTGGCTGAGAAATGGGATGTGTCCGCTGATAACATGACTTATACGCTCCATCTGCGTAAATACGTTAAATTCCAAAGCGGCAACCCGCTGACCGCCAATTCTGTGTTGTATTCCTTTGAGCGGCTTAAAAATTCCGATTCCGGTAGCTTCCTGTATGGTATGAGCTCCATTAAAACCGCTACAGCGCCTGATGAGCACACCGTTGTCGTTACATTGTCCCAACCCAATCATATGTTTCTGCAAATCCTGTCATTGTACAACTTCTCCATTGTGGATGATGTGCTTGTCAAAGAAAATGGCGATGGCGACTATTTGAAAACACATGCGGCAGGTTCAGGTCCGTTCAAGCTTGAAAAATGGGACCCTGCGACAGAAGCTGTCTTTAATGCTAATGCCAGCTACTGGCAAGGAGCGCCAAATCTGAGCAAAGTAACGATGAAGTTTACCAAGGAAGCTTCCAACCGTGTACTTCTGCTAGATAAAGGCGATGTGGACATGGCGATTGAAATTCCTGCAAAGGACGTTTCGAAGCTGGAAACCAACGCTGATCTGAAGGTTCAATCCAATGCAAGTAACCGGATTCTGTATTTCGCCATGAATAACAAAGTCAAACCTTTTAATGATCCAAAAGTGCGTCAAGCCATTGCTTATGCTATTCCTTACGACCAATTAATCGACGATGTCATGTACGGTCAAGCAAAGCAAATGAAGAGTTCTGTAGCGAGTAACACGCCTGGCTACACCGATGCGGGTTACAGCTACAAGCACGACCTGGACAAAGCAAAACAGCTGCTTACAGAAGCGGGTTATTCTAATGGGTTTAATTTTGATTTGACACTGGGTTCCGGCTTCCAGGACTGGGCAGATGATGCTGTATTGATTCAAGCTGAACTTGCCAAGATTGGCGTAAAGATGAATGTTGTCAATGTTGCCCGTGCACAGTTCCTTGAACAGCAACGAGAAGGCAACCTGACAGCATACATTTCCAAATGGACTTCCTTCGTCAACGACCCTGGTTACCATCTCGGGTTCCTGATGTACAGCGGCGGTTCTTCGAATTATATGCATTATGCTAATGCAGAAGTGGATAAGCTTTGGGAACAAGCAGGCAAAGAGCAAGATGAAAATAAACGTAAAGAGCTGTATGGCAAAGCACAAGAGCTTATAAATCAAGATTCGCCATGGGCGTACCTGTATGAATACAATCGGGTTGTTGGCATGAGCAAAGACGTCACTGGATATGTTTACTACCCAGATGAGGTTATCCGATTCTATTCATTGAATAAAGAGTAAGTTGTGATCTTACCTTATGCCTTCGGTTTTTACAGCCGAAGGCTATCATTTTACACCTGAAGTATGAAGCTGATCCCGATGGATCGTAAAAAATTTAGTTGGCTAAATGAAAAACGTGAAGGGACTGAATGGAAATGACAGATTGGAAAACGTTGGTTCTTGATGAAATAGATAAACGGCAGGACGAATTGCTTGAGCTATGCTCGCGGTTGATTCAGTTTCCTTCGGAAAATCCTCCAGGTGATTCACGCGAAATTAGTCAGTTCATTATGGACTATCTTAAAGAAGCAGGTATAGAAACAACGGTGCATGAATCCGGGCCGAATATGTGGAATCTCATTTCTGATTATGGCGCTGAAACGGCGGACGGAAAAAAACTGATTTTCTGTGGGCATACAGACGTTGTGCCGGCAGGGGATCGTACTCGTTGGGATTTTGATCCGTTTTGTGGTGAGATACGTGATGGCTATCTCCTGGGTCGCGGTGCTTCGGACATGAAAGCAGGACTGGGCGGATTAATATTTACCGTTGCGCTGTTCTCCAAACTAGGCGTACCACTCGAAGGTGCGTTGTCGTTGCTTGTAGTTCCAGACGAGGAAACCGGGGGACATCTTGGAGTACCTTGGGTGCTGGAAAGAAAGCTGATTGAAGGAACAGCTGCTGTGATCGCAGAGCCTTCAGGCCCGCAAAACCCGACCATCGGGCAAAAAGGAAGCTGCTGGTTTGAATTTACCGTTGAAGGCACACCGGGTCATGGCAGTTTGCAGCCGATAGCAGGTGAAAGTGCTATTTTGAAGGCAGCAAAAGGAATTGAAGCGCTGCAACAACTGTGGGACATCAAGCCGGACATCCCGGAAGAAGTCAAAGAGATCATTGAAATTTCCAAGCGTTATGCAAGTGAACGGGAGAACCCAAGCTATGGACAAGCGTTTGATCATGTAACAGTGAACATTGGTACGATTCAGGGAGGCACCAAAGTCAATGTGGTTGCAGACCGTTGCACAGTGCAAGTGGATTCCCGTGTTCCATTTGGCGTAGACCACCGCGATGTACTGGCCAAAGCCAAAGAATTGCTTGCAAGTGTAGGCATTGACGCGGAACCCAAACAATTCGGATTTTATGGTAATGCCAACTGGACCCCTCCAACCGAGCCGATTGTACAGGAGCTTGTAGAATCTATCGCTGAGGTCAGCGGTAAAGAGGCCTATGGCGTACTGCAATGGGCAACCAGCGACGCACGTGCATTCCGCAAATACAATATCCCGGTATTGCAATACGGTCCTGCCGAACTGTCGACCATTCACAATTTTAATGAAAAAGCTCCGGTATGGCAGATCATTCAATCTGCGAAAGTATACGCCTTGACGGCGCTTAAATATCTGAAAACAACACAAAAAGAAGCATAAGGGGATCTGCCGTATGATGAAACAAGTTTTTGAAGTCTATGACCTTTTGGATAGTCCGTTTGCCAGCGGGGCAGAAGTCAAAGCTTATTTGGAACAACTGGGTCAAGCGGAGATTACGGTCTCCACCGTGAAAGGTGAAAAGGGCTCTACGGATTTTATTAAAATTGTCATTGCCGGTAAAACGGGTCGCATTCAGGGGGGCGATTCTCCAACCTTGGGTGTAGTAGGGCGACTTGGTGGACTTGGAGCACGACCGGAAATGATCGGATTTGTATCCGATGGTGACGGTGCGGCAGCGGCAATTTCGGCGGCGGCTAAACTTCTGAGCATGCAGTCCAAAGGAGATGTGCTTGACGGAGATGTGATCATCTGTACACATATTTGTCCAGATGCACCCACTCAGCCCCATGATCCGGTTCCATTTATGGATTCACCCGTAGATATTTTGACGATGAACAAATATGAAGTGACGCCCGAAATGGAAGCGATCCTATCCATTGATACGACCAAAGGGAATCGGGTCATTAACCATAAAGGTATTGCCATTTCCCCGACGGTACGTGAAGGCTATGTGCTACGAATTAGTGAAGACCTCGTCGATATTGTTCAGACCGTTACTGGCGAACCGTGTGTCACGTTTGCTGTAACTACGCAGGACATCACACCTTATGGTAACGACCTGTATCACATCAACAGCATTTTGCAGCCAGCGGTGGCAACTTCCGCTCCAGTGGTTGGTGTAGCCATCACGGCCGCTGCTCCTGTCCCAGGCAGTGCAACGGGGGCCAGCCACGAAAGCGATATTGCGCTGGCGGCCAAATTGGCTGTAGAAACAGCCAAAGCTTATGGACGTGGGCAATGCTCTTTTCATTCGGAAAAGGAGTTTCAACATATTACTAAATTGTACGGTACTATGAAGCATCTACAAACGATGGGCAAGTCTGAATAAGCTTTATTCCCTAAGTTAAAAAGAACATGAAGGTTCAATGATGGACAAGGAGGAGGAAGAGGGCATGGCACAACTGCTTGAAGTAACCAACCTCCGGACGGAGTTCAAGACTGCGGCTGGCACCATTCGGGCTGTGGATGGCGTCGATCTATCGGTTGGCAAAGGCGAAACACTCGGAATCGTTGGAGAATCCGGGTGCGGCAAGAGCATTACCTCCCTTTCCATTATGCAGCTCCTCCCCAAGGGACTTGGGAAAGTAGCCGCTGGTGAAGTACGGTTTAACGGTGAAAACATGCTGGATTTTTCGGAGCGGAAAATGCGCTCGATTCGTGGCAACGAGATGGCCATGATTTTTCAGGAGCCGATGACTTCGCTAAATCCTGTGTTCAAAATCGGCAAGCAAATTGCGGAGTCTGCCCGATACCACCACGGTGTAAGCAAACACAAAGCGAAAGACATGGCTGTGGACATGCTGACGAAAGTGGGAATTCCACGTCCAGAAAAAGTAGCCGCTTCTTATCCGCATGAACTCTCGGGCGGGATGCGCCAACGGGTGATGATTGCGATGGCGATGGTGTGCAATCCGAAGCTGCTGATCGCCGATGAACCGACAACGGCACTAGATGTAACCATTCAAGCACAGATTCTTGACTTGATGCGTGAGCTGCAGAAGTCCGAAGGAACTTCCATTCTGATGATTACTCATGACCTTGGTGTCGTTGCTGAAATGTGCGATCGGGTCGTGATTATGTACGCCGGACAAGTGGTAGAAGAAACCGATGTAAAAACGCTTTTTAAAGAGCCCAAGCATCCGTATACACAAAGTTTGCTAGCTTCACTGCCACAATTAAACAGTGATCAGGAGCGTCTGGCTTCCATTCCGGGCCAGGTTCCCAACCCACTTGATATGCCACATGGCTGCCGCTTTGCACCACGTTGTCAGTTTGCCAAGGAAATTTGCCGTGCAGAGGCCCCGGAGCTTACAGAAGTGGAACCCGGACACAAAAGCCGCTGCTTGCTACAGCAGGAGGGATATCATGAGTACACTGCTTGAAATACGTAATTTGAAAAAACACTACCCGATCAAAAAAGGACTTTTTTCCAAACAAGTGGGAGCAGTCAAAGCGGTGGATGGTATTAACCTGACTGTACAGCAGGGTGAAACCCTGGCAATCGTGGGAGAATCCGGCTGCGGCAAATCCACAACTGGACGGGCAATTCTCAGATTGATCGAACCGACGGATGGAGAGATTCTGTTTAACGGCACGGATATACGTAAGCTAAACACAGAGCAGCTGCGCAAATTCAGAACGGATATGCAGATGGTGTTTCAAGATCCGTTTGCTTCGCTTGATCCCAGATGGACGGTACAGCAGGTGCTGGAAGAACCGCTCATCACGCATGAAAAGCTAAGCAAAACGCAGCTCAAAGAGCGGGTGGAAGAGCTGCTCGAAGTGGTCGGATTGTCTCCTTATCACGCACATCGTTATCCGCACGAGTTCTCGGGTGGTCAACGCCAGCGGATCGGGATCGCACGGGCACTGGCGCTTCATCCCAAATTTATCGTGTGTGACGAGCCAGTCTCGGCCCTCGATGTGTCGATTCAGGCGCAAGTGCTCAATCTGATGAAGGACCTGCAAAAACAATATGACCTGACGTATATGTTCATTTCCCATGATCTGTCGGTCGTCAAATTTATCAGCGACCGCGTGGGTGTGATGTACCTGGGCAAGCTGGTCGAACTCGCACCGACCCAAGAAGTGTTCAAAGAGCCGCTGCATCCGTATACAAAGGCGCTAATGTCTGCGGTACCTGTAGCTGATCCGGAAGCGGAGCGTGATCGGATTGTACTTAAAGGGGATGTGCCCAGTCCAGAAAATCCGCCAAGTGGTTGTGCGTTTCATAATCGCTGCCCGGCAGCCATGGAGATATGCAGCAAAGTACAGCCCATCTTTGCCGAAGCTGCACCAGGGCGACAGGTAGCCTGTCACTTGTATCCAGCTTCCACGCCGGAACAAGCGATAGCCGGACGAGCATAAGCCAACTGAAAAAGAATAGATAGACCTTCTAGCAAGAATCAAGCCTGAATCCTTCTCTAACGGATTCGGGCTTTTTTTAACTGTAGCTGCTCTGCAAACGCACATATTTTTCTAATAAATCCATTTTAAGATTCAATATAAGGGGTGGAATTTCAACACCTGTAAATCAAGCATATAACATGCAGGGATACAACATTGCGCACAATCAATGGAAGCGTTTTAATTTGAATATAGAAATACAAAAGAAGACCTCAGGGAGGACATAAGAATGCTAAAAGTGAAAGCGCTTAGATGCGAGCATTTAAATAATCCGATTGGATTGGGTTGTCTAAAACCGCGGTTAAGTTGGCAGATCGAATCTGAAAAAATGTATGTTTCTCAAAAACGTTTCCAATTGCAAGTATCCGTTCATCCCACGTTTGAACCGCTGATTTGGAATCATTTTACCTATTCGGATCAATCCATTTTGTTTCCCTATGAAGGCCCCCCGCTGGAATCAGGACAAAGATATTATTATCGGGTAAAAGTATGGGCTCAGGGAGCAGGTGACACAGAACCGGAAGAATCGGAATGGAGTGAGTCCGGCTTTTGGGAGATGGGGCTGCTCCATGAGCAGGACTGGAAAGCACAATGGATCACAGTGAAGGAGCGGAGCATCCATGAACAGTTTCAGACAAGAGCTCCTTTTGCCGCTTCCAAATATTTTTCGGTTGAGGGAAAAGTGAAAAAAGCAGTCATTTATGCTACAAGTCTTGGGCTGTATGAACTGGAGTTCAATGGACAAAGGGTGGGCGATGCCTACTTTACCCCGGGATGGACGGATTATAACGATCGTGTCCAGGTGCAAGCATATGACGTGACTTCTACCATTCGAGAACAACATAATCGAATCACAGCCACGGTGGGAGAAGGCTGGTACAGCGGTTATCTGGGCTGGCAAAAGCGCAAGGACACCTACGGGAACACGAATGCATTGTTATTTCAAATGAAGATTAGTTATGAAGATGGCCGTTCTGAAGTCATTTGCTCTGATTCTTCCTGGGAGGAAACGAGCTGTGCCATTTTAATGTCGGATATTTATAACGGCGAAATCTATGATGCCCGACTTGAGCAGCAGGCAGCCGAACATAGCTCCTTAACCGAACGGAAAATGATGCAGGTCGTCTCGTTCCCGTTAAGTCATCTGATTGCTCAGGAGAACGAGCCTGTCTGTGTGATGAACCGATTGAAGCCTGTTGAACTCATTCGAACTCCTAAAGGTGAGCTGGTGCTTAACTTGGGTCAAAATATGGTAGGCTGGCTGGAATTTCAAGTTGAAGCCCCCGAAGGTACGGTTCTGAATCTGGTTCATGGTGAAGTGCTGGATCAGCAAGGGAACTTTTACAGAGATAATATTCGGGATGCAGCGCAGCAGATTACGTACATTTGCAGCGGGAAGGGGACGGAGATATTTAGGCCGCATTTCACTTTTCAAGGCTTTCAATATGTGAAGCTTGAGGGCTTTCCTGATAGCGTTACGATTGAAGATTTTACGGGCGTTGTTCTGCATTCGGACATGGAGACGATCGGGGTGTTTGAGACATCTGATCCAAAGCTGAATCAACTTCAACACAATATTGTGTGGGGGCAAAAGGGGAACTTCCTGGATGTGCCAACCGATTGTCCGCAGCGTGATGAGCGATTAGGCTGGACCGGCGATGCACAGATTTTTGCTAGAACTGCCAGCTTCAATATGAATGCGGCTTCCTTCTTCCGAAAGTGGCTTAGGGATTTGGCTTACAACCAGCTGGAAAATGGGGCAGTGCCTTTTGTAGTGCCGGATGTCCTCAAAGGAACCTTTGCCGATAATATGGACAAAACGACGGCAGCATGGGGAGACGCGGCGGTTATATGTCCGTGGACCCTATATCAATGCTATGGGGATAAGCAAATCTTAGTGCAGCAGTATGACAGTATGAAAGCATGGGTGGATTATATTCGCGCCCAGGGGGACGAAGAATGTCTTTGGGATACCGGTTTGCAGCTGGGAGACTGGCTGGCGCTGGATAGCGAGGAAGGAAGCTATTTTGGGGCGACGGACGGAACGCTGGTGGCTACTGCTTATTTTGCGTATTCGACTCATATATTGGCACAGACGGCCAAACTGCTGAATCGCTATACCGATTACAACACATATAAAAACTTACATGAGGGGATTAAAACGGCTTTTGCGAACCGCTACTTCGATGACGCGGGCAAATTAACCTCCAATACCCAGACTGCACAGGTTGTGGCTTTGCACTTCGGATTGGTGCCAGAAAAGTATAAAACGCAAGTGATTCAGGAGCTCGTACGGCTCATCGAAAAAAATGATTTGCATCTGGATACCGGCTTTGTGGGCACCCCCTATCTATGTCTGGTTTTATCCGACCATGGCTATACGGATGTCGCTTATAACATTTTATTTCAAAATGATTATCCTTCATGGCTCTATCAGGTTGAACGGGGAGCAACGACCATGTGGGAGCATTGGGATAGCATTAAAGTGGACGGTTCATTCTGGAGCACCGATATGAACTCGTTCAATCACTATTCGTACGGTTCAGTAGGAGACTTTATGTACCAAAATATTGCCGGAATCGATGTGCTTGAAGCGGGCTATAAAAAATCACGTTTAGCTCCTAAACCGCCTGCCAATCTTACTTCGGCCCATGGCAAGCTGGAGACGCCATATGGCACGCTTGAAGTCCAATGGGAAATCGCGAATAAAGAAATGAAGATGACGGTTCACGTACCACATAATACGACGGCTGAGATTACACTTCCGGGCGTTATGGAGCCGGATGCACTACAGCAGACCATTGCTATGCAATATCCGTCGATTCAGTATCCGCCTGGTGATGTGCCACAGGAGCTGGCCGGGAAATTAGGTTCTACAGGGGAACAGGCGATTTTCCAAAGGAGCGGAGATCATGAAATGACGTTTACGGTCGGTTCTGGACAGTATACGTTCCAGTACAGATGCAACTAGAGGCTAAATAACATAGACTAGAGGTGAGAGCTTAATGAATATAAAGAACAAAGTTTTGTTTAAAACGGCGTTGCTATCCATTTCCTTAGTCCTGACGTCAGCGAGTGCCATTTCGGCTGTCATACCAATGATGCTGAACCAATTATCAGGCGTCTCCAGTTCGCTGATTGAAAGCGTAGTCACGATTCCATCCTTCTCGATGATGCTGTTTGTGCTATTGAGTGGCCCGATTTCTTCTCGATTGGGTAAAAAAAATACAGTCCTGCTAGGGCTTTTGCTCGTAGTCATCGGCGGAATACTTCCCATGTTCACGACGAATATTACATGGATTCTTGCGCTGCGTTTGGTACTAGGTGCAGGTCTCGGGATGTTCAATTCACTGGCCGTCAGTTTAATTAGTGATTTTTTTGAAGGGGATGAACGTGCTCAATTAGTAGGCTTTCAAAGCGCCGTTCAAGGACTCGGAAGCAGCTTGGCTACCTTTGTGGCAGGGCAGCTCGCCCTAATTGACTGGCAGTTCGCTTTTTTATGCTATGGAATCACCATTCCTATTGCGCTATTATTCTTTCTGATCATTCCCGAACCAGAGCGCGGGGAGCCTACAGTAGAGAACTCGACAGAAAAGGGTCACAAGAGCGGGGGAATATCCATACCTGTACTTGGATTAGGAGCTGCACTTTTTCTGTTTATGACTTTTATCATGATTGTATATACCAAAACAGGCATTATGATTGCTGAAAAGAGTATGCCCAATGCTGGTTTTTTAGGAACCGCCTTAACGCTATTTTCCTTGTCGACCATGATTGCAGGCTTCTTGTTTGGTAAAATATATAAATGGTTTAGAAATTACGCTCCCTTTATCTCCAGTCTATTAACAGCAACAGGTTTTGTACTACTATGGTTTGCTCAGAATGTGACCATGGTTACCGTTGCCATGCTGATCATTGGCTTTAGCTTTGCGCTGTTTATTCCTTATATTTTTACCATACTAACTAAAATCGTCCCTAAAGGCAGTGAAACGATTTCCATTTCAATTGCGATGGTAGGCTCCAATTTGGGAGCGTTTGCTTCGCCTTATGTCATCAAGTTAGTTGGGGTGTTGTCTGGGAATGAAACGGCTTCATTTTCCTTCCTTGTTTCTGCGATTGTATTTACGATTGCGGCACTCCTTTGTCTGGGAATCGCTATTAGAGGAAAGGGAAGCAAAACTCAAGCGGCAGTCCACAGTTAATGGGATGTATCCGATATAGTAATTTTTTCAACGGGCGGAGAACCGCCCGTTTTCCATCATATAGTGAAGGAGGAGTCAGTGTTTATGAACCTTCATGAGTTGGATCAGTTGCTGAGAAACAAAACGGAAATTGAACTTTTACAACAGCAAAACAATCAGGTGATTAATGATCTCTCCAAAGAATCGGAGAATGAGCGTTTTTTTGATATAAATCAGAATATATACCGTATGCCCGCTTTATTTTTCTTTGGAGAACATGATATTTATATTAGCAAGCACAATAGATTTGCTCCGATGCTGGAGCACATGCATGAATTTATCGAATTAAACTATGTTTACTCAGGTAAGTGCAATCAAATCATAGCAGGCAAAGAAATTCAGCTTTGTGAAGGCCAAGTATGTGTCCTGGATAAGGATGTGCCGCACAGCATCGCTCCTTTGGGAGAAGACGATATACTGATTAATATCTTGCTACAAAGAGAAACAATTTCATCCCTATTTCTGCAGCGGCTATCTAAGAAAAAAAGCCTGATTGGCGAATTTCTAGCCAACTCTGTCCTCCAGCATCAGCACCATAATCACTTTATTATTTTTGAGTCGCAGCATAATGAGAACCTTCAATATATATTGCGTAGAATCTTAATCGAATATTATTCCAGGCAAGAGGATTCGATGGAATTGGTGAAGGCTTATTTGCAAATTGTATTTGGAGAATTGGTCCGTGTATTGGAAAGCGAGCATAATATTCACTTAAACCAGCAGGAAAATAATATTACCTCTATTCTGAATTACATGGAAGAGCACTATCAGCATTTAAGCCTACAGCAATTATCTAACCATTTTAATTACAATAGCACGTATTTAAGTAATAAGTTAAAAAAAGTAACCGGTCTTACTTACACTCAGCTTATTGCCAACATTAAACTCAATGCAGCCTATTCTTTGGTAGTGAATACCAATCTGCCGTTCGAAATGATATTTAAACAGGTGGGATATAACAGCATGAGTTTTTTCTATAAAAAGTTTAAAACAGCATATGGTGCCACCCCGCAAAATATCCGAAACAAACAGTTGAGGAAATGAAGGATATACAAGGACGTCCAATTCTAATGGGCGTCTATATTTGTTATAATATCTGCAAATTCATAAGCTGGTGTTTATAAGGGAGGGTACATCCTTGGAGGCAATACTAAGACGTCACTGGCCAGAGTGGAACGGAACGCTGCAGAAACAAACCGGGGGTTGGAATAATACGACGTATTTTGTTAAGAGTGGTGGGCGAAACGGAGTGCTGCGCGTCTACGATACACACAAGGATCGGGACAAAATTGAATTTGAGCATGCAGTTTTGCAGGAGCTGAGTAAGCATTCACTATCGTTCAGGACACCCACGCCTATTCCGACGGTCACGGGAGAGACGCTTGCTCAACTGGAGACGGAAAGCGGTAAATATGTGTGTCTGTTCGAATACATAGAAGGCATATCACCCCTGGAGCAGGATTCAAGCTTTGCCTATACTTTGGGCGAGACTACGGGGGAATTATCGGCTGTGCTTGCGACAGTTAATCTTGATATGACTCCAGTCTATCGACCGTATTATGCTTTGCAGCAATCCTATCCGTTGTGTAACCGGGAAACGGTTCAGGGCTTTTGTTTACATCCGCCTGAGCCTCTAAAGGATTTGCATGAAGAACTGCGATTAATAGGGGAAGCTTATGAAGAGATTACAGATTCGCTTCATGCATTGGAAGAGTTGCCGCATCAGCTTGTACATGGAGACTTGAACGCTTCCAATTTGTTAGTAAAGGATTCTGATCATAGTCTAGTAACCGCACTGCTTGATTTCGAATTTTGTACGCTAGACGTTCGGGTCATGGAGCCGGCGGTCATCTTATCAGGATTTTTGGGACAACCAGAGGAGACGACAGCAGTTCGGGATTTTTGCCGGGGCTTCAGCCGCCAGGTTCATTTAAGCCACACCGAGATTGATGCTGTGCCTATATTGATGCTGCTTAGGAAGGTAGACGTATTTCTTCATTTTTTGAGTCGCTTTCTGGAAGGAACGGATCAGTCACACGTATTGCAAGAGCAGGTCAAACAGATCTCTGCCGACTTGCGCCAGCTTTCCACCAGCAGTAGCTGGATTCAGGAAGAGTTGGTCCAAGCTGGAACAGTGTATGAATAAACGAGCTAAATGCCGCGTTATGTTATAATCTTTGGGAAAATTGAGCCTGGGTGCATTGAAATGTACTCGAAACTGGAGGAACAGATGAATAGTTGGCTAACGAACGCATTACGGCCGTACTTCGGGCTGGAGGCGCTGGAAGAGCATTGGGATGTGGTAGAAATTAAAGAAGGATACTTTATTTGTGTGGATGGAGACGTTATTCGCAAGCGAATTTCTTCCACTGAGGATACTTATGGAGAAACCGATGTAGAGATTTTTACGCGTGACCGGGCATTTGTTTTGCCTAAAACGGCTCGTGGCAAAGAGAAAAAGCTGAATTACACAAGTGTTTCGAGCATCAAGGCAGAAGGCGTGACCTTTTCAGCAGGCATTCGAAGGGATCGTCCTCTTAGTTATGTTACTGCTGTGAATAGCAAAACGGGTGTGAAACTCCCTATTACGGGATGTGAGCATTTACATAGTAAAGAAGAGATCATCGATTGGCTTCAGCAATATCCGTCACTTGTGCCCAAGGATTACGATCGCAGGTTGCACCGGTTGAAGCATATGAAAAACCAGCGTTATAAAACGGTCCCAGGAGACATCTTCCGCGTGGAAATAGACCTTTTCACAGATGGATATGTGCTGGTCGTTGGAGATTTGCGCCAAATGCAAAAGGATCAGTTGTTTGCAGAGGAGAGCATTTGGAACAGTGTCATGACCATGCCTTTATTCGTACGTCCATATTTGTTTACGAGTCGTGACCGTTCAACAGCTTTGGAATCTATCACATCCGCCCCATTATCCGAAACGACCTGGATTGTTATGGATGATTCCTTTATGCGGGGTGCCTATGAGCGAGTAGGGCATAAGCTGTTAGTGGAAGAGGATATTGTGTTCCCCATCGGCTATGGCTGTAGTACGGATAGTAGAAAAGAAAAAACATATAGTCTGTCCTGGGGAACGGGCACGGTTTCCAAACCGGAAGGGGAGACCGTGTTCAAGTCCTCGCGAAAATTTTCAAATAACGGTGCTTATTCAGGTATCGTTGCCGACTGTTTTGGCTCCTGGGAAGAGCGGGAGTGGCACAAAACGCTGGATAATCCGTTACATCAGGATGAACGTCGAAAAGCACTGGCCGAATTCGGATTCCCGGAAGACATTTCGTATGATGAGTTCAACCGTCAAACGGGAGGACTGACGCGTTCGGAATATCTCGCATATTTGGCAAGAACCTATGGCGGGAAAAAGTGATACAAACGAATTGAATTTTTTAATAGGAGGGGCCCATGAAATATCTTAAGGATTGCCCGGAACCAGGCATGGGAACCTGGTATTTTGAAATAGATTCGGATGGAATAGCTTATCGACAAATTGTTATCCAGGATGACGGCACGTATATCGCCTCTAATCGCAAGCACGAGCAGTATCATTTCTTATTAGCTGAGAAAGCGATTGATGACACGGAGCCCTATTATACGAAAATTACAAAAAAAGAGTTTGAAGAAGTATGGTCCAATTATCTTCACACCTTGAACCAGGAATGGCATCAAATCAAAAATGCACTGCCCGTTGGAACTAAGGTAAAGGGTTATATTGAAGTGTTTTTTCCACAAGGTACGCTTATTCATATTTTCCAGCATCATGCGGTCGGATTGTCAGACACTCGTACATATGAGGAAAAGACACCATCCGAGTGGATGTATCCGAAGCATGAGGTCACGGCCATTGTAAAAGGATACGACGAAGTGAATCAGTGGGTGATTTTAGATCAAACGCAGGTTTTCAAAAATCAGTTTGTAGGTTGAAAGTGAATTTTGGGATATGCGGGAAGGGGAATGAACATGCATACTTTAACGGTTGATGAACTGGTGGATAAGGATAACCATGCATGGGAAGAGGTCAGAAATATTCTGAAAGAAGGCCGGAATTCACATCACATTGTATCGACCGAATCGGAATCCGCTCCAGGGGACACGCTGTACCGTTTGCAGGTGAGTACGAAATCATATTTGGGAACAGTTGCCTATGAGACAGGAGGAATCGTGTTTGATTACGGTTGGATCACCTTGCTGGGTGCGGGTGGCTCTGGAATTTTCGGTAGCTTGACCTCATGGAACGGGCTTCAAGAGCCGAAAAGTGTTCCTGCGCTTGAGGGGATGCTGATTGTTGCCTATGATGCAGCAGGTGGATTTTTTGGATTGGATATAGGGAAATTCGGACGTAGCGGTCATATCTACTATTTTGCACCAGATGCATTGGAATGGGAATCCACTGAGCTGGCCTATTCCGGTTTCTTGAGCTGGTTGGCTGAGGGAGATTTGGGCTTGTTCTACCAGACATTCCGCTGGAACGGTTGGCAGAAGGATATGGAGCAACTTCAGCCGGGAGAGGTATTTGCATATTATCCGCCGCTATGGACCCAAGAAGGTGGAGGGGAGACCAGCAGCAAGTCGCCTATAGACATTACAAATGCATGGCAGGTGGCATTGGATAAGGAATAGCTTTTGTGGTAGAAACAACAACTCTTAGAGGCATCAAGGCATGGAGGTTGGCACATATGTGGAGTATTCAATTTGAACAACCGTTTGTAATAAGTCAGGAAGCAACTGATGAACAAATCGCGAATTTTTTGAAAACATGGAACATAAAGCTATCCGAGCAAGAGATTCACGAAATCAAGCAAAGACAAGTGAACCCTTTTCCAAAGTCGTCTCCTTTCTATGATCAATATAAACCTTTAGATCCTGTTGGCTGGCATCTGCCCCAAGGACAATTTCCTGACAGCTATATGGAGTTTTTGAAATATTCTAATGGTGGGGAGTTTCAAAATGGAGAACGTTATTTTCAGTTTTTCAATACCGAAGATTTGAGAGAAATGAA
The DNA here is from genome assembly GCF_038005565.1 of Paenibacillus sp. FSL R10-2748. Taxonomy (NCBI): domain Bacteria; kingdom Bacillati; phylum Bacillota; class Bacilli; order Caryophanales; family Paenibacillaceae; genus Paenibacillus; species Paenibacillus sp. FSL R10-2748. The sequence goes on from NZ_JBBOTK010000004.1 coordinate 351,010, forward strand.
CCTCGCCTACGAGTTGCCGGAATATATGCCGGGTGCTGTGTCGTTTGCGATGGATGGGTGCGGAAACCACTATATGTTTGATATGAGAGAGGAAAAAAGAAACAATGAGTATCCCGTTCTTTTTGCTCATTCTGGTAGTCTGGGATATGACGAATGTGAACAGGTTGCCCATTCATTTATAGAGCTGTGTACGGAAAAATGGGCATTGTATTGATACCTGCATGATTCTGCCCAATATATAGCCAATAGTGAGAAGTCTACAAACAGTCCCCTTGAAGGAACTCTTCATTGGGACTGTTTGTAGCGGATATGGCGATACACAATCAGGACCATGGGATTCTTGCACAAAGCTATCTTACATATGTTGTGGCCTGATTGCCGGCATAATCTTCAAGCACGATCTTTAGCGAGCTGGTACGAGAAGTAGGGGTAAAAGTCAGTTCACTTAATTTTGTTCTTCCCCGGACAATGTAAGGAAACTTTTTCGATACATAAGTTACGCCAAATTGCTTGGGCACATCGTTTTCGTATACATATAAACGATGCCAGTCCTTCAAGGTTGGTAGAGCAAGCGTATACGTTGACCCAGTGACCGTCACATTCTCTTTTACATAAGGCTCTATCGTCGTGTCTGCGAGATACCCAGTGTATGCTACAGTTTCATGATTGCCGATAGCGATACGTAGTGTGTAGCTATCACCGTTTGTGGGCAGATCGGTAAACGTAGCCGTTTCAGCGCCATTGTCCGCCGTAATGGTTTTATGGAATACGGTGTCCGTATAGTCGGTGATCAAGTTCAATTTAACCGTTCCGTCCGCTTCAGAGGGATTTTTCCATGTTACTGTAGCTTCACCGTTTTCTTGAGTCTCCACCTTAATATGACTGACGGCAGCATTCAGATCGTAGCTTAATCGAGCCGGTTCGCTTTCCGTTCCATCAGCCCCAACTGCAGTAAGCATTAATTCACCGGATTTATGGTTTAGGGATTTCATATAATAGGATGAGTCATAAATTCCGCCGATATAGGAGCCGTTCTCATACAGATTGTATTGTTTAACTTTGGAGTAATCCTCTAGGTCCCAGGCTACAAGCATTTCGTTCGTATCGGTCAGTGCCTTGGTGATTTTGAATCCCGTCGGCGCGGCTGGTTTCAGGACAGAATGGTCTGTTATCTTGATTTGGCCGATATTCATCTGATAGTTTTTGATTGTTTTATTTGCGTTATCAAAAGATAAACCCAAAGCTACAATTGTTTCTCCTTTATAGGCACTCAAGTCCAGATTGTGGCTTACCCAGCCCGTGGTTTGTTTACCAGAGTTAGGGATGCTGACTTTTACGACTTGGCCGGGGTTATCTTTGAAAATAAGTCCGATACTCAGCACCGAGCTGTCATCGGAGGAAGGCTTATTGTACGTGATGGACAAGTTTGAATTCTTATTTACCGACAGATCCGTTTTATACAGGCGTAAAAAGTTATCTGAATTCAGCTCTCCGTTAACGACGAGGGAGCTGCCACCCTGATAAGCGCCCACAGGCTGATAGGTAAACCGAGTGCCTTTGGTATAATTCGGACCATAGTCATAGTCAACCGAGAGCGGTTTACCTTTGGTATCGAGCCACCATTGCCAAGTTACCGGGATATCCTGAATATTGATGTTGGACCATTCCTTGGGATTGGAGATGACTCCATTCACGACATACTGCAAGCCATGTCCGGTATTGAAGCTGGTATTAAAATGGGAGCCACGGATGACAGAACGTTCGGCGATATATGCCGCGATACCGTCCCAGTTTGCGCCCGAAGCTTTTACATCGGACAAATCTACACTTGGGTTTCTTTGTGCACGGACGGGATTCTGATTCGGACCGGACCACCAGACACGGTCGCGGATAAAGGTCATCCATTGATACGCATTGTCAGCTCTGCGATTGGTGTCCTGTCCGCCAAACTCTTCATCCAGCGCATTATGTGTGAAATCTGCTCCCAACGTCGCGATACTGTTCATTGGCTGCCCGTTCTCACCGATATTCAGACGAAGATCGTATTTTTGCTTCCATCTGCCAAAGTCACCGTTCCCGCCCTCAATCCCAGCAAAAACGGTTTTAAGAGGGTCCAGACCCAATTGCTTGGCATGGTCGCCGGAGCTTTTCAGCTTCGCTTTGTCCCACCAATAATTGAGAAAAATAGAATCGGACACCTGTCCGTATTGCTTGTCTTTGACAAACGGGCTGTTCACGGCATTAAACTCATTTTGATAAGCAATTTTACCGGTTTCGTTTACGGTGGAGTCGTACCATTGCACATACATGCCCTGATCTCGCAAGTATTTCATAAACTGCTTGTAACGGGGGATATCCTCTGTAGCTACGCCTTTAGAAGCTTCCTCCTGGTTGATGAAGTAGCCGTCATAGCCATAATATTTCGCCATTTCGATCAATTTTTTAGCTACCGGAAATCCACCCTGAGCATCCTGCACGAGCATTTGCTTATACGTTTGCGGTCCACGGTCATTATCCGAGAAAAAAATACAGGCGATGGAGAGAACGCCGTTTTTGTGCGCCGCATTCGTATAACCCGGATTTGGAATGTTCAGAATGCCGAACTCGAACCATTTTTCCGTCCAATCCTTTTGGGGATCGTATAGCTCTTCGGGTACATGGGCGGTAGGCATGCCATGCCAGTAGCCGTAATAGTCGGTATACTGCCAATAGTTAAACAAGTATTGACTGAATTTATTGGTATAGGAATAGCTATCAAAAAAAGCGTTTCCATAATCGCCGCTAAGTGTAAACATTTGCGTGTCAGGGCTTAAAGCAGGTTGGGCCTGTGTAGCGGCGAAGGAGCTGTTACGTTGTTGCAGAGGGACGCGAGCGCGAAGCATATCTCCATAGACATCTTTGGTAGGAGTCCAGTCCAAAATATGTGAGCTGGCGTATCCGTGCTGATAAGGCTGATTCGGCCCTTTGGCGCTTTCTCCTTCATATGGGAGGGTATCGCCTGCATAAACGGATGGAGAGAGGGTTTGACTTAACAGGACAGAAGTCAAAACCAGCGCAGTCCATTTTAAAGCGAACTTGTGAACCTTGTTACGTTTCATAGCTCATCCCCCTAACGTGTATTTATCCCCCTAAAGATAATCAATAAAACGGTTTTTAAATAGAGGCTAAATTAAAGATATGGCGTTTAAATTAAAGAAAATCCTCATTTTCATGAATGCGCTTACTTATATCCAGCGAAGGACATGGTATACTTTATTTACGCATGAACGATCCTGGAGGGCTTATACGATGAAAAGGGGCAATAGATACACAGCTTATTTTAAAAACAACATGTTCCTGAGGATACTATTGTTGTTCTCCTGTATTGCCATTTTGTCAATTATTACGATTGCATATGTCACGTATATATCCATATCGCAATCCATGATTCGACGGGAACTGGATACCCAGAAAGCAGCGATGGAGAGTGTTGACCGCTATATCCATCTCCGGCATGAATCCGTTCAGAACATGGTGCGGGATATGTACCGGAATGAGGCGCTCTCGATGAACGTTTCTTTTTTTATGGACCACGCGTATTCCGAATATGTACAGCACCGCATGGACGAGACGTACATGGAGAGTCATGATTATTCAACAGATGTGCTCACTTATTTTAAAAATTGGCTGGATGAAAATAGCGATATTAGCAATTTGATATTGTACAGTGCCGACCAGCAATATTTGTCCACCTTCAATGAGAGCAAGCAATTCAAGCAATTCCCGGTGCATGCGGCGCGTTCCTTTGTACCGGATGTGATGGCTGCCGAAAGCAAAAGCGTCTCTGCTCCGAATTACTGGATTCGGAAGGCGGTCGATCAGTGGAGCCCCTCGCTATATTCGTTACAAGTCCCCATTAACAATAAGCAAACACTCAAAAATACCGGTCAGCTTCTGGTGTTTCTAAATTCCAAAAGTATCTCCAATGCACTTTCCAGCTACGGGAACAACCTAAAGGGCGAAATTATCGTTCTGTCCACCCATGGAACGGTTCTGTTCGATTCAAGGAGTAACTATTACGGGAAAACGTATCCTTATGTCGAAGTGACCCGATCATTATATGACGATGTGGATTCCGATGCCGGGATCATTCAGGCGAAGCAAAATATGTACATCAACAAGCTGATTTCTCCGGACGAAGGATATGTCGTGATTGGGGCAGTCCCCAATGAGGAAATGGCTCAATCGTACCGGGGTATCCGTAATACGATTTTGACAATCAGTGTCGTTTGTATTCTGTTTGCTGTGCTGTTCCCTGCCTTTTTCGTCATTAACTTTGCTAAACGAACGAATCGGATTATTAAATTCACTCGTCAGGTGAAAAATGGCGATCTTACAGCTCGTATCCAAGACCCCCAAGAGGATGAGCTGGGACAAATCTCTCGAAGCTTCAACGATATGCTGGACGATCTTAATCTATATATTGAACGGGTGTATAAAGCAGAGATCAAGCAAAAGCAAACGGAGCTTGTTGCCTTGCAGGCACGTATTCATCCACATTTTTTGTATAACACGCTTGAAGTGATACGTATGAGGGCGATTTCCCAGGGAGCCAAGGATGTAGGAGAAATGATTTATAGCCTATCGGTATTGTTCAAAAGCCTGGTTCAGCAGAAAAAAATATACACGCTTAAAGATGAATTGGAGGCTTGCAGATTATATCTTGAGTTGTTCAGAATACGCTACAAGGAAAGGTTCAATTACACGATTACGGTCGACCCCGAGTTGTATACTCGTTCTGTCATGAAGCTGATGCTTCAACCCATTATTGAGAATTATATTGTTCACGGTATACAAAGCGACCGGAATGATAATGTGCTGACCATTGAAGTGAGTGAAACGGGGGAGGTTCTGCTGGTTGAGATCCGTGACAATGGGAAGGGCATTGAAGGGGAGCGTTTGAAACAGATTCTGGAGGAACTGGAACGCCAGGAGGAAGACGGACAAATGTTTGGACTACGCAGTGTGCACACCCGACTTCGGTTTTTACACGGAGCCGATTCCGGGATTGAACTGGAGAGCCGCAGCGGCGAGGGAACGACGATTCGGGTACGATGCCCTAACAGGGAAGGGATGGATGCCATATATGTATAAAGTATTTATTGTAGACGATGAGCCTTTTATCATTGAGGGATTATACGATATTGTGGATTGGACCTCTTTTGGGCTAGAAATTGTCGGACATGCGGAAAATGGATCTTTGGCGCTGGAAGCGCTGGCCTCCAGACCCGTGGACGTACTGATTACGGACATTTCTATGCCGACGATGGATGGTCTCAGGCTGATTCATGAGGCGAGAAAGCTGCATGCTGACTTGAAGGCGATTGTGTTGAGTGGATTTAATGAATTTGATTACTTGAAGGAAGGCATGAAGCTGGGCATCGAAAATTACCTTTTGAAGCCGATTAATGTGGAGGAACTGGAATCCACTTTATGCAATACAACGGAGAAGTTGGACAGGTCCCGGTTGGATCAACAATATGAGACGTTTGGGGTGCAAGTTCTCAAGGAAAATACGTTGTACCGTTGGCTGACAGGACAGATTGCGCCTACAGAATTCCAGGAACGTGCTGAATTGATAGGTTTTTCGTTAAATATCCCCTTCATGGAGGTAGCTGTGTTACGGACGGAAGGGGATTCGGCAGGAATGCATCAACAGTTAAGGCAGTACATTCAACACCAGCCCGATTTAACATTGTTTCGCGATGTTGATGCGGTTAGTGTAATCATTGCCGCACTACCGAATTATGATGAGGGCAGACAGGACTTGTTAACGCTCTTGGAGGATTTTTCTGTTCAGTGGTCGACGGACGGGGAAGAAACGGTGTATATCGGGATAGGCAGCGCCGGTTCGCTTGCTGCAGCTCCACGCAGCTATAATGAAGCTAAAAAATCTTTGGAATATTTTATGATATATAATGACCGCCGGATCATTGACTATACAATGCTGGAGGAGAGCGAGGGCAACGCTGGCGAGACTTGTTCCATCGACTGGAAGGATTATGTGAAGCTGATTATAGCAAGAGACCTAGATGCGCTTACCGCACGAATTCAGAGTGATTTTGAGCAGCTTCAGCATCTCGAAAGTGTTACCCCGGATGAACTGCGGAATATGGCGCTGGAGTTGGTGATCCGGTTCAAGATGGAGCTGGAGAACATCAAGCATTCCAATGAGTCGGAACGGTTTCAGCAGGGGCTTCACCAGATAAAATGCTGTACGACATTGGCAGAGCTGGTGAGTGCGCTTCAGCATGTGGCGACAGAGACGGTGAATTCACTGCTGCAAGATATGAAAAACCCTATCGTAAGTCAGGTGCTGTCCTATATCCATGTTCATTATGCCAAGGAGCTATCATTAAAAATATTAGGATACCAGTACCACCTTCATCCCGTTTATCTCGGTCAGTTGTTTCATAAGGAAACAGGCGAAACCTTTGCTGAATATATCAATCAGTACCGGATTAAAAAAGCCAAGGAACAGCTTAAAAACACCAATCTCAAGGTACACGAAATTGCGCGGAACGTGGGGTATTGGGAGACGGGATATTTTTATAAGCAGTTCAGAAAATATGTGGGCATTTCCCCGACAGACTATAAAGGATTGGGATAAATACCAGGTGTACATGGATTTCTTTAATTTGTACCTTGGTTTATTAAGTTTATCTTCTTTATGAAAGTGCTTACATTAGTTAAGGTTAACGTAGTTGCTTCATAAATGAGGATTTTGCAAAAATCCCATAAGCGACTTCCAATGAACAAGATAGGGTCAAATTCCAATTCATAAGGGAGGATCATACATGGGTAAAAGCAAAAGAAGCTACTCGCTTGTTCTCGTGATGTGTATGGTGTTGACGCTCGTTCTCAGTGCTTGTGGAGGAAGCAGCGGTGGCGGGGAAACGACGAATGGAGGAGCGGAAAAACCGGTAGAACTGATCTGGTACACCATTGGTACGCCTCAAAAAGATGTAGATCGGGTGATGGAAGAGGTTAGCAAGTATACCCAAAAGAAAATAAACGCCACGATTAGAATGAAAATGGTCGATTGGGGCGACTACCCGCAAAAAATGCAGGTGAACGTGGCTTCGGGAGAGCCCATGGATATTGTATTTACGGCTTCCGGTGGCTTTGATTATGTGCAAAATGCCAGAAAGGGCGCATTCATGGAACTGGACGACTTGCTTGACAAGTACGGCCAGGATCTTAAAAAGACGATTGACCCTGCGTTTCTGGAAGGCTCTAAGGTGGATGGACATCATTATGGCATTCCTGCCAATAAGGAGCTTCCGCAGCAAGAGGTATGGCGGTTCAATAACAAATTGCTGACCCAATACAAGCTGGACCTTTCAAATGTCCGCTCATTGGATAGCCTGGAGCCTCTGCTCAAAACGATTAAAGAAAACGAGCCTGGCGTAACTGCATTCGGCATGGACAAAAACTATGTTCCATATGTTCCATATGACTATATCATTCAAAACCTGCCGATGGCTGTCAAACTGGATACCACGGATTATAAGATCGTAAACATCTTGGAAACGCCTGAAATGAAGCAGGCGCTGAAGACGATGCATAAGTATTACAAGGCCGGATACGTATCACCGGAAGCTGCAACCACAGGCTCGACCAATGATTTAACTACGTCCGGGAACTGGTTTCTGGATCGTGCGCAAACTCAACCGCTGGCCGATAACCTGTGGTCTGCAAGCTACGGCTATCCGGTGATATCGACACCTGCCAGCGATCCAATTGTGACCAATACGTCTGTACAGGGCTCCATTATGGCGATCTCGGCAAACTCGGCAAACCCTGAAAAGGCGATGCAGTTCCTGAACCTGCTGAATACAGATCCGGTATTACGCAATATGGTTGACTCCGGTATTGAAGGGGTGCATTACAAAAAAACAGATGGCCAGTATATCGAAAATCTGGCTAATTCCAAAAACTATGATATGCCTTCGTATTCACTCGGCAACAATATGCTGTTGTATCTGAATCCGAATGATCCGGCTGATAAATGGGAGCAATTCAAGAAGTTCAATTCGGAAGGAAAAAACTCTCCAATCCTGAGCTTCAACTTTGACAGCAGTAAAGTATCTACGGAGATGGCAGCGGTTCAGAACGTCAAAGAGCAATTCTGGGCTTCGCTGATGACAGGCACACTGGACCCGGAAACGAATCTCCCGAAAGTGATTGAGAAATTCAAGCAGGCTGGTCTGGATAAGGTGATGGTGGAAGCGCAATCCCAGCTTGATGCCTGGAAGGAAAAAAACAGCAAATAATATTTTAGGTCGTGAAATATAGGAGAGATCGGGCGGGTGTAAGTTACGCCCGGTCTTTTTCCAATAGCTATTTTAGCTGCTTTTCTCATAACAGATTGGGGGGATACCTATGGCCGCATTTTTCAAAAATGTGATGAGAAACAAAGTTATGCTGTTCATGGTGCTGCCCGGCGCTATCTGGTTCTTCTTCTTTTCATATCTGCCGCTGGTCGGGACAGTGGCTGCTTTCAAGCAATATCGTTTTAACAGGGAAGGATTCTGGGCCAGTATTTATACGAGCAAGTGGGTGGGTTGGGATAACTTCAAGTTTCTGTTCAATAACAACGATGCCTATGTCATCACGCGAAATACCCTTTTGTATAACCTGGTCTTTATTATTCTCGGACTTGTGTTTTCGGTAGCTATGGCTATTCTGCTTTCCGAACTGATTAATAAACGATTGGCGAAGCTGTACCAGACAGGCATGTTTCTCCCGTATTTCCTGTCATGGGTCATTGTGGGCTACTTTGCCTTCAGCTTTCTGAGCATGGATCGGGGGATGCTGAATCAAATTCTCGCAGGGTTTGACATCGAGCCGGTTCAGTGGTATTCGGAGGCTGCTTATTGGCCGTATATCTTGATTCTAGTCAGTCTATGGAAGGCGATCGGATATAACAGTGTCGTTTATCTGGCTTCGATTTTGGGGATCGACAAATCCTTGTATGAAGCAGCCATGATAGATGGAGCCAGCAAATGGCAGCAAATTCGTAATGTGACGCTCCCTTTGCTCTCGCCGATCATTATCATAATGACACTGCTTGCGGTTGGTCGGATTTTTTATGCGGATTTTGGTTTGTTCTATCAGGTTCCAAGAGATTCGGGCACCTTGTATTCGGTAACGAACGTCATCGACACCTATGTATATCGCGGGTTGAAAACGACAGGGGAAATTGGGATGAGCACAGCCGCAGGTTTGTATCAGTCGGTGGTTGGCTTCGTTCTCGTCATCCTATCCAATCATGTTGTGCGAAAAATAGATAAAGACAGCGCTTTGTTCTAAAAAAGAGGAGAGGGGTGTGGACTGTGGCTTCTGGAAAAGAAAGAAAAAAACGAGATTTCCATCATATTTCACGGGGCTGGAATGTTGTTCTGAATGTGGTAGCAGGGGTGTTCGCGTTCTTGTGTGTATTTCCCTTTTTATTCGTCGTCATTATTTCCCTAACCGATGAGAAAACGCTGGCGCGGGACGGATATCGGTTAGTCCCGGCCCAATGGAGTCTGGAGGCTTATCGTTTCATATTTCGTACCAGTGATACGCTACTGCGCTCCTATGGGGTGACGATTGCTGTAACGGTCATCGGTACGGTGATCAGTCTCATTCTTATTTCATTATATGCGTATGCTATTTCACGAAAGAGCTTCCGTTATAGAAGATTTTTTTCGGTTTTTGCAATTTTAACCATGCTCTTTAATGGCGGAATGATCCCGACCTATATGGTCGTTTCCCAATTGCTCGGGCTTAAGGATACGATTTGGGCTTTGATTTTACCGCTGGCTATGAATGCCTTTTATATTATGATCCTGCGCACATTCTATAGCACCAGCGTGCCAGATGCCATCGTCGAATCAGCCAAAATAGATGGGGCAGGCGAGTTTTACACCTTTTTAAAAATGGTGCTTCCGCTCTCTCTGCCTGGACTTGCGACCATTGGTTTATTCAGTACGCTTGGTTACTGGAACGACTGGTTTAATGCCCTGTTGTATATTGACAATCCCAATCTGGTGCCACTTCAGTCCATGCTGATGCGGATTGAATCCAGCATTCAGTTCATCCAGCAAAATTCGCAGAATAGCTCTATGAGCCTGGCTGCGCTTCAATCCATTCCGCAGGATACTTCACGAATGGCGATGGTAGTACTGGCGACGCTACCTATTATATTCGCTTATCCATTTTTCCAGCGTTATTTTGTGCAGGGGCTTACGGTTGGGGCTGTGAAGGAATAACAGGGGAGGAGAGGGCATGACCATGTTGATTTATAAAGATAAAAGCAAACCGATCGAAGAACGGGTGGAGCACTTAATCGGTTTGATGACAATAGAGGAAAAGGTGGGACAGCTTGTGCAGCCCTTTGGCTGGCAAGTGTATGAGCACACAGATGGGGGATTGTCCCTACATCATGATTTCAAGCAGCAGGTGCAAAATGGGGGAGTCGGTTCCTTATACGGGGTACTTCGCGCTGATCCGTGGACCGGGGTGACCTTGGAGAATGGCTTATCTGCCAAGCAAGGGGCGAAGGCTGTGAACTTGATCCAACGCTATGCAGTAGAGCATTCCCGGCTTGGCATCCCGATACTGATCGGTGAGGAATGCTCTCATGGGCATATGGCGATTGACGGCACTGTGTTTCCGGTTCCGCTGTCCATCGGCAGCACATGGAATGTCGATCTGTACCGCGATATGTGCCGTGCGGTTGCGAGTGAAACCCGCGCTCAGGGTGGGGCAGTCACGTACTCGCCCGTGCTTGATGTTGTGCGTGATCCGCGCTGGGGACGCACAGAGGAATGCTTCGGCGAAGATCCTTATCTCATCGGTGAATTTGCTGTTGCCGCAGTGGAGGGGCTTCAGGGGGAAAGCTTACTCAGCGAACATAGCGTAGCTGCTACATTAAAGCATTTTGCAGGCTATGGCAGCTCGGAAGGCGGACGTAACGCCGGACCTGTGCATATGGGCTGGCGCGAGTTTTTGGAGGTGGATCTGTATCCATTTCAAAAAGCGGTGGAAGCAGGGGCGCAATCTGTTATGCCAGCCTATAACGAAATCGATGGGGTCCCGTGTACAGTGAATGCTGAGCTATTGGACGATATTCTTCGTCAGGCGTGGGGATTTGACGGTGTGATCATTACGGACTGTGGCGCGATTGAAATGTTGGCGAGCGGGCACGATGTGGCCGAGGATGGATCGGATGCCGCTGTGCAGGCGATTCGCACAGGGATTGATATGGAAATGTCCGGCGAAATGTTCGGAAGTCATCTGGCCGAGGCGGTTCGCGTTGGCAAGCTGGAGACGAGTGTGCTGGATCGGGCGGTTCGCAGGGTGCTCACGCTAAAATTCAGGCTGGGTCTGTTTGACAAACCGTATGTGGATGCGGAACGAGCAGAGCAGGTGATTGGTCAGGCGGAGCATATTCGGTTGGCTCGTCAGCTTGCGACCGAAGGGATTGTGCTGCTCAAAAACGTCGATGGAACGCTCCCCCTGCCGAAAACCTCCAAGCGTATTGCGGTCATCGGCCCGAATGCGGATCAGGTCTACAATCAGTTGGGAGATTATACATCACCGCAGCCGAGATCCCGCGTGATAACTGTACTTGATGGTATCCGTGGCAAGCTGGGCAAGGATCAGGTTAGCGTTCTGTACGCACCTGGCTGCCGGATCAAGGGAGAATCCCGGGAAGGCTTTGAAAATGCACTGGCATGTGCGGCTGAGGCCGATACAGTGGTGATGGTGGTTGGAGGGTCCAGCGCCCGCGATTTCGGGGAAGGGACGATTGATCTTAAAACCGGCGCGTCGAAGGTATCGGATCACGATTGGAACGACATGGAATGCGGCGAAGGCATCGACCGGATGACGTTGGGGCTTGCGGGGGTACAGCTCCAACTCATGCAGGAAGTCTACAGGCTGGGAAAGGAACTGGTCGTCATTTATATGAACGGGCGACCGATTGCTGAGCCGTGGGTGGAGCAGCATGCGCACGCCATTGTGGAAGCATGGTATCCCGGTCAGGAGGGGGGACATGCAATCGCGGATATTTTATTTGGGGATGTAAATCCTTCGGGACGTTTGACCCTCTCCATCCCTAAGCATGTCGGCCAGTTGCCGGTATATTACAATGGCAAGCGTTCCCGGGGCAAGCGGTATCTGGAGGACGATTCCGAGCCGTGCTATCCGTTTGGCTACGGTCTCAGCTACACGACATTTAGCTATGAAAGGCTTACATTAAGCACCAACTCGATCCGAGCGGACGAATCCGTTACGGTTACAGTCGATGTAACCAACACGGGAGAACGGGAAGGGGCTGAGGTGGTACAGCTTTATATCTCGGACACGGTGAGTTTGGTGACCCGCCCAATCAGGGAGCTCAAGGGCTTCTGCAAAGTTGTATTAAAGCCGGGAGAAACACGGACGGTTGAGTTTGTTGTAGGCTCCGACAAGCTGCAATATATAGGGCGTGATCTACAGCCGGTCGTTGAGGCAGGGCGATTTTCTATTCAAGTAGGCAGGCACTCCAAAGATACCCTGTGTGCCGAGTTGATCGTACGGGAGGATGAATAATGGAGCGTATCAAACGCCTGATTCGGGAATTGTCGGAATGCCAATGGCTGGAGAAGCTGGATTTGCGAAGCTGGAACATTACACGCTCCACTTACCAAACACCAGGTCAATACGAAGACGCCGCACCTTTATCGGAAGGACTGGACCTCAAGCGATTCCCCAGCAGTCAGGGGACGACTTATTTTTTTCAAACGCAGTTGGATGTACCGACAGCGTGGTTGAGAAAACCTTTTGGATTGGTGTTTGAGTCCGGGGGAGAAGGATTGCTGCGGGTCAATGGTGCTTCCTATCACGGGCTTGATCGCAATCATACCTATGTCACGCTTAATCCGCAGGTCATCGGGCCTTCACCGGTATTGGATATAGAACTGTTTGATCCTGTACCCGAACCCGTTGATCCACTTAATCGGCAGGCTGTCATTCAACCTCCGATTTCTTCTATTACAAGCTATCTTGTACGGCTAAACAAGCCCGTGCAGAGTCTGATGTATACCGTTACCGTTATTAGCGAAGCCGCTCTACTGCTGCCTGAGGGCGATATCCGCAGAATACGCCTGCTGAAAGCTCTGTATGGGGTGATGGATTGCTTTGCGAATTTGGAGGAAGACGCCATTCGAGAAGGGGGAGCGATCTCAGCGACAGAAAAGGAGCTCATTCAGCAAGTTCAGAAGATCGGTGGGAATGCGCAAGGTTTGGAGCACATGGTAGGACAGTCGCACATTGACATTGCCTGGCTGTGGCCGATGCGCGAGACCGTACGGAAAACAAGCCGAACCTTCTCAACGGTGGATGCGCTGATGGATGAATACCCGGCATATCAATATGCACAGAGCCAGCCGCTGCTGTTCTCTTTTGTAAAGGAAAATGATCCAGAGCTGTATGAACGGGTCAAAGCGAGAGTCGCCGAAGGACGGTGGGAGCTGGTTGGGGGGATGTGGGTAGAGCCTGATTTGAACCTGCCCAGTGGCGAATCACTCATCCGCCAAATGCTGTATGGTCAGCGTTTTTACCAACAGGAATTCGGCAAAACCTCTCATATCGAATGGCTACCGGATACGTTCGGCTACTGTGCGTCCCTGCCGCAGATTTTAAAGCATGGGAAGATAGACTATTTTATGACGACCAAGCTCGGCTGGAATGATACGAATGTGTTTCCTTACGATTTGTTCCACTGGGTGGGCATCGATGGTACTTCGATGTTGTCCTACCTCAATCATGGCGTGAATGAAAATACACGGCCACAGGACATTCATGACCATTGGCAGTCCTATCGTGAAAAATCGGCTCATCCTGAGCACATGTTGCTCTATGGACATGGAGACGGCGGCGGTGGAGTTACGCGTGAAATGCTGGAATATATAGAGCGTTCTCCGCTAATGGTGGGACTGCCTGCGAGTCGGTTCAGCACGGCGGGGCAGTTTTTCGCAGGCATAGATCAGGCGCATCCGAAGCTTCCCCAATGGCATGGTGACTTGTACCTTGAGTTGCACCGGGGAACCTACACGACCCATGCTCGCAACAAACGTAATAACCGGAAAGCGGAGGGAGTCTACCGCGAGGCAGAGCTATGGAGCACGCTGGCATTACCAAAGCTGGAGCCGAAGCAGGTGCAGGACATCTGTTCGGCATTGCATGAGGGCTGGAAGCTGATTTTGTTGAATCAGTTCCACGATATTATCCCCGGCTCTGCGATTACCGAGGTTTACGGCACTTCGGATAAGGAGTATCAGCAAATTTTCGAATGGGGACATGTCGGGCTTCAACAGGGGATTACGACGCTGGCGGCTCAAGTGAACACGGAAGGCTCGAGAACAGGAATGCCGTATCTTGTGTTTAACAGCCTGGGCTGGAGCCGTAGTGCCGTGATCCATATTGCTACGGAATCGGCAAAGGGATTGTATGCCTACCACTACGCTAATGATGAAGCCGAGCGGCTGGACATCGATATGGAGGAAGGCGGCATTTCGGTCCGTATTCCGGATGTTCCTGCACTGGGCTACAAAACGATTTGGTTGGAGCGAGAACAGGCTCAAACAGGTGAGAAGCCCGAGCTAGATGTGATATCTGGATCGCTGGGGGATATCTGGGAGACGGGATTTTATAAGGTGCAATTTAATGAGCGGGGCGAAATGATTCGTCTGCTGGATAAAGCGGCAAACCGTGAAATCTTGAAGCACGGGGCACGGGCAAACCGTTTTCATTTTTTCCATGACCGTCCGACCTTGTGGGATGCATGGGACTTGGATGACCGCTATGAGGAACAGGTAGCAGGAGAAGCCGAGTTGCTGGAAAAACAAGTAGTGCTCCAGGGGAAAACGAAGGATGTGCTGCGCTTCCGATGGCGAATCCATCAATCTGAAATGACACAGGATGTGATTTTTTATCATCATGAGCGGCGAATTGATTTCAGGACGCATGTGAGCTGGAATGAAGCGCACAAGTTGCTAAAGGTAGGCTTTCCTATAGATGTGGTTACGGACAAGGCGACATATGAAATTCCTTTTGGTGCTTTGGAGCGGCCGACCCATCGGAATACGAGCTGGGAGCAGGCGCAGTATGAAGTGTGTGGACACCGATTTGCGGATGTTTCCGAGCACGGGTATGGCGTGAGTCTGCTCAATGATTGCAAATATGGCTACGACATTCAAGACAGCACCATCCGTCTGTCTCTGCTGCGTGCACCCAAATGGCCGGATAAAGATGCCGATCTGGGCGAGCACGATTTTACGTATTCGCTATATCCGCATGTGGGAGACTGGCGCAGCGCCCATACCTTGCGTCATGCGGCTGAGCTGAACCAAGATATGCCTGTTGTGCAACAGCAAAAGCGCAGCACTGGAGTGCTGCCGAGCAGCGGATCGTTCATTAACTTTGATAGCCGTCACGTTGTGCTGGATACGATCAAGCCGGCCGAAGATGGACTGGGGACGATTCTTCGTTTGTACGAATCTTCTGGGGGACGGGAAACGATCAAGTTGATCTGGCCTTACACGTTCAACGCAGCCTACGTGTCGAATGCGCTGGAGGAACCCCTTCAGCCGCTTGAGCTGGAAGATAGCTGTCTCACATTGTCTTTTACACCTTATGAAATTAAAACGATACGCTTGCAATAGATATTGATAAAGGAGCGAAAAAGCTATTGGAACAATTCAGACTTCCCAAAATACCGATGCCCGACCTTGACTTGCCGCAGGCTGTTCAGGACGTACTTAAGGAAGCGGAGCAAGCACTGGCTCACAGGCCGAAGCTGCTGAAGCTGTTTAAAAACTGTTTTCCGAATTCGCTGGAGACGACGACCAAACTAATGGATGATGGGACAACGTTTCTCATTACAGGTGATATTCCGGCTCTTTGGTTGCGGGATTCCGTAGAGCAGGTCATTCATTATGTGCCGTTAGCCAGGGAGGATGCTGATTTACAGCGTATCATTGGTGGTCTGATCAAGCGCCATATTCATTATGTCCTCATAGACCCGTATGCGAATGCGTTCAATGAGACGGCGAATGACTGGCACTGGAACGCGGCCGATGAGACGGAAATGTCGCCATGGGTGTGGGAACGAAAATTTGAAATCGACTCGCTTTGCTTTGTCATTCGGCTGGCTTATATGTACTGGAAGGAAACGGAGCTTACCGATATTTTTGATTCAAAATTCAAGATGGCTCTGCGTAAAATGGTGGATGTGTTCAAAACGGAGCAACGTCACCAAGAGCAATCTGCGTATCGGTTTACGCGTAATAACGGCATTTTCACCGATTCCTTGCGCAATCAGGGACTCGGTATGCCTGTAAACTATACAGGGATGATTTGGTCGGGCTTCCGTTCCAGTGATGATGCTTGCGATTTCCACTACAATATACCCGGTAATATGTTTGCGGTAGTTGCTTTACGGCAGATGCAGGAGTTTGCGGAGTGGGTATTTCGTGATATGGACTTTCTGAACGAGCTGAAGGAGCTGGAGGCTGAGGTGGAGCACGGTATCCGCTTGTACGGCATTTACCGCCACCCGGTATTCGGGCCTATATATGCTTACGAAACGGACGGATTTGGCAACTACTGCCTGATGGATGACGCAGGTACGCCGGGATTGATGTCCATTCCGTATTTGGGCTATACGACGGCGGACGATCCGATCTATCAAAATACGAGACTCTTCGCTTTAAGTCAGGAGAATCCGTTTTACTATGAAGGCAAGGCGGCTAAAGGCATCGGAAGTCCGCACACTCTGCCGGGTTACATCTGGCATATGTCCCTGTCTATGCAAGGGTTAACGGCCCAGACAACAGAAGAAAAGCTGGAGATGATCCGGATGCTGGAAGCGACCGATGGCGACACCGGATATATGCATGAAGGCTTTCATGCAGATGATCCCACGGTTTATACGAGAAAATGGTTCGCCTGGTCCAACAGTCTGTTTGCCCAGCTTGTGTATAAGGCCATGAAGGATGGCTTGTTATGAATGAATCCATAGTAAACCCATCCATCGTTGTTTTCAGTGAGCAAGGCTTTCCCGCTATAGGGAGCCTGTTGCCAGACGAGGCATTTCAGGGAGTTGCAGACGTGGTGGTCGTACGAGCCGATGAACTGGCTGAAACGCTAAAGCATATGGACAACGGCTGCTTTGTCAATCTGCATGCACCGTACTTCCCCAAGTCCGCCTGGACCGAAATCGTGGCATTTCTCCACAGGGGAGGGGGGCTGCTTAACGTCGGGGGAGCACCCTTTAAGAATCCGGTCCGCGATCCTGCTGATGAGCATGGAGACTGGGTAATTGAGACTGAGCAGACTGCATATCATCAGGAATTGCATATTCATGAGGTGCTGAGAGTAGACGCGTCGAAGGTGACTTCCCTGGTCGCATCAGAGGATATTCCTGTGCTGTGTGGTCAGGAGTCTCTGTTCCAGGTGGCGGATACGTGGAATCTCGTTCCACATACGACCAAAAGCAGCGATCTGCCGCACCAAATGGGCTCTGCCGGGCCGATGAATACGCGAATTTATCCTTTGCTCAAGGGAGTAAGTAAGGACGGACGGGACATTGCCGCCCCGGTGGTGCTATGGGAGCATGCCCGAGGTCTGTTTGCCGGCGCACGCTGGATGTTTGTCCAATTGCCGTTGATAGCTTCCTTTTGGGAACAGGATGGGGAGCAGTTGCTTGCCCAATGGGCACGTTTTTGCGCCAAGGGGATGACGGAGCTATCTATCAAGCCAAACTATGCTGCTTATGAGCCTGGGGAACGAGCCGTACTGACACTTCAAACCCAAAGATTGCAGCGAGGAGGAGCCACGCCCAGATATCACGAGATATGGAGCTTTGACCTGACGGTGGAGCAAATATTGGATGATCACAGTCAGCAGGTATGGAGCAAGCGCTTGCAAATTGAAGTTAGCAGAGAACAGGACTTTGTACGTATTCCCCTTTCCTTTTCCATCCTAAGCGGTTTATATCGGGTCATTTGCCGAGCCGAGTCATCGGATGGTGAAGTGCGTATATTGCGACAGGGCTTTTGGGGGCAGGATGCCGAACTGCTGGCTGAAGGACAGATCATCATGCGCAGTCGGGACTATTTTATAAAGGATGGGCGCCCGTTGCCTGTTGTCGGCATGACCTATATGACCTCAGATGTAGCACGGAAGTTTCTGTTTTTGCCCAATGCAGCAATTTGGGACCGGGATATGGCCCAGATGGCCAAAGCGGGCATCAACTGGATTCGTACAGGGGTATGGACGGCTTATCGCAACATGATGCAGATAGACGGGCACGCCTCGGAAGAGGCGCTTCGAGCAATTGATGCTTTTTTGCTGACAGCCAAAAGGCATGGATTGCAGGTGACGTTCACGTTCTTTTCTTTTACACCGGAAACATGGGAAGGGGTTAACCCTTATCTCGATCCGCAAAGCGTGGAAGCACAAAAGCGGTTCATTCGCAGTATTGTCAGCCGTCACACGACTACAACCCATGTAGACTGGGATCTGATTAACGAGCCTTCCATGTTTGATCCGTCGCGCATTTTCGCGGATGGTCCGCGTTCTGCGAGGAACTCATGGGAACAGGAGGCATTCAGCACATGGCTGGGGCAACGGCACGGCAGCATTGAGGGTTTGCAGGAAGCATGGAATATGACGCCACAGCAGCTTCCCTGTTTTGCTTCTGCCACAATTCCCGAACCGGAGGAGATAAACTTCGACGTTCAGGATATGCATCAGGCCAAAAAGGGAGCCAAGTGGCTGGATTACTGTCTGTTTTCAATGGATATGCACAATCTGTGGGCCGAGCAATTGGCGACTACGATTCGAGAGCTTTGTCCCGGGCATTTGGTAACTGTAGGACAGGACGAGGCAATGGGCGCGCAGCGGCCGTCTCCGTTTTTTTATGAGGCTGTGGTGGATTATACGACGGTGCATTCATGGTGGCTGAATGACCATTTGGTGTGGGACGGTATTTTTGCCAAAACACCAGACAAACCGAATCTCGTGCAGGAAACCGGAATAATGTATGTTGAGACGCCGGATGGTCGAGCCAAGCGTTCAGAGGCGGAGCTGCGCGACATGCTGGAGCGCAAGTATGCGTATGCCTTTTCGACTGGTGGAGCGGGTGCGATTCATTGGATATGGAATACGAACTTTTATATGGATAATGCCAATGAATCTCACATCGGTGCGTTACGTGCGGATGGGACCGAGAAGCCGGAAGCAGAGGTATCTTACGATTTTGGGCGTTTTATGAATGATATTCGCGATCTGTTTACAGACCGAAAGCTGGAGGAAACGGCTGTTGTATTCCCGTACTCGAATGATTTCTCCAACCGATCGCTTGCCTTTGATGCCACGACACGGCTTACCCGGGTGATGTCCTATGATCTCAAGCAGCCATTCCGTGCCGTCTCCGAGTATCATCTGGACTCGCTCAAGCGGCAGTTACCGAAACTGATTATGATCCCTAGCGCGCACAATTTCGACAGTACATCGCTGGAACATCTTCTGGAAATGGTACGTTCCTTCGGTGTGACTTTACTAGTCACCGGACCGTTGGGCCTTGATCCTTACTGGAAAGTGAGCGACCGAGTCGATGATATTATTGGGCAGCGTACGCTGGGGAACGTCCAACGGGAGGAAGTGATGAGTCTGGAGGGTCAAACCTTCCCTGTCTCATTCGGTCAGCGGCGAATTGCTGAGGTGGCTAAGGAGGAACAACTGTCACCGGAAGCGGATGGAGCGATGGGGGATGAAGTCGTGAACCTGCCGCTTGGCAAGGGGCGCTTGATCTGGAGCCCGCTTCCACTGGAGTTGAATAGCAGGGATGAGCCGATTGGTGAGCTATATCGCTATGCCCTCACTGCCGCCGGGGTGGAGCGAGAACTGGAGTGGATAGACGGTGGCGATCAGCCGGGACTATATGGACGTAAGCTGAATTTCGAGAATGGGGGCTTGTATATTTTCGTATCGGAGTTTTCACGGGATACGCAAGTGCGTGTTCGAGATAAGGCGACTGGATTATCCTACGCTTTTCTGTTGCCAAGGAGCCGCTCTGCCTTGTTTGCTGTGGATCGAGAAGGTCAGTTGCTAGCAGTATATCGTCCCGAGGACGTGACGATTGAAGTGATACAGTGAACAATGGCAGGTCAAGACATACGGTGAGGAGATATGCGATGAGCGAGCAAAGGGATGAATCAATCAGCAATCAAGCGATAAGCAGGGAAGTAGACACATATACGGGTAGCAAGACGACAGCACATATTATTTCGCATACCCACTGGGATCGGGAGTGGTATTTGCCTTATGAGAAGCACCATATGCGCCTGATTAGCCTGATGGATTCTCTACTGGATAAGCTGGAGCAGGACCCGGATTATAAAAGCTTTTATCTGGACGGGCAGACGATCATTCTGGAGGATTATCTACAGGTTCGCCCCGAGCATAAGGAACGGCTGGAGCAGCATATTCGCAATGGTCGTATTTTTATCGGACCCTGGTACATTTTGCAGGATGCTTTTCTGACCAGCGGCGAAGCCAATGTACGTAATATGCAGATCGGGCACCGCGATGCTGAACGTTACGGCAATCCGTCCAAGATCGGATACTTCCCCGATACGTTTGGTCTGGTTGGGCAGACTCCGCAGTTAATGCTACAGTCGGGGATTACGAATGTTTTCTTCGGAAGGGGCGTAAAGCCCACAGGGTTTAACAATACAGTGTCGGATAGAGGCTACGAGTCCTCCTTTTCGGAACTGTTATGGACGGGGCCAGACGGATCGGAGGTACTCGGTATTTTATTCGCTAACTGGTATTCCAACGGCAATGAGGTTCCGGTAGATGAGGCGGAAGCCAAGGTTTATTGGAAGCGTAAACTGGATGATGCGCAAAAATATGCTTCAACTGGCGAGCTGCTGTTCATGAACGGATGCGATCACCAGCCTTTACAGCTTGATTTACCGGAAGCAATCCGTACCGCACAGAAGCTTTATCCGGATATCGAGTTTATTCATTCTAATTTCAACGATTATCTGACCTCTCTGAAACGGGCTTCCCAAAGGCAACTCTCGTCAGTGAAGGGAGAGTTTCGCAGTCAGCGCACGGACGGCTGGGGAACGCTGGTGAATACGGCTTCTGCCCGGGTGTATTTGAAACAGATGAACCAGTTGGGACAAGTGATGCTGGAAAAAGTGGCTGAGCCGCTTGCAACCTTCGCGCATCTGTTGGGGCAGGCTTACCCTCACCATTTGTTCACCTATGCCTGGAAAACACTGATGCAGAACCATCCGCATGACAGTATTTGCGGCTGTAGTGTGGACGAGGTGCACCGTGAGATGGTGACCCGGTTTGATAAGAGCCGTCATGTAGCCGAGAGCATTGTGGATGAAAGCATTGAGGTCATTGCGCAAGCAGTGGATACGACGGGCTTCAGTCGCTTTGGAGAAGATGCGTTGCCACTCGTGATTTTTAATACGTCAGGCTGGGAACGCAGTGGTATAGTGTCGGCAGAACTGGAAGTGGTGCGTCTGTACTTCCGTGAAGGATACACGCTTGAGGAGGCCTCTCATCGAGCGAAGAAAGTGGATCTTTCCGGGCGCGTACTGGTGGACAGTGAAGGGTGTCCGGTGGCATGCAAGGTGGAGGACCTCGGGCTACAGTTCGGTTATGATTTGCCGGATGATCGATTCCGCCAGCCTTACATGTCTCGTCGGGTTCGCCTTACCTTTGAGGTAGAACGTGTGCCCCTTTTAGGCTTAAAAACCTATGCTTGGCTGAGAAGCAATGTCGAGACTGACTCCTCTTCACTTTTTCAAGGCAGTCGAAGTATGGAAAATGATCTGCTTCACGTCGAAATTGCGGATAACGGCTCTTTTACCCTGACGGATAAGCGTACAGGCTGCAGCTACAAAGACCTTGGCGTATATGAAAATGTTGGTGATATCGGCAACGAGTATATGTTCAGACATCCCGAGGGAGAGCAGGCGCGGACCACCGAAGATTTGATCGCTGACATCCGTGTGCTTGAAGATACACCTTTTCTCGCATCCTTGGAGATTATCCATCATTGGGAAATACCGGCCTCTGCGGATGAAACGCTGGGGCAGGAGCAGCGAGAGCTAGTTTATTATCCGTATCGTCAGGCTCAGCGCTCCCGACAGACTGTTCCGCTGACGATACGGACTGTCATTTCTTTATCTCGGAACAGCAGGGGTGTTTCCATGGAAACCACCTTCAACAACCAAGCCAAGGATCACCGACTACGCGCGCTGTTTCCGACAGAAATACACTCTGGTCAGCATCGGGTGGACTCCATGTTTGAAATTGCAATCCGGGACAATGAACCCTCACCTGAGTGGGAAAACCCAAGCAACACACAGCATCAGCAGGCGTTTGTGGATGTAAGCGGGGAACAAACCGGTCTGACCGTGGCCAATCTCGGGTTGAATGAATATGAAGTGCTGCGTGATGGACGTAACACGATTGCAGTAACGCTGCTTCGCTCAGTTGGCGAGCTGGGTGATTGGGGATGGTTCCCGACGCCGGAAGCGCAATGTCCAAGTGAGCATACCGCCCGTCTGGAAATCATTCCACATGATGGCGACGGTATTCAGTCCGGCGCGTATAGAGAAGCCTATCAATACCAAATTCCTTGGATTGTAAAACAAACGGGGATTCATGAGGGTACAGTTGCTCCAGATTATGCGCCGTTTGATTGGAAAAGCACGGAGCTTGCCTTTTCCTCTATGAAAATGAATGAGCTGTCGGGGGATGTGCTGTTACGCTGGTACAATATGAGTCATAGTATGGCCGAATTAATTATCAAGCCCAGGACGCAACAGTACGATTTTTATAAAAGTAATATCCTCGAAGAACAAGGAGAAGACATCGTAATGGATTCTTCTGATGAGTTACTTCAGTCTGTAAAGCCGCATGAAATTATCACACTAGGTTTTAAATTGAAGACTTAATAATAAAGAGAAGAAGGCCATAGCAATAGGATAATATACCCCGATGGAATAACTTATCATCGGGGCTTGTTATCATATGGCTAAAAGTAAATAGTAGATAGGTTTAGCAAATTCTTTAAGCCCATGAGCATCAAAATTTTTGAGTTACATAGCAAGTCCAACTATGAAGTTGCCTATTATAATATTCTTTATTTTTGCATCACTGTTATCTTACTTATAAATTTAAGCGCTTTCTACCGATATATATAAATATAGATATCATCACGTTCTGTGATCTGCTTCATTGTGTTGTTTGGAGGGCAATGTCAAGGAGACCGAGCGGAAACTCGTGAAAGTTGAGAGCAGCGTGAACTATTATCCATAGACGATCTGGAGGGGTTTGGATGAGTAACAAGCTATCAGACAGGACTAAAAAAGGGAAGGGTTTTAGAGATTTAAAGGTTACGACAACGATGATCTCCATGATTGTAATCAGCTTAGTGGGTTTACTCATTGTATCGTTGGTAGGGGTTATCGGTATGTATCAAGCTAAAGAGGGTCAAGGTATTTTGTATGTGGATCGCTTTCAACACCAAACGAATATTCTTGAAGTCAAAAGTGATTTCTATAATATGCGGGCTAATTATACAAAAATACTCGACAATAAGGAGTACACAGATAAACAGTATAAGCAGGTGCAGAAAGGAAAAGATAGCGTTACAACCGGACTAAATGAATTCTCACAAAGGAATTTGGATGCTAAGGAACAGAAAATGTACGAGGAACTACGGGGGAGTATAGACACATATTATCAGGATATTGAGCAAATCATGGCAGTCAAAAAAAATAGCGGAACGTATGACACGGAAGAGAGAGGCCGGATTAATAAATCCAGTACGGCAATTGTTACGATGCTGACTACGATTTCAGATTATAACAATGAGCAATCCGCCAACTTATATCAAAATACGCAAAATGAGATTAAAATGCGTACAATTGTTTTGATCACAGTTCTGGCCCTCGTGCTGGCTATTCTTATCACCATCTCCTTTGCGGCCATTCGAAATATCCGTTTCCGGATGAGTACAATTACGAAATACTGTGAGGAGATTACCCAAGGAAATTTAACGGCAGCACTTGATCCTGCCTTGCTTAAAGGAAATAATGAGATCGCTGTGATTGCGCGTGCCATTCAACAAATGACAGATTCAACCTCAATGGTCATTACGGGGGTTATCAAAGAGTCACGCCAAATTAACCAACTGAGTGATCAGACGAATCATAATATGACAGATCTCAATGAGCGGATTAGAGATGTATCTGCCACGGTCGAACAGCTGTCAGCAGCTATGGAAGAGACTTCGGCATACACCGAAAATATGAACCATTCGGCGGAAGAAATGCAGCGGGCAGCAGAGTACATTTCGGTCAAAACTCAAGAAAGAGCTCAGTCTGCCCATGATACAAGTGTAAAAGCCGAAACATTGAAGCATGCGGCAAGTGAATCCAATAAAGCGGCCAAGGAAATTTACCGGAAGGCCAATGAAAAGATGAAGGAAGCGCTAGAACGAGCCAAGGCCGTAGACCAAATTCGTTTACTTTCTCAGTCCATCTTAGAAATTACGGCACAAACCAATTTGCTGGCTCTAAATGCATCCATTGAAGCGGCTCGTGCGGGTGAGTCAGGTCGAGGGTTTGCGGTTGTGGCTAACGAGATTCGCAAGTTGGCAGACGGCTCCAAACACGCGGTAGACCAAATTCAGAGTGTTACTCAAGAAGTTGTGCAATCTGTAGAGAATTTAACTACTAATGCCGAAGAATTACTGCACTTCCTGCAAGCCCAGGTAGGCAAGGATTATCAGCTGCTTGAGGATACAGCAGGACAATATTACAATGATGCCGTGGAGCATACGAACACGGTCAATGATTTGAACGCTACCTCTAAGCAGGTGAATGCAACCATCCAAACCATGGTGAGAGCAATTCATGAGATTGCAACAGCCAGCGAACAGTCCGCTATATCCACTCAGCACATTGCAGAGAATATGGTTTCATCGACGGAGAAATCTCTTGAAGTGGCACACCAGTCTGATCAGGTGAAGGGAAGCGCTGCCCGACTGAATGAACTGGTCGAAGGCTTTAAAATTTAACGAGACAATATATAAAGACTAGGGAGAACTTTACATCGAAGAAAAACAGTTGGGGAGCCCTAAAAAGGCTCCTTTTTAAGTTTACCCTTCCAACGTTGCTTTTGGATTACAGTCAAGAACTCGTATCCTGCAACTCTTCCTGTTCAGCCATTTGCATCAGCTTATTAATCTGACGAGTTGTGTTCACATTCCGCACCGTCATTTGCTGATACAGCTTGGTTCCGACTAATTTCGTTAACCCGCTTTTTGTGACTTGTTCTTTGCTGACAGAGTACAGAACGGCCCCGGTCGTATATATTACATGGCCTATTCCTGTTTTTAAAGGAAGCTTGTCCAGAACGGAAATATCGTTAATTTCATCCCACAGGAACAATACATCACTTTTCATCTGTGTATCATTAGACCATTCATTCGGCAGTGCTTCCATAATGCTCTGAATCTCTTTCATGTTACGGACGATGACGCGGATGGGTAAGCTAAAATCCTCCAGAATCGTCTGTTCCAATATGAGTGAAAGCTCCTGGTTAGACTGGGTCTGACTAGAAAAAATAATGTTTCCAGAATTAATGTAAGTCGTCACATGCCCCATACCTGCATTTTCAAACGTTTGCTTGAGCCTCTTCATCTCGATCTTGTTGTTGCCGCCAACATTGATGCCCCGCAGTAATGCGATATAGATCATAAAAAGTCCCACCTCTCTTCAAAAAAAAGGATTTCTAACAAAGGGATAGGTATTCCATTAAATACGTGGTTTGATTTTCGCTCAACAGCGGATGCAGCAGCGGTTTTACGTGCTCGATATATTCTGCTTTGGTTTCGTAGGTCTCCTCATCTTTCAATTCTCCCTTAAAGGTACAGGCACCTTCAATCAGGATGGAGAGAGCCGTAAAGAAGTTAGCTAAAGAGTCAGCAATCTGCTGCGGGACACCGCCTTCGAATGCAGCATATACAGGGGAACCGAGTGCGCTAGTATCGACAATGACTGGATCGTCATTAAAAGTGGCAATCACGACATGATGGGGCGGCCACGAAGAAGATTCTTGGACAAGCTCACCAGATGTAATCCAGCGATAGCCCAGCTGTTGGCGATACAGATGTTCTGGTGCGGCAAAAAAGAGAACCGCGGCATCCCCGATTTCAACTGCTGCATTTTTTAATTTGTGTGTTCCCACTGCCTTAGCATCGATCATTTCATAATGGCTATACAGATACTCAAGTTCAGGGGATACAGGAATCTGGTTGTCCCAGCAATCTGATATTTTCTCCATCCGGGGCTGGATGTCGTGGTTTTGGAACAGCCCATAGGCTTCATTATATAAGTTTTGTTGTTGTACAAAACAGGCCAGAGCTTCGCTTAACTGTTTCATAGGTGTTCATTCCTTTCTAATTGTAGGCTATGACCTCCGACAATAACGTTTCATTTCTAGCCTAAAGATATCATAATATAGATTTGGAGAACATATGTTTCTGTAATTGTGCCGCCTTGCCAGTCTATCCAGATTAATTTTACAATATAGGAGTTCGAAAATGTTTTGTGCTTAGTTTAATATGCTCAGGCTTACTTGTAAGGAGGATAAGTATGTCATTTTCTAAAATATACGATTACAAATTAAGAGCTTATTTTAATGAGCGAATTTCTGATTTAAGTCATGAATATCTATTTTATTCTTATCCCGATCAAGAGCAAAATTTAAGAATATTAACCCTGAATATAAACGAGCTGGATTATGTTTCTCTAGTGCGATGGCATGATCTGTTTGACAGGTCGCTATTAACAAAAATGGATCATGTCATTCGAAGCGAACTGGATGCTGAACGCCTGGTTCGATTGCTTTCGTTCATTTTTAATGTTTTTGATATACATAAAGATGTTGCTTATAGGAGAAAAAACTTATTTTGTTTTTATTATCAATATCAAGTTTCACATCTAAGAGAGAGAGGGAATGAATTCTCGCTTACTCAGGACAGACTATTTTTCCTTCACCATCTCTTATTTGAACTGGGTTTAGGTGACGACATTTATGATCGTCTAACGATTGAAAATAATAGGATCATGTACAGAATGGAAGACGCACAATATTATGATCTGCACATTCTTATTAACATTTTGCATGAACATATTAACAAAAGTAAGATGGATATGGATACACAAGCAGCGCTGGAAAAAATAAAATTTTTACAAGGCCAATGGGTTAACTTCATGCTGGGTAGTCATGATGTATATGATTTTCCATTCGATGATTTCAACAAACCATTTGTAGAAGCAACGATGTTTATGCAAGCCTACAAATCTAATAAAAATAGGGTATTAGAGGTGCTGATAGACTGTATCAATGAGCATCAATCTCCAACAGAGCAGTTCATCTCCTATTTGATCTTGATGAATTACTCCTATTTTGTTCTCAAAAGAGATCCTAGCGAAATTACATATCTTAAGTTGTTTTGCAAGAAAAAAGCGGGAGTTTTTATGAAAGTATTGTCTGCATTGCTTGAAATCAGATTTTTTATCGATAAATCCAGCTTCACAAATACGGGTATAGATTATTATTTATCAAGAATAAAAGGGGTTTAATGATGCCATTCCATCACGTTTCTTTACCTGATTTACCACCGTCTATCGGATGCCTTACAGCCATTCATCCATTAAAGGGTGACTCTCAGGAAAGCATAACCCTGCTGGCACTAAACACACAAGCAGAACTGTGGAGACTAGAACTTCGCTCTGGCAGCGCAGAATTGTGCACACGTATTTGTATTCCTGATTTTAATCCCATGCAACCTATCCAAATGGTTACCAGTTCTGATGGCAGCTATGTAGCTATCTCCAATCGTTTTGGACGGCATGCGGCAGTGTATGATTTAGTCCATGCTCAAGGAAAAATGCAATTATCACGGGACGAATATCACTACGATAAAAGTATGTTTCCCCTGGCATTTGTACACCAAGATGGTGCATGCATTCTTGTTCATGGGACGGAATGGAACCGGCTTGACCTGACGGATATAGAAACAGGCATGCTTTTGACAGCAAGGCCTACCCCTGTTTATAACAGCGACAGCAAAAATGAACATTATCTAGATTATTTTCATGGGAGGCTGCTGATTTCACCAGGGGGAAAGTGGATTGCGGATACGGGATGGGTGTGGGCTCCGATTGGAGTGGTCCGAACTTGGTCGTTATCGGATTGGCTGCTGAATCCATGGGAATCGGAGAAGGGGCAGTCGGTTCGCGATCTTTGGCAAACCATAGATTGGGATGGGCCAGTGTGCTGGACAGGACCCGATACATTGGCGGTTTGGGGACAGATGGATGCTGATTTACTGGAGGAGGAAGATTGGGGAGAGGAAGGAGTTGAACCGGCTGTTGTCCTATTCGATATGACCCAGCCAGGGTACCGACGTGTGCTTCCAGCGATTCCATCTCTAAATTGTGAGCCTGTTGAAGACGGGACTTTTCCTTTTCCCCAAGCGGATATGGCCATTTGTGATGACCGATTATTCTTATGGGGAAAAGGAGTCTCGCTTCAGGTATGGCGGCTTTCAAGCGGTGTGCGGGAATATGTAGATACGGAGCGGTTTCCACTCGTTTACCATCAAGAGGCAGGAATTTTCATTGAATTGAAACCGGATAGCCGCTGTAAAGCCTTAAGCTACGAATAAATGGCAGTGTCGGGCTTCCTTCCTGGCGAGATGGGAAAATATGCGTTAGTTATTACATTTGAAAAGGGGCGTAAAACAAAAATGGCACTTATCAAGGATCGTTTTTTGGGATGCCTGGTTGGGCTGGCCGTGGGCGATGCTTTGGGAACCACTGTGGAATTCAGCAGTCCAGGTACATTTGAACCTGTAACGGATATCGTGGGCGGCGGTGTCTTTGGGTTAAAGCCGGGCCAGTGGACGGACGATACGTCGATGGCGCTCTGCTTGGCCGAGAGTATGGTGCGAAAAGATGGCTTTGATCCGGCAGATCAAATGCGCCGATACACCAATTGGTACCACTTGGGATATATGAGCAGCACGGGAACGTGCTTTGATATCGGTGGTGCAACGAGAGCAGCACTGCATCGCTTCGAAGCTACCGGAGATCCGTACAGTGGGTCCGTTGACCCCATGACTGCCGGCAATGGCTCTATTATGAGGCTTGCACCTGTAGCTATGGCCTATGCGAACCGTCCGGAAGAGGCGGTGATGTATGCTGAGATGAGCTCACGAACCACCCATGGAGCAGTCGAAAGTGTGGAGGCCTGTGCTGTGCTTGCTTCAATCCTTGTGGCAGGTCTGCGAGGAGCGGACAAAGAATCCATGTTATCGGCGGACGTCTGTTATAAGTGGCGGCAGGACGAGCCCGCTTATTCGGTAGCCATTGAAGAAATAATTCGGGGATCTTACCGGCATAAAGAGCCGCCTGAAATACAAGGAACCGGGTATGTCATTCGTTCCCTTGAGGCTGCGTTGTGGGCATTCCACCATTCGACTTCATTTGAAGAGGGAGCACTGTTGGCAGTGAATCTGGGGGATGATGCTGATACGACTGGGGCGGTGTACGGGCAAATTGCAGGAGCTTATTACGGAATAAGCGGTATCCCGAGTCGTTGGCGCGAGAAGCTGGCGATGAAGGAGACGATAGATGAACTGACTGAGGCTTTATGGCAGAAGGTTGAGAAGGACCAAACGCTCCAAGGGGAACATCTATAAAGATCAAGCTGGGCTGCTTTTCTTATGAAGCAGAGCCCAGCTTGTTTTTTTGTTTGCTATATCGCCATACTTCCGCCCTACTCAGCAACATGCCGTTATGACAAAATGAGTTCAATACAAATAACACTTCACTTTATTGACCTTTCAGAGGAGGAATTACCTTGTCACATCTATTTAAACGGCTTCATTCATTTGCTGATATTTCCAACGACATAAAAGGATTTGAGATCGTTTCGACTCAATTTGGCCCTGATGGGCGCGTGTATATTTTGCTGATTGATAAAGCCCCAGAACGAGTGCGGGGGATGTTCACGCCTGCCTCTCTTAAAGACAGACATACTTACAAGGTACTCATCCTAGACGATCACATTCAAGAAGTGTGTGTGGAGGGGCAGCAGTTCAACTATCATTATGTACAGCCTCTAAAAAATCATTTGTTACTCGTCGGAGCACGGTGCCATTATTACGGACCTGGTCAATACGATCTAAATGGTAAAATCCTTGATTATGAAGGTCATACCGTCAATGAGATGTTGCTTGGAGACGGCATCCAGAGTGTTCAGGTAACAGAAGAAGGTACGATCTGGACCAGTTATTTTGACGAAGGTATATTTGGCAATTATGGTTGGGTTGAGCCTGTTGGGTCCTCCGGTCTTGTCGCCTGGAATGAAAAGGGAGATAAAATATATGAGAACCAAGCAGCAGCCATTGATGATTGCTATGCATTAAACGTAGTCAGCGAACAGGAAATCTGGTTTTATTACTATTCAGACTTTTCATTAGGACGTATTTCCGGTAGTGACCACACGAATATTACGTTTATGAATCCGAGGATTTCTGGCTGCTCTGGGGTGGCTACAGATGGATATCACTTTTTATTCGATGGCGGGTATGGAAAGAGTGGACAATATGTCCTGAAAAAGAATGTGAAGCCAGGTAGTTTGAGCAAAGGGCAAAACATCCGTTTTTTAAATGACGATCAAGAGTTTCTTCAGCCGCACGAACAGGATTTCAGAAAAAACCGCCTGCTGCTCCGTGAAGGTTCTCTGCTATATCAGGTGGCTGTTGAAGAGTTAGCATAAAAAACCACGGCAGACGTGGTTTTTTTTGTTGATTGAAAGTAATTTTGAGCCTATATTTTTGGTTTAAATTCATGGATATTGCCAAAGAGGGGGTATCGATAAGCAGCATGATAATTTCGTAACCTTACAGTTTTTTTTCCGTATAAAGATAAAAACATGATCCAAGTTCGTTCCCTCAGGGAGAAATGCAACCATGTTTAACAAAATGAGAAGTTGAGGTAATGCATTATATGAATGAAAAATTACAAGCCAATACAGGATATCAGCTGGCTGAGCGGAAGGCGATTCAGTATTTTGCATTACTGTATGATCAGGTCTTAGACAAATCTTATGTGACCACCCTGACAGAAGACATTCAAAAGTGGAAAAAAAATCATATTCATCATTCCTCATGGTTATCCTTTTTTTCACGGAGAAAGAGAAAACCTGATACTCGGGACTATAATAGATACATTCAATGGCTGAATTATACAGGCAAATTGGATGATTATCTGGACCGAAGTGTCTCCTATATTTATATGAGGGACCTAGGCAAAGCTCTGAATTCTCCTGACACACATACCCGGATTCAGCGTGTCATTGCAGACGTAAAAAAACACTTGATCCAATCCACCAGTGCAAACGGGGGAGACCAACCGGAATTTATGAATTTGGCCGGGGTGTATCGGTGGGCCCAGAGGGAAGGTATAGAAACCGCGATAATTTGGGTGATCAACAAACTTAGGTCCGTATCCTCCCATATTCCCAAAGAGATGGATGCCGAGCAAGCCCAGCGCAAACTGATTAAGATCATTATCGGGGTTATTCTGCATGTGATGGAAGAAATGGACGAT
The DNA here is from genome assembly GCF_038005565.1 of Paenibacillus sp. FSL R10-2748. Classification (NCBI taxonomy): domain Bacteria; kingdom Bacillati; phylum Bacillota; class Bacilli; order Caryophanales; family Paenibacillaceae; genus Paenibacillus; species Paenibacillus sp. FSL R10-2748. The sequence goes on from NZ_JBBOTK010000004.1 coordinate 382,815, forward strand.
ACAGTGTTGCCTGTGGAACGTGCTCGCAGACTTGATGAAGCCATCAGGCTTGGGTACTCCTATGGTCTGACCTATCCTTTCATTGATGATCTTCTCGATTCCCAGGTTTTGACGGTTGAAGAAAAAGAACAATATTCCCGTATGATACGTGCCGCGCTTCTTAGTGGATCTGTGCCTGAGTTGGGCGATTGGACCGGAAATCATATGGAGTTGATTCAATACATACATTCGGAGCTCTCGGATGCATTTGAGTATATTAAGGAACATCAGCGGCCAGACACACAGCAAACATTTTTCGAGCAGTCCTATGTCTTTTTTCATGCTCAAGATATTGACCGTGTTAAGGACCTAACGCGAGTTACTTATACCAATGAAGAGCTTTATATACCCGTTATTTTGAAGTCCTCTTCGTCCCGATTGATTGTCCGTTCCGTGATTAGTGCTCCTGCGGATGAGGGTTTTGAGCAACGAACATTCTTTTATGGCATCTATAACCAGCTTGCTGATGATTTTGCGGATATGGTTGACGATATGAGAGACGGTGCGGTAACACCCTATACCTACTATTTAAAATATCATCATCAGAGATCGGATCTTATCAATCCCTTTGAATTATACTGGGCGGTTATTTCCTATTTGATCCATAACGTATATGACTCCGATACCATGGCTCGTGAGGTGATACTGGATCGTGCAATGAATGGACTCAAACGTTATAAAGAACGTGTAGGTATTGAAAAGTATGATGAAACGATGGAGATCTTTGCATCCGGAAATCCGGAATTTAATAATCTCATTCAGAAGATGGTACAAAAAGCGGATGATGTAGATTTCTTAGATAAGCTGCTTCGGGATCAGATGATTACCCATCTGAAAAACGATGCGAGGGAAAAGGAAGACTTTTTCAATACGGTCAAAATGGTCCGTGAGCAGATTAACAACCAATTGAAAATTACCAAGCCTCAAGGGATTCCGGCCATGAAAGAACAGCTTATTGAGGCTGCAAATTACAGTCTCGAAGGGGACGGGAAGCGGATACGGCCTATATTGACTTGGGTCATGGGTGTGAACGAATATGGATTAGATGCATCGGCAATCGTGCCTCTTCTGAGATCACTGGAGTATATGCATACCGCATCCCTGATCTTTGATGATCTTCCTTCCCAGGATAATGCGTCTACCCGTAGAGGGCGTCAGACCTTGCATCAGGTGCACAATAGCGCCACCGCGGAACTAACCGGTCTGTATCTGATCCAGAAGGCGATTGGGGAACAATCGTCACTTGACCAGTTCAATGCTGAAACGGTGCTTGCTTTGATACAATACTCGGCCCAGAAAGCAGAAGATATGTGTATGGGGCAGGCGATGGATCTGGATTCCAAAGGAAAGGCACTGACCTTGGAGCAGCTGAATATGGTGTGCTTTTACAAAACAGGAGTGGCGTTTGAGGCTTGTCTGGTTATGCCAGCCATGCTTGCACAGGTCAAGGAGTCGGAAATTGCTGCTTTGAAGAAATTTGCCTATCATATGGGGATTGCTTTTCAGATTAAAGATGATTTGCTTGATGTGGAAGGAGATATGCTCTTACTCGGAAAACCTGTTGGCCAAGATTCTGATAATAACAATTCGAATTTCGTGTCCATCCTTGGTCTTGAAGGTGCCAGTAAAGAGATGTGGGAACACTATTGCCTCGCGATGGAAGCATTGGAAGAGATCCCACGCAATATTGCTTTTCTGAAGCACTTAATACATTATGTCGTGAACAGGGACCGTTAAAAAACGAGTGTAACCCATTGCTCCACAAGAGTGATGGGGTATTTTTACGTTGAATGTGAATATCTGGTGACTTCAGCACCCCATTTTGCCCATTATGGTGCATTCTCCCTTATAATAATACAAAATAGACGAGGAGATGAACTCCAGATGAAAAAAGGAATCTTGGTCGCTTCAGGGTTGGTTGTTGCCGCATTGGGGACGTACCTAATTGCAGGGAATATTCAGAGAGAAGGGGCGGAAAACCATGAGACGACAGATATCAAGAAATTGGTGCATGATATAAGTGCAGGCAAGGCAGCAGCCCAGTCTGCTTCCATTAATTCCAGTCAGTTGATTGTCACAGGGGACGATACTCAGACCATGAATTATGATTTGCCTGACAACGAGTTTTTTGTTTCGATTGCACCATATGTGGAACAGACCCACCCTTGTGCAACTCATAGTCTAACGGGCTGCCAAGGCGAAATAAAAAACGGAGCGTTCAATGTGACCGTTCACGACTCCGAAGGGAAAGTCATCATGGAGAATGCCGCCATGAAATCACAATCCAATGGTTTTATTGATCTATGGCTACCGAGGGATAAAACATACCGCATTAGCGTGAATCATGAAGGTAAAACGGCTGAAACTGAATTCTCTACATATGAGAAAAACGATACGTGTATCACAACGATGCAGTTGGGTTAACGACGGAGGATGAGGGTTGAGCTTACGGATCGCTGAAACGCTCTAAATCCGCAAAACTCTGCGTTCTCATATACAGCTTTTAGTAAAGAGCCTACGTCTGACGGAGGCTCTTTGTGCTGTCCTAATCTTTTGCTGGAGTTACCGAACAGGTTGGGAGGGAATCTATGAGGAATCAGATAGCGAAACTTTAAATTGTGTATACTAAAAACCTATTAAAACAACTGCAAACTTCCGACATATTATCTAAGAGCTTTTCGCTCAATATTCCTCGGGGAGATGGCAGCATGTCACAAAATATTAAGAAGCGCGTAGTTAGATCATCCAGCATCGCCAACACATTGGCCATGGTCTTGTTAGTCATTATCGTTGTCGTCTTTGCAACCTTGGGGACGTTCATGTTTGCAAGCACGCAAAGCATACTTGTCAAGCAGCAAGAGGCCATGCTCCAGACCAAGACGCAGGCCGTTGTCACTCAATTCGATGCGTTGTTTAAGGAAAAGGGATCGCTTGTCAAACAAATGTCAACGAACAATCTTTTTAAGCAATATTTAGAAACCACCCCATCGGCAGAAATGGTGAAAACTTCTCCTTATGCTGCGGAAACAGTAGCGACTCTGGCAGCCATTGTAAAGGCAGAGCCATCTTTTGCCGACGCCTGGATTGCAGGAATATCTGGTAAAGGCTTCTTTCTTCAGAATGATGGTGTTGCTTCTAAACCGGATTTTGATATCCATACACGCCCATACTTCAAGCCAGCTGTTGAAGCAGACGGTTTATACTACTCAGAACCCTATAAGGACGTCAATTCGGGTAATGTGCTCATGGGCATTTTCTATCCGATTAAAGATAGCAGTAATCAATTAATCGGATTTGCTGCAGTTGATATTGCTTTCAAAGACATCCCTGCCGTTATGCAAAGCTATTCGCTTGGAAGCACAGGTTATTCGATTCTTGCGTCCAAAACAGGTGATATTTTGTATCACCCCGATCAAAATAAAGTGCTGAAAGAAAAGATTAACGAAAGCACAGGTGATCTTGGGGAGATTGGAAAGAAAATGATTGCTGGTGAGTCCGGAGTACAGCTAATTAATGATAATGGGGAACCTCGTTATATTGGGTATGCAACCAGTAAAGATACGGGGTGGTCTGTAGGCTTAACCATTTCTGAAGATGAGGTGCTCTCAGAATTAAAAGCGTTTACCTGGATTACCATTGGCGGTTTTGCGGCAGCCACCATCCTGCTCGTTGTGATTTGTTATATAACGCTCCGTTATCTGTTGAGATCAATCCCGAAATTGCTTGCAAAAATCAAGCTGATTGAAAATGGAGATTTGACCGTTCAGTTTGATACGCAATCCAACAATGAAATCGGGCAAATTTCTCAAGGGATTTACAATATGGTTCAAAAAATTCAAGGCATGCTCCAAATGGTGGGTGGCTCAGCTCAAGTCTTGAATCAGTCTTCTCATGATTTGCAATCCATTTCTTCCAGAACCGCGATCACGATGAACGATACTGCGACAGCGATTAATGAAATTGCCAATGCAACGAACTACCAATCCATCGAAACGGATAACATTTTACAAAAAACCGGAGCATTATCCGGCCAAATTGACGAAATTGCCAATGATGCCAAAGCCATCGAAACAATGGTGCAAATCTCTGCTGAACAAAGCGGACAGGGGCTTGCTGTAGTAGATCAGTTATCCAGATGGGCGGAAGAAAATCACAATTCCACACAAGCGATGTCGTCTATTATTCAGGATATTGATCTGAGCCGTCATGAGATTTCCAGCATCGTCGATACGGTCAACCAAATTGCAACGCAGACCAACCTGCTGGCGCTCAATGCTTCCATTGAAGCTGCACGTGCAGGAGAACAGGGCAAAGGGTTTGCTGTGGTTGCCGGGGAGGTTCGCAAGCTGGCTGAGCAGACGGCGCTGGCGACACAGGAAATCTACAAGAAGGTACGTGTGATTGAAGAAAAAACCAGCGTATCAGTTGAGCATACGGTTCACGGTCTGAAAATTGCAGAAGAAAATGCGAGATCGGTGGAGGATACGAAGCAAGTATTCTTTAGCATTAACAAGGATTTGGAAGATTTGAAATTGCGAATGATCCAGATCAGCACGAACACCTCCAAAGTCCACAAGCACAAAGATGAGATTTTGCAGGCGCTGGAGATCATCTCTTCTACCACCGAAGAGAATTCCGCTTCAACCGAAGAGGTTAGCGCCAGTACGCAGGAACAATTGGAGAACTTCGAACAGGTTGCTGAACTATCCAAACAATTAAATCAATTGTCCAATAAGCTTCAAGACGAATTAAAACAGTTTAAGGTTGAGTAACAAACCTAGGCATGATTTTGACTAAATATACAGCAAAGCCCGCGATCAGCGCGGGCTTTTTAGCTTCAACAGCTGTTGAGGGGTAGAGGGCATGGTAGTTAGTGCGGGATAGAGATAGACCATACGTATAAAATGAAATATTAGCGGGGTGAAGATATGAATTGCTTTGAGAAAAATATGGTGTCCGTCTGGTACGGTCACTTTGCCTCTGAAGATGAGTTGTTTGAATATGTTGAGATCAAATAACCGGAAGATGAGAATGAGGATGTTTTTAGCGGTTTTTTGAATGACCATGCAGTAGATGATTTTGACGAAGATTTTGCTGAAGGAGTCTTTCTGATGGATGGGGCAGATGATGGTATAAAAGATGTTTCCTATGTTGATTCTTTTTTATCTCCACTATTACATGATTTGAGTAAAATAGATGGTAAATATAATTCGTTGTTCTTTATATATGATTGTAATACAAGCGGTTTATCTGAAAAAAATGGCGATAAAATGCGCTTTTTAGCCGCGTATCCTTATGCAAGAGATTAACGTTACACTATTCCACTGTTTTCGTAGTCTCATTTTAAGTAATTATGATAATGAAAATTGAACTTAAAGGACCAATAATTTGATCCGAAAGAATCAGGGAATTAAGGTGAATTTACATCTTAAGTCCCTTTTTTTGTGCAAAAATAGATTTCCAATTTTTTGAACGGCTGATATACTAAGGAGGCAAGTGAGATGAAGATAAACCTACTTTATCGGGATGAAAAAACGATCGGCGTACGGTTGGAGCGATACGGAGTCAAGGAGCGAGAAGGGATTCGATCCATACCGAGCAGGAAATGGGTTCCAGACGAAAAAATATGGACCATTCCTTACAGTATCTCAGCTGTAGAAAGCATGTTGGAAGCGTATCGGAGCTGCAAGTTCGAGTGCGACGAGCGCTTGAATAACGAGCTGCCGTTCATCCGGGAATGGCTGGATCGGCGGGACACGCAGGCTAATGCGGTTCCCTCTTCTTCGGAACGAGGTGAATGGAACCCGGATCAGCGGCAAGAAATGCGCGATGCATTGGTGGCAAGGGGCTACAGCAGCAAGACGATTAAAGCATACATATCGCAAACGGAACGCTTTTTTGCAAGATTGCAAGGGACCGAAGCAAGCATAAATGATGCGACGGTGCAAAAATATGCGTTGGCGCTGCTCGAAAAAGGCCTTTCGCACGCTTATGTTAACCAAGCGATCAGCGCGCTGAAATTTTACTTTCGCCATGTGCTAAAGCAGCCCAAATCCGCCGCCTATGTTCGTCCGAAAAAGGAGAGTAAACTGCCAGATGTGCTGTCCCTGAATGAGGTTATGCGTCTGTTGAAAGCAGTGAAAAATCCAAAGCATAAGGCTATTCTGTACCTGACGTATACATCCGGGCTGCGGGTAAGCGAAGTGGTGAGGTTGCGTCTTGAAGACTGCGACCGTGAACGGAAAGTACTGAAAGTTCGTCAGGGAAAGGGCAGGAAGGATCGGCAAACGCTGCTATCCGAAGCGGCTTTTGCGGTGGTCGAGCAGTATATAGGGGGGGAGCAGCCAGCAGACTGGCTGTTTCCAGGGCAGAGGGAAGGCCGCCACCTGACGGAACGTTCAGCGCAGAAAGTGTTTGAAAAAGCGCTGGCTGAAGCGGGCATTCGCACACAGGTGAGTATCCATTCGCTAAGGCATTCCTTTGCGACCCACTTACTGGAGAATGGGATTGATCTTCGCTATATTCAGGAACTGCTAGGGCATCAGAGTGTGCGAACGACGGAGCGGTATACACATGTGAGCAGACGGGACATTGGGCGGATTCAAAGTCCGTTGGATCGGATGAGCGGGCTGGAGGATTGAAACGCAGAAAGTGCCGGAATAAGGAGAAAAGTGCAGGATTCACGAAGTTCGTGAATATGACGAAGAGAGCAATCTTTCGGAAGTTCGTAAATAATACGTTAGCTGAAATTGATGATGAGATTGGGAGATAATATATGTGGAATATAATAATAGATAAGAATTTGAATTATCCAATAGATGTAACATTCAATGGTTTGAAAGTTAATTACGTTCCTGTCAGTGATGATGTAATAGAAGTTAATTGTAACGATTGGCCCGAGTTTATTAACCAAGCCAACTCGGATTTTCCATCTAATATTGAAATAAGTATTTCAATGGATTTAACAGAGTTGAATACAATTTGTAGCATATTGTATGTTAGGCGAGAAAAAAATGAAAAGTATACCCGGTTGTTGTGTATGTATCCCAATGTAAATTGGAGCAGTAAGTGGAATGGTTCATTATTAGTTGGAAATATGGCTGAGCAGGCAGTGTACACGAATTTATTATTAGAAGATTATGATGCACAACCAAAATATAATGAAGACCCATATATCATTTACAATAGAAATCTAAAGGCTTCAGAAACGATTGAGGATCAATTGCTATTAGCATTAAAAGAAGTTAACTCAGCTGCGAGTCAGTCTGAGATTGCACTAGGCAATCTAGTGTGGAAGAAAGAATATGAAATTAATGAAAAGCTCTTTAGTATTGAGGTCGTTTTTCCACTGTTAAGAAGAATGGGGTTCCTTTCCGTAAGATATAATCACGGGAGTAAAGAATATGGAAAAGACTTTGTATTTTCTGAGATCACAAAATTTAATGTTGTTATTAATAATGCTATACAAGTTAAAGCTGGAAATATTAATGGTGGAGTAAAATCTCAGATTGATGAAATAATTGGTCAATTAGAAGATGCATTTTCTTTACCGTATAGAGAATTAGGATCCGAAGGTAATAAGTACATTAGTAATTTTTATGTGATTATAAGTGGTTTGTTTACAGAAAATGCAAAAGAAAAGATAATATATAAAATTCCAAAAGAATTAAAAGGATCAATTTTTTTTATTGATAGATATAAAATACTTGAATTGATAGATAAGTATTGGAATAATTATAGTGATTTGTACGAACATTCAATGAAGTTATAAACTTCTGCTAACATAATATTCAAGCAGCGGCTCCGCTGGAGCCTTGGTCTGCAAGGTGGATTTCGAAGAGGCATTTCAGCAGACAACCCCTCCAGGGTTCATGAATACAGAAACGTTATACGACAGTACGGAGAAATTAATAAAACAGGAGGTCATAATGATGGGAATCTTTAAAGAATTTGAGGCGAAGAAGGCTGCAGGAGAAGAATTATCTTTAGACGATCTTACGCAAGAAGATCTCAAAACGATGTTTATAGATGAGCAGATACCAGATTATATGATATCTCAGCTATTTGATGTAAAAGAATCGAAAATTACATATAGACGAAGAAAATATGGAATTACTATTAGGAACTCGATACTTGATGATTATTTACTTGTTAAAACCGAACATGCAAAAGAAATGAATGATAGAGTAAAAGCTGAACTTTTAGTTGAAGAAAACTTAACAATGATTGCCAAAGCACTTACACATTTTGCTTTTAGAAATGGTCCTGTTGAAGATATGCATGCAAATCCAAATAATCAACTCTCTGAAACTGATATGGAGACTTTAAATAAATTCATGGTGAATAGAATAGCGTACATTTTTAAATTAATTATTGAAGAGCGATGGATTGAACTTGATTTTTTGATAAGGAATACAGATCGATGGTACGGTCACGGGTGGGATAATGCTATATCTGATGACGGGGATACAAGAAAAATAATTGAGTCAATGTTAAAGAAGTAATAAAAGACTTGTGGGTGATTGAAGGCACCGTCGTATAACATAACATTCAAGCTACGGCTCCTACGGAGCCAGGGTCTGCAAGATGGATCTCGGAGAGGCATATCAGCAGACAACCCCTTAGGGGTTCGTGAATACGAGAACGTTATCTGAAAGCCCCAAAATCATAAATGAATGAAGGAAAATTTTTAAAATAAAATTATGGATGTGAGGATAATGAAAAAAAGAAAGAATTCCACTATAAATATTTGGGCAAGGTATGGAATCCTTGTTGGCGCTACTGTAGTAATAGGTTTTCTAGCGAATGTTTTTTTATACATTCCTGTTCCAAGTCTTGCAAATGTGAATGCATGGTTAGGTTTCTTTGGAAGTATTATTGGGGCAGGAATAGCTGGTATAGTCACACTTTGGGGTATCGAATATACGATAAAAAATACGTTGTTAAACGTCAAACCTGTAATTAGGCCTGTTAGAACAGACTTTTTCTTATACGATAATCAAGGGATTTTTGTCACTGAAAAATCAAGGTCAGTTCTTGTTAAAGAATTCGCAGAGAAGGAAAAAGTTTATTTCTCTGAAATGGATAAGTTTGATTTTATGATTATAATCAATGAGTTAGTAGAAGAATATCAAGATAGAGAATGGGGAGACGTTTTTGCGCAAGTGGATGCTGATAATTTATTTGAAGAAGTAAAAAGAATTTGTAAATCAAAAACTTATGAAAAGGCTTTCTCCGATATTTTGAATAAGTTACCAGAAAAATATAATGATGGAGTTGGAGAAAAACTCGCGAACAAAATTCATGAAAACTTCCGTCGTAAGATTGTTTATGAAGCTATGAACGAAGCAAAACGTCGATCATTTGTATTTTTTTGGCTTTACAATGTTGGTGCAGGAAATGCTATTGATATTCGAATTGCATGGGATTTCACCAGAAATCACCACAAAAAATTATGTAACGAATTAGGTTTTAGTGAAGATGAGTACAAACAAATGTTAAATAACTTTTCACTAGATCATATAGCTATAGCTGAGGCAGATATAATGCTGAATACAAATACTGATAATAGGGTCAAAGTTTTTGTTCCGAATGAAGTTATATTATTTATTAAGTATTTGTATAAAAAGTCTCTTAAAAATCATAAAGAAAAAAATGCAAATAATAATGCTTTAGTTAGCGAACGAGAAATTTCAATATTAAAAATTTCATATACTGACATTCATGGCCAAGAACATACGGAATATTATGATGTAATTTTTAAAATGAGCCCCACTTTCGATGATTCTTCTGATTATAAAGAACAGTATTTTTATTTGAAATTCAATAAGAGTGATACAAAAATTATTCAGTAAGAAATTTAAGAATCTAGGGCCATCAGATAACATAATATTCACGCGTCGGTCATTCGTCTTCGGTCCGGCGTTCGCCGGACACCCAGCATACGCTGGGTCGTGAGTACGGGAACGTTAGGCGGAATTCCTTGAAACAAAATCAAAATTTATATGTTAAATGTAAAGAGGAGAACAATCTATGAATCAAATATGCGAAAATTTCACAAATGGAATGTGCCAAAAGAGAAAATGTGAAGTGAACTTATTTTTAAATGATTTTATTAATAAAGTTTATAAGACTGGTTTACAAGATATTGGTTTTGAATGCTTGGATATTTCGGGAGAAGAAGGAGCAAAACCTGAGATATCTTTCATTCTTGAAGGGAAAAAAACTGTAATAGAAGCTAAGACCTTAGTTAATTCAGAGATAAATACAGTAGTATCATTTACTGAAAAGATAGCTGAGTTAATAGAAAAAAATAGAGGTAAAAATAGGACGACAAATAAATCGATAAGTAAAAAAAAGTCTGAGATAAAGGGGGTTAGATTGACTCTAGACGAGACAATACTAAGCTTAGCACCCCTTTTATGTGATAAAAATAATAAAGCTGAGCAAGAAGATCTGACTCATAGAATTTTAACTGTTGCTTACAACAAAACTAAAAATATGAGAAAAAGAAATGAGGAGTATGGAAGTATAATCTTAGATATTTCTAAATATAAGAGATTAAGATACAAAGATCAGAAGAAAGTGAAAAGAACTCTCTATAATAGGCCTAGCCTGGATAATTGGGAAGATACTTATTTGAGTGAAAATGAATTCTTAAAACACTCTTACAAAACGGAAGAATATATTCAAACAAGTGAGAAAAAAATAACTATTGCTATCCAGCTTATAGATTCCAGTGATGAGATTGAAATTGCCTCTAGTGTATTAAACTCTACATTCTCCACTCCTACCGTACATCTTAAACGAATGATTGAGGAAGCAGAAGAAAAATTTCAAAAATGTGATGGCGTTGATAAGAAGATTCTTTTTTTTAATAACGATTTTTATAGACTATTGGGTTCGGAAATTGACGATGGTTATAACGAGTTGATTTGTGAGATACGTGATAACGTTAAAAGCAAAAATATAGATGAAGTATGGATAGAATATATAGTAGCACGCTGTGCATCTGATGATTTCGACTGCATTACTGCTGTTTCAGAAGGGAAAAAAGGGTATGAAAGAATATATCCGATTCAAGAAAACTTATAGGGGTTTTATTTATAAAATCAGTTGAAAGACGGTTATATATTAAGGGGAAATAAATGAAAAAATTGAAATTTTGAATATATACTGTGAAATTACTTAGTGTAGAACGAACTTCGCCTAACATAATATTCACGCTGCGGGCATACGCCCTGGGTCCGGCAGTCGCCAGACACATCCAACTGTGTTGGACGTCGTGAATACGACAACGTTATACGACAGAATCAAAATGAAAAAGAGCCAGAAGGCTCTCAGTCTAAAGATATATGTAATTCGTTATGCAAGTGAAGAGCGTCCTTAAAACCTTGCAAATAAATTTCACGTTCTAAAATAGCTTGGACAGAAAGCTCAGCATCGTCGTAAAGGAATAGGGTCTTCTGTATATTCTCCGGTACTCCTTCATGTAACTGCTTGAAGTAGAGATTCCGTTCGGATGAGAACTGGTTGTAGCTGGAGTTGTTTTTGATAAGCTCGCAATATAAAGATTCAATTCGAGTATGAATCAGTGAATCAAGTAAGAGTTCTAAAGAATTATGCATTTTGAACACCATCCAATGTATTTGATTTTATGAATAAAAGTTCAACTTATTAAACATAATTTTATCATATCAAATAATTAAGTCAATACATGTTGAAGATGTTTTTGATAAAGAAAATATACTTTCATATAATTAAAGAAAAATTCACTTGATGTGTGAAAGGAATATCAGATGATTAGTTATAAACCATTTCAAAAATTATTGATCGACAGGGAGATTAAGAAGCAAGATTTATTGAAAATGACAGGTATCTCGTCTGCTACAATGGCGAAACTCAATACGAACGAATATGTATCATTAGAAGTGATTGATAAATTATGTGCGGCTTTAGGTTGTCAGCCAGGAGATTTATTGGAACATATAGCAGAACAATGACAGATTAGAATCAAGAATGAATGTTGGTTAACCGAAGAAGTGATTCCATCGTATAACATAATATTCAAGCAGCGGCTCCTTTGGAGCCTGGGTCTGCGGGATGGATTTCGAAGATGAATTTCAGCAGACAACCCCTATGGGGTTCATGAATACAGAAACGTTATCGGAAATCAGTGCGAATCATCGTAATATCAATACAAACAAAGGAGGATTTATATGCACTCTGAAAAGAACCCGTACAGCCTGACACTAGAATGTAAAGACATTATCCTTCGCGAATATCAATTAGAAGATTTAAATGAATTACATGAACTTACATGGCAACCGGAGATTTATGAGTTCTTACCAGGTTGGAATGTTGAAAAAGAAGTCAGACTAGACTGGTTGAAGAATTATGAAATACCAGAAAACAATCAATTTCTTAAACGTGTAGAAGAAGGACTGAAAGTTGGTGATCTTAGACTGAGGCTAGGGATCGTACTTAAAGAAACGGGAAAATTTATTGGCTGGTGTTGTTCAGGAATAAAAGACGATCTTCCAGCATCAAACAGAGAAATCATGTATGGTATTTCAAAAGACCATAGAAGTAAAGGATATACGACTCAAGCAGTTCAGGGAATAATTCAGTATTTATTTGATAACACGGAGATCAAAGAATTAAATGCAATTGCATTACTAGAGAATGGTGCATCGAATAGAGTTATTCAAAAAAGTAATTTTAAGTTTGTCGGAGAGATAGAAATAGATGATGAAGTATATAACCATTATAAAATTCATAAGATAGATTTTTGAAATATGGTGAGCTAATTCGGGAAGGCACTGACATCCTATAACATAATAATCAAGCACGGCTCCTTCGGAGCCTTGGTCTACGAGATGGATTTCGGAGAGGCATTTCAGCAGACAACCCCGGAAAAAATAAAAAGACAATGGAGGTATGTTTGGTGCTGACATTAGAAAAAGCTAGAAAAAATGATGCACAAAAACTTGCTGAAATACAAAAGGCCAGTTTTGAGGATGAATCAAAGCATTTTAAGAATAACGAAACCGTTGGGCCCATAGGATATGACTCCATAAGTTGGCAAGAAGAGAAGATGCAAAATTGCGAATATTTCAAGGTACTCTTTAATGGAGAAATAATCGGGGGAGCTATGATATTTGTAGAATGTAATCAAGTGCATATCTAGGAAAAATCGTTATTGATCCAAATTTTAAAAATCAAGGAATCGGAACGAAGGTGATGGAGGAAATTGAAAGTAAATTTCCAGACAGCACTGAATGATGGCTGGATACTCCTAGCTGGAGTGTGAAGAATCATCACTTCTATTCAAAGTGTGGGTTTACTAAAGTTAGAGAAGAAGGTGACTTATACATTTTTAAAAAGACTTTATAAACTTATGTAATGTACAAACGTTATGAGACATCAGTGCTAAGTGTTACCAAGAAGATATTTAATGAAAAGAGTGAAAGGGAGGATTTACAATGAAGATTGATTTTGCAATTGAATCAGATTATGAGTATATCTCGTTAAGAGACAAGCACATACATAAGACACTGATAAGACCAAAAATAAAAGAAAATGAAATTCTAATAATTAGAGAATCCAATCAAGAAATAGGTTGGATGAGATACGGATTTTTTTGGGACAACACACCATTTATGAATATGATATGGATAGATGAGGAGTATAGAGGAACAGGTATTGGTAAAAAAGTTGTCCAGTATTGGGAAGAGTTAATGAAACAAAAAGGATTTGAAATGGTCATGACCTCAACACAGTCGAATGAAGGAGCTCAACATTTTTATAGAAAGCTTGGTTATAGAGATGCTGGATGTTTAATGCTTGAGAACGAACCTCTGGAAATAATACTGACAAAGGAGTTGAACAAAAATTAACGTTGAGTAAATCAATGAAGGAAGTGACATCTGACAACATAATATTCAAGCTGCGTCCACAATGGAGCCTAGGTCTGGGAGTTGAATTTCGAAGAGGGATTTCAGCAGACAACCCCTTTGGGGGTCATGAATACAGAAACGTTAGGTGAAACCTTTGAGAATCTAGAAATGAGGTAACTTCAATGATGCAATACAGAATCCGACCAATAATAGAAGATGATGTGTTTTTTTTATGGGAGATGTTATATGAATCATTATTTGTCCCAGAAGGTCAAGAGCCATTCGATAAAGCGATAATAAAAGACCCTTATATATCAAAGTATATTGAAGGTTGGGGAAGAGATGGGGATTTTGGATTTATAGCAATGAACCATGAGGGTGAACCCGTCGGATCAATAACAGTTCGATATTTTAACGAGGATAATAAGGGATTTGGATTTATTGATAATGATGTACCCGAACTAGGAATGGCTTTGTTAAAAGAATACAGGGGAAGAAAAATCGGAATGGCCTTAATGGATGAATTATTTAAAGAAGCTAGGAAGAGGAATATAAAAAAATTATCCCTCAGTGTTGATCCGAGCAATGCAGCGGCAATGAAACTCTACGAGAGATTCGGATTTAAAGAAGTTGGGAAAGTTGATTCATCAATCACGATGGTTGTCGATTTGAGAAGTTAAAATACAGTAGTAATAGGGATTATTTTAAGGAACTCAAAAGAGATCAAGGGTATCGCCTAACATCATATTCAAGCAGCGGCTCCTTACGGATTCTGAGTGCACCCAAACAATCTAAAACTCGGGAGTCAAGGGTTGAAAAATGTATGTAGAAAAATTCTCAATGGAGAGGGATTAAATGATCGTTAAAAGTAATTCAGGCAAAGGCTAAATAAACGTATCAGAGGCGATAATTATGATAGATTTAGAGTCAGAAAGATTACTTATAAGAAATTTTCGATCTGATGATTGGAATGACCTACATGATTACTTATCAATAGAAGAAGTATTGAAGTATGAACCTGGGGAAGTTTGTAATGAGGAAGATTGTAAGCAGATGACATTGGAACGATCGCAAAGCAATATTTTTATGGCAGTTGTATTAAGAGAAAACAATAAAATGATAGGACACATTTATTTTAATCAAACCGTACCGTTTGAGTTTTTAACATGGGAAATAGGATACATATTCAACCCAAGATACTATGGAAATGGATATGCTACTGAGGCAAGTAGAAGAGTATTGCAATATGGATTTGAAGAGTTAAAGGCTCATCGGATTATTGCGATGTGTAATCCAGAAAACGCTTCATCATGGAGATTATTGGAGCGCTTGTTGATGCGAAAAGAAGGTCACCATATGAAGAAAGCATTTTTTAATAAAACGGAAGAAGGACAACCCATTTGGCATAATGCATATCAATATGCGATTTTAGCAGATGAATGGCAAAGGAACAATGAATAATTTGAAAAAAGGAGCGTGATACCATGAATGAGAAGTCACGGTTACTAGAGGAGTTCAAAGAATGGATCCGTTTTGTTTCTGAGATTCGTGAAATGGATTGGCAAATAACGATTGCTGAAGGTAAATGGTCAGTTCAGGATGTCGTAAGTCATATACTGCTGTGGGATAAATACTTTTTTGAAGCAGCAATAAGTCCCATATTAAACAATAAACCTCTGACATTAACACGTATTGATTTTGATAAATTTAATCAGGATGCTATTGAATATGGAAAAACAAAAACGAAAGAAGAATTAATTAAATTGACTATTCAGTACCGTAACATGATATTGGAGAGTATAGAAAGTTTTGAAGACGACAAGTTTACTAAAGAATATGCTGACGGGAAGTTTACTGTAATATCATATTTAAGAGATTTTATCTGGCATGATCAACATCACATAAGACAGATTGATGAACTTAAAAGAAGAGCTATGTGAGTATATAGGCGGGGGAATCATATGGGGGATTATTGGAACAAAAGATTTACTGAAGAAGGGATGATTTGGGGATGTGAACCAAGTCAAACTGTAACCCAAGCTATAGATTTGTTCAAAAAGAATAATGTACATGATATTTTGGTTCCTGGTGCTGGATATGGAAGAAATACAAAGGCGTTCTCTTCTTATTTTCAGGTTGATGGAATTGAGATATCTAGTTCAGCTATAAATCTAGCAAAAGAATGGGACTTAAAAACGAATTTTATTCAAGAATCGGTATTAGAGTTTAGTACAAGCCAAAGGTATGATGGAATATATTGTTATGATTTATTGCATTTATTTTTGTTAGAGGACCGAAAAAAACTGATACAGAATTGCGTAAAGCATTTGAAGGAATTGGGAGTAATGTATTTCACATGTTTTTCTGATTGTGATTTTAATAATGGTGTGGGTAGGGAAATTGAGGAAGGAACATATGAATACAAGAAAGGTAAATATGCTCACTTCTTTACTGAAGAAGATTTAATAGAACATTTTAATGATTTGATTATACTAGAAACGGGTTCCATAAGAGAAACTCTGATATATGCAGAAAAAAAACAGAAAAAATATGAATTAAGATATATATTTGTTCAAAAGATTGGATAGCTATTCAAAAAAGCAAGTAGCTTCAAGTATATCGTTTTATTGCTTCACTCAGCTCAAGTTGTTTTTTTAAACAAAGACAAATACACTGCCGTAAGCCTAATCGCTTAGGACAGTGTATTTGTCTTTAGAACCTGTATATCCGTTGAAAACTTTTTATTCCTCTCCGGTCGCCACCGGATTCTCCTCATAACTGATCCAGTCGCTCCAGCTTCCCGGATATAAACGGACCTTACTAAATCCAGCTTCATTCAAGGCGAGTACATTGGGACAGGCGGATACGCCGGAACCGCAATACACGATAATTTCTGCGTTTGGATCAAGGTCGGCAAAGTGCTGCTGCAATTGTTCCGCATTTTTAAAGCTGCCTTTTTCGTCCAATACTTCTTTCCAAAAGTAATTCACCGCACCGGGGATATGCCCCGCAGCTTGATCTATGGGCTCTTCCAGTCCCAGGTAGCGCGGCCGCTCTCTGGAGTCGATCAGTATAGGTGAAAAACCGATATAGGAGCCAACAGGAGCAGAATCTTCGGATATATGTTGTACTTCTTTCATACTTGTGAGCATTTGCGGCTGTACATTCGGTGTGAATGTACTTGGAATGCGAATTGGCTGGTCTGACGTAACGGGGAACTTCGCTTCTTTCCAAGCGCTGTAGCCCTCTTCCAGCACATATACCTGCTCATGCCCGAGATAGCGCAGAAGCCACCAGAAGCGGGAGGCCATCATACCCCCTTGGTCATCATAAGCGACGATGCGTGAAGATGCGTTGATTCCGGCACGACTCAGACGTGCGGCAAGTGTATCCGCATCAGGTAATGGATGGCGACCACCATGCTCACCAAGAGGAGCAGTAAGGTCTTCTTCCAAATCGAAGTGAACCGCCCCTGGAATATGGTCTTCATTAAATTGAGTCCGTCCAGCCCCAGCTTGTCCGAGCAGGGAACGGCAGTCAGCAATGATCATGTCCGGCTCATACAATCGGGCCAGCAGCCAGCGTTTGGATACGATGGATTTCATAGAGGATTCCGCCTTCCTTTATTTAACAGTAAATTTAATCCATTGAGTATAGCTTATAAAAATGGGGTAAATAAGTTATGAGCTGACCTTCAGGGGATGCTCAGTGTCGGGCAACTCACTTTGGTGGATGACTTTCTTTTTAAAATCCGCTCCGTATCGGATAAAAATCCATACCCCGAACAGGATGAAAAAGCCTGCACCAAATTGTAAAGTAGACAGCCTTTCCCCGAGCAGCACCCAAGCTAGCAAGGAAGAAATAACGGGCTCGCCGAGTACCGCCATCGACACCGCAGTGGCATTAATGTATTTGAGCAGCCAGTTAAACAGGTAATGTCCGAACAGCGTAGGCACAATGGCAAGCAGCAGGAACAGTCCCCATTCCCGTGGAGCGTATCCGGTAAAAGGAATGGCATTGACCACATTATACAGCGCAAGTGAGGTGGCTGCGATGGCGAAAACCCAAAAATTATACACAAACGCGCTCAAATGCTCGCGCAGATGCTTGCCCATCAGCATATGGATGGACACGGCTACCATACCCAAGAAGGACAGTGCGTCCCCGAGCAGGGCTTGTCCCGAGACATGGAAGTCTCCAGCTCCGATGGCCAGTGAGCCGATAAAAGCCATACCCATTCCGATGAGCATAGCACGATTCGTGCCCGTCCGGAAAAACAAAAAAGAACCGAGCATGACAAGGATCGGCTCCAATGTCATAATAACGGTAGAGCTTGCAACGGTGGTTAGTCGCAGTGAGCCCATCCAGAGCAAGAAATGCAGCCCTAGCGCAATGCCGGACCAGAGGATCAGCATCCACTGCTTGCGGGTCAGGCTAAACACCTCAGTGCGGTATTTCCAGACCAAAGGCAGCATGATCAGATTGGTTAGGTACAAACGGTACATAGCGATGACGGACACCTCGGCTTCAGACCATCTTACGAAGATCGAGGAGAACGAAATAGCGATAATACCTACGATGTACAATAATTCAAAGGAAAACGACGGTTTGTGTGCTTGATTCATGTGGCAGCTCCATCCGTATGGAAGAAAGTAAATACGTCTATGTTCCTTCCAAGCGGTATCTCGAAAAATAGGTTTAATACAGCCCATTATACCGTACCTGACATTCCCGTGGTATTAGGATTTTGCAAAATCCTGAGAATATTATAAACGGGAGCAGGAGGTAGGATTTTAAGTGAGATGCTGCGTAGAACTTTTGCTGCACAAGCTCGTCTATCATAGTGGAGGTGGATTTTATGAAAAAACAAAACACATTTTCAATCATACTACTGACTGTAGTGGCAGTGCTGGCTCTGTCAGCCTGTGGAACGAAACCGCAAACCAATAACACCGCACCTCAAGGGTCAGACCAACCGCAAACGCAACAGCAGCCGCAAGTTAAACCGGAGCCAATCGCTGAGCCGGAGGTTAAAAAAGGCACAGGTGTATACAATGGAGCTGCTGACCCCCATACGGTTGAAATTGAAACCAATGGCGAAGCCCAATCCTTCCAATTGGGGGAGGGACTGGACACGGTAATAGCTGGACTTAAAGAAGGCGATACAGTAGCGTTTGAATACAACGAAAAAGCAGTAGAGGGCGACGCGACGGCGAAGCAACTGACTTTAACGAAAATACAAAAAACAGAGACTGCAACAGATAGCAGTCAAAACGGAAGTTCCAGTCAAGCAGTAGGCGGGGAACGCTCGAAAACTCAAGCTTTTGAGCTTACCCTTGAAGGAAAAAAGGAAAAGCAGACAGCAACATTGGCAAAAGGAGAGGGATATTCACTGTATGTGTTTGATCCGATGTCCCTGTTTCCCGATCAAAACCGTGTTGCCTTGGCTGTAGATGATAACTATTATGCTGAAATTACGAAGCTGCCTTCCGATTTTAATCTGGATGAGCTTCAAAAAGAAGGCGAAAAGGATCTAGCTTCCATCGGCAAGGTGCAAAAGCTGGACAAAGCGTCCGTCCCTCAAGAGCTGACCAGCAGCCGTCTGTTCTTGCAAGTGAGCGGTTCGAAGATCACACAACAATATATTGTTGTAGAAAATAAAACAGGCGGTTTCATCGTGAAAGTGAACATTCCACAAGGTGAACCTGCTGAAGGATTCGAATCCTTCATTTATACATCGCTGGAGAGCCTGCAAGCTAATAAATAACCCTACTTTGGTGTGGGGTGGTCGGCGGCTTACAATTATGAATTTAAGGCAGTCATGCCGCTGAAAATAGTTATTTTAAGGGCTAGGTTAGAGCTATAAGGGTCTAATCTATAATTGCGAGACCTGCACTTTTATGCTATAAAGGATGAGAGAATAAGATCATTCCGGCTTGCGAAGTCGTATGAAGCGATGAAGGAGTTGTTAGATTTACTATGTCCATCGAAATGAATACACAAGAAGTCATCAACGTGATTAAAAACAGCAAGAAAAAGACGCCTGTTAAAGTATATGTAAAAGGAGCTTTGGCTTCCGCATCTTTTGGAGAGAATGTTCAAGCTTTTATTTCTGGAGACAGTGGTGTTGTATTTGGGGATTGGGCTGATATCAAGCCTGTACTGGATAGCGCAAACGCGAAAGAAGAAGACTATGTGGTGGAAAATGACCGCCGTAACTCTGCTGTTCCTATGCTCGATCTGAAAGGCATCAATGCCCGCATTGAGCCAGGCGCATATATTCGTGATATGGTTGGCATCGGTAACAACGCAGTCATCATGATGGGTGCAGTGATTAACATCGGTGTCACCATTGGTGAAGGCACGATGATTGATATGAATGCTGTGCTGGGCGGTCGTGTTAAAGTAGGTAACATGTGTCACATCGGTGCAGGCGTTGTCCTGGCGGGTGTCATTGAACCACCATCTGCACAGCCAGTTGTAGTAGAAGACGATGTATTGATCGGTGCGAATTCGGTCGTATTGGAAGGCGTGCGAATTGGTAAAGGTGCAGTTGTTGCAGCTGGAGCTGTCGTAACTGAAGATGTGCCTGAATACTCCGTAGTGGCGGGTACACCTGCACGTGTGATCAAACAGGTCGACGATAAGACCAAATCTAAAACTGAGATTTTGAAAGAACTGCGCGTTCTGTAAGAAGGCAAAAGTTTTTTATGTACCAAAGGTGAACGATTCCTTGTCAGAAGCATGATGCACTGACAGCCTAACTTAGGGACGAAGCACAACGGACAAGGCTCGGCGGCTGCGCCGGGCTTTTGTCCTTTTGTTCTTTTGCCAGATAAGAGCTGATGAGCTATAAAGAGGAGGAGTAGCGGTAATGAGTACGGTCGACTATCGTTCTTTTGTCCAAATACGAAGAGATTTACACCAAATTCCCGAGCCGGGTTTTGAGGAGTACAAAACACAACAATATTTGCTGGATTATTTGGAAACGCTCCCTCAGGAGCGGTTGGAAATTCGTACATGGCGTACGGGCGTGTTAGTGTTCATTCATGGAACAGCTCCTGAACGCCGCTATGGATATCGTTGTGATATGGATGGTTTGCCGATTGAAGAAGAGACAGGTTACGATTTCCGTTCGACTCATCCCGGCTATATGCATGCTTGTGGACACGATTTACATATGACGATTGGATTGGGAATTGTTACTCACTTTGCAAGCCATCCGATTAAGGATGACCTGGTTGTGTTGTTTCAACCGGCTGAGGAAGGGCCGGGCGGAGCCTTGCCTATGCGGGACAGCACGGAGCTGGCAGACTGGATACCCGATGAAATTGTCGCGCTGCACGTTGCACCTGAATATCCTGTCGGTACAATTGCGACTCGCCCGGGCATCCTATTTGCCAATACGTCGGAGCTTTTCATCGACCTGAAGGGTATGGGCGGGCATGCTGCGTATCCACACAAGGCGAATGATATGGTAGTAGCTGCTTGCCAACTGGTGGGACAATTACAGACGGTTGTAGCCCGTAATGTGAATCCACTCGATGCAGCGGTCATTACCGTGGGTAAGGTTAGCGGAGGCACGAAGCAAAATATTATAGCGGAAACCGCCCGTTTGGAGGGTACGATTCGAACGTTGTCAGCCGATACAATGATGCTGGTTAAATCACGGATTGAAGCGCTGGTACGCGGTGTTGAAGCTGGATTTGAATGCCATGCAGAGATTCACTATGGCTCAAACTATTTGCAAGTGTACAATGAAGCTCAGGTGACCGAGGAATTTATGAACTGGGTCAGTAACCGGCAGGATGTGCAGCTTATTGAATGCGGAGAAGCGATGACCGGAGAAGACTTCGGGTATTTTCTGGAGCGAATTCCCGGTCTAATGTTCTGGCTTGGTGTTGATACGCCTTATGGTTTGCATCATGCGAAGCTGGAGCCTGCGGAGGAAGCGATTGGTGTAGCCATTCGTGTGCTGACAGACTATTTTACATGGAAGTCACAAGGGTAAATGATACGCCCTGAATAATTATGTTTAATGAAAAGAATGAAATGGAATGAAGTCGAATTTTTGAAGGAGGGTGTTATGGGAGAGCAAACCATCATCCGATTTGAACGGGTGACCAAGCAATATGACAACGATCCCCCAGTGCTGGCGGACGTTAGCTTTGAGATTGAGCGTGGTAAATTTTATACACTGCTGGGTCCTTCCGGCTGTGGTAAAACGACGATTCTGCGTATGATTGCAGGTTTTGCGGAGCCGACAGAAGGCTCTATTTATTTGAATGGAAAACTCATTAATCGTGTTCCAGCCAATGAGCGGCAGGTCAATACGGTTTTTCAAGATTATGCGCTATTTCCGCATCTGAATGTGTTTGAAAATGTAGCCTTTGGTCTGCGCATCAAAAAGATGAACAAAAAGGACATTCAGGAGAAGGTGACACAGGCGTTGTCCTTTGTCAATCTGGAAGGCTACGGTGAGCGAGAAATTTCTGAGATGTCTGGGGGACAGCGTCAGCGTGTAGCCATCGCACGGGCTATCGTCAATGAGCCTGATGTTCTTTTGTTGGATGAACCGTTGTCTGCACTGGATTTAAAGCTGCGTACAGAAATGCAGTACATTTTGCGCGAAATGCAGCAGCGTCTTGGAATTACCTTTATTTTCGTTACGCATGATCAGGAGGAAGCGCTGGCCATGTCGGACGAAATTTTTGTCATGAACAAAGGTAAGATTGAGCAGAGTGGTACGCCTAATGATATTTATGATGAGCCGATTAATCGGTTTGTTGCTGATTTCATCGGCGAATCCAATATTGTCCCAGGACGGATGATTGCGGATTACCAAGTGGAATTTAACGGTCGACAGTTTGAATGTGTTGACGGAGGATTACGTCCGAACGAGCCCATTGAAATTGTGATCCGGCCAGAGGACTTGGAGATTACGAGTGTGGCTGAAGGCAAGCTACGTGTAAAAGTGGATACCCAATTGTTCCGAGGTGTTCACTATGAAATAAGCTGCTATGATGATTCGGGTCAGGAGTGGCTCGTACATTCTACCAAAAAGGCGGAGCTGGGCAGTGAAATCGGTCTGCGATTTGACCCGGAAGCGATCCATGTGATGCGGTTCGGGGAAACAGAGGAAGAATTTGATCGGCGTCTGGAAGCCTATGAAGAGGTGGATCAGCATGTCCGGTAATACAAGAGCAGCGTATCTGCTGCCTTACTATTTATGGATTGTGCTGTTCGTGGCAGCTCCGGTTGTACTTGTGTTTTACTATTCATTATTTGATGTGGATGGTCATCTCACCTTCAACAACTACGCTCAGTTTCTGACACCTGTTTATTTGAGCATGACGCTTAGCTCGTTCTGGTATGCATTTCTGATCACTGTATTTTCACTGTTAGTTGCTTACCCGGCAGCATATTTGCTCACACGCACCAAGCATAAGCAACTGTGGCTGTTGCTCATTATTTTGCCGACCTGGATTAACTTGCTACTCAAAACGTATGCTTTTATCGGGATCTTTGGTACCTATGGCCCGGTGAATGCGGTGTTAGGTATGGTTGGGTTGGGTGGTCAGCAATTATTGTTTACCAGCTCCAGCTTTGTGTTTGTGTCGGTTTATATTTTTGTGCCTTTTATGATTTTGCCTATCTATAACGCGTTGGAAGGTTTAAACCCTTCATTGCTGGACGCAGCCCGTGATTTGGGAGCCTCCAAGTGGACCGCGTTTCGCAGGGTTATTTTCCCGTTAACGCTTGCGGGTGTGCGATCCGGTTGCATGGCTGTGTTTATTCCAGCGTTGTCGCTGTTTATGATTACCCGCCTGATTGCAGGTAACCGTGTGATTACACTGGGGACGGCGATAGAGCAGCATTTTCTGGTTACTCAGGATTGGGGTATGGGCTCTACGGTTGCCGTGTTCCTGATTTTGGCGATGGGGATCATTATGCTGCTCACCTCTGGAACGAAACGGAGGGTGCGGCATGGTAAATAAAAACCGATTCGGGAATATTTATTTGGTGATTGTTTTTCTCGTGTTGTACGCACCTATTTTGTATTTGATGTACTATTCCTTCAACAGTGGCGGGACGATGCATGAGTTTGAAGGTTTTACACTCCAATATTACAAAGAGGTGTTTGCAGACACCCGTTTGATCATTATTGTCATTAACACCTTGGTGATTGCTTTGCTGTCGTCTGCGTTGGCTACGATTATTGGCATTATGGGGGCACTGGCTATTCATCAGATGCAGAACCGTCGAGTCAAAAACACGATGCTGTCGCTCAATAATGTATTGATCGTGAACCCGGACGTCATTATTGGCGCTTCCTTCCTCATTTTGTTCACGATGGTCGGGATTAAGCTGGGTTTCTACTCCGTTTTATTATCCCATATTGCATTTAGTGTGCCGATTGCGGTCATTATGATTCTGCCGAGGTTGCAGGAAATGAGTCCATCTCTGGTCGATGCCGCGCGTGATTTGGGTGCCAGCCGAATGGATGTGCTGACCAAGGTGATTCTACCCTTTATCAAGCCAGGGATTTATGCGGGCTTCTTTATGGCGTTAACATACTCGCTGGATGATTTTGCGGTGACCTTTTTTGTGACAGGTAGTGGCTATTCGACCTTATCGGTGGAAATATACTCACGTGCCCGTCAAGGGGTTTCCTTGTCCATCAATGCGCTATCCACGCTCATTTTCCTGTTTACTGTGCTGCTGGTGGTGGGTTACTACTTTATTATGCGCAAGGCGAATCGTAATGGTAAAAAAGAGCCTGCGGCAGAAATGGGGGTGCCTAGATGAAGTCACTTGTGCGCGTGTTTCTGTCCATTTTCATCATCTCGTTTGGTCTGATGGGGGTGGCCGCATGGCTTAATTCCAGTCAAGGCTACTCCGGTGGCAACACACTGACGGTGTATAACTGGGGAGACTACATTGACCCCGAGCTGTTGGAACGGTTTCAGAAGGAGACGGGGATTACTGTCATTTATCAGACCTTTGACTCCAATGAGGCGATGCTGACGAAAATCGAGCAGGGAGGAACTTCGTTTGATGTAGCGGTTCCCTCGGAATATGCTTTGGCTAAAATGAAGCAGGAGCACTTGTTGCTCCCGTTGGACCACAGCAAGCTGCCGAATTTGAAGCATGTGGATTCTCATTTTCTAAACCTTTCGTTTGACCCGAATAATGAATACTCGGTACCATATTTTTGGGGTACAGTCGGGATTGTGTTTAACCCGGAGCTGACGAAAGGCATTGATTTTCATAGCTGGAACGGTCTGTGGAATCCAAAGCTGCGTAATAACCTACTGTTGGTTGATGGTGCGAGGGAAGTCGTAGGGATGTCACTGAACAGCCTTCACTATTCCTTGAACGATACGAATGAGGCACATTTACAGCAGGCTTTGACGAAGTTGGAGAAATTAGCGCCTAATGTCAAAGCGGTTGTCGGTGACGAGATTAAAATGCTGCTGGCAAACGAGGAAGCTGCTGCCGGGGTTGTATGGTCCGGTGATGCGTCTGAAATCATGGATGAGAACGAGAAGCTCGATTACATCGTGCCAGATGAAGGCTCCAACTTGTGGTTTGATAATATGGTTATTCCAAAAACCGCTACCCATGTGGATGCGGCCCATAAGTTCATCAATTTCATGATGCAGCCCGATGTAGCCGCTCAAAATGCCGAGTTTGTAGGATACTCCACACCCAACGAGGATGGAAAGAAGTTGTTGCCTGAAGATATCTCTGGCGACGAGCGTTTTTACCCTCCGTCCGAAATTACAGATAAGCTGGAAGTATACAACAATCTAGGCAAGCGCATGCTCGCTCATTATAATGAATTGTTCCTGCAATTCAAAATGCATTTAAAGTAGGGGAGTGGCGTTGGGATTAGGGGTTGGTGCTTTAAAGGTCGCTGCGGTGGCGGATGGTGCTTACCATCGCTGTTAAATTCCGATTTTTATGATTGAATATTTAAAGGTGAAAATCGGAATTTAAAGGCGACCGCTCCGCTTGTCCAGCACCATTCCGCCCCCTCCGCTGCACCGTGCTTAAAGGTACGCACCCATTAATCCCACACCAGATGAGGGAGTAGAGGAAGAGCGAACAGGCCCTTGAACCATCCGTACAGGTGGTTCAAGGGCCTGTTTTGTTTATTCACCGCGCAAAGCGGTGAGTATTGTACTTCTGCTCCCCTTACTCTACACACATGTTAGCGTAATGAGGGACTTTAAGGTGGGCAGTGAGCGAAGCGGGCCATTTGAATCTGGAGAAGCGGTAGCGTTCGCCTTTGCTGAGGGATTCTTACCTATAAATGTTTTATCCAATCCAAGAATCCCCCAGCAACAGCGATCGGAAGATCAAATGGACTGCGTAGCGCCTCCCCCACCTTAACTCCTCACAATTCCCCTAACAAACCTCTCTATTTTATCCAACCCTTGCTCCAGCACATCCTGTCCGTAAGCATAGGACAAGCGAATGTATCCTTCGCCATAGGAAGAAAAGGCATCTCCAGGTACGACAGCCACTCCATGCTCTTCCAGCAGCTTCAGGGTAAAATCCATCGAGCTTAATCCAAAATGCGCGATGGAAGGGAAAAGGTAAAAGGCTCCCTCGGGTTTCTCCAGCGGGATACCCATGTCTGTCAGCCTTCCATGTACATAATCACGACGCTTGCGGTATTCCTCACGCATCGGAAGTGCATCATCGACACCAGTGGTCAAGGCTTCCAGGGCAGCATATTGGCTAATTGAGCTGGCACAGGTTACGTTGTACTGATGGACTTTGACCATGTGCTGTGTAATTTCAGCGGGTGCAAGTGTAAAACCAATGCGCCATCCCGTCATGGAATGTGATTTGGACAGACCGTTGATGACGATGGTACGCTCCCGCATACCTGGCAGAGTTGCAATGGACACGTGGGGGGTATCGTAAATCAGTTCACTGTATATTTCATCCGAAATGATAAACAGATCACGCTCCTTCAGTAAATCCGCGACCGCTTCCAGTTCTTCACGGCTCATCACTCGTCCGGTTGGATTCGAAGGATATCCGAGAATGACTGCTTTTGTCCGTTCGGTCAGATAAGGTTCCAGCACCTCGGCCGTAAGCTTGAAGCCGCTACTGCGGGTATCGGCAAACACAGGAATGCCGCCTGACAAACGGATTAATGGCTCGTACCCTGGGTAGATCGGCACTGGCAGAATGACTTCATCGCCGGGTGACAAAATCGTGCGTAAGGTAATATCCAGCGCTTCACTGGCTCCGTTCGTTACGATAACCTCATCCTGTCCACGGTAATTTAGGCCGTATTTACGAGCTACAAACGCCGCTGCGGCTTCTCGTAATTCCGGCAGTCCCGGATTAGGTGTATAGGAGGTGCGTCCTTCGTTAATCGCCCGATGGGCAGCTTCCATAATATGCGCAGGGGTAGGGAAGTCCGGCTGTCCGATCGTTAATGACAGGGTTCCGGGTAATGCGGCAACTTTGTTGGCGATTTTGCGGATGCCGCTGATTTGAATGTTTTTAACCTGATCGTTAAGCAAATGCTCCATAGCTTATGTGCCACCTTTTTCTGTATTAGAACAAGTTTACAATAATTTGATCTGAATATGCTACGGCAAGAAGAATTCATTTTTATATGATGGTTTTGCAAACATCCAATAAGCGACTTCCAATGAACAATATATAGACCGAAGTGGTCTAGTGCGTCTATATATTGCACTTTGGAGCGACTGGAATCGAATTTTGCAAAATCCTTACATAATTAAGGTACTAAATTGACTAATTTATGGTATCTTAAAAGAAGAATATATTTGTAAGCGTAATCATAGTGAAAATGGGGAGGGGAGTATCTTTTGATGAAACAAGAATACATAGAAAAAATATTACCCACGAAATTAAAAAGGTTCGGGATCACATGGCTCAGTGCCATACTGGTGCTTTCGGCTGGAGGGCCGGTAGGGTTGTCCAGTGGAAAAGCTTCGGCAGAGCCTGCATCTTTTGCAGGAAAAGAGGTGCAACCTTCACCCGTAACTGTAGGGGCAAGTGTATATGCAGATGTCTATTTTCCTAAAAAGCCTCGCATCCACGATATACAGGGGGGAGCACACCGTTCTCCATATGAAGGACAAAAAGTAGCGGATATTGAAGGCGTTGTCACGATGGTGAAGGGGAGCAGCTTCTATATCCAAGAGATGGATGATCAAGTGGATCAGGATGAAAAAACATCCGAGGCCATTTTAGTGTACAAGCCTAGTCACGGTGCACAGGTAGGGGATGAGGTAAGGGTTAGCGGTTCGGTGAAGGAATACACGGAAAGAACATATGCAAGTAAGCCAATCGACTTGACGACCACAGAAATTGTGGCTTCTTCGGTTAAGGTAATTGCCAATGACCGTCCATTGCCATCTCCAATTTTGCTAGGTGAACAGGGACGTGTGATGCCGACATCTGTTGTGGATAATGACGGAATGACGGTGTTTGATCCACAGGAGGATGGCTTGGACTTTTTCGAAAGCCTGGAAGGCATGCGTGTAGAGTTGAAGGATGCCACTGTGATTGGTCCTTATGGTTATGAAATTCCAGTCCGAATTGATAACGGTCCAAACACAGGTGAGGTTGTAACGGAGGCAGGCGGACTCATGCTGACAGAAAGAAGTCTGAACCCGCAACGGATTCTGATTGATGCGAAGCCTTCGGCTCCTTTGAAAACAGGCGATCGTTTTGCGGGTCCTATCACAGGTGTGGTGAGCTATAGCTTTAGCAATTATAAGCTGTTGCCAGAACGTCTGCCTGGTATTGTATCAGGTGGCCTCCAGCCAACCAACACGCGTTTGATACGCGATGATCGTAAGCTGACAGTAGCTTCTTTTAATGTGGAAAACTTTGATCCCGGTGATGGAAAACGAATAGATCAGCTGGGGCAGGCTATTGCCGTAAATTTGAATCATCCGGATATCATAGGATTGCTGGAAGTGCAGGATAATAACGGTGAGAAAGACGATGGGACCACAGACGCTTCCGAAAGCTTCCGCGTGCTCATAGAGGCGATTCGAGCTCATGGAGGCCCGGAGTACGCTTTTACAGATATTGCCCCTGAAAATAATAAGGATGGCGGTGCCCCCGGTGGCAATATCCGTGTTGGCTTCTTGTACAATCCGCAACGTGTTACGCTGACCGACAAGCCCAAGGGGGATTCAGTTACGTCTGTCACTTATGGAGTGCAGGGACTCTCTCTCAACCCGGGTCGGATTGATCCCCTGAATGCGTCATTTGAAGACTCGCGCAAGCCGTTGGCCGCTGAATTTGAGTTTGAAGGCCAGCAGGTGATTGTGGTCTCTAACCATTTTAATTCCAAAGGGGGCGATCAAGCGCCATTTGGAGGAATTCAGCCGCCTGTGCGAAGCAGCGAAATACAGCGTGCGAAGATTGCAACGATTGTGAATGGCTTTGTAAAGTCGGTACTGCAAGTAAACCCCAAGGCCAATATGGTGGTGCTCGGTGACCTGAATGATTTTCAATTTTCTGAAACGCTGGCTTTGCTACGGGGGCATGAATTGACCAATCTGATTGACAATTTGGATGAAAAGGAACGGTACTCCTATATTTATGAAGGTAATTCGCAAACATTGGATCATATGCTGGTCAGCCCGTCACTAAGCAAAACATCCGTGCTGGATATCGTTCATATGAATGCAGACTTTAGTACGGCAGACGGGCGGGTCAGCGATCATGATCCGTTGGTTGCGCAAATAGATTTGCCGCGCAAAACGGAAGAACCACCAACAGATGGTGGGAGTGGCCGAAATGACGATGAGGATCAGCAGGATAACGTTGGAAACGCCAACGCTGGGAATAGCAGTAGCAGTAACATGAATGGAACGGTAAATGGGCAGGGTCAGACTGCCAGTAGTGAACCCAATGGAAGCAGCCTGTCTGGTACAAATGTGGTGCAAGTCAAGTCTGTAATGATCGGAGTGGAGCAAAACGGACTGAAAAAGGCAGTTGCTCAAGTAACAGCTGCTGAAATACAAAAGGCCATTCAAAATGGCGCGAAGGGTACGCTTGTGATCCGTGCAGGGGAGCAAGTAGAAGCGAGGACGTATGAGGTTCATTTAAGCGGGGAAGCTTTGGGAGCCGTCTTGAACGACCGTATTCATACCCTTCGAGTGGAAACGCCACAAGGTGGATATGAAGTAGCAACAAGTCGTTTGTCTCTTCAGAAACTGGCTGATACCTGGCAGGTGCCTGTAAAACAAATTTCCTTGAGTTTTTCCATCACTTCGAACGAAGAACTGGCTAAACGCTTGGATGTTCCGACAGGGCGCAAACTGTTACAGGCTTTGGATATCGCCGCTGAGCTGAGAAACGAGGATGGACGGAAACAACTTTTGGCAGGTAATGGAGATTCTGGTAGTGGGTATGAACGTTATCTGTTACGTGTTCCTGCAACGGTCGATGCAGACCAGTTTGCTGTAGTGAAGGTATCGACCAACCAAGCCGGACAGCTGTCCTATCAGCCTGTTCCTTTTCACGCTGCGAGTGAGGAAATAACCGTGTATGGACGTTCGGGAGGGACTTACGCTGTGCTTGATGGCGGGGCTTCTGGTGAAGTCAGATCGTTCATAGATATATCCGGTCATTGGGCGCAGCAGGATATTACACGGCTGGCGACTCGCCTGCTTGTGACGGGGACCGATTCGACAGCGTCTACAGCTAGTGCGACTCGTGAAAGGGACTTAGCGAACATGCATTTTGAGCCTGAAGGCCAGGTGCGACGCTCTGAACTGGCAGCGATGCTGGTTCGTGTGCTTGGACTGGAGCGTACAGATCGCACGCTGACGAGCTTTGACGACGTTCTAACCGAATCGTGGTATACGGATTCCGTACGTACCGCAGCAGCAGCCGGGCTGATCAACGGCTATGCTGACGGAAGCTTCCGACCTGATACACCGGTATCGAGGGAGGAACTGGCTGTGATCACAGAGAGAGCCTTGCGCTTCGCTGGGAACACAGAAGAACATACAGGAGAAGTGAGTGAAAGTATATCCGTATCATTATCGGATGCGCAGGAGATCTCTACATGGGCAGCTCCGGCTGTGAAGACTTTGTCTGGACTAGGTATTATGAAGGGAGACGAGAAAGGCTGTTTTGGCCCGGATACATCTGTGACGAGGGCAGAAGCAGCGGCTGTATTATCACGCACACTGGATAAGCTACATTGGGAATAGGAGACTTCACTACACAAATGTCAGATTGATTGACTTTATACGATAGTTAAGTTATCTTTTGTGGAGAGGTAGTATGATAAAGTAGAATGAATGACGAATGAAGAGGTGAAATGTCGTGGGAGTAACAGCTAAACAAATTTTTGTGAATTTACCAGTTAAAAACCTGCAACAGTCCATTGATTTTTTCACTACCATCGGATTTGAATTCAGCGCTCAGTTCACTGATGAACATGCAACCTGTATGGTTGTTAGTGAGCATATTTTTGTCATGTTATTGGTTGAAGAACGTTTTAAAGCGTTCACGACAAAAGAAATTTCAGATGCTACAAAAAGTACAGAAGCGATTGTTGCCTTATCGGTAGAGAGCCGAGAAAAGGTGGACGAGATCGTCCACAAGGCTTTGGAAGCAGGCGGCAAGCCCTCGAACGAACCTCAAGATCATGGTTTTATGTATGGATGGAGCTTTCAGGATTTGGATGGTCATCTGTGGGAGTTCTTTTATATGGCAGAGCAGTAATGGAAATAAGAATGATGAAGTAAACGAAGTATTATGGAAAGTAAGCTATCCTCAAAAGATAGTTTGCTTTCTTTATTGTATGTTATCGAACTCACCGGGAGGAATCACAATGTCCAACGAAATAAGAGTCTACCCTGTTCAAGCTCTGAGCGAAGCCCTGGCAGATTCACTGAGTCGACTGTTAATCGACGTGGTTGCAGACGGTGCATCTATAGGTTTCTTACCTCCATTAGGTTATGAGGAAGCAGCAACTTATTGGAACAATGTACTTGAGGACGGTGTAGTTCTGTGGATTGCTGAGAAGGACGGAGTACCTGTAGGGACGGTACAGCTTCATTTGGCTCAAAAAGCTAACGCTATTCATCGTGCGGAAATTGCAAAGCTTATGGTGCATCCGTCCGGACGCAGACTGGGGATCGCACGACAGTTAATGAAGGTAGCGGAAGAAGAGGCACTAAGTCGGGATAGAACGTTACTGGTGCTCGATACGCGGGTGGGTGACCCCTCCAATGGACTATACGAATCGATCGGGTTCGTAGAAGCTGGTGTTATTCCGGGTTATGCTCAATCAGCCGATGGTCAGCTGCACGCCACTCGATATTATTATAAGCCATTAAATCTGTATTCTAGTCATAGCTGAGCATTTACCGAATAATTGTGGTATATACGGGTAATCATAACTTGTCATAGGATTACATAGCTTTTTCCGCGTTTATTCGACTGGAAAAGCACGGGAATAGAAACGTATAATAAAGAGGGGATCAGAAAAGGTCTTTTTATGTCAATTTGGCTGTACTGAATTGATGAACGTAGCAAACACAGCGGAGGAATCAGAGAATATGAGGTTGGAGCATGATTTTTTAGGTACCAAGGAAGTGCCATCAGATGCCTATTACGGTGTACAAACGCTGAGAGCAAAAGAAAATTTTCCAATTACAGGCCAAAGACTGCACCCTGAGTTGATTAAAGCCATGGCGATCGTGAAAAAGGGAGCAGCGACGGTAAATATGGAACTAACCCGTTTACATCGCCCCAAAGCAGAGGCCATTATTCAGGCTGCTGATGAGATTATACAAGGACAGTTGCATGATCATTTCATCGTCGATCCGATTCAGGGCGGCGCAGGCACGTCCATTAATATGAATACAAATGAAGTGATTGCGAACCGCGCGTTGGAGCTGATTGGCAAGCAACGCGGAGATTATCAGGAGATCAGTCCTAATAATCATGTTAATATGGCGCAATCGACGAACGATGCTTTTCCTACTGCCGTACACTTGGCTGTATTAAGTATGATTGATAAGCTGTTAGCCACCATGAGTGAGCTTCAGGAAGCATTTTCCCGGAAGGCAAATGAGTTTGATAGTGTGATTAAAATGGGCCGGACTCACTTGCAGGATGCAGTGCCCATACGATTAGGGCAGGAGTTTCAGGCTTATGCGCGTGTGCTGGGTCGTGATATCGGACGCGTCCGTGCGACCAAGCAGCACCTGCTAACGATTAATATGGGCGCAACTGCGGTGGGTACTGGCCTGAATGCAGACCGTCGTTATATTCAGCGTGTCGCAGAGGTACTGGCAGAAGTCAGTGGCTTCCCTGTGGAAGCTGACGAAAATCTTGTAGATGCTACACAAAATACGGATGCTTATACTGAAGTGTCTGCTGCCTTGAAAATTTGTATGATGAATATGTCTAAGGTGGCAAATGACATCCGGTTAATGGCTTCCGGACCTCGTGCAGGTCTGGGAGAACTGAGTCTGCCTGCTCGTCAGCCAGGGTCATCCATTATGCCGGGCAAGGTAAATCCGGTGATGTGTGAGGTCATTAACCAAATTGCTTTTCAGGTCATTGGTAATGATCATACAATCTGCTTGGCTTCAGAGGCTGGTCAGCTCGAGCTGAATGTGATGGAGCCTGTACTGGTCTACAATCTGCTGCAATCGCTGGAAATTATGAAGCAGGGCTTCCACGTCTTCCGCATTCATTGTGTGGAAGGGATTGAAGCGAATGTGGAGCGTTGTCGTGAATATGTAGAGAACAGTGTAGGCATTATTACAGCGCTTAATCCGCATCTTGGATATGAGGTGGTATCACGTATTGCTCGCGAAGCAATTACGACTGGGAAATCGGTGCGTGAGTTGTGCTTGCTGTACAATGTACTGACCGAGGAGGAGCTGGACATTATATTGGACCCGTACCAAATGACTCAGCCTGGTATTGCCGGAGAATCTTTGCTGAATCGCGAATAATGATGCGGAGTATGGAGTTTAGACA
Organism: Paenibacillus sp. FSL R10-2748; assembly: GCF_038005565.1. Classification (NCBI taxonomy): domain Bacteria; kingdom Bacillati; phylum Bacillota; class Bacilli; order Caryophanales; family Paenibacillaceae; genus Paenibacillus; species Paenibacillus sp. FSL R10-2748. The sequence goes on from NZ_JBBOTK010000004.1 coordinate 416,780, forward strand.
GCTTTGAGGCAAGACGAAGATAGCCCCGTCGAATCTGGCGGGGCTATTGTTATGTGATAACACAGATGTAATACGGGTGCCAGCGTGCATAGGGGAGTGTCCTGTCAAGGATGATATGGCTACGCTTATGGTAGAAAAGGGAGAGTTGGATGTTGCTAGAGAAATTATTGGCATACAAGGAATTAGGAATAGGACTCATTGTACTTTTAGTGTTGTTTGCGCTCATCATCAGAGGACTGATACGTAGTCGCAGAAATCGGATTTTACGTGATCTGGACCCACGCAAAATTGGAATTCAGGATATAGATCGTATGGAGGATGGCTCGGAATTTGAACTTTATTTGCAACGGTTATTATCCGCGCTTGGCTATAAGGACATCTATAAAACAACCAGTAGCCGGGATTTTGGAGCGGATCTGGTTTTTACAGACCGTGAAGGCGTCAGAGTTGTCATACAGGCCAAACGTTATGGGGTACAACATCCGGTAGGCTTGGGAGCAGTGCAGGAGATTTATACCTCTATGCGTTATTATGCAGCTGACAAGTCCCTCGTCATCACCTCCGGCCGTTATACGGAATCCTGTAAAACACTTGCTGCTGTCAACGGGGTTAAATTATTAGACCGCAACGACTTGATCGACATGATTGATTTATTCAAGGCTAGGCAGCGCGAGGAGGTTATGGACCTAATAGAAAGCAAAGTAGATGTGATTGCTTCCAAATGGAGTGAAAGATAATCATAAAAGGGACTGAACTACTGCGACGAGATCGAAGCCCAGTAATCAGTCCCTTTTATTTTTTAACATAATGCTTGCTCTTATACTGTTATCATTAGATGCCTGTCCAGACATCCTTGGCATAGCGTTTTTCCTGTTGGAGACGATCCAACCATTGCTGTGCTTCTTCTTTACTGGTATGGTGTGCTTCCGCGTAAGCAGCACAAAGGGTGTCTTCTACATCGGGAGCCATCCGGCTACCATCACCGCATACATACAGATGCGCTCCTTCATCAAGCAAGTGAATCAGAGCGTCCGCATTTTCCTTCATGACATGCTGCACGTATCTTTTGGGTTGATCGGGCAGACGTGAAAAGGCTGTATGAAGCGTAACGATTCCCTCTTGCTCCCAGGCTTGCAGCTCTTGCTTGTACAGATAGTCGAGCTTAGGATTACGGCAGCCATAGTATAGATGAGCCTCGCCGAGCTGCTCTCCTCTCTCCTTAAGTACATAGCGTGTCTGTAGGAATCCGCGGAATGGTGCCACTCCAGTACCCGGACCGATCATGATGACAGGCACGGCTGGATCTTCCGGTAAACGGAAGCCCGACTGAGGCTTACGCACAAAAATGACAATAGGATCATCTGGTTGGAGCTGTGCCAAATAATTAGAGGCAATTCCTAGGTATTCGCCCTGTCCGCTACGGGCTGGTCCACGCACGACGCCCACTGTTATACTCACCGAATTATCCGATTCAAGCGGAGAGCTTGAGATGGAGTAGTACCTAGGCTTTAGTGGTGGTAACAGCGAGATAAAGTTTTCGAATGGCAGCTCGCAGGCTGGATACTTCTCCAGAATATCCAGCATCGTGACGCGCTTCTGTCGTATCTCTCGATCAAAGGTAGTATCCTCCAGCAAAGCTTCAATTTCTTTCTTGTGCGGTGGACACACTGTAAAGGATGCCAGTTGCCGTAGCTGGGCTCTCGTTGCCGGTTCTTGCAGTTCCACACTGAGAGTGAGCAAATCTTCTATGCTGACAGGCCGATCTAAGGGGAGATGCGCCGCATCCCGGTCACTGCCTCTCAATACGATGTAATCCTGTTCCTGTAATTTAAAGCGTTGCATCACCCTTTTGACTAGCGAAGCAGGATTACGCGGCAACACACCAAGGTGGTCACCTTCGCGATAGGACAATCCGGTTGGTAATTTGAGCTCCAGATGTCGTGTACTACGTTCACTTTCAGCAGCAAGCAGCTCACGATTCGCTGTAACGACGGCGGTAACTGCTCCGTAGTTGTCTGCAAGAGGTGTACTGAGTATGGCGCTGACGAACTCTATGCTCAGGCTGTTGCTGTCCTGCGGTTCTGTATCATTGTGCTCTACCCCGAAAGCATTCAACAAATCCGGCCATAAGCCGTGGTTCCAGGCTTCCCAATCCTTCTCGAAGTCACCGCTGGCATCGCCCTCACCCCGGTCATACAGTTGCTTTGCCCCTTTGGCAGACATCAGCTCGTCGATCAGCCTTGGAATACGCTGATACGTGCTGGCCCAATTGCGGTCGCCGCAGCCGAATACAGCATATCTTACGCCTGCCAGTTGCCCTTCGCCTGCCTGCTCCAACCATTGTACAAAGGCATCAGCATTGTCTGGCGGATGCCCATTATAAGATGCGGTCGTAATAAGTACCACGCCTTCTTTAGGCAAATTGTCCACACGATCATTCAGAGTTGCTATGCTACTGTTGAAACCCCAATTTCGACCTAAATCGGCTAGTTCACCTGCAAGTCCCTCAGCTGTACCCAGATTCGAGCCGTACAAAGAAAGCAAAGAAGTATCATGTTTTTCGGCATGGGGGGGTGCAACCTTTTGTTCCTCTTGTTCATGAAGTTCTTGAACGGCACCTGGCAGCATAACGGCAGTCTGTGTGCTGCGCGGGCGTACTTGAATGGTGAAGCCCTCCGGCTTGAGTGTGAGCGTTTCTTTGACTTTCAACTCATAATGAGTATGATCAATCAGCTCAAAATGTTTCAGTACCATACCCAGCACAAGAGTGGCCTCCTGTAAGGCAAACTGCTGTCCAATACAGGCGCGTTGACCGTTGCCAAACGGTTTGTAGGCATCTTGCGGAATGGCGGATGGGTCCTCGAAGCGCTCCGGTCGAAATTCCTCAACATCTTCGCCCCAAGCCTCGGTATCACGGTGCAGTTTTGGAATGAGTACATTGACGCTGTCACCTTTTTTAAGTGGGTAGGTTCCGTCGAGCAACGTATCTTCTTTGGCAAAGAGAGAGAAGGCGGGCGCTGTCGGCCATAGTCGCAGAGCTTCATTCAGTATCATCCTTATGTACTTGAGTTCACGAACCTGAGTATAAGAAGGCAGCGAATCGGTGAGCACGCGATCCACTTCTTCATAAGCCTTGGTTAGCGTTCGCGGATTCTTAAGCAAATAGTAAATGGCAAAGGATAAAAGCCCACTGGTCGTTTCATGACCGGCGATGAGAAAAGTGATGATCTGATAGCGGATATTTTCATCATCCAGCGTCTCACCAGTTTCCGGGTCCTTGCCTTCCAGCATACGTGCCAGTAAATCCTCTTCTCCTTGGTTGCCAAGGGTTTTGCGTTCTTGAATAATGCTGTCTACCAGCGAAAACATCGTTTCGATATCGTTTTTAAACTGCTTTTTCTTCGATAACATCAGCTTGTTTTGCAGATTGAGGCGTTGCAGCTGACCCATCGCTTCATCTAATGCGCGTGTCATACTGGTCACGAACGGATGGGGCTGATCGCGGTAGAAACTGTTAAAACGATAATTAAAGCCGCATAATCCGATCGTATCCAAAGTCAGCCGGGTCATATCTTCCGGAACCTCTACACTTTCATCGGGATTGAGCCGAGACCATTTTTGTATCAGCTGAACAGCAAGATCAAGCATCATATTGTGGTAACCCTTCATAGCCCTCTGACTGAAGCTTGGTAGCAAAATTTGGTGGGCCTTGCGCCAGTTCGGTTCCTCAGTCCAGCTTGTGAATAGTCCGTCTCCTGCAAAAGCTCGTACTTTTTGTAATGGAGCCCACACTTGTTTGTCGAAACGGGATTCATCACAAGCATCTGCGACCAACTTATGACCGGAAATATAAATGTTCGTTCCTTCAGGCAGATCCATGCGAAAAATTGGACCGTACTCATAAGAAAGCTTAACCAGAGACTGGACAGGGGCATGTGTATCGATCAAGGGCAGATTACCTAAGGGACCATAAGTTTTGGGCTGTGGAATTAAATCTGTCGAAGTCATTTTTAATGTTGCTCCTTTCGAATTGAAATAGAGTGATGGTTTCAGAGTACCTATGTTTTCCAAATTACACTTTATTCTTACGATATAAACGAAAATAAGTGAATTTGGACAGTTCGTATAATAAAAGAAGCATAAAAATATACATTTTTTACATATAGAGAAAAAATAATCTTATTTATCATGTTCTATTTACAATGAATTTACAGAAACTCTTATGAAAAAATATGCTTTTATAACCGATATAAAGATGTTGGGGATTTCCAAATTATGCTGAGGTGATATGTCATGAAAAAGCGAGCTGAATTATTAAATTTTAGGTGGATTCCCATTGTCACAATCTTTGCATTATTGCTAAGTGCATGTGGGCAATCGGCAGCACAAACCAAGGCTCAGCCCATTAAGGTGGGAATCGTACTGTCAGATATTGGTCTGGGTGACCAATCTTACAGCGACGCTGCTTTTCGAGGTTTGGTCAAAGCACGGGATGAGGGGAAAATTGTTTTTGAATACCGAGAAATAACGGAGACCAAGACGTATGATGCGGCTTTTGAACAGCTTGCTCAAGAAAAAGCTGATTTAATCATTGGGCTGGGTTACATGGTGAAGGACAGCTTGGAATCCATTGCTAAAAAATATCCAGACCGTAAATTTTTAATCGTGGATGAGAAATCAGATTTACCGAATGTGGCCTCTATTAGCTTCAAAGCAGAAGAGGGCAGTTTTATGGCTGGAGTCGTTGCGGGTTTGACGAGTCGAACCGAACAGGTAGGTTTTCTCGGAGGTGCGGAATCTCCTTTGTTGAAAAAATTTGAAATTGGGTATCGCGCAGGGGTGCAATCAGTCAAGCCTAATGCCAAAGTTACTGCAACGTATGCAGGAGATTTTGGAAAGCCGGAACTGGGTACGGAAATTGCAGATGACATGATTAATCAGGATCAGATTGATGTCATCTTTGCAGCCGCAGGTCTTACGGGTGTAGGTGCGCTGCAGGAAGCGCAAAAGCAGCATAAATTCGCCATCGGGGTCGATAGCGACCAGTTTTTTATTGCGGAAAAAGCGGTAGTGACCTCGATGTTTAAAAATGTAGACATTGCAATTTATACAGCAGTCAAAGGCTTTGCAGATCATCAAAGAAAATTTACGGAGAAGGATATGGTGTTTGGTCTTGCGGAAGATGGTGTAGGTTTAGCGCCTATTCGTGTCGTGACACTGAGTCCGGATCAGCAAAAGTTGTTGGATGATTTAAAGGAAAAAATCAAATCCGGCACACTGACTGTTCCCACCCAATAAATTTTCGCAAACGGAGGATGAAAGCTGATGAAACTGCAAGGTAAACTGGTGCTGAACGCGATGATTTCCTTGATCGCTTGCCTGGCTTTAGTGGCTTATATCATTTTTGAATTAATTCGTATTAACTCGCAAAGTAGTAATCTGGTTCCGGCTATGTTGAATGTACAGCAGCTCAATGCCTATTTGATTCAGTCAGGGCAGGCACTGCAAAATTATTCAGCTTCCATGACGGAGAGCAACAAAGCCGATGTGCAAAATCAACTGACTCAGTCTGAAAAGACGATTGCTTTGCTTTCACAGGGCATGTTGCAAACCGAAGCGCAGCAAAAGCGACTGAATACGATTAAAACAAAATTCAGCCAATTGAAAGTAGCAACGGAGAAAGCCATGAGTACCCAAAACAGCCCGGAGTCCAAGCGGGAGGCCATGCGTGCCCAAGGGATTCAGAACGATGTATTTATGCTGGATCTGCTGACCAAGGCACGTTATGACCAATACACAGAAGATTTGACCAAGAGCATTCGTTTTACATGGCAATTGGCCTTGGCAGGTGCAGTTATACTTCTGGTGGCGGTTGGGCTATATAATACATATACATCCAGGCAGCTTGCCCTTAGAACACGCAAATTAACGGATGCCGCAAAGCAAATTGCTGAGGGAAATCTGACAGTGCAGCTTGCCCAAACCAAGGGACGCGATGAGCTGGACGAGCTCAATGAATCTTTCCGGGTGATGATCGGGAACTTGCGCAGCATTGTACTCTCCATTGATCAGGCGGGTAATCGTGTCGATCTGATGGCTCGGGATATTGATCAGCATAATGAGGCCATGAAGGAAATTGTGACACAAGTCAGCACGTCAACAGAGGAACTGGCAATAGGCAGTCAGAAAATTGCTGAGGATCTGTCGTCGACAGTTGGCGTTGTGGACGAGATGCAGCAGAAGTTTGAATCGAATCTACTGGAAACCACACAATCGACCGCGTATAGTGAGGATGCTTTGCGTGTCATTGAGCAGGGTACGCGGGTCATGAGCGATCAACTGCGTATTGTTGCAGAAAATCGTTCAGCCATGTCCGAAGTGGAGCAGACGGTCAAGGAGCTGGAGGCTAATGCAGCCGAGATTACAACCATGACTGGATACGTATCCGAAATTGCCAGCCAAACATCGCTGTTGTCCTTGAATGCTTCTATTGAAGCTGCACGTGCAGGTGAAGCAGGAAAAGGTTTTGCTGTTGTTGCCAATGAAGTGAAAAAGCTGGCGAATCAATCAGAGTCTGCTGTAAAGAAAATTTATACTGCTGTTGACAGTATCACGCAGGCTATGGATAAGGTGAAGACTTCTGTGGCGCAAAGTCAGGAGCTGTTCCGTGAGCAGGAGAAGGCAACCTCCTCAACCGGAGAATCGTTTACAGAGATTAGTGGCAAAGTGCAGCAAATTGCCGGCCAAGTCAGCAAGTTATCAACGGACATGAATGTATCGCGAGAACTGAGCGTACAGGTACAGCAAGCTATCGAAAATATCAGCGCAATCACTCAGCAATCCGCCGCAGGCAGTGAAGAGATTACGGCTTCCACGGTAGAGCAGAAGCGTTCATTTGAGGAATCGGCTGAGAAGGTAAAAGAGCTTCGTCAGATTCGCGAGGAAATGCAGCGGGAGCTAGATCGTTTTCAGGTGGAAAAGACAAGCTAAAACCTGTGAAGCAAGTATCTGTTTTTGCTGAATAATGAATACAAGCAGTGCCAAAGAAGAAGTTCTACCTTGTACAGGGAGACCTCTTCTTTTTTATATGAATGTTGTTCCTTATATTAAGTTTGAATTACATAGGCAGGGAATTCCGACTCTTGCGTCAAATAGTAATAGGGAGAATATGTCACCATTATATGGGTCAGAGGAAGATGGACAACGAAGTCCGGAAGGATGAAGTTACGGGAATGCTGCGACTTAAGCTTCGATTGATACTGAAAAATAAACAGACAAGATTGATTCTACTGCTTACTCTGTGCGTGTCGCTTGTGATTAGCGTGATCGGCTTGCTATCGTATTCAGGATACCGTGAAGGTTTGGATACCGAGCTGAACACACCCAATATAGAATTATTGCAAATCAATCTGGATGTGACCAATCGGGCTTTTCGTGAGTCTGATAACAAGGCGCTGGACGCAGCCTATCATCCGGATGTAGAGGCTTTTGTACGTGTCCAAACGGACGGGAAATCGCTGGAAGACAACGTCTCCGTCATAGATCGGCTTCACAAATACTTGAAAACCCTTTCTTCGCACGAAGAAATTTATTCGGTTGAAGTTATTTCTTTGGACAATCATGCTCTCGTATCCAGCAATTATGGTTACAGGCCTGATTGGAAGCAGGCACCGGATACCACATGGGTTCCCTGGATTCAGGACATTCAAAAAAAGCCGTTGTTGATTAAGCGGCGATGGTACGGCACCGATCGTGAGCAGGGGACAGTAGAGCTGCTTTCGCTGGCCAGGCCCATAGTAGAGGATGGTCAGGTCATGGGTGCGGTGCTAATCAATCTGGATTATGACCGTTTTTTCTCCAAACTCTATATTCATTTATCCAACTCACAATACGTGTATGATCTGGAGGGCGAGTTAATCTATCCCAAGCTGAGATCGTCCTTACCCTTAAATGATATGGGCAGGATTTTGAAAGAACTGGATGTGAGCCCCTATGCTTATGTGGAGATAGGGGACATGGAATATATGGCGAACCAAACCTTTTCAGATGTAACGGGCTGGCGTCTAGTATCGCTCGTTCCGATGGACAAGCTGCTGAAAAATGTAAAGCTGGCGCGCAATATGATGCTGTGGCTTGCCTTTATCTCCATACTGGCTGGGTGCTCAGCAGTTTACTATTACAATTATGCAGCTTTTCGCCCCATGAAAAAAATTAATAGCCTATTAAATTCGGGCAATAAGGGAACGCGCCAAGGAGGATTGTATGACCTGGAACCTGTGATTAGCAAACTGGTTGGAGAGTTTCACCGCAAATCATTGGTGGTAGAGCGAAGCCTGCCGGAGCTGCGTTCCAAATATATGGAAGATGTCATCCAGCGTAGAATGGGCATACAGGAAATGCGTATGAAATGGGAACAGTATTTTTCCGATTGGGACGGCCATTCTTTGTTTGTCATGATCGTGTCCATCGACCGGTATTCTGCGTGGGCTGCAAGCTTTCCAGAAGAAGATAAAATGCTGCTCAAGTATGCGCTGAACAATATTTTGCTAGAGATGCTCGAACCTCACTGGAAAGCAGTATGCTCGCCGGAGGAGGAAAGTGGTTTTACTGTGCTGTTACAGTTCAGTGAGAGTTCGAATGAAGTTGGTACAGAGACTGACCTCCAAGAGAGCATTTTGCTTCAGAAAAGTGTGGATAGGCTGATTCAGGTTGTCGGTGAGTATCTTCCTTTGACTATTTCTATAGGGATTGGTCATATGGTCACGGATATTCAAGAGGCACGGGCGTCTTTTATAAAAGGAAAAGAGGCCCTTAATTTGCGTTTGTATGAGGGGTATGGACGTTCATATACGAATATAGACAGCAGCATAAGTGTGAAAAAGGATAACACAGTGGATGAACAGTCAAAGGAGCAGATTCAGGATTCAACATTGCTGGACAATCGGCGTGTGGAAATGATTCGTGCCCTGGAGTCACAGGAACCTGGTGCAAGTGTAAAGTTAATCAGCCACTGGGTAGAAGAACTTCGACTCCACAGAACATCCCCAGCCCAGGTCTACTTGTTTGTTCATGAATTGCTGGAAGATTTGCTAAAATGGTGTACCACTCAGAGTGTGACGCCGCCGGATCAGCTTGCTGATTACCACTGGAATCAGATTCTGACACTAGACCTTCAAGACATTGAGGTATTGCTGGTCATTATGTTGACTGATATCGAAGAAAAATGGCACGGTCGCATTCAGTCCAAAGATTTTGTGCGTGTACAAGAGATGATCGAATATATGGAACATCATTTGCATTTGAACATCGGGCTTCAGGAAATTGCGGATCATGTTCACATGAGCGTGTCCTCGGTGAGCAGCATGTTCAAGGAAGAAACGGGGACCACCGTTTACGATTATTTGACTGGATTACGCGTAAAAAAGGCATGCACATTACTATGTGAAACCCATTTGAAAATCGGTGAAATTGCAGAACAGGTCGGATACCGAAATGAGAACAGCTTTATTCGGGTATTCCGCAAGCACAAACAAGTGACCCCAGGGAAATTCAGACAAATCAGCAAATCTTCCAATGAATATGCAGATCGGTCAAAAGGCCGATACTTTGGCGAAATAGAAGATAAATACGAAGATTAAGCGATAGCTGTAGCCCTCCACGTTGCGGTACATTGACTTCATGTAAACGCAAACAACAAGACCGAAAACGTTGGAGGTGAAAACGGGCGCATGACGGGCCCAGTTCATTTTTGGAGAAGAGGAAACATAATGAAGAAAAAGCCATGGCAAAAATATGTGCTGGTTGCGGCGGGAGTAGCTATGCTTTCTGCCTTGAGTATCAGTGAATATGTGGATCACCGCACCCTGCAGGATCACAGCCGTATATTTCCTACGAAGCCAATAACACTCGTCGTTCCTTATGCGGCTGGAGGCGGTACAGATATTACCGCGAGAGCGTTGGCGAAAGCCGCCGAAAAGCATCTCGGTCAGCCGATAATCGTCGTTAATCGAACGGGAGGAGGCGGTTCTGTCGGGCTGATGGAAGGGGCTGAGGCGCAGGCGGACGGTTATACCGTAACGTATCTGGTCGCTGAGCTGACTACGTTGCCTCATTTGGGACTGCTACCGCTCACCTATGAGCGATTTAAGCCGCTGCTTCAAACCAATATGGACCCTTCCGCCATTACGGTCCGGGCGGATGCACCATGGAAGACAGCGGAGGCATTTCTGGAGGATGCTGGGGCCCATCCCGGCAAGCTCAAAATGGGGAATGCAGGCACGGGGAGCATATGGCACCTTGCTGCCGCAATGCTGGAGCAGAAAAGCGGAGTCCGCTTTACCCATATCCCTTATGAGGGAGCAGGCCCAGCCGTCTCCGCTTTGATGAGCGGATTCGTGGATGCTGTACCCGTCAGTCCCGCAGAAGTGAAGAAATACGTGGACGAAGGGAAACTTCGCATACTGGCGATCCAGGCAGACACTATTTCGGAAGCGTTTCCAAAAGTGCCGACACTACAGCAAGCCACTGGGCTGCGTGTACATTTTATCGGCACTTGGAGAGGGTTGGCTGTACCCAAGGATACACCGGATGAAGTTGCTCAAACGCTGACGGATGCACTGATCAAGGGGACGAAAGACGAGGAATTCAGGGAGGAAATGCGTAAGCATGGGTTGGGATTGCGTGTCCAGGATGCAGAGGCATTCGCGCAGCAACTGAAGGAGAGTCATGATACCTTCGCAAGACTGATTCCCGAGCTCGGCTTGAGCCGCAAGTAATACGGCCTTGTTTTTGCATTGGCAAAAACGAAAGGATTGAACGAAGTAATGAAAATCAAACAAAACATTGATAAAATTCCAGGGGGCATTATGCTGGTGCCGCTGTTTATTGGCGCACTTTTTCATACATTTACTCCATGGGCAGGCGACTATTTTGGATCTTTTACCAAGGGGCTGATGACAGGTACGGTACCCATTTTAGCAGTGTGGTTTTTTTGTATGGGTGCTTCTATAGATGTGCGAGCGACGGGTACTGTATTGCGTAAATCAGGAACGCTCGTATTGACTAAAATCGCGGTTGCGTGGGTAGTGGCGATCATTGCATCCAGATTGCTGCCTGTTGGTGGTGTAGAAAGTGGACTATTTGCAGGTTTGTCAGTGCTGGCGCTGATCTCGGCTATGGATATGACGAACGGCGGGTTATACGCCTCCATTATGCAGCAGTATGGCTCCAAGGAAGAGGCAGGAGCATTTGTACTGATGTCACTGGAATCGGGTCCGTTGGTGACCATGATTATTTTGGGTAGCACCGGGCTGGCCGTTTTTGAACCGCAGACATTTGTGGGGGCGGTATTACCATTTTTGGTCGGCTTTATGTTGGGCAATCTGGATCATGATTTCCGAAAATATTTTGGGAACGCAACGCAAGCTTTGATTCCATTTTTCGGTTTTGCACTTGGTTGTTCCATTGACCTGAGTGTCATTGTCCAGACAGGTATGCTTGGTATTTTATTGGGTGTTTTTGTCATTATCATTACAGGTATTCCACTGATTTTGGCGGACAAATATATCGGTGGTGGCAACGGTACAGCAGGAATTGCAGCCTCTAGTACAGCAGGAGCAGCAGTAGCCAATCCAGTCATTGTCGCCAATATCAAGCCTGAGTTTCTGCCTGTTGCGCAATCTGCAACGGCATTAGTTGCCGCTTCGGTCATTGTGACCTCGATTTTGGTACCTATTTTGACGGCATACTGGGCCAATTATATGAAGCGTAAGGGGAAATCCCAAGGAACAGGGCCTGTAAATCCAGGTGTGAATGTGCCTAAATAAAGTTTGGATGATGATGCTCTCAACTTATGGACCTTTCCATTACCCGGGAAATGCTTTTGCAGTTATACCTTCAATCCTAACATTACAAAACTTGTCCTAAAACGCTTCTGCAAACATACATATGTAAGCAGAGGAGCGTGATGGGATTGGAAAACAAGGTGCGTCGCTACTACCAGTTAAAGCAAAAGCAAAAAGAAATTGAAGGTGAACTGACTGATTTGCGTAATGACATTACCGCTCATTGTGCACAGCAGGAAGTATCAGATTGGGAAATTGGCAACTACCGAGTCAAGATTATACAGCAGCACCGCAAGGAATACGATCATACAAAGCTGTATGATTCACTGCCTGATCCGCAGCTATGGCGCTTGTTTTCCAAGCCGGATACGTCGAAGATTGCCAGTTTGCTTAAGCTCAAGGTCATCGCAGAGGAGCAAATAAAAGATGCCGTTTCTCTTAAAACGGTGACGCTATTGCAGGTGGATAAAAAATAAATAAAAAGAGCTGCCCCCGTTTTCGGAGCCAGCTCTTTTTATTGTCTGTTGTTACTAGTCTTCCAACTTCACGCTCTATGAGTTATTTATCAGACAAACTTTTTCCCACTCCTTTGAGAAAATGAATGCCAAATCCCATTGCCCGGTTTACATCTGGATCATTCATTGCCTTCATAAGATCGCGCAGACGAGTCTTTTTATTCTGCTTTAGATGTTCTTCGGCTTCGTTCAGGCCATTGGTAACGCTATTTGTCAGCTTTTTCATCAGCTCGGGGTCTACCTCAGACAGCATCCCTGCTGCTCCCATGAGATTATTGATGATGTTCGCCACAGGCTTACGCGTCGCTTGTCCTACAGCGATTTTGGCGATGCTTTCTTTGGCTTTTAGCATAGACTGAGCTGCTTCGAGAAGACCACTGTCGTGCAGCTCGCGTACGATTTCAAGCGTCTTCTGCAATGCCGCCCCATTGTCCGCCAGATCAGCAGTAAGCTGATCCAGCGATTGTTTTTGCCGTTCTTCTTCTGTCAGAACGCGTTTTCTCACAATTGAAATAGGCTTAGCCACGGTTTGACCTCCTTATTTTTGATCCACCAAATCGACGTAACCGGGACGGTTCCACTTACGGTCCACTTCAACCCCATTTTGCGGATGACGTTTTTTGTAACGCGGATTGATACGTGGTAGTGGATTTTGACCGTCTACCTCCAAAATTTGCATCCGTACTTTGGCTTGTTTATAGGCCGGTGTACGGGTGACCACATCGAACGCTCCACCAGTTAACAGATTGACCGCACCATCATGGCTGGTAGAGTGCATTGGCACATAAATTTCAGTTCCCTGCACGCGGTCTGTAACCAGAACGCGTAGCTTGACCGCACCATAAGGGGATTCCAATCGAACCAGCGATCCATTAGTGATTCCGCGCTCCTCAGCCAATTCAGGTGACACTTCCACAAATACTTTTGGAAGTTTGAGCTGAATACCCGCTGATTTGGTCGTCATATTTCCTTCATGAAACTGTTCGAGCAGTCGACCATTATTTAAGGTCAAATCGAATTCAACGGGGTACTCTTTCGGTGGTACATATTCGAAAAGTCCCAATCGAGCTTTTTTATCCGGAAAGTTAAAGCCGTTGCTGTGCAGCAACGGTGTATTGCTACCATCCGGCGATCCCCAGTGGAAGCTATTCCAGCCTTCCAAAACGTCATAATTACATTGGGAGAAAAATGGAGTGAGCGACGCCATTTCCTCAAAAATTTCACTTGGATGGCTGTAATCCCAATCAAATCCCATATGCTTGGCAAATTGGCTGAAAATCCACCAATCTGGTTTGCTGTCTCCTAGAGGGCGGAGTGCTTCATATAGACGCTGAACACGACGTTCGGTGTTCGTAAAGGTTCCGTCTTTTTCGAGTGAAGGTACGGCTGGCAAAATAACGTCAGCGAATTCAGCTGTCTTGCTCAGAAATACATCCTGAACGACAAGGAAATCCAAGTTCGCCAGCATTTCTTGGGTATGGTTGGAGTCGGCATCCACCCATGCCATCTCTTCTCCAGCGATATACATCGCTTTGAGCTTACCTGTTTCAATGGCTTCCAGCATCTGAATGTTGTCCAGTCCGCGTTGACCTGGAATTTGTACGCCGTAGGCCGCTTCAAACTTGGCACGAATGACATCGTTCGTCACGGGCTGATAGCCCGGGAAAATATCCGGCATCGTACCCATATCGGCAGCACCCTGAACATTGTTATGTCCGCGAAGCGGATATGCGCCTGCACCCGGACGCATAAAGTTTCCAGTCACCAGCAGCAGGTTGGCAATTGCAATCGAAGTGTAAGAGCCTGCGATGTTTTGCGTCACACCCATGCCCCAACAAATGGCAGTGCCGTCGGCTTCGTGAATCAAAGTCGCTACCTCAATCAGTGTCTCTTTGGAAATACCAGTTTCCTGTTCGGCAAATTCCAGGGTGAAACGCTCTAGCAACTTCAAATATTCAGGATAGAAGTTTACATGCTCTTCAATGAATTTTGCATCATGCCAGTTTTGCTCAATGATGTATTTGGCTACAGCGGATAACCATACATAATCAGTACCTTGCTTCGGACGAATGAACAGATCTGCGCGTTCTGCCATTTCATGCTTGCGCAGGTCGACCGAGATCAACTTTTGACCGTGCAGCTTATGCGCACGTTTGATACGAGTAGCCAGCACTGGATGTCCTTCTCCCGGCGCGCAACCGACCAGCATGACCAAACCTGCTTTGGCAATGTCTTTAATCGTACCGCTGTCCCCACCGATGCCTCCGGTGTATTGCAGCCCCCATGACGCAGGAGATTGGCAATACCGTGAGCAATTATCGACGTTATTCGTTTGGAAGACCTGACGAGCCAACTTCTGCATCAAATAGTTTTCTTCATTGGTAAATTTGGACGAAGAAATAAAGCCGAGTGCCTCACCGCCGTAAGTTTCTTGAATAGCTCCCATTTTGCTGGCCATCAGGCTCAAGGCTTCTTCCCAGGTTGCTTCCACAAATTCGTCACCTTGACGAATTAAAGGGGAGGTCAGACGCTGATCACTGTTCACAAAATCCCAGCCAAATTTCCCTTTTACGCATGTCGAGATACCGTTAACAGGTCCCTCAGAGGTAGGTTGTACCTTCAAAATTTTGCGGTCTTTGGTCCAAACTTCAAAGCTGCAACCTACACCGCAAAACGTACAGACGGTTTTCGTTTTTTTCGTACGGGTTTCACGCATCGCTGCTTCGGCTTCGGAAATAGCAAAAATCCCACTATAGCCCGGCTCCACTTCCTTTATTAAATCCACCATCGGATTTAATAAATCCTTGTTCATGCCACTCATGAAGCCTGCTTCTCCCAGCATGGATTTCTCCATCAAGGCATTGCATGGGCAGACGGTTACACACTGACCGCAGCTAACGCAGGAGGAATCGTTAATCGCAACCCTGTCGTCCCATATGACGCGAGGGCGTTCAGCTTCCCAGTCAAGGGAGAGCGTTTCATTGACCTGAAGGTTTTGGCATACCTCTACGCACTGGCCGCATGCAATACATTGATTGGGGTCATATCGATAGAAAGGATGAGACATATCTACTTCTGTCGGGTCAACTTTCGGTTGATACGGATATTTTTGATGTTCAATTTCCATTAGCTCTGCTGTATTATGCAAAGTACAATTACCGTTGTTGTTATCGCACACTGTGCAGTAGAGGAGATGATTTTCCAGCAATCGGTCCATAGCCTCGGTTTGAGCTGCTTTCGCGCGATCCGAATGTAAATGAATATTCATTCCATCGGAAGCCAGTGTCGAGCAGGAACGCATAAGTTTTCCGTCCACTTCCACGATACATGTGTCACAGGTACGGATCGGATCGACTTCGGGAACGTAACACAGCTGGGGATGGGCGATGTTGTTTTCGTTAATCACTTCAAGAATCGTTGCGCTGTTCTTCGTTTTCAGTTCCTGTCCGTTTAATGTAATTTTGATCGCACTATCAGTCACGGTTCAGGCTCCTTTCAGATTTTAAATTTAAAAATTAGGAATAAAAAAACTCCACCATAAACACAAGTGCTCGTGTTCCAGCACTTGTGTTTATGGTGGAGTAGTGACCAAGCTCTAGGTCCTGGAGGCCAATCCGCCATTTGAATATGTATTAATAACAAACAGTACGCACCGTCTGTATATCAATAACTTCTGAATAACTTAGATATGTCATTTTCTGCATGTCATCTCGTGTAACTATAACGTAAAATTTAAGATAGTTCAACGGTACATTATTAATTTTTTAATTGATAATGATTATCGTCTGAGAAATCGAAAAATCATTGACAAACGTTCCAGGATTGCTAACAATAGGAATGTAACCTATTTCAGAGCAATCGTAAATGGAGTGTACGTGGGAATCGCGTATATTTTATTTGTCGCAGCGCTTGTTAGTTTGATTTTTCTATATCACATGATGTGGGATTCGTAAAATCCTGATGTAGATAAATTAACCGGCATTTAGCAGATTCTTCGATATTCATAAGCGAAGAAGTTGTTGTGATGCCGGTTTTTTTGGTTCAGTATAAAATGAATGGAAATACCGTTCCAATTTAGAGTGTAAAGAGTTTTATTAATGAAGACGGATTGAGGTGAACAGGATGGCGAACCGGAGCGACGATCAATGGAATCGTCCGTTACGGGACTTAAGAATATCCGTCATAGACCGATGTAATTTTCGGTGCCGATATTGTATGCCGGAAGAAATATTTGGCCATGACTATCCGTTTTTGCCAAAAGAAAAAATATTGACCTTTGAGGAAATTACGCGCCTTTCCCGTATTTTTGTCTCGCTGGGTGTTACGAAGCTGCGCATTACTGGTGGTGAGCCGTTGCTGAGGAAAAATTTATCCTCGCTTATTCATTCGTTAACTCAACTCGATGGGGTTGAGGATATTGCAATGACGACAAACGGCGTATTTTTGCCTAAATATGCTGTAGCACTGCGAGAGGCGGGACTAAAGAGAGTGACGGTTAGTCTGGATTCGCTCGATGATGATCGGTTCCGCCAAATGAACGGGGGCAGAAGCAGTGTAAAGGCGGTGCTGGATGGTATTGAGGCTGCGGCTCAAGCAGGGATGCAGGTGAAAATAAACATGGTCGTGCAAAAGGGCTTTAACGATCAGGATATTGTTCCCATGGCCGACTATTTCCAAAAGAAAAAGCATATTTTACGTTTTGTTGAGTTTATGGATGTAGGCAACACCAATGGCTGGAAATTGGATCAGGTCGTTTCCAAGCAGCAGATCATCGAAGCCATTCACGAGCATATGCCGTTAGAGCCTGTCCCACCCCAGTACAAAGGTGAGGTGGCGACGCGCTACAGGTATCAGGACAGAGACGGGGAAATCGGCATTATTTCGTCTGTTACGGACGCCTTCTGCTCCACATGTACACGAGCGAGAATTTCTGCTGAAGGCTCCTTGTACACGTGCCTGTTTGCCTCGCAAGGGTACAAGCTTCGCGCGATGCTGCGTTCCGAACAGTCCGATGCCGAGATTAGAGCTTACATTGAGCGTGTTTGGAGAGAACGTACCGATCGCTATTCAGAGGAACGGCTGAATCATACACAGCAAGCAACATCTAAAATTGAAATGTCACACATCGGCGGGTGAGCCGAAGAGCCAGCCTGTCAGAAACAAGGGAGTGGAGCACATGGAAAAGCCAGCTGAGGTAAAACGTGAGATTCTACGTTATCGCGACGGTCAGATCAAGCGTTTTGAAGACACTGTGGTGACGGAGCATCCGGTGACCATCAAAATCAATCAGCAGGAATTTGCTACCATGGTTTGTACACCGGAGTATGTGGAGGATATGGCGGTAGGTTTTTTGGCCTCTGAAGGCGTCATTCAACGGTACGATGATATCGAAGATATTTGGGTTCAGGAAAAAGAAGGTTTTGTTCATATTAAAACCCGTCGAATGAATGAGTTTTATCAAAACTTTCATTCCAAACGGTACATTACCTCCTGCTGCGGAAAAAGTAGACAGGGCTTTTATTTTATGAATGATGCCAAAGTGGCAAAAAGAATGAATGACACCCATGTTACGCTGTCCTTTGACGATTGCTTCCGCTTGATGAATTTAATGCAAAGCTCGGCACTTACGTTCCAACAGACCGGTGGTGTTCATAATGCAGCGTTGTGCGATAAAGACGGGATGATCCTGTCCAGAATAGATATCGGCCGACACAATGCGCTGGATAAAATCTATGGACATTGCTTAAAACATGATATTGTATTACAAGACAAAATCATAGTATTCAGCGGACGCATTTCGTCTGAAATTTTGTTGAAGGTTGCGAAGATTGGCTGTGAAGTTGTTTTGTCCAAGTCAGCTCCTACAGAGCTTGCACTTGAGTTGGCTGAGGATCTGGGGATTACGACCGTCGGCTTTATACGCAGTCGTTCTCTGAATGTGTATACGCATACTGAACGGATTGATGAACTGGTCGAATCTAAAATATAATATAAAAATCTACAATGTACACCGTCATAGTTAACCAGCATGGAATAAAACCTTTCGGGGTATTCATTCATGTTGGTTTTTCTTGGTACATATGTGGTGGACATTCACTGTACTGAAAAGGAGGGCATGTTAAATGAACTATCATATTCAAGTATTTGCCGGACTTGCGGAACAGATGGGAGGGCCTATAATTATGGTGCCTACTGAGCAAGAAACGATGACCGTTGCCGCATTAAAAGACTTGCTATCCGAGTGTTTCCCTGAATCGGCAGCTCAGTTGCAGGGTTCTTTTGTTGCCAGAAATCAAGTCTACGCCGCTTCTGAGGACCTCGTGAGTATACATGATGAGATTGCGATTATTCCTCCGGTTTCAGGAGGGTAAATTCTATTATATAGATAGATGAATTCGATAGAATAGGTGCAAGGGGGCAGATCATATGCAATACCGTATTCAGCTATTCGCAGGTATGGCGGAGCAACTTGGTGATGTGATCACGGTAGAACTTTCACATGAAACGGTGACCATGGCAGACATTCGAAAAAGGCTGAATGAGCTGTACCCGGAAGTGACTTCACAACTGCCAGGTTCTTTTTTTACCCATCATAAAAAGCTGGCTTCTCCAGATGAACTTGTGCTTCCATCAGATGCAATTGCTCTTCATCAGTCAGCACCCGGGATGGAGACGGTCGTTTCAAAATGTGGTTTATTTGCCATTACGTACGACCCGATTGATGCCGATGAAGTAACCTCAAAGGTGCTCGACCCTTCTCATGGCGCCTCGCTGACCTTTAATGGTACGACTCGGGAATTCACGCAAGGTCAGCGAACGGTGCTGCTTGAATATGAGGCGTATGTCCCGATGGCCATGAACACGATGAAGCAGATTGGTGACGAAATTGCAGAGCGTTGGCCTTCTACACGTACTGCGATTACACATCGGCTTGGCACGGTCAGAATTGGAGAGACGAGTGTGGTGATTGCTGTCTCTGCTGCACACCGCGATACTTGCTACGAAGCCAGCCGCCATGCCATTGAACAGTTAAAGCAAATCGTACCGATTTGGAAAAAGGAAGTGTGGGAGGACGGCTCAGAATGGAAGGGGCATCAGCTGGGTGGCTGGAATCCTCAAAATACCCCAAAGCTTTCGAATAAGGACGAGGACATCTGAGCTTTTAGCTTGTCTGATCAACTTGTAGCTATCAATGGATAAGTATGGAGGGTAAACCAACGATGTCAGAAATGGACAAAATCCAGAAAATAGAAGTTGCTGCACAAGCACATGCGCATGCGTCTCATGCCCGTTATTCTAGACAGGAATTATTCTCGAAAATTGGACCGACAGGCCAGCAAAATATCCGTAGTAAGCACGTGCTGATGGTGGGGGCCGGCGCACTGGGCACTGCCAATGCTGACATGCTGGTGCGAGCGGGCATCGGACGGCTGACGTTGGTAGACCGCGATTATGTAGATTGGAGCAATTTGCAGCGCCAACAGCTCTATGACGAAGCGGATGCCCGTGATCAGATCCCCAAGGCAGTGGCCGCGCAGAAGCGATTGCAGCAAATCAATTCGGACGTGGACATTCGTGCGCTAGTCCGGGACGTCTCGCTAGATGAAATCGACGATATCGCAGCAGGGGTGGATCTCATCGTAGATGCCACCGACAATTTCGATACACGTCTGCTTATGAACGATTATGCGGTCAAGCATCGAATCCCTTGGATTTACGGGGCGTGTGTGGGCAGCTATGGGACAACCTTTACCATCGTGCCAGGGCAGACACCGTGCCTGCATTGCCTGCTCGGAACCGTACCGCTCGGCGGTGCGACCTGTGATACGGTCGGTGTGATTAGCCCGGCTGTACAGATGGTGGCGGCTTATCAAAGCGCCGAGGCATTGAAGCTGCTCACCGGGAACGAATCAGCCTTACAGGGTAAGCTGATTTCCTTCGATCTGTGGAACAATCAGCATCAGGCGATCCAAATCAGCGCCATGAAGAAAGCTGATTGTCCAACATGTGGTGAGTACCCTGTGTATCCTTTTTTACAATCGGAGCATCAGGCTAAAACGGCTGTCTTGTGCGGACGAGATACGGTTCAAATCCGCCCGGCCCCGGGTACTGTACGTGATCTGAATGAAGCGGCACGTTTGTTATCCCGTCAGGGGGGCAAGGTGGAGCATAATCCATACCTGGTATCCGTTGTTATCGGAACGCATCGAATCGTTCTTTTTCAGGATGGACGCGTCTTAATTCATGGGACGAAGGACATCGCTGAGGCGAGATCGATTTATCACAAATATTTGGGTTGACCCAATAGATTCGACCCGTTATGAGATGTACAATGTTTTCTTATTTTCGCTATCACATTTTCGTCATCTCATTTTGGAATTTATAGGATAGGGGAAGAACAAATTGAAAAAGAAATTTGGGTACATATTCACGTTCGTTGGATTGTTGGCATGGGTTCTGGCGGGGTGCTCGTCTCCGGCTGCTGTACAGTCGGCACAGTCCGCACCTAAGACAGAACTAGTCGTATCTGCCGCTGCAAGTCTTCAAGATAGTCTGAATACGCTCAAGGACCAGTATGAGAAACAGCACCCAGATATCAAACTTACCTTTAACTACGCTTCATCTGGTACATTACAAAAACAAATTGAACAAGGCGCACCCGCTGACGTATTTATTTCGGCGGGCATGAAGCAAATGAAGGCATTAACGGATGCTTCATTGGTGGAAAAGGATAACGTGTTGCTTCAAAATAAACTGGTTGTGGTTGTTCCGCAAGATAAGGCGAAAAGCACAGATAACAAAAGCATTACGCTCAATGACTTGATGGGTCCTTCTTACCTGAAAGTGGCTGTTGGGGAGCCTACTACCGTTCCCGCCGGACAGTATTCCAAAGAATCGTTAACGAAGGCTGGACTATGGGACAAGCTGGAACCTAAGATGGTATTCGCCAAGGACGTAAGACAGGTATTAAATTATGTTGAAACAGGCAACGCCGATGCAGGACTCGTCTATCTGACGGATGCCAAATCATCTGATAAAACGGTCATAGCACTGGAAGTGCCTGAGGAATTGCATGCACCCATCCTGTATCCTGAAGGCATTGTAAAAGCAACCAAACACAGCCAGGAAGCAGGCGAGTTTCTTAATTTTCTACGGACAGATGAAGCTATGAGTGTGTTCAGTAAAGATGGATTTTCAGCCCCTACAGAAATGACGGGAAAATAGAATTCACAGATAAAGGAGGGGGTTCCGTTGGATTGGTCAGCTTTTCTTCCTCCGGTTATCGTATCTGTTAAAGTTGCTGTCGTCGCCAGCATCATCGTCTTTTTATTAGCTACTGTGGTAGCGCGGATGATGGCGAACTGCACGCCGCGGAGGGGAACCAGCGTGATCGAGACCGTCCTACTTCTTCCGCTCGTTTTGCCTCCCACTGTTGTCGGCTTTATTTTGCTCATCTTGCTGGGAAGGAAAAGCTGGATCGGCACAGCCTTCGAAAGCCTGTTCCAGCAGACGATTGTATTTACATGGGGAGCTGCAGTGGTGGCGGCCGTAGTTGTTGCTTTTCCACTGGCTTACCGTACCATTAAAGCAGGTTTTGAAGCTGTAGACCCTGAGGTAGAGCAGGCTGCACGTGCGCAAGGTGCCAACGAATGGCAAGTGTTTCGCCACATTACGATGCCCCTTGCCTACCGACCGCTCATTTCAGGATACATTCTCGGATTTGCCCGAGGGTTAGGGGAATTTGGCGCTACGCTGATGCTTGCAGGTAATATTCCTGAACAGACCCAAACCCTGCCTACAGCGATTTACACCGCGTCCGAGGTCGGAAATATGACACTCTCTTGGAGCTGGGTAGCTGTCATCATTTTATTCTCTTTTATCATGTTGATGCTTTCAAATCGACTGGTAAAGGATTAGCTCTTTTGGAGTAAGAACATGCGCAGTCTGCCGATAGGGTAGGCTGTGTTTTATTTGTCTTGAGAAAATAAAACTCTTAGACTTCTTCATTCACTCTCCAACTCTTGGCATTCGAGGTACTGGAGACTCGCGGAAGGTCGAGGCGGTACTCCGTTTGCAGGCGTAACAGATTCGGTGAATTTTTGTGGTATAATTTACAAAAAAATAAGCAAAGGGAGATGGGGAACCATGAAGAAATTCGGGCAAATGTTTCTGGTAGGTTTAGCCATGGTTTTCGGGCTTGGTCTGGCGGTAGGAAATGTGGAGCTTCCCGCCGCCTCCGCGGCCGATACAGAATATTATGTGTCCACGAGCGGCAGCGACTCCAACGCAGGAACGAGCGACGCGCCGTGGAAGACGCTGCAGCACGCGGCCGACGTGGTTCCTGCGGGCAGCACGGTTTACGTCCGGGGCGGTGTGTACAAGCAGAAACTGAAGATCACCCGCTCTGGCTCCGCTTCGCAGGGTTCCATTGTGTTTACCAACTATGGGACGGAGACCGCCATCATTGACGGCACTGGACTTTCGGTCAGCGGGAACGAAGGGCTGATCGAACTGGCCGATGTCAATCACGTTACCGTTCAGGGGTTTGAAATCCGTAATTTTACCACTGCTTCCAAGAACACGGTGCCCGTAGGTATTTATGTCCACGGTTCGGGCGGCTTCATTAATTTGTCCAACAACAAAATCCATGACATCAAAAACACGGTCACCCCGACCGGCAAAGATCGGCTGGGCCGGGACGCTCACGGTATCGCTGTTTATGGCACGAAAGCTCCGGCTTCGATTCACGACCTTACGATCAGCGGTAATGAGCTGTACAATCTCGTGCTGGGCTCCAGCGAATCGCTCGTTTTAAACGGCAACGTGGACGGCTTTGCGGTGACCGACAACCTCATTCACGATAATGACAACATCGGGATTGATCTGATCGGCTTTGAGGGAACTGCGCCGAATACTGCTTACGATCAGGCGCGAAACGGGCTGGTGAAGAGCAACCGGGTGTATAATAATTCTGTTCAAAATAACCCATCTTACAAGAGCGATGACAACTCGGCCGGCGGTATTTATGTAGATGGAGGCAAGGACAGCATTATCGAGCAGAACTACAGTTACAACAACGACATCGGCGTCGAAATGGCCTCCGAGCATGCCGGCAAAGCCACCAGCAATATTACGGTTCGCAGCAACGTGATATATACCAACCGGCTGACTGGCATTGCCATGGGGGGATACAATGAGGAGCGCGGCTCAACGGTAAATTGCAAGATCGTGAACAATACGCTATACAAGAACGATACGTTTGACGACGGAAGCGGCCAACTTTTGGTTCAGTACGATACGCGAAACAACGTGATCAAAAACAATATTTTCGTGGCTAGCTCCACAGATATGCTGATCTCCAATGGATACACCAAAAATTCCGGCAATGTTGTGGATTATAACTTATACTTTGCTCCGAGCGGCAGTTCGGAAGCTAACTGGATCTGGAAAAATAAAGAGTATACGGGATTCTCCGCGTACAAATCGGGGACCGGCAACGATACGCATTCTCTGTTTGCCGATCCTAAATTCGTGAATGCCGCGAACAGCGACTTCCATTTGCAGTCTTCGTCACCGGCGATCGATGCCGGAAACACGGACCGTGCCATCATTGGAACACTGGATATTGACGGGAAGCCCAGAGTACAGGGAGCCGCGGTGAACATCGGTGCCTACGAGTAAGCCTTATATTTTATGACTAGTGCATAGCGAAACTATGTGGGGCCGCTGCTTGTACGTTTTTACAATGTTCCTTGCAATTAAAACACCTTCAAAGAGAATCCCCATGTCGTAAGATATGAGGATAAACTTTGGAGGTGTTTTTGCGTTGGCAACAAGATTAAGCTATCCTCGGAAAGTAAAAATGGAAGTCGTACAAATGAGATTAGATGGTTGTTTCTGTTCGAGAGGCTCTGATTAACATAGTTGTTGTACACCTTTGAACCATACGGACTTGATCGACAAGGTATCCGAGATGTTGGTTGTCGGATCACCGTTTACTAGTATAAGGTCAGCGAGCGCACCTTCGGTAATACAGCCGCGATCGTAAAGCCCAAAGCAACGGGCCGGTTTCGCAGTAGCCGACTGAAGCGCTTCTATGGGAGTAAATCCGGCCTCAACCAGCAATTGCATTTCATGATGAACGCTGGCTCCATGAGCAAGGCCGCCAAGATTGGGAACAGGAACGGGGGCGACATCCGTCCCGACCAGAATATCCACACCGGCACGGTGAAGATCCATCACATTTTTAAAGCTATTCTCCAAATTGCCTTGCGGGAAAGTATGGAAGCTTGAGTTCAACATATCGATCCATTCCGGACTTAATTTGGAATAAACACGTGGATCATTCGCCAATTCTGATGCCGGATTCCCCAGAATGGATGAGTTCAATACTAAGCACGGTATAACAAATGCACCTGAATCCGCTATGGATTTCACCAACTCGGATGTGCATTCGGGCCTGTCGAGAAATAAGTGACCCAATCCGTCGACTCCCATATCGATGGCGGTTTGCGAAGAATCAGCCGTCAAGACGTGGGCTATGACAATTTTATCGAATTTATGGGCTTCTGCCACGGCTGCTTTTAAAATCTCGTCGCTTAAAATAGGTAGTCCAGGGGCACCCAAGACCGTCCCTTCTTCAATCATGATTTTAATATAGTCGGCGCCACTCTCCACCTGGGTATGCACATGTTTGATCGCTTCTTCCACTGTCGTCACTTGGGGCACCTCTTCGTGATCGTGAGCGTAGGCGGCTAGCATAGCTTCCCGGTCTTCCTTAGGTAACTTCTCCAATTCCTTTAATACGAACTCCGGAATTTCATCCTCATCCTGCAATAATTCATCTGGATGACCACCTGGAGCAGTGATCGCTGTGCCGGCAGAACGGACTTCGGCGACGTCATTCACGTTTTTCAACTGGATCTTGCGCCCTCTTTCTGTAAAACTGCCGTTCATTTCGAGTTCTGTCGTGACGCCGAATTTTAAAGCATCTCGTAACCCACCGATTGAAGTGTGGACATGCGCATCAATCAGGCCGGGCAATAATGTCGCATTTTCCCCATCGATGATCGTTGCATGTGTCGGAAGGTCTCCGCCTACCGAAATAATGGTTTCCCCATGGATGACAACATTTCTGGGCTCAATAACTTTTTCACCATCGAAAATACGTACATTCGTAATCGCTGTAACTTTTTCTACCGTAGAGCTTTGAGTTACATTCTTCATGTCGTTCCTCCTTAGTGTTCAATCTTAAACACTTAGAATTCTAACTATTAGTTTTATAACTGTCAATAAACTAATTTTCATTTGACAAACAGTTTAGAGATTTATATAGTTTATTTACTGACAATTAGACTTCTAATAATTTGAGGAGATATGATTATGAAAACCCAAAAGGATACGGTTTATCTGGATTTGTTTCAGATTATTGGTCTTAAGTTAAAGAAAAGAGCGGACGAGAGCATAAAAGAGTTGGGATTAAATGCTCAACAAGGAAAAATGATTAAATATATCTACGAGAATCAAGAAAATGATTTAATTCAGAAGGATCTTGCCGATCGGTTTCATCTGCGCGGAGCCAGCATTACAAGCATACTTCAAGGTCTTGAGCAAAAAGGATTCATCGAGCGCAAAATCCCGGCCAATAATGAACGGCAAAAAAATATTTATGTTTTACCAAAAGCCATTGAATTGATTGAAGCTTTTAGTGACTCTTTCCAAAAGGTGGAGGACGAAATTGTTCAAGCCCTGACCGAAGAGGAGAAGCGAATTTTAGAGGAAATGTTAATCAAAATTAATGAACGCTTATAATTGCAGATAAAATCATGTTCCAAAAATCACTTTCGCTAGTCTCTGTTTTATATGATAGGAATCGGTTATGATGGAAATAGTAATAGGGATTTTAGTAGATTTTAGGAGAGCGGTGCGATATGAGAAGGGAAACAGGTTTTAACGAAATTATTCGAAAAGTACGTAAAGAGCTGTTTGGGAAAGGCCCGGAACGCATACATACGACCTTTGTAGATAATATGGCTATCACGATGCTGTATGGAAATTTAACCCCATCTGAAAAGTTTCTAGCACAAGAAGAATCCGGGAAAGAGATGGTGCATGCAGCCCGAACCAAAATGGTTCAAAAAATATATCCCACACACTTCAATAAAGAACTGGAGGATTACATGGATTCCCGGCTGCTGCACCTCTTTTCAGATATTAAAGTGGAGGAAGATATAGCCATATCCGTTTTTGTATTTGAAGATAATATTGCTGCAAAATAAAAAGAAGGTGGAACCGACGTAGCATCCATATTGTCGGAGAGTTCGGCTGCACCTTCGATTTAATTAACGATGTCCTAATGGAATGGAATGAAAAGAGAGCTGTTTCTGTTTACACGTTTTTTCTTCTTCGATATTGATATTGGGACCATTGGTAGAGAATAAAACATCCTATGCAAAAACCAAGGATAGCCACCAAGGCCGCCACCAGGACCATGGCCGAGAATACATAAGCGACAATACTCCACTGGAGCATAAATCCTACCCAAGCGACCAACAGAAAAAAGACGGCAAGAAGCTGATTAAACCTTTGCTGCTCTCGGTCCTCCTGCACATACGAGGAGGGGCTTTTCTTCAAGAAAAGCTTGGCTATCCGCATTACCGGATTGAAGTTAAAAAGGACGCCGAGTAACCCCGCAATAAGAGGAATAACTAGCACCCCATATCCCCCTGTGATCCAAGTGAAAACTACAGATAAAACAATTACCCATTGATTAGCCCTGACTAACGGACGCGGAATGGAAGATGGATTTTGGCTCATATATATCATCCTTTTCATATCGGAATAAAGTAAAATCTGAAATTATTATAGCCTAACATTTGGAGAATAGATACCAAGAAAAAATGAAAGACTCTGCAAATCCATCTGCTAAGTTTTTTTTGTCTTTCTTAATTCCTAGCGATGTATCAGCCAATTTGTTACAATTTTTATATATGTCAATTGGGGAAGATAGACATTGTTTTACTCTATGCGCAAATCACGGATCATGAAAGGAACCTACATAGTTTATGAAAAAAAATGATTTTGGAAATAGGATGAAGGAATATGAAAATGCCTATAGATTAAGCCTACCACGCCGTTTACCTGTAATCATCAGAATTGATGGTGCGCATTTTCATACCTTTACACGTGGGATGACGAAACCTTTTGATGAGAAACTAATTTTTGCATTATGGGAGACGTGTAAATATTTGGCCTATAACATTATGGGATGTAAACTGGTGTATCATCAGAGCGATGAAATTTCACTGCTTCTTACGAATTATGACAAATTAACGACGCAATCCTGGTTTGAAAATAATCTTCAAAAGATGGTGTCCATATCTGCTTCTCTGGCTACAGCCAAATTTAATGAGGAGATCCAAAAGGTTTACCCAGGTCAGCCTTTAGCCACTTTTGATGCGAGAGCATGGGTCTTGCCCCAGGATGAGGTTACAAACTACTTTCTATGGAGACAGCAAGATGCTACTAAAAACAGCATTTCTATGGTGGCTCAAGCCCATTTCAGGCATTCAGAATTAGAAGGATTGAACGGAAATCAGCTACAAGACAAGCTTTTTGTGGAAAAAGGGCTAAACTGGAACGATATTCCAGTCTGGCAAAAGCGGGGAATTTGCATTACCAAACAACAGTACAACAAAGGCGAAGCCGTCAGAAGCAAGTGGGATGTTGATCATGAGACACCGATTTTTTCACAGAATAGAGATTATATTAACCAATATGTATACTTGGACAAGGATGTGTAGATTTGGAGTGTGTCATTTTTATAGGAATTCAGGCTTCGGGCAAGTCGACATTTTATAAAGAACATTTCTTCAAAACACATATGCGAATAAATCTTGATATGCTTAAAACACGGAATAGGGAAAATATTTATCTGCAAGCCTCCATTGAAACAATGCAGCGCTTTGTTGTAGACAATACAAATGCCACTGTTATAGAACGGAAGAAATATATCGATGCTTGTAAAAATAAGGGGTTTAAAATTATTGGCTACTATTTTGAGCCCGATTTTGCAGAATCTATTAAGCGTAATGAGCAGCGCACAGGCAAAGAGTATATTCCTGAAATCGGTATTAAAAGTGTAATGAGTAAACTAGAGGTCCCAAGTTACGAAGAAGGATTTGATGAAATTTACAGCGTGATTTCCAGTGAAGGGACGTTTCGGATCGAAAAGCAACCATAGAACCTAGAATCGTACAATTTAGGGGGAGCATCCATGAACATACCAGAGAGATTTATCAAACGGTTTCCAGCATATGAGGACGTATTTATTGGTAATCTTGAACATCACCGCAAGCACTTTCTGCCAATCTGCTCAATTAATCTCCAGTTCTTATTTCCAGAACAGAATGAGTGGCTTCATTTTGTTTCCGTAAAAGAAATCCACGAAGGCTGTGTGGGTGAAAATACTCAGCAATTTCATACCTCATATACCAAGGAAGATATGCTGGGTTTCGATGTAATTGACGGCAAATACAAATTCGAAGCAGACTGGAATTATTTTAGTCTTCATCGGAAAGAGCAATTGGAAGCTACCTATGAAGCGCTGAAATCTACTGGGGATAAAGCGTACCTACGTATGAAGAGAGAAGTTATGGCGTTGGACGGACTGGAACAGGTGTACATGGCTAATGAACAAGACTACCAAGCTCGCAAAGCATTTTTCCTGGAAAACAATAAAATTTATCCATATTCCTCCTTTGGGGAGGCCCAAAAGTCTGTGGAAGAGCTCACCCGTGATTTTGAGGAAAAGCAAACCAGCGGTTGGGGGCTGAATTTCCCTGAAGTTAACGGAATTTTGGATGATATCGCTTTTCAGTCTGACAAGGCTCAGAGTTATATCAAGGAATATGACGAATCTCTGGAAGAGATGCTCCAGTTCGAGCAAACCAATCTGCTTCATGTGCCTAAATGTCCCAATGGTGAGACTTTTGCCTATATCGGTTCCATTACCGGGTATTATTTTCAAGCGTGTGGGGCGGATACCGTCTATTTATTTTACGACCAAGAATTAAGTAAAGCGGTAATTTGCTTCGAATATTCATAAGTGAGGATTTTGCAAAATCCTGAAGTATAAAAAAACTCCCATAAAGGGAGTTTTTTATTTATTTCTTATTCATCTCCACATCATGCTCTTTAGCAAGTGTGTTGACTTGTTCACCAAAATCTCTGAATAGCTTTCTACCTTCGCTGAGCTTGGTGTTACTTTCATTGACTAAGTTCAGATCCTGTTTATCCAACGCATCGAGCATCTTAATGAAGGCTTCCTTTTGAGTACTGGCGGCCTTGATGTAGGTTTCGTGGACGGCTCTTACCTCAGGAGTTTCCGTCTTTACAGCTTCTAACTTATCAACAAATTTGGTGTATTCCGGGATGATATCGTCTTTTAAAGCATTATATAGTGTAACATCATCTGTAAAGTTATCTCCAGTCACAGCTTCATACTTATCAGTAACTGCTTTTTCATCTTGTGCCAAAGGAAGCATTCCATCATTTACATACGTGATTAAATCTTTTTTTATCGGATCGGTAGAGCAGGCTGCCAAAATGGAGAAGCAACATAATACTAACATAAACACGCTAAGTTTTTTCATCTGTATTCCCCTTTTTTATGTATGTTATGGGTAATTCGATTTATTTAATAGTCTTAAAGAACTATCCATATTATTTGATTATATCGTATAAATAAGAGAATGGTAGGATTTTTATGGTAAAATAGTGTCAAAATTAAGTTGATTAACCTAAACCTATTCACATGGAATTACAAATAAGAATGTTTTAAGAAGTATATTCCATTTGAACCAGAATTACTTTATGATAGAAAAGGACATCCTAGAATTTCCCTGTATATATTTGGAGAATGGTTGATTTTTTTTAATACATTTGAGAGGAGATTTCAGTATGCAAAGATTTAAAAAGGTGGTTTCAGTTACACTAAGCTCAATGCTCCTGCTTTCATTCGGTATGACGGCGAACGCGAGTGCAAGCCCAGAGGTGAAGACGGATCAAACGATTCAAGCAGTTTCCAATGTGCAGCTAACAACTGATAAGGAAAGTGTTATTGAACAATTAACACGCGCGGACAAGCCTGCCAGTATCACAGATTCGGTGTACACCATTACAGAAAATATTAACTTGGCGACACCACAGAAATCTGTATTGAAAAAGAGAGTTACCCCTTCGCTCAAAGCCAGTGCAAACTCAGTATCATCTAAAGCCGCAGCGACCGTAGCGACAGCGTCCACTGCTACATATTCCGGTACGATTACAGAAGAGGGAGGCACACAGTTTTTATATCCGATCTATTTGCAGCCGGGTGAATTGTTACAGGCTCAGTTGGATGGTCCATTTTCAGCCCAGCTTGACTATGACTTATACCTGTATGAGTTTGATATGGCGACAGGCGATATTAATTCCAATCCAATAGATGTTTCCAACTACGGGAATTATGTTAACAATTATGAGCAAGGAGCTGCTTCTCTTCCTGAAAACGTAGGAGCTCGCAACTCGATCGGAGCTGAAAAGGCTTACGCGCTTGCGGTTCATGCCAAGAAGGGGGCTAGCATCAATGACCTTTTCTATTTAACTGTAGCTGTAAGCTCCAACTATGATGCCTATGAGCCCGATGACAGTGCCTTTCATGCTTATAATTTTACGGTTAACGACAAAGGCTCCTCGATTAACTTCCGCACCATCCATTCCGCTAAAGACAACGATTGGTATCAAGTTACAGTGCCGGCCAGTCGTAATTATGATGCATTAAATGTGAAGCTGGACAGCACTTCGGAAAGCTATGGGTACAAAGCGGAAGTATATGCAGCTCTTACTGGCAA
The DNA here is from genome assembly GCF_038005565.1 of Paenibacillus sp. FSL R10-2748. Taxonomy (NCBI): domain Bacteria; kingdom Bacillati; phylum Bacillota; class Bacilli; order Caryophanales; family Paenibacillaceae; genus Paenibacillus; species Paenibacillus sp. FSL R10-2748. The sequence continues at coordinate 448,031 of NZ_JBBOTK010000004.1, forward strand.
TCAAATGGTGCTTCTACCGCAAACCAATCATAATGTTACCCTAAACACAGGGATCTACTATGTACGAGTGTACAGCACAAGTCAGTATTCAGCCGACCATTTGTATACACTATCGATTAAACCAGTGCTTCGAGCTGGCAAAATTGAAATTACCGGCTATAACTCCAATGGCTATTATGATTATCCGACATATTCTTACGGTCGTCATTATCGTATTAACGGAGGCAGCAGTCTGATCGTGAACGGTGTTGTGAAAACAACAGATGGTCAACTGGTTCCCAATGCTCCTGTCACGGTCGTATGGCTGGATAAGAACTGGACCGAGAGCAGCGGTAACCGTACGAGAACGGCTTCTACGTACACCGATGATAGCGGTAAATTCAGTGTGACCCTTTCTCTTCCACAATCGACAGGAAAAAATGTAGATTATATAAGTGAAATTGGTTCCACACACTACTATGATCTTACAGGAGTTGCCGCTCAGGTCGATGGAACTTCGATTAGTGCGACGGACATTGTTTATCTGTTTGCTTATAGCTTGCGAAATTAAGATATGCTTTAATGTAGTTTTGATTCATGAGAGTCGCTTTTTTTGAATGGTTAGCTGAGGCTTTCCATTTCTGAAAGAGCGACTTTTCATGTTTATTCACCAAGAATAAGAAAATGGTCTTGTTTTCATAGATTACAAATAGAAATTGTTTTGCATAATATATTCCAATAGAACCAAAGATGATTTATGATAGAGCCATACAGCCTAGAAATCACCCTGGTTTATCCGGGGATAGCGGGAATTCCTTAAACCATTTGAGAGGGGATTTCAGTATGAAGAGGTTCAAAAAGGCTATTGCAGTTATGTTAAGCATGATGCTCCTGTTTGCTTTCGGAATGACTGCGAATGCGAGTGAAAGTACGGAGGCTACATCGGATCAAGCGATTAAAGTGGAATCCGATATTCAGCTAACAACTGGAAATGAAGACGTGATTAAGCGTTTAACGCGAGCAGACAAGCCAGACAACGTTACGTCTTCGGTTTATGTCATGCAAGAAAATCTCAACTTCAAGACACCAGAGACAACATCATTGAAAAGGGAACCCATTTCTTCGCTGAAGGCAAACCCAATGGCTGCATCAGCCACAGTTTCCTCTGCTACGTATTCCGGTACGATTACGCAAGAGGGAGGCACACAATTTTTATATCCGATCTATTTGCAGCCTGGTGAATTGTTGCAGTCCCAGTTGGATGGTCCATTTTCAGCCCAGCTTGACTATGACTTATACTTATATGAGTTTGATATGACGACAGGTGACATTAATCCTAATGCCATTGACGCATCCACCTATGGTACTTATTTTAACAATTATGAACAGGGGGCTGCCTCACTTCCTGAGAACGTAGGAACCCGTAACGCTACCGGATATGAAAAGGCATATGCGATTGCTGTTCATGCCAAAAAGGGTTCCAGCATCAATGATCCTTTCTATCTAACGGTCGATACAAGCTCCAGCTACGATGCATATGAACCAGATGAGAGTGCTTTCCATGCCTATAACTTTACCTTTAGTACGGGCGGTTCATCGCTTAATTCACGCTCCATTCATTCAGGCATTGATAATGACTGGTACCAAGTTACGATCCCTGCCAGCCGCAATTATGATGCTTTGAACGTAAAGCTTGATAGTGTTTCGGACGGTTATGGCTACAAAGCGGAAGTCTACGGAGCTCTTACAGGAAACCAAATGGCGCTTTTGCCGCAAACGAACCATAATGTCAGCTTAAATACAGGAACCTACTATGTGCGAGTGTACACACCCAATCAGTATTCACCCAATCATTTATACACACTTACACTGAAGCCAGTGCTTCGGGCTGGCAAAATTGAAATTACCGGCTATGATTCTGTTAATGGTCCTAATGATTATCCGAACTACTCATATGGTCGTCATTATCGGGTTAATCAACGCAGCAACCTTACCGTGAAGGGGGTAGTTAAGACAACTGATGGTTATCCAGTGGCAAATGCGCCTGTTGATGTGACTTGGTTGAATCAGAACTGGACTGAAAGCAGCGGAAATCGTACTCGTACAGGCACAGCTTATACGGACCAGAATGGAGCCTTTAGTGTGACTCTTTCCCTGCCATCTTCCACTGGAAGTATAGCGGAATACCTGTCTGGAGCCATCAGTTTTACACACTACTATGATCTATCAGGGGTAGCCGTTCAGGTGTCAGGTACTTCGATTATAGACACAGATATTGTATATCACTTTGCCTATAGTATTTATGGCGGCTGATGGACGGGTTATTAAGCTAACACTTAAGGTAACTTGTTGCTTGAATATTTTATATCTGAAACAAAAGTAGTTCGTTTCAATATTTGTTCAATTTTAGGACAAAGCATATGTTCATTCCATATATGCTTTGTCCGATATATATAGAAACAGGGTCACATTACACTATACATACGCCTTAGATTGCCTGTTACAAACATGACAGGAGGAAATAGAATGAATTTTGGACCTCTTAGAGCACAGCAAGCGATTCTTAATGCAAGTAGCTTACGGATCAATCCGACAAGCAAGCAAGCTCCACCACCCCAGCTTCATGAAGAACAGGTCTCCAGAGTGGTAGTTCAAGACTCCGTGGAGATTAGTGAAGCCGGTAGACAGTTGGCGGAAGGAGCTATTGTATCACAGGCTGCCAAGTATTTCGGTACAACACAGATCAATGATTCATTAAACCGGGTTTTGGAAGGTCAGCCAGAAGAAGTGTCTAATGCAGTGTACAGTATGATTGAATCTAATTTTATCGTCGACGGAACAGTAACGGATGAGAGTCAACGAGCTGTGCTGCTGGAGATGGGAGTTACTCAATCCAAGTATATTGCCGATCATTACATGGAAGGCGACAAGGCCAAAGAGTTTCTGGAAACCATGAACCAGATTGCTAGTATTGCTTTGACACGATCCACTGATCCAGAGACCGGAGATATTAGCTACACGACTCCAATAGATCGTCCGTCAGGTGCTCCTGAGGATTATGTCAAGCTGTCGGAAGTGATGAAGCAGGTTGATCCTCAAAAATATACTGCGTACATGAATGATATTAAAGGTGGAGGAAATGGGCTGAGCCAACTGTTAAATTTTGCGCAAAAGGTTCCTCAACATCCCGATTGGATTGAGAAATACAAGGAACGTACGGGACAGAACGCAGAGTTGCTCAATAACACACCGCTAAACAATCGGTTTGACAAAGCGGATACGACATCAGCTTCTGCTTTTATGAACAGTATGCAAAATCTTCTTAAGGAATCTTCCGCTACTCAGGATTCTTACATGCAGAATATGCGAGGATTTTTTCGGAACTTAGGCGTTCAGGTCCATTAACACTTTCAAATAATTTGTCAGTTCTGTTTACAACTTGCTCGGAACGAAGTATAATAGCTTCAAAACATACTCGTGATATAGAGGAAGCACCTCAAACTTAGGCATTAACGCCTTCGTTTGAGGTGCTTTTTCTATTTTATCCGAAGCGAGTTTGTAAAACTCTTTGAAAATAAAATAAAGTAAGGAGAAGTGTATGTATCGAAAAAATAAGCGAAAGGTAAGGAAGTATAGGAAGTGGGTGTACGGATTTTTGGCTGTAGTCCTACTATTAACGATAATTCCCATATTTCCGGAAAGGGTATCAGCTGCTACTCAGGAGATCATGGGAGGACCTTTTTGCCAAAACAATTTGCCGGGTGGAGGCGACAGTTGGGGCTCTTGGTCAGGAAGTGGGATAGGAGCAACGGAAGTATACACTGGCATGGGTTCGGCCAGGTATAAATGTGATGGTACTACGCAGCCGACAAATCGTTTTATTGATATTGGAAGATCTATTAAGACTTCTGATTATAGAATTTTTGTTTACATTGAAGGGTCGTATCATACTGATATATATACATCTAATAACGCAGCAGGCGACAGTTGGAGGCCTAACGGAACGAACTTATACACATGGACTAATGTAACGAAATTCTATGCCGATAGATTTTACCAGGGAAAATGGATAGATATCACCGACTCTATTACATTAAGGGATGTTCGATATTTCAGAGCGATGGGAACTAACCAACAGACAAGCAATGAAATATCCAAGTTTGGAATCCGTGTTATTCCCAAATCGGATTTCATGCCTAAACCACCGCAGATTCATGCAGGCGCTGAGGGCCAGGCTGTCACAGAATGGACCAAAGAACCTGTAACCGTGTGGATAAATGGGGACGTGGCTCCTGAAGGGCTAAAATACTATGAATATAGCCTGAATGGAGGAGCATTCCAGCCATACACAGGTCCCTTTACTGTATATGATCACGGTGTAAATACGATCTATGCCCGGACAGTAGACGTGAATAACCAGTATAGTGGTCTTTCTTCCGGGAATGTCCGAATAGACAAGATGCCACCAACTCCACCCATCCTAAACGCAACGGGAAACAGTAATGACTATACGATTTCATTACAACCGGGAACAGACGATTATTCTGGACTAGCCCATACTCAATTTCGTTTGACGGGCGTTGTGAATCAAGATTGGCAGGACTATGATGGAGTGTTTCATGTGAATAAAGATGGCAAAAGCACGGTACATGCACGCTCCATTGACGGCGTCGGTAATGTGAGCCAAGAAGTAAGCAAAGAAGTCACCATTGATAAAAAGGGACCGACTGCTCCTGTCATCCGGGCTAGTGAAACAGGCCCAACGAACCATGATGTGAATATTACCATTGATTCAGGAAGTGACCTTACAAATGGAATTAAGATGACACAGTATCGCTTGATTCCATCAGGGGAGTGGTTGACCTACAAGGGTACTTTTACATTAAATGCAGAAGGGATTTACGAATTATCAGCGCGGACGATCAATAATCTCGACGTGTCTAGTCCAATCGTGACTCAATCGGTCATGATTGATCGAACCAAGCCAACGCCTCCGAAAGTTACGTTTTCCGAGGTGACGATACCTACCGGATATACCAATAAGCCAGTGCAGTTTACTCTATCGGGTGCGACGGATACTACAGCAGTACATTATGAATATCAATTGGGTTCTGGCACCTATGTGTCTGGTTCGTCTGGAATATTAAATGGTTCGGGTATCGTAAAATTGACTGCTCAAGCTGTAGATGCAGCTGGGAATCGAAGTGATCCAGTATCCGCAATATCTTATATTGATTTGGAACCACCGACGATTCAACTGACGCCGGATTCGCGTGAATGGAAAGATACCCATATTCATGTGAGGATACGATATGCCGATCAGCATTCGGGGATTGAGTCATCCACAATGCAGTATAAAATCACGAACAGCCCTGATTCACCAGAAAACTGGGATGCTTCAGCCGATACAACAATCCAGATGGATCTTTCAGATGAAGGTGAATGGTATGTTCATGCCAAGGTCAAAGACAGGGTGGGTAACATTTATGAAACGGTCAGCAGTGCACTTCGCATTCAAAGGCAGCCCCAGTCGGTTGTGCTCTCTGCGACATCCATACGAAATACAGAAGCTGATTTGCAGTGGACTCTCCCGTCTGGTCTTGATAATGGTTACGTTTATACAGTCCGAAATCTAACAACTAATGAGGTTTGGGATGTTACGCATCCGACAAATTCTTTTACAGATAGAGGGCTACAAGGAGGACGGCAATACGAATATGAAGTCCGTTCTAGTAATCATGTAGGAGGCAATGCCTATTCCAATCGAGTCCATATATTAACGTTACCTGATGCCCCTGAGCATGTCCAGTTACGACCTGTCTCTCGTCATTCTGCAGAAATCATGGCTGACTTTACGCCAGTCTCATCAGCTAACAAATATAATATTACAGCAGCAGACGTAAGTACGGGAGAAATCATATTTAAGGATACGGTTACACAGGATGTGTATAATCCAATTACGGGAATGAAGCCTGGTAAATATTACGATGTTTCTGTATCAGCTATTAATGACACTGGAGAGGGTACAGCAAAGCATGTATCTTTTTTAAGTCTACCAGACAGCCCGAACGGATTTCGGAATGTAACTGTAAGAGAAGATGGAATCGACTTGAAGTGGAATTCTGTAATCACTGCCACCTACTACGCCCTAGAACGTGACGAAGTATCGGTTTATAACGATGTGTATACAGAATTCACCGATACTGATCTTCAGGCGGGAACAGAGTATGGTTATAACGTTTCCGCTGAAAATGCAACAGGATTCGGAGACTATGCCCATCTGGGAGTTATCACTTTACCTGATCGAGTAACGACATTATCGAGTGTGACGAAGGATGTGTATGCTATCGGTGTTTCGTGGCAGGATGTGCAGGGGGCTGAAGGATACATCTTGAATGTTAACGATGAACCGAAGGTGCGGGTTGCGCGTGGTATCCATTCTTATACGTTTGAGGGCTTGCCTGCTGGTAGATCTGCCAATATTAAAATACGAGCCTACAATCGAAGTGGCACGGGTAAAGATACATCTATCAAGGCATTAACACTACCTGATTCGGCTGTGCAACTTGCAGCTGAAGATGTTCGCGAGCACGATGCCACATTGATATGGGCCCCGGTTGATGGGGCAACTCAATATAAGGTAACGATCAACGGTCAAAATTATTATAGTACGGAACCACGTGTGGTTGTATCTGGTTTAACAGGTGGGAGAAACTATGATTTTCAAGTGAGCAGTGGGAACAGTAGTGGTTTCAGCCAGCCAGCGTTGGGTGAGCTGCTGACACTTCCTCCTGAAGTACAAAATGTTAATGTTACAGAACTTGAGGGTGGCCAGATTTCACTGAGCTGGGATGAAATCAAGAGCTCTTCTCAATATACTGTAACCCGTAAAGATACGGGGGAAGTTTTTAACACCAGAGATGCCCATATTAAGCTTTCAGATATCCAGCCTGGTATGATTTACTCGTTTGGTATACAGGCCGTGAATACAACGGGGGTAGGTAATATAGCTCCCTTTACGCTTCGCGCTTTGCCAGGTCAAATACCAGACAATAGATTGACAGTGAAAGAAGTAACAGATACCGATTTGGTTGTTACGTGGAAAGAAGCTTCGGGTGCAGATGCCTACAATGTCTACCAAAACGAGGTGCTTATCGGTCATACGACCACCCATGAATTTAAAGTAGATGGATTGGACAGTTCTACAGTGTATCGTATTACCATTAAGCCAGTGAACACAAGTGGTGAAGGTAAGCAGACAGAAGGTCAGGTCGAGACGCTGCCGTCTCCAGCGTTTGCGTTTTTGAAGACGGAAACAACGAATAGTGAATTTATCATCCATTGGGAATCAGACCATGAGAATGATATTTTCGTCCTTGCCAGTGAAGGAGGAACAGAGCTATATCGTGGTAAGGATCGAAGCTATATCTGGAGACAACTTAAAGAGAAGCAGTTGTATACAGTTCAACTTTGGGCAGAAAATAGTCAAGGAAAACGCACAGAGGCAAAACAAGCGCATGGAAAAACAACGGGTAATACTGTGGACGTAGGTGGCGGAGCAGGAGGGGCGGAGAGTGTAAAACCGATTCAGCCTGTTATAAAGGAACCGATAGAAACAGAGCACATTCAGGATTCAACCGTTGAGAAGAAGCCAAATCATTTTAGTGACATTGATCGGATATTTAATAAAGAAAAAATAAATGTGCTTGCCGATTTGGGTATAGTAAAGGGAATAACCCACACGCTGTTTGAGCCGAACAGACCTGTAACGCGTATAGAGTTCACTTCTATGCTGGTCCGTTCCTTGAAATTACCGCTCGAAACAGATGTGACTTTAGGTTTCGAGGATATCAATCCATCGGCGTGGTACGTTGATCTTCTCAAAACGGCGATTAAAGATCAGGTCGCTCGCGGGTTTAGTACTAGAGAATTTGGCCCAGATCGGGTCATTAACCGTGAGCAGGCGGCTAAAATGGTGAATAACATTATCAAGGCTACACCACAGCAAGAAAGCAGTGCATACTCGGATTCCTCTCAAATTGTCGAGTGGGCCAGAAAGGATGTGCTTGGTCTAACGGAGATAAATTTAGTACAAGGATATCCAGATGGTAGCTTTCGGGCCAAGCAGGAGGTCACACGTGCGGAAGCGGCTGAGATGATTTATAACATGCTTCAAATGAAATAGAACGAATCAAGGGGCGGCGTTGGCCAGCCCCTTTTTTTGTGTGTACTAACTTAACTTATTCCGCAATAGCGGGGTTTATATTGGATGCTCTGTAGGCAGGAACGCCATTAATGAGTGCGGTTTTTAGCTGAATATATCGTATACCATAATAGGAGGTTGTACTACTCATCCCGGATGAAAGTACAATTATTTTATAATATGAAAAAGGAATCTCATTACTAAATTGATAGGTTGTTTTTGCAGTGGTTGGCAAAGCTTCGACTTCACCTAACCTAAACCAATTTTCTCCGTCATTAGAGCCGTGAAAAGAAAATGAAAGTATAAAAGCTCGAGAAGATGGCTGAGCTAAAAGAATATCATTGATTGTCTTACCTGTATCTAATTTGAAGATGATTTCTCCACCTTTACCGCTTAAACTACTTTCCCAATATAGATTATTATCGATTAAAACATTTTTCGGAAAAGTATTTTTAGAATCTCCGTTCGTTGAAACATTTTCCTCTGCTATAACAACAGGATCCACGGAAAAAGTATAGTCGTCTGGATTTTGACTGAATTTTGCCATGTTGAAATTCCTCCTTAAGTTTAATTTTTGAATGTGTCGAAAAGGTTGATTCATATCATTTATATGAAACTCTCTATGAATATATTCCTTGATGATGGAATGCATACTAGTGTTTAAGCGGTCCAACATCATAATAGCAAAGCAAGTTCATTGTGGGCGGGGGGTTGCATGTTTAGAATATAAATAACTAGTTGAGGTGCGAGAAAGGAAATGGATAGAATATGAAAATATACACTTATTATTTGGGAGATGGCATTTTCCCTTTGGATTGGGAAGTTTGTTTTAGTACTGTTGAGGAATATAAAAGAAAATTATTTGAGAAGTACACCGCTTCCCAAGAATATAATGATTTTGTAATAGGTGGATTTAATGTGCTTACCGACAAAATAGATGCGATTCTGAATTATGCTTTAGAGAACTTTCGAAAAGAATTTCCTCATAATTATGAGTTGCGTTGTCCGGCTATGATATTTCCGTTGCCAAGAGGCGATGAAAGTAATGGTGCTGAGTTTGCTATTATTTTAAAACGAGATGAAGATGGAGATACAATGGTCTATTCGCCACTTCCATTGTCATATCTAGAAAGAAGTTAATACTCTACTGAAAGAAAATGGGGAAACCAAGTGATGAATAATGTAAAGCGTATCCCGGGTTTTCCTCTGGCTATATGGAGTGCGTTGATTTGTGTCGAAGAGATCTCTATGCTTCGAATTAAGTATTGGAGGTTGCTCCAGAAAGATATCCGGCAAATTGTTACGGAGCAGTTTTCGGAGTACAGGCACGGATGGGCACCTGCCTACATACAATAAACAGACCGCAAGCCCGGTAAGTAACAAAGGCCGGTAAGTTCGCAACTACCTCAGGAGGTGTCATCCGTGCCCGGACTATTTAGCGCTATCGCTCTGTTCATCAAGGAATTGACGCTACTCGTTTCCTACGTGAAAAACAACGCCTTTCCGCAGCCATTGACTGAGAAAGAGGAAGCTCGACACCTAAAGCTGTTTGCCGAAGGCAATGCACACTCCCGTAACACACTCATTGAGCATAACCTACGGCTGGTGGCCCATATTGTGAAAAAATTCGATAACACTGGCGAAGATTTGGAGGATCTTATATCCATCGGCACCATCGGACTGATCAAGGCCATTGAAAGCTTTCAGACCGGGAAAGGCACCAAGCTGGCAACATTTGCAGCCCGTTGTATAGAAAATGAAATCCTGATGCATTTGCGATCTCTGAAAAAAACACGCAAAGACGTATCTCTCCACGATCCTATAGGGACTGATAAGGAAGGAAACGAAATTACTTTGATTGATATCCTCGGCACCGAGGCGGACGATATTGTAGATAAAGTACAACTTAAAATCGAGAAGAGTAAAATCTATCGCAACCTGGATATTTTAGATGAGCGTGAAAAAGAAGTGGTGATTGGCCGTTTCGGCCTAGAAGCCGGAGGAGAGGAACGAACACAGCGGGAAATTGCCAGAGAGCTGGGGATTTCGCGTTCGTATGTGTCCCGCATTGAAAAGCGTGCATTAATGAAGCTGTACCATGAATTTTACAAGCAGAAGGGGTAATGGATAAGGAGATATATGAAGCCGCTTGAGGCCCTTAACAGGGCCTTTTTAGGTCTTTTTCATAGTTCAATTACTTGCTTCTTTTCAGAGGCGTGTTTAAATTGCATCCCCCTCTGCCCATCCAATATTCTTATATAAGGCTATCCTATAAAAACAACTGCTCCTTTACGCTGAAAAGCGCTAGGCAATTTTTCTATAAGTGTGGTTACTCGTTCAATAAGCTTTAATTCCCGAATATCTTTAATACTGTCAAGATGGGGAATATCAGATGAACTATTCTTTGTTGCTCATGTAGAGAACGCGTTGTTTTCTAGTTCATTAATTCGATTCCGGGTCTTTGTTCAAATGATCTCTAAAAAGGATCTTCTCCTGACCAGTGAACAGCATACGCTTGTCTTTTTGTTTTTATCAACATGCTCAGTACTCGTACACTGTTTTTTTTCGCTTAAATAATAACTATTTTGCTATGTATTTTCATTTAAAACGCAAATAAAAGCCTGTAGTGTTTTTCTACACTACAGGATAAAAATGCTTGATATTATTGGGTATTTTCACTTCATCAGGACAAGCTCCTTCGCTAGTTGGCTCTCTTGGATTGAATTTATTTTCCTACATACTCATCCAAAAAGCGATCTACTCTTTTGAAATATTCAGTGGGGTAATGGTTGATGGCATCGATGTGCTCCGTATTTTGCGGGTACCATACTTCTGCTTTTGGGTTATCTTTTAAGGACTCGTAAATAATTTCTGTATTTTTATAACTAATTTGCTGATCTCCAGTACCATGAATAAGCATAACTGGCTTGTCTTGCATCTTTTTTACCGCATCCATAGGAGATATGGAATCAAGATCAACCTTAAAGGCCCAACTTGCCATCCATGTCGATGTATAACTGAATGGAAACGCAGGTAAACCTGAAAAGAAGGGCAAACCCTCTCTCAGAAATAGACCAGCATTACGAAAAGGACTATCTGCAATTACGGCTTTGATGTCATCATTTTCATTTGCGGCCAGCAAAGTAGTAGCAGCACCCATTGAAAAGCCAATAACTCCAATGTTATCACCCGTATGGTCTCTCGATTTTAAATAGCTTACAGCTCCTAGCAAATCGTATTTTTCATTGAGGCCCAGTGTAATCAAATCACCATCGGATTTACCTTGTGAGCTGAGGTCAAATGCCAATACATTGTAGCCTTTCGGAACGAAATGCTCTACTAACTTTTGGGTCCGCCCTTTGACTAAACGATTGCTCGTATATCCATGGACGACAATAATTGTCTTATTACTTTCTTTACCAGAAAGACCGCTTGCAGGAAAGAAGGAGCCTCTAATCGTATTATCATTTTTCAAACTCTTGAACTCGACCTCTTCGTAGGGAGTTTTATCGATATTCAATCCGTAGCTGACATTAGTGTCTCTAGGATGGTGCAACAAGGTGTCTACTACTTTATAAGATATAAAAAATACAAGAGCCATCACAAGCAAAAGCACGATCCCTAGGCTCCATAAAATTTTCTTTCGTTTTTTTACACGAACGTTAAATGTCAGATCGGGTTGTAATGATGCCTGACTCATTCAGACTCCTCCAGTTTTTCTTTAGGTTGTATGGGTGCGAACAAATAAAAGGCATGCCCCTTCAGATTTTCCCACTCGGGATGATGAATAATACTTTCTGCAAGAGTTAAGCCCACTCCATTTAAGAAAGAGATATAGGCACGAGAGATCATTGCTGGAGAAAAGCTTTTGTTGAATTCTCCCATTAACTGTCCCTTGGCATAGACGCATTCGATCGCATCTGTCATTACCTTTATACTTTCAAGGACCTTCTGTGTAAGTTCAGGGAATCTTATTCGTTGTCCTAAGACAGATTGAACAAGCCGCAATTCATTTATATAGAAGTAGATATGGTTGAATTGTTCTGCCACCATGTTCTTAATCAATACGCCCGGCGTCTCCTCTTGTTGTAGACAAGCAAGCGATTTCGCCTGAATATCAGCAAGCGGCTCAAGAACAGCGGCGTAGTATAAAGCTTCTTTGCTAGGGAAATATTGAAAAATGGTTCCAGGAGTCACTCCTACACTCTGCGCAATGATTGCCGTTGTGGTATTAGAATATCCACTTTCTGCGAACAGGACAACAGCTTCTTCTAGGATACGTTTACGCCGCTCCAGTCTTTTTTCTTCATTGATGGGTCTTGCCAAATGTATTCCCCTCTCTCTAAACTAAACTTTTATTAATTAAATGATTGATTATTTAATTAATAATATATCTTAAATTACGACTTATAGCAAGAGTGAATTTATCTTACTTACGAGCAGGGTGAACCTCAACAATAAAAATAAGCCGTAGTGCTGCCCAACATGCGCCTCCGGCTTGTTTTTATCAGGTTATTTTGGATGAGTACACGTTCCGCCTTCCTTAAATTTGATAAACCAGTGAAGATTTGGAGGACCTCATATCCTTCGGTACCATCGGACTGATCAAGGCCATTGAAAGTCAAACAGAAGGGATAAATGACAAAGGAGATCCGTTGAACTCCCGCAGTATTTGAAGGCCCTAATCAGGGCCTTTTTTCATTACTTGTATTTCGAACAGAATTCAAAAGGGTATGGGTAGAGCGCAGGATCATGATTATGACATCAGCTGGACGAATAACCTTACGGAACGCGGACGTAGTGGCGAGTCTAAATTTTCGCACGATGACTCTACGAGAAAATTTGTTTATACTTTAACTACTTAATAGTGAATGCAATGGATATGAGGTGGAACTAATGATTCTGGTAAGTTCGTGTTTGGCGGGCATGAAGGTACGATATAACGGGACGGATAGCCTGGATGTACATATTCAGAAGTTGGTAGAGGAAAAGAAGGCTATGACAATCTGTCCTGAGCTTTTGGGGGGCTTTGTGACTCCGAGAGAGCCTGCTGAGATTGTTGGAGGGACAGGGGAGGATGTGCTGAACGGCACAGCCAAGGTGGTCGAGTTTTCAGGCAACGATGTCAGCGATATGTACATTAGAGGTGCGTACGAAGCCCTGAATATAGCCAGAGAGGTTAACGCAACATTTGTTGTTTTAAAAGAAAATAGCCCGTCCTGCGGATCAGCAGCAATATATAATGGGTCATTCGAAAACCGTAAAATAGCAGGTAACGGGGTAACCTCGGCTTTGTTAAAAAAGGAAGGCTTTAAGGTCATATCGGAAGAACAAATATCGGATATTTTCTTGGATTAAAATATATAAGAGTAGATCAAGCGCCTTGCTAGCTTACAGGCTTATACCTGCGAGCGCAAGACGCTTGTTTGTGCTATGTGCCGCTATACGAATAGACATCACATTATTTAAGCTTTAATGCAAGAATTCCTAGGTATTCCTTGAGGGCTGTTCCGGTTGTAGACATGGCCCCAGCAGACGGCGAGAGCTTGCCAGCATACAGTGACAGCTTTTCACTTGCCAGATAGTCGGTAGGATAAGCTATGACCTGCATGCCTGCACGCTGAAATTCCAGTGCAGCACGTGGCATATGGAAAGCGGAGGTCACCAGAACAGGTCTAGTGAGTTGATGTTTTCCCAAAATTTGCGATGTATATACGGCATTTTGCTGTGTGTTCAAAGAACGGTTTTCGATCAGGATGTCCTTTGCCGGAATACCGAGTCCTAGTAGCTGCCTTTGCGCAATATTGGCTTCATTACCACTGTCTCCAAACACTTGCCCGCCGGAGAAAAGAATAGGTAAGCCTGTTGCTTCGTGCAGTCGGGCCGCAGTGAGCAGTCGATTAGCCGCAGATCCTAGCAGATTGCCTTGTCCATTGATGTCGGGGGTTCCCTGTGTGGCTCCGCCCCCAAGTACTACAATGACATCGCCTTGAACGGTACGGGGTTGTGGGTACTGTTTTTCCAGGCTACTGATTAACAAATCTCCAGCCAGATTGGTCGAGGAAACATACAGCAGCAATGTGACAAGAAGCAGTACGACCGCAGGTATACGTGCCCTTTTCCATAGCCAGATCACGAGCCCTGCCATCACCAGGATGAACAAACCGGGAGGGAGCACAAAGCTGTACAAAAATTTGATGATATAAATCAAGTGCAGACAACCTCCTATCCTTATAAGCTTTATCTATCTTTTTGGTATATTGTAACATAGGAAAATGACTGGATTCCTCTGTCCGAAGACATACCTCGATGAACAAGCGGGCATGAAAGGTGGAGCTTTCCAATACATATTTTTTGTTTGATAAAGTTGTTCTGTAGGCGTAGTATATAAAGTCTAGTGATTTTTTTCATAGAGGAGCGATAGCGTCATGGGAGAGTTAACGACAGCCAAGCGGATGATGATGATCGCGCTACTGGTTGTATTATGGGGCATTTCTTGGCCCATTTATAAAGTGGCATTGGAATTCACACCTCCATTGTTGTTTGCAGGGCTACGTACACTGCTGGGCGGTCTGCTGTTGGGAGTGATTTTAGTACCGAGATGGAATCGCATTCGTTGGAAAGAAAATTGGCGGGTGTATGCTATTTCAGGTATTTTTAACGTGGTACTGTTTTATGGCCTGCAAACAGTGGGACTAATGTACGTCCCCTCCGGCTTGTTTTCTGTGCTGGTATATCTCCAGCCTGTGTTGGTCGGTATTTTTGCATGGATGTGGCTAGGGGAAGCGATGTCCAGACTCAAGGTGATTGGATTGATCATCGGATTTTTGGGCGTTGCAGCTGTCAGTGTGGGCGGATTTTCAGGGCATGTGGCTGTGGCAGGTGTAATCATCGCCATTATTACAGCCGTGAGCTGGGCATTGGGAACGGTATATGTGAAAAAGGTAAACCAGCGTGTGGATTCGCTGTGGCTGGTTGCATTCCAATGTACACTGGGAGGCATCGTGCTGACGGGAGCTGGAACGGTGACGGAAAACTGGTCGGATATCGTATGGAATGTCCCGTATGTGTCAGGGCTGATATTCGGCACGGTGTTGGGAATTTCACTTTCCTGGTTGCTGTATTTCACACTTGTTAATTCAGGGGATGCGAGTAAGGTTGCGTCTTATACGTTTTTGGTGCCTGTGATCTCGGTGTTTGTCAGCTCGTTGGTGCTGGGCGAAGCGATTACGGCTTTCCTGCTTATCGGGTTAATCTTAATCGGGCTTAGCATTTATTTGGTTAATCGCAGAGCGAGAGTAGTACGACAAGCTTGAGCGTAGTAGTTGAAACCAAGAGATTGAAAGATAGAACTTGAAACTATAGTAACAACAAGGGACTCTTGCACAGTAGCAGGGTCCCTTTTTATATGCCGACAGGAGACACAGCTACGTGGGCTTTGACCTGCCTAATTCGAGAGTTTAAGGGGTTTCCTCCCTGGGGAGTTGGTTAAGATTATGATATGGATGACAGCATACAACCAAGCAAAGAAGGGAGATGCGGACGATGGCACGAAAATTGTTGATTACAGGTGCAGCAGGTACAATTGGGAAAGTATTGTATGAAGGGCTAAAAGCGGAAGGTAAATATGAAATAATCGCTGCTGATGTGAAGAGGGATGAAGAGGCAGGGATTGTGGAAATGGATATACATGATGCTGCACGACTGGCTGAGCTTACACGCGGAGTGGATACGGTACTGCATTTTGCATGGATCAAGGATGAAGGGGATTTCCTCGGCAAAGTGCTGTCTGGCAATGTTAGTGGAGCCTACAAGCTGTATGAAGCTGCGGTGAAAAATGGGGTAAAACGCATTGTTTTTGCCAGTTCCAATCATGCCACAGGGTTTTATAAAGTAGGCGAAAGCATAGATGTAGAAGATCCCTACCGACCAGACAGTTTTTATGGATTGAGTAAGTGCTACATTGAACTGTTAGGCCGGCTGTATGCCGATCAGGGCAAAATATCTTCAATGAATATCCGTATCGGAAATTTTCCTGGAGATGATCGGCCCCGTTCGGAGCGCGCCGCTCATATTTGGATCTCCGAGCGCGATATGATCCGTCTGACTGTCTGCTGTATCGAAGCTCGTCCGGAGATGAGCTATCTTAATTTGTACGGTACGTCAGCCAATACGGATAATTATTATGACATTGGCTACTTGGAAGAACTAATCGGATATAAGCCGCAGGATAATGCCGCTGAGCTGCTGGAGCAGGCCAAGAAAATCGGATTTCGGGTAAAACAGGATGAAACCACATTCCAGGGTGGGCAAAAGGAGTAGAGTAGATCGTTCAAATATGCTTTATGAATAGGCTTAAGGCGTCGATTAGACGCCTCATATTACACAAAACTTCACAAATATCCGAATTGTTCACTCCTCAGGACACTCCTTTGTTCATGAAGCATGAGAGGCTTCACTTTTCATTTTGAATGCGCTTACATAATATATAGTTATACGGCGGCGGTGCTACAAACCTTGCTGTCGGTAACGTATACAGAGGGGGAGTGACTCACATTGAATCAGCCTATGCCCAAAAATTCTGCAATGCTTACAACGGATTCCCGCCTGAACGGTAAGAGGCTGGGAACGGGTAGGAAACACGGGTTCTTCTATGAACTGTTCCGCAATCGGGTATTATTTTTGATGTTGTTGCCCACTTTAATTTTTTTCTTCATTAATTCCTACATTCCTATGGTGGGTATTTATTATGCATTTACCCAGTTCGACTTTAATACCAGCCTGTTTGATGCCAAGTTCGTCGGACTCCAAAATTTTCGCTTTCTATGGCAATCCGGCACGCTGACAAAACTGACATTGAATACGGTCGGATACAATGCAGCGTTTATTTTACTCGGTAACGTGCTAGCGATTGTTCTCGCTATTTTGCTGAATGAGCTGAGAGGCCGCTACTTTAAAAAGATCGCTCAATCCGTGATGTTCCTGCCTTATTTTGTTTCTTTCGTTATTCTAAGTGTTATCGTGTATAACATATTTAATTATGATAATGGTTTCCTGAATACGCTGCTGCTGCAATTTGGTGGTGAACGCGTGGATGTATACAACAAACCATGGGTATGGATTTTCCTGATTATCCTGTTCTATTTATGGAAAAATCTCGGCTACAGTATGGTGATCTATCTGGCAGCGATTACAGGTATCAGTGACGAATATTATGAGGCAGCTAAAATGGATGGGGCCAACATTTTTCAACGAATCTGGTACATTACCGTTCCTATGCTTAAATCGACATTCGTTGTGCTGCTGTTGTTTGCGCTTGGTAGTATTATGAAAGGACAATTTGATCTTTTTTATCAGTTAATCGGCAACAATGGGGTGCTGTACAATACGACGGATATTTTGGACACTTATGTGTACCGTTCGCTGAAAGTGACTTTTGATGTGGGGATGGCTTCGGCGGCAGGCGTATACCAATCATTATTCGGCTTTGTACTGATCATGACCGTGAACTATATCATCCGCAAGTTGAACGACGAGTATGCCTTATTCTAGAAAGGAGGACCCAAACGGATGGCGATCAAAGAGGATGTATACACTCGAATTTTTAAAATTATCTCTTATGTGATTATCATTATTGCTTCCATTGCTTGTTTACTCCCGTTTCTACTTATTATTTCGGCTTCACTGACCAGTAATGAATCGATTATCAGGGATGGATATCACTTTATACCACAGCAATTCTCACTGGAAGGTTACCGGACGGTGTTCACCTTTCCTGAAGAGGTGTTAAGGGCATACGGGGTGACGATTTTTACCACGGTTGTAGGTACGACGTTGGGCCTGTTCCTGATGACGATGGCAGGATATGTGCTGGCACGCAAAGATTTTAAATACCGTAATGCGTTTTCATTCTATATTTACTTTACGACGCTGTTCGGAGGCGGTTTGGTACCTTGGTACATTATGCTGACGAAGTATTTAGGATTGC
Source organism: Paenibacillus sp. FSL R10-2748 (assembly GCF_038005565.1). Lineage (NCBI taxonomy): Bacteria > Bacillati > Bacillota > Bacilli > Caryophanales > Paenibacillaceae > Paenibacillus > Paenibacillus sp. FSL R10-2748. The sequence goes on from NZ_JBBOTK010000004.1 coordinate 466,201, forward strand.
TTGATACGTATACAGTGCTTATTTTCCCGGGATTGATGACTCCGTTTCTGATCATTTTAATGAAAAACTTCATTCGTTCCTCCATGCCGGAAGAGCTGTTCGAGTCCGCTAAAATTGACGGTGCGGGTGATTTTAAAATTTACTATCGAATTGTGTTGCCTTTATCTACACCGGGTATTGCCACTGTGGGACTGTTTCTGGCCTTGGCTTACTGGAATGACTGGTTCTCATCCTCACTCTTTATTAACGATCCGCATAAATACCAGTTGCAATATTATCTGTATAATGTAATTAACTCCATGCAATTTATCGCTCAAATGGGTGCAGGTACTGGCGTAACCCTTTCCAACGATATGCCGACAGAGTCGACCAAAATGGCAATGGCTATCGTGGTTACCGGACCTATTTTGCTGCTGTACCCGTTCGTACAGCGCTATTTTGTTAAGGGATTGACCATTGGTGCGGTAAAAGGCTAAAGTGGCACTCAAGGACTGTGATGGCATGACGTGCTGACGTTGTGCCATCTAAATAGCACTATTTGTAAGCGTTTTATTTAATCAGACTACCATTTCAAAGGGAGGATTCACATGACATTCACAAAGAAAAGAAAACAACGCATGTCCATCCTGATTGCAGTAATGGTCATCACGGCGCTATTAGCCGGATGTGGAGGAGGTAGTGGAAACAGCGCTCAAAAAGCAAATGGAGAGGATGATAAATCCCAGAAAGTACAGCTGCAATTTTATATGCTGGGGGATGCTCCTAAGGACCTGCCTACCATTGAGACAGAGATCAATAAGTTGGCGGAAAAAGATCTGAATGCCACCGTCAAATTTAACTATACGACGTGGACAGACTGGGATCAAAAATATAAGCTGTTATTGTCTTCGGGTCAGCCTATCGACCTGATCTTCACTGCAGATTGGACGCAGTATCAGGCCTATGCCAAAAAGGGCGCATTCCTGCCGCTAGACGATCTGCTGCCTAAGGCTGCACCTGCCTTGCAAAAATTTGTTCCTCAGGACATGTGGGATGGAGTTAAAATCGGAGGCAAAATTTATACCGTGCCTGGCACGTATAAAGAATATGTCACAAACGGTTTTGTATGGCGTGAGGATTTACGTGAGAAGTACAATTTGCCTAAACCGACAGATATGAAAAGTTATGAGGCTTATATGGATGGGATACGTCAGCATGAGCCAAATATGAAAACAGTATCTCTGAACAGCGATATTAAGGGAAATCTGCATGATCGATATACTGAATTAGTAACGAAGAGCGTGGGCACACTGCCTTACGGTATCGGTATTAAATACGAAAAACCAACAGAGGTATATAAATTTTGGGGCTCGGATGAACAAAAGGAAGAGCTGAACACTTACAAACGCTGGGCCGATAAAGGATTCATTCCCAAAAACGTATTAAACGTAAAAGATACGCTTCAGGATCAAGTGACTTCTGGTAAAGCAGCGAGTATTTTCGGTGACAATCCAACCCGGTTTAATGATATGGTCATTAAGCTCAAAGCATCTCACCCGGACTGGAAGCTCGAGTACTACCCATTCCCTTTGACGACAGGTTATGCAACTCCAGTGCATCCGATTCATAACGGCTTTGCGATTCCAAAAAGCAGCCCGAATCCAGCGCGCGCATTGGCCTTTTATGAAAAGCTGGTGACGGACAAACGCTATAACCTGCTCACGCAATATGGTATTGAAGGCAAAAACTACGAAGTCAAAGATGGTTACTACCAAATGATAGGTAGCGGCAGTACTAATGGATTTTCACGCGAAGGTATGAATAGTTGGGCTTGGCGTAACCCGGAATACATGCTGTTTGATTCTGGCTTTGACCGTGTGAAGAAAATTTTTGCCGAGCTGGATAAAATCCAGAAGCCTGACCTGTTTACCGGCTTTGCAGAGGACTACACGACATATCAAGCAGAAAAAGCAGCTCTAGAACAGGTTGAGAAGCAATATCTGTATCCGCTCCAAGCTGGACTGATCGACAATGTAGATCAAGGCTTGCAGACCTTCTTGCAAAAGGCAAACCAAGCTGGTTTGGAGAAAATTCAAACCGAATATACAAAACAATGGGAAGCCTATGTAAAGGAGAAGGGGATTAAATAAAACATAAAGAATTGTGATAAAGAAAAAAGCAAGTCTCCAGAATGCTGGAGGCTTGCTTTTTTAATGTCAGTCTATTTTTTGGGAGCAATGTTCCGTTCTCGGAGCAGGCGTGTAGAGCAGTTTACTTATTGCGCATTTGCTTTAGAACGGCGAAAATCTGTCGGTGTTACACCCAAGCTACGTTTGAACATACGATGGAAATAAGAGCTACTCGCAAATCCGGTTTGTTCTGCTACGTCAGCTACGGACCAGTCGGTCTGTTCCAGCAGCTCACAGGCCTTGCGAATACGAAGTTGTTGGATGACGTCCACGATAGTTGACATGGTCTGTTGCTTATATAGCCTACTGACATAGATCGGCGACATATCCAGTTCTTCCGCAATCTGATTGAGACAAAAATTGGGATCCGTATAGGCTTGCTCCATTCGTTCATTAATTTGCCGTACCAGTCGTTCCTGCTTCGTGTTTCGTTTTTCCGATAGATTGGAGCGAATATGATCAAAGACCAATTGATAATGATCAATAAGATTCTCAGCGGTCTCTAACCGATCAGCGGATGGTAATTCAGATTTAGATTCTATAGCAAATCCATTGAGCTCACTGATATGCCGAACAGCATTATTTACACTCATGATGAGCCGGGATATCGCCACTTGAACAGAGGAAAAAGGATATTTTTCCATATGCATCAATAATTCTTTGAACATACTGTGTGCATCCTCCGTATGACCAGACAGTAGCATATCTAGCATTTTTTTCTCTTTATCGGCTGGATATACGTAAGTATTTTGGATATCCTCCTCTGTAGTGTTTTGCGCATTAATAATGCATCTGTGCCCCTGAAAAAATCGGTGCATAGATGCGTCTTGTACTTGGCGGTACAGCAGATGCAGCCGTTCTGGTTGACTCGTGATGGCACTGTAAGTTAATGAAACACTCAGCTTCAAATATTCAAAGCAAGCTTCACGTATTTGGCGTAATAAGGTTTCTAGCAGTACAGTGTCTGTATGTTCTGCGGGATCGAGAATGTTAAGCATCAGCAGTACACTGTCCTCATCCATATCAACGGTCTCCACCTGGTACGTCTGTCCGCATATTTCAGAAGCAATGTTCATGATTGCAAACTTATAGGGTAGCAGATCAGGTCCACGTTCGCTTTGCCATCGGGTATATTCATCTATGCGCAGCAGCACAAGGCGGTAGTCTTTGTCAAACTGGAACGTAATCCCAAGCTCGCGCAATCGTTCCGGTTCTTCACCGGTAGGAAGATTTCGGATTCCCCGGATCACATTTTTTAAAATGTTTTGCCGGATCGTGTACATACTGTTTCGTTTCTCTGATTCCAGTGAATTCATATGCACAACAATTTGGCCAATAGGCGTATACAGCATTTTGGACAGCAGCCACGAAGCCACGAATCCTGCCAATGCAATGATGGCGGCTATCAGTAACATCGCATTACGAATAACACTTGCCATTTTGATAACGCTTTCATACGGTGTGACACTAATATACTGCCAACCTAGTCCATCCGGAGAGGTGTAGGAAATGAGTGATCTTTTACCATGAAAGTCTTCTACAAAATAGCCTGTTTCTTGTTTTTTGACTCTCGTGTGCAGCCATAGCTGTTCTTTTTCGTTCAAAGTTTCGTCTGTCAATGTTGTACCAGACAACAGTCTGCCCTGATCGTCTAAAATATAAGCGGTCCCGCCTGAGATTGGATTCGCCGCCATTTCCTTGTTCATCCAGGCCGCCGACACATTCACAATCACAGCCGAATTTATCGCTTCGTTCGAGTTAATTGCGTCATAACATAAATACGTATAGGCTGCGATATCTGGGCTTGCTTGCTCTACTTCAGCTCTGGAGTCTGAGGCAGACAGCAGTGGATACGTGCGTGGAATAGGCGTAAAGGGTTTATAGTCCTGATAATGATCCAGCACGCGAATGATATCTGTATCAGCCAGTTCATGTTTGCTGAATAGCCCGTTTTGACCTTGTGAGGAAGCAATGTAGAAGGTGCCGCTTTTAGGGTTAAACACGTAGATGGATTCGATATACGGCATAGAGTTAAGATAATTGTTCAATTCGGTCATGGCAGCGGTTACATCATATACATTAGGTTTTGGATAATACAACAACTTGGACAGGGTACTGCTGCGATACATTTGGAATGCCAACGATTGAGCAATAGATGTCATGTTAATAACCTCTCTGCTTCTCAACGTCAAGCTGTTGTGATTGGCCTCGAATGCCTGCTCCTTTTCCACGCGAATATAGTAAAAATAATACACAGTGGTGGATACCAGCAACGTTAGCGTAATACATAACGTAATGCTGACCAGCAATTTGCTGTGAAGCTTGTGATGCTTTTTGAAATTGCTCATATGAACAGGCCTCCTGTCTGTGTGCACGTAGCTGTAAAGTACACCCTATTTATGTATTCATTATACGTGTGATCTTGTGAACAGGACAGTGAACAAACCGATTCTTTGTGAAAAATAATAATTTTTTCGTAAAAAGGCCAGGAACACTTATACGCATTGGATTGCGTCGGTTCCCGGCCGGGTTTGTCTATTTAAATAAAAGAAGGAAAGATAACGGTACTACAATTAGTCAGGAAATTGAACGTTACCTTTAACGATATAGGCTCCGCCTGTACCATTTTCCGCTAGAGCTGGGATTGTATCGTTCAGCACGACACCACGAATGTCCGTAATCCGTATTTTCAGAGGTTGTTTTCCTAAGTTAGTACCTAGAAAGTGGTTGTAATCCTGTTTTTCGAGATTGAGCCATTGTCCGTTTTGTTGGACTTCCATCTTCAAGACCGGATATTTATGATTGCGTACTTGAATGGCTGCCCACCATTGGCTGCTGCCTTCTTTAATGCGGTAGGAGACATTGCCGTTAACCGGAGCTTTGACAACTTTCCATGAAATATTGATTTTTCCGTCTATTTGATTTCCAATCAGGTTGAACGCGTTTGGGGACAGATCGAGCGCGCCACTTGGACCTTCAGGGTAAAGATCAGTTACATATACGGTTGTTTTCCCTTTGGGACCTTGAACTTCCAAATAGGCTCCAGCTAATGCAGCTTTGATTCCGTTATAATTCAGTTGTGTGCGGTTAAGCGCTGTAATTTTGGCATCCGAAGGGATGGGATCAAGCAGTAATGCCCCTCCAGAGTATCCTGATCCCGTATATGTGGCGTACCCCGTGTATGTATCATTCCAAGCAGCTGAAGCGGGAAGGGCGAATAATACAAGACTTAGCAACGATGTCAGACCGATGGTTTTGAACTTTCGAAACGTCGATTTTTTTTGCATAATCATTTCCTCCTTATTCATTTAATAGATTCATATAGTAAATATAAACACTATATTACCTAATATTTCAAATTGTACAATAGGACTTTGAGGCAAAAAGAAAATATTGAAGATGTTTGTCAACATACTCATAGGCCATATGTCTTGTTTTTTGGGAAATGGTTGAACTGTGCTCTTTTTCGCAGAAAGTTTGCAGGGCAGCCGCGATAAGGTCAGGAAGATGTAGCCTTATAACAGAGGGCAGGGCTGACTGGAGAGTAAGCACAGAGGAGGGGTTTAATAATGGGGACGAAACTAGGACTTTTGAATGAAGTCTTTTAAATAGAATAAGCGAACTATTGTTCTCCTTTTGTTTGTCGTATACAATCGAATCATGCTGATTCAAATGGAGTGATGTTGAACTCTGTTGTATGCTGCAACGAAAGGATGTTTTGCACCATGATGGGAAGAGCCCATTTGATTATTGGAACCGGGGTCTCCCTGTCGGTATTAGCTCTAAGTGGATACGAAGTGACCCCGGCTGCCGTGGCAGCTGCTGTGGTCGGTTCACTGTTGCCGGATATTGACGAGCCTAACTCCATGCTCGTGAGCCGAGCGCTACCAACCAAAATGCTTAGGCTCGTACAGCTTCTAATGATTGGGGCTGCTGGTTGGGTGTTTTTCACCCGTTTGGCTCCACCGCCATGGAATCTTGTGTTGGCTTTGCTGATGATCAGTGCTTCTTTTATGCCTTCACGATCCATGCGCAAGGTTATTATCTTTTTAATTGGTATCGGCCTAGCCTGGTACGGAGAATCATATGCACCTTGGAATTATATCGCCGGGTGTCTGCTGATCATTTGTACGTTAGTCCCACACCGGGGGCTGACACATACGGTATACGGAACCGTCGCATGGACTGCGCTGCTTTATGGTACGACACGTTTGCACGGTGACAGCATATGGTTGGCTGGAGGTATGGCGTACTTGCTGCATTTACTGGCAGATTCCTTGACGAATAATGGAATTAAACCTTTGCCGCCGTTTAAATGGAAGCTGCGATTTAAATTGATGAGTACTGGAACCCGGAAGGGAGCTAAGGTAGAAAACGTCTGCGTTGCTTTAACTACTGTACTTGTAGTGATTGCTTTGCTTCGTTATAAGCATTTGATTTGATATGTTCTATCTTTTGTTTCTATTAAATTAAAAAAACAGTCAATGCACGTTGTACGTGTCTTGACTGTTTTTTTATAGATTGCGATTCTCTGTTACACCTTAGGCTCGTTCAATAATGGTATTCAGCGTTGTACGATCCAGATTTTGAACCAGCTTGATGATCAGCTCTTTGGCTGCATCATAATCATCAGTGTGAATAATGGACGAGGAAGTATGGATGTATCGTCCACAGATGCCTATGACGGTGGATGGCACGCCAATTCCGCTCAAGTGTACTTGGCCTGCATCGGTTCCCCCTGTGGAGATGAAATATTGATACTTGATTTTGTGAGTTTCCGCCATGTCTTGCACGTATTCCACAATTCCGCGATGTGTAATCATACCCGGATCAAATACCCGCAGCAGTGCGCCTTTACCGAGGTGCCCGTAAGCATTCGGGTCGCCGCCCATATCGTTAGCCGCACTGCAATCCAGTGCAAAGAATATATCCGGCTGAATCAGATTGGCCGCTGTGCGTGCACCACGCAGTCCCACTTCTTCTTGAACAGTGGCCCCCGCATACAATGTATTGGGAAGCTTTTCTTTATGTAACGCTTCAAGTAGTTCAATAGCCAAGCCTACACCGTAGCGGTTATCCCACGCTTTAGCCATGATTTTTTTAGGATTTGCCAGTGGAGTGAAATCACAGATCGGCGCAATGGCCGTTCCTGGTACGATCCCCAGATCTTGCGCTTCTTGTCTGCTGTCTACGCCGATATCCAGATACATATGCTTGATGTCCATAGGTTTGCTGCGTTGCGATTCATCCAGCAAATGAGGCGAGACAGAGCCAACTACACCGATAACTGGGCCTTTTGGAGTTAATACTTGAAGACGTTGTGACATAATGGCTTGGCTCCACCAGCCTCCAACCGGCTGAAAACGAATCATTCCATTTTCCGTAATACCATTCACGATAAAACCGACTTCATCCAGATGGCCTGCCACCATTACTCGTGGTCCACTCTCTTGACCGCGTAGCACCCCAAAAAGACTCCCCAATCGATCTTGCACGATTTCATCGGTATAACCGGATATCCGTTCCTCAACCCATGCCCGCAACTCACGCTCATGTCCAGGAATGGAAGGAAACTCCGTTAAGGTTTTAAACAATTCCAATGTTTTTGATTCCATGATGTATACCTCACTCCTTATTAATTAACCAGTGGTCGTCATGTATTCAGTATGAATGGATTTGTATCGAATGTCCACGATATCATTTTCCTGACATAACATTTCTCCAAAAAGCTCATAATGAAAAAGACCCAAGCAATTCGAACCGCCAAGCGCGAAAACTTACAGACAAGGGGTGGTGAATGATGCCAGCTAAATCAGGGCAGCGCGGTTTTCGTACCAATACGTCGCCGCTGTCCATAAATGAGAAGGACTATCAGAATATTTCACAAAAGCATGAACCCTCGAGAAAAGTATTTGCCAATTGTGTGCGCGCTTTTCTGGTTGGAGGCGGGATCTGTGTGATTGGACAGGCGATTCAAGAGGCTTTTATGGCAGGAATGCACATATCAGCCAAGGAGGCCGCCCCGCCAACCTCATCCATGATGATCTTGCTGGCGGTCATATTAACCTGTATCGGGGTTTACGATAAGGTTGCCCAATGGGCGGGCGCGGGAACCGCTGTGCCAATTACAGGCTTTGCTAACTCCATGTGTTCGGCTGCATTGGAATATCGTTCTGAGGGACTGGTGCTCGGAGTGGGCGCGAATATGTTCAAGCTGGCAGGCTCAGTTATCGTATTCGGGGTGGTGGCCGCATTTATCGTAGGCGTTATATATGCCATCCTTGGTGTGGGAGGCAATCACTTATGAGGAGACAGGGAGGACAAACCTGGAAGTTTGAATCAAGACCGCGCATCATTGGAAGTGCCACCGTTGTGGGCCCGGATGAAGGAGAGGGACCGTTATCCACAGATTTTGATTATATTTATGACAATATAGAAATCAACGAGAAAACGTGGGAAAAAGCGGAACGTAGATTGATTGAGCATTCTACAGAGCTGGCGCTAATTAATGCCAATTTGAACAAAGAAGAAGTGCAGTTTTTTATTAGTGGTGATCTGATGAATCAGATTATCAGTAGCTCCTTCTCGGCTAGCAAGCTGGCCATTCCCTATTTGGGTGTTTTTGGAGCCTGCTCAACATCAATGGAAAGCTTAGCCTTAGCCGCACTTATTGTGGACTCAGAGGCCGGTGACTACGTGATGGCGGGTACGACCAGCCATAACTGTACTGTAGAAAAACAATTCCGCTATCCTAATGAATACGGATCACAGAAGCCCCCTACGGCTCAGTATACTGTTACCGGCTCAGGCGCCGCAATTGTAGGACATGCCAAGTCAGGGACGGTGGTGGATTGTGCTACCATTGGACGTGTAATGGACATGGGTATTAAAGATCCCTTTAATATGGGGGGAGCCATGGCTCCCGCGGCTGCAGATACGTTGTTGTCTCATTTTCGAGATACTGGCCGTGACCCTGGTTACTATGATCTCATTGTAACGGGCGATTTAGCCTCAGTGGGGCTACCGATTGCCAAGGAGCTGCTCAAAAAAGATGGATTCGATATGAATCAGACGGAATTTAATGATTGTGGTTTACTGATTTACGATATTAATAAGCAAAAGAAAGTCATTGCAGGAGGCAGTGGTTGTGGCTGCTCGGCTGTTGTAACCTACGGGCATTTGTTGAAGCGGATCGAAAAAGGAGAGCTGCAAAAGGTACTGGTCGTGGCGACCGGAGCGTTATTATCTCCTTTGACTACACAGCAGGGTGAAAGCATTCCTTGTGTTGCACATGCTGTAGCTTTTGAAGCGGGAGGAACGGTATGATATTTCTATGGGCTTTTTTAGTGGGTGGTGCCATTTGTGTCGTGGGCCAGTTGATGATGGATGTGTTCAAAATGACGCCGGCACATACGATGAGTACGTTGGTAGTTGCAGGTGCAATTGCTGATGCTGTTGGGATATACGATCCGCTTATTAAATTTGCAGGGGCGGGTGCGACCATTCCAATTACCAGTTTTGGTAACTCACTTGTACACGGCGCATTAACCGAATTGGAGAAGGACGGATGGTTGGGTGTCATTACAGGGATCTTTAGTCTGACAAGTGCAGGAATTTCCTCTGCGATTATTTTCTCTTTTCTGGCATGCTTGTTTGTTCGTCCAAAAGGAAGCATATAAAAGCAGCGTACTTTAGAAATGACATAAAAATAAATGATTATATACATGTGCCCTTCGGATCTAATGACCGAAGGGTTTTTAATTGTTCTGCACATGAAAGATCGAAAGAAGGATGGAGTTTGAATAATACGGGCAGGGGGTTAAGTGTACTCTGTGCCCGCCTTCATGTACAATAATAGGAAACATGTTGCTATCTAGGAGGTTTACAGAGCTATGCCCGTACGTCAAGAATCTGTGCAGATTGTATCTGCAATCCGTTCTAATCTGGAATCATGTATATTAGGTAAATCCTTTGAAATAAAATTACTGCTTACGGCTATGCTGGCGGGTGGACACATTCTGATCGAGGACGTTCCGGGTACGGGGAAAACGCAAATGATCAAGGCGCTTGCCAAATCCATGCGCGGTGATTACCGCCGTGTTCAATGTAATCCTGATATTCTCCCGAGTGATATTACAGGGGTATCCATATTTCATCCACGGGACGAGCGTTTTTATTTCCGTCCGGGTCCTGTGATGACTAATATTTTGCTGGCGGACGAAATTAACCGAGCGACGACGAAAACCCAGTCGGCTCTGCTGGAGGTTATGGAGGAACGCAGTGTGACAGTGGATGGGGACACTCATATGTTGCCTCATCCTTTTATGCTGTGTGCGACACAAAATCCGATTGATTTTGAAGGCACTTATATGCTGCCGGAAGCACAGTTAGATCGTTTTATGCTCAAAATCAGCTTGGGTTATCCTGACATGGAGACGGAGCGAAACATGCTGCTTCATCATCAGGCAGGCCAGCCAGCAGACCGTCTGGAGGCTGTAGCTCATATGGAGCAGGTTGCTGACATCCAGCAGGAAATTAGAGGAATTTATATGGACGAAGCAGTGACGTCCTATTTACTTGATATCGTGCGTGCGACAAGAGAACATCCATCCGTGCTGCTGGGAGCTAGCCCCCGGGCGGCGCTTGCTTTTGTAATGGCTGCGAAGGCATACGCTTTTCTGGACAACCGTGACTATGTGCTGCCTGATGATGTGAAGGCGCTGGCACCTTATGTGCTAACGCATCGTTTGTTGCTGCGTCCCGAGGCGCGTCTGGACAGTTCCAATGCCCAGTCCGTGCTCCAAGCTGTCCTTCGGCAGGTTCATGTACCCGTACGAATGGAGCGTCCTTAGGGAATGAATATGGTCAAAAGGAAGCGCAGGCTTCCCCGGCTGTCAGGCCGCATCTGGCTTCTGGTGGTCATATGGGTGGTGTGCCTGCTATATTTGTTGTTTCAGGGCGGCAAGACGTCGGTCATGCTGTTGTCTATGGTTACGCTGTTAATCGTTTATTTATGGATCGTTGGTCTGAGTGGAGTTCGCCGTGTGCAAGGCTCCCGGCAGCTTTCGCAAGGCTCGGAGTTTGGAGAACTGCTGCATGCGGGAGATCAGGTGCATGTAAAGCTGAGCCTCAGCATTCCTGGTTTTCTTCCGTTACCCTATGTCATTGTCCGTGAGGTCCTCAAGCGGCATACAGGTGAATCCTGGTCGTTTGAGGACAGTGTCATTCCCAGTCTAAAAGGGGGCGGTCAGCTTACATTTCAGACTCCCGCTTTAGAGCGAGGAAGCTACCACTTTGAGGAAACTGAATGTGTGAGTGAGGACATCTTCGGTCTGTTAGAGCACAAAGGCAGCTTGAACGCACGCGGTGAATTTCGGGTGCTGCCCCGAACGGTATTCATTCCGTATTGGCAGATGAATGACCGTCGCTCAAGGATGTCTGGACCGCAGACCGTTCAAACTCGAACGCGGCGTGAGACGACACAAATTAACGGTGTACGGGACTATGTATATGGAGATCGGTTTTCGCGCATCCATTGGAATGCGACGGCTCGTACAGGTAGCTGGAAATCCAAGGAATTTGAGCATGAGACCGTTCCAAAAACGATGCTTGTGCTGGACGTACACATGAAGCATTATGTAAACGCCGAACAGTTTGAGCTAGCTGTATCCTCCACCGCTTCATTGCTGGAATATGGTGGACGGGAGCGAATGGGGGTTGGATTGTGCACAGCTGGAGAAAAAGGCACTGTCTTTCAGCCAAGTGAGCAGACAATGGAACGACAACGAATGATGCATCACTTGGTAGACATACACACAACTTCACAAGGTAGCTTGAAATCCGCTGTAGAAAGCAGTGTGCGCCAGTTTCCGCAAGGCTGTTATTTTATACTGATTAGTCCGCTGAAGGATTATCAGGCGATGGAGCTTCTTCGTTGGGCCGATACCCGAGGGATGACTCCGTGCCATGTCTATATCGGAGAAGGTTCTGCTGAGGGAGAAGCTGAAAAATGGATGAGCATGCTTCGTGCAAGGGGAATCAAGGGCTACGATGTTGAGAGCCTTGAAGAGCTCCCGGCTGTAATGGGGGGAGGGACACTATGAAGAGCTGGTTACAATCGTTAAAGGGTTCCTGGGCCCCCGCTTTTACATTTTTATGGATTATTATTATTGCCATGCAATGGGTTTCTTTTGCTTCCGAATTATGGCTGGAAGAGACAAGAGCACTTGTACTGATGACCATTACAATGCTGGCTCTGGTGAAGATTGTACTACCATTTCGTCCTTGGATTGAATTTATTGTTAAGGCGGCGGCGCTGTTTTTTATTTTGTATCGGACATTGGTGTCTTACTCCATCATTATCCCCTTCGGAGGGGTAGCCAATCGCCTGGACCAATTTATATCCAATATGTCTCCTTATATTTGGTTTTCCCTCATCGCTTGGCTAGTTATTGAAATGGTGCCGCTCATCGTTACAACGAAACAGCGGATTCTTGTTTTTGTGGGTATTAATATCGCCGCGCTGGCAGTGCTTGATTCCTTTACGCCAACTGTGCTGTGGGAGGAGGTTGCCTGGATCGTCTTTGCTGGTATGGGTTGGCTAGTGACACAGCATCTGCAGTATTTTCGGCAGCATTATCCTCAAGGGTGGAAGCATATTCGACGCTATCCATATAAAATAGCAGCCAATATTGCGGTCATTTTTGCGCTCATTATTATGGCTGGTGTCAATATGCCCGAGGTACAGCCAGCTTTGACGGATCCCTATACAGCGTGGACCCAGAGAAATAGCTCAACCACCGCCGGGATTAGCAATGGATCTGGGGCACTGAATCAGCGGATGAACACCGCATCAGGGTATAGTCGCCAGGATAATCGGTTGGGTGGAGGTTTTAATTTTGATTATTCTCCTGTCATGACCATCACGACCACTCAACGAAGCTATTGGCGGGGGGAAACGAAACGAACCTATTCCGGTACAGGCTGGAGTGACGGGGGAAACGATGATCAAACGCTAAATGATGTGCCGATGACCGCAGAGCTTGAAAACACACAAGAAACGCGGCATTCGACTGAGCAGGTCGTTCAGACCATTACGATGCAAAATGACCAGAGCTATCCTGTTCTGTTTGGCGCCTATTCGGTGCAGCGTGTTCAATCGGTGGACAGAGATTCACGGGCAGATGGGTTACATTGGAACCCGGAACAGGCGGAACTGCTTTGGAATCCATCCTCCCGAAGAACTGCTTATCCTAAAACGTATACTCTGGTATCACATGTCCCTGTAATCCCTGAGAAAGAGCTACGCACAAAAACTTTTAATGAGTTGTACGGAAAAAACAAACAGGATGCCTATCTACAAATTCCAGATGAGTTGCCACAGCGGGTTCGTGATTTGGCTCAGAACGTAACGTCAACGGCGAAAACGCCGTATGAAAAAGTCGGATTACTACAGCAGTATTTGCAGCAAAATTATGCATATACGAACAACCCGGACCTCTCACGGAAAAGAAGCAGAGATTTTGTGGATGCCTTTCTGTTTGAGATTCGGGAGGGCTATTGCGATTATTATTCCACCTCATTAGTCATGATGGCTCGCTCTGTTGGGGTTCCAGCCCGTTGGGTTAAAGGGTATGCACCTGGTCAGCAGACGTTTTCAGATGATGCAACAACGGGCGAAGGTGATGAAAATATGTCCTCTTACTCCGTGACAAATGCGGATGCTCATTCCTGGGCGGAAGTATATTTAGGTGAATACGGTTGGGTTCCTGTAGAAGCTACGCCTGGCTTTGATATGCCGCTGCTTACGGAACAGGAGGATTCAAAGACTCCAGAAGCCCCAGAGGTTAAAGATCATCCTGAACCAGAACAGCCTGAGCAGACCCCGCAGACTGATCCGGAGGAAGGTTCAAAGATTCATCCTGTAATTATAGGTTCTGCTGCTGCAATTCTGCTGCTGTGGGCTGCTTATATCATCTGGCGTAATCGGGCAGACATTCACTTTTATCTGCTGCGTTTACGCAGAGGTAAGCCGCTGACCCCGGATGAAAAGGTGGTCGTCGAAACTGAGCATTGGTTAAGGTACATGCGAAGAAAGGGATTTGTCCGCGCCAGTCACGAAACGCTGAGGGAATCAGTTGATAGATGGTCGCTAGAAGTACCGGAACAAGCTTCTATTTTACATCAGCTGCTTGGACGATTTGAACAAGCGCGTTATAGTCCCTCATCCGTAACCGCAGAAGATTGGCATATGGTTCGCCAGCAAGCCTCTCTGTTACACAAAGAAGGATGGATAAAACGATGGGCTGGACGAAAAGCTGCGACGGATCAGAAGGATCAAGACTAGTCTATTTTTGATTTGGTTCAATTTGCCGTCTATTTTAATCTTTAGCTATATATTTAGTGAAAAAGCTGTCCGTTTGTTGCGGATAGCTTTTTACTAAGCCATAGTAATATGGTATAGTTTGTCGTATGAAACTGAGGTGACCGACGTTGTTTGAAATGCTGATGCCCAAATTACGGGTGAATACCGTCTTTGATATTGATCTCGAAGGCTTGTATGCTCAAGGATATCGCGGCATTATTACGGATCTGGATAACACGCTGGTCGGCGCAAAAGCGCCGAATGCGACTCCCGAGCTGGTGGCCTGGTTTGAGAAGGTCAAACAGGCGGGTTTTAAGCTTGTCATCGTGTCTAACAACAATATGGACCGTGTATCCGTGTTTGCTACGCCTTTGGACATTGAATTTATACATGCCGCACGGAAGCCTTCCAACTCGTCTTTTCGTAGAGCCATCCGTATGATGGGGCTGACTCCGGAAGAGACTATTATGGTCGGAGACCAAATGTTGACGGACGTATTGGGAGGTAACCGACTGGGATTGCATACGGTGTTGGTGCTACCGATATCCATTCATGATGAAGGAGTCATGACCCGATTTAATCGGCGGTTGGAGCGAATCGCGCTCACAAGGTTACGTAAGAAAGGCTTATGGCTTGAGGAGGAAAAGAAGAATGACTGAAAGACCTGACGGCGGCACTGCCGTCAAATGTAGTGGTTGCGGTATCACCGTGCAGACCACTAGCCCGGAGCTTCCGGGATATATTCCTGAAAAATTGCTTACTCGCGAACCTGTCATCTGTCAGCGTTGCTTCCGGATCAAAAACTATAATGAGACGTCTTCAGTGACGGTGGATCAAGATGAGTTCTTGAAGCTGCTCAGTCAAATTGGTGACAAGAATGCGCTCGTCATCCACATTGTAGATATTTTTGATTTTGAAGGTAGCTTGATTTCCGGTTTGCAACGCTTTGTAGGCTCCAATCCGGTTATACTGGCTGTGAACAAGACCGATTTGCTGCCTAAGGTAACGAATTGGAACAAGGTGCGTAACTGGGTACAAAAGCAAGCGAAGGAGCAAGGACTACGCACAGAAGAAATCGTACTGTGCTCAGCTAAAAAAAATCAGGGCTTTGACCGTCTGTTGGATGTGGTATCTGAGCTCCGTGGTAACCGCGATGTATATGTGGTCGGAGCGACAAATGTGGGTAAATCCACGCTCATTAACCGCTTGATTCGTGATTATAGCGATATGGAGCAGGAACTTACAACGTCCCGTTACCCGGGGACTACACTCGATATGGTGAATATTCCGCTCGACGACGGCAAGCACATTATTGATACTCCGGGTATTGTATACCCTTGGCGATTCAGTGAGATTGTCTCCCGTCAGGACTTGAGTGCTATTATGCCGGACAAGCCGCTGAAGCCTGCTGCGTATCAGCTTGATGCCGGACAAACATTGTTTTTCGGCGGTATGGCTCGATTTGATTTTGTGGAGGGTCAGCACCAATCATTTACCTGCTACATTAACGGTGGTCTTAAAATACATCGCACGAAGCTGGAGCGGGCTGATCAGTTGTTCGCTGATCATGCCGGGGAATTGTTATCTCCGCCAACACGCGATCAATTGGCAGAAATGCCGGAATGGACAAGACATGAGTTCCGCGTTCCACGCAAATCTCCATCGGACATCTACATTTCCGGTTTGGGATGGATCAGAGTGAATAGCGAGAACGGAGCTCTGGTTGCGGTTCATGCTCCTCGGGGAGTCCGTGTGCTTTTGCGGCCTGCGTTGATATAACGTTGCTGTAACCATGTTATAGGGCGGCAAGGAACAGGTACTGGTTCCTGCCGCCATTCATGTATTTGTGCGGCCTAATATTTTGCAATATGGGGGAGAGCAACGATGAACAGCGGGGAGTCTGAAGCGACCGAACAAGGTCTTGTACTATTGGGCGTATTGGGTGATCCGATCAAGCACTCCAAATCGCCTCTTATGCATAAAATAGCTTTACAGGCAGCGGGGATTGAAGGAGATTTTGTACCTCTTCATGTCAAACCGGATCAGCTGGAAGATGCCATGAAGGGGATTTGCGCTATGCATTTCCGCGGAGTCAATGTGACGATTCCCCATAAAGTCGAGGTTATGAAATATCTGGATGAGATTGATGAAGGGGCCAGACTCATTGGCGCTGTCAATACGATAGTGAATGACAATGGACGGCTCAAGGGCTATAACACGGACGGAATTGGCTACGTACGTTCCCTCAAAGAAGAGACTTCTGTCGATTTGAAGGGCGCAAGAATTGCTGTTCTTGGAGCCGGAGGGGCTGCTCGTGGCGTAATTCATGCTCTATTGGAGGAGCAACCGGAATCGGTTATTATTTTGAACCGAACACGTGACAAAGCTGAGCAACTGGCATTAGAGTGGACGACGGAGGCGATCCCAGTGAGGGGTTATTCCAACGAGGATGCCAAGAGCGTGCTCGCCACAGTGAATGTGTTGATTAACACAACCTCGGTGGGAATGTCCCCTTTATCGGATGAACTTCCACTGGAAACGAGCTTGATTCCGGAGGGAATCATTGTGAGTGATTTGATCTACAATCCGCTGGAAACGAGACTTTTACGGGAAAGCCGTGAACAGCGCGGCTGCACTGTACATGGGGGCTTGGGCATGTTCGTGTACCAGGGGGCTGTGGCTTTTGAGTATTTTACAGGGGTTGTCCCTGCTGTAGAGCAAATGAGAGCGGCTGTGCTGAGTAGCCTGTCGTAAGTAAGATTGTACATTAAAATTATGGAAATGCTGCATTGCATATGTGGCGACGAAGGGGTTAAATATACATGTTAACAGGTAAACAAAAAAGATATTTGCGTTCAATGGCGCATCATTTGGACCCGGTTTTTCAAGTAGGCAAAAACGGTACGAATGAGCATCTTATGCGTCACATCAACGATGCGATTGAAAAGCGTGAGCTGATGAAAGTGCAAATTTTGAACAACTGTTTGGACGACAAACATGAAATTGCGGAAGAACTGGCCGCGGAGACAGGTTCTGAGCTTGTTCAGATCATCGGGAGCACTATTATTTTGTACAAAGAATCCCGTGATCATAAGGAAATCGAGTTGCCTAGAGGATAACACGCGGGGAGAAAATTATGAAAATCGGTATTATGGGTGGTACATTTGACCCAATTCATATTGGACATCTGCTGGCTGGAGAAGCGGCAAGAGATGCCTATGATCTGGATCAAGTATGGTTTATGCCTTCTCATATTCCTCCGCACAAGCATCAGGCGGGGGCGAGCGGTAAGGAGCGTCTGGAGATGACGAGTGAAGCGGTAGCGGGTCATCCTGCTTTTGAAGTGCTGGATATTGAAGTGCTTCGCGGGGGAGTATCCTATACCATTGACACGATCAAGGAGCTTCAGGAGTTGCACTCTGCTGTGGATTTTTATTTTATTATTGGTGCGGATATGGTGAACTACTTGCCTCATTGGCAGGGAATTGAGGAACTGGCGCAGCGAATTTATTTTATTGGTGTTCGGCGCCCAGGGTTCCAGCTTGCGTTGGATGAGTTGCCGCATTATTTGCAGGACAAGGTACTGCTGGCGGATATGCCAGTGGTGGACATTTCGTCGACGGATATTCGAGAGCGTGCTGCGGAAGGGCGTACCATCCGTTATCTTGTGCCTGATCGTGTGCATGACTATATTACAAGGGGCGGTTTGTATGAAGTACAGCCGTGAGCAATTAATGGAAGCCGTATCTGGTCAAATGCCTGAAAAGCGCTGGAAGCACACACTAGGTGTTATGCATACCTCAGTTGAGCTTGCGCAGCGATATGGAGCAGATCCGGATAAGGCCGAACTGGCGGCTATTTTGCATGATGTAGCGAAATATTGGCCTGTCCAGCAGATGGAAGAGGTGATTCGCAGTCATCCCGAATGTGATCAGGAGCTTTTGGAACATGACAAGCAGCTCTGGCATTCAGAGGTAGGATACTGCGTTGCAGCAAGAGATTACGGAGTGGATGATCCGGAAATAAGGAATGCGATCCGCTGGCATACGTCAGGACGCGTAGGTATGAGCCTGCTGGATAAAGTCGTGTGTCTCGCTGATTACATCGAACCGGGACGGGATTTTCCGGGGGGTGAGCATATCCGTAAACAGGCAAAGAAAAGCTTGGAGCAGGGCCTTATCGCTGGATTTGACTCCACGATTACATTTTTGCTGGAAAAGAAAAAGGTTATTTTTCCACTGACAGTCTTGTCGCGCAATGACTTGATTCAACAACTAAAACAGAGAAAAACGGAGGTTCATGAATGACCCTAACTAATGAGCAATTAATGCAAACAGCGGTTGATGCTGCAAATGATAAAAAGGCAATGAATATTGTCGCACTGGATTTGCGGGGAATATCACTAGTAGCTGATTATTTTGTCATCTGCCACGGTAATTCGGATACACAGGTACAGGCGATTGCAACAGAAATTCGCAAACGCGCTCATGATGAAGGTGTAACCATCAAAGGAATCGAAGGAATGGATTCCGCCCGTTGGGTTCTAATGGATTTGGGGGATGTCGTAGTGCATGTCTTCCATCGCGACGAGCGCGAATACTATAACATTGAACGACTCTGGTCGGATGCTAAGGTTGTGGAAAAGGTATGAGTTTGATCGCCGGTACTTATGTCACCATTATGGTGGATCGTGAGGTATCTCCTTTCGGTTATTTTCTCACTGTTGGTGAGCAGGATGTGCTGCTGCATTATACGGAGCTGACACGTGAAATCGAAGTTGGTGAACGGTTGGAGGTATTTATTTTTCACGATACAGAGGACCGTTTGGCCGCAACCATGAAAAAGCCGTTCTTGTCGTTGGGCGAAATGGCAAAACTTGAAGTGGCTGATGTGCATCCGCGTTTGGGTTGTTTCCTGGAGATGGGATTGGGTCGTCAGCTTTTGCTGCCGATTCGTGAGTTGCCAGAAAACCGAGATTTACATCCTCGGGTGGGCGACTACGTATATGCCATTATGGAGCATGACAAGCAAGGTAGACTGCGGGCTAAGCTGGCAGGGGAACAGGAGCTGGCTCCGTTGTGCTTCCACGCCCCTGATTCGTGGTTAAATACATGGGTGCAGGCGACTGTGTACAAGCCGCTTCAGATGGGCACATTCGTCCTGGTGGACGGAGGTGTGCTTGGTTTTGGAGCGATTGGAATGATTCATTCCTCGGAGCGTAACCGGATGCTTCGCTTGGGCGAAGAGGTCAAGGTACGGGTCACGCTTGTTCGGGAAGACGGTCGGGTCAATCTGGCGATGTCACCACGCAAGGAAGTAGGCCGTGATGAGGATGCGGATCGGCTGATTGCTTTTCTGAAAGAGCGTCCGGGCGGCGGCATGCCTTATTCCGACGCAACACCGCCGGATATTATCAAGCAACGGTTCGGTATCAGTAAATCCGCCTTCAAGCGTGCAATGGGCAAGCTGATGAAGGAAGGAATGATTACACAAAAGGAAAACTGGACCTACCTGGTGGAGAAAATGCCGAAACCGAAGGACGGGAATGGGGAATAAAAAATGGCTTCTTACCGGAAGTTTGCCTATGTGTATGATGAGCTGATGCAGGACATGCCGTACCCGGACTGGTTGCGCTTTGCACGGCAGGCTTGGGATCAGTACGGGATGCCGCATACGGTGGCCGAGCTGGGCTGCGGAACGGGTTCAATTACGATTCCTCTAGTTAACTCGGGCTTCGAGGTGGCTGGAATCGACTTATCCTCTGACATGCTGGCAGTAGCCCGTCGCAAAATGGAAACCACTCCACAGGGACAGCGATTGTTTCGTGAGGGAAGCGTTCGCTGGATACAGCAGGATATGAGAGAATGGATTTTACCCGAGCCTGTGGATTCTGTAATTTCTTTTTGCGATTGTTTGAATTACTTGTTGGAGGAAGAAGATATAATTTCTACTTTTCGCAGAACACATGCTGGTCTGAAGCCGGGCGGAACCTTCTTGTTTGATGTACATCATCCGCAGACGTTTTTACGTTATGATGAAGAGCAACCATTCGTACTGGATGAACGCTCTATCTCGTATATCTGGACATGTGCGTTGGACACTCCCCGTTGTGAAATTGAGCATCATCTTAGTATCTTTGCGAAAGCAGAACAAGAAGGACGCGATCTATACCAGCGTTTCGAGGAAATACATGTTCAACGTGCCTATGACCCAGACTGGATGAAGGCAGAATTGTCCAAAGCGGGTTTTCGTGATGTGAAGGTATATGCGGATTTTGAATGGGTAGAAGCAGAAGATGACGCGGCGAGACTGTTTTATGTTGCTGTAAAATAGCAAGGCTTCATTTAGCGAGTATGGGAAAAGAAAGACGCTTTTCATGATGACATGAAGGGCGTCTTTTTGCACTCATATATTCACTTTATAGCTCAACTGAAGCTCATCACCCGGTACACCCCGAATGCCCCAGTTGTGTTTGGGTGTTTCAAATATAATAATCTCAAGATCCTGTGGAGAAATACCCAAAAGATCGTTAATTCTTTGGAATAACAGGTTAATGAGTTGCTTCTTAGCTTCTGTCGTTCTGCCTTCAAAGATACTGATTTCAATAATGGTGTACGCCTCAGAGCGACCATCGGCATATATAAAGTCTTCCTGATCCATAGGAAAAAAACGATGAAACCTCTTGTCAGGAGGATATTTGAACGCATCCACCACAGCAGTATGAATCACCTCTGAAAGTTGCTTTTTGATTGGATTTAGAGTTTCTTTTATTCCGTAAATTTTAATCTGTGCCATTTCTCAGCTCACCTTTCTTATCTCAACTCATCTCAACTTGAAGCGATTTAACTTGGAATTATTATAAAACATTCATATGCATGTGTCATGAACAATTAGTATGAAGAGGGTCTTTAACACCAAAGGTAGTCCTTATTTGACTTTTTTCGCGGTTTTCAATATAATAGTGCCATTATTAACGGTTAAACAATCGCTGATGAGGAATAGTAGCTTTGTCTGGACATGTAGAGAGCTGGCGGGTGGTGCAAGCCGGTTGACAGTGCAAAGTGAACTCGCCTCGGAGATATGCGTCCAACGCAGGAACGCCCTATACAGGTGCTTGTATCCTGTTATTAACCCGCATCGGATCACCTCCGTTATCAGGTGCAAAGGGAGTAGAACGCGAAGAACGCTTTCTGCTAACTAGGGTGGTACCACGGGAATATAACCTCTCGTCCCTAGCGCTGACACGCTACGGGATGCAGAGGTTTTTTTGTTGCATACCGTTTGAGGAGGAAAAGACAATGACAGACACACAGCCGAAGCACGGCTATCAACCGCAAAGTATTGAACCAAAATGGCAGAAATATTGGGATGAGAACAAGACGTTCCGCACCGGGGAAGAGCCGGGCAAACCGAAGTTTTATGCTTTGGATATGTTTCCGTACCCATCTGGAGCCGGCCTGCATGTAGGCCACCCGGAGGGCTACACAGCTACGGATATTGTTTCACGATATAAAAGAATGCGCGGCTACAACGTACTGCATCCGATGGGTTGGGACGCCTTCGGTCTGCCTGCCGAGCAGCATGCGCTGGATACAGGGGAGCACCCACGCGAAATTACGGTGAAAAATGTAAATAACTTCCGCCGTCAAATCAAATCGCTCGGCTTCTCCTACGACTGGGATCGTGAAATCAGCACGACGGATCCTGATTATTACAAATGGACACAGTGGATCTTCATCCAGCTGTACAAGCGCGGCCTTGCATATGTAGCTGAAGTACCCGTGAACTGGTGCCCAGCGCTGGGAACGGTGCTAGCGAATGAAGAAGTTATTGACGGTAAGAGTGAGCGTGGCGGTCATCCGGTCGTCCGTAAACCAATGCGTCAATGGATGCTGAAAATTACGGAATACGCGGATCGTCTGCTGGAGGATCTGGAGGAACTGGATTGGTCTGAGAGTATTAAGGATATGCAGCGGAACTGGATCGGTAAGTCTACTGGGGCAGAGGTTCGTTTTCCAATTGAAGGCTATGACGAGCAACTCACAGTATTTACAACCCGTCCAGATACACTGTTCGGCGCAAGCTACTGTGTGCTGGCACCAGAGCAGGAATTGGTGGATATTATCACTACGCCTGAGCAAAAGGATGCTGTGCAACAGTACCGTGAACAAGCTGCTCGTAAAAGCGATCTGGAGCGTACAGATCTGGCCAAGGATAAAACAGGCGTATTCACAGGAGCTTATGCAGTGAACCCGGTGAACGGCGAAAAGCTGCCGATCTGGATTGCTGACTATGTACTTGCAGGCTACGGAACTGGAGCGATTATGGCTGTACCTGCTCACGATGCGCGTGACTGGGAATTTGCCAAGCAATTTGGATTGAATATCATTGAGGTTGTCCAAGGTGGAGATGTGGCTAATGAGCCATATACTGAGGATGGACCGCACGTCAATTCCGGCCCGCTGAATGGACTTACCAACGAGGAAGCGATTCCGAAGATGATTGAATGGCTGGAAGCCGAGGGCAAAGGACACGGCAAAGTCACCTATCGCCTGCGTGACTGGCTGTTCAGCCGTCAACGCTATTGGGGCGAGCCGATTCCGGTAATTCATTTGGAAGATGGAACGATCAAAACGGTTCCTGAGGACCAACTTCCGCTCGTACTGCCGGAGATGGACAATATCAAGCCTTCAGGTACAGGTGAATCCCCGCTGGCGAACGCAACAGATTGGATCGAAACCATTGATCCTGAGACAGGTATGAAAGCACGCCGCGAGACAAATACAATGCCGCAATGGGCAGGCAGTTGCTGGTATTACCTGCGCTTTATTGATCCGAAAAATGACAAAGAGCTTATTTCCAAAGAGAAACAACGTGAATGGATGCCTGTTGATTTGTATATTGGCGGAGCGGAACATGCGGTTCTTCACTTGCTGTATGCCCGTTTCTGGCATAAGGTACTGTATGATATCGGCGTAGTGGAAACGAAAGAGCCTTTTTATAAGCTGGTCAACCAGGGTATGATTTTGGGCAACAACAATGAAAAAATGAGTAAATCACGCGGTAATGTCATTAATCCTGATGATATTGTCAATACGTTTGGCGCCGATACGCTGCGTATTTATGAGATGTTTATGGGGCCGCTGGAAGCGACCAAGCCATGGAATGAGAATGGGGTAGAGGGAGCACATCGTTTTCTGTCCCGCGTATGGCGCCTGTTTGTTTCCGAGGATGGTAGCCTGAACGATAAAATTACAAATGACGGTGGTAGCGATGAGTTCAATCGTACTTGGCATAAAACGCTGAAAAAAGTAACCGAAGATCTGGATGCACTGCGCTTTAATACAGCGATCAGCCAGCTGATGATCTTCACCAACGATGCATACAAAGCAGACCTTCTGCCGCGTGCAGCAATGGAAAACTTCGTGCAAATGCTGTCGCCGCTTGCACCCCATCTGGCCGAGGAATTGTGGCAGCTGCTGGGGCACAATGATAGCATTACCTACGCGGCCTGGCCTGCTTATGATGAAGCATGGACGGTGGACGCCGAAGTGGAAATTGTTGTGCAAGTGAATGGTAAAATTGTGCAGCGTGCAACGATTGCCAAGGATCTTGATGCTAAAGCGATGGAAGCATTCGCTGTGTCGTTGGACAATGTTCAGCAGGCACTGGCCGGCAAAACGATCCGCAAGGTAATTGCTGTACCAGGTAAGCTGGTTAATATTGTTGCCGGTTAATTGGCTTTAAGCCGAAGGAGACATCCACCTTTTGCATGTCTTCTTCATACTTGTTGTGCGTGGCCTGTATCAGCTCGGGAAAGACACTATGCAGGCTGATGTCCAACAGTGCGAGAGCTTCGGCAGTAATACCTCCGGGAACCGCTACTCTGGCCTGTAACTCGGCTGGTGTCATCCCGCCTTCCGTGAGCAGCTTTCCAGTGCCGATGATCATTTCACCGGCCAGGGCGCATAGCTCCGTACGGTCTATACCTGTAGCTTGAACTGCGGCTTGAATCCACTGGTCCATAAAAAAGGCCAAGAAAGCAGGACCGCAACTCGAAAAATCCGACGTGATTCGAGTATAAGATTCTTTAACCCGAATCGGCCTGCTGATGTGGGACATAAGCTCTTCCAGAAGGGTGCGGTCCTCCTCTGTAATCCGGCTTCCATGGATGCATAGTGAGGCTCCGCTGCCCACTTGGTGGGTGATACTGGGAATAATTTTGGACACTTTGGCTTTCAGTGCATGCTCCAAAATACGAATCTGCACCGGGCTTGTGATAGATACGACGATTTGCTCTTCTGTAATGACGTTGCGTATTTCATCCGTTACGGCTTTTGATTCCAGCGGCTTCACACAGATAAACAAAACATCGCTTTCCGCTGCCGTTTCACGGTTGCTTTGGGCTGCATGCAAACCTGGATAACGACGGGCTAGCTCGGTTACCTTGGAATGCGTTCGATTGCTTGCTGATATTTGCTGCGGCTTGAGTGCGTTAGAATTAATAAAAGACTCAATTAGCAGACTTCCCATGCTGCCAGTCCCGATAAATCCAACTTTCATTGTTCAACGTCCTCCTTTCATACTTTGCGGTATAGACGCTGTGCTGTCAGCTGTCATTCTTCTTAGTGTATGCGCCTGGTCTTGGCCGACATGACGAATTTTATGTCTGAGCATGTTAGATCGTGCCCGGGGTCGTACCACTTTTTTGTAAAAATGCTCACAGCGAGACCGTATGGAGGTTGTTTGCACCCTCCGGTTTAACGGGAATTGAACAGACTTGCTCTGTTTGATTGAGACGGTGTTTTCAGTCGGCTCAATTTCCCGAAATCCATGTGGAGTAGGGGACGATACGGAAATGAAACGCGTATGGACAGGAACAGCGATAACGCTTGCTGTAATCGGGAGTGGACTTATTTTATTTGCCGGAGGACAGCGCTCTGAGCCGCAAGAAGAGTGGACTTTACTTAACCATAAGGTGGAGCAGGCTGTGGCGATGGATTCAGAGCCAAATGAGTCGCAGCGCAGCAGTGACTATGCCCAGAAAAAGCCTGCTGTAAAAGAACCCTCAGACAAAGCTGAGCGCAGTAGGAATGCCGAAGCCGCTGACAATGTGAAACGTGATACTGTGCAGATTTCTACTGGTGTATCTGCTGCTGTGAGCGAAAACTCTATTGCGGGAAATTCAAGTACCGTAAAGCAGTCAGGTGTTGCGAATCCGAGCTCAGACACAGGTATTGTTAGTTCGAGTGGTGCAACGACGAGTAGGACCAATACGGTAAGTGATTCGGTTACTACACCCGTTTCCGGCGAAAAAAAGGTAAACATCAACACGGCGACTGCTGCCGAGTTAATGGAGCTACCAGGGGTTGGGGCTAAAAAAGCCGAGGCTATTTTGAACTACCGTAATCAGCATGGGGCGTTCAAACGTGTGAACGATTTGGATCATGTAAAGGGAATCGGAGCTAAAATGTTGGCGAAAATGAAGCCGTATGTCAGCTTGTAACTTATATAAGATTACAATGTACAGGCCCTGAGAACGGCGGTAGCGGATATGGTTTACGTTTTAACTTGTTTATACGGGAGAGATGGAAATGAGTGCAGATGTACGCAAGGACTGGGACACCTATTTCATGGATATCGCTTATATGGTATCCACCCGTTCGCGCTGTGCGCGGCGTCATGTTGGAGCCGTACTTGTACAAGGTAAAAAGCTCTTGGGGACGGCCTATAATGGAGCACCATCCGGGGTGCCTGACTGTTCTGAGGCAGGCTGTATGATCTCAGAGGAGTATGAGGTCGTTCACCGTGATGGGCGCGAGGAAATGGTTAAGAAGCAGCGTTGTATTCGCACTATTCATGCGGAGCAGAACCTGCTACTGTTTACTGACCGAATTGATCGTGAAGGCTCTTCAGTATATGTCACTGACCAGCCATGCTGGACGTGTGCCAATATGTTGGCGAACAGCGGTATTGTGGAGATTGTATACCACAGACCTTATCCCAAAGATGCCGACAAGGTTCGTGCTATGATGGAGGAAAAGGGAATCGCCTTTCGTATGCTGAAGACCTATCATCCACCGAAAGAAACGCTGATGGATGTAATGAATTAAAAAGTAAACGAGGAAGAACCTCTGACAAATGCTATTTTGTCAGAGGTTCTTTTTGTTTTGTGTTTTTTGGACAGAAAGCAATGTTTCCTACCGGAAGGTGATTGTATTCAAGCTAAACTTGTGTTAACTAGACCTATATTGACCCTTACTGTTTGTTGGATTACAGGAAGTGCAGGGGCATGTCTGTATTCTGGACGGATGCTTTTGTTGCTCTGGGCGGGGGTTACCCTGATCTTTCCGCTTATAGCTTTATGGATGAAAATCTCCATCCGGCATATGGTATTACTTTGGCTTGCATTCAGCGGTGGTGGATTTCATTGGTATTGGCATGATACGCATAATGTTAGCAGTATTCCCGATGCTCTCCATGTATCGTCTTCTATGGTGGAAGACATGTCTGTTCAAGCAGCAGGGCTTATCGCTTCTGAAGTACAGGTAGATGGTGATCGAACACAGTTTGAGATGAGAGTCACCTCAATCAATCACTACGGAAGTCATTCGAAAAAGGACGAGAATCGTGCACTAATATCAGAACAGGTCATTGTTCATATCAAGTTGGCTGCCAAGCAGGAACAGCAACTTGCGGCAGCGTGGCAACGTGGAGATGCAATCCTACTGCGTGGCACCTTAAAGGCTCCTGCAAAAGCGGGGAACTTTGGTGGCTTTGATTACAGTGAATACCTGCACACACAGGAAATCCACTGGCTTTTCAAAGGCGATGGGGCAGCCTCGTTACAGAAGCAGGAGGCTTCACTGTGGAACCGCTACACTTTGTTCAGATGGAATGATCAGCTTAGGGAGCAGCTAGGGCAGAGAATGGAATCGGCATTTACATCACTTCATCACGCAGGATATATGAAAGGACTGGTACTTGGGGTAACAGATGAGTTGGACCCAGCAACGTATAACGAGTTTACGCAGCTTGGTTTAACGCATATTTTAGCAATATCGGGCATGCATGTGGCGGTATATGCAGCTACACTATTATATTTACTCAAGCTACTAAGAGTTAGCCGCGAGACATCTCTTACGGTCGTGATGATACTCATTCCGGCTTATGTCCTGCTGACAGGTGCCTCTCCCTCTGTTGTGAGGGCGGGAATTATGGCGATGATCGGCTTGTTTGCAGCCCGACGAGGTATGCTCAAAGACGGACTTAATATTCTAAGTATATCCGCGTTGCTCATGCTGATTTGGAATCCATATTATCTACTTAGCGTCAGCTTTCAGCTTTCCTTTTTGGTGACGGGTGGGTTGCTCATTTATATGCCGCTTATGAAGCCGTTTTTCGCCAAATGGCCTTTCCTAATCGGCGGTGAAGTTGCGATTACAATTACGGCACAGCTTGTTTCGTTTCCAATGACAGTATTCTACTTTAATCAATTTTCGTTGTTATCATTTGCGGCCAATTTTGTGCTTGTACCCCTTATTACATATATCGTGCTTCCATTAGGTACGGTGGCGATGGGGCTTTCCTTTTTGTGGGGGGATGGGGCTCGTATTCTTGCGTGGCCGGCAGAGCAATTGAACGATTTGACCTTTTTACTAGTGAAATGGCTGAATGTAGATGATGCTTATGTGAGTATTTGGCCGTCTTCTTCCATCCTGTGGGTCATGGCGTATTACGCAGCTCTGTACAGTGTTTTGTACTGGCTCAAAAGGTGGCTGACATCCCGCAGGCAAACGAACGACATTACCGTCTTGAATTCTACTGCCATTTCATCACCTATATATACAGGATTAGCAGCTTCTCCAGAATGGGCGGCTATATTGCATACGGCTCCTGAACCTGAGGGAGCAGGGAAATTTGCAAGTCGACAGTGGAATGGTTATCGTCATTTGGCACTGGCTCTAAGTGTTATTGCTTGGCTTGGAATATTGTATACAGGTTACCAATCTCCTGGTGAGGGAAATACGGGAATTGTTCAATATCTGGATGTGGGCCAAGGTGACAGCATTTTAATTACAACACCGGGCGGGAAACATATCTTGGTTGATGGTGGGGGTACAATGGATTTTGCGACAGGGAAAAATGCTTGGCGCAAGCGTGCAGATCCCTACGAGGTGGGTGAAGATACGATTGTACCCTTGCTAAAGCAACGAGGTGTGCATCGCCTGGACGCTGTCATTTTAACGCATGGAGATCATGATCATGCCGGAGGACTACAGGCTGTGCTTGACCAGATTCCCGTATCTACTTTGTTTTTTAACGGTACCCTGACAGATAAAACCCCATTCCGTAAGCTGTTGAACACGGCTTTAGACAAGCAGATCAAGCTGTATGGTGCACATCATAGTATGGAATGGGAACCAGACCAGGCTACGAAAATCCGCTTTCTCTATCCGTTTACACTACCGGAGAACGAATCTGAGCAGTTGCCTGTTATGAAGGAACAGAATCATTACTCTGTTGCCATGATATTGGAGATGGAGGGAGCCTCTTTTTTGTTCACAGGAGATATGGATGATGCAGCAGAGTCGTCGTTGCTCTCTGAATTAACTCGTTTTTCATCAAGTGTGAAAGATGAGGGAGCAACGGGGGAAGTAAGGAAAGCTATAGATGTCATGAAAATAGCACATCACGGCAGCAAGTACTCCACCTCGGAAGAGTGGTTATCCTACTGGCGACCGAAAGTATCTGTTATTTCGGTCGGTGCGACCAATACTTACGGACATCCGAATGAAGCGGTATTGGAACGTTTATCGGCAGTTAATTCTGCTATATATCGAACAGATACGATGGGAGAGATACAGATTCGAGCACAGCAAGGAAAACTGAGTGTGCGGTACCAACGCAAATAGTTTTTTCGATCCTTTTTTATCAGTACAACAACACACTAAAACGGGTGCTCACTCTCAGGAGTGGGCTGTTTGCTTTGAATCCAATCTGCATGGACAGTAGCTGTAAGCTTTGATAGAATCATATGAGTAATGAAAATGAGAATCATTATTAATGGGAGGAATATTGTGAGTTATTTTAAATTCAGAGCATCAGCTTGTTTGTTCATCATTTCGTTAATGCTGGTATTGAGCGCATGCGCTACAAGTGGGAGTGGGACTGTAACAGAAAGCGGTCAATCGACTGCTCTCAAGACCACATCAACTGGAGATGAAGCTGCCACACGTACATATGAAAGTGATAAAGGTACAATTACTCTTCCTGAGCATCCCCAGCGTGTCGTAGTGGCAGTCGATGATTATGTAGGTGATGTGCTAGCACTTGGTATTACACCTGTAGGGGCTCCAGACACTGTATTTGATGCTCCATACTATAAAAAATATTTGAATGGTGTTGCAAATATCGGTGACAGTTCCGCATTGTCCCTTGAAAAGGTAATCACCCTGAAGCCGGATTTGATCATTACCTATGATGAGAAAGCGTATGAAAATCTGAAAAAAATAGCACCTACAGTATATATTCCATATGGTAAATATCAATATAAGGACCGTCTGATGGAGCTGGGCAAAGTGTTAAACAAGGAGCAGGAAGCGAAGAATTGCCTGGCTGATTTTGCAACCAAGATTGCTGAGAAGAAACAGGCTTTGTCTGACGTCATTGATTCGGGTAAAAAAATCGCTATTTTTGAGATTACAGGAAAAGAATTATATCTATATGGAAAATCTTATGGACGTGGAGGAGCCATACTTTATGATGAGCTGGGACTTCATGCTCCTGAGAAGGTAGAAAAGGCAGCGTTCGAGAAGGGATGGGCCAGCATTTCAATAGAGGCTTTACCGGAGATGCTGGGCGATGCCGATTATTTAATGTTGGGTATTAGAGGCGACGGAACAGACCAAGGAAAAGATATTTTATCTAAAAGTGTGTGGAAGAACCTTTCTGCCGTTAAAACAGGTAAAGTATATCAATACTCAATCGACGATTTTTATTTTCAAGATCCGATTGCTCTGACTTATCAATTAGAACTCATATCTGATTTTTTGGTTTCCAAGAAGTAACAATATGATCTTGCAGCTCGATAGGCTAGCATTTAGATGTATGTAGGAGCTAGGGGAAGGTGACTACCTTCCCTTTTTCTGTTATTCTAAGGGAGGATACGCTGGGGATTCTGGGCTTTTTGGTATAATTTTTTTTGTTAAAAAAATAAAATTAGTGTCAGACGTCTATCCTGCAACAATTTGCAAAAGGGATACGTCTGTAATATTGCAGGGAGAGGGGGATCCTTTGTGGTAGAGCAGGGACTCATTCGAGCCGCTCAATCGGGCGATCGCGACGCTCTCATTACCCTATTAAGAGAGATAGAACAGCATGTGTACCGTACGGCATATTACATTCTAAACAATGAGCAGGACGCCATGGATGCTTCACAAGAAGCCCTCATACGGATCTATTCCAAAATTAACTCTTATGAGGAAAAAGCGCAGTTTAAAACCTGGGTCCAACGCATTGTAACGAATATATGCATCGACAAATTCAGAAGAACGAAGCCCTCGGTTTCCATTGACGAGCACGACATGATATTCAACGATCCCCAAAACGTGGAGGTCGAGGTGCTGACCACTTACATGGCACAGGATGTTCGTGAAGCTATACAACAACTTCCGGAGCACCACCGGACGGTAATTGTCTTAAGATATTTGCAGGATTTCTCCTATAACGAGATTGCAGATTCTCTGGATTTGCCGCTAAATACGGTCAAGTCATACTTATATCGTGCAAGACAGCAATTGCAAGGGCTACTTCAGGAATATCAGAAAGGTGGTGTATCAGGATGAAGTGTGGGGAAGAGGTGATGGATTGGATGCAGCGTTATGTGGATCATGAGCTGGGCGAAGAAGAGACGTCCCAATTAATGAACCATATTGCGACTTGCCCGGACTGTGCGGAAAAATTTCTTATTCTTCAGACACTCTCTCGCGAGCTGGAGGAATTGCCTGCGGTTTCCCCGGCGTTCAGCCTGGTGGATTCCATCATGCCTCAGCTTGATGCCATTGACCGCGCACGTGAAGAACAGGGAAGTGCGCTTCAGGAAATGCAGCCTGTGGCTGTAGAGCCTGGACCAGTGCCTAGACAAAGTACCCAGCCTACACCTTGGTGGAACCGAATGGCTGGACGCGCTGCCATGGGCGTGGCTGCCGCTGCTGTTGTACTGGGGATTGTAGTGTTTAACTTCGAGCCTAAAACAGTGCAGGATGCGGAAGGCATACTTACAACCCAGACGCCCGAAGTGACGAATCCGCAGAATCAGACGGAAATTCTTCCAGGTACAGCCAATGGCAGTGGAGGCCGTGATGCAGCCATTGGTTCGGATTCTACACAGCAGCCGTCAGAGCAGGGGCAAGGAACGGATGCATCTCAGCTACCTGCGGATAAAGATCCTGACCTGAGCAAACAAGGTGCAACCAATGCAGATGATGAAAAGAACTCTTCCAAACGGGATGCTGGGAAACGTGACGATCAGCGAGCTGGGGAGGAAGATTCGACGAAGTCTGCACCAGCTGAACATTCTTCTCATCAGGATGAAGGGCAGGGACAGCTACGTACGGATCGTCAGGTGACAAAGGAAAATCCGTCTGCTGGAGATGCTCCTAAATCTGAGGACAAACAGTTAAGTCAGGAAAAATCTGATCGATCCACGATTGCTCCTGCTGAACAGGTGGAACCGAAAATGGAAAAAGCACCCCTAGCGGATACGGGTACCGCTCAGGACGATAATAATGGTAATACAAGTACGAATGATTCTTCTTCGTCGCTTAGTCAGGATTTGAAGGTACAGGATCGAATTGCGTCAAATGAAACGTCGAAAGAAACGACTTCCAAAAGTATCACAAAGGATTCGGGCAATGCCTTGGGAACGGATAGCAGCAATGCAGCTTCTAATGATCAGCAATCATCCGTGTCGCAAGACCCGGTTCGTAAAGAAGGATTTGTATCTAATTCACTGGTCTCTCCGGACAACAATAATGCTTCCAGCTATAGTGCCCAATCTGCCTCTACAGATCAGCTCAACTCGCCAGATGGTAGCTATGCGGTGGCTATTGAGGGCAAAAAGCTGAAAGTGTATAAGCTTTCTGATAACGGTGTAGACCGAACAACACTGGAAGTCCGTACTCTAAAAGGTGCCTGGGTCAAAGGAAGCTGGTCAGAAGACAGCCAGACCTTTATGTATGAGACGGAGCAGGATGGGACAGCAAGTAAATATACGTACACCGTCCCGCGCAGCACTGGAAAATAGTTTCCGTAAGTTGGCACACTTTTAAAAACAGAGAATATACTATATGAACCGACGTCGTATCCCGACGGCCGAAAGTTTCTAGAGCTTTCTGCTGCCGTGTTGATATAGATGGTGGTGAAGGGATCCTGTCTATAGGCAGGGTCCCTTCGTTTGTATCATGACTTGCCTTCCGGTCGGATGTCGGGTACGATCAGTGGGTGGGGGGAACGGAAAATGGATGTAAAAACAGCCTCTAAGGCTATTCGCAAAGGCGACATTTCGCCAGTGTATTTGCTATACGGCAGTGAAAAATATCAAATGAAGCAGTTTGTTGAGATGCTTAAAGAGAAAGTGGTGGAAGAGGAGCATCGTGACTTCGCCATCATTCCTTATGATTTAACCGAAACGCCAATTGAGGTGGTCGTGGAGGAGGCGGAAACAGCGCCTTTTCTGGTGCCAAAGAAGCTGATTATTGTACGGGATACCAGTGTATTTGCAGCAGGCAAAGATAGCGGTAAGATAGAGCACCGGCTTGAGACGCTGTTGACTTATATGGATAACCCGACTGACTATAGCGTCATCGTTTTTACGGTTCAGGCTGAAAAGTTGGATGAACGGAAAAAGATTGTCAAAAAGCTGAAAAGTGATGCTTCGGTTATTGCTTTTGCTCCAATGGGTGGAGATGATCTTATAGCTTGGATCCATAAGCGTGCAGGAGAAAGAGAAGTGCAATTGGCTGCAGGAGCTGCTGAAAGCCTCATTCAATTCACAGGTGCCGGGCTGCAATCCTTGGCTGCCGAGATAGACAAGCTCTGCTTGTACGCAGGAGCACAGGGAACGATCTCATCCGCTGATATAGAATCCCTGGTGCCTCGTAACACAGAGCAAAACGTATTTGCGATGGTTGAGGATCTGGCTAATTTGCGGCTGGATAAGGCGCTCAGTATTTTTTATGAGTTGCTTAAGCAAAAAGAGGAACCGATCAAGATTGCCGCTTTGATCACGCGACAGTTCCGTATTATGTTGCAGGTCAAAGAGCTGGCAGGTCAAAGCTATTCCCAGCAACAAATTGCGAGTCAGCTTAGTTTGCATCCTTATGGGGTGAAAGTTGCAGGGGACCAAGCGCGGAGGTTCCGTCCTGAGCAGCTGCGTCAGCTTCTCTACGAATTGGGCGAGCTGGATTATCATATGAAAACAGGTGTCGTTGACAAGGTACTGGGACTGGAGCTATTTTTGATGAAAATGGGTGCGGGGGCTTCAATCTAATCCCCCCATGTGCTGTTATAGAGTCAGCTCATGTAGCGTGGAAAGCTGACTCTATAAATTAACAAAAGTTATAAACTAAAAAAACCTGATCAGCCAAGGCTGGTCAGGTTTTTTTCATTAACGTATGAAAGTAGCTCTTGCTTACGCTTGAGCTGTAAGAGCGTTAAGTTTTTTCGCCAAGCGGGATTTCTTGCGAGCAGCTGCATTTTTGTGGATCAGACCTTTAGTTACAGCCTTGTCCAGCTTTTGGGAAGCTACTTTGAAAGCAGCAGCAGCAGTTTCAGCTTCGTTACCTACCAACGCTGTATCGGCAGCTTTTACTGCTGTACGAAGCGCGGATTTTTGGGAAGCGTTCAACGCACGGCGTTTGTCGCTAGTTTTAACGCGTTTGATAGCGGATTTGATGTTTGGCATTACATTCACCTCCTGTAAAGGCATTACTTATGAACACAAACGTTTCACAACTTAAAATATTTTAGCATGCCACACCTCAAATTGCAATAAGAAAACATTCTGAGGCGATGCGAATTACAGGATGAAAATGGATGTGCATAAACCTGTTGGGTGTCTCGCACACTATAGTCAAAGATGGTATCCAAGGAGGCTTAAAAGATGGATCTGGATTTGCAGAAGTATGCGGTACGCACGGATTTGGCATTAGAGGCAAGAGAACTGGCCGAACGGGATCAGCCTGTACCTCTGTCGGGCATAAGTGAGAACGTGGAGGAAGATAACGGAATCAAAATCACACGGCTGGACGTACTGAATGAAGAAGGAGCCAACCGTATTGGGCGGGTACAAGGGCATTACGTCACGTTGGAAGTACCAGGCTTGCGTGAAGGCGACACGGGGCTCCAGCAACGTGTAGCTATTGCATTTGCAAAAGAAATGGAGCATTTTATACAAAAAATAGGGATCTCTAATACGGCAAAGGTACTGGTGGTAGGTCTGGGCAACTGGAACGTTACTCCCGATTCGCTGGGGCCGCTTGTCGTTGAAAATTTGATGGTGACTCGTCAATTTTTTGAACTGACACCTGATCAAATCAACCCGGGCTATCGAGATGTGAGCGCAATTGCACCGGGCGTCCTGGGTATTACGGGGATCGAGTCCAGTGAAATCGTTCAAGGCATCGTGGATCGCACAAAGCCAGAACTGATTATTGCAATTGACGCTCTGGCGTCACGTTCACTGGAGCGCGTCAATACGACCATTCAGGTGGCTGATATCGGGATACATCCAGGTTCAGGTATTGGCAACAAGCGGCGCGGTATCACCAAGGATATTATGGGTGTTCCGTGTATCGCTATCGGCGTTCCGACGGTATGCTACGCTTCTACCATTGTCAATAACGTAATCGAACTGATGAAAACACATTTTACCAAAGAAAAGGCTTCTACAAAAGCAATCCTGGGGATGTTGGACGATATTTCAGAACCTGAGAGACTTGGGCTGGTGAGAGAGGTACTGCAGCCGCTGGGGCATGATCTGATTGTGACTCCTAAAGAGATCGATGAATTTATTGAAGATATCGCGAACATCATTGCTACTGGATTGAACGCTGCTCTGCATGAAGCTGTTGATCCTGGCAATGTCGCCGCCTATACGCATTAATCAAGGGTTGGTAAAATCATATTTTATACCAAAAGTCTCTATTTAACAGGAATCTAATCTCTTTCAAAAAGGGAGGTGATATACCTGTGGTAGAGATTTTTTGTGTTCTAGCAATTGTTCTCCGTTCATAGAGTTGAAGTATAAGAGATTTCCGCAGCAGATAGGAACCCTATGTTCAGAATATAAAGCGGGTTTCGACGGGACGAAGGAGGACAAGGCTCACATGAAAAAAATTCAGACCTGGAACGTCGGAAGATGGAGAAGAAAAGGTATCGAAATTTTGGCGATGGGACATACGCTTGTGCTGCTGATCATGGGCTCGGCGCTTTTATTTGTCGTTTTGGGGCTAGGGGGATTGGCAGAAAATCGTCTACAAACATCTCCTGTTTCTTCGATGAAAGGATTGGCAGGTTCGGTGTCTAGCGGTTTTTTTGCGGATATGCTAGGTATGGAAGTACCTCATTTGGCACAAAAGAAGCAGCAATCTTCGTTGTCGGGTGAACAATGGTCGCCTTTTGTTTTTCAGATGCTTACAGGTATTAATCCGCAGGATCCCAAAAGTCTCATTTCTCGTGAAATTCCTGGCATGTCTGCGGGAGCGCCTGTCTTGCTGCGCAAGGGTTCGGGGAACACAAAGGTAGAGGGTCCTACGGATTATCAGCCCGATCAGGGAACGACGGATGCCCCTGGTGGCTCAGATGCATCTGAGAACCCACCGACTACTACGCCGGATATTCCGACAACACCGCAAACAGATCCGGCACGTGAAGATCATCCAGGTGATACGGCCAAAGGGGACAAGCGTATATTAATCTACCATTCTCATCCCAGAGAAGCATATAACCCACTACTCAGCAAAACCAGTTCCAACCCCAATTCAGGTTCTAAATCAGCCAATGTGTCAAGGGTAGGGGACTTCGTAAAGAAGAGGCTGGAAAAGCAAGGGATATCCACACTGCATGTAAACAAGGATTATGCCACTACAGTTCAAAATTACAATTGGAACTATTCCTATAAATATTCACGCGAAACAGTCAAGGAAGCTTTAGCTGGAAATAAAGGTTTAACTTATTTGCTTGATATTCATCGAGATTCACAACGTCACGGAAAAACAACAGCAACCATTAATGGACTCTCTTATGCCAAGGTGTATTTTATTATCGGACATGACAACAAAAATTGGCGCGAAAATGAAGCTTTTGCTGCTCGTATTCATGAAAAGCTGGAAAAATCGTATCATGGCGTATCACGTGGTGTATGGGGGAAAGATGGTGGCAAAGGCAACAACGGTGAATACAATCAAAGCTTATCTTCGCATAGCATTTTAATTGAAATCGGGGGTATTGACAACACCGAGGAGGAGTTGAAACGCACCTCAGACGTTTTGGCGGACATGATCGGTGAAGTGTATTGGGAAGATCAGAAAGCTCAGAAAGCGGGCACTAACGTATCGGATACAAAAAAGAGCAACAGCGGCAATTAAATGAGGTAGCGGTAAGGGGGGAAGGTAATGTCTGGACATTTTCGTAATAAAGCACTTGGATTTGTATTGCTCATGGGGGCAGGTATTCTACTGGGTATGCAACTGGCAGGATCTGGCCTGCGTTCAGTGTATGGACCGGAATGGAACGGGGATACGATTCAATCGGTAAATCAACAGAAAGTCGGATATGAACAGACGGTTATTGAGGATACACCCGCAGCTAACGCTCGTGCATATAGCGGTACGTATAGCACAAGTGGAAATGTTAAGGTTGAGCCGAAAACGGGAGCGGGTATAAATGAAGCTAGTGGAAGGGAAGAAAATGAGGAGCAGACGGAACTCGGGGCATCCAGGTGGTATTCGACGACTGCGCAGCATGTCAATACTCAGGACCTGGAGACACCGCGTGAACTGTTAGCCGTCAAGGGACAACAAGCTTCGGTGGATACCATGGCGGACAAAACGGCTGGGCTGCTGCAAAACCTATCAAGACAGGGGATTCGATGGGTTGTGTCTGTTTTTGACGGAGTGACAGAATAGAAATATTGCTGACCCCCTATACAACTGCTATAATAAGCTGATTGACACTAGGCATTGTGTGGGGGTAAGGCATGACTGACATATTGGCAAGACAACGTAAAATTCGGAACTTTAGTATCATTGCACATATAGACCACGGTAAATCCACGCTGGCTGACCGGATTTTGGAATACACCGGTGCACTCACATCCCGTGAAATGCAGGAGCAAGTGCTTGATCAGATGGATCTGGAACGGGAGCGCGGGATTACAATCAAGCTCCAGGCAGTGCGACTCACTTATAAGGCCGATGACGGCGAAGAGTACATTTTGAATCTGATTGATACACCGGGACACGTCGATTTTACCTATGAGGTTTCCCGAAGCTTGGCGGCCTGTGAAGGGGCCTTGCTAGTTGTAGACGCGGCACAGGGTATTGAAGCACAGACATTGGCTAACGTATATTTGGCGTTGGACAACAATCTGGAAATTCTGCCAGTGCTTAACAAAATTGATTTGCCAAGTGCCGATCCTGAACGGGTGAAGCAGGAAATCGAGGATGTTATCGGCTTGGATACGAGCGAGACTGTCCACGCATCGGCCAAAGCTGGAATCGGTATCAAGGAAATTTTGGAACAGGTGGTCAGAAGCGTACCTGCTCCGCAAGGGAATCCGAATAATCCGCTGAAGGCGCTTATTTTCGATTCGCATTATGATCCATATAAAGGCGTTATTGTGTATGTCCGCGTCGTAGATGGTAGCATCAAGGCAGGTTCCAAAATTAAAATGATGGCAACTGACAAAACGTTTGAGGTTATTGAAGTTGGTGCTTTCATGCCACGTATGAGCATCGTGGACGAGCTGAACATCGGTGATGTTGGTTTTATCGTTGCTGGTATCAAGCATGTGGGTGATACGCGTGTCGGGGATACGGTGACAGATGCAAAAAATCCAACATTAGAACCGATGCCAGGCTATCGGAAAATTAATCCGATGGTATATTGCGGTCTGTATCCAATCGAAACATCGGAGTATAACGATCTGCGTGAGGCGCTTGAAAAGCTACAACTGAACGATGCTTCGCTCAGCTTTGAGCCAGAAACATCAAGCGCGTTGGGTTTTGGCTTCCGTTGTGGATTCCTTGGTCTGCTTCATATGGACGTTATTCAGGAACGGATTGAACGTGAATTTAACATTCCACTGATTACAACGGCACCAAGCGTTATTTACCGTATTAAGTTGACGAATGGGGAAACAATCCAGATCGACAACCCATCGAATTATCCGGAAATCGGACGGATTGAACATGTGGAAGAGCCCTATGTAAGAGCAGGTATTATCGTCCCTAATGATTACGTAGGTACGGTGATGGAGCTTTGTCAAACCAAACGTGGTGAGTACGTAAATATGGAATACTTGGATACGACACGGGTAACCATTACGTATCAAATTCCGCTGTCTGAAATCGTATATGATTTCTTCGATCAGCTTAAATCAAGTACCAAAGGTTATGCTTCCTTTGATTATGAGATTTCAGGCTATCGCCAGTCCAACCTGGTGAAAATGGATATCTTGTTGAATGGCGAGCAGGTCGATGCGCTGTCGTTCATCGTGCATAGAGATCGGGCTTATCATCGCGGACGTATTATCTGTGAGAAGCTGCGCGAGCTAATCCCGCGTCAAATGTTCGAGGTGCCAATCCAGGCATCTGTGGGAACAAAGGTCGTGGCGCGTGAAACCGTTAAGGCGATGCGTAAAAACGTCTTGGCCAAATGCTACGGCGGCGATATTTCCCGTAAACGGAAGCTGCTTGAAAAGCAAAAAGAGGGCAAGAAGCGTATGAAGCAGGTCGGTAACGTAGAAGTACCACAGGAAGCATTTATGGCGGTACTGAAAATAGATGAGTAAAGCTGCTTGAAGTATTCGTCCATTCTTTCATGGGGCATTTGCCGTGCATGGAGAATGGACGTTATTTATTTGAGCAAGCTATCCAAAGATGGAATGTTTGTTATCTCGGTTGCAAAAATAGTATAACAACAGTAGCTTTAGCGTATTTCTAAAGATGCTTTACTCTTACTGCAACACCTACATCACAAAAAATGACCGATGGTGGTGGGCAGCAGCGGAGTGGATGGAATCGTTCTGAAGAAGCGTTAGCGTTCGCCTTTATCCCCGGATCTTACCCTATTAAGTTTATTTACAAAGAAAAAATCCGGGGGTAACAGCGATCGGAAGAATGATCCATCCACGGAGCGTTCTCCCCCCTCTTCGCCATTTTTTTCAATCACCACACACTGAATTGACAAGGAGGATCGGTATGACCGCATCCATACAAAAACATGAACATTCATCCGCGCCTCAAGCGGTTTACCTGCATATACCTTTTTGCACGAATAAATGCTTTTACTGTGATTTCAACTCTTATGTGCTCAAGGATCAACCTGTTATGGAATATCTGTATGCACTGGAACGGGAGATGGAACATACAGTCAAGCTTCACCCGCCAGGAGAGATTAAAACCATTTTTGTCGGGGGCGGAACACCAACTACCCTAAACCCGAAAGAAATGGAATATTTCCTGAAGAGCGTCCGAACCTATTTCCCAAATTGGGCGGAAGATATTGAGTTTTCCATGGAAGCCAATCCAGGCACCACTGATTTTGAAAAACTCTCTGTGATGAAAGAAGGCGGCGTCAATCGACTCAGCTTTGGTGTACAGGCTTTTCAGAATGAGCTACTCACAGGCATAGGTCGTATTCACAGTACAGATGACGTATATCGCAGTTTGGAAAACGCCCGTAAGGTTGGCTTGGACAACCTGTCGATTGACCTGATGTTCGGTTTGCCGAACCAAACGGTGGAGATGCTGCATGAAAGCGTCAGTAGAGCGCTAGAGCTGGAGCTTCCTCATTACTCTATCTACAGCTTGAAGGTTGAAGAAAACACACTCTTCCATACGCTGTACCAGAAAAATCAGCTGCCACTTCCACATGAGGATGACGAACTGGAAATGTATTTACTCCTCATGCGTCGCATGAAAGAAGCGGGGTATGAGCAGTATGAGATTAGTAATTTCGCAAAACCAGGCTTGGGGAGCAAGCACAACATGACCTATTGGCGAAATGAGGACTATTACGGTCTCGGCGCTGGGGCACATGGATATGTTGGCAGAGAGCGTCATATGAACATTAAAGGCATTAACCCTTATGTGGAGGCTAGTCGTAATGGTTTACCACGTCTGGATAGCTTTGAGGTGCCGGCGGCGGAAGCCATGGAGGATTTTCTTATGGTCGGTTTGAGAATGCTAGAGGGCGTATCCAAGTCCCGCTTTGAAGCTCAATTCGGTCAGGCATTGGAGGATACGTTTACTGCTCCTCTCGGGAAAATGCTCAATGCGGGGTTAATCGAATCAATTGAGGACGGTTATCGTTTGAGTGAACGCGGCATTTTATTCGGAAATGATGTATTTGCAGAGTTCATCGGTTCAATCACGGTAAATTCATAAGTCGTAAGTCGTAGGCTTCAATACAGTACGTTTCAACTTCGTAAGCTGGGACAATCATTTTATAACAACATTCTGTCAAAGCAGGGTAAATGGAGTATTGCGATTCTATGCGTGATGTTGTATATTTATTCATTATATGCGGCAAGCGGCAGGAGGAGAGCAAGATGGCTTCAGTGTGTAAAGATGTATTGTGCAGAAGTGCGGTTCCTGAGGATGTGGAGCCTTTATATCAAATGATTAGCGGCTATGCAGAGCGGGGGATTATGCTGCCACGTTCGAGGGAAGTGCTTACGCGCCAACTGGAGCTATTTATTGTTGCAGAGGTGGACGGCGAAGTTGTTGGTTGTGGTTCTTTATGCAAATTGGGCGCTGATCTGGTAGAGATTCGCTCCCTTGGCATCTCTGAGGGACATAAAGGTATGGGTATTGGCTCCAAGCTCGTGGAGGGCCTTATTATAGAAGCACGGCGGCAACGTATTCCTAAAATTATGGCATTGACCTACGAGGTCTCCTTTTTTATAAAAAACGGTTTTGATGTAGTAAGTAAAGAGATTTTCCCTGAAAAGGTATGGACCGACTGCATTCACTGTAGTAAACAAAACAATTGTGATGAAATCGCAGTGTTGAAAGTACTGAACTGACCTGTCAATAATGAGGTCAGTTCTTTTTTCATCAGGCCATAATCGTGCGTTTGTTATACAGCCTACATTGTTTAATCCTGGTTCATTTCTCATATGCTTTGAGCAACCACCAAATGAATTGATGATGAGGCTCCAGTTCGGAAGGTATTCCATTCAGGCTTCTTATGGGATGGTCCTTATGATAATCAGTATCATTATAAAAGTATGAAGTGCCGTCTAATGGAACTCGGTGTTTATATTTATACAAGGCGACAACATATCTTTCAGACGCTCCGCTTCTGCTTGGACTATATGTATATCCTTCCCAATCGGCTAGTGTTAAATCATCGTAATGTTGTATTGCCGATATACTGTATTTTATTTGCTTGGGAATACTTGGACTGAATTCTTGAGGGTAAAACAAAATGGTATTCCATATGCTTAAAAGTATTGTAGGAACCAAGATTAAGGCACAACACAGGGGGCTTAATTTACGAATTAAATGGATGGCTGAATTAATAAGGGCTGCATTCAGGGTGAAAACTAATGGCAAAGCCACTATTCTTCCTAGTCCTGTATACGGAAACAACTTGATTAAAATGTGAAACATACAAATTGTAGGTAAAAGTGCGGTCGATGCGTATAAAAGGTTGCGGCGATTAGTTCTCAAATATAATTCCTCCTCAAGGACAAAGAAGATGTAACGGTATGAAGACATAGTCTCGAACGAATTTTCTGTTTTATGAATCTCTATACATAAATACGGTATTAATACGATGAATAATGAGATTTTTCGCAAAAAAGTGTAAACGGTTTGCATTTGCTGCAGTAAACTAAACTGTTGTAATAAATCTTGTTTATTGAAAATACTGATCTGACTTGACAATGATCAGGTCGGTTTGGTATTTTTGTATTATCGGTTAGCACTCATCGCGAACGAGTGCTAATGATTCCATTTAACAATCATGCTATTATGGATAAACAACAAGGGGGGATTCGCTTGTTAACCGAACGTCAGAGGCTCATTCTGAATGCGATTATTGATGACTACATTCGTTCGGCTGAGCCAGTGGGTTCCCGCAGCATATCCAAAAGGCAGGATGTCGGATTCAGCCCGGCCACGATCCGTAATGAAATGTCGGATTTGGAGGAACAGGGCTATCTGGAGCAACCCCATACTTCTGCGGGACGCATCCCGTCTCATAAAGGCTATCGTTATTATGTGGACCATTTGGTGCCACTGAATACACTGAAGCCTATGGAAATGCGGGAACTGAAAGCCTTTTACGCCGAAAAGCTGAATGTAATGGAGCAAGTGATCCAGCATGCGTCAGGCATTTTGTCCCATATGACCAATTATACTTCCATCCTGCTTGGGCCGGAGGTTTTTCATACTTCATTGCGTCATTTTCAGCTGCTGCCGCTCAACGAAACGACGGCTGTAGCGATTATCGTGACCAATACCGGTCAGGTGGAGAATAAAACGGTAGATATTCCACCGGGAATTTCGATTTCCGAGATGGAGAAGGTTGTGAATTTACTGAACAGCAAGCTGGTCGGTGTGCCGATTTATCAGCTTAAATCACGCCTTTACACCGCACTTGGTCAGGAGATGGAGAAGCATGTGTCTCATTTTGAGGACGCTATGAAGGTGCTGGATAAAGCACTGGATAATGAATCGGATCAGCGCTTGTATTTGAGCGGTGCGACGAACATGCTCAATCAACCTGAATTTAAAGATGTAGAAAAGGTTAAACATATTCTCGATCTGCTGGAGGAAACACCAACGCTGCTTAAACTAATGACACCTGTTGCCGGGGCACCTGAAATTCAAGTCCGCATCGGCACTGAAAATGATCATGAGGCGTTTGCCAATTGCAGCCTGATTACTGCTACGTATGCAGTAGATGGAGAAGCGTTGGGCACTATAGGCATACTGGGTCCGACACGGATGGAATATGCGAGAGTTATTAATATTTTGGGTATCCTGTCTAAGGATTTGACCGCAATGCTAACGCAACGGTTTAAATAGAACAAGACCGCATAGGTTGCGGTACTACATGTTCCGCGCCGGGATACGGTTTGTATCCTGCGCGGGTGCATTGTTGCGTGTTTTTGTAAAGGTAGTTATGACTTGAAGGAGGTGAAACATTTTGAAGGAAGAACAAGCGTTCCAAGAAGAAAAACAACAAA
Source organism: Paenibacillus sp. FSL R10-2748 (assembly GCF_038005565.1). Classification (NCBI taxonomy): domain Bacteria; kingdom Bacillati; phylum Bacillota; class Bacilli; order Caryophanales; family Paenibacillaceae; genus Paenibacillus; species Paenibacillus sp. FSL R10-2748. Next base: position 510,218 of record NZ_JBBOTK010000004.1, read on the forward strand.
ATGTAAGCACAGAGGAAGCCGCCGAAACGAGCCAGCAGGAAGAGCCGGTTAATGAAGCGGCAGCACTGGAAGACCAAGAAAGCGAAACAGAGCTGACTAAGCTTCGCGCACAGGCGGAAGAGCATCAACAGCGGTTTTTACGCGCTCAGGCGGATTTTGATAATTTTCGCCGTCGTACGCTGAAAGAAAAAGAAGACCTTGCCAAATATGCATCTATGAAGCTGGTTACCGAGTTGGTGCCTGTTTTGGATAACTTCGAGCGTGCGCTGGCAACAGCACCGCAAGGAGCGGAGTCTGAGTCATTCAGCAAAGGCGTGGAAATGATTTTCCGCCAGTTTGAGAGTGTGCTTCAGGCAGAGGGTGTAACGGCCATGAATTCGGTGGGACAACCGTTTAATCCGGATTTCCATCAGGCTATTATGCAGGTGGAGAGCGAAGAGCATGAGGAAGGCATCGTCGTTGAAGAGGTACAAAAAGGATACATGCTGAAGGACAAGGTGCTTCGTCCAGCGATGGTAAAAGTGAGCATGTAGCTTTTTCAATATACATTAGAAATACATCATTTTGATTCAACCATTCTGGCCTGCGGGCCTCGTATATACAGAAGGAGGAATTGTCCGATGAGCAAAGTAATCGGTATTGACTTAGGTACAACCAACTCTTGTGTGGCTGTTATGGAGGGCGGCGAAGCGGTCGTTATTCCAAATCCGGAAGGCGCACGCACAACCCCTTCCGTTGTTGGTTTCAAAAAAGATGGAGAACGTACTGTAGGGGAAACGGCAAAACGCCAAGCAATTACGAACCCGGATCGTACAATCATGTCCATCAAACGTCACATGGGTACAAACCATAAAGAAAGCATTGACGGCAAGGAATATTCCGCACAGGAAATTTCCGCTATGATTTTGCAAAAGCTGAAATCCGATGCTGAAGCTTACCTGGGACAAACGGTTACTCAAGCTGTTATTACTGTTCCAGCTTACTTCAATGACGGTCAACGTCAAGCAACCAAGGATGCAGGTAAAATTGCTGGTCTGGAAGTTCTGCGGATTGTCAACGAGCCAACAGCAGCTGCATTGGCATACGGTATGGAAAAATCCGAAGACCAAACGATCCTCGTGTATGACTTGGGTGGCGGTACATTTGACGTATCCATTCTGGAACTGGGCGACGGTTTCTTCGAAGTTAAAGCAACAAGCGGCGATAACAAGCTGGGTGGCGATGACTTTGACCAAGTGATTATTGATTACCTCGTAAATGAGTTCAAAAAAGATCAAGGCATCGACCTGAGCAAAGATAAAGCTGCTGTACAACGTCTGAAAGATGCAGCGGAAAAAGCGAAAAAAGAACTGTCCGGCGTACTGACAACGACGATTTCTTTGCCGTTTATCACAGTAGCTGATGGCGTTCCACAGCATTTGGAGTTGAACCTGACTCGTGCGAAATTTGAAGAATTGTCTGAAGGTCTGGTAGAACGTACATTGGGACCTACTCGTCAAGCAATGAAAGATGCAGGCATGAGTGCCAGCGACATCGACAAAATCGTTCTGGTCGGCGGTTCCACACGTATTCCGGCTGTACAAGAAGCAATCAAAAAGCTGACAGGTAAAGAGCCACACAAAGGCGTAAACCCTGATGAAGTGGTAGCTTTGGGCGCGGCAGTTCAAGCGGGTGTACTGACTGGTGATGTGAAAGACGTCGTTCTCCTTGACGTAACTCCACTGTCCCTCGGTATTGAAACCGCAGGTGGCGTGTTTACTAAAATGATTGATCGTAACACGACGATCCCTACGAGCAAATCGCAGGTATTCTCGACATATGCCGACAATCAGCCTAGCGTAGAAATTCACGTGTTGCAAGGTGAACGTGAAATGGCAGCAGGCAACAAAACACTGGGTCGTTTCCAATTGGGAGATATCCCTCCAGCACCACGTGGTGTACCACAAATCGAAGTTACCTTTGATCTGGATGCGAACGGTATCGTGAACGTATCCGCTACAGATAAAGGCACAGGCAAAAGCCAAAAAATTACGATCACATCTTCCAGCGGCTTGAGCGACGAGGAAGTAGAACGTATGATGAAGGATGCCGAGTTGCATGCGGAAGAAGATAAAAAACGCAAAGATTTGGTAGAAGCGAAAAATGCTGCGGATCAACTGATCTACTCTGTAGACAAAACGATTAAAGATCTGGGCGAAAAAGCGGATGCAGGCGAAGTCGAAAAAGCAAATGCAGCTAAAGAAAATCTGCAAAAAATGCTGGAAACCGACAACCTGGAAGACATCAAAAAAGCTACTGAAGAACTGACTGAAATCGTTCAGCAATTGTCTGTGAAGCTATATGAGCAAGCTGCTCAAGAAGCACAGGCTCAACAAGCTCAAGATGGCGCAGCAGACAGCAAAGGCCGCGACAATGTGGTTGACGCGGACTATGAAGTTGTTGACGAAGACCAGAAGAAAGACTAAGCTACGGATCGGGCAGTGGTAGCTTTACGGTACACCGATGCGTTATGATATACTGAATAGTAATTGCAGCGTAGCTGCCTTGATAAATAACAATTAGCCGAAGGGTAACAGTTATTTCCAAGATAAATAAGCATATTACGGGTTGTACTGCCTTGAAATGATGGGAAGGTCAAAGCCGGGTCATCCCGTGCCTTTGGCTTTCCTTTTATATGTAGTGCAGACACGTTGTAGGCATGGGGGTGGAACATTGGCTGATAAGCGTGATTATTATGAGGTGCTGGGCGTCGCGAAGGGCGCTTCGGATGAAGAAGTCAAAAAGGCTTACCGTAAGCTTGCGCGTCAGTATCATCCGGACGTGAACAAGGCTGCGGACGCGGAAACTAAATTTAAAGAAGTGAAAGAAGCTTACGATGTTCTCAGCGATGGTCAGAAGCGGGCAAGATACGATCAGTATGGTCATGTAGACCCGAACCAGGGCATGGGAGGCGGCTTCGGTGGTGGCGCCGACTTCGGTGGCGGGTTTGGCGATATTTTTGATATGTTCTTTGGTGGCGGCGGCAATGGTCGACGTGATCCGAATGCACCGCAGCGTGGGAACGATCTTCAATATACGATGACGATTGAATTCAAGGAAGCGGTGTTCGGTAAAGAAACCGACATTCATATTGAACGTACGGAAACATGTGATACGTGTCACGGTACGGGAGCCAAAGCGGGTACTCAACCACAAACCTGCTCCGTCTGCCACGGCAGCGGACAGGAAGAAGTGGTGCAGAATACACCGTTTGGTCGTATGGTTAATCGACGCGCCTGCTCCAATTGCGGCGGTTCCGGTAAAATCATTAAAGAAAAATGTACGACTTGTAGCGGTTCGGGTCGTGTACGCAAGCAACGTAAAATTCATATTCGTATTCCAGCGGGTGTGGATGACGGCGCGCAAATGCGTATTAACGGTGAAGGCGAAGGCGGTGTCAACGGAGGACCAGCAGGTGACTTGTACGTTGTGTTCCGTGTGAAATCGCACGACTTCTTTGAGCGTGAGGGAGACGATATCTACTGTGAAATTCCGCTGACGTTCTCACAGGCAGCATTGGGAGATGAAGTCGAGATCCCAACGTTGACCGAGAAAGTGAAGCTGAAAGTTCCAGCAGGTACGCAAACAGGTACTTACTTCCGTCTTAAAGGAAAAGGTGTGCCAAAACTGCGTGGCGTAGGTCAGGGTGACCAGCATATTAAGGTCGTTGTGGTAACGCCTAGTAAGCTGAGTGAGGAACAAAAGGATTTGCTGCGTCAATTCTCTTCGCTTAGCGGAGAGCAGACACATGAGAATGAGCAGTCTTTTTTTGACCGTGTGAAGCGCGCCTTCCGAGGCGACTAAGCCCAATTAGGAATCGCGGAGCTTCAACCATGAATCAAAGGAAACTATTCCGCAATTGCGGGATAGTTCCTTTTTTTATATTCACGTAAACACATACATAACCATTTTTGTATAGGCATGTTGAACTGTTGAGACTTAATATCAAGTAGAAAGGGGTGAGTTTCATCGGAAATGTACAGCTCAAGCTACGTCGGGGTAAACCGCTATTAAAGCTCAGAGGCCTAATTACACTGCTAGTATGTCTAGTTATGGCACTTGTGCTTCTGCCTGTAACCCTGTTATTTGCTGAGAGAGTGGAACATGAAACTGAGAAGGGACTGGAAGAAAAGGCAATGTCCATCGCGCGTACACTCGCCCATACGCCGCTTATTGTCGAGCAATTGCAAGGGACGGGTTCGTCTCCTTCTATGCAGGAGTATGTGAAGAGGGTTTCAGCAGCAAATCACATCCAGTTTATCGTGGCTATGGATATGAAGGGAATTCGTAAAACGCACCCGGATGCTAGGATGATCGGCAAAGCCTTTGTCGGCGGAGACGAGTATACTGCACTTCATGGCCATGAGAGCGTGTCCGTTGCGAAGGGAACATTGGGCTTGTCCATGCGAGCCTTTTCCCCCGTGTTCAGTTTAACGGGGAAACAGGTAGGGGCGATTGTTGTTGGTATATCCATGCAAGATGTACAGATGGCTCAGGAAGGCAACAACCGTCTTATTGCTATCGCCATTGGCACTGGAATGTTGATTGGCACTGGAGGTGCGGTTGTGCTGGCTCGTAAAATCAAAAATATGCTAGTCGGTCTGGAGCCGCCGGAAATCGCACGCTTGCTGGAGGAACGCAGCGCCATGTTGCAATCCATCAAGGAAGGGGTTATTGCGGTAGATGAATTCGGTCGCGTCATGCTGATGAATGCAGAAGCGATACGTCTGCTTAGGCAAGCGGGGATTGAAGATTTCTCATTCTCCGGACAGGAGATTACCGTTTATTTATCCGCTTTTCGATTGCAAGAGGTCTTGGAAGCGAGTACTCCACAGATGGATGAGGAAATGGAGCTGGGTGGAATAACCTTGCTGACCACCAGTGTTCCGATACGGGTCAAAGGGGAAATTGTGGGAGCAATTGTAACCTTTCGGGATAAAACGGAGATGAACCAGCTTGCGGAACGTTTGACAGGAGTGTCCCTGTACACGGAAGCACTACGTGCGCAGGCTCATGAATTTATGAACAAGCTGCATGTCATTATGGGGATGGTACACTTGCGAATGTACGATAAACTGGAGCATTACATTATGGATGCCGTCGAGCATCATCAAGTGGAGATTGGCTCCATCACCCGGCAGATCAGGGACCCAGTTATGGCAGGGTTTGTGTTGGGGAAATTAAGCCGGGCCAGAGAAGTAGGGGTGAATTTTGAACTGACTCCAGGTAGTTACTTGCCCGAATCCAGTCAAACTCAAACGACGCATGAACTGATTACTATTCTTGGCAATCTGTTTGATAATGCGGTGGAGGCGATGGAATCTTTGGAGCACAAACGGATTACCCTTTCACTTTATTATGAGGAAAGCCAGAAGAACGGCTATCTGACCTGTATCATGTGCGATAATGGTCCGGGTATACCGGAAGGGCTTGTGAAGGCTATATTTGAAAAAGGTTTTTCGACCAAGGGAGAGTCACGAGGGATGGGTCTTTATCTGGTGACGCAAAGTGTGAAAAGATTACAGGGAAGCATAAAGTTGATCCCAGCCGAGCAAGGGTGCTGTTTTCAGATTACGATTCCATACATTATAGCGGGGAATGATGAACATGATTAATGTCCTGATTGTAGAAGATGATCCGATGGTTGCGGAATTTAACCGCAAATATATGGAGCAGGTAGAAGGTTTTCGATGTGGGGGTTGGGCTTCTTCTGTGGAAGAGGCTAAGAAATATATAGCTGAACAAGCCATTGATTTGATATTGCTAGATGTGTATATGCAGGAAAGCAATGGCCTCGATTTACTGTCATTCATACGGGAGACAGGTGTAAATATAGATGTCATTGTCATCTCGGCTGCAAGTGACATGAACAGTGTCAAAAAAGCGATGAACTTCGGTGCGGTGGATTACTTGATTAAGCCGTTCCACTTTAACCGTTTTTTGGAGGCCCTCACGGGGTACCGAGAGCACATTAGCATCGTGCGTGAGCGCAGCCTACTTTCGCAGGAAGAACTGGACCGACTGATTTATCATAAAAGCTTGACTAAAGAATTGGCACGTTTGCCCAAAGGCATAACTAAATCCACGCTGGCTATGATATGGAATTGTATCCAGCAGCATAATAAGGTGCTATTTTCCACCGAGGATATTGCGGAAAGTGCAGGAATATCCAGGGTGTCTATGCGCAAGTACCTGGCTTTTATGACAGAGATTGAGGCTCTTTCCATGGAAACCATATACGGTACCATAGGGCGTCCTGTTTACCAATACCGAATATTGCCACAGGCAGAAGGCATCATGAATAGTTTTATTTAAATCTTCTTTCTGATTACTTTAATTACAAAAGTGAATGATTAGTTTTAAAACCAAATAAAGCGTTTTCCAAGGTGTAGAATGGAAACATGATCATCATTCTTCACTTTATGGAGGGAGATTTATGGAAAATGCTACGAATCAGCCTGTCATTCAAAAGGGGCAAAGATGGAGTAAAAATTTTGTAGATGGCATCAGAATGCTGGGTAGGGTAAAGGTGGGGGTTATTCCTCTTCCACTCTATGCCGTGATCGCGCTAATTGTTTATGCAGCTGCAATTACTGAAAGACTTCCGAACGATCTGTTGGGCGGGTTTGCCGTCATCATGATTTTAGGTATACTTCTCAGTGATTTAGGGGCCAAACTTCCGTTGCTTAAGCATATTGGCGGGCCGGCCATTTTATCTCTTATGGTTCCATCGTTAATGGTATTTTGGAATATGTTCAGTCCATCTGCGATGGGTGCTGTACACACGCTTATGAAAACCTCGAATTTTCTTTACTTCTACATCGCATGTCTAGTAACGGGAAGTATTCTTGGCATGGATCGGAAAATGCTGATGAACGGAATTGTCAAAATTTTTGCCCCCATTATTATAGGATCTATTGCAGCTGTTGCCGTGGGGATGGTGGTGGGGATGGCTTTTGGCTATAGCGCCTATCATACATTTTTTTTCATCATCATTCCGATTATCTCCGGTGGGATTGGGGAAGGCATTTTACCGTTGTCCATTTCGTATGGATTGGTGCTGGGCAAGGATTCCGCAGTATTCGTATCCCAGTTTATCCCGGCTGCAATTATCGGGAACATTGTTGCAATCATAGGTGCGGGTGTTCTGAAGAGATTAGCAGAGAAAAATCCGAAAACTTCAGGTAACGGGAGGTTATTAAAACTGGAGAAAGATGCAGACAAGTTAGCTCCGGCAAGTTTGGAGCAATCGATTTCTTTTCCATTGATGGGAGGAGGCCTGCTGTTAGCTTGCACTTTCTTTATTGTGGGTAAGTTGCTGGAGCCGTATCTCCATATTCCAGGCCCGATCCTCATGATTCTGGCGGCGGCATTAATTAAGTGTATTCAGATCATGCCGAACACATTGGAGCAGGGAGCTTTTCACTTGTACAAATGTATAACGGCAAGTCTGACGTGGCCCTTGATGGTGGGATTGGGTATTTTGTATGTACCTTTGGATAGTGTAGTTGGGATTTTAACGGTTCCTTATGCCATCACCTGCGCATCTGTTGTAGTTGCATTGATTGTTACCGGATACTTCACAGGAAAATGGATTCACATGTATCCCGTAGAAGCTGCTTTGGTGACTAGCTGTCGCGGTGGATTAGGGGGCACGGGAGATGTAGCCATTCTGTCTGCGTCCAATCGGATGGAACTGATGCCTTTTGCGCAAATTGCAACACGTATTGGAGGGGCAGGCACGGTCATTTTAGCAACTTTGTTACTCCAATTATGGAGCTGATGAGTTTTATACACAGGACTGAGATTCATATCCAAATAGAGACATGGAAGGACGGAGAAAAATATGAGCAGTTTAATAGATGAAATTAGAGAATTACACGCAGGTGGCAAAATGGAGACCTTACCAAAGAAGCCAATTGAAACGATGGAGGGGCTGTCCAAAGTTTATACGCCGGGTGTAGCTGAAATCTGTATGGAAATCGCCAATGACCCAGCCAAAGCGTATCAATTAACGATCAAAAAGAATACAGTAGCAGTCGTATCAGACGGAACTGCGGTACTTGGATTAGGAGATATCGGACCGGAGGCCGCTATGCCTGTGATGGAGGGTAAAGCAGTCTTGTTCAAACAATTTGCAGGTGTTGACGCCTTCCCAATCTGTCTCAACACGAAGGACGCTGATGAAATTGTTCAAATTGTCAAAATGATTGCTCCTGCCTTTGGCGGCATTAATTTGGAAGATATATCTTCGCCACGCTGTTTTGAAATCGAGAGACGGTTGAAGCAGGAACTGGACATTCCAGTATTTCATGATGATCAGCATGGTACGGCAGTCGTTGTATTAGCGGGTCTGGTCAATGCATTAAAGGTATGTGGCAAAAAAATGGAGGATGTCAAAGTTGTATTTGCAGGGATCGGTGCGGCGGGTATGGCCTGCTCCCGTATGCTGCTTAAGGCAGGTGTGCGCAATCTGATTGGCGTTGATCGACAGGGAGCTATTCATCGTGACGTGGAGTACAGTAACCCGCATTGGACAGAGTATGCGAACATGACTAATCCGCACAATTTAAGTGGAAGTTTATCCGATGTGATTGTGGGAGCTGATGTATTCATCGGTGTGTCAGGCCCGAATATACTGACTGTGGAGGATATACAGAGCATGGCAACTGATCCTATCGTGTTCGCCATGGCGAATCCGAAGCCGGAAATTGATCCGGCTGTAGCCGCACCTCATGTACGTGTGCTTGCTACTGGCCGCTCCGATTTTCCAAATCAAATTAACAATGTGCTATGCTTCCCGGGAATTTTCCGGGGTGCTCTAGATTGCCATGCTACGACGATTAATGAGGAAATGAAACTAGCTGCCGGACTTGCCATCGCTGATGCGATCTGTCCTGAGGAGCTAAGTGAAACTTATATCATACCGAATGTTTTTAATCCGAAGGTGGTTCAAAAGGTACGGGATGCTGTCATTCGTGCTGCATGGGAGACAGGAGTGGCCAAGTCAGGTGAAGCTCCGGCTGCTACTTTACACCCGTAAAAGTTATATTCTTCACAAACTATGGTTCACAGTCTTGGCCTGCTGTTCTCGATACCGCCTGATCCGTCTAGCCTTCGTAGGGAATATAAAATCGTGCCAATGAGCAGGATATAACAAAGCGTAACGCTCTATGCTCTTGAAGAGCAGTTGCGCTCAATACTACACAGGGAGATTTTGAGATGGGCGAAAAAAATATTTTGGCGTATTTCAAAAGTCCTGAGGAAGCACAGGGAGCCGCTAGAAAACTGGAAGCTCTCCGGGTAGCCGATGTGTCGATAGACCGATTTAGCCGGTATCCGCGGCAGTCTACTGGCAACGCCGGATTGCCTGTATTTTCAGGACAGATTAGCAGCTTGTCCTCACTGACACAGGGCGTGGACTTTACAGATGCAACTCCAGCAATACTGGCTGCAGCTGATCCGTCCGCCAGTGGCATGAGTGATGGAGGACAGGGCGGACCGACGGGCCGTGATATTTTGTTGACTGCTGTGGTGGATGAATCCATTCATCATCAGGCGATGTCCATCGTGGAACAAGCGGGTGGAATGCTGTGAAAAGTTTGGAAGGAGTAGTGACCGATGTCCAAAAACAAACGGTTTGATAAAGTGCTGACCAAAACGGAGAAAATCAAACGCATGCAATCTGCTAAAAATGAAGATGTAGAGTTCTCGGCAGATCAGGCAGATGCTGAGGATCTAGAAGCGATCCGGCGTAGCGAAGTAGCTGACCGTCGTCAGCAGCGTATCATAATCGACAATGAGTAGAATTTAATAAGACGGGTTATCTCCATTAATAAGGATAATTTGTGGGATAGCCCGTCTTATTTGTGTTCTTTCCTTTTTCTATTCATTATCCGCTGTATGCTGTTGCACTAAAAACAAGAGGACCGGCGACGAAAGCAGTAGTCGCAGGCGTTTGATTTTCAATAATCAGTTGGTAGTTTTGTACGCCCAGAGGCGCAACGTCTACCGTTTCGACATTAAGAATAATATTGTTATCGAAGACATTGGATTCCAGTCCGTAATAAATTTCCTTGCCGGCTCTCCAAATCCGTACAAGCACTCTAATGTTGCCGGCACCGACAAAACGTAGTCCAATCGAGGCTTTTAACTCTACTCGGTTGTTGACAGCTCCAGAAATAGCAGGATCAATAAATACAGACGTCGTAGCAATTCCAAGTCCGGCTGGAGAAATCGGAACAGGAAGATTTATACCATTAGTGATAGGTGTAATAACACTGGCATTATAATCTAACACCGTCTTTGCCATACTAAATCACTCCTTTTCTAGTATATTGTATTGTATGTACTAGAGTTAAGGGTGCTTGGACTAAAAGAGTGGACAACATATACAAGCTCTACAAAAAATATTTTGAACTTCGATAATATTAGCTTTTTTGAACTCCTGTGCATGTATATAGTACAATGTAATGTATGCATGTGAAATGAGGAGGAAATGAAAACCATGTTGTGGAATGAAATTACAATACATACAACCGAAGAAGCCATCGAAATGATTTCGAATTTTCTGCACGAAGCAGGTGCAGGAGGGGTTTCCATTGAAGAATCCGGTTCGCTCAACAAGCCGCGGGATACGTCCTATGGACAGTGGTATGATCGGCCTTTGAACGATATACCTGAAGGACAAGCGATCATCAAAGGCTATTTTGCCGAAGAAGTGGATATGGATCGTATTCGTTCGCAGATTGAGCCGCGCGTCGAAGAATTGAGAACTTTCGATATTGATCCTGGTGAGGTTCAGTATGAGCTGAAAACAGTTGATGAGGATGACTGGGCAAATGCTTGGAAGCAATATTTCAAGCCTTTGCGTGTGTCGGACCGTCTGACGATTAAACCCACTTGGGAAGACTATGAGCCTGCGAGTGAAGAGGAAAAAATCATTGAGTTGGACCCTGGTATGGCCTTTGGGACCGGAACGCATCCTACGACATCCCTTTGTCTGAGAACGCTGGAGTCTGTGATTAAGGGTGGAGAAGAAGTTATTGATGTCGGCACGGGTTCCGGTATTTTGGCCATTGGAGCTGTAAAGCTGGGAGCGAAGCATGTACTTGCCTTGGATTTGGACCCGGTGGCAGTATCCAGTGCGCGGGAAAATACGCGTTTGAACGGACTGGAGGAACGCATCACCATTAAAGAAAGTGATTTGCTATCTGTGCTTAATGCAAGCGATCCAACGCTGGGTATCCAGTTACCGGTCAAGCTAGTGGTAGCTAATATATTGGCAGAGATTATTCTGCTGTTCATTGATGATGTATATAAAGCCCTGGAACCAGGTGGTATTTATATTGCTTCAGGGATTTGGAAGAACAAAGAAGAGGTTGTCGAAACTGCTTTGAAAGCAGCTGGCTTTGAGATTGCCGAAATAAGCCGGGATGAAGATTGGCTGGCGTTTGTGGCGAGAAAGAGGTAAGTATGGATTTTCTACAAAATATTTTTCGTGTAAATTTAAATGTTCTTCCCTTTTATTTACTGGCTGTGATCATATCGTTCACGGTTCATGAGTTTGCACATGCGTATTATGCCAATAAATTTGGTGACCCTACGGCCAAGCTACTTGGGCGCGTGACTTTAAATCCGGCAGTGCATATTGACCTGCTGGGTACGCTGCTGCTGTTGATCGGAGGCTTTGGCTGGGCCAAGCCAGTTCCGGTTAATCGTGACAATTTTAGCCGTCCGCGCCTCATGGGCATTATCGTATCGGCTGCGGGTCCGCTCAGCAATCTGTTGCTTGCATTTGTTACTACTTTGATCTATGCCGTGCTCCTTCATTTTCAAGTATTGCCGGGGATGGAGAACCAACGGGTGGCTCAAGCAATCTATTTGTTTATCAATGCTCTGATCAATTTAAATCTATTTTTGTTTATCTTTAATTTGATCCCACTGCCTCCACTGGATGGATACCGGATTGTGGAAGATGTGGCCCCCACTCCTGTACGCCGTAAACTTCAGCAATTTGAACAGTGGTCGATCTTTATTTTTCTGCTTATCCTGGTCATTCCGCAGGTTCGAGCTGTAACGATTGAACCTCTTTACACGCTGGCCCAGATGATTTATATACAGTTTTTGCAGTTCTCTTTTTATATCACTGGATTGTTTGGAGCCTAAGGGCTCCTTTTTTTACGAGAATAGGTAGGTATAACCTGAATGGAAGAGGGAACAGACTGGTCATACAGGCGCAAAAGATGATATGATGTTGCTTGGTGATTTATTCGGATTTTGTACGGAACGTTAGTGGATAACAGTTATTTTTAGAATGAGGATTTTGCAAAATCCAGGAATAGGTGTGAGAGAGAATGCAGCGTTATTTTATTCCGGCAGAGCAATTTCTAGAAGATCACGTGATTGTTGCGGGTGAGGACGCGCGACATATCGCTAAAGTCATGCGGGGCCGTAGTGGTGACAAAATTATAGTTAGTGACGGGATATCTAGGGAAGCGCTGGCTGCATTGGATACGATTGAGCAGGATCATGTTACGGCGACGATTATTGAGCCGCTGAAGATGACCTCTGAACCGCATGTGCAGGTCACTATCGCTCAGAGTCTTCCTAAAGGAGACAAGATGGAGACGGTGATGCAAAAATGTACAGAAATCGGAGCAACCGGGTTTGTACCGTTTTTGTCCGAGCGTACGGTCGTGCAGTATGATGCCAAAAAAGAAGGCAAGCGACTGGAGCGTTGGCGCAAGATTGTGAAGGAAGCGGCTGAACAAAGCCACCGTAACCGGATTCCAGAAATTAGCGCGCCCATGACGTGGAAAGAACTTCTGGCTTCTTTTGCTGGGTATGATTTGATATGTTATTGTTATGAAAAAGAGCAGGGTAAACAGCTACGGGATGTAATCCAGCCTTTGGCAGGACAATGGGCGTCGACGGACATGCCGCGTGTTCTGCTGGTGGTAGGCCCGGAAGGCGGCTTTACTGAAGCGGAAAGCCTGGAGGCCGAGCAGGCCGGGGCACAGTCTACAGGACTGGGAAGACGTATTTTGCGTGCGGAGACCGCAGGAATGGCTGCATTGGCATGCATTTTATATGAGACAGGAGAAATGGGAGGGGTTTAATATGCCGTCAGTGGCATTTTACACATTGGGCTGTAAGGTAAACTTTTATGATACAGAAGCGATCTGGCAGCTGTTTAAAAATGAAGGTTATGAACAGGTGGACTTTGATGAGCAGACTGCTGATGTCTATCTTATCAATACATGTACCGTTACGAATACCGGTGATAAAAAGAGTCGTCAGATCATTCGCCGCGCGATTCGCCGGAATCCAGATGCCATTGTGGCAGTGACGGGCTGTTACGCCCAAACTTCTCCTGCCGAAATTATGGATATTCCTGGCGTTGATCTCGTTATCGGGACTCAGGATCGAGACAAAATCATTCCGTTCGTGCAGGAAATTCAAGGGACGCGTCAACCGGTGAACGCCGTGCGCAATATTATGAAAACGCGTGTATTTGAGGAAATGGATGTGCCTGATTTTGCTAATCATACTCGGGCCTTTTTGAAAATTCAGGATGGGTGCAATAACTTCTGTACCTTCTGCATCATTCCGTGGTCGCGGGGTCTATCCCGTAGTCGTGATGCTGCGAGTATTATTGCACAGGCGCGTCAACTGGTGCACGCAGGCTACAAGGAAATTGTACTCACAGGTATCCACACTGGCGGTTATGGTGACGACATGGATAATTACGACCTATCTGATCTGCTGTGGGATCTGGAGAAGGTGGAAGGGCTAGAGCGTATCCGTATCAGTTCGATTGAAGCCAGCCAGATTGATGAAAAAATGCTTGATGTACTGAATCGTTCCACCAAGCTGGTTCGTCATTTTCACATACCGCTTCAGGCGGGGGACGACACCGTGTTGAAACGGATGCGTCGCAAGTACACCACAGAAGAGTTTTATAACAAAATGCTTATGATTCGCAAAGCAATGCCGGATGTAGCGATTACAACGGATGTGATTGTCGGCTTCCCTGGGGAGACGGATGAAATGTTCCGCAATGGCTATGAGCTGATGAAAAAAATCGGTTTTTCGGAAATGCACGTGTTCCCATACTCCAAGCGCAGTGGAACTCCTGCGGCGCGTATGGAGGATCAGGTGGACGAAGACGTGAAAAATGCACGAGTGCATGAGCTGATACAACTGTCAGAGCAAATGCAATTGGCGTATGCTGAGAAGTTTGTAGGTCAGGTGCTGGAGGTCATTCCGGAAGTTGCACCGAAAGGGACCGAAGATAGCGGCATACTCCATGGATATAGTGACAATTATATTCAACTGGCGTTTGAAGGTACTGAGGATCTGGTTGGCAAGGTATGCCGCGTGAAGCTGACGAAGGCGGGCATTAATGAAAGTGAAGGCCAATTGGTTCGCGTACTAGAGAATGGGCTGCAAACAGCTCTGTAAGAACAAAAAAAGCCTGAACAGGCAATAGAGATGGCAAACAAGGATTTCGCCTTTCCTTACAGAGAGGACGGAATCCTTGTTGCGCAAGGAAGGGAGATTACAGGATGGCAGCAAAAAAGGAAATTTCCGCAGGCGGCGTTGTGTTTCGCAAACAGGGGGAGCAACTTGAAATTCAGCTCATTACTGACCGATATGGCAAGGTATCCTTGGCTAAAGGGAAGATGGAGTTGGGAGAAACAATCGAACAGACGGCTTTACGTGAAATTCGCGAGGAAACAGGGTTGAACGGGCGGATTATCCAGCATGTAGATATGATTGCTTATACGTATCATCATCCAGAATTTGGGGAAGTAGATAAAGAAGTACACTATTATCTCGTAGAGGCACTGGATGGGGATTTACAGGCACAGATCGAAGAAATTAAAGGAGTTGCGTGGCATACGCCTGAGGAAGCATGGCGTCTCCAGCGCCAGGGTGGATATGACAATAATGATGTCATCTTAAGCAAGGCGCTGTCCATGCTAGGAATTAACGTTTGATTCTGTCGGGAGATATACGATCCTCTAAACGCGTCCACACAGGTAGATAGCAGAGAGGCAAGACCAGCAGAGAGCTAATAACGTTAAACAGAGTTTGGGCATGGGCTACTTTGGCTCCGGGCTCGGTAGATATCCAGGCAGCGGCCATCTCCAGACCAGGGATCAACGGCATAAAGAGCAAGGCTCCGCCTACGTTCAGCAGCACGTGGGACCAGGCTACAAATTTGCCGGACACGCTGCCGCCAACAGCGGCAATGAGGGCGGTTACGCAGGTGCCTACATTGGAGCCGATGACGATGGCGATCCCCACATCGGCTGGCAAGGCTCCCGCAGCGGCAAGGCTAATCGCCATGCCAATGACGGCTGCGCTACTGTGAACCAGCGCGGTCAGACAGGCTCCAGCAGCGAAGGCCCACCACATGTTGGCCGCAGCGTGATCAAGAAACCAGCGGAATAGTCCGGCCTGCTCAATCCAGGGGCCGACTGTTTGCATTACGCGGATACCTGCCAGAATCAGCGAAAATCCAGCAAAGACGAGGCTGATATATTGTACAGCCTGCGGACGGCTAAGCCCATTGGAGCCGGGTGAAGCTCCAGCGGACGCATACTGGCGACTGGGGACAGCTTCACCCCACAGGACGGCAGTGCTCCAGCATAGCAGTGAGCCGCAGAGCAGCGGAACAGCCAGCATGCCAAGCTGGAGCCCCATCAGCTCAGTGGTCAGGCAGGTGCCGATATTGGTGCCGAGAATGATGCCGAGCGTGCGGCCGTAGGTCAACAGCCCGGCGTTGACCAGTCCGATCGTCAGCACCGTTACGGCGGTGCTGCTTTGCAGCAGGGCCGTAATGCCTGAGCTGAACAGCATGCCCCGCCAAGGTGAAACTGTGGCGCGGTTCAGCCAGCGGGTGAGGAAGGGACCGGCCAAATGCCGGAGGGCTGCTTCCATCAGCTTCATCCCGCCCAAAAAAATAAACAGCCCGCCGCACAGTGGGAGTATAACATGTATAAACACGGGCATAGCCCCCTTTTCTAGGTGAAAATACTTATGTAACAGCCTATGATCTGTCGGGGACAGCCATGACAAGCATGGCTGAGCTCTTTTTTACGGAACGATATTAAGGACTTTGAGTAATCCAAGAATGGGAGTGAAGGATTTTGCCTTCAGTAATATTAGAACGCAGCCGTAAAAAAAGGCTGGAGCACGCACACCCTTGGGTGTTTAAAAACGAAATAGCCAAGATCGAAGGGGACCCAGAGGCAGGCGATTTGGTCAGTATCGTTAACCATCAGGGGCGTTATTTGGCGACAGGTTACTATAATCCAGCTTCACAAATTACAGTGCGTGTGATGTCCTACGAGCCGCTGGAAGCAATGGATCAAAACTTTTTTGCCCAACGCTTTCGCAAATGTCTGGAGCACCGCGAACGTTTTGTGACCGGGGGAAACGCTTATCGGTTGGTGTACGGCGAGGCTGATTTTTTGCCTGGACTGATTGTAGATCGATTTGGTGATGTGTTAGTCGTGCAGTTGTTAACGCTTGGCATGGATCGGCGCAGGGAAGAAATCAGGGATGCGCTCGTTGAAGTAGTGGGTCCTGTTGGTATATATGAGCGAAGTGATGTATCCATCCGTGAGCTGGAAGGATTGGAACAAACGAAGGGTCCTTTGTACGGTGATTGTCCGCGTCATGTGGTAGTGACGGAAAATGGCCTGCAAATCAAGGTTGATATTGTAGAGGGCCAGAAGACGGGTTATTTCTTTGACCAGCGTGAAAATCGTGCGGCCATAGCACCGTTGATGACAGGTTGGGGAGCACGTAGTGGAATTACGCTACAAGAAGTAGCTGCAGACTCAGGGGATGCGGGCACAACGGTCATGAAGCCAGTGAATAAAAGTGGTAAGGTTGTTGAATTCCCATTCTGGGATGGCGCAACCGTATTGGAATGTTTTTCGCACACGGGAAGCTTTACGCTCAATGCATGTAAACATGGTGCTAAAAAAGTAACTTGTCTTGATATTTCTGAGCATGCGATTGAAAGTGCGCGGGATAATGTCAAGCTGAACGGTTTTGAGGAACGCGTCGAGTTTGTCGTCGACGATGCTTTTCAATATTTGCGCAATCAAGTGAAAGGTGTAGAGGAACGCAATGCACGAGCCGGGGGCAAAGGAGATACATCCAAGCCGCTGACAGCAGGTGGCGGACGCACCTTTGACGTGGTCATTCTTGATCCGCCAGCCTTTGCCAAAACGAAGAACGCTGTCAAAGGAGCTACACGTGGATATAAAGATATCAACCTGCACGGGATGAAGCTGGTCAATGAGGGCGGCTATCTGGTGACTGCGAGCTGCTCGTTCCATATGCGGCCAGAGTTGTTTTTAGATACCATTAAGGAAGCGGCGGCAGATGCCGGCAAAATCCTTCGTCTGGTAGACTGGAGAGCGGCTGGTAAAGACCATCCTCAAATTTTGGGTGTGGAGGAAGGCCATTACTTGAAATTCGCCATCTTTGAGGTGCGCAGCCGGACACAGCTGTAGGTTTCATACAAGGTCAAAGTCAATCGCCTTTTTGGTGATTAAATAGGTAAAATAGACTCGTTTAGATATAAATCAGTCCTGTAGAGAAGGCATGCACCAAGCCAATCTGCGGGACTGATTTGTTTTTTTAGAGGGAGGAAGAATTGCTACAACATGGCAAACGTACGTTCTTTTCTCCCTTGCCTGATATGCTATACTGTTTAATAGAATGTTGTTCGTTGGAAAGGAGGCCGCATCATGTCGGTTCGCTTGTTGATTGGCCGCTCTGGGAGTGGTAAAAGTACGTTAATCCGCAATGAAATGACGTCTATGTTACGCGAGGAGCCGCTAGGTAAGCCTATGCTGTTACTTGTACCGGAGCAATCGTCATTTGCTTCTGAGCATGCGTTACTTACAGAAGCCGGAAACGGTATTCAGGGGTCGGTGCGCGCCCAAGTGATGGGATTTCATCGTCTTGCCTATTTAGTTATGCAGGAAACCGGGGGTTCAGCACTGGTGCCTGTAACGGAAGAAGGCAAGAAGATGCTTTTATATAAAATTATTCGTCGTCGCAAGGATGAACTGAGTTTGTTTAAGGATTCGGGAGACCAGCTCGGCTTTGTGGATCGGTTGAATACATTGTTTACGGAGCTAAAGCAGTATGGAAATGATACTCGGTCTGTACCGGAGCAACTGGAGCGAATGAACGCTGCTGGAGAGTCAACTCCGATTTTGCGCGGCAAGCTCAAAGATATCAGTCTAATCTATGAGGATTTTGAACGAGAGCTGACGCTTAAATATATTGACGGTGAAGATACGCTGCGCATGCTGGCAGAACAGATTGCTGAGTCTTCCCTTGTGCGTGGGGCAGATATTTGGATGGATGGCTACCGCAGGTTTACACCACATGAATACAAGGTGGTGGAGCAGCTTATGCTGCACGCTTCTTCGTTGACGGTGGCGCTGACTTGCAACCGCAGCTACGAGAGCGGACAGCTTCCGCATGAGCTGGATTTGTTTCATCCCTCAGCGGCTACGTATGTAAAGCTCAAAGGAATGGCAGACGAGCTGATGATAGAGACGCAGACACAATTACTGCGCCCTGATCCGCTGCCGAGATTTAAGGAGCGTCCGGCGTTGGCGTATTTGGAGGCTAACTTTGAACATCGTACAGGGTTACGGAATCAGGAACAATGGATGCGGCTGCAGCAGCTACGAGAGCAGTGGACAGAAGAACAGCCGGAAGGCATAAAACTGTACACTGCGGCTAATCGCCGTGCAGAGCTGGAAGGGGCTGTACGCGAAATGCGTCGTCTGGCCCGAGATGAGGGCGCTCGTTATCGGGAGATGGCCCTGTTTGTACGTCATATTGAAGATTATGAGCCATGGGTGGAACCGATATTCAAACAATATGAGGTTCCAGTATTTCTGGATCAGCGGAGAAGTGTTTTGCATCATCCCTTAGTGGAATTGATTCGGGCTTCGCTGGATATCGTGCAGCGTCGTTGGCGATATGAGGATGTATTCCGTGCGGTCAAAACAGACCTTCTCCTGCCGCTGGATGGTCGGGTGAGCCGTGAGGAGATGGACCGTTTGGAAAACTATGTACTAGCCTGCGGAATACAAGGCAGCCGTTGGACAGACGGTCGCCCGTGGCAGGCTGTGCCCAGCTTGTCACTGGAGCTGGAGGAGCAGGAACGGAGCCGTCAACGGGATGAAACGTTGGATTTGATGGAACTGTGCCGGGATGTGATCGTGACGCCTTTACGTGCGTTTGAGAAACGTGTCGGCAAGGCACGAACTGCACTTGAGAAGTGTGAAGCGGTATATCTGTTACTGGAGGATGCAGAAATCGGCCACAAGCTGGACGCCTTCATTCATCAGGCAGAGGAAGCAGGAAAACCTGAGCAGGCGAAGGAGCATCGTCAAGTATGGGATGCGGTGCTTGAACTACTGGATCAAATTGTCGAAATGATGGGTGATGAGAGGCTGGATACCTCTTTGTTTGCGGGTGTGCTGGAAACGGGATTGGCTGAGTTCCGTATGGGACTTGTTCCGCCAGCTCTGGATCAGGTTCTAGTCGGAAACACGGACCGTACACGTGTGTCCGGTATTCAACATGCCTTTGTACTAGGTATGAACGAAGGTGTGATGCCGGCTGTGTTCCATGAGGACGGTGTGCTGAATGAGCAGGAGCGTACGGCATTAAACGAACGAGGCGTAGAGCTGGCGCCGGATATGACAAGACGTCTGTTGGACGAACGTTTTCTCGCTTATACGGCCCTTACTTCAGCCGGTAAAAGCCTGTGGATGAGCTATGCAGTGACTGATGAAGAAGGGAAGTCGTTGCTGCCGTCTGAGTTAGTACGACATGTGCGGCACCTGTTTCCTAGTCTGGACGAGCGTCCACTGGCTGGATACCCTTTGCCTGGGGATGCTTGGACGACGCAATGGGAGTATGCTTCTCATCCGTCCGAGGCTTTACCGCAGCTCATTGCGCAATTACGGCATTGGCGGCGTGGCGGTGACATTTTATCCCCTTGGTGGGAGGTATATAACTGGTACGCAAGCCAGCAAGGGCGTGAGAAGGACAAGCTGCGTCAGCTGTTGACCTCACTTTTTTACGAGAACCATGCCGAAATGCAGAAGGAAACGAGCCGCCGTCTGTACGGCAGCAAGCTGCGTACCAGCGTATCTCGTATGGAACGTTTTGTGGCATGTCCATTTTCGCACTTTGCCTCTCACGGTCTTCGTTTGAAGGAACGTCAAATGTATCGCCTGAAGGCCCCGGATATCGGACAATTATTTCATGCAGCGCTTGGAGAGATGGCGATCAATTTGCGTAAACGCAATGTCAGCTGGGGCAGTCTCAGCACGGAGGAATGCCGCCAAGAGGCGGAAAGTACAGTGGAGCGTTTGGCTCCTCGTCTGCAAGGCGAGATTTTAATGAGCTCCAAGCGGTATGGCTACATTTTGCGTAAATTGAAAGACATCGTGAGCCGTGCCTCGTTGATTTTAGGTGAACATGCGCGAAGAGGTAGCTTTGAGCCGATTGGGCTGGAGTTAGACTTTGGGCCGGGTCAGCAGCTTCCTCCGTTAAGCTTCCGGTTAGATAACGGCGTTGTAATGGAAATTGTCGGACGGATTGACCGTGTAGATGTGGCAGAGGGAGAAAAGGGGTTACTTTTGCGTGTCATCGATTACAAATCTAGCCAAAAGGATCTCAAGCTGCATGAAGTGTACTATGGCCTGTCCTTGCAGATGCTCACCTACCTGGATGTGCTGCTGAATGCGGCGGAGGAATGGTTGGGCGAGACAGCTTATCCAGCGGGTACACTGTATTTTCACGTCCACAATCCGATGTTGCAGTCGCCTAACGGTCTTAGCGCAGAACAGGCCCGTCAGGAGCTTTTAAAACGTTTTAAGATGAAGGGATTATTGCTCGCGGATCGGGATGTAGTTGGGCAAATGGATACAGCATTGGACAAGGGATATTCCTCTATTTTACCTGTTGCGGTGAAAGCAGACGGCAGTTTTTATAGCAGTGCTTCGGTTGCTTCGCCGGAACAGTGGGACAGCCTGCTAGCTTCGGTACGTCATAATATCCGGACGATTGGCACACGGATGACAGAGGGCGATGTGGCCATTGAACCTTATCGTATCCAGCAAGAGACGGCTTGTACCTTCTGTTCTTTTAAGCCTGTTTGTCAATTTGACGACAGTCTGGACGGTAGTGGCTACAATCAATGGGGTAAACCCGGTAAGGATCAGATCTGGAATCTGCTGGGTCATACACAGGAAGGGAAAGGAGGAATGGACCAATGATAGGCACGTCAAACACTAAAGGCATGCCGAAGCCGGAAGGCAGTATGTGGAGTGATGACCAGTGGCGTGCAATTTCGGAATCTGGTAATAACATGCTGGTCGCGGCAGCGGCAGGGTCTGGTAAAACAGCGGTGCTCGTAGAGCGTATTATTCGTAAAATCGTCGATCCCCAGCTCGGCTTCAGTGTGGATCGGTTACTGGTAGCGACCTTTACGAAGGCAGCCGCCGCCGAAATGCGTCAACGGATACGCGAAGCGTTGGAACGTGTACTGGAGCAGGAACCGGAAAGTGAGCATGTACGCCGCCAGCTATCGTTGCTGAATCGGGCCTCGATTACGACGCTTCACTCATTTTGTATGGAGGTCATCCGCAGGCATTATCAGGCCATTCCCCTTGATCCCGGTTTTCGGATTATGAATGAGCATGAGACAGAATTGCTGCGTCAGGAGCTTCTAGAAGAACTGTTTGAGGAGAAATATGAGGCTCATGATGAAGGCAGTACATTCCGCAGACTGGTCGACTGGTTTAGTGGAGAACGCACCGATGATGCAATGTACGTGCTTGTTCAGCGGCTGTATGATTTTTCTCAAAGTCATCCGTGGCCAGAACATTGGCTGCGGGAGACAGCGGCAGCATTTCGTGTACAGGATGTAGCCGCTTTGGGAGAGACTCCCTGGGTTCGCAGTATTTTGGCGGATGCTGCACTTTCATTGCGTGGAGCAGCGAGCTTGCTGGAACAGGCGCATGAAACAGCTATGCAGCCCGGCGGTCCTGCACCTTATGCCGTGACGCTGCAAGAGGATGCGGCGATGGTGAAGGGATTGTTACAGGAGCTGGAGACACAGCCGTGGGCATCTCTATATGATCATTTTCAGACAGCTTCCTTCGGTAAGCTCAAGCCCGTCAAAAAAGATCAGACCGAGCCTGCATTGCAGGAACGGGTTAAAACGCTGCGTGAAGCAGCCAAAAAAA
Source organism: Paenibacillus sp. FSL R10-2748 (assembly GCF_038005565.1). Classification (NCBI taxonomy): domain Bacteria; kingdom Bacillati; phylum Bacillota; class Bacilli; order Caryophanales; family Paenibacillaceae; genus Paenibacillus; species Paenibacillus sp. FSL R10-2748. The sequence continues at coordinate 532,573 of NZ_JBBOTK010000004.1, forward strand.
TGATTACAGATATGAAGGCTTCCCTGTTTGGCAGGAGAGCAGAAGCCTATTGGGAGGAGCTGCACGCCGCGGCTCCGCTGATGGACGAATTGGTAGAAACCGTGATTGTATTCGGGGAACGATTTCTACAACACAAGCAGTCAAAAGGGTTGGTGGACTTCGGGGATTTGGAACATTATTGTCTGAAAATATTACGACATCCCGATTCTACTCCGTACAAGCTACTACCTTCCGACGCTGCGCTCGAATATAAGGCGCAATTTGACGAGGTGCTGCTGGATGAGTATCAGGATACGAATACCGTACAGGAAGATATCGTCAGGCTGGTATCACGGGAGGAACCGGGTAACCGTTTTATGGTGGGCGACGTGAAACAGAGTATTTATCGGTTTCGGCTGGCGGAGCCGGGTCTGTTTTTGAATAAGTATCAACGGTACGGCATGCAGGAGCAGGAAGATGGCTTATTAATTGATCTGGCGCGTAATTTCCGCAGTCGGGAGGAAGTTGTCGATGCGGTCAATTTGGTGTTCCGCCAGATTATGAGTGTGGATGTGGCGGAAATTGAGTACGATGAACGAGCATGGCTGGTACACGGCGCATCCTATCCCGACCAGTCGGATCAAGACGCCGCATCTGTATACGCACCTGAGCTGCTGTTAGTTGATAAGGGTGGACATGGTCTTTCTGAGGCTTCGGAGCTGTCCGAAACGGGGGACGAATCTGCTTTACAGGAAAGTGAGCTGGCTGAGCTTGTGGAGTTAGAAACGGCACAGTTAGAGGCTCGTGCGATCGCGCAACGGATTAAAGAACTGACCGGAGACACTGGACAACCACTGTTGATTTACGACAGAGGATTAAAAGCGATGCGTCCGGCAGTCTACGGTGATATCGTCATTTTGCTTCGTTCCGCAAGCGTGTGGGCCCCCCTAATTGTGGAGGAACTGCGGCTTGAGGGCATTCCGGCCTCCGGGGAGCAGACGACAGGCTTTTTTAAAGCAACGGAAGTTGAGGTAATGTTGTCTCTGCTGCACATTATTGATAATCCGCAGCAGGATATCCCGCTTGCATCAGTGCTTCGTTCGCCGATTGTCGGCTTGACCGAAGATGAACTGGCACAAATTCGGTTGGAGAAGCCGGATGGATTGTTTTATGGCGCATTGCTGGCGGCGGCTGAGGCTGACCCACTGGAAGAAAGCGAAAAAGGGATTTCAGCTGAGATCATGGAGTTGGATATTTTCCCAGAGGACTCTTTATCTTCATCTGACTTTGGTAATAGAAATGACGGGAATACGTTGTCTGCCCGACTACGTTCATTTTTGCGTAATTTGGAAGCCTGGCGGCAGGAAGCCAGACAAGGTAGCTTAAGTGCATTGATTTGGAATGTGCTGGAGGAAACAGGATATCTGGATTGGGTCGGTGGACTGCCTGGCGGCTCACAGCGTCAAAGCAATTTGCGGGCGCTATATGACCGAGCGAGACAGTATGAGACTTCTACGTCCAACCGAGGATTGTTCCGATTTCTGACCTTCATTTCCCGTCTACGGGAGCGAGGCGGTGATTTAGGATCAATTAGCGGAGGGACTGAACCCGATCAGGCTGTTCGCATTATGACCATTCATAAAAGTAAAGGACTTGAATTCCCTATCGTGTTTATTGCCGGGACAGCAAAAATGTTCAATCAACAGGATCTCAATGCGCCGTTTCTTATGCACAAGGAGTTGGGCTTTGGTCCTAAATATGTGGAGGAACAAAATCGTGTCAGCTACCCTACGCTGCCTAATTTAGCGATCCGCCGACGCTCACAGCTGGAGCTATTGGCTGAGGAAATGCGGGTGTTATACGTGGCGCTTACACGTCCGCGCGAAAAGCTGATTATGACCGGAACCGTGAAGGATCTCGCTTCGCGCGCAGCGGGTTGGGCACGTGCCAAAGAACATACGGAAATTGTCTTACCAGACTATATGCTGGCGGCAGGCCGCAGCTATCTGGACTGGGTAGGTCCCGCTTTGATTCGGCATCCTTCTGCTACTTTGTTGAGGGAAGCCGCAGGTGATCAGGATGGGTACTATCACAGGCTGGAACATATGCTGGGAACAGACTGGTTATTTAAAATCGTGGCCTCGGAAACACTTTCCGGCTCTCGTGTGAACTCAGATCATGAGGAAGAGGTGTCGGGAGAAGAGCGCCAAAAGAAGACAGAAGCACTGAGAAATGCGGAGCTAATCGACTTGAACGAAGAGAGTGAAACGGATATTGAAGCTGCTCTTTCCTGGATTTATCCGTATGAACGGGCTGGCAAGACGGCAGCCAATACATCGGTTACTGAGATGAAAAGATGGCTGGAAATGCAGGAGATGGGTTCGGACGATTGGCTGAATCTATCTACCTCCCTACTAGCAGAGTTACCGGAGGATCGGGAGGATTCTCACACTGGGGGAAGTCAATTACACTTGCGCAGACCTAAGTTTATGGGGAATCAGCGTCTGACTCCAACGGAACGAGGAACAGTCTATCATACGTTGATGCTGCATTTGCCACTAGATGGGGGGATGAGCGCCGAAGTTATTGAGGAAACCAAGGCTCGTTTGCTCAATCAGCGTATGTTACTGGATGTTCATGCAGAGGCGCTAGATACGGATAAAATATTACGCTTTTTCACTAGTGAGCTGGGTAGCAGAATGCTGGGAGCATCCCATGTTCAAAGAGAGCTTCCGTTTACTTATACCATGCGGGCAACCGAATACTGGAACCACAGCTTACCATCGATGTCACCAGGACAAGAAACAGATTCGGAAGGTAGACAGGACGGCGATAAGGTGCTGATGAACGGGATTATTGACTGTCTATTTGAAACTCCTGAAGGACTCGTACTGGTAGATTATAAAACAGATCGGATATCTGAATATCGTACACTGTCCCATTTAACAGACCAATATCGATTTCAATTGGAGCTGTATGCCCGTGTGATCGAAGAGATTACAGGCAAAAAGGTTGCTGAGAAGTGGCTGTATTTTTTAGAAGCTGGAGAGAGTGTACGGCTGTAGTTATATAGATAGGGAGAGGAGGAATAGCATGCGGATTTTGCATACAGGTGATTGGCATTTGGGCCGCACGTTGGAAGGACGCAGCCGTTTAAAGGAGCAGGAGGCGTTTTTGGAAGAATTGGCGAAAATGGCTGACGATCAGCAGGCCGATTTGATTATGATGGCTGGAGACGTATACGACTCAGTCAATCCATCGGCCGCAGCCGAGCAATTGTTTTATGAAACGTCTGCCCGTCTTACGGCTGGAGGAAGACCACTAGTCGTCATTGCGGGCAATCATGATCAGCCGGAAAGGGTATCCTCGGTCACACCGCTGGTGAGCGGGCGCGGAATTACATTGCTGGGACTGCCCCATGGGGAAGCGGTACGCGTTCATACACCGCGAACGGGTGAAATGGCATGCATTGCAGCCTTGCCATATCCCTCCGAGTCTCGTCTGAACGAGCTATTGTCTGAAGACGGAGATGAAACAGTATTGCGCGAGGCATACAGCCGCCGTGTGGGCTTGCTGATGTCACAGCTGGGTACAGCATTTCGGCCTGACACCGTTAATTTGTCGATGAGCCATATTTATGTGCTCGGCGGGCTGGAATCGGACTCGGAACGTCCGATTCAGGTCGGGGGGGCGTATACCGTAGATCCGTCTGCTTTGAGCATTGGGGCACAGTATACGGCTCTAGGACATTTGCATCGTCCCCAATATGTGAAGGGAGACGGGCTGATGCGTTACAGTGGCTCGCCGCTGGCTTATAGCTTTTCCGAAGCCGGACAAGCCAAATCGGTTACGTTAATTGACGTGGTTGCTGGCAAGCCTGCTCAGGTCGAGGAACTGTATATTACCAGTGGACGCCCATTAGTGAGGTGGCGTGCACGGGGAGGTCTGGAGGAAGTATATCGCTGGCTGGACGAAGGACTGGATGCCGATGCCTTTATTGATCTGGAAATTACGCTGGATGAAGCGATGTCGATGGGAGATATTCAGCGGCTGCGCAAAAGCCGTGAAGGCATCATTCATATTCGCCCAATGTATCCAGAAATGGCTGCCGCACAGCTGGAGCACCAACGATCAGAACTGCCAGTGCATGAGTTGTTCCGGGCATTCTATCAGCGGCAGACAGGTGGAGCACAGCCAGATGACGGATTAGTGCAGTTGTTTCTGGAACTGGTGGAACAGGATGATGCAAGAGAGCACGCTGAGGAGGATGACGCATGAAACCAATCCTTCTAAAACTGGCGGGGTTGCAAAGCTACCGGGAGTCACAGGAAATTCGCTTTGACGATTTGACCGAAACTGGACTGTTTGGAATTTTTGGCCCAACGGGTAGTGGAAAATCAACGCTGCTGGATGCCATTACGTTGGCTATGTACGGTAAAGTGGAGCGGGCAGTGAATGGTACACAAGGCATTATGAATCATGCTGAGGATACGTTGTCTGTTGCATTTACGTTTGAATTAATGTCAGCTCAAGGGCCTCGTCGTTACCGTGTAGAACGACGTTTCAAACGTGCTGGAGGCGTATCGGTTAATAATACGCTTAGCCGTTTTATTGCGTTAACAGAGGATGGCGAGGAAGTGCTTGCCGATAAGGTGCAGGATGTGACGCGCTGTGTAGAGGAGTATATCGGCCTGAAAATGGACGATTTTACACGAGCTGTTGTATTGCCGCAGGGAAAGTTTGCGGAATTCTTGTCCTTAAAAGGCAGTGAACGTAGACAGATGCTACAGCGTTTATTCCATCTGGAGAAGTACGGAGATCAACTTGCACAGAAGCTAAGCCGTCGTGTGAAAGATAACGATAGCGCACTGAAAGCGTTAGAGGCGGAGCAGCAAGGGCTGGGGGATGCGAGTGCTGAAGCGCTTGAACATGTAGAGTTGCGTCTCAAAGAGGCGATTGCCAATGCAGAAGCTTCGCGTCGCGAGCTAGAGCGTGTCTCACGTGAATCGGAGGCGCTAAACAAAACCCGTGAGCTGGTCATCGAGCTCAGCCAAAGATCGAACGAGCTGGAGCAGTTGGCAGCACAGGAGCCGGGCATTGCTTTGCTGGAGCGCAAGCTTCGACAAGCAACTGCAGCCGAGGCATTGCTGCCTGCGCTGACGGATTGGAAGGAAGCCATTGCTGAAGCGGAAAAACGGCAAAAGACTGCCGAAGAAATGGAAGTCCTGGCCGCTACCGCGCAGGAGGCTGCGCTTGTGTCTGCGCAAGCAGATGAGCAGGCCCGGCAAGCACTCAGTGCCGAAGAACCGAAGCTATTGCTTCGGATCGACCAACTAGAGCAGGCGCTTCAACTGGAGCGTGATACGGAAGCGTTGCGGACCGAACGGGAACGTCTGGCGGCCGAGCTTGTGCAAAGCGAACAAACCCTTGCTGAACATGCAGAAGGACTCGCAAAGGAACAAGAGCTACAGACGCGAGGCTTGAAGCGACAGCAAGAGCTTCAACAGGAGCTAAAGCAAAATGAAGTGCGGGCAGATGAGCGGCGTATGCTGCAAGAGGCTGTGCAACGGCTGCAACAGCTGGAAGTCGCGAATGAGCAATTGCGTGAAGCTGAACTGGAGTACACCGCTCAGGAGAATCGGCTTGCGCAAGCTGACGAACGTTTACAGCTGACGGACCAGGAGACACAGGAGACAGAGGCACGGCGTTCTGCCCTTGCTGCACAGGCAGCTGATGGCATTGAGGCATTGCTGACGTTGGAGGCAGAGATCACCGTCGATATGTCGTCACTGGCCTCCGAGGAAGAGCAACTGCGCCACGAGCTCCGTGCCGAGATGCTGGGCCGTCTTGCTCAGCATCTCGCTGCCGAGTTGCGCGAAGGCGAGCCGTGCGCAGTGTGCGGCTCGTTGCATCACCCCGCGCCTGCCGTCGTCGCGGCGCATAGCGCGGATGCCGCTGCGCCAGATGAGCTGCACCGCCTGCGGCTTGGTTTGCAGGAGCTGCGCCTCACACTGCGCCAGCAGTTGCACGAGCAGCGCAGCTTGCTGGCCCAGCCCGCCACCGCAGACAGCGGCGCTGCCGCCACAGGCGAGCCTTTCACGCCTGCGGCAGCACCAGCAGAGCCGCGCGGTGCCGCCGCTTGGGCGGAGCGCTGCACGGCGCTGGAGCGTGCTGCGGCAGAGCTAGCCGCACGTGCGCATATGCTGCCTGCCGAGGCACAAGCGCTGCGCGAGGCAGACGCCGCCGGACAGCAGCGGCGTATCCGTGCTGCCGCCGAGCAGGAGGCAGCAGCTGCAGCGCTGACGCAGGCACGCAGCAAGCGCGAGGCATGCACCACGCGCAGCGAGGGGCTGCGCGCTGAATGGGCGGCGCAGCTAATGGATGTCGCTCCGAGCGAAGCTGCAGAGCGTTACCGCGCCATGCAGGAGCGCGACGGGCGTGCGGAAGAGCTGCGGTCCCGGCTGGAGACGAGTGTGACCTTCCTCGAAGGAAAGGCGGCGCGTGTTCAACAGATACAGCAGAGTATCATCGAGGAGGACAAAATCATTATTGCCCGCCGTACAGGGCTCCAAAGCAAAGATGATTCGCTTCGTGAAAAGCTAGCACAGCTCCGAAAGTGGGTTGGAGATGGCCAAGCGGCTTCATTGCTGGAAGAAGCGACCTCGCGACTGTTGGGACTGAAAAACGGAGCTGAAGCCGCGGCACGCCGCCGTACCGAAGCGGAAGAACGCAAGCAGCAAGCCGTTCATGCTTCACTGATTGCCCGGCAGGCCTCCGACTCGGCAGAAGAAAGACGGCAGATGGCAGAGTCCCGTTGGGGCAGCCGTCTGGAAGCATCCTCCTTCGCTACGGAAGCAGAGGTCATGGTATGCTGCCTGGGACCGGAAGAAGCCACACGCTATGAGCGTGAAGTGAGTTTGCATCGAGAACGGGAAAAAGAGCTGTCTTCCCGCTTAAAACATGTCAAAGAGCAGCTGAATGGAGCAACGGTAACAGAGGAACAGTGGGAAACGGCCACTGCACAGCTACGTGATTGCCGTGCACGCGACGAAGAGGCGCTTCAGAATCGCGCCAAGGCTGAGCGTGATTTAGAGGACTTGCAGCATCGGCACGTCCGCTGGATGAAGCTGGAGTCCAATCGTATACATTTGCGTAGCGAAGCGGAAAAAATGTCCAAGCTCCAGTCTGTTTTTCGCGGCAATGCCTTTGTTGAATATATTGCCGAGGAGCAGCTCATGCAGGTCAGTCAGTCGGCTTCACGCCGCCTGCGTTTTCTGACCAAGCAGCGTTACGCGCTAGAGGTAGATTCCAGCGGTGGATTTGTCATTAGTGACGATGCCAACGGTGGGGTCAAACGTCCGGTATCGACCTTGTCCGGTGGCGAAACGTTCCTGACCTCCTTGTCGCTTGCGCTTGCGCTGTCGGCTCAAATTCAATTGCGGGGCCAATACCCTCTGCAATTTTTCTTTCTGGATGAAGGCTTTGGAACGTTGGACCCTGAGTTGCTTGACACAGTGATCACCTCACTGGAAAAGCTGCACCACGATCAATTGTCTGTTGGTGTGATTAGTCATGTGCCTGAACTACGGGCCCGTCTTCCGCGCAAGCTAGTTGTTCTGCCAGCAGAGCAGGCTGGAGGCGGCTCACGTGTGGTTATGGAAACTTTTTGAAGCAATGTGATACAGGTCACAGATACAGTTTCAAACTATTGTTATAATACAGCCAAGCCGACAAGTTAATCATACAGCACCCCGGCGGACGTATGCTGCGGAAGAAATCTTCCCATCATACGTCCGTTCAGAGGGGCTCTGCCAAGAGCTCCCGGGGTGCTTCTTTTTTTTTGCAAGCCGGAATTCGCCCAATTTGATGTAGCAAATAGCCCGTTTTTGAATAACATACGGTATACATGCAAGAGCCTAGGAGGAAACAACCATGGAAAAAAGCATGACAACCGAAAAAGTTACAGCACCGGAACAGACGGATGCTAAAACACTATGTCAAAAGCATATGCATCGTTATGTATGCGTATGGGTGAAGGACGGGACAATGTATGACGGCATTGTAGAGCATGTGGATGATGAAAAGATATACTTAGCCGTTCCTATGGGTGGAGACGAGATGGAGAATGTCAATGTTAATCTCCCATATCCGCCTAATAATTGTGGCTGCGGCTCCCGTGCTTATGGTGGCTATGCGTCTTATCCTCCGTATCCGTACCCGTACCCGTACCCGTATCCAGCACCCGCTTATGCATATGGGTTCCCATACGGACGCCGTCGCTTTAATCGTTTGATTCTGCCACTTGCAGCGTTGACAGCAATTAGCTTGCTGCCTTATTACTAATCCTATTTTCTTAGTCGTCAGACATAGTGAATTCCTGCTCTCTCCCGCCTACAGTTCTTGTGCAGTACAAGTGACTTTAAGGCGCATCCATACATTATCACCATGCAAGGCTGCTTCTTCCATTATGAAGAAACAGCCTCTTTTTCACGTAAAACATCCCGAATATGATCCAATGATTGAAACTGTATTAGTACAGTTCAATGAAATGAGGTATCCTGTTTATTCATAAACCATGGTAACATCTAGCGTGTAAAGAAACATAAGACGGAATAAGCATGTAATGAAATGAGCATGTAATGAGTATGTAAAGAGCAGGTGGGAGGATATTGTGAAAAAATACGTTTCAATTTTATTGGATATAGAACTTAAAATTCGCGAGGGACAATATAAATCAGGTTACAAGTTGCCGTCGGTCCGTGAGGCTTCTGAATTATACAGGTGCAGCAAAAGCACGATTCTGCGGGCATATGCTGAACTTGAAAAGAAACACGCCATCTATTCCATACCGCAAAGTGGATACTATGTAGTGGAAAATTCGGGCGATTTACACCATAGCCATATTCAAGACTCCGTTGATTTTGCTTCGGCCTCCCCGGATTTGAATGTATTCCCTTATCTGGATTTCCAACATTGTTTGAATCAGGCTATTGACACCTACAAATATCATCTGTTCACTTATGGCGATTCGCAAGGGCTGGAAACACTGCGTCATACGTTGGTTTCCCATTTGGCTGATACTCAGGTGTTTGCAAAAATGGATCGGATTATCGTTACTTCGGGTGTTCAGCAGGCATTGGAGATACTCGCTAAAATGCCGTTTCCCAATGGCAAAGAAAAGGTTTTGGTCGAGCAGCCAAGTTACGATATATATTTGCGTTTTCTGGAGGAAGAGAACATTCCCGTCAGTACCATCGTCCGGACAGCGGAAGGTATGGATTTTCACGAATTGGAGAATCAATTTAAGAACGAGAGCATCAAGTTTTTTTATACCATGTCAAGATATCATAATCCATTAGGAGTCTCTTACAACACAGAGGAGCGAAAAGCGATAGCTGCCTTAGCCGCCAAATATGATGTGTACATCGTAGAAGATGACTATATGGCAGATTTGGGGGCCGATCATCTTTTTGATCCCATTTATGCATACGACCAGACGCACCATGTTATTTATTTGAAAAGCTTCTCGAAAATCATTTTCCCCGGCTTGCGATTAGGAGTTGCGGTATTGCCAGAAGTCCTATTGAAGACGTTTAACACTTATAAAAGATATGTCGACACATCTATTTTGTCTCAGGCGGCGCTTGATATTTATATTAAAAATGGAATGTATGAACGCCACAAGCACACGATATATAAACTGTATTCGGAGCGCGTTCGTGCTCTTAACAAGGCTGTGGAACGATACAATCAGGCCGGATACGTTCAGACTTCAGCTGTAACTTCAGGAGTTTATATGCAGTTTAAACTGCCTCGGACGGTGAATTTGGAACGCTTGGTACAGTGTCTTTCCGCGAGGAACATCCAGGTTGTAGCTGGCAAAGGCTTTTATTTATCAGGCTATAGGGAACAAGAGAAATTTTTGCGCATAAGTATTTCGCGCGCACAGTTGGATCAAATTGATGCAGGGGTGAAAGCTATTATAGAGGAAGTTAGTAAGGGAAACTGGTATTAAGACCCTTTTTCCGTTATGATACATAAAGAAACATAAGTATAACCAAACATGGCTGTATATGTTTCTATTCAGTGTGGGAAATACATAACTTTGAATGCCGAGAGCAAGGGCTGTTTTTGTCTATTTGCTTATGATCGGCTCACTGCCAAAGGAGGGTTTTGAATGGACGATCTGTTTTTGAAAATTGTGGATGGAACCATCCCCAGCAAGAAGGTGTTGGAAACCGACAATGTGCTCGCATTTCATGACATCCAGCCTGCGGCGCCAGTACACGTGCTCATTATTCCAAAAAAATATATTCCTTCGATGAACGCTGTGACAGAGGAGGATCTTCCTCTTATCGCGGAGATTCATCGTGTTGCGGTTGAGGTTGCGAAAAAGTTAGGAATTGCCGAGTCTGGCTATCGGTTGATTAACAACTGTGGCCCAGATAGTGGACAAGCGGTGGGGCATCTGCATTATCACTTACTGGGCGGCGCCAAATTGGGTGCCTTGACAGGTATTTCGGACTCACATTCTTAAAAAATGACCGAGCTTGTCTTTTCAGTAATACGGATGTGAATGGAGAAAAAAGGCCCTTTATGTATTCATTTTTTCTTATAGGTTGACACCTGGTTTCCGTTTCACCTATAATAAAATTTGATGAACCGTGTTATTGCTCTTGGACGGTCTGGTCGGAGGGAGGGAAAACTGGTGTCTGAAACTAAAGTTCGCAAAAACGAGACAATTGATGCTGCACTTCGTCGCTTTAAACGCTCCATTGCTAAGGATGGCGTATTGGCTGAGGTGAAGAAACGCAAGCATTATGAAAAGCCAAGCGTAAAGCGCAAGAAAAAGTCCGAGGCTGCTCGTAAGAGAAAGTTCTAGGAGGATCTAAGCAATCATGAATTTGAGCGAACGATTGAACGAAGATATGAAGCAAGCAATGAAGAGTAAGGACAAGTTCAAACTCTCCACCATTCGAATGGTTCGTTCTACGATTAAAAATCTTGAAATAGATTTGAAACGGGATTTGGACGACAACGAAGTGCTTGATATTCTGAGTCGTGAGATCAAACAGCGAAAAGATGCCCTCCATGAATTTGAAAAAGCCGGTCGTGATGAACTTGCGACAAGCACTAAAGCAGAAATAGAGATCATCGCTCAGTACCTTCCCGAACAACTTTCTGAGGAAGAAATTAAAGTTATTGTACAGCAGACCATCCAGGAAACCGGTGCTTCTTCGAAAGCCGAGATGGGGAAAGTAATGACGGCCTTGATGCCTAAGGTAAAAGGCCGCGCTGACGGTAAGCTCGTGAACCAAGCGGTTCAGCAATTTCTGCAATAAACCTGCGACAAACAGGAAAACACAACACCCTCTGTTTACAGAGGGTGTTATTTCTATATATGCGATGCCTACCATAGAATGTAATGATGAGAAGATTCTTTTATGTAAGCGCTATTATTAATTGTGTGAAACGTGATGTCCGTTGGGTGCGTAAAGTATCTGACAGCCGTCAGGATTAGCAATATACCCAATAATTTCACATTAAATCCTGAAAACTGTATAGTTTGTCTAACAAAGTTTGGTATGCTGTAACATAGAAAGATCGAAAGGGGGAGAGAAATGCATAGAGAACATCACCACTCCAGTCGCAAATTGATCTTTTTAACGTTGTGGATTATGGTATCCGTTTTGCTGTTACCCTTAGTTCATTCCGAATCAGCGGCGGCCCAAACTAAAGGTGGAGCTGTGTTTGTTATACCAGTTGATCAGGAAATTGAGCAAGGTCTGGGCAAATTTATGGAACGTGGATTTGCAGAAGCAGCAGATTCCAAAGCAGGTCTGATTTTACTGGATATTAACACTCCCGGTGGACGGGTAGATACAGCAGAGAAGCTGGGCAAACTGATTAAAGACAGTCCGATTCCGACCGTAGCCTATATAAGGGGCGAAGCGGCCTCAGCGGGTAGCTATATTGCGTTGAGCGCAAACAAGATTGTTATGAAACCGGGGAGTATTATCGGAGCAGCAGCGTTAGTAGACGGTAGGGGGCAGGCTATCACAGATCCAAAAACGGTAGCTTGGTGGAAGAGTAGCATGGCATCTGCCGCAGAAGCTGGTGGACGTAATCCAGATATTGCCAGAGGTATGGTTGACTCCAAAACGACCGTATCTATTCCAGAGATGAACTTTAATAAGGAAAATGGTCAGATCATTTCTTTAACCAGTGAGGAAGCGCTGAAGTTGGGTTATGCGGATCACATCGCGTCTTCCGAACAAGAAGTTATCCAGTGGATGGGCTACAGCACGGATGATGTAATTCATGTGGAGCGAACATGGGCTGAAAAAGCAGCCGAGATATTGACTAACCCAATTGTGCAGACGTTGCTTTTATTTATCGGTATCGCGGGTGTCGTTATTGAGCTGCTCGTACCCGGTTTTGGTGTACCGGGAATTTTGGGCATACTCGGATTTGGTTTGTATTTTTTCGGCAATTATATCGCTGGTTTTGCAGGTTCGGAGACGTGGCTGTTGTTTATTATCGGTCTGGCTCTGCTTATACTTGAAATGTTCATCCCAAGCTTTGGTATTTTGGGCATTTTGGGTTCAGTCAGCCTTGTCGCCGGAGTTGTTCGGGCAGCATACAACATGCAGCATGCGTTTATATCTTTGGGCATTGCCTTTGCAGCTGCGGTTGCTGTTGTGGCGATTATCGCAGTTGTATTCAAGGACCGAGGGATATGGAACCGTTTTATACTTAAAGAAAGTTTAACGGCTGAACAAGGCTTTTCTTCAGTTGTGAACCGGGAAATGCTATTAGGTCAACGGGGTGTCAGTCTGACACCACTTCGTCCAGCCGGAACGGTGCTGATCGCTGATGAGCGAGTCGATGTTGTAACGAACGGCGAGTTTATTGCTACAGATATGCCGATTATAGTATCCAAAGTAGAAGGTGGGCGAATTGTGGTCAAGGCTGACACTAGCGTCTAAACAAGTAAATAACAAAGAATTAGATTAATGGAGGATGATGCGAGTGTTCGAATCGGGTATTGTCAGCGTTTTGCTGATTGCCGTTGTAGTGATTATTGTATTGAGCGTATTTTTCAGTTTCTTCCCGGTGATGCTGTGGATTTCAGCATTGGCTTCGGGTGTGCGTATTGGCATCATTACGCTGGTAGCTATGCGGTTACGGCGCGTCACGCCAAGCCGAATTGTCAATCCGCTCATTAAGGCAACCAAGGCGGGTCTGGGATTGAACATTAACCAGCTGGAAAGCCATTTTCTCGCAGGAGGGAATGTAGACCGAGTGATCAATGCGTTGATTGCTGCCCAGCGTGCTAACATTCCGCTTGAATTTGAACGTGCGGCAGCGATTGACCTTGCGGGACGGGATGTTCTGCAAGCGGTCCAAATGAGCGTTAATCCGCGTGTTATTGAGACACCTACTGTTGCAGCGGTCGCCAAGGATGGTATCGAAGTGAAGGTTAAAGCTCGTGTTACCGTGCGTGCCAACATTGATCGACTCGTCGGGGGTGCCGGAGAAGAAACGATTATTGCACGGGTCGGTGAAGGTATCGTTACAACCGTAGGTTCCAGTAATTCGCATAAGGACGTGCTGGAGAATCCGGATTCAATTTCGAGAACTGTATTGTCCAAAGGTTTGGATGCCGGGACAGCATTTGAAATCCTGTCCATTGATATTGCGGACGTTGATGTAGGTAAAAACATCGGTGCTTTTCTGCAAACAGAGCAGGCGGAAGCCGACAAACGTATTGCGCAGGCAAAAGCAGAAGAGCGGCGTGCGATGGCTGTAGCGCAGGAGCAGGAAATGAAGGCACGTGTCGTAGAAATGAGAGCACGTGTGGTGGAATCCGAATCCGAAGTGCCGCTGGCAATGGCTGAAGCACTGCGTGGCGGGAAACTTGGCGTCATGGACTATATGAATTTGAAAAATATTGAGGCGGATACGCAAATGCGTGGCTCCTTAGGCAAACCTAATGAGAACTCGGGGAATGATAACAAGAACCGGGATTAATAACGGGACATAGCCGATGAATTACGGCAGCTAGGTGGTGAGTAATGAACTTTATCAGCTGGATCTTTGAGCATTTGTATATCCTGATCGTGATTGGCTTTGCTTTGGTGTCCTTTTTGGGGAAAAGCATCCAAGGTACAGGGCGGAAATCACCGCCGCGAAAAGGTATGCCCACCTTTGGTGGTGATCATGGTTCCCGCGGGTCCTCGACGTCATCCAGACCCTTCACAACAGAACATGGGCAAGAGCAGCGCCAGCAGGATGCTGCTGGAGAGTTGCAACGTCAATTTCCTAATGAACGACGGGCGGTTATGGAAGCTCGTCGTATAGAAGAAGTGGGCGATCGGTCGGAAACAGAAGGACGGATGGACCGGGATTCATTAGATAACGGTTCGACTCTAGAGGATCGGATCCGTGCTATGGAAGAAGAACGCAGGTTGGTTTTAGCCCGTCTCGATCGTATATCCAACGCGAGGGAGTCGGGGGAAATTACAGATGCGCCAGAGATAGCTTCGCAAGATCGTAATACGGTGGATACGGCTGATCTGCGCAGAGGTGTGATTTGGGCAGAAATATTGGGTCCTCCGCGTTCCAAGCGCTATATGGGTGGAGGAAGACGTTAAAATGATAGTGGATCCGTCACAGCTTTGGCTGTGGCGGATCCTTTTTTGTGAGCTTTAGGAATACATAAGCATGCTCAGAATAAAAAATGAATTAACGACAAATGCTCTAATTACCTGACAACGAATGTGATAATCCCTTGTACGCCCTAGGTTTCTCACATTTGTTGTCATCTAAAATGGTGGCATTTTGTCTAATTTAGAGTCTCATTTATGAAAATATATTCGTGAAAAATGATCAAATGTAACAATATGAATGGAGCTTTCCGAAAGCAGTTTTCATTTTTTCTTTTTTATATATAATGTTCTCAATGATAGACACTTATGAAATTTACTCCAAATTTAGCTAAAATTTGATTTATATCGAGGTGATAAAACAAGATTATAAAAATGGAAAATTAATTTTTAGGAGGATGGGATGGATGGGAAATAGCTTGTTCAGAAAGAAGAGCATTGATCAGTTGATCGCCGCTACGCGGGGGGAAAAAGCACTCAAAAGGGAACTGGGTGCGTTTGATTTAACGATGCTTGGGATTGGAGCCATTATCGGAACGGGGATTTTTGTATTGACAGGTACGGGAGCAGTTACGGCTGGTCCAGGCTTGGTACTTTCTTTTGTGATTGCGGGACTCGCCTGTTTATTCGCGGCATTGGCTTATGCGGAGTTTGCATCCACCGTTCCAGTATCCGGTTCTGTTTACACTTTTACATATGCTACGATGGGGGAGCTATTGGCCTTTATTATTGGATGGGATTTAATTTTGGAATACATGCTGGCAGCCAGCGCCGTTTCTGCAGGTTGGTCGGGTTACTTTGTATCATTTTTGAATGGAATTGGCCTTCACATTCCGCTTGAATTCACTGCCGCACCGGGGACTTTAAAAGACCAAACTACTTATTTTAATCTCCCAGCTTTTTTAATTTTGATGGGTATCACGTTCTTGCTTTATTTTGGGATAAAAGAATCAAAACGGATAAACAACTTCATGGTAATTGTAAAGATTATTGTTATTTTATTATTTATCATCGTTGCTTTTAAATATGTGAAGCCAGATAATTGGACACCATTTATGCCGTTTGGGTTCAGTGGGGTGTTTGGAGCCGCAGCACTTGTGTTTTTTGCTTTTATTGGTTTTGATGCTGTTTCATCAGCGGCTGAAGAAACCAAAAATCCCGCTCGTGATCTACCGCGAGGCATTATTTTCTCACTCGTTATTTGTACGTTTTTGTATGTTATTGTTAGCGCGATTATGACAGGTATTGTGCCGTTTATGCAATTTGAAGGTATCTCTCACCCAGTGTCATTGGTATTGCAGGTTGCGGGCCAGAACTGGATTGCAGGTATTGTAGATATAGGAGCCATCTTAGGGATGAAAACGGTCATGCTGGTTATGCTCTATGGTCAAACTCGCATTATGTTTGCCATGTCACGTGACGGTTTAGTCCCTAAAATATTATCCAAGGTTCATTCTAAATATAAAACGCCCTACATTAACACGTTGTTTTTTGGTACTTTATCTGCATTAATGGGTGGGCTGATCCCGCTAGATGAGTTAGCAAGTTTGGTGAACATTGGAACCTTGTCAGCATTTATTCTGATTTCGGTCGCCGTCATCGTTATGAGAAAAACACAACCTGATTTGCCAAGGGCCTTCCGATGTCCTGGAGTTCCGTATATTCCGATCCTGGCTATCGTTTCATGTGGGGTGCTCATTCTTAATCTGAATGGCCAGACATTTATTCGCTTTATTATTTGGCTTGTCATTGGTATGGCTGTTTACTTCTTATACTCTAGAAAAAACTCTCTTTTGAATCGAGATACCGAAAAATAACTGTGTCATCTGATGAAAATCAAAAAAAGACAACCTTGTTTTCGATATGAAAATGAGATTGTCTTTTTTGTTGTAAATTCTGAAAGGACACATCTTTTTCCTCTGCAATATAGCAGCTGCTGCGAATTGTAAGTTTAGCCTCATAAATGCGGGGACTGGATCATAAAATGTACAGTACAGATATCTGTGGCGCTGGTGTAATGGCGTTCACTGATAAATAAGAATATAAGATGAAAAGCCAGCAGCGTAGCTGCCATGAAACATCTATGGGTACCGAATGGCAATAACGGAAGATGAAAAAATAGCAGCGTGCTGTCATCAAAACAACATTAGCCGTTGGATAACAGATGTTTTGATGACAGGAAAGGAGATTTCGCCGTATGAGCCGGATGAGCCGCAAACTGCGAAAGTGGGCCAGCGAGACGCTGGAGCTTCCGCAGGACATTCTATTTGACCTGCCGCGGTTAACCCTCATCGGCAGCCGCCAGCTTTATGTGGAGAATCACCGGGGCGTGGTGGATTTCACACCGAATCAGCTCGTACTTGCACTTGAGAAAGGCAGGCTGAGGGTGTCCGGCCATGATTTAGTCATTACGTCTATTCTGCCAGAGCAGGTAAGTGTGGAGGGACATATAACAGATATCCAAATGGAAGGAACGGAGGAAGGCTCGTGAAACATCCTGCTTTAGCAATGCTGCGTGGCACGGTTACCCTTGCTGTCAAGGGCGAAAGTGTGGAAGCTTTCATTAATTTACTCACCGATCACCATATACCTGTTTGGAACGTGCGGCCGATGGGTACTAGACATGCAGAAATGAACCTTCTGCTGCCGCACGTCTTCCTCCTACGCCCGCTTTTGAGAAGGACAGGCTGTAAAATGCATGTTCTGAAGCGGCAAGGGCTTCCCTTTACTGTTATACGGCTTGCCAAACGTAAATTTTTTATGGCTGGATTGGCTTTGTTCTGGATAGGTCTCCTGCTGATGTCTTCGCTTATCTGGGACATTGAAGTGAAGGGGAATGATAAGCTCTCGACGGACTCCGTTCTCAAAGCCGCCCGACAGGAGGGGCTGTATCCGTTTCAATGGAGCTTTCGTCTTTCCAGTCAAGACAAGCTTTCCCGTGCGCTCATGCAGAAGCTTCCAGAGGCATCCTGGATCGGTGTGGAAAAGCAGGGTACTTTGGTAACGATTCAGGTTGTTGAAGCTTCACAGCCTACCCCTGCGCCGCTCTACAGCCCACGTCATATCATCAGTAAGGCAGACGCGGTAGTCACTGAGATTTTTGCCGAGCAGGGTCGTCCTGTCGTGCATAAAAATACACGTGTCAAAAAAGGAGCCATCCTCATCTCGGGAACGCTTGGAGATGAGGAGAATCAGCAGCAGGTCGTAGCCAAAGGAGAGGTTAAGGGTCTTGTATGGCATGAATACGAAATTAGCAGTCCTACGGTGCAACGCAGCAGCACGTATACAGGTAACAGTCACGACCGCTTGTATCTGGTGTTAGGCAATCGTGCGATACAATTGTGGGGATATGGGAAAATACCTTATTCTACACATAAAACAACAGTTGAACATGATCCGTTAACTTGGCGTTCCTTCAAACTTCCGATGGGTTGGATGACTGAAAGTGTGAGGGAGACAAAGATACAAGAGCAGAAGCTTACGGAAGCAGAAGCGAAAATGTCAGGAATAGAAGGCGCGCGAGCTGATATTTTAGCTAAATACGGCAAAGGAACGAAAATAATGAGCCAAAAAATTTTGCATGAGAAGAGAGAGAATGGTAAAGTTTATATGAAAGTGCTTTTTGAAGTGGAGCAGGATATTGCGGAAGAACTTCCGTTAGTTCATAACCAAGGAGAATGAGGCTATTTGGCAGAACAACAACGCAGCATACAAATTGCATTGAACAATGCGGGAGAAGGACAGGCGTTATTTGGCCCGCAGGATTCCTTTTTAAAATTAATCGAAGCCGCTATTCCAGCAAAAATAGCATCTCGTGAGGCAGAAGTTAATGTTTTTGGTAATGCTCACGAGGTGGAAGTGCTCGAACAATTGTTCGACGTATTACTCCAGTTAATTCGCAATGGGTATATACTGACCGAAAGGGACGTCCATTATGCGATTGAATTGGCAAAAGATTTGCGTGCTGATCAGCTGCTCGATTTGTTCAAGGGTGAAATTACGACGACGTTCCGGGGGAAACCGATTCGCGTCAAAACGATTGGACAAAAGCACTATGTAACCACGATTAAGAAACGCGATATTGTATTTGGAATTGGCCCGGCGGGTACGGGTAAAACCTATCTGGCTGTAGTGCTGGCTGTAGCTGCCCTGAAGGAAGGTTCAGTCAAGCGCATTGTACTGACTCGTCCTGCGGTCGAAGCAGGGGAGAATTTAGGTTTTTTACCAGGGGATTTGCAGGAAAAGGTTGATCCGTATTTACGCCCATTGTATGATGCCCTATACGATGTGATGGGCCCAGAGCAGACTGCAAAGGCACTGGAGCGCGGGTTAATAGAAATTGCTCCTTTGGCTTATATGCGGGGACGTACGCTGGATGATTCATTTATTATTTTGGACGAAGCGCAAAACACCACACCCGAGCAAATGAAAATGTTTTTGACTCGACTTGGTTTCGGCTCCAAAATGGTCATTACCGGCGATGTTACGCAAATTGATTTGCCTCGTGGCAAAAAATCCGGTCTGATTGAAGCGAATGCAATTTTACAAGGGATTGAAGAAATAGGCTTTGTCCAGTTTGCAGAAGAGGATGTTGTCCGTCATTCCCTAGTTCAAAAAATCATTGTTGCTTATGACCGTATTGCCGAAAATCAAGGATAGCCATTCAATCACGAGTATGGTGTGTACGATCAGAAAAAGTATAAAATGAGCAGTGTAGCTGCCTTGAAAAAGATGATGGAGAGGGATTGTTTTAGATGACCTCGAAGGAATTATCTAAAGGGAAAACGTTCCAGCATAGAATGAATGGATGGAAGTATAGCGTGGCGACACGCTATCTTCTGTTTTTATTTTTGGTGGTTCTTTTTTATGTAGGCTTTGCGTCCAAGCTGCTTCCCGAGCGTTATGACATTCGGGTAAATCAACCGAGTGAAAAGGAAATTGTCGCCCCGATGCAGCTTCCTAACAGTAAGGCGACTTTGAAGGCTCAAGAGGAATCAGCTGAACGTGTGCAGCCCATGTATACCATTGTGCCAGTTCGCAACGATAACCTGATTACTGGTATTTTGGATCGAATTGAACGGCTCAATCAGGATGATCAGGTTTCCAGAGCAGATAAGATTTCGATTTATAAGGATGAGATTCCGCAACGTGCACGGGAATTTGTGCAAAATTTTGTGAATAACAGCCGTAATGCGGATGCCTACCCAGATAAGTTGCTGGATGAAGTGCTGGAAAAAACGAAAGAGCAAACGTACCGAATTCCAGAGGAGACATTCATTAAAATTCCGCGCCTTACATCTGAGGATATTGCTGAAATGCGGCCTGTCGCCCGTGAGATTGTGACAGGGTTGATGAATGATCAAATTACGGATGCCCAGACAGCCCGAGCGAAGGTAGCGGAGCGGGTTAGTACAAGCTCGCTTACCAAGCGCACTTCACGGGAGGTTGTTCAGGAACTTGCAAGGCTTGTGATTACCGCCAACAAGTTTTATGATGATACAGCTACGAAGGACGCCAAGGTACAGGCTCGTGAAGATACACCGACAGTTTACATTAAACAGGGTGAAGTACTCGTCAAGAAGGGTGAGATTATTACCCAGGAAATCTACACACTGCTTGATGAAAATGAATTGCTCAAGGATAAAATCAATTATTGGCCACAATTTGGCCTACTGATGCTGTCTATGATGCTTGCGTTGGGCCTGTTTATGTATATTCGTCAATTCCAATCACGAACACGAAACTTCAAGTATAATAATGCGCAGTTGCTCATGCTAGTATTAATCTTTGTGATTACAGTGGGGGCAATGATGTTAATTTCCATACTGCAGAACAGTGAACGTTCCTATCTCGGCTATCTGGCGCCTATCGCGCTTGGAGCTATGCTCGTAACGCTGTTGCTTGATATGTCGCTGGCTTTCGTATGTGCCGTTATATTCAGTATATTGGCTAGTGTTATTTTGAATGTCCGTCAGGGACAAATTTTTGACTTTAATTTTGGGTTTTTTGCTCTTGTGGTCTGTCTGGCGGCGATTTTCTCTACCCATCGAGCCAGCCAGCGTTCAACACTGTTCAAAGGGGCGATCATGGTATGCCTGTTCGGGGCCCTGTCTGTTTTTTCTCTGGCACTGATTGACCAAGGGAATTGGACTCAAACGACGACGCTCTATGGGGTAGCTTTTGCTTTTGCAGGCGGTCTGATAACAGCAATACTTGTTATTGGGCTAATGCCATTTTTTGAGTCTACCTTTGGTATCTTGTCGGCACTGAAGCTTGTTGAGCTGTCGAATCCCAACCATCCCTTGCTCCGCAAGCTGCTTACGGAGACACCGGGAACGTATCATCATAGTGTAATGGTGGGCAATCTGTCAGAGGCCGCAGCGGAGGCTATAGGAGCAAACGGCTTGTTGTGCCGGGTTGGTTCGTATTATCATGATATTGGTAAAACCAAGAGGCCTTCGTACTTCATTGAAAATCAAAATGGGTTGGAAAATCCACATGATACAATAGAGCCCAAGCTGAGCAAATCCATCATTATCGCCCATGCTCGTGACGGGGTGGAAATGCAATTGGATTACAAGCTACCCAAGCCAATTCGCGATATTGCCGAGCAGCACCACGGAACGACATTCTTGCACTATTTTTATCACAAGGCGTTGCGTGAGGCTGAAGAGCGAGGGGTAGAGCCTGACTTCACGGAGGATGATTTCCGTTATCCGGGACCGAAGGCTCAGTCTAAAGAGTCTGCTGTGGTGGGAATTGCTGATAGTGTGGAGGCAGCAGTTCGTTCCTTACGGAAGCCGACGGTGGAACAGGTAGAATCCATGATTGAGAAAATTATTAAGAGCCGTCTTGATGATCACCAATTTAACGACTGTGAGCTGACCATGCGGGAGCTTGATATCGTGGCTCAAACCCTCAAGGAAACAGTAATGGGGATTTTCCATTCCCGTATTGAGTATCCAGAGGAAAGGCCCAAGTCTGAAAACGGAAAAGCTTAATATAACTTGTGCACGAAGCACGGTTAGAGCACTAGAATTAAAAGGAGCGGTTGGCATGGGCCTTCAATTAGCTTGGAATAATGAACAAAACGATATGGTAATTAACGAATCCTTGATTACGTTGCTGAACACCTTATTGGAGGAGGCAGGCAAAGTGGAAGGAGTCACAGACGGTGAGGTAGCCCTTACCTTCGTTAATGATGAGCAAATTCATGAGTTGAACAGGGACTATCGGGGAATTGATCGTCCCACCGACGTGTTGTCTTTTGCTATGAAGGAGACACTGGATGAAGAGCTTGAAATTATTTACGAACCGAATGAAGAAACTTCAATGAATGATGTACCGGATGTTCTGGGGGATATTATAATCTCTGTACAGACAGCGCAAGCTCAGAGCGAAGAATACGGACATTCGATTGAGCGTGAAATCGGTTTTTTGTTTGTTCACGGCTTTCTGCATCTGTTAGGCTATGATCATCAGGATGATGTGAGTGAAGCTGAAATGATGGGCAAACAGGAAGCTGTACTGGCTCAAGCGGGGTTGACAAGGTAATGAGACGTCAGCCTTGGAGAATGACCTTTCGCTATGCGGCAGAAGGCGTGATGTACGCTCTGCGTACGCAAGTAAATATGCGGATACATGTGGTCATGGCGCTCTTTGTCATTGTAGCAGGCTTAACTCTGCACATCTCCCGGCTCGACTGGTTATTCGTCTGCGTGGCTATCGCTATAGTCATTGTAGCCGAACTGTTCAACACCGCTGTTGAAGCAGCGGTGGATCTCATCTCACCTGATATTCATCCGCTGGCCAAAGCGGCTAAAGACACCGCCGCCGGAGCCGTGCTCCTGGCAGCGGTTTTTGCTGTAATTATTGGTATATTTGTGTTTTATAGGCCTATGTTAACGTTAATTAGTTCGCTGTTTTAATGGAAAAACCAAAATAAAATAGGTGCTTAATCGCGCTGGAGGAAATGAAATGGCTAAGAAACACTTTAAATCAGGCTTTGTCGCAATTGTTGGCAGACCCAATGTCGGAAAATCAACACTGATGAACCATGTCATTGGGCAGAAGATTGCCATTATGTCGGACAAGCCGCAAACTACACGCAACAAAATTCACGGCGTATTTACTACAGAGGACACACAAATTGTATTTTTGGATACACCGGGGATTCATAAGCGCCAGTCAAAATTAGGCGATTACATGAATCAGACTGCTTTTAATACGTTGGGTGAAGTAGAAGCGGTGCTTTTTCTTATTGACGCTGCTGAGGGTCTAGGCGGTGGCGACCGTTTTATTGCGGAACAGCTTAAACAAGTAAAAACGCCAGTTATCTTGGTGCTGAATAAAATTGATCGCATTGAGCCGGAAGCGTTGTTGCCACTGATTGAGCAGTATCGCAAGTTGTACGACTTTGCAGAAATCATACCGATCTCGGCCAAAATGGGCAACAATGTAAACACCCTGCTGGAGCAGGTGCAAAAATACTTGCCAGAAGGTCCGCAATATTATCCGGATGATCAAATTACCGACCATCCAGAACAGTTTGTCATCTCCGAACTGGTTCGGGAAAAAATTCTGCATATGACACGTGAGGAAGTACCCCATTCTATTGCGGTTATGATTGAAGACATGAAAGTGCAGGATAATGGGGTAGTGCATATTATGGCTGTTATTTTTGTAGAGCGTGACTCCCAGAAGGGGATCATTATCGGCAAACAGGGAGCCATGCTCAAAGAAGTGGGCAAACAGGCCCGCCAGGATATCCAAAACCTGCTAGGCTCCAAGATTTTCCTGGAACTTTGGGTTAAGGTCAAAAAAGACTGGCGCAACCAGGAACGCGTCCTTCGTGACCTTGGCTTCCATCGCGACGCTTAAAAACAGAACTTGATTCTACGTCACTTTAGTTCAAGGGTTTATTGAGGCTAAAAAAATTGATATTAAATAAATATGTATAGTTGTTGTAAGCATCATAAAAAGGCCGTACCGATCTCTATGACTGAGATAAGTAACAGTTTTTTGGTCATTCAAAGCGCCGCGCATATGCGGCGCTTAACTCTTGCTCTTTTTACCCCTTTCTTCCAGTGATGAAATAAGGAGTGCTTTTAAAAGAGTTATTGTAACTGTGTGCACATTGTAGCGGAGCGAAGGATTTGAATCTGAAGAAGCGATCGTAAGATCAAATCATTTGCGAAGCGGCATTCCAATCTACATACAGTAGCCTTTTTCAACGTAATCCATTAATTTCATCGCATACTTCTCCCCTCTTCGCATCATCCTATTTTTGAGATGCAAACGTCATTTCCGAAGAAAGGATGAATACGATTGCGAGATTTTTCGTGGAAGTATTTTGCGATGACTGGAGATGTCGGTGCGTATCTGTTATATCGGGAGAGCGCCGTGACAAGGGAGCAAGACACGGATGAGGGAGAGTCGGACGAGCATGAAGAAGCCCGTGAATAGTACAAGCCACTGGCTTCTTCGCGAATGTTTGGGGGAAGAGGCATGCTTTACAGGGTGGAAGGAATCGTCATCCGCAGCATGGATTACGGTGAGGGGAACAAAATTATTACGCTTTGCACCGAAAGCGGAGGCAAAGCAGGCGTGCTGGTCAGAGGTGCAAAAAAGTCCAAAAGCCGTCACGCTGCTTTAACGCAGCCGTTTACGTACGGTGAATTCGTTTTTTTTCGAAACACAGGTTTAGGCACGTTGAATGCCGGTGAAATCATCCAATCCCACCATACATTACGCGAGGATATTACTAAAGCTGCTTACGCTTCTTATGCTTGTGAATTACTCGATCGGGTGCTACAGGATGAGGAAACAGGCGCGTTCTGGTTTAAGCAGCTTAAAGCATGTTTGGAGGCGCTGGAGAGTGGCAAAGATCCGCTGATCGTCATGAGTATTTATGAATTTAAAATATTGCAGGCGGCCGGATATGCTCCTCAGCTTGATGCATGTATTTCAAGTGGTCAACAATGTGCTGATGAAGATATGTTTGTCAGTCCGAGGCTGGGCGGAGTTTTGTGTCGGAGCTACAAGCATTATGATCCAGCTGCATTGAGCGTGACTCCACGTACATTGAAGTTGCTGCGCTTGTTCGCCAGAATGGATTTGAATCGGCTCGGCAACATTGACGTAAAGGACTCCACAAAGCTGGAGATCAAACATGTCATGCGTCAGTTCATGGATATGCAGTTGGAGGTCAAGCTGAAATCCCGCAATTTCTTGGATCAGCTCGACAAGTACGATATGTGAAACGCCCTATTCTCTTGACTGTATTGCTGAAAACGTGTAATATCCTACTATATATCTCCTTCGGGAGCAGATGCATTGAACGAGAAAGTAGCGGGATGTATTCTCTGTAATTAGCGAGTTGGGGACGGTGTAAGCCCAGTGGGAATTCTTCGTGAACAAGGCACTCGGGAGCGTCTGAATGGACACGGAAAAGAGGATTACGATCTGATTGGTGATGTAGGATCGCAATCAAGTAGGGTGGAACCGCGGGAGTCAGCTCTCGTCCCTACGTCTGTACAGGCGTAGAGGCGGGGGCTTTTTGCTGTCTCTAGCAAGGCTTTTGGGATAAAATAGCCCTGTACATACGAGCTTAATGAGAAGAAATCACCAACATTTGAGGGAATTGGAAAGGGAGCGTGTACCAATGAATTTTCAGCAGATGATTTTAACGCTGCAACAATTTTGGGCTGAACACAACTGTATTATTGTACAGCCGTATGACACGGAAAAAGGGGCAGGCACGATGAACCCGATGACGTATTTACGTTCGATCGGACCTGAGCCGTGGAACGTAGCTTATGTTGAGCCTTCTCGTCGTCCGTCAGACGGACGTTATGGTGAGAACCCGAATCGCCTGTATCAGCATCATCAGTTTCAAGTAGTTTTGAAGCCTTCACCGGATAACATTCAGGAATTGTATTTGGAGAGTTTGAGCCGTTTGGGCATTAACCCTTTGGAGCATGATATTCGTTTCGTTGAAGACAACTGGGAAGCACCAACGCTGGGAGCGTGGGGCTTAGGTTGGGAAGTATGGCTGGACGGTATGGAAATTACCCAATTCACCTATTTCCAGCAAGTGGGCGGTATTGATGCCAGTCCGGTTGCCGTAGAAATCACGTACGGTATGGAGCGTCTTGCTTCCTACATCCAGGACAAGGAGAATGTGTTCGATTTGGAGTGGGTCAATGGAATTACGTACGGTGATGTCTTCCACCAGCCTGAATTTGAGCATTCCAAGTATACGTTCGAAGTATCTGACGTCAAAATGCTCTTTACTCTTTTTAATATGTACGAAGAAGAGGCAAATAAAGCGATGGCGCAGCATCTTGTATTTCCAGCCTATGATTATGTGCTGAAATGTTCTCATGCGTTCAACTTGCTGGACGCTCGCGGAGCGATCAGTGTGACGGAACGGACTGGGTTTATTATACGAGTGCGTAATTTGGCGCGTCAGGTGGCTGCGACCTATCTGGAGGAGCGCGAGAAGCTGGGCTTCCCGCTGTTGAAGAAAGGAGGTGCGGCAAATGTCTAAGGATTTATTGTTTGAGATCGGGTTGGAAGAAGTCCCTGCACGTTTTATCCCGAATGCAATTCAGCAGTTGAAGCAGCGTATGACGGCGTGGCTTGACAGTTCGCGTATTGCTTATGGTGCTGTAGAGGTTTATGCTACACCTCGCCGTTTGGCGGTACTTGTCAAGGAAGTAGCGGAGAAGCAAGAAGATATTAACGAAGAAGTTAAAGGTCCTTCCCGCAAAATCGCACTCGACGAGGCTGGTAACTGGAGCAAGGCTGCACTAGGCTTTGCTCGCAGCCAAGGTGTTGATCCTGAACAGTTCACGTTCAAGGAGCTTGGAGGCGTGGAATATATTTACGCAACTAAGAGCAGCATAGGTGTACCAACAGCGGATGTACTGTCCGAAGGTTTATTGCACATTTTACATGCCATGACATTCCCTAAATTCATGCGCTGGGCAAGTTATGACTTTAAATTTGTTCGTCCGATCCGCTGGTTGATTGCCTTGTTTGGTAGCGATATTGTTAATTTGGAGATTGCCGGCGTGCAGTCAGGAAATGTGACAAGAGGGCATCGTTTCCTGGGACAGGATGCCGTAGTAGAAAGTCCAGCTGACTATGTTGAAGTGCTTCGCAAGCAGCATGTCATTGTGGACATTGAGGAACGTCAATCGCTTATTGTAAAGCAGATTGAAGCGCTGGCTGCCGAAAAAGATTGGACGATTGCGGTCAAGGATGATTTGCTGGAAGAAGTGCTGTATTTGGTGGAAACCCCAACAGTACTGTTCGGAGGTTTTGATCCTGCGTTCCTGAACATTCCGAAGGATGTACTCATTACTTCCATGCGCGAACATCAACGCTATTTCCCAGTGCTGGATCACACAGGAGAGCTATTGCCATACTTTGTTACGGTACGTAACGGAGGAAGTCAATCGCTGGAAGTCATTGCTAAAGGGAATGAAAAAGTATTGCGTGCGCGGCTGTCTGATGCCAAATTCTTTTATGAAGAAGATCAGAAGCTGGAAATTAAGGATGCACTCTCCAAATTGGAAAGTATCGTTTTCCACGAAGAGCTGGGAACGGTTGGAGACAAAGTGCGCCGGATTCGCCGTATTGCTGATGCTCTGGCAGAGAAGCTTCGCGTTTCCCCAGATACACAGGAATCGGTTAGTCGTGCAGCGGATATTTGTAAATTTGACCTGGTAACACAAATGGTATATGAGTTCCCGGAACTGCAAGGTGTGATGGGTGAGGATTATGCTCGTAAGGCTGGAGAGAAGGAAGAAGTGGCAAGAGCGGTGTTTGAGCATTACCAGCCGCGTTTTGCAGGAGAAACAGTTCCTTCAACGAATGCTGGAGCGATTGTAAGTATCGCAGACAAGATAGATACCATTACAGGCTGCTTCTCCATCGGTATTATTCCAACAGGTTCACAGGACCCTTACGCGCTTCGTCGCCAGGCAGCAGGTATTGTGCAGATATTGTTGGATCGCAAGCTTTCGGCTACGTTGTCTGATGTGTTCAATATCGCGCTCGATGTGCACGGCAACCTTGGAAATATGAAACGTTCCGCGGATGAAATACGTAAAGAATTACATGAGTTTTTCGGATTACGCGTGAAGAAACTATTGTCTGAGACACTTCGTTATGACGTTGTGGATGCAGTGCTTGCAGCTGGATATGACGACGTTGCTTCCGTTGTTAACCGCGGAACTGCGTTAATGACTGCCGTTCAAACAGGTGAGGTATTCAAAGCAACAGTTGAGTCCTTTAATCGTGTAGGTAATCTGGCTGCTAAAGCAGTTCATAAGTCAGTTAATACGGGTGAGTTTACGGAGCAAGGCGAAAAAACGCTTTACGAAGCATGGTATAGCGCTTATGAATCTTATAGCGTAGCTTTACAGGAAGGTGATGCGACACGGGCGTTAGCGCTTGCTTCATCCATTACCCCTGCGGTGACGGCATTCTTTGATTCCGTTATGGTTATGGCTGAGGATGATGCTGTTCGTAATAATCGTTTGGCATTGCTGGCTGCTATTGACTCAGAACTGAAGCGTTTTGCCGATTTTTCCAAGCTTGTAGTTTAAACGTCAGTTGTGGTAGTATGAACAACTTGAAAAAATGGGTATAAATATACGGAACGGTGTAAGAGTAATCTTGCAGCCGTTCCGTATTTTACTCGAATGCGGATGGAGATGGGGGATGCTCATGGAGGGAACCGGAACTTTACTGGATGTGCGGATCGTTGTTGACGGGGACGCTTGTCCTGTTAAAAGTGAAATTGCGGAGATAGCTTCCCGTTTTCATATTGAGGTTATTATGGTATCTTCATATGATCATCTCATTCAGGGCAGCAAAGGCGTAAGCATCGTTAAAGTAGACCGAAGCGACCAAAGTGCCGATCTCTATATTGCCAATCATATCCGCCGCGGCGATATTGTAACCACCAATGATTATGGTCTTGCTGCACTTGCCTTGGCAAAAGGTTGTGAAGTGATGTCTTTTCGCGGAGCTATGTATCGAAACGATTCGATAGATTTCATGCTTGACCGACGTCATACTTCTGCCAAAGAACGGAAAAAAGGACGTTATGGAAAAGGTCCTAAACCGTTTACATTAGAGGATCGTGAAGTTTTTCAACATAAACTGACAAAACTTTTACTTCGCTTGCAGGAGAATGAGTAACGGTATCGAATTATATTTACGTGCTAAAGAGATGAAGGTGGTTAATATGAGTGCCGGACAAGGTAACATACCGGACGATATCATTGAGTCGGTTTTACAACATCATGATATTGTAGATACGGTAAGCAAGTACGTGCATTTGACCAAGCAGGGGAAGTATATGAAAGGCCTCTGTCCTTTTCATTCCGAAAAAACCCCTTCATTCACCGTGACACCGGATCGTCAGATTTTTTACTGCTACGGCTGCGGCGCGGGAGGCAATGCCATCAAGTTTATGATGGAAATCGAAGGACTATCCTTTCCCGAAGCTGTCAGGACAATGGCAGAAGAAAGTCATATCCCGCTCGGCGAATGGCAGGGACGTGATTCATCGCATCAGCATCCTGAGTTGGACAGGCTGTTGCAAGCGTATGAGTTAACTTCTAAGATGTACCATTTTTTGCTTAAAAATACGGAGCACGGCAAACCAGCGATGGAGTACTTGCGTTCACGGGGATTCAGTGACAAGATCATTGATCAATTTCAAATTGGCTATGCACCCAACCGATGGGATACGATCGTTCAGTTTCTGGAGAAGCGTTCTTTTGATCCCGTGGAGATGGAAAAGGGAGGGCTTATTTCTCCCCGGCATGAGGGTGATGGATATGTGGATCGGTTCAGAGATCGTATCATGTTTCCCATTTGGAATCGCAACGGAAAAGTTATTGCCTTTGCAGGCCGTATACTTGGTGAGGGACAGCCGAAGTATTTGAATTCACCGGAGACCAAGCTATTCAACAAGAGCCGAACGCTGTACAATCTTCATCATGCTAAAACCTCAATTCGCAAGCTCCGCCAGAGTGTTCTTTTTGAAGGCTACGGTGATGTCATCTCGGCATGGGAAGCGGGCGTACAAAATGGGGTGGCCGCCATGGGCACTGCTCTAACGGAGCACCATGCTACGATGTTAAAAGGACTGTGCGATGAGGTCATTATTTGTTATGATGGTGACCGGGCAGGACAAGCTGCTGCGCTTAAAAATTTTCCGCTGTTGGAAAATGCGGGACTTCACGTGAAAGTAGCGCTGGTCAGTGACGGTATGGACCCGGATGATTTTATCCGGCAATACGGCGGCGAACGATTCCAGCGTCAAATTATCGAAAGTGCTGTTTCAACGGTGAAATTTAAGCTTATATATCTGAAAAAAAACCATATACTGCAAGAGGAAGAAGGAAGAATCGCGTATTCCCGCGAAGCATTAAATGTCATTGCACCTCTGTCATCCCCGACTGAGCGGGAAGTGTATCTGCGCGAAGTATCAGCCGAAGTTAAGGTGGATTTTGAAACCTTGAAGCAAGAATGCAATTTACTCCGTCAATCCCTGCAAAAAAAACAGAACTTTGGGGATAATAACGAAAATGGGTGGAATAATGGTAGGCATAAAAAAGGGCAGGTCTCCACACCTAATCTGTTGCCGGCTTACCATGTGGCTGAGCGCAGGCTGCTTCACTGGATGATGCAGGATTTAGAAGCTGCAGAGTATGTAGAAAAGCATCTGGGCGACGCCTTTAATATTGAGGATCATGCAGCAATTGCTGCTTATCTATATGCCTATTACGCGCAAGGGAAGTTACCAGATACAAGCCGTTTTATTTCATCTTTGCAAGACGACCGGCTGGAGAAGAACGTAAGTTCGATCATGATGATGGATGCTCCAGGCGTATGGGCACCGCACATTTTGGATGATTATATTCATCAGGTGCGAAAATTTCCATTGCAGGAGCAACTGGATTTGAAAAGGGAAGAAATGAGAGCCGCTGAGCGCTTGGGTGACTTTTTGCGCGCAGCACAAATTGCAAGTGAGATTATAGCCCTAGAGAGACAATGAACACACAGAGGTCGGATGTTTCTAGGGAGGAGGGAGTCGAAAGATGGCGAATGATCAGCATACTGAACTGGAGACGGAACTAACACTGGATCAGGTCAAAGATCAACTGATTGAGTTGGGTAAAAAAAGTTCTTCTCTGAACTACAAAGATATCATGGAAAAACTGTCGCCGTTTGATCAGGACCCCGAGCAAATGGATGAGTTTTATGAGCAACTGGGTGACTTGGGGATTGAAGTTGTGAATGACAACGACGAAGAAGTTACCAGATTGCGTCAAAATGACGACCCGGAAAACAATGATGGGGATGATTTTAATTTCGATGACGATCTGAGCCTGCCTCCCGGTATTAAAATTAATGACCCGGTCCGGATGTACTTGAAGGAAATCGGTCGTGTACCGTTGCTTTCTGCTGATGATGAGGTGGAGCTTGCCAAACGGATCAATAACGGCGATGAAGAAGCTAAGCGTCGGTTGGCAGAAGCGAACTTGCGTCTGGTTGTAAGTATTGCCAAACGTTATGTTGGTCGCGGAATGCTTTTCCTGGATCTGATTCAGGAAGGTAATATGGGTTTGATTAAGGCAGTAGAAAAATTTGATTACGAAAAAGGCTTTAAATTCAGTACGTATGCAACCTGGTGGATTCGTCAGGCCATTACGCGCGCAATAGCCGATCAGGCGAGAACAATCCGTATTCCGGTGCATATGGTGGAAACGATCAACAAGCTGATTCGCGTATCGCGTCAACTGTTGCAAGAGTTGGGGCGCGAACCTACGCCGGAGGAAGTGGCTGCCGAGATGGAGCTGAGCGTGGAAAAAGTACGGGAAATTATGAAAATTGCCCAAGAACCTGTTTCATTGGAAACACCAATTGGTGAAGAGGATGACTCACATCTGGGGGATTTCATTGAGGATCAAGAAGCATTGGCGCCTGCAGATGCGGCTGCCTATGAACTTCTGAAGGAACAGCTCGAGGATGTACTGGATACGTTAACCGAACGGGAAGAGAATGTTTTGCGTCTCCGCTTTGGTTTGGACGACGGAAGAACCAGAACCCTTGAAGAAGTGGGTAAAGTGTTCGGTGTTACACGTGAACGTATTCGTCAGATTGAGGCCAAAGCGCTGCGTAAGTTGCGCCATCCAAGCCGCAGTAAGCGACTGAAGGATTTCCTCGAATAGAAGCGTAACATTGCGGACCTTCTGCGGCTTGAAGCGCGCAGGAGGTCTTTTTTTATCTCATGGCAGCCTTGGTGGAGGGGAAGAAGCTTGGACCAGGAGAAAAAACGGGCAATACTGTTACATGAAATTGAGCATTGGCGGCGAAGTCGGCTGCTCCCTGAGCAATATTGCGATTTTTTGTCTAACCTGTATCGGGAGGACGAAGATCCGTCGCAGAGCCAGAACCGTAACAACACCGGGCTGCTTACATATCTTAGACACGGGCATGGGATCGCCTGGCTTCTTGGTTTTGTCATTATTTCCTGCATTTGTTTGATCGGTTTTTATTTTACCGCTTTTCCGTTGGCAATGCAAATATTCTCGGCAAGTGCAGTTACTACGATTTGCTATGGAGTGGCCGCATTTTGGCGGTCTTCCGAAAAGAGTATGAGTGCGATGTTGAGCACTTTAGGCAGTGCGATTATGCTGGGTTCGGGTGTGTGGATCATTCAGCTCCATCAAGGTGAAGCTAGGGTTTGGTTTCTTTTGCTCGTAGGCCTATGCGGTGTGGTATGGTGTCTTGTGGGATTAACTTTGCGGATCAGCTTACTTCATTACTGTGGTCTTGCTGGGCTGCTTTTAGTGTACGCGGTCCTTATAGGCCGCCACTGGCCTACAGCAACTTTAGTGATGCTTGAGGCATTTTGGATTTTGCACGCAGTATTGTTGATCTGGCTAAGCTGGTGGGTACATCGCCGCTTTCCGGGTCTCGCTTTGATTTATTTCGCTATAGGCATGACACTAGCATTCATGGCTGAAGCAGACATGATTATCCTGCGCCATCAAGCGGCGGGTGATGTGGTATTTTACAGCATACTGAAGTTGGCATTTGTTGTAGGAATTTTATTTTGGACTCGAAAAAAATGGATTACGTGGGTGACGTCATGAAACTTTCTCAACGATTACAATATATTATGGAACAAATTCCTGCCGGGAGCAGACTTGCGGATATTGGCTCGGATCATGGACTACTCCCTGTGGCTGCAGTGCGTAGTGGCAGAGTACCGCAAGCCGTGGCGGGTGAGGTTAACGATGGTCCGTTACGTGCGGCTCAAAAGCAGGTGGCCGAAGCAGGTCTTAATGATCGCATTGCGGTTAGAAAGGGAGATGGCTTGGCTGTAATTAAGGCCAATGAGGTTGATGTTATTACGATAGCCGGCATGGGTGGTGCCTTGATCGCTTCCATTTTAGAGCAAGGGAAAGACAAGCTTGTTTCAGTGAAACAGCTTGTTCTACAGCCTAACGTAGGCGAGGATATCTTACGCCGTTGGCTCATCGAACATCAATGGGTACTAACAAGTGAACATATTATGGAAGAAGACGGAAAAATATATGAAATTCTGACGGCCGTACCTGATTCGGTAAGCCCACTGAAACTGGATGAGCTGTATCAACCATGGAAACTTCCCGATAGTTCGCTGGTACTGACACAGGATTTGTTAATGCAACTCGGACCGCTATTGGTCAAAGCACCGAATGAAATCTTTTTTTATAAATGGAAATTGGAGATTCGCAAGCTTGAGGATGTGCTGGCACAAGTGGCACGATCAGATCAGGAATCCGCACAGCATAAGCGGGAGCAATTGCGCAAGCAAATTGAACAGCTAGAGGAGGTACTTGCATGTTTGCCAAAGGACAGACAGTGATTAGCTACATGGAGCAGCTGGCTCCGAA
Organism: Paenibacillus sp. FSL R10-2748; assembly: GCF_038005565.1. Lineage (NCBI taxonomy): Bacteria > Bacillati > Bacillota > Bacilli > Caryophanales > Paenibacillaceae > Paenibacillus > Paenibacillus sp. FSL R10-2748. The sequence goes on from NZ_JBBOTK010000004.1 coordinate 566,195, forward strand.
ATACTTGGCAGTTCCGGACGATAGAATCGGGCTTCAGCTGGGTAGTCTGCAAAAGGAAATCAAAAACATATTAGTAGCCCTGGATGTTAATGATGAGGTTGTCGAAGAGGCAATCCGCATAAAAGCTGATCTCATTATTGCACATCATGCGATTATATTCCGCCCACTTAAAGCATTGAACACGGATCAGCCTGCGGGCAGATTGTATGAAAAGCTGATCAAGAATGATATTGCTGTCTACATCAGTCATACGAATCTGGATACGGCTGAGGACGGCATGAATGACTGGATGGCGGAAGCTCTGGGTATTCAAAGTGAAGGTACGCTGGAGGATGTTCACACCGAGCAATTATTCAAGCTTGTTGTTTTCGTACCCAAAACACATCATCAACGGGTACTTGATGCCGTATTAGGGGCGGGAGCTGGACATATCGGCAACTACAGCCATTGCAGCTTTAACATTGACGGCTACGGAACTTTTGTACCGGGTGAAGGCACACAGCCGTTTTTGGGTGAGCCGGGTAAAATGGAACGTAGTGAAGAGGTTCGTATTGAGACCATTGTACCGCAGGGTGTACGCAGTAAAGTTGTTCAAGCGATGCTGAAGGCTCATCCTTATGAAGAGGTGGCTTATGACCTGTACCATATGGATTTGCAAGGCCGTAGCTTTGGTTTGGGGCGGGTCGGCAAGCTCAAGGAAACCTGCACGTTACGGGAGTTTGTCGATGTTGTAAAAAACGGTCTCAACGTCGAGCATGTACGTGTGGTGGGCGACTTAGATCGTACGATCAAAAAGGCAGCCGTGCTTGGGGGCTCTGGTAGCCGTTATGTGAACAAGTCGCTCTTTAAGGGAGCTGACGTATTAGTCACGGGGGATATTGACTATCACACGGCTCAGGATGCCCTTATGGCGGGGATTGCTATTATTGACCCTGGACATAACGCTGAAAAGATTATGAAGCCTAAAACCGTAGAATGGATGCGCAAACGCTTGGCAGAAGGTCGTTATTCAACGGAAGTACATGTATCTCAGGTAGAAACCGAGCCTTTTCAATTTTTGTAAAATCTCAACATCTATGAGAAAATGAAGATGCTCTATTATTTTTTTTCGTAGGGAGAGGTTCTATGCGTACGCTGATAGCTGATTCTGCAATTCATGCCTATCCAGGCATGGTCGCTGTTGTTACTTCCCGCTATGAGGGGGAAAATAATGTAATGGCCTCAGGCTGGCATACCTATATCGGATCATCACCGGGCATGTATGGCATTTCACTGAGGAAGGAAACATATTCTCACGGTCTGATCGAGAAAAGCAGAGGCTTTGGTATTCAGTTTCTGCCTGCACACAGATCGGAATGGATTCAGGCTGTAGGTACCTTTAGTGGTAAAGATGTAGATAAGTTTCAGCAGTTTGGCATTGCATATGAGGATGGAATTTCAGTCAATGTGCCTATATTGCTGGAGGCTTATCTTGCTTATGAGTGTAAAGTCGTGGATATTCATACCTATGGAGATCATGATTGGATCGTCGGTGAAATACAGCAGACCTACCGAGATGATGAACTGTTCCTAGATGAGGACGTTCCTGATTTTAGTAAGCTTTCTATCCCGCTATACGTGGGAAGGTCTGCTTATTATGTGGCGGAAGATTCATTGCAGAGAAAGGTGCATCCGTTTTATTTGAGCAAGTAAACAGAGATCTATACGTTTTACAATATTTTCAGGGTTGTATCATGCGCGCGTTCCCTGTATACTATGTAATGTTGTTCGGAAAGTTTGACAGACAATCGCTGGTGGCGTGAGCCACGAGAGGAAAGTCCGGGCTCCATAGGGCAGGATGCTGGATAACGTCCAGTCAGCGCGAGTTGAAGGATAGTGCCACAGAAATGGACCGCCGATGGCCGTTTGCGGCACAGGCAAGGATGGAACCGAGGTGTAAGAGACCCCGAGGAACGCTGGTGACTTCGTTCCTGGTAAACCCCATCTGGAGCAAGACCTAATGGGACACAGCTTCTTCGCGAAGCAGCCTTAGCCCGAGGCGTGTCTAGGTTGGTCGCTGGAGCTGGATAGCAATGTTCGGCCTAGATAGATGATTGTCGCTTGTAGTGGGAGGGTAGTTCCCGTCTGTACCACGAATAGCACAGAACCCGGCTTACGGAAAACTTTCCCCACTGCAACACCTTAAAATGCATAAATTTAACTTTTGTAAATGACCTGTTTGCATGAAAGCTTTTAATCCAAATGTATTTATTGAATTAAAAAGGGTGTGTCATATTCCAACGGGAATCATGGCAGACCCTTTTTAACATACCGTATTTACGCAGAAATAGTGCCTTCTTAGAATGAAGCCCCCAGCATAATTACTGGGGGCTTTCATTTTAATTTTTACTTCCTCTACCGTAAAACCGTTCGAGGATGAGGCACGTAGTTAGCGTAGCAACGCATTTGAATCTGTAGAAGCGAGGCCTGCACCTTTGTCCCAGATTCCACCATACTATTCAAATTCCAAACGAATCAGGGGGTAACAGCGATCGTAAAATCAAATGATTCGTGAAGCGGCCTTACGTACATATCCTGCCAACTCCATCATCACACGCTTTTTACCACACTTTCCTCTGTGTACATCTTCAGTGCTCGATCCAATCGGTCAACCGCTTTAGGAAGCAGGGAAGGATCCGTATGCGTGAAGTTGATCCGCATGTGGTTGCTGCCACTTAGGTCAGCATAGAAGACTTGTCCGGGAACAAATGCGACTCCTTCCTGAATTGCGAGTTGCAGCAACCGATCAGAACGGAAGCCCTCGGGTAGGGTAACCCACATAAACATACCGCCAAGTGCATCATTCCAGGTGATTCCTTCCCATTGACGTTCTTTCATCAGCGATGTGAGACGTAGCATACGAGTGTAGTACTCGGCGGACACGGTACGAATATGTCCGTCCAAGTCAAAAAAGTCCAATAACTCATTCAAAGCACGTTGATCAATACTGCTGGAGTGCAGATCGGCAGATTGTTTGGCATTGGCGACCTTAACGACAATTGCTTGATTAGCTACCAGCCAACCAGAGCGAACACCAGGAGCAACGGTTTTAGAGAATGTAGAAGTGTACATCACATGACCGTCTCCACCTAGTTGTTGATCAATTGAGAAAAGGGATGGAAAGTTAAGGTTTTCGTCAAATTTAAGACGTCCGTAAGGATCATCTTCAAAAATCAAAGTGCCGTATTTACGGCATAGTTCAACAACGCCCGTTCTGCGTTCCATACTCCAAACACTTCCTGCCGGGTTGGAGAAGGTGGGGATGACATACACGAATTTAGGCTGATGTTTTTTGATCTTGGCTTCAAGATCTTCTAATCGCATACCGTTAGAGTCTGTATCTACACTTACAATGTTGGCACCATAGGAATTAAATACCTGAAGAGCTGCCAAATAAGTAGGGGACTCCACCAATACAGTATCCTGCGGATCGAGCAACACACGCGAAACCAGATCAATGGTCTGCTGTGAGCCCGTCGTCATGATGATATTATCTCTGGTGACGGAGATGCCTTGGGATGACATGATTGCTGCAAGACGTTCCCGTAGAGGAATGTAGCCCTCGGTTAGGCCGTATTGAAGAGCGGTAGTACCGCCGAGACGAAATACCCGCTCATAGGCTTTAGCAACAGCTTCGATGGGGAAAAAGGCATCGGCCGGAAGGCCGCCTGCCAGAGATAACACATCTGTTCCCTGTGTCAGCTTTAAAATGTCCCTTACCATGGACGAGCCCTGAGTACGAGCCATACCCGAAAATTTGTGTTCCAATCCAATCATCTCCTGTGTTCTATACTGTACTATGAAATTTGTTGTATTATATCGATAATGAAGTATAACAGTAAACGTCTAAATGTAACAGTTGATTTTTGGAGGGGACGGTTCCGATGCATATTGATCTCAGCCGCAATAGCAGTGTCAAATTATATTTACAGATTGCCAAAACATTAGCAGATCGCATCCAGTCTGGATTGCTGCCTCAGGGCACAAAGCTTCCCTCTGTCCGTCATTTGTCCAGTCTGCTTGCGGTAAGTCCCGTAACTGTAAGCAAGGCGTATGCTGAGTTGGAGTCTATTCATTTGGTTACCTGTACACAGGGAAAAGGTTGCTATGTAGCGGAGCCTTCGGTAGCTGTTCAACGTGAGGGAGCACAGGACTTGTCATGGCAAATGTCGCTGATCGATTATTTGCCGCGCGCACAGTTATGGAGAAACTTTAACCATAGCAGACAGTTTCCTTATTCTTTTCATATAGCAGCAATTCAACCGAAGCTTCTTCCTACACGCGAAATCATCGCTGATACTCAACGTCTATCCTCTGGAAATCCCGATGCAATGGCAGCATACGGGACTTTTGAAGGTGATTTAGCGCTGAGGGAAGTGTTTGCAGATCACCTGAACGAACGCGGTATATGCACAGTGGCAGAACAGCTGCTCGTGACTAGTGGTGCCCAACAGGGCATTGACTTGGTGGCACGTACCTTTGTTGGTTCTGGTGATGTTGTCTACATGGAGGCTCCTACATATACGGGGGCCATTGATGTGTTTACCAGTCGTGGTGCCAAAGTAATTATGATTCCGATGGATGAGCAGGGCATGCGGATTGATATCCTCACACGTCTCTGTGACACTCATCCCCCAAAACTAATCTACACGATACCCACCTTTCATAATCCTACCGGAGTAACTTTAACGATGGCCAGACGCACACAATTACTGGATCTAGCTCAAAGTTATCATTGCCTCATTGTTGAGGATGATCCATTTTCCGACCTATACTATAAAACAAAGCCGCCACTCTCTATCAAGGCGCATGATCAGTCCGGACATGTGATATATATCAAAAGCTTTAGCAAAACCGTTGCTCCCGGCTGCCGTATAGCTTGTGTAGCGGCCACTGGCAGTGTAATGGATCGTTTGGTGGCTGCCAAGTCTACTACGGATTTGGGGAGCCCTCTATTAACGCAAAAAGCGCTATTGCCCTTTATCAAGAACCGACTTGATCAGCATCTTGTTAGGTTGCGGGAACAAATGCGGGATCGGTTGACAGTCGCGTTGCATACGCTCCAGCGCTATGCTCCGCCAGAGGTCAGCTGGTATGCCCCCGAAGGCGGCTTAAATGTGTGGATTAAGCTTCCTCCTAATGTTGATATTCCAGAATTGGAGCGGCTGGCTGACCGAGAAGGAGTTTCCTTTTTACCTGGTGCAGTATGCTATGCAGGTGGTATGGACAGTAATCATATCCGTATTTCTTTTTCGTATGCGGACAAGGAAACACTTAAAACAGGTCTTCACAAACTGTGCCGTTTGTTGGGCGAACTGCTTGATCATTCGGTCATTGTTGAACGGAAGCCTATTTTATAAGGGATATTTGTATTAGGGGGTAAACATCCAAGCACAGCACACGCCTTCTTAATATGCTGTACTAATTCACCGAAAGGAGTTGCACATTATGAGTCATTGCCCCTACGACCCGATCGTGTGCCCGCCGATCCAATTTGTAAATCATCAATTTTTCCCACAAGTCGTGCCTGTGGTTCATCCGATTGAAATTGTTAATCAGACGCACATTGTACCTGTACCTCATCACGTATTTCCGGTGAGTATAAAGGACCCTGGAGAACCTTGCTGTCATACTCGCAGCCATGGCAAGCGTCCTGTTCGAAGCAGTTCCAAGCGTTAATAAAGCCCAAAAAAGCAGCCATGGAGCAACATGGCTGCTTTTTTCCAATAAGGAATCTTACGTTTCCAGTTTCTTTAATATTGATTTTAACTTGTCACTTAAATGCTGTGGATAGAATTGCAAAGGAACATATGGACGTTGTGCTGCTTTCAACGCTTTATACACGTCAATTTGACCATATCCGAAATATTTGTCATGCCCGGGTGTGCCCAAGTCAATTACGCTGCTTCTCATTAAATCCATAACCTCTTTGTTGGTCAGATCGGGGTTAATGGATCGAATCAGTGCAGCAAGCGCTGATACATGGGGACTGGCCATTGAAGTACCCGACAGTGCAGCATATTGGTTCCCTGGGTACGTACTGGCAATACTTGCACCTGGAGCCATGACGTCTACATAATCTCCATAGTTAGAAAAGGATGCACGGTGCATAGAAGAATCTGTAGCGGAAACGGCAAATACTTCAGGATACGCTGCTGGATAGCCGGGTCGTTCCGTATTGTCATTACCTGTAGCTGCAACTAATACGACATCTTTATCATAGGCGTATTTGATCGCATCATGCAAAAATTCAGCTTGTGCGTAATTGCCCAGACTCAAATTGATGACCTTGGCCCCATGATCAGCTGCCCATATAATACCTTCTGCAACCGAGTAAGTCGTACCGGAGCCGGATTGGTCAAGTACCTTAATCGGCATGACTTTGTTGTACCATGTCATGCCAGCGACCCCCTCACCATTATTCACGAGGGCAGAAATGATGCCAGCGACGTGCGTTCCGTGACCGACGTCATCATAAGGCTTTTCAGACGGATTTACCACGTTATGACCTGAAAGGATTTGACCTTTTAGGTCGGGGTGATCCAAATCTACTCCCGTATCTACGACAGCGACAATTACGTCCTTGCTGCCTTTGCTTAATTTCCAACCCCGGTTGGTTTCAGTAGCCGGCAGATTCCATTGATAGCGGGAAAAGAGCAAATCATTGGGGATAGAGCTGTCCGCTTTGATAGGTGTTTTCTCATTGGTTAGATACATATAGTGAGGCTCAGTATAAAGCGGGTTCCACTTTCTTGAAAAATATTGCTTTAGTTCCTTGAAGTTCATCTTATCCGAATGAAATACATAGGTATAACCAAGCTTGCGGCCTGGCGCACAGTGTAAATCTGCTGCAATTTCCTGCAGCTGTCGTGAATCAGGATTGTGACGGAAGCGAACGACAATTTCGTTTTCGAAATAATGGCTTGCATTTTCGTTGTCATGGCCCGTCTTGACAGTAATATCGTGCAATGTGTCGGGATGTACGGATTCGATTTTGTAGCTGCCTTCTTTTGGATAGGGAATCAAACGTAAATTCTTCCGCTGATGCTTCTCCACGTCACGCAATACTTGCTGACTGACCAGGGCAGCAACGCCGCATGTTCCGTCAGCCGATGGTTCTGCCATGACAAAATATTTACCGCCTTCAGCCTGAAATGCAGCAGATTCGTAGGATTTATTTTGCATGACGGAACGGCGAGCCGCAGCCAAGCTGCTGTTGATTTGAGGATGACTGAGCAGACGAGTTTGTGCTTTGCTGCCCGTGTAGGTGCTCGTGTTCCCGTCGCGTGTGTGAATCCACAGTAACGTATGAAGATGACTGTGCGATTGCTGTAGCGTGCGAGTAAACTGTCTTTTCTGATCAGCAGTTTTACCATCAAGCTCCCGCATCACGTATTGAATATCCTGCCTTGCATCCATGCGTGTGAGGGTATCCGTAGCGGACAGGTCCAAAGCCAACATTCCTTTTTTGAGCTGCTTCTCTTGCTGTGGCACCATCTTGGCCGTATATTCGGGTTGCGGTGTAGGGCGATGATCACGGGAAGGCAGCATCAGTGTGATGAGAAGCACCCCGGCAGCTGCTCCTAGCAGGGGTTTTAACCATTTTCGCCGAGACATGGGACCGTCCTCCTTGAGTATTCATAAATTTATGGTTTAGCGTGAGGAGGTTGGCATGTTTTTATACCTTTCAATGCTCATTTGTGGTAGGATAAATACTGAAAATTACAGCTCTTTCGGTTAGAAGGGACTATTTTCGGGTAACCAAATTGATGAACAAGCAACAAATAAGGGGGAGCTGCCTTGATGTCAGCAGTCAACGTACAAAAATTATGTGAGTCGGCGCAGGAGAGACTGAAAACTGCCGTGAAACGGGTGGAAACATTCCTCAATGAGCATGCTCTGCCGCAACTGGCTACAGATGGCAATGAGGAGTCCGTACTTTTTTACAAAGGCTTTTTGTCGGATCTCCGTCATGTCCTTGTTTTTTCCGAAGTATCTTATGAAAAGCTGGGTGTGGCTTTACGCCGTGCCAATTTTGACGTCGATTTTGCGGAAAAGGCATTGTATAACGTTTACCATGACTGCGTGAACAGCTTTTTTTATCCCAAAAATGAATCTTACGCAGAGGATGGACGCTATGCGTATACGGGACAAGATGCTATCCGCTTCCGTAAAACGCCAGTGCCAGCCGCTCGCGAAGTGATCATGGACATTACGAAAAATTTTGAAGAATTGCGTGATGATCTGACTTATTATGAAAGTGACTATTTGACTCAGCGCCGGATGCAGACTCGACGTACTCATGCCTAAAGCATTCAACGGGGAAGATCATTTCTAATCAAAAACTAAAACAAGACAAGCAAGCCGTTTTCTACTTGCTTCCTGCCATTTTGGAGGAGGTGAAGGAAGCGGCTTTTTTCGTATGTCACCAACTGCCATATACCATGAACGCATAGGTGCAGGGTAGCGGGGGGACAATGAATCCGAGGTGATGATCATGAGCCAAGAGGCCAAGCCAATCGTTAAGTGTAGCGTAGCCAATTGCCATTATTGGGGAGAAAACAACTTGTGCAAGGCAGATTTGATCATGATTGAAGTTGATGGTCATGCTGGAAAGAAATTTAAAGAAGAATATGCGGGAGAAAGCTTCAGTTCAGAAGAACGTGATAAGGCTGCCACGTCAGCCGCAACCTGTTGCCACACTTTTAAGCCGAAGTCCGTGTGAATTTTATTACGCGATTCATTTCGCATTTGGAGGTGCAGTTTATTATGGAAGATCATGAAAACGACAAGCATCAGAATGAAGAGCATGTTAGCCGCAAACGTGTAGATTACCCCCGTCACATTCATGAACGATCTGCCAAGCGCCGTAATGATCGTGAAGAATATGCAGCAGAGGTTGCTCCCGGCTCAGTTGTGACTCGACATGAGGTCAAGGGTGAAGAGCAGGTTATAAACAATAGTGGTCGTATTTCTGGCTATATTGGTCTGGCTGCAGGAATTGCCTCATTGTTTATGTGGTCAATTGTGCTGGGGCCTATTGCTGCAGTTTTAGGTTTTTTTGCTTATGTGAATGGCAGCAAAACGACCGGCATTTGGTCGATTGGTCTTGGGGCGCTGGCAACATTGAGTTATTTTGCTTTTATCCCGTTCGTTCGTTGAGCCTACTGGAGGAAAAAGCTCAGTTTTCTTTTGTATATCCGAGAAAAATCATCTTAGTGATATAATTACATTAAAGCTGATCTATAAAGCTCCGCTGTCTTTTCGACAGAAACGGAGCTTTTTTTCATTAAAAGGTATGGAAGTACATAGTAAAAAGTTGTATCATAGCAGTAATGACAAGCTATTTGGGATACAACAACTATAGAAAGTTGGGAACACCACATGCAAATTGATCCGCGCGTGTCCAAGTCCATGTTAGACATGCAGCTGTTAAATAATATGAGTGCTACAACCCAGACGGGTACAACGGACGCTTTTTCCGGATTACTGGAACAAGTAGGTCAGTTGGAAACAGATGGTGCTGTGACTCGAGAAAATTCAAGTGATGTTACCAGAGACGAAAACGGTTTACTATGGCTTCAATTGGGACCTTCCAGGGGAACGGCTTCGTCACTGTATCCCGCTCCTTCCAGTACAGCAACAGACGGACCCACAACACCTACAGCATATGATGATTTGATTAACGAGGCTAGTCAGAAATACGGCATTCCAGTAGCGTTGATTAAAGCAGTTATTGATACGGAATCTTCATTCAATCCGTCGGTCACTTCTTCGGCCGGAGCCAAAGGGCTTATGCAGCTTATGGATGCTACGGCTCAAGGTCTGGGAGTCAGTGACCCATATGATCCTGTTCAAAATATTGATGCAGGTGTTCGTTATTTGTCTTACCAGATTAAACGGTTTAACGGACAAGAAAATATGGCGCTGGCTGCATATAATGCAGGCCCCGGACGGGTGCAGCGGCTTGGTGTAAATAGTGATGAACAGTTAATGGCTGTACTGGACAAGCTTCCGCTGGAAACGCAAAGATATATTACCAAAATTCAAAATGCACGTGAAAAATATACGATCTAAGCCCTATAGCTTATAACGAAAAAAAGTGCGTAATTTCAATTAGATTAGGTCCGCAGACAGGATCAATATGGGGAAAGCGTGTCGCTATAATGTAGCAGCCTTTCCCTGTTTTGGTCTTTTTTGTTGCAGTAGTTATAGGGCGGAAAAGGGGAGTGCAATGAAATATTTTGATTATGCCGCGACAACTCCACCTTTTGAAGAGGTGATTACAACAGTTGCCGAGGTCATGAGACGCCACTATGGGAATCCATCTTCAATGCATCGGTATGGAGAGGACGCGGATAAGTTGCTTAAGCGTTCGCGCGAAGTATGTGCTGCGGCTTTGGGAGTGTATCCATCAGAGATTGTCTTCACATCCGGAGCAACGGAAAGCAACAATCTTGCTATTAAGGGAGCAGCTTTGCAGTATCAGACCAGAGGCAAGCATATTGTTACTGTATCAACAGAGCACCCGTCTGTGTACGAAGCTTGCAGACAACTGACAAATCTGGGCTTCGAGGTTACATTTTTACCTGTCGATGCGGAGGGGCATGTGAGCGCCGAACAGGTTTGTGCCGCTGTCCGTAAAGATACGATTTTAGTCAGTATCATGCATGTCAATAATGAGACGGGAAGGGTGCAACCGTTGCATGATATCGGAGCTGCGCTCAAGAAACAGTTCCCCCGTGTGCTATTTCATATTGACGGTGTACAGGGGTTTGGAAAGCTACCGGTTGATATCCGGGGCTGGCAGGCTGATCTGTACAGCCTCTCTGCGCATAAGCTGCGTGGACCCAAAGGTGCTGGACTACTATTCGTTCGGGAAGGTGTGGAGCTTTTCCCACTGCATAGTGGCGGCTCTCAGGAGCAGGGTTTTCGTGCAGGTACGGAAAATGTACCGCTGCTAGTCGGTATGTCTAAGGCGGTAAGGTTGGCGGGCGAACGGCAAGCAGAGACAGCACGCCGTATGACCGAGTGGAGAGAACGGGTGGTCGCAGAAGTGAAGACAATCCGTCAACTGCGGCTGAACAGCGGGGAAGAAGCGCCGCATATTGTCCACTTTTCGTATCCGGGCATGAAGGCCGAGGTAATGCTGCATACGTTGGAGCAATTGGGTGTGGTAGTATCCACCAAATCGGCTTGCTCTTCGAAATTGGCTGAACCCAGTCGGGTGCTGCTGGCGATGGGATGCAATGAGGCGGAAGCGTCTGGCGGCATTCGTATCAGCTTCGGTGATGAGCATTCGGAACAGGATATCGATGAGCTTATACTTGCACTGCGACAGGCTGTAGCCAAGCTGGAATCCCTTGAAAGGTGGAAACGTTAAAATGCACTATGATATGTTGTTACTTCGCTTCGGTGAATTTACATTAAAAGGGAAGAATCGGACTCGTTTTGAAAAGGCAGTACTGAATCACGTGAAGCTGCTACTCAAACCGTTTCCCGGTGCTTCTTTGCGGAAGGAATTTGGACGGATTTATGTGGTTCTCGGAGGAGAGCCTTATGAACAGATCATTCAAGTGTTACAAAAAGTGTTTGGCATCACGACAATAAGTCCTGTCAAAATGGCTCCTGTCGAGCTTGGTGCTATAATTGAGACCGCTGTAGCTTTGATGCGTGAGCTGAATGTGGACGAGGGAACGACTTTCAAGGTAAATGCCCGCAGAGTGTGGAAGGAATTTGCCCATTCTTCACAAGAGATGAACCATTTAATTGGTTCTCCTGTTTTGCGAGAGTTTCAAGCGTTGAGGGTCGATGTACATCAACCAGATATTGAGTTACGTGTGGAGGTTAGAGAGCAGGCGGCCTATATATTCAGCGATGTTATTATGGCTGTAGGGGGCTTTCCGTTAGGAACGAACGGTAAAGCTATGCTGCTGCTGTCTGGTGGAATTGACAGCCCAGTAGCAGGGTGGTCTTCCATGCGTAGAGGATTGGAAATTGAATGTGTGCATTTTTATAGCTACCCGTTTACAAGTGAGCGTGCGAAAGAAAAGGTCATTGAATTGGCAAGGGTCTTAGCAGGCTATGCGGGTCGGATTAAAATCCACCTTGTGCCGTTTACAGAGGTGCAGACGGCCTTTACGCGCACTGGACAGGATAATCTGATTATTACGCTAATGAGACGGTCTATGTTACGAATTGCAACGATGCTGGCTGAGCGTGAAGGAGCACTGGCACTCGTGACGGGCGACAGTCTGGGTCAAGTCGCTAGTCAAACGTTATCCAGCATGAATGTGATTGGCCGTTCGACAGAATTACCATTGCTGCGACCTCTCGTAATGATGGATAAGCAGGAGATCACGGAAATCGCAAAGCAAATTGGCACCTACGATCTATCCATCCTTCCATATGAGGATTGCTGCACATTGTTTGTTCCCAAATCCCCAACCACCAATCCGAATTTGTGGGTTGTTCAAAAGATTGAAGCCTCTATTCGGGATTTAAATGCCTTGATTGAACAGGCTGTGGCTGCAACGGAGACGCTTGTCCTGGAGGCAGGTGGAGCTATAGAGGGGCGTAAAGAGGAAGTTATACAGGAAGATTGGTTTTAATTTAAAAAGGCAGACCCACCAGCTAATTTGGGTCTGCCTTTTTATTTTAGTTAAAACAGTTTTTGAATCATTTTAGACGGCTTTTTCTCGACTGGATACTGCTCTGCGATTTTGAAGATATCCTGTGAGCAAAATACCAGCCATAACTGCGGCAATAAACAAGATACGCAGCGCAGGGTGCTCGGTAAAATAGGGTTCCAGCTTACGTTCTTCAGTAATCATATTAGAGGCTGTATAACCAAGAACAGCCGATCCCAAATAGATAATCCAGGGGAATTTATTGATCAGTTTGATAAAAAGAGTGCTACCCCATACAACGATCGGTACGCTAATTAACAGGCCCAGCACTACAAGTAGCAAATGCTGCTGGGCCGCGCCAGCAACCGCAATCACGTTGTCCAGACCCATAGCCGCATCGGCTACAACAATCGTGCGGATAGCACCCCATAACGTTGTTCCCGCTTTGACTTCGGTATGGTCCTCCTGGTCTACGAGTAACTTATACGCGATCCAGACTAACATGACACCCCCGATGAGTAACAACCACGGTACTTGAAGCAACCAGAGTACCACAATGGTGGCTGCTATGCGAATGAGCAGGGCACCACCGGTACCGTACAGTATCGCTTTTTTTTGCGTGGCAGGAGGCAGCTTTCTGGCGGCAAGTCCAATTACAATCGCATTATCTCCTGCGAGCAGAAGGTCAATAAATATCACATTAAGCAGTAGCCAAAAGAACTGAAGTCCGGACATATCAATCGTTCTCATCTCCCTGATTAAACATCCTAAAATCATTGTATGTTGTTTATTTTAATACCCGTTTTTCGGAAATACGATTCATTATATTGCTGTTTGTTATTGATTTCAAGGTCTTTATTCAACAAATTTGACATCAATTTTTAATAAATGATGACTTATTTGACAAGGCTTATAAGCATAGCCTCGTCCTATTTCGCATACAAGTAGGATGGGGGTGTTTGTACACATGGAGCATATCATTTTGCTGTTGAAAATATTAATGATTAATTTGGTATTAAGCGGTGATAATGCAGTTGTTATAGCCATGGCGAGCAAAAACTTGCCTGCAAGGCAGCGGAGTCAAGCTATATGGTGGGGGGCAGTCGGTGCAGTCCTCCTGCGCTGTGTTTTGACTTTTGTAGCTGTCATTTTGCTGGGCATACCCTTTATTCAGGCGGCAGGCGGTCTACTTCTGTTATGGATTGCGTTTAAGCTGCTTTATGAGAATGAGGATCATGTGGGAGTCAGAGCAGAAACAACCATATGGAAGGCTATACAGGTGATTCTGGTAGCGGACTTTGTGATGAGTCTAGATAACGTATTAGCTATTGCAGCCCTAGCAGATGGGGATATCGCCATTATCGTCATTGGTATTGCAATTAGCATTCCGATTGTCGTCTGGGGCAGCAACGTGATTGCGATCTGGCTTCATCGGTTCCCTGTACTTGTTTTGCTTGGATCTGCAATCCTGGCTTTTACGGCAGGAGAAATGCTACTCCGTGATCCCCGATTGGGTGTGTGGTTAGCAGGTGCGGGGGAGCTAATACATGCATGGTTACCGGGACTTTTGGCCGCAGCAGTTGTCATTGTAGGAATATATCGTCAGTTACGAGCTCGCCATATTTGAACGTAGTTTTTTTGGAAAACATCGGCTAAAATATACTTAAAAACAATCACATTAAAAGACCTAAAAACAAATTCAGCAAACAAAGGAGACCACGATGAATTCCGGAAAAGAGCGTATGATCGGAGTGGGCATTGTTGCCGTAGGACTGATTATTTTGTTGGGGAAACTGGGGACGTTCTCCTTCTTGGGACGAAACTTTTGGCCTTTGCTGTTTTTAATACCTGGAATCGTACTGCATGCAATGTACATGAAGCGTAAAGTTTCACCCTTTATGTTGCTGCCGGCAGGGATTTTGTCGGTTTATGGCTTCTTATTTTTGCTCTGCAATATTTGGGGCTGGCATTTAATGGCCTATTTATGGCCTTTGCTACTTCTAGGTGTGGCGATTGGATTATGGCAGTACGCCATTAATGATATTTCGCTTTCTCGTAATGTTTATACTGGGGGCGTGATATTGGGGTTGATATCGGTGTTTTTATTGGTCATTACCCTGCTAAGAACGGGCATCATATATGTTATTGCAGTTTTACTGATCGGAGCTGGAATCTGGTTGGTCCTAAACAACCGTGGCAAACGCAAAAGGTAAAACGACAAGCTGTGAGATTTTATGGCGGTAAATTACGGAACAGGCAATAATGTCTTGCTTTATGACATATTTCAACTATAATATAATGGATATGATAAGAGCGTCGGAATGATTTCTGACGCTTATTTTAAGGTTTTCACGCGAATCGGAGAGAGAAGCTGTCTGTACAAAGCCTGAAACATATAGAAGGCTGGCAGGGAGTGGGCCTAAAGAACGATTGTTAGCCTTGAATCAGCACTGCTTCAGGATAGAGACACTATTTTGATATACGGAAAGGATATGGATACAAACCATGCATGCAAGAGAAAACATTCGCAATATTGCGATTATTGCCCACGTCGACCACGGAAAAACGACGCTTGTCGACAAGCTGCTTCAACAGTCCGGAACATTTAGAGAACACGAGGCTGTTCAGGAGCGCGCCATGGACTCCAACGATCTGGAGCGTGAACGCGGTATTACGATTTTGGCTAAAAATACAGCAATCACTTACAAAGATTACCTGATTAACATTGTAGATACACCGGGACACGCCGACTTTGGTGGCGAAGTGGAACGGATTATGAAAATGGTTGACGGTGTTTTGCTCGTCGTTGATGCTTACGAAGGTTGCATGCCGCAAACGAAATTCGTACTGCGTAAAGCGCTGGAACAAAATCTGACGCCTATCGTTGTAGTGAACAAAATTGACCGTCCAGCAGCTCGTCCGGCAGAAGTCATTGACGAAGTATTGGATTTGTTCATTGAGCTGGGTGCGAATGATGAGCAATTGGAATTCCCTGTTGTGTACGCTTCGGCGCTGAACGGAACATCCAGCATGGATGCTGAAAAGCAAGACGATAACATGCAAGCATTGTACGAAACAGTTGTAGAGCACATTCCGGCTCCAACTGAGAAAGTAGATGAGCCTCTTCAATTCCTCGTAACACTGATGGACTATAACGAATACCTTGGCCGAATTGCAGTAGGTCGTGTAAACCGCGGTATCATCAAGCAGGGGCAAGCAGTCACAGTTATGCAGCGTGATGGTAGCAGTAAATCAGCGCGTATTGAGAAGCTGTTCGGCTTCCAAGGTCTGAAACGTATTGAAACTGACCAAGCGGGCGCTGGTGACATTGTGGCGATTGCGGGAATTAAAGATATCAACATCGGTGAAACCATTGCCGATCCAAATCATCCTGAAGCATTGCCTGTACTGAAGATTGATGAGCCAACGCTGCAAATGACCTTCCTGGTTAACAACAGCCCATTCGCAGGTCGCGATGGTAAGTGGGTAACATCCCGTAAATTGCGTGAGCGTCTTCTGAAAGAACTCGAAACGGATGTCAGCTTACGTGTTGATGAAACTGATAGCCCGGACGCCTTTATTGTATCCGGACGTGGTGAGTTGCATCTGGGTATCCTGATTGAAAACATGCGTCGTGAAGGTTACGAACTGCAAGTGTCCAAACCGGAAGTTATCGTCAAGGAAATTGATGGTAAGAAAATGGAACCAATCGAACGTCTCCTCATTGATATTCCGGAAGAAAGCATGGGCGCGGTTATGGAAAGTTTGGGCTCCCGTAAAGCCGAAATGGTTAACATGATTAATAACGGCACCGGACAGGTTCGCTTGGAATTCCTGATCCCTGCACGTGGTCTGATCGGTTACACTACAAACTTCCTGACTTTGACTCGTGGTTACGGCGTAATGAACCATGCGTTTGACAGCTATGGACCATTTGTTGGCGGTCAAGTAGGTGGACGTCATCAGGGTGTTCTCGTGTCAACGGAAAACGGCAGCTCTACATTTTATGGTATGCTAGGCGTAGAAGATCGCGGTATTTTGTTCCTGGAGCCAGGTACTGAAATCTATGAGGGCATGATCGTTGGGGAGCACACACGTGATAACGACATCGTCGTTAACATTTGTAAAGAAAAACAATTGACAAACGTTCGTTCAGCAACAAAAGACGATACAGTTAAACTGAAAACACCTGTTATCTTCTCTCTGGAGCAGGCGCTCGAATATCTGAATGATGATGAGTATTGCGAAATTACACCTAATGCCATCCGTTTGCGTAAAAAGATCTTGAACAAAGGTGAACGCGAGCGTGCGGAGAAACAACGTAAAACAGCACAAGCAAATACGTAATTGATTGGATTGGTCTTTGGCCACAGCGGCGACGCCCGGGAACGGGATGCGCCGCTGTATGTGTTTTAGGATTGTAAACTTGGAGAAAGCGATATTTCTCAAAACGCAGGAAAAGGTGTTGAAGCATGAGTAATCTTTCGAACGGATTGCCTCCCCGGACACAAAGCGGGAAAAAATCCGCCAAACCGAAAAAAACGAAAAAGAAAAAAAGCTTTTTCAGATCGTTTATGAAGTTTGTCTTGTTTTTGCTCATTATAGGTATTTTGGCAGTAGGTGGTTATACCTACTATATTTACAATCAGGTAGAGGAAGTTTTGGATACGGGGATCAACAAGGAAGTACCCAAAACACAATTGGCTGAAGCTAAGCCTTTGACTATCTTATTGCTGGGAACCGATTACCGCCCTGATCATCCGACTTATTTGTCAGACGTTATTATGGTAGCTACATTAAACCCCAATACCAAATCGTCTACCATCGTGTCTTTACCGCGCGATACGCGTCTAGAAATGGATGGATATAAACCACGCAAGTTGAATGAGTATTATCCGGTGTTTAAGGCTAGAGAGAAAGAATCTGGTGAAGTTGCTGAAGAACAAATGAAGAAGATGATCGGCAAATATTTAAACATTGATATCGATTATGTGACGGTTATTAACTTCCAGGGCTTTAGAGATGTAGTAGATAATTTGGGTGGCGTAGATGTGACGGTTGATAAAAACATGTGTTATCGTGACCGTGCAGATGGTACCGATATTAACCTGACAGCTGGAGCCAAGCATTTGAACGGTGATCAGGCTCTTGATTTTGTTCGCTACCGCAAATCGAATTGTCGTCCAAGAACAGCTGAATCTGACGATTTTGATCGCAATCGTCGACAAAATCAGGTGCTTCATTCCCTAATTGACCAAATGCAATCCTTTAACGCTTTGACCAAGTTTAGCGCAATTATTAAATCGGTTGATAAGAATATGATGACAGATATCGAGTCACAGCAAATGAAAAATATCGTACAAACCTATTGGAATATTTCCAAGCAAAATGTGAAATACAATCCGGTGGCAGGAACGTGGCGTAGCCCGTATGTGTACATTGATGAGCAACAGCTCGATTTGGCCAAACAAGCGCTACAAGAGGAATTAGCTAAAAAAGCAAGCGACACTACTGCAGCTTCTTCCAATTCCTGAGTATGTATCTTTCTCCTCTCTTATGTTATACTCGCAGCGAGTAAAGCTCTTATATAACATAAGGGGGTTGAGGTATGTCTAAAGTTATAGTGAACCAAGTCTAGGTCCAGTGAGCAATCACTGGGCCTTTTGTGTCTAATTTTAAAAATGTACAGGCTCAGAGCTATCTTCACTACAACTTTTCGTGGCTTTATCTGCTTTGGGGTTCTTTTTTCAGGGAATCAGCAAGTATTGGGTACCCGGTGAATAGGTATAGGTATGAAACACGAGATTGTCCACGCCGCTTTGGAGGGGATTTAATGAAGAAAATTTTTGTGCTGGATACGAATGTGCTGCTGCATGATCCGAAAGCCATTTTTACCTTCAAAGAACATGAAGTTGTCATTCCAGCTGTTGTTCTGGAAGAAATCGACTCCAAAAAACGCAACGCGGATGAGATTGGACGGAATGCCCGCAATGTATCGCGATTGTTGGACGGGTTAAGAGAAGTAGGTCATCTGCACAGTGGCGTTCCACTTCCCCAAGGTGGGAGGCTTAAGGTTGAGTTAAACCACCGAAGTTTTTTGAAAGTTCAGGAGATGTTCGGGGAGGTTTCGAACGATAACCGGATTTTGGCGGTCGCCTTGAATTATCATCTGGAAGAGCAGGAGCAGCCTGAACCACGTTCGGTCGTTTTGGTCAGTAAAGACGTGCTGGTCAGGATCAAGGCAGATGTACTGGGACTGCTGACCGAAGACTACCTATCCGATAGAACAGGCGATCTAAGTGAGCTATATCCCGGATACTCGGCAATACAGGTGCACCCGTCCATCATAGATGAATTTTACTCTAACCGTTTTTTACCAATCAAGCCACTGGAACTACCTTATACGCTGTATCCGCATGAATTTGTTATTCTGAAAGATGAAATGGGAACTGGAAAATCAGCTTTGCTGAAAGTGAATCAGGAGGCAGAGCGATTAGAGCCGCTGTACTTAAGTAACGAATCGGTGTGGGGAATCAGCGCGCGTAATGCTCAACAGCGGATGGCATTGGAGCTTTTGCTTAATGACGATATCCCCCTCGTGACCATTACAGGAAAAGCGGGTACGGGCAAAACGCTGCTGGCGCTGGCGGCAGGTTTGCTTAAGGTAGAGGATGAACATCGCTTCAAAAAACTGCTGATTGCTCGGCCTGTTGTTCCTATGGGTAAGGATATTGGTTATTTACCGGGAGAAAAGGATGAAAAGCTTCGCCCGTGGATGCAACCCATCTACGATAATCTAGAGTATCTGTTTGATGCCAAAAAATCAGGTGATATCGACAAAATTTTGATGGGCTTGGGCAGTATTCAGGTGGAGGCACTTACTTATATTCGCGGGCGTTCGATACCTGGGCAATTTATTATAGTCGATGAGGCGCAAAACTTATCCCGACATGAGATCAAAACGATTGTGTCCCGGGTGGGTGAGGGGAGCAAGATCATTTTGATGGGAGATCCGGAGCAGATTGATCACCCTTATCTGGATGCAGCCAGTAACGGTCTAACCTATGTGGTGGAGCGGTTTAAGCAAGAAGGGATTAGCGGGCATATTATGTTGGAAAAAGGAGAACGCTCCAAGCTCGCGCAGTTGGCAGCCGATCTACTATAAAATCCCTACCGTTATTACAATAATAAAGACCTCGGGAATCTCCCGGGGTCTCTTGTTTTATACACGTAAAAATTCAGAACAATGAAAGGTGAGCAAAATTTTACTTAAAGTTTAATTCGAGCTTAACTTCAAGCATTCCTGCTAAAGTGCGTACTTCTGTGGCTTTGACATATGAAATAAGCTGCTGTGGGTAGAAACCCAGATCAAAATCCTTTTCCAGCTTGTTGCGGGTCGTATCAGGTAGCTCCAGACCATTAAATACCAATCGATCCACATGAAATAAAATTGCATTTTTCGGCTCATTCTCTAGCGTGTAGTGACCTTCTACCCTTAATTTCATCGTTCCCTGCTGACCTTCTACCACAATTCGATCCTGCGCAAATGTAAAGTTGAAGTGATTAAACAATTCATTTTCTGACTTTAAAAAACGGTTAAAGTCCTCTTCACGAATGCTTATCGTAATGACTTTTCCATTTGTAACCATGGCACCTTGTTGTTGTTGAATGAATTGTGGTAAATTCTGCATAGCTTGAGCTAATGCTTTAAAGTGCTTATTTACCTCGTAGACACCTACATTCTCCCAATAAGCTGTCATTTCGCCAATTAGCTTGCGTAGGGTATCCGGGTCATTACTGGCGTTAACGCCGTCATTTACACGCGACTGAAGCAGGGCAATGCGTTTACGTTGTGCCAGTAAGTTTGTTTTGACAGTCTCCAGTTCCATTGAGGCTTGGGTGACTTGTTGTTCTGTTTTTCGCATAGATTGATAATTGGATTCATATTCTTGAAGCACATCCTGATCGTGACTAATCAATAATAAGTAGTAATCGTACAGAGAGAGAAGTTGCCTTATACTTTTCGCCCCTAGCACCACACTCAACAGTTTGTCCCTTTCCCCCATATAATAAGATCGCAGCACAGAACCTGCACGCTTCCGTTGTATGGTCATTTGCTCTTGCTGAACGGTGAGATTACTTCGCAGTTCCTGCTGACGCTGCAAAAGGGTATGCTGCTCCTGACTGATTCGCTCAATTTCATGGTCTATCTCTACAATCGACAGGCTATCTTGTAAAATCTTACTTTCTTCATTGGAGGGAGCGGCCAGGGTAGGACGTACATATATGAAAGTTAGCAACATAATGGTGGTCAGCAGGGTGCTGATTGTGATTTTTATTCGTTTGTTCATTTGGTTTCCCCTTTTATGTATTCCCGAAAAAAACTAATGGTAATGTATATGATCCTTTCTGTTTCTTTAACCATTCATTTTATTGTACAGCAGTCTGAGCATGCTTGAAACCCGAAACTGTTTACGTTCACGTATGAGTTCTTGCAGAAATGGAAATACAATTTAGTATCAAATAGATTCTATGAACTCTACGAGAGGCATAGGAATGAATAAACAGCTTTTATACCCTATTCAAATACCGGCAAGATCGGTTCATGAAGACGGTTATTTCAGGATGTTGTTAGGAGGGCTAGAGGCATGACTGCAATAAGACAAGATGCATGGAGTGTGGAAGATGACTTGATATTGGCGGAGGTGACATTGCGGCATATCCGTGAAGGTGGAACGCAGCTCGCTGCGTTTGAGGAGGTTGGACAAAAAATAGGAAGAACCTCTGCAGCATGTGGCTTTCGTTGGAATAGCTGCGTGCGCAAACGTTACGATGAAGCGATTAGTATTGCCAAAGCACAGCGCCAGAAGCGCAGTTATATCCGTAAGCAGAACCCGGTGGGTGTATCACAGGTTGCGGCTTTTGCCTCGCTTGATACAGTCGAAGGTGGATACAGAACGGATGGTGCGAGTGAGGATACATTATCTATTGATGCAGTAATTCGCTTCTTGCGCCAATGGAAGGGATCCGTCCAGGAAACGAATCGGCAGATTAAGATGCTGGAGAAAGATTTACGGGAAAAGGAAGAAGAATTGAATCAGCTTCGCTCCATTAATGACCGGCTGTCCAAAGAAGTGAATGATGTACAAACCGACTATCGTGTTGTGAATGATGATTATAAAGCTCTGATTCAGATTATGGACCGAGCTCGGCGCTTGGCTTTAATCACTGAAGATGAGGAAGAGCTTAAATCCAGATTCAAAATGGACGCCAATGGGAATCTGGAGCGCATTGAGTAACAAGATTACTTCTGCAATATTGAAATAAGACGTCAACTAGCGCTTTGCCGTAGTTGGCGTTTTTTGTATTTCTTTAGAGTGCATATGATATAGTAGAAAAAAAGATGGAAGCGAGACGATACAAAGGTGATTGATATTATTGGAGCGGGTTCGCTGGGATTGTTGTTTGCCGGGAGGTTGTCTGCTTCGGGTACAAAAGTAAGGCTGTGGACGCGTACACTTGAGCAGGCACGCGTCATTGCTCGTGAAGGGATTACTGTGTTTGATAAGGAGGGACAGACGGCAGTACATGTTTCCGGGGATAAATTGAAGGTAGCGCCATTGGCAGATTGGCAACGGTTAAATTCACAGGCTCCAGCACGATGGATAATGCTTATGACCAAACAGGGGGCGATTGAGGAAGTATTAGAACAGATCCAGCCTGCAGCTCAAATGGATAGAGATACAGGAATTGTTTGCTTGCAGAATGGAATCGGCCATATAGAACGCATTAGACAGGCTTGGCCTGAAGCTGTGGTATACCCTGCTGTGACGACTGAAGGAGCCAAGAGGCAGGGAGTAGCATCTATTGTACATGCAGGATCGGGTGTTACTGAAATTGGTAGTTCGGAGGAAGGGGAGGAGGCGAAGAACAATAATTTTAATCAATGTGTGCTAAATCGGCTGCTTGCAGCAGGATTTGACGTTTGCTTGTCGAAAGAAATCGAGAACGGTATGTATCGCAAGTTGTTGATCAATGCTGTGATCAATCCGCTGACAGCGGTATGGCGAGTTCGTAATGGCGAGCTGCTTTCGGACCCTATTCGAATACATATGATGCGTAGGCTGTACGATGAAGGCATTCAAGTGTATGAAGCTCATGGTATCCACTGGGAAAACGCATGGTGGGAGCAAATTATGAATGTATGCCGGGCAACGGCAGAAAATCACTCGTCCATGCTAGCTGATGTACTTGCACAGTCCATGACGGAAGTTGCTTCAATTAACGGACAACTGGTGCAGATGGCAGATCGGGCTGGAGTTACTGCACCAACTCATGAGGTATTGTGGCAATTAATTGAAGGCATGCGGCTAAAAGAGGGGTGATCAGTTGAGTCTTATACAAGGTACTATTATCACTTTCAGTATTCTTCCCTTTTTTCCGTTTTTGATCGTGTTTGCGGTTTGTCGCTACATTCTTAAAATGGAAAAAAAGAAATCGTTACTAACTTCTATGGATATTACCACGTTTTTTCTGATATTTTCCGTCGCAGCACTCTTTAACGTCATTTTTACATCTCGATTCGGTTTTTATTTGATTCTACTGCTCCTATTACTGGCCTTGGGTTTAATTGGAGGAGCTCAAAATCGAATAAAAGGGAAGGTTGATGGTAAAAGATTATGTAGAGCGGTCTGGAGATTAACTTTTATAGCGATGACATTGGCGTATATTTTGTTGACTGTTGTTGGTATATTTAAGAATATATTCAACATCATGTGATATAAGATGACATGAAAAGGTGAAAAAATATGAATTAATCATGTTTTTTTGAAAAAAAAGCTCAATTTGAAGAAATGTAATGTAGATTTTTTTGACCGCTGGTTGTATAATCTATAAACATATACCACTTTAGAACTAGGGGGAAAACGCTAGATGAAAAGGAAAAGCTTTTTAGTCCTTTTGACACTCATTCTTGCAGTTGGTGCACTGCTCGCAGGTTGTGGCTCCAGCAAGAACGATAATGGTAAGGGCGCACAAGAAAACACCTCGACTACGCCGGCTCCGGCCGACAAGCAAATTTTGCGCATTAACCTTGCTTCCGAGCCGCCAACCTTCGATCCGGCACAAGCTCAGGATAGTCAAACTAACACGGTTCTGAAAACTTTGTATGAAGGTCTCGTACGTATGGGTCCTGACGGCAAAGAAATCCCTGGCGTAGCTGAATCTTGGAAAATTTCCGATGACGGCAAAACCTATACGTTCAAGCTTCGTGATACTGCAAAATGGAGTAATGGCGACCCAGTCAAAGCAAGCGATTTCGTATTTGCTTGGCAACGTGTATTGGATCCTTCCACGGCTCCTGCACCTCCATATGCTTACCAATTGTACTATATCAAAAATGCTGAGGGTTACAACCTGAGCACTTCGAAATCTTTTAAAGGCACTAAAGTTACAGACTTTAAAGATGTAGGTGTTAAAGCTGTTGACGACCATACATTGCAAGTAGAGCTGGAGCACCCAACTCCTTACTTCTTGGGATTGACTTCTTTCTACACTTTTTACCCTGTAAATCCTTCCGTTAAAGGTAATGATAAGTGGGCTGTTAAGAAAGATAGCATGATCACTAACGGACCTTACACATTAACGACTTGGGACAGCGGTCAAAAGATCGAAGTAACCAAAAGTGAAAACTATTGGGGTAAAGATGATATCAAGCTGAATAAAATTACGATGTCCCTTGTAAATAGCGGTGCAACAGAGCTGGCTTCTTATAGAAGTGGACAACTCGATTACGCAGGTATGCCAAACGGTGAAATTCCTACCGACCAAATTCCGGCTGTGAAAAAAGAACTGCCTAACGAATTTAAGGCAAAAGGGATTGCAAGTACGTACTACTATCTGTTTAATGTAACTGAAAAACCATTTAACAATGTTAAAATCCGTAAAGCGTTTGCGATGGCTATTGAACGCCAACCAATCGTTGAAAGAGTAACATTGGGCGGTCAAATTCCTGCATACGGCTTTGTACCTCCAGGTATCAAAGGAGTATCTCAAGAATTCCGTACTGAGAATAAAGATGATTACTTCAAAGAAGACTTCACTGAAGCGAAAAAATTGCTTCAAGAAGGTATGAAGGAAGAAGGCGTAACTACACTTCCTCCGGTAACATTGCTGTATAACTCCAGCGAGAGTCACCAAAAGATTGCTTTGGCAGTTGCTGATATGTGGAAGAAAAACCTTGGTGTTGACATCAAAACTCAAAACCAAGAGTGGGGCGTATTTATCCAAACACGTAACAAGCTGAATTTCCAAATCGCTCGTGGTGGATGGTCTGCTGACTATAATGATCCAATGACATTCCTGGATATGTGGACAACAGGCAATGGCAACAACAATGCAGGTTATGCTAACCCAGCATATGATGCTTTGATTGAAGCAGCTAAGAAAGAAACTGATCCAGCAAAACGCATGGAAGATTTTGCGAAAGCGGAGAAAATTCTGGTTCAAGATGATATGGTAATGCTTCCGATCTACTACTACTCAAATGTTTCTTTAACGAAACCGAATGTAAAAGACATTGGGCTTGACTTTAGTGGAGCAGTTGATTTCACAAGAGCGTATATTACACAGTAACTGAAGCTCGATTCTGAAGTTTGATAGTTACTTCGGGATATATATGTGGATAGAACCATATATATCCCGTTTTTTTTGTGTGTCATGGTCTTTTCCATCATCATGTAACCATGCAAATAAGTAGATTGGACAGTCCAATTCTATTTCGATAAAATCGAATGGTGTCGAAAAAAATTTATGGGGGGTGTAAACGGGCAATGACGCGTTATTTGATCAGTAAATTTTTCTATATGCTGCTATCTTTGTTCATTCTGATCTCTGCGACGTTTTTTCTCATGAAAGCAATTCCGGGTAACCCCTTCATGAGTGAAAAAGCGACTTCTCCTGAGATTCAAGCCCGGTTAATGGAACAATATGGGCTGGATAAGCCTGTATATGTCCAATATTTTAAATACTTAGGTGATATTGCTTCAGGTGATTTTGGTATTTCTATGAAAAAGCTGAATCAAAGTGTAACTGACATTATCGGACAAACTTTTACGGTTTCCCTCAAACTAGGTTTTGTTGCCATAATCGTGTCGATAATTGTCGGTCTCTTGCTAGGTATGCTGGCAGCTTTGTATCATCGTAGGCTAATAGATAACGTTGCAATGGTATTAGCTATCATGGGGATTGCGGTTCCCAGCTTCGTTCTAGCATCGTTGATTCAATTTTTCTTCGCTCAACAGTTAGGTTGGTTTAATGTTATGGGCTTTGACGGTCCGATGGACTACGTTCTGCCTGTTGCAGCTTTATCTGCTTCCCCAATTGCGTTTATCGCTCGACTAACGCGTTCCAGCATGCTGGAAGTGCTTCATGCGGATTACATTAAGACTGCCAAAGCTAAAGGCTTGAAATCCATTACAATTATGTTCAAACACGTTGTACGTAATGCTATTTTGCCGGTTGTTACCTATGTGGGACCCATGACGGCCAATATTATTACGGGTTCAGTTGTTATTGAACGTATCTTCGGGATTGGCGGTATTGGTAAGGTATTCGTAGATAGTATTACAACCCGCGATTATACCATGATTATGGGAGTTACTATTTTTTACGGTATTCTGCTGATGGTGGCGCGTTTTATTACAGATATTGCATATGGATTTATTGATCCGCGGATTAAGCTTACTGGCGGGAAGGAGGGATAACTTTATGTCTGTTAAAGATAATGCTGTGAACTTGGATAAGCTTCAGGTAAAACCGGAAGATTTCCAGAAGGTCGGGGCGGATGAAAAGCAGTCTGAAGTTATTCAGCGCGAAAGCTTGTCCGCTTGGCGAGATGCTTGGGAACGACTTCGTAAAAATAAACTGGCAATGACGAGCTTGAGTGTGTTGGTTCTCATTGTGCTTGCTTCAATTGTTGGGCCGATGCTGTCCCCATACGATGACCGCACCAATGATTTGTTGAGCACCAATCTTCCTCCTTCGGCGGAACATTGGTTCGGAACAGATGATCTGGGACGTGATATGTTTGTACGTACTTGGATGGGCGCTCGGATTTCCTTGATTATTGGTTTGGCTGCTGCAATGATTGATTTGATGATTGGAGTTATTTATGGTGGAATTATGGGTTACTTTGGTGGCCGCGTTGATGAAATCATGAATAAATTTTCTGAAATCTTGTACTCCATTCCTTACTTGCTTGTTACGATCCTGTTGCTGGTTGTACTGGAGCCAAGTATCACTACAATTATTATTGCGCTCTGTGTAACGGGGTGGATTAACATGTCGTGGATTGTACGTGGTGAGATGTTACAACTTAAAAACCGAGAATTCGTACTTGCTTCCCGTTCAATGGGTGCTGGTGCAGGTCGTTTGCTGTTCCGTCACTTGTTGCCTAATGCGGTAGGACCAATCATTGTCACACTGACTTTGACAGTTCCAAGTGCTATTTTCTCTGAGGCATTCCTGAGCTTCCTTGGATTAGGGGTACAGGCTCCTCAGGCGTCGCTGGGTTCAATGATTGAATCGGCTCTGACCGGGTGGATGTATTACCCGTGGCGGATGCTTTTCCCAGCAGGTTTGATCAGTTTGATTATGCTTGCGTTCAACCTTTTTGGCGACGGCTTGCGTGATGCGCTTGATCCGAAGTTGAAGAAATAGGAGGTGAGATCATGGTGAGTAGCAACAATTTAATTGAGGTTGAAGGTCTTAAAAAGTATTTTAATGTTGGCAAAAACCGTGTGCTCAAAGCGGTGGACAACCTGAATTTCTATATTCGCGAGGGTGAAACGCTGGGTATGGTTGGCGAATCTGGTTGTGGTAAGTCTACAGCGGGTCGTACAATTTTGCGCTTGTATGAACCTACAGCAGGTAGCGTACGTTTTAACGGTACGGATATTTACAAATTGTCACCGAGTAAAATGAAAGCAATGCGCCGTGATATGCAGATGATCTTTCAAGATCCGTATGCATCATTGAACCCGCGTTTTACCGTTTCTGATATTATTGGTGAGGCACTGGATATTCACAACATGGCGGGTAGCCGTGCAGAACGTAAGAAACGGATTGAAGAGTTACTTGATCTGGTTGGTTTGAACCCTGACCATGCAACACGCTATCCGCATGAGTTTTCTGGTGGTCAACGTCAACGGATCGGTATTGCACGCGCACTAGCAGTTAATCCTAAATTCATCATTTGTGATGAGCCGATTTCAGCTCTTGACGTATCTATTCAGGCTCAGGTTGTCAACCTGTTAAAAGAGCTTCAAGAACGTTTGGGTCTGACATACCTGTTCATTGCGCATGATCTGTCGATGGTCAAGCACATCAGTGATCGGGTAGCTGTAATGTATATGGGTAGAATGGTCGAGCTTGCAGAAAGTGCTGAATTGTATGCAAATCCGATCCATCCTTATACGAAAATGCTTTTGTCGGCGATCCCACTTCCTGATCCAGAAGTAGAAGCCAACAAAAAACGGATTATTATGCCAGGCGACCAAGCAGGCCCGATTCATGATGCATCTGGCAGCAAGACAGGGGCTTATAACCTGGAAAATGCCACGCTCATCGAAGTGTCTAAAGGACATTTTGTAGCTGAGCCTTACGCCTGATCTTGTTTTATGCACCAACCGCCGAGTTATTCGGCGGTTTTTTTTGTAGGAAGCTTTGACGTGGACATGGGCTTTCGGTACAATCAAGCAGTAAGGTTTTGGTGGAGACAGGAGGCAGACCCATGAAGATAATTCCGGAAACGCTTCGCGGAGGGTCGGCTTTGGCAGAAGATTATATACAGGGTACAGGACGCGCAAGCGACTTGTATGAATATAATGTGCTGCACGCCGATGCTTATGCCCAACGGGCGAAGTGGCTGGATAAGACGGGGCATCTGCGATTAAACCGTAAGGATATCGTAGCATGTCTTCGTATATACAATGAGAAATACAATTCGTATGAGGCGGTTCGTGCTTCATTGGACCGTCTGGAAAGTCCAGATGCCTTAGTAGTAGCTGGCGGGCAGCAAAGCGGATTGTTCACAGGTCCGATGCTGGTCATTTACAAAGCTGCTACCCTAATTAAGGCGGCGAGAGAAGCTGAGGAACGGCTTGGACGTCCGGTTATTCCCGTCTTCTGGATTGCTGGCGAAGATCATGACTGGGACGAGGTCAATCATACATACGTAATGGCAAATGACCCACAAGCCGTCAAAATCAAGCTGAATAAGCAACCTGAACGCCGTTCTTCGGTTAGTGCCATTAAAGTTGAGGCTGTTGAGTGGAAGCAAGCGATAGCAGATATAGAGCAAAGCTTGCCAGATTCAGAACATAAGGCTGAAATAATGCGCATGATTGAGAACGGGCTAACGGATTCATATGGACTGAGTGAAGCCTTTGCCAAGTTGCTGGGCCTTTTGTTCGGCACCTATGGATTAGTACTCTTGGATTCAGCAGATCCTTCGCTACGCAAGCTGGAAGCATCCGTTTTTAAGCAACTGGTTCAGCACAATGATGAGTTGGAGCAGGCTTACCGGACGACTGCTGCGCGGATCGTAGATTATGGATATCATTTACAAGCGGATGTGCATGAAGGTGGCGCGAATCTCTTTTATATCCATGAAGATGAACGCTTGCTGCTTTTCAAAAAAGCTGGACTATTCACGGACCGACACGGTCTGGTGGTGTTTACTGTGGATGAACTGCTTGAAGAGATAGATAGACATCCCGAACGTTTTAGTAACAATGTGCTAACTCGTCCTCTAATGCAGGATTCACTGTTTCCGGTGCTGGCATCTGTGCTGGGTCTAGGAGAGATTGCTTACTGGGCGATTACACGGGATGCTTTCGGGGTGTTGGAGATGCAGATGCCGATACTGCTGCCACGAATGTCTTTTACGTTGGTAGAGCCAGGCGTGGAGAAGCATATGCTTAAGTATGAATTGAGTTTTGGTCAAGTTAGAGACGGACTTGAGGAACGGAAAAAGCAATGGATCGCCACTCAAGATCAGCTTGGAATGCAGGATCAGTTTTCCGGGGCTAAGGAAGCTTTTGTCCGCATGTACGAACCGCTTGTGCAGCAGACAGGTTTGATTGAAAAAGGTTTGCTACCGCTCGGAGAAACCAACCGCGATAAGATTCTGGCACAGATCGCCTATCTGGAGGCAAAAGTTCAGGAAGCGTTGCTTCGGCAAAATGAAACAGCACTTCGCCAGTGGGATCGTATTGAGTGGTCGCTTTTTCCATTTGGACAGCCGCAGGAGCGGGCGTATACGATCTATCATTTTCTGAACCGTCATGGTCTCAGCCTGATTGATATGATTATGAGTGCACCATTGGATCTGACGGGTACGCATCGCGCTATTTATGTATGATTTATTATTTTATATAGGATTTATCATGGTTCAAATTTAACCAATATGAAGGAGGAAACAAAGTATGACTTCCCATTCTCTGCAAAATAGCATAGTTCACGATCTTAAATTGGCCCCTGAAGGTCATTTGAAAATTGATTGGGTAGAAGCCCATATGCCAGTATTGAACCGTATACGTCAACAATTCGAGCAAGAGCAGCCTTTTGCTGGTCTGAAGGTAACCATCTGTCTACATCTGGAGGCCAAAACGGCTTATCTGGCTAAAGTGGTACAAGCAGGTGGAGCGCAGGTAACTATTACGGGTAGTAATCCGTTGTCCACACAAGATGATGTTTGCGCCGCATTAGTTGAAGATGGCGTTACAGTATTAGCTAAATACAATCCGGACCCGGAAGAATTCAAAAATTTGCAAATCAAGGCACTGGAAACAAAGCCGGATCTCATTATAGATGATGGTGGTGACTTGGTTACTCTGTTGCAATCCGAACGGCCTGATCTGATTTCTACGATCCGTGGGGGAGCAGAGGAGACAACTACTGGAATTATTCGTTTGAAGGCTTTGGAAAAAGAAGGGCAACTTCACTTTCCGATGGTGGCTGTTAATGATGCTTACTGCAAATATTTGTTTGATAACCGCTATGGTACAGGACAGTCAGCTTTCGACGGCATTATTCGTACGACTAATCTGGTTGTAGCCGGAAGTACAGTGGTTGTGGTAGGTTATGGCTGGTGTGGCAAAGGGGTTGCAATGCGTGCGAAAGGGCTAGGAGCCAACGTTGTTGTAACCGAAGTTGATCCAATCAAGGCAGTAGAAGCCCATATGGATGGTTTCCATGTCTTGCCGATGGTAGAAGCTGCCAAACTGGGCGACTTCTTTATTACAGTAACTGGAAACAAGGCTGTAATTACAGGAGAACACTTTGATGTGATGAAGGATGGAGCTGTGCTGTGTAACGCAGGGCATTTTGATGTGGAGGTTAGTAAGCCTGAGCTTGCTAAACGTTCCGAATCCATTCGTACGGTGCGTCGCAATATCGAGGAATATCGCTTTAAAGATGGACGTAAAATGTATTTGCTGGCAGAAGGACGCCTCGTGAATCTGGCTGCTGCTGATGGTCATCCTGCGGAAATTATGGATACGACATTTGCGCTTCAGGCGCTTGGCTTGAAATATGTGAATGATCGTTACAATGAGCTAGGCAAAGCTGTTATTAATGTACCTTATGAAATTGATGAGCAGGTAGCTCGATTCAAGCTTGATAGTCTGGGAATCCAAATTGACACGTTAACTGAAGACCAAAAGATCTATTTGGACAGCTGGAACGCGTAATCGGATTATTTCATCACGATTTTCGCTGCAAAAGTGTTGCGTTTTTAATGCAAGTGTTTGTTTAGGTTGGCATAATGGACAGAGAGTAAGCCCTTTATTCCGTGTTGTTTCGAAACCTGATGCATATTGTCGGGGGCCGGCTTCATGGGGTAAGGGGCTTTTTTGCATCTTGTGACGCAGGGCTACAATAACAGACATAAGGGTATGGATCCGGCTTCTATCACTTTTTGGTAATGAAAAAGAGGTCTTTGATTTTTTAAAGCGAATCTATTATGCTTAGGTGGTGGAAAGTGGGCCAAAGTGGGAGAATGGGGTAAGGGGTGACGAAACCAATGTTTATGGGGGAGTTCCAACATAGCATTGATGAGAAGGGTCGGCTTACTGTACCGGCCAAGTTTCGTGAACTTCTCGGTGCCTCGTTCGTGGTTACCCGCGGGCTGGACCAATGCCTCTTCGTGTATCCCATGGATGAGTGGGCTGTCATGGAGAAAAAACTTAAAGCACTGCCTCTGATGAAGGCCGATGCGCGGGCGTTTACCCGTTTTTTTTTCTCGGGGGCGACTGAATGCGAATTGGACAAACAGGGCAGGGTAAATTTACCGGGGAATTTGTGCGAATACGCCAAGCTTACTAAAGAGTGCGTCGTATTGGGAGTGTCCACCCGTGTAGAGATTTGGAGCAAGCATACTTGGGAGCAATATTTCAACCAATCAGAAGAAGCATTTAACGACATTGCTGAGAAATTGGTTGATTTCAACTTTGAATTGTAATTTAGGAGGTCAGCCGTTTGTTTCACCACATTACCGTACTCAAAGAAGAAGCAACACAGGCACTAAACATCAGGCAGGACGGGATTTATGTGGACTGCACGTTGGGAGGGGCAGGACACAGTTCCGTCATTGCATCACAGCTTGGCCCTGAGGGAAGGCTCATTGCCTTTGATCAGGACGACTGGGCATTGAACAATGCGCGAGAGAAGCTGTCAGCCTATGAAGGAAAGATTTCATTAGTGAAATCCAACTTCCGCCACTTGCAGGACAAGCTGACCGAGCTGGGATTGCCCGAAAAAGACGGCGTCCCGCAAGTCCAGGGTATTTTGTTCGATCTGGGTGTATCCTCGCCCCAGTTCGATGAGGGGGAACGGGGATTTAGCTACAATCATGATGCACCGCTTGATATGCGGATGGATCAGAGTAGCTCGCTTACGGCTTACGAAATTGTCAATGAATGGTCGGAAGCAGAGATTGCGCGTATTTTGTTTCATTACGGAGAAGAGAAGTTTTCACGGCGGATCGCAAAGATCATGATTGAACGTCGATTGAACAAGCCTATTCACACAACAGGGGAACTTGTCGATATTATCAAAGAAGGAATTCCGGCTGCGGCACGCAGAACCGGGGGACATCCGGCTAAACGCAGTTTCCAGGCTTTGCGGATTGCTGTGAATGATGAGTTGGGTGCACTGGAAGATACTTTGCATCAGGCAATAAGATGTCTGGCTCCAGGAGGCAGAATTTCGGTCATTACATTCCATTCTCTGGAGGATCGGATATGCAAGCATATTTTCAAGGAGTATTTGGCGAAAAGCATCTATCCGTCTGATTTGCCTATTTTGGAGGACAAAATGGAAGGCGATCTGAAGCTGGTGAATCGTAAGCCGATTATGGCGTCAGAGCAGGAACTGGAGCTTAATCCACGGTCCCGGTCAGCGAAGCTGAGAGTTGCCGAGAAATTGTAAATTTAATGGAGAAGGAGAGGCGACATGGCTTATACACGCGGTAATTTGGCTGTAAAAGAAAGAGCCCGTCAGGAACAGGTTCAGCAACAACGGTATCGTGAGACCACCAAAGTCGTTACACGCCGCAGAGAGCTGCCGATTCGAGAAAAGCTGCTGTATCTATTGACACTTGTAGCGTGCATTGTCATTGCTGGTATGTTGATTAGCAGGTACGCTCACATTTATCAAATCAATTATTCGATTAATACGGCAAGCAAGGACATTTCCAAATTACAGACCAATATCGCCCAACTGAAGATTCAAAAGGAGCGTCTGGAAAATCAGATCGTGCCGACTGCAAAGGAACAGGGATATATCGAACCAACAAGAGAGCCCATTCGTGTGGAAAAGCAGGCTGCCAAATAGTTAAGGGCATAGCATCAAGCTATGCTCTGACGTACATTTTTTTGCAGAGAGGTTTGAGCTATGGTCAAAAGAATAAAGCTTCGCACACTGCTAATAGGGGGATGTATTACCCTCTTTTTTCTTGTTCTGCTACTTAAGGTATTTTGGATTCAAGTTGTGAGTGGGGAGTACTGGCATAACCTGGTAGTTAATCAAGTAGAAAGAGATCAGGTGATTCAGCCCAAGCGTGGAACCATTACGGACCGTAAAGGAAACGTATTGGCTACGGATGCACCGGCTTATACGG
Source organism: Paenibacillus sp. FSL R10-2748 (assembly GCF_038005565.1). Taxonomy (NCBI): domain Bacteria; kingdom Bacillati; phylum Bacillota; class Bacilli; order Caryophanales; family Paenibacillaceae; genus Paenibacillus; species Paenibacillus sp. FSL R10-2748. The sequence continues at coordinate 600,044 of NZ_JBBOTK010000004.1, forward strand.
TAGTTGTCAATCCTAGTATCATTCAGGAGTATGATTTGGAGAATGAGGTTGTAGCTAAGCTGCACCAGTTACTCAAAACGCCTGAGGATGAGCTGAGAGGACATCTTTCTGCAAAGGATAAAAAGGGGAACTACTTAAAAAATCGCGAGATTCGTAATGGGGGCTGGAAGGTAGATCCTGAGGTCAAGGCACAAGTGGATACGTTCAAAGAGTATTTGAAGGATAAGTATGAAGTAATTGGAGCTGTGGACACCGTTCAAGAATCCAAACGCTATTATCCGGAAAATAAGCTGGCTTCCCATGTTCTTGGCTATCAAAGAAAAGATGGCACAGCAGGTATGGGGTTGGAAGCTTATTATAATAAAGAGCTCTCGGGGACGGCTGGAAAGCTTCTGTATCAGCGGGATCGGAAGGGAGTTCCTCTTCAAGGATCGGAAAGTGTCTATGAGCCGGCACAAAATGGTAAAAATTTAAAGCTGACGATTGACGATACGATTCAGTATTATATAGAGGATGCCATGCAGGAAGCTATTGCAAAATACAACCCGAAAACGATGACTGTTGTAGCTGCTGATCCTCAGACGATGGATGTTCTCGGTATGGCAACTTATCCGAATTTTAATCCCAATACATATGGGAGTACACCCTTGGAATATTTCCGTAATAATGCTACTCAATCTATCTACGAGCCTGGCTCCACGTTTAAGATTGTCACCTTGGCAGCTGCGGTCCAAGAAAAGGTGTTTAATCCAAATGAATCTTACCAATCTGGTATGATTCGGGTCGGAGGCTGGGATATTCGTGATGTAAGCCGTAACTGGGGAACGTTAACCTATCTTCAGGGAGTCAAGCGCTCAAGTAACGTCGGTTTCGTCCATCTGGGACTGGATAAGTTGGGTGGCGAAAGGCTGAAGAAATATATTAATAACTTTGGATTCGGCGTGAAAACAGGCATTGATCTTCCGAGTGAGTCTACCGGAGCTATTACTTTCCATACCCAGTACAAATCCGAGGTGGCAACGGCTTCGTATGGACACGGACGTGTTCAGGTAACGCCAATCCAGCAGGTAGCTGCAATCTCGGCAATTGCTAACGGGGGGAAGCTGATGCAACCTCATCTGGTGAAAGAAATCATGAACCCAGATACAGGCGAAGTTCAGACGATTCAACCGAAGGAAGTCCGCCAAGTGATTACTCGGGAATCGGCAGTCCAGACAAGCAGCTATCTGGAGCAGGTCGTATCTGACCAAGAAATTGGTACGGGACGCCTTGCTTATATTGACGGATATCGTGTAGCTGGTAAAACAGGTACAGCGACGAAGGTCGTCGGAAAAGTATATGACCATTCGAAGGATGTCGTGTCCTTTATAGGTTTTGCACCAGTAAATGATCCGAAAATAGCTGTTTTGGTTGTTATGGATGAACCTAACAAATCAGTAGGCGGCGGTACAGCAGCAGCGCCTGTATTTAAAAAAATCGTATCCCAATCGTTGCAATATATGGGGGTCCCAAAAACGGGAACTAAAACGAATAAATCAGGTGGCGCTGTTGTAAAAACAGTGAATTTGCCAACGGTACCAACATTAACTGGTCAGGTGAAGAAAGATGCGCAAAATGCATTGCTCAAACAGGGAATTGCCTATGAAACGGTAGGCAAAGGCTCCAAAATTGTTCGCCAATATCCTGAAGCAGGCGTCAAAATGAAACCCGGACAACGCATTTACTTGCTGACTGAGGATAGTGCCAACATGACTATTCCTGATTTTACAGGTGTTTCGTTGCGTGACACACTTCAAGTTCTGACCCTTATGAAGGTTGGTGTGCAGGTAAGCGGCGAAGGTTATGTTGTCTCTCAAAAGGCGCAAATGGTAAATGGAAAGCGGATCGTCAGCGTGACGCTTCAGCCGGCCAAAGAAACGGTGACCGGAGTGAAACCGGAGGAAACACAGGACTCGACCAATGGAGTTGCAGCTAACCAGACCGGCAGCGCAACAAAAACGGAGGCCGATACTAAAACCGAATCCAGTACTACTGCTGATGCTGGAACAGACGCGGGAGCTCCTAAGGGAGGAATATCTGCTGTTGCAGATGAGAAAAGTGCTGCTGCGATTAAAGGCGAGGATAACTGATAGCTTGTTCTAATGTCCGTTCTTTTGAATATTCATGAGGTAAGACATGTCATGAGTATTTGAGGAACGGAGGGAGCGCGTTTGAAAAAATCTAACGTGACCATGCGGCGGAGGCTGGTATGGGGGCTAATGGGATTATTTGTACTGTTTGCGGCCTTGTCGATCCGGCTCGCCTATGTTCAATTGGGTAAAGGAGGCGAGCTCTCGGCCAAGGCTGAGGATTCGTGGCGCCGCAATATTCCATTTGCCGCCAAGCGCGGCGAAATTTTGGATCGGCAGGGTACGGCGCTGACCTACAATGTCAGTTCGCCGACAGTCATGGCGATACCAGTGCAAATTAAGAAGCCGGAAGAAACGGCACGCAGGCTGGCGCCCTTGCTGGATATGAGTGAGGATAAAGTGCTCAAGCTGATTACCAAACGAACAGCAAGCCAAAAACTTCAGCCCGGCGGACGAAAAATTACGATGGAGAAAGCGCAGCAAATTCGTGATTTGAAGCTGCCGGGTATCGTTGTTGCTGAAGACAACAAACGTTATTATCCTTATGGTGATCTAGCGGCTCATATTCTTGGGTTTACAGGAATTGATAATCAAGGGCTGACAGGCGTAGAGAAGCAGCAAAACAGTAAGCTTCGGGGAATCGACGGAAGCATTGCGTATTTATCAGATGCAGGTGGTCGTCTGATGCCTGGTTCTTCTGAAAAATACATTGAACCGAAGGATGGACTGAATTTACAATTAACCATTGATAAGTCTGTGCAGTCCATTATGGAACGGGAGCTTGACCAAGCCATGGTCAAATTTCAGGCGAAGTCCGCGTTGTCTATTGCTATGAACCCCAAGACGGGTGAAATATTAGGCATGGCTGGACGACCAAGCTATGAGCCAGCACTATACAAGCAGTATGCGCCTGAAATCTATAATCGAAATCTGCCTATCTGGATGACATATGAACCTGGGTCTACTTTCAAAATTATTACACTGGCGGCTGCCTTGGAAGAAAAGAAGGTCAATCTCAAAAATGACCGTTTTTTTGATCCGGGATATATTGAAGTCGGTGGAGCACGCCTGCGTTGCTGGAAAAAAGGCGGACATGGAAGCCAAACGTTCCTTCAAGTGGTGGAGAATTCTTGCAACCCCGGTTTTGTAACATTGGGCCAACGTCTAGGTAAAGAAACACTGTTCAAGTACATTCGCAATTTCGGATTCGGCAGCAAAACGGGGATCGACATGATTGGTGAGGGCAACGGCATTTTGTTCAAGCTACCTCAGGTCGGTCCTGTAGAACTGGCGACAACCGCTTTTGGTCAAGGGGTGTCTGTCACTCCGATCCAGCAGGTAACGGCAGTATCGGCGGCAATCAATGGCGGTAATCTTTATAAGCCTCATATTACAAAAGGTTGGGTTCAGCCGGGAACCGGAAAAGTGCTGGAAAAAGTAGAACCAGAACTAGTACGTAGGGTCATTTCAGAGGACACCTCCCGACAGGTAAGAGAAGCGCTGGAGAGCGTCGTTGCTAAAGGTACAGGTCGTCCTGCTTTCATTGAAGGCTACCGGGTAGGAGGTAAAACGGGGACGGCACAAAAGGTGATTAACGGACGTTATTCTTCCTCGGAGCATATTGTATCCTTTATTGGTTTTGCGCCGGCGGATGATCCGCAAATCGTCGTCTATACCGCTGTCGATAACCCGAAGGGCATTCAATTCGGCGGGGTGGTTGCTGCGCCAATCGTGCAAAATATTTTAAAGGACGCGCTGATTGCCTTGAAAATACCGCCCCGCACCAATCAAATTGCCAAAGAGTACAAATATGGAGAAAATCCGATCGAAACGGTACCTGATCTAGTAGGTGCCACTGCAGCTGATTTGTACGAAGATATGAATATGAACTTTATGCTCGTGAAATCTGGGTCAGGCAAGACGGTCGTGAGTCAGGCGCCGAAGCCGGGCTCCAGATTGGAGCGGGGATCAACGATCCGTATTTACATGGGGGATTGATAGGTTCATTTTATACCATACTATGAATAACGAGAGAGCAATGGAGGAATGAAAGATGCAGCTTCAACAATTGGCTTCACTGCTGGCCGTCTCCCGTGTGGTGGGTGACGGTACAGTGGATTGCCGAGGAATCGGGGCGGATTCACGTCGAGTGCAACCGGGGGATTTATTTCTGTGTTTGCCAGGTTTTACAGTGGACGGACATGACTATGCTGAGCAGGCAATTGCGTCCGGGGCGGCAGCTTTGGTCGTTGAACGTGAACTGGATGTACCTGTTCCGCAGCTTGTAGTTAAGGATGCACGACATGCCATGGCGGTTTTGGCAGATTATATGTTTGATTCACCGAGCCGACGCATGCGCATGATCGGAATAACCGGAACCAACGGTAAAACAACGATAACTTATCTGATTGAAAAGATCATGAAGGATGCGGGGGTGAACACCGGACTGATTGGTACGATTCAAATGCGTTACGGTGGTCAGTCTTACCCAATGTCTGGCACTACGCCCGAAGCGGTGGAACTGCAACGTTATCTCGGAAATATGGCAGAGCAGGGGGTTCAATGCTGTGTCATGGAAGTATCCTCACATGCGTTGGAGCAGGGCCGCGTCAAAGGAACTGATTTTCGCACCGCTATATTTACAAACCTGACGCAGGACCACCTGGACTACCACAACACAATGGAGGAGTACCGTGCTGCAAAAGGACTTTTATTCTCTAGGTTGGGAAATGCTTTCTCGCGGGATGCATCCGATAGCAAATATGCTGTTCTGAATGCAGACGATCCGGCTTCTTCCTATTTGCAGGCTCAAACTGCGGTCCAAGTGATTACATACGGCGTGGAAAAGGAGTCTGATGTGCAGGCATCTCGTATAACTATAGGTTCCAAGGGAACCTCCTTTCATGTGTCTACTTTTAAAGGAGATACCGATATTGAGCTTCGAATGGTAGGCAAGTTCAATGTGTACAACGCACTGGCGGCCATTACCGCTGCTTTGCTGGAAGGAATCTCGTTGGTGGATATCAAGCGCAGTCTAGAGTCTATTGCAGGCGTAGATGGGCGGGTAGAGCCTGTAGATGCGGGTCAGCCCTTTGCTGTTATTGTAGATTATGCCCATACACCGGACGGATTGGAAAATGTCCTTCGCACCGTAAAGGAATTTGCGGTCGGTAAAGTATGGTGTGTATTTGGATGCGGCGGCGACCGAGATCGTACGAAACGCCCATTGATGGGGAAAATTGCTGCGCGTTACAGCGATCACTCGTTTATTACTTCCGACAATCCGCGAACAGAGGACCCGAAAGTGATTTTGAAAGACATCGAACAAGGGTTGATCGACGAAGGTGTACCCGCAGAACGATACGAATTGATCGTGGATCGCAGAACTGCAATTCATAAAGCTGTTGAAATGGCAAGCCCTGACGATGTAGTATTGATTGCGGGAAAAGGTCATGAGACTTACCAGTTGATCGGAAAAACGGTGCATGAATTCGATGACCGCATCGTAGCCAAAGAAGCGATAAGGGGTTTATCCAAGTGATGAAAAGAACAATCGGTCAGATTGCATCTATGTGTGGAGGAATACTTCACGGAGAAGCGGACACCGAACAGATGGTCGAAGGCGTTTTTACAGATTCTCGCAGGCCGCAGAGCCAAGGGTTGTTTGTTCCACTCGTGGGCGAACGGTTTGATGGGCATAATTATGTGCAGCAGATCGTAAGCGAGGCTGGTGCAGCTGCATTTTTATGGCAAAAGGATCATGGGGCACCTCCGGTTGAGAACGCTATTGAGGTAGAGGATACGTTAGAAGCCCTGCAGCATCTAGCAGCTGCATACTTACGCGAAACCGGCGTTTCTGTCGTTGGGATCACGGGAAGCAACGGCAAGACGACAACGAAAGACATCGTAAACGCTCTGCTGGGCACGATCTTTAAAGTACACAAAACCGAAGGGAATTATAACAATCATATCGGTTTGCCTTTAACTGTACTGTCCATGCCGCAGGATACAGATATTCTCATTCTGGAGATGGGCATGAGTGGACGTGGAGAGATTCGTCTGCTGGCTAATATTGCCCAACCAGATGTAGCTATCATAACGAACATAGGCGAATCGCACTTGCTGCAGCTTGGTTCTCGTGCGGAAATCGCTCGTGCAAAGTTGGAGATCACAAGTGGCCTTAAGCCCGGTGGTTTGCTGATCTACAACGGGGATGAACCACTGCTTTCACAAGTGTTGGAGGAGTCTGAAACGGTCAAGCCTGAAGGTTTAAAATTGTTTACGTTCGGGCTAGCTGCAGGCAACGATGACTATCCAACTGAAATCACTTCCGATGGAGAAGGCAGCTTATTTATAACAGCCCAATCTGGCAAAGAGGCTTTCCGGCTTCCCTTGCTTGGACAGCACAATGTTGTAAATGGTTTGGCAGCACTGGCGGTAGCGCGTCATTTCAATGTCGATGTAGACCATATACGTAAAGGGTTGTCGTCTTTAAAGCTGACGGGCATGCGCATTGAGGTCGTGAACTGTCCTAATGGACTTACCGTGCTAAACGACGCTTATAATGCCAGTCCGGCTTCAATGAAGGCTGCAATTCAGACGTTGTCTGCGTATAAAACGGACGGACGTAAAATCGCCGTGCTTGGTGACATGCTGGAGCTGGGACCTGAGGAAAAGCAATTCCATGAGGAAATTGGAATTTTCGCGGCAAAGCACGACGTAGAAGTACTGTTTACCTACGGTGTGCTAGGCACTTCGATTGCGCAGGGTGCGCAAGGGTTGATGCCAACTGCTAACGTGCACGCTTATACAGATAAGCAAGAGCTGATCCAGCATTTGCAGGTTCATCTCCACGCCAATGATATTGTGCTGGTTAAGGCATCCAGAGGGATGCGACTAGAAGAAATTGTGGATGCGCTGAAAAACGGTCCGCTACAGAACTGATGTTGACGAGAGGGAGACTCCCATGGATATTCAATTATTACTGCTGACGATCGTCGTATCGTTTATATTGGCGGTCATTGCCGCTCCACTGCTCATTCCGCTGCTGCGGCGAATGAAATTCGGCCAGCAGGTCCGGGATGACGGGCCACAAAGCCATCTTAAAAAAATAGGTACGCCTACAATGGGCGGTATCGTGATTCTGGTGGCTTTTACGCTGACCTTTCTTAAGTTTTCAGCTATCAAAAATACGGACTTTTACGTTCTGCTGGTTGCTACGCTCGGTTTTGGGCTGATCGGCTTTTTGGACGACTATATCAAGATTGTATTCAAACGCTCGTTAGGTCTGACGGCGCGTCAAAAGCTGTTTGGGCAATTATTGTTTGGCGCGATCATGTGCTGGCTTCTGCTTAGTAATGATCATAGTACTGCGATCGGCATCCCTGGAACGTCATGGTCTTTTGATTGGGGCGGCTGGTTTTATTATCCGTTCATCATTATCATGATGCTGGCGATTAGCAATGCTGTCAATTTCACGGATGGGCTGGACGGGCTGCTGTCCGGTACAAGTGCCATTGCCTTTGCTGCTTATGCCATTGTCGCGATTCAGGCGACCTCGCTTCCGGCAGCAGTATGCTCAGCGGCTATGATTGGCGCTGTACTCGGATTTCTCGTGTATAATGCTCATCCTGCCAAGGTGTTTATGGGTGACACAGGCTCGCTGGGAATCGGCGGCGCCATAGGTGCCATTGCCATCGTTACGAAAAGCGAAATTTTGTTCCTCATTATCGGTGGTGTATTCGTAATTGAAATGCTGTCCGTGGTCTTGCAAGTAGCTTCTTTTAAAACACGTGGCAAGCGTATTTTCAAAATGAGCCCGATTCATCATCATTTCGAGCTGTCCGGCTGGTCCGAATGGCGCGTAGTTATTACATTCTGGGCTGTAGGACTGTTGTTGGCAGGACTCGGACTTTATCTCAACAAGGGGTTGTAGACAAATGAACCATCCAGACGCATACAGAGATCAGGAAGTCGTCATTATCGGGCTGGCCAAAAGCGGCGTGCAAGTTGCCAAGGTGCTGCACCAGGCCGGAGCCAAGCTGACAGTCAATGATAAAAAAGATAGGGAACAATGTCCCGAAGCTTCTGAATTAGAGGCTTTGGGAATTTCCGTTTTATGCGGGGGTCACCCAGAGGGGCTAATTCATCCTGGAGTGAAGCTGGTTGTCAAAAATCCAGGGATTCCTTATACGGCTCCTCCCGTACAGAAAGCTGTCGAGCTCGGCATTGAGGTCGTGACCGAGGTTGAGGTCGCCTACCATCTATGTAAAGCTCCGATCATCGGAATTACTGGCTCCAACGGAAAGACGACCACGACCACTTGGGTAGGCAAGCTGTTGGAGGCATCCGGCATGAATCCAATCGTGGCTGGTAATATCGGTACGCCCTTATGTGAGGCGGCTGTGGACGCCAAGTCGGACGAGTGGATGGTTGTGGAGCTGAGCAGCTTTCAGTTAAAAGGAACAAAGGATTTCAAGCCCGCTGTGGCCTGCCTGCTCAATGTAACTGAGACCCATTTGGACTACCACGGAGGCATGGAGGACTACGTTGCATCCAAGGCGCGTCTATTTGCCAATCAAACGGCGGCGGATACTGCGGTGGTGAACTGGGATGACCCCGTCTGCCGGGAGCTCGTACCCTATATAAAAGCGAAGCTGCTTCCGTTCTCTATGACAGAACGTTTGCAGGAAGGGTTGTTTGCTGACCCGCCATACATACCGGATGTGACGGACGATATTGAACGTAGCATCGTATACCGCGATGGAAATGGTGTGCTGCATCCCATTATAGGCGTAGCTGAGATTGGACTTCCGGGTCGTTTTAACGTAGAAAATGCTCTTGCTGCTTGCGCAATCGCCATTGCTGCAGGCGCAGAACCAGCGAATTTGGCGGAACCATTAAGTACTTTTCGCGGCGTCGAACATCGGCTTGAATATGTTTTAGAACACGCTGGTGTAGCTTATTACAATAATTCCAAAGCAACCAATTCGAAAGCAACAATGATGGCCTTATCTTCCTTTAAGCAACCCATTGTACTCATTGCCGGAGGATTGGATCGCGGTTCTGATTATACAGAGCTCGTACCTTCCTTGCAGGAAGGTGTGAAAGCCGTTGTGCTCTTGGGTGAGACACGGCATAAGTTGGCTGAGCGGGCCCAGCAGGCCGGAATAGAGCATGTCAAGGTCGTCGATAATGGGGAGGATGCCGCCGCTACGCTCGTGGAGGCTGTGAACAAGGCTGCTGAATTTGCTGAGACGGGAGATGTAGTATTACTCTCACCCGCCTGTGCAAGCTGGGATATGTTCCGATCCTATGAAGAGCGTGGACGTATTTTTAAAGAGGCGGCGCATAAATTGTAAGTAGGGGGGTTGGATAAGCCCCTACTTTTTTGCAAGGGGTGGCCTCCTGATGAAGCAATCTCGTCCAGCGCCGGATCTATGGCTTTTCGTTTGTATTTTAAGCTTATTAGCCATCGGCATGGTTATGGTATACAGTGCGGGCGCCGTCCTCGCTTTTCACGAGTACGGGGACTCCTACTATTTTGTAAAGCGGCAATTGCTGTTTGCAGGGCTCGGTCTTGTAGCGATGTACTTTACTGCCAGAACGGACTACCGGATCTGGCAGAAATATGCCAAGGTTGTGTTGTTGATCTGTCTAGCGTTGCTGGTTGCCGTATTAATTCCCGGCATTGGTGTAGTAAGAGGCGGGGCACGAAGCTGGCTCGGTATTAGCTCTTTCGGCATTCAGCCTTCCGAGTTTATGAAGCTGGGTATGATTCTTTTTCTCGCTCGTTGGCTCAGTCGTCCTGACTATGATATTAGCTCTTTTACGCGCGGCCTGTTGCCCCCGCTTGGACTCATGGGACTGGCTTTTGGGCTTATTATGCTCCAGCCCGATTTGGGCACTGGCACGGTAATGATGGGAGCGTCCATGCTCATCGTATTTACGGCAGGCGCGCGTATGAAGCATCTCGGTCTGCTGGCTTTGTCGGGAGCAGCAGGGCTTGCTGCACTGATTGCAGCTGCACCTTATCGGCTCCAGCGCATCACCGCTTTTCTGGACCCTTGGTCCGATCCGCTTGGCGCAGGTTATCAAATTATTCAATCGCTATATGCGATTGGTCCTGGCGGCCTAGCGGGCTTGGGGCTTGGCATGAGTCGACAAAAATATAGCTACGTTCCTGAGCCGCAGACTGATTTTATTTTTTCCATTTTGGCGGAGGAGCTTGGCTTTATCGGTGGAATGGCGGTGTTGGGGCTCTTTTTGGTTCTCGTGTGGAGAGGAATGCGTGTCGCTATAACCATTCCGGATACCTATGGTAGTTTGCTTGCGGTGGGTATTGTCGCAATGGTCGCGGTACAGGTCGTCATTAATATTGGGGTCGTTATCGGTTTAATGCCGGTGACAGGAATAACACTGCCCTTAATCAGCTATGGAGGTTCTTCTCTGACCTTAATGCTAACTGCTCTGGGCATTTTACTAAATTTATCACGTTATGCGAGGTGAACGTTTATGCGCGTCGTGTTGAGCGGCGGCGGCACCGGAGGGCATATTTATCCGGCGCTGGCCGTAGCCAGACAGTGCGAAGAGATTGATTCGGACGCTGAATTTTTATACATTGGCGGTCAACGAGGACTCGAAAGCAAGTTGGTTCCTCAGGAAAAAATTCCATTTGAGGCTATTGATATCACAGGATTTCGTCGCAGCTTGTCTGTGGAAAATATAAAAACGATCATGCGCTTTTTCAAAGGGGTTCGCAGATCCAAAGCATTATTAAAGAAATTTAAGCCAGATGTCGTTATTGGCACGGGGGGATATGTATGCGGTCCCGTCGTTTATGCAGCTTCCAAGTTGGGAATTCCCAGCATTATTCATGAGCAAAATGCAATTCCAGGGCTGACTAATACATTTCTGAGTCGCTATGTGGATACAGTGGCTGTTAGTTTTGAAGGCTCAGAAGGAGCTTTCCCCAAAGCTAAAAATGTACTGTACACCGGGAACCCGCGTGCTACAACAGTTCGTTTGGCTAACCGGGATCGGGGATTTGCTACTATTGGGGTTCCGATGAACAGCTCGGTCGTCCTTGTGGTCGGTGGCAGCAGGGGAGCGAAGGCCATTAATGACGCCATGATTGCAATGGCTCCGCAACTTTCGCAACTGAAAGACGTCCATTTTGTATATGTAACCGGTGAATCTTATTATGAGCAAACGCTGGATAGCATACGGAATCAGATCGGCTCATTGCCCAATCATCTACACGTGCTTCCCTATATTCACAATATGCCAGAGGTGCTGGCTTGTACCTCATTAATTGTTAATCGCGCAGGTGCGTCCTTCTTGGCAGAGATCACATCGTTGGGCATTCCGTCCATTCTGATCCCATCACCTAATGTGACGAATAACCATCAGGAGGCTAATGCTCGTACACTTGAAAAGGCAGGCGCATCCGTCATGATTGTAGAAAAGGAACTGAGTGGCCCGGCCCTGTTTCAATCTATAGCGGGAATTATGAAGGATGAGGCATGGCGGAGTCGTATGGCAGAGTCGGCGTCTGCGCTTGGCAAGCCTGACTCAGCAGATATTTTAGTAAAAGAAATGGAACGTCTTGCCCATAAAAGGTAGTCTGCAGCGCAGAATTGGGCGGTTGTCACACACCGGATGGTATTTACATAGGATACCCTATAGATTGTGACCATCACTCAGGCTGCCGGTTGTCAGGTGAGAGCCTTATAACCATGCGGGGCAAGCAACAAGGAGGTTTCAGTACAATGCAGCAATGGATGCCATTATTAGCGGAGCATGATATCGGAAAAGTGCTGGAGCATGAGCCGCTGTCCAAATATACGACATGGAGGATTGGAGGCCCTGCGGATGCACTTGTCATCCCGGATACCAAAGAGCAGCTGGCAAGAGTATTGAAGCTGGCTAGCGAGCACGGAATTCCCTGGATGCAGTTGGGTCGGGGCTCCAACATGCTCGTCTCTGACAAAGGGATACGGGGACTTGTGATCAAGCTGGGGCCAGGATTTGATTATGTTCATTTTGAAGATGAACAGATCGTTGCTGGAGGAGGCGTTTCACTGGTCAAACTGTGCGTTATGGCCAGCAAGCAGGGCCTGTCCGGCCTTGAATTTGCTGGTGGTATCCCAGGATCAGTCGGTGGGGCTGTCTACATGAACGCCGGTGCCCATGGGTCTGATGTGTCACAAATATTCCAGTCCGCTGAGATTGTGCTGGATACAGGGGAATTGGTTGTGTACGATGCCGAGAATATGCATTTCAGCTATCGTCACTCCGTGTTGCATGAGCAACGTGGAATGGTGACAGAGGCAGTGTTTCGGATGAAGCGGGGCGACCGCGAGGAAATTTCAGCAGCACTTGCGGCTTTTAAAGACCGCCGCCGGCTGACCCAGCCGTTACAGTTAGCTTGTGCAGGAAGCGTATTCCGTAATCCTCCAGGAGACTATGCTGCTCGTCTTATTGAGAGCGCAGGTCTCAAGGGCTTGAAGGCGGGAGGCGCAGAGGTATCTGTACAGCATGCCAATTTCATTGTAAATACCGGTCAAGCGACAGCAGAGGACGTGCTTACCCTAATGAAGCATATTCAAAGTACAATATCATCTCAAACCGGCATCAAGCTAGTTCCGGAGGTTTTCGTAGTGGGTGAGCGGTAAACTCGGAGGTGATACATTGGACAAATTGGTGATTGAGGGAGGCCGTCCCCTGTCAGGCACCATACGTATCCATGGGGCAAAAAATGCGGCACTACCTATTCTTGCAGCGAGCTTACTAGCACAAGGTAAGGTAGAAATTCGGAATGTGCCCCATCTTTTAGACATTAAGGTCATGCTGCACATCCTTGAAAGACTCGGCTGTACATGCCGACATGAAGAGGAAACGGTATACGTGGATACGTCGTCCGTCCGAACGTTCCAAATTCCAGAAGATTTGATGAAGCAAATGCGCTCATCTATCTTTCTGATGGGACCGCTGCTCGCCAGATATGGAGAAGTTTCCATTTACCAGCCCGGAGGCTGCGCCATAGGCGAGCGCAAAATTGATCTTCACCTAGAGGGCTTAAAAGCTCTTGGCGCAGAGATAGAGGAAAAAGACGAGCAAATTACATTTCGAGCCCACAAGCTAATCGGCTCGGACATCCACATGGATTTCCCGAGTGTAGGTGCAACGGAAAATATTATGATGGCCGCTGCGTTGGCTGAAGGACGAACAACGATCACCAATGCAGCGAGGGAACCGGAAATTCAGGATCTACAAAACTTCTTGAATGCCATGGGAGCCCGCATTATCGGTGCTGGAACCGACACGATTACAATTACGGGGGTCAGTCGCCTCAATCCGTGTACGTATGAGGTCATTCCTGACCGCATAGTAGCTGGAACGGTTATGATCGCAGCTGCAGCTACACGAGGAAGTGTGTCGCTGACCCACTGCAATCCATCCCACTTGTCTGCTCTGATTCATGTCCTCAGGCGGGCTGGTGTTCAAATCGGCATCTTGAATGATATAATGACCGTAAGTTGTATGAGTCGTCCCAAAGCAGTGGAAAGGATCGTTACCTCCCCTTACCCGTCTTTTCCGACGGATTTGCAATCTCAGGTCATGGTTCTGCTTTCCTTGGCGGACGGATTCAGTGTCATGAAAGAGACCGTCTTCGAAAGCCGATTCAAACATGTAGATGAACTAAATGTAATGGGTGCTGATATTACGGTTGATGCAAATGCTGCTTTTATAAGAGGAGTTTCTCGTCTGTACGGGGCTACGGTAGAGGCTACCGATCTGCGGGCAGGGGCTGCGCTGGTCATAGCGGGTCTAGCGGCTCAAGGATGTACCATTGTCGAGCAGGTTCATCATATTGACAGAGGGTATGACCGAATCGAACGTCTTTTCCAGGGACTGGGTGCCCGAATGAGCCGTCAGTCTCCGGTGCCGGAGCAGCTGGATTTCGTAAATTAATGCCTGTAATGTCCCTCCGTTAACGGGGGGACAAAAGGCTTTTGTGGAGAGAAGCTATGCCAAATGCTCAAATACCTGTTCTTAAAAAGAACAGAACGAAAAAAAGTACAAGCCGGAAGATTGCTATTCTTCTCATTTTGTTGTTTATCGTACTGCTTGCTGTTCTCTTTTTCCGTTCTTCGTTGAGTCGGGTTTCTGAAATTCGTTTTGATGGTAATGTATTTTCGACCCGAGATCAGCTTCTTAATCGAAGCGGTCTGGCTGTTGGAGATCAGTATTTCGGAGTCAGTTCATCCGACATCTCTGAGAAACTGCGGGAAATTCAATCGATACAGCAAGTCACAGTGGACAAGCAGTTTCCGGGGATTATTGCTATTCACATTAAAGAGTTTGCTACGGTCGCTTACGAGTTGCAGAGTGACGGGAGCCTTCGTGCTATTCTAGCGAACGGGACAAGCGTGGGCGTGGGGAGTAGCGGAATAGCCGTTGAGAAGCCTATTTTGACCAAATGGAAATCTGATGATCCGTACAAAGCGAAGCTGTGTGATGCTTTATCACGCATTCCGGGGGAATGGACAGCCGATATTTCAGAAATTATTCCCGCGCCGATTCCTTCTTTTCCGGACCGCATCAAAATGTACACACGTTCCCAGTTTGAGGTTATTACAACCGTTTCTCTACTGAATTCTAAAATCAGCTATTTGAACCAGGTGCTAGAAACAGAAGATCCAGGTTTGATCACCATGTTGGAGGCGGATTCCTACGTTCCGTTCAAACCGGATACGAGTGAAGAGGGCCAAGAAAAAGATACTACTCAGTGATGTGAAAAAATGCTAGAATTGATTTTATGGGTAATAGACTTGCCTCCTTCTTTTTTCTTCAAATTTTTATGTGACTGCAACCATAAATTGGCTTCTAAAAAATTTGTAGAAAAAAGAGGGAAAGCATGGAGTTTGTTGAATATGTACAGAGTGTGTTTAAAGAACGAAATTCATTTTGGAGTCAGGAGGTGCCACAGACTTGAGCAACAATGACATCATTGTTAGTTTGGACATCGGTACATCCAAAGTTCGGGCTATTATTGGGGAAATGAATAATGGAACCTTTAATATTATTGGAGTTGGATCTGCCGACTCGGAAGGGATTCGCAAAGGTGCAATTGTAGACATTGATCAAACCGTGCAATCAATCCGTAACGCCGTGGATCACGCAGAACGCATGGTTGGTATTCAAATAACAGAAGTGTATGTGGGGATTTCAGGCAATCATATTGGCCTGCAAAATAGTCATGGCGTAGTAGCCGTGTCCAACGAGGACCGTGAAATCGGTGAGGAGGACATTGAGCGTGTACTGAAGGCAGCTGAGGTTATTGCTGTACCACCGGAGAGAGAAATTATTGACGTGGTAGCCAAGCAGTATGTCGTGGATGGCCTTGAAGGCATTCAGGACCCTCGCGGTATGATTGGAGTTCGTCTCGAAGTAGAGGCTACGATTGTTACTGGAGGCAAGACCCCGATACATAATCTGTTGCGCTGCGTTGAGAAAGCCGGCTTGAGGATTAAAGATCTGGTCTTGCTGCCTCTTGGAGCCGGACAATTGTCTCTTTCGAAGGATGAAAAGGTGATGGGTTCGGTGCTGGTGGATATTGGTGCAGGTTCTACGAATGTTGCTATTTTCCAGGAAGGAACGATTGTTGCCACATCTACACTTCCGATTGGTGGAGAATTTGTAACCAATGATATTGCCTACGGACTGAGAACCCTTACCGATCAAGCCGAAAAAGTAAAGCTTAAGTACGGCTGCGCATGGTATGATGATGCGGCAGCCGATGTCGTCTTTAAAGTGACGCGTATCGGCAGTAACGTGGATAAGGAGTTCAACCAGCAGGATTTGGCTGCTATTATTGAGCCGAGAGTGCAGGAAATTTTTCAACTCATTCAGGCGGAAGTTAAGCGCTTGGGTTACACAGAGCTTCCGGGAGGTTATATACTTACCGGAGGCACCGTCTCCATGCCTGGTGTACTTCAGGTGGCACAAAGCGAACTGGCCGCTTCCGTAAGGATCGCCGTACCTGATTTTATCGGTGTAAGGGATCCGGGTTACACGAGCGGAGTTGGAATCTTGCATAATGCTATTCGTTACTATCGCGGAAGATCGACTAGCGTTAGCAACAGTGGCGGAAGTACCAAGAAGCCGACTAACCGAACCAAAAGCAGTAGTCCCGCTGCGGAAGGCGAGCAAAAGCAGGGGTTGATTGAACGCTTAAAAAATATGTTCAGTGAATTTATATAACGTTCATTGCTAATTATGCCAATCATGGACGGGCCATCCATGCACATTGAGGGGGAGATGGAATAGTATGTTGGAATTTGATTTTGAAATGGAGAGCTTGGCTCAAATTAAAGTGATCGGCGTCGGAGGCGGCGGCAGCAATGCGGTTAACCGAATGATCGAAAATGGTGTTCAGGGTGTGGAGTTCATCACAGTCAATACAGATGCCCAGGCACTTCATTTAGCGAAGTCTGAGCATAAGCTTCAAATTGGGGATAAGCTGACCCGCGGTCTGGGTGCCGGTGCTAACCCCGATGTGGGTAAAAAAGCGGCTGAAGAGTCGCGTGAGCTCATTATGAATACGCTCAAAGGTGCGGATATGGTATTCGTAACGGCGGGAATGGGTGGCGGTACTGGAACCGGAGCGGCTCCTGTCATTGCTGAAATTGCCAAGGAATGCGGCGCGCTGACTGTGGGCGTGGTAACCCGACCATTCACGTTTGAAGGGCGTAAGCGTTCCAATCAAGCTGAACTTGGTATTGAGGGATTAAAAGAAAAAGTAGACACTTTGATAGTAATCCCGAATGACCGTTTGCTTGAAATTGTGGATAAGAAAACCCCAATGTTGGAAGCATTCCGTGAAGCAGACAATGTTCTGCGTCAGGCGGTACAAGGTATTTCAGATTTGATCGCTGTACCGGGTCTAATCAACCTCGACTTTGCTGACGTTAAGACGATTATGACGGAGCGTGGCTCCGCTTTGATGGGGATTGGCGAAGCAACTGGTGAAAATCGTGCGGCTGAAGCAGCACGCAAGGCTATCATGAGCCCGTTGTTGGAGACATCCATTGAAGGTGCTCGTGGTGTGATTATGAACATCACTGGTGGCAACAACCTGTCTCTATATGAGGTTAATGAGGCAGCTGAAATTGTAACATCGGCTTCCGATCCGGAAGTAAACATGATTTTCGGTGCTATCATTGACGAAGAGTTGAAAGAAGAGATCAAGGTTACCGTCATTGCCACTGGCTTTGAAGGCAAGCCAAGTCAACCCGCACCGGGACGTAAACCGGCAGCCAACCCGGCTACTTCCGAATCGGCGGAAAAAGGCTCTCCTAACTTGCGTCCATTTGGTAACACTCAAAGCAGTGACCAATTAGACATTCCTACATTCTTACGTAACCGTTCGCGCAATAATAATAACGATAACTAGTTTCAATTCAGACTGCCCGCATTCTCCTTGGAGATGCGGGCTTCTTTCTGTTTTCCGCATCCTGCAGTTCAGGCGCTTCTCCTCTTTCCGACAAAATTAGTCGGTCACCGTCCCCACCGTTAGACAGACTTTGAACAGCATGACTACTATACTTAAGCCTATCCTGCAAACGCTGGGCGGGTGAAGCCTTGGTTGTTTATATAGACTTGATTTTTTTGGCCAATTTGTTCATTGATGCTGTGCTGCTGATGGTCACCGCCTGGATGAGAAAAATCCGTTCAGTGTGGTGGAGGTTGATGGCTTCAGCTGGAATCGGCGCAATGTACGTGGTCATGATGTTTGTGCCGGAACTGTCCTTTTTATTTACGTTCCTGATCAAACTGGCATTATCGGTCATAATGCTGCTGGTGGCTTTTGGATTTGGCAGCATGCAAAAGTATCTTCGTACAATGGGTGCTTTTTACATGATCAATTTTGTAGCTGCAGGTGGTATTTTGGGGATGCATTATTTTCTCCAAAATACGGGGGAATTGTTTAATGGTATCTGGTACACCGCTTCGGGAGGAATGTCTTTTGAACTGAAAATCGCATTCTGGTTTATTTTATGCGCATTTGGCGGAGTGATGCTTTTCTTTCGTATTGTGCAGTCCTCAAAGCAGCGCACAGAAAGGATGAGTGGGTTTCTGGGACAAGTGCAGGTGTGGATTGGGCAAGATCATATTGAGTGTACAGGCTTGTTGGATACAGGTAACCAGCTCTATGATCCTTTGACCCGAACCCCGGTGATGGTCATGGAGGCGGCCTTGTGGGAATCGTATTTGCCCGCCTCCTGGCTTCGAAAATGTTCTGAGGGTAATGCTGACCAACTGGTGATGGAACTGGGGGACGAATCGTTTAGCTGGCAGGATCGTGTTCGTCTCGTCCCCTATCGTGGAATTAACCGCAGTCATTCCTTTATGCTCGCCCTCAAACCAGACCGAGTAGAGGTGGTGATGAATGGGGCTCATTTTGTACATCATCGAGTGTTGATTGGCTTGGATGGGGGAACATTGTCAGCAGAGGGTAAGTATCGTGCCATCATCCACCCGGATGTGACGGCACAAGAAGAGGGCAGTGCTGATACCAACCAGAAACGAGATGCACATTTTAGTGAGCATTTTACGGAATCAGGATGACGAGCATAAACACAAAATGATGTTTGAAGGCGACGAGAAATATCCAATGGTGAAATGGGCGGAACACAGCTGGAATTGCACTATTTTCAAAAGGGGGAGAATGATATGTGGGAACAGATGAAATTGAAGATGAAAATTAGGCTAGCGTTGCAATTGCAATATTATCGTATTTTATTTTTATTTGGGCTGAAAAGTGAAGAAATTTATTATATTGGCGGCAGCGAGGCGCTCCCCCCACCGCTGACGAGAGACGAAGAAGAATATTTGCTGGGGAAACTTTCTTCTGGAGATGCAGCAGTACGGTCGATGCTAATCGAAAGAAATTTGCGGTTAGTCGTATATATTGCCCGTAAATTTGAGAATACGGGAATCAACATTGAGGATCTCGTATCCATTGGTGCTATTGGACTAATCAAAGCGGTTAACACTTTTGATCCAGAGAAGAAAATCAAACTTGCGACATATGCGTCTCGATGCATTGAGAATGAGATTTTGATGTATTTGCGTCGCAATAGTAAAACGAGAACGGAAGTTTCTTTTGATGAGCCTCTGAATATTGATTGGGACGGTAATGAATTATTGCTTTCCGATGTGATGGGGACGGAAAATGATACCATTTACCGTAATATTGAGGAGCAGGTGGACCGTAAATTATTGCATAAGGCACTGGATAAGTTGACGGATCGAGAGCGTTTGATTATGGAGCTGCGCTTCGGCTTACAAGACGGAGAAGAGAAGACACAGAAGGATGTTGCTGACCTGTTGGGTATCTCGCAATCGTATATTTCGCGTCTGGAAAAGCGAATTATAAAGCGCTTACGAAAAGAATTCAATAAAATGGTATAATGCATGGGTATATCCGGAAGCGATGGAAACGGCGAATAAAAAAATGCCCTCAGGAGATAATGTACATTAATGTTGCTCCTTGGGAGGTAAGACACGATGACCCGAAATAAAGTGGAAATTTGCGGTGTGGATACCGCCAAACTGCCGGTATTAACCAATGCAGAAATGCGCGAGTTGTTCACATCACTTCAGCAAAATAATGAACGATCAGCCAGAGAAAAATTGGTCAACGGCAATCTCCGACTCGTCCTGAGTGTGATTCAACGATTTAACAATCGGGGAGAGTTTGTGGACGATTTGTTCCAGGTAGGATGTATCGGCCTAATGAAGGCGATTGATAATTTTGACCTTTCGCAAAACGTAAAGTTCTCCACTTATGCGGTGCCGATGATTATCGGAGAGATCCGCCGTTATTTGCGGGATAACAATCCGATCCGTGTATCTCGTTCGTTACGGGATATTGCATATAAGGCGCTTCAGGTGCGGGACAGTCTGACGAATCTGAACTCGCGAGAACCAACGATTTTTGAAATTTCAGAGGCACTGAATGTGCCCAAAGAAGACGTTGTGTTCGCGTTGGATGCGATTCAGGATCCGGTTTCGCTGTTCGAGCCGATATATCACGACGGGGGCGACCCAATCTATGTGATGGATCAGATCAGTGATGACAGAAATAAAGACGTCTCATGGATTGAGGAAATCGCTCTGCGGGAAGCGATGCATCGCCTGGGCCAGCGTGAAAAGATGATATTGTCTATGCGTTTTTATGAAGGAAAGACGCAAATGGAGGTTGCCGACGAAATCGGTATCTCTCAAGCCCAGGTTTCAAGATTAGAGAAGTCGGCTATACAGCAAATGCAAAAACATGTAAAGTCCTAATGAAATGAATGCTTGAATGATTCAGCGATAAAAACGATCCTACCGGATCGTTTTTGCGTTTACAGGACATTTTTTGGGCTCTTCCGCTCATATAGTGAAATAAAGGATGTGATGCGTGTGAGTGCACCGGAAACGTCAGTAAGAGCAATGAAAATTTCCGAGTTTCAAACCAAGGATGTCATTAACATTGTAGATGGAAGACGTCTGGGACAAATCAGTGATTTGGAGATTGACGTGCGGCAGGGGAAAATTGAAGCCATTGTGGTTCCAGGCAGCAGTCGTTTTATGGGCTGGTTTGGAGGCGGAAGCGAGTTGGTCATTCCGTGGCGCAACATTGTGAAAATTGGTTCGGATGTTGTGCTTGTACGACTGGAAGGATTGCATGAGCCGCCGGGTGAAGGGGAGGAAAAGTTGTATATCGAACGTCAAGAGCGGAGTGACCGACGGGGCTTCTGAACTTGCAGATCTACGTATTTTAGTGTGTTGTGAAGACACGGCGGCGGCTTTTTGGTACACTGGGCAGTAGAGGTGAGAATGAATGGAACCATTTGTAGTGAACACCGAGGCTACGGGGGCTGCGCTTATGAAAGATGGCGGACGTCCCGTACCGGAGTTGTTATATATTCAATCTTGGGAGCGGCAGGTTCAGGGATTAACAGCGGGTTTTACAGGTCGTCATGGCGGTGTCAGTGAGGTGCCCTACGCTAGTCTGAACTGTGCGTTCCATGTGGGGGATGACCCCGAGCAAGTTATTCGTAACCGTCGGCTCATTGCTGAGCAGCTTGGCTTTGCTGCTGAAGCGTGGACGTGCGGTGAACAGGTTCATGGTCATCATGTTGCCGTGGTCAAGGCTGCTGATCGCGGGCGGGGCTTTATGGATCGTGCATCCGCTTTTCAGGACACAGATGGACTTTTGACGAATGTACCTGGCATTTTGCTGACGTCCTTTTATGCAGACTGTGTACCATTATATTTTTGTGATCCAGTCCGCCGTGTGATTGGGTTGGCGCATGCAGGCTGGAAGGGAACCGTTGCGGAAATCGCATTGAAAATGGTACAGACCATGCAAAGCGAATATGGATCTCAGCCGTCTGATATACTAGCAGCTATTGGTCCTTCCATTGGTTCTGAATCCTATGAGGTGGATGAGCACGTGATGAGCCAAATTCGGGTTTTGGAGTATGATTGCCCGGGTAATGATAAATGGGAAGGTTCTGTTTACTTTCCCTTAACCACCGGAAAAACACTACTTGACTTGAAACAATGCAATCGACACATTATGATGAAAGCAGGAATATTGCCGAGCCATATCGAATGTACTACCTTATGCACGAGTAGCCGTAGCGATTTGTTTTTTTCATATCGCAAAGAAGGCGGCGTCACAGGAAGAATGGCGAGTTGGATTGGTCTGGAAGAGAGGTGAGTCCTCCCGTGTCTTTGGAGGAACGAATTAAAGAAGTGAATGCCCGTGTAGAAGCGGCATGTGCCCGAAGCGGACGTTCGCGTGATGAAGTTAATGTGATCGCTGTCACCAAATATGTTTCGGCGGCGACAATGACATCGGTACTGGATAGCGACTTAGAGCATGTGGGCGAAAATCGCTGGCAGGATGCTGCGGATAAATGGAGCAAGTTGGGTGACCGGGGAACGTGGCATTTTATTGGTCATCTCCAAACGAATAAGGTTAAAGATGTGATTGGAAAATTTAAATTTATACATTCGCTTGACCGCTTATCGCTC
Organism: Paenibacillus sp. FSL R10-2748; assembly: GCF_038005565.1. NCBI lineage: Bacteria > Bacillati > Bacillota > Bacilli > Caryophanales > Paenibacillaceae > Paenibacillus > Paenibacillus sp. FSL R10-2748. The sequence goes on from NZ_JBBOTK010000004.1 coordinate 622,273, forward strand.
GCTCAGGAATTGGACAAGAAGGCAGCCGCTCTGGGACTGCGAGTTAAAGCTTTTGTGCAAGTCAATATTTCTGGGGAAATATCCAAATATGGCTTGTCCTCTGAGGCGGTTGTCCCCTTTTTGGAACAAATTCGCGAGTTGGAGCATGTGGACGTAATTGGCTTGATGACGATGGCTCCTCATGAGGAAGACCCGGAAAAAACTCGGCCTGTGTTTCGGGGATTACGTGAATTACGGGATAGGTTAAATGGACAAGCCTTGACCAGAGAACCCATCGTTCACTTGTCTATGGGGATGTCCAATGATTTTGAAGTGGCGGTTGAAGAGGGAGCGACCTGGCTGCGGCTTGGTTCCGTACTGGTCGGACGAGAGGAGGATTTCCATTGGGCGTAATGAATAAGTTCATGAACTTTCTGGGGCTTCAGGAAGAAGAGGAAGTTATAGAGCGAGAGGTTATGAATACGCCGGAAGATCAAGAAATTGAAACCCCAAGCTTTGATAAACGTAAGAACCAGAAGAGCACTAATGTTGTCAGCATCCATTCACAGAAAAATGTGAAAGTTGTCCTGTATGAGCCGCGTTCTTATGATGAAGCACAGGAAATTGCCGACCATATCCGTTCCCATCGTACCGTCGTAGTTAATTTGCAACGAATTCGCAAGGATCAGGCGCTGCGCATTATTGATTTTTTGAGTGGTACTGTGTATGCACTGGGTGGTGGTATTTCCAAGGTCGGGAACAATATTTTTCTGTGTACACCAGACACGGTTGAGATTCAAGGCTCTATTACGGAAATACTGGCTGACACTGAACAAGAACTTAACAGAATGAGGTGAACTTTTCTTGATCGAGGTAATTTACTGGCTATTTCAGATTTATTCGTACATGATCATTGCATATGTTCTGCTGTCATGGCTTCCTAATGCCAGAGAGAGTGTAATTGGCGATTTACTTGCCAAGTTTGTGGAGCCGTATTTGTCTCCTTTTCGCAGGTTTATACCGCCAATCTTCGGGATGATTGATATTTCACCCATCGTTGCGCTGATTGCTCTGCGTTTTGCGTCATACGGTTTGATTTCTTTAATTGGTAATTTCGTCTAGGAGGAGTTATGCGAACTGAGATTTATGAGCATTTTCACCCGGATGAACGGGATTATGTGGATCGCGCTTCCGAATGGATCAGTCATGCGGGAGCTTATCATGAGCAGAAGCTGACTGATTTTTTGGACCCGCGCCAACAGTACATATTGGAGACACTTGCTTCGAAGGAAGACAAGGTCACGATTAGGGTAGATGGCGGATATATGGCTTCAGAACGAAAGCGGGCGCTTATTGCGCCCGATTATTCGTATTTGGACGGTGAGGAGATGGGGATTCAGGTCCTTTCCATCACATCTGACGATCATAAAGTAGGTACTCTTGAACACGGTGATTATCTAGGTGCCCTACTGGGACTTGGAATCAAACGTGGGAAAATCGGGGACATTCATGTACTTGATGATGGGTGCCATGTATTGGTAGCTTCAGAGATTGTCGATTTTATGACGATGCATTTGCAGCAGGTACATCGTGTCCATGTATGGACAGAACTGTTGCCTGTAGCGAGTCTGCGAACGAAGGAAGTTGCATTAGAGGCGCTAGATCTGAATGTCGCTTCTTTACGACTGGACGGTATTGCCAGCGATGTATACAAGCTAAGCCGCAGTAAAATATTAACACCGATTCGGGCGGGACGGTGCCGGGTAAATTGGAAGGTGGAGGAGAATCCATCCACTCCACTTAAAGCTGGGGACGTTATTTCCATGCAGGGTTTTGGGCGTTTCAAAGTGCTTGAAACAGACGGGATGACAAAAAAGGGAAGATTCCGTGTCAAAATTGGTAAGTTTGTATAGCTGTAGGCAGGAATCACGAGCTTTCTGTCGAAAGAATTAAGCTATAGCGAAGAACTGGAACGATTTTGCTCTGTACAGTATTCACAAAACGGGGTATGATGACCGATAGATGATAGTGAGCGTCGTGACGCGGAAAATGTATTTTTTGTCAATCTTATAGGAGGTGGACGGCATGCCATTAACGCCATTGGATATACATAACAAGGAATTTGCCCGCCGGCTTCGCGGTTATGATGAGGATCAGGTTAATGAATTTTTGGATCAGGTGATCAAAGATTACGAGGGCGTTATTCGTGAAAATAAAGAACTGAGCACCGAGTTGTTGAACGTACAGGAGAAGCTCGATCATTTCGCGACGATTGAGGATACGCTGAGTAAGACGATTATCGTGGCGCAGGAAGCGGCTGATGAAGTTCGTAACAACGCCAAGAAAGAATCCCAACTGATCGTGAAGGAAGCGGAAAAAAATGCGGACCGTATTGTGAACGAAGCATTGTCTAAATCCCGCAAGATCGCGTTGGAGGTTGAAGAACTGAAGAAGCAGGCATCGATTTACCGAGCACGGTTTCGTACACTGGTGGAAGCACAGCTTGACTTGTTAAGCCAAGACGGCTGGGAAGCCCTTGAAAACCGGGAACGCGAAGTACTGGAGCGCGAGCGTGAGATGAAAGAAATTTACTAATTTCATTTCTGACAAGCTTTTATTAGGCTTTGTTAGGGTTGACTTTTATCTTTAAACAGGCTATAACTGTAAATACTATACTGAATTCAATGATTATCCGTCCGTCGGCTGATGGTTGTTATTCAAGGCAACGATGTTGCTGATTTAATATTCGATGAATTTAACATGTTTAATTCGTTGATGGGAACGAGTACGTCATGATTTGTCCCTCAGAGAGTTGGCCTTCCGGTGCAAGCCAACGTTCAGAACATGACCGAAGATCCTCCCGGAGAAGTGAGCTGAAGCGCTTAAGATTTTTTATGGCGTGTGTAAGCAATCACCGTTTGCCATGCGTTATAATGGCGCCCTGCTGTAGTTGAGTGGGGCTCAGAGAGCCGTGATGAGACTGTATTTTAGAATGGTCTGTTTTTACGGAATCAGGGTGGTAACGCGAGCACAGTCTCGTCCCTTTACAGGGATGGGGCTTTTTTTGTTGCTTTTTTTAGGAAATGCTAGGGAAATCAATGATGAGCAGAGAGGGAGTATGACAGTATGAACAGAGTGGATGTTAAAGAAAAAGCACGGTCCCGTGACCTGCGCATCCTGAGCAAATGGAAACAAGAGGACACATTCCGTAAATCCATCACAAATCGTGAAGGAAAGCCCAATTTTGTGTTTTATGAGGGCCCGCCAACAGCTAACGGTAAACCGCATATCGGTCACGTGCTGGGCCGTGTAATTAAGGATTTTGTAGGCCGCTATCAGACAATGAAGGGATACCGCGTCGTACGTAAGGCAGGCTGGGACACGCATGGCTTGCCGGTAGAATTGGGTGTACAAAAGCAACTGGGAATCTCCCACAAACCTGAAATTGAAGAATATGGCGTTGAAAAGTTTATTAAAAAATGTAAGGCAAGCGTGTTTGAGTACGAGCAACAATGGCGTGATCTAACCGAAGCGATCGGATACTGGACTGACCTCGATAACCCGTACATTACATTGGATAATAACTATATCGAGAGCGTATGGAACATTTTGGCGACAATTCATGAAAAAGATCTGCTGTATCGTGGTCATCGTGTGAGTCCGTATTGCCCGGATTGTCAGACGACGCTAAGTTCTCATGAAGTAGCGCAGGGCTACAAAGATGTGAAGGATCTGAGTGCCACGGCCAAATTCAAGTTGCATAGCAGTGGTGAATATGTACTGGCTTGGACCACAACACCTTGGACCTTGCCGAGTCACGTGGCGCTCGCCGTCAACCCTGAACTGGAATATGCACGTGTGAAGCAGGAAGACGGTGTATACATCGTTGCTAAAAATCTGGTTGAGGACGTAATTAAAGGCGATCATGAAGTGATTGGCACACTATCCGGTTCAGAACTGGTTGGCCAAACGTATACCCCGCCATTTACGTATTTTCAGGTTGAGAAGGGTAATCAGATTCTGGGTGCGAAGTTCGTAACAGACTCCAGCGGTACAGGTATCGTTCATATGGCTCCGGCGCATGGTGAGGATGATTACCGGGTATGTCGTGAAAATGGTGTTGAATTCATCAACGTGGTGGATCTCCAAGGTAACTATGTAGAGGAAATCACTGATTTTGCAGGTCGTTTTGTGAAAGACTGTGATGTAGATATTGTTAAAATGCTGTCCGAAAAAGGTTTGCTGTACAGCAAGGAAAAATACGAGCATAGCTATCCGTTCTGCTGGCGATGCGATACTCCATTATTGTACTATGCTATGGACAGCTGGTTTATCAAAACAACTGCGATCAAGGATCAACTGATTGCCAATAACAGCGAAGTCGAATGGTACCCGGGGCATATACGTGAAGGACGTTTTGGCAAGTTTTTGGAGGAACTGGTGGATTGGAACATCAGTCGCGATCGCTATTGGGGTACACCGCTAAACATCTGGGTTTGTGAAGAAACTGGAGAACAGTTCGCTCCACATAGTATTGCTGAATTGAGGGAACGTGCGATTGGCGTTGTACCAGCGGACATCGAGCTGCACAAACCATATGTAGATGATATTAAGGTTCGTAGCCAATGCGGTAAATACGAGATGACTCGTACACCGGAAGTCATCGACGTATGGTTCGATAGTGGCTCTATGCCGTTTGCACAGCATCATTATCCTTTTGAAAATAATGAAACGTTCGAGCAGCAATTTCCTGCAGATATGATCTGCGAAGGGATTGACCAGACTCGTGGCTGGTTCTATAGCTTGCTTGCGGTTTCGACTATGCTGACTGGCAAAGCTCCTTATAAAGCTGTCATGGCGACAGGCCATGTACTGGATGAGCAGGGGCAGAAAATGTCTAAATCCAAGGGTAATGTTATTGATCCGTGGGAAGTGATTGACGAGTACGGTACAGATGCTTTCCGCTGGGCATTGCTGTCTGATAGTGCACCATGGAATAGCAAACGTTTTTCCAAAGGCATTGTAGGTGAGGCTAAATCGAAGCTGGTGGATACGCTTGTAAATACACACGCTTTTCTGACTTTGTATGCGGATATCGACGGATTTGATCCGGCACAGCATCCGTTCAAACCATCGGCTCATAAGTTGGATCGTTGGATTTTGTCCCGTCTGAACAGCCTCATTTTGGTAGTGGACAAAGCGCTGGCTGTAAATGACTTCCTGAACTCATCTAAAGCAATTGAATCGTTTGTTGATGAGCTGAGCAACTGGTATATCCGTCGTTCACGCGACCGATTCTGGGGCAATGGTCTTACAGAAGATAAGCTGGATGCATACCGTACACTGACTGAGGTGCTGTTAACGACTGCCAAACTGCTTGCGCCGTTTACACCACTGCTTGCAGAGGATATTTACCTCAACCTAAGCAACGGGGAAAGTGTTCATCTGGATGATTATCCGACTGCCAATGAGTCCTTGATCGATTTGGAACTGGAACGAGATATGGAAACGGCACGCCGTGTCGTTGAATTGGCGCGTAACGTCCGCAACGAAACGGGTTTGAAAACGCGTCAACCGTTGTCCGAGTTGATTCTGTCCATGGATCAGGACTTTGAACTGAGTGGCTATGAGGAAATCATCAAAGATGAGATTAACGTGAAGCATATTCATGTTGAGACGGACGATAGCGGCTTTGTAGATTTTACACTGAAACTGAATTTGAAAGTAGCAGGCAAGAAATACGGCAAAAATGTCGGTTTCCTACAAAACTTTTTCAAAGGAATGTCTGCTGAGGATACCCGTTCTGTTGTAGAAAAAGGAGTGTTAAACGTCGCTTCTCCAGAAGGTGAAGAGCTGCAAGTTACGGCCGAAGAACTGCTGGTGGAGAAAAAAGCGAAAGAAGGCTTCGCTTCTGCTTCCGGTTATGGCTTAACGGTAGCGTTGAACACAGACATTACGCCAGAGCTGGAGCAAGAGGGTTGGGTACGTGAAGTGGTTCGTGCGGTACAGGATTATCGTAAAAAACTGGATCTGCCGATTGAAAAGTATGTGGCGTTGACGTTGGATGTAGATAATGAGCTGCGTCTGGCCATCGAAAGCTTCGATTCTGTGTTGCGTGAGAACGTATTGGTTACTACTGTGACATTTGGTCAAGCCGAACCGGCAGAACATGTGGAAGTGAACGGTAAAACCATCGGCGTTCATATTGGAGAATAATTACAAGCCCCCTGTCCCATAATACAATAACAGGCAGCATATAAAAACGAGCCTAAGCATCGGAAACGGTTTTTCTCCGTTACGTGCTTCGGCTCGTTTGCTGCGTTCAGGGCAGCCATGGGAAAAGGGGGATTGTGCATATGACGGCACGATCAAGGCGTAGACAGGGGAGAAGTCTCCGAGAGATGAACGGAGAAGGAGCAGCCGTAGCCGCAGATAAAAGCAAAACAGGTAATCAGGCAGAGCAATTAAGTCGTGTTGAAAAGCTGATACGTGCTGTGTCAGAGCAGATGGAACGGACACGTATTGCAGATTATGCTTTGCTGCTGAACAAGCCTTGGCGATTACTTTGGCTAAATCTAATATCAGGCGTTTCCAGGGGAATCGGCATCGCGCTAGGTTTTACTTTTTTTGCCGCTACCATTATTTATGTGCTGCAAGTGCTCGGAGCGTTGAATTTGCCGATTATCGGTGATTATATCGCTGATATTGTACGAATTGTACAACGACAATTGGAGCTTACTACCTATTAGGCAGCGATCTCCACTTTGAAGTTCACGATTCGTCTTCGTGCGTATCCGGCTCCAGTAGACCTTCGCCCTCGCCATCTTCGATATAACGCTGATAAATGGAACTACGAATAACGGAAACATTTTGTCCATAAATGTCAGTAGCAACAAAGCTTTCGTATGGTTCTACGAAGCCCATATTATCGTCGCCTGCTTCAATTTCCATATCATCATAACTGTGGATTTCTCTACTTTCGGCCATGGCTGGTGTGTTAGAGGTACCCCAATTTTCGACGATCTGCCATGCATCTTCACCGTCGAAGCCGTTTTGATCATCACGCTCATCCAGACTTGTTCTGCCGAACGAGGGAGCGAGAAATTCTTCCTCCACTGGGCGGCGGTTAGACACTTCTGTTTCGGGACTGTACTCTTTACAGTAAATGGTATAGGGAACAGCCAGTAGGCGCTCATAGGGAATGGGTTTACCGCTGGCGGCACAAATGCCATACGTCCCCTTTTCCATGGCCATCAGAGCTGATTCGATGCGTTCTAATTGGAATTCGTCGTGCTCCAGTAAGGAAATATCCTTGGCTCGCTCGTAGGTTTCGGTAGCCAGATCTCCTGGGTGGTTATCAATAGGAGAAAGCTCGCCGGTTTGATCGCGTTGGGAATCGCCGAGTCCGTAATGGCCGTTGTCCTGCAAACGATGCTCAATTTCTTTTTTGCGTTCCAGCAGTTCGTTACGCAAGCCCTGCAATTGTTGCTCCGTCAATGGGGACATGGAATCCTCTCCTTGTTCTAGGTTTACATGCGCATGCGTTGTGTCGAGTATGCTCCTTGTAGTTTGCACCGGGAAGGCCTCTTTTACATAGGAAATTCTAATCAAATGCAGTGGAGTTCATTTTATAGATGATCTGTACTTGATAGCTTGCGGGTTTCGTGGACGATCTGAGAACGCTTATGCTACAATAAATGGGTTCAACAACGGATATAAGCGGATCGGAGTGACGAAGGACTGTGATTTATTTTGGTATTGCGCTAATTATTTTTTTGATTGATCAGGGAGTCAAATATTTGGTGGCTACGCGGATGGAATTGTACGAGCAAATACCAGTCATCGGCAATTTCTTTTTAATCACCTCCCATCGTAATCGTGGAGCCGCTTTTGGGATTTTGGAAGGTCAACGTTGGCTTTTTATCGTGATTACAATTGTAGTGGTGATCGGTATCGTCTGGTACCTGCGAAAAACAGTCAAGGCTGGACAAAAGCTACTTCCTGTTGCGCTAAGTTTGGTGCTGGGGGGAGCAGTCGGTAACTTTTTGGATCGGGCTATTTCAGGTGAAGTGGTTGATTTTGCGCAATTCAATTTTGGAAGCTATACGTTCCCGATTTTTAATGTGGCAGATTCGGCGATTGTCATCGGTGTAGCACTGATTATTTTGGATACATTGCTGGAATCGCGTCGGGAAAAAGAAAATGGCAATGATAGCATTGAAGGGAAGTCATAGCATGAGCGAAGTGAATGAAAACGGCGAAGCCGCAGGTCTGTCTTATGAAGACGAACTGGAGAGTGAATCTCTGGAATGGACAGCGGATTCCGTGGATGCCAAAACACGTATAGACAAATATATCGCCGAAGAAATGAAGGAAGTGTCTCGTTCTCAGATACAGCTGTGGATCGGAAATGGTCGGGTGTTGGTGAACGGTACGGCGATCAAGGCGAACTACAAGCTGGCTGAAGGAGATCGTATTGTATTATCGGTACCGGAGCCAGAAAGTGTAGATATTGTACCGGAAAATATTCCGTTGGATGTCGTTTACGAGGATTCGGACGTTATTGTTATTAACAAGCAACGTGGTCTGGTCGTGCATCCTGCACCGGGACACTCTTCGGGAACATTGGTTAACGCACTGATGTACCACTGCCACGATCTTTCCGGCATCAACGGGGAATTACGTCCTGGTATTGTTCACCGTATTGATAAGGATACATCAGGACTGCTAATGGCGGCTAAAAATGATCAGGCTCACGCATCACTTGCAGCACAGCTTAAGGATCATAGTGTGACTCGAAAATATATAGCCTTAGTTCACGGTCATTTGAGCCACGATCAGGGAACGGTAGATGCTCCGATTGGCCGCGATTCGGGTGATCGCAAATTGTTCACAGTGACGGAACGTAACAGCAAGCATGCAGTCACCCATTTTCTCGTCATTGAACGTTTGGGGGATTATACCCTGCTTGAACTTCAATTGGAAACAGGACGCACACACCAAATTCGTGTTCACATGAAATTTATTGGACACCCATTGGTTGGCGACCCTATGTATGGACGTAGTAAAGGGGTTCGTATGGATGGTCAGGCGCTGCATGCGGCGGTACTGGGTTTTAAGCATCCATCCACTGGAGAGTACATGGAATTCAACAGACCGATCCCTCCTGATATGGAGGATGTGTTAGCATCCTTGCGTAGTCGCTAAAACAATGACAATTTGCATTCCTATTCACAAACCTGAATAAATTATTAAGTTAAACCGCCTAAATGGCGGTTTTTTTATTGTGGGATAAGGTATGGGTAAAAACAACTATGGATAATTATACAATTAAGTTGTATAATTATTAGAGTGCTTCCGGTGGTTCCGGTTGAACGGGTGTTGACACACGATTTTCAATCTGTCATACTTCTTGTAGTTGCGATGAACTTTGTCCAAGAGATGGCTAACCATCTCACACTATGAGAAGCAGGACAAAGGAAATCCTGAATAGCACCTTTAAATCAGTCCCGTGAGGCTGGCAAGGTAACGTGAATGGATCACTGATCAGTGCATCCGCTGCGGCGGTATGTCTTCAGTGTGTCCGAGAGATCGGAGAACAGTAGAAGACTGTTCACACGAGACTCCTTGCCAAACTTGGGCAAGGAGTCTTTTTTGTATCCGAACACGGGACCAGGTCTGAAGGGAACATCACCTGAGGAGGCTGGAAGCATGAGTCATGAAACACATGTACTGATGGATGAAATTGCGATTCGTCGGGCATTGACACGGATTGCACATGAAATTTTGGAGAAAAACAAAGGTATTGACGATTGTGTGCTAGTAGGTATTCGAACACGCGGAGTTCATCTGGCGCAACGCCTGGCTGAAAAAATTGCTGAAATTGAAGGCGCACCAATTCCATGGGGAGAGCTGGATGTCACAGCTTACCGGGATGACCGGAGCAGCGTAGCCGAAGCTAAAGGAAATGGAAAAGAGCTTTTGATGAATCCTGCTGACGTATCGGTTCATGATAAGAAAGTCATTCTCTTTGACGATGTGCTGTATACAGGCCGCACCATCCGCGCGGCGATGGATGCATTGATGCACTGCGGACGACCGCAAATGATTCAGCTGGCAGTGCTAGCGGATCGCGGACACCGTGAGCTTCCGATTCGTCCGGATTACATCGGCAAGAACATCCCGACCTCCAAATCTGAGGAAATCGTAGTAGCCCTTCAAGAGACGGACGGTAAGGACGAAGTGACAATCATTCAGAACCGGGGGGAACAGCTATGATCACAACAGCCAGTCAACTTAAAGAACGTAGCCTGCTCGGGTTAAAGGAACTTAGCCGAAATGAAATCGAGTCAATTCTGGATCGCGCTCATTATTGGGAGTCTCAACCAGAAAAACTGGTTCCAGTACTGCAATCACGCTTTGCGGCCAACATGTTTTTTGAAAACAGCACTCGCACCCGCTTTTCTTTTGAAATGGCAGAGAAGCGGCTGGGCGCTCAGGTTTTGAACTTTTCCGCTGCGGCTTCCAGTGTGGAAAAAGGGGAGTCCATTTACGATACAGTACGTACGCTCGAATCCATGGGCATTGACGCAGGAGTCATCCGGTTAAAGCCAGCCGGGGTGCTGCAAGAGCTCGCTGAAAAGGTCAGTGTCCCACTGGTTAATGCGGGGGACGGCAACAATGAGCATCCAACGCAGGCTCTGCTGGACCTGTACACCATGCGCAAAACTTTCGGTGAGCTTAAAGGCTTGAGAGTATCCATCATAGGAGACATTCTGCACAGCCGTGTCGCTCGCTCGAATCTGTGGGCCTTGCAAAAATTCGGAGCCAAGGTTAGCTTCTGCGCTCCTGATAATATGCAAGCACCTGATCTTGCGGCGTACGCGCCTTATGTTCCGATGCAAGAGGCACTACAGGCGGACGTGGTCATGATGCTTCGGGTACAGCTGGAACGGCATGCTGAAGGGATGTTGCGCTCAGCGGATGAGTATCGAGAGCAGTACGGTTTGACAGAAAAAAGAGCAGCGAACCTGAAGCCCGGAACGATTATCATGCATCCAGCTCCAGTGAATCGGAATGTGGAAATTGATAGTGCAGTTGTGGAAAGCGAACAATCGCGAATTTTTCCGCAAATGGCAAACGGAGTTCCGATCCGCATGGCGGTTATGGAACGGGCAATGAAGCTGTAGAAGCTGTCAATTGGATCGTAGGAAAAAGTTGCAGAAAACTGAGCGGAGGAATATTTCAGATGAAACAATTAATAATGAATGCAAGCGTATTGAACGAGCAGGGCGAGGCTGAATTGAAATCCATCCTAATCGCCGACGGAAAAATTTTGGCTATCGCAAATGCAGATGCTGGAGTCAGCCTACTTATAGAAGAAGGGGCATCTGAGCAGGAGCGCGAAGTTGAAAAAATCGACGCCCAGGGAAAACTGGTCATCCCCGGTTTAATCGACATGCATGTGCATCTGAGAGAACCTGGCTTTGAATATAAAGAAACGATTGAAACGGGCAGCCGTGCGGCGGTGAAAGGCGGATTTACGACGATTGCCTGCATGCCAAACACACGTCCAGTGACTGACAATGTGGACACAGTCCAGCTGGTATTGAAAAAGGGACAGGAAGCCGGGCTTGCCAAGGTTCTTCCTTACGCAGCCATTACGAAAAACGAACTGGGGCGTGAGCTGACAGATTTTGAAGCGCTCAAAGCAGCGGGTGCAATCGGCTTTACTGACGATGGTGTCGGGGTGCAAAGCGCGCAAATGATGAAGGACGCCATGGCGCGGGCCAAAGCACTGGATATGCCGGTTATTGCACACTGTGAGGATAACACGCTTGTTGAAGGAGCGGCGGTGACGGACGGCGAATTTGCCAAGCGCCACGGACTTAAAGGCATTCCGAACGAATCCGAAGCCATTCACGTCGGACGAGACATTTTACTATCCGAGGCAACCGGGGCACACTATCATGTATGCCATGTCAGCACGGAGCAGTCAGTGCGGTTAATCCGCCACGCGAAATCTTTTGGCATCAAGGTAACGGCTGAGGTATGCCCACACCACTTGGTATTGTCAGATGAGGACATCCCTGGGCTGGATGCGAACTGGAAAATGAATCCTCCGCTCCGCTCCCCACGTGATGTGCAGGCATGCATAGAGGGACTGGAAGACGGTACGATTGACATCGTCGTAACCGACCATGCAGCGCACAGTGAGGAAGAGAAGGCAAGAGGTATGGAGCTGGCGCCATTCGGAATCGTTGGTTTTGAGACGGCCTTTCCGCTGTTGTACACAAAATTCGTAGCTACCGGACAGTGGACGCTGGACTTTCTAGTGCGTCGTATGACTGCTGATCCAGCGCGTGTCTTCCGCCTTGATACGGGACGCCTGGAAGAAGGGGCTCCAGCTGACCTGACCATGATTGATCTGGAGCAGGAGCAGGCAGTTGATCCGCAAACGTTTGCCAGCAAAGGACGCAACACTCCTTTTACAGGCTGGAAGCTCAAAGGCTGGCCTGTGAAAACTTGGGTAGATGGCAAACTGGTATGGTCTGCTGACGAAGCAAAATAAATAGAAACCACTAAAAAAATAGAACCTTATAGCAGGAAACAATATAGAGGAGTGAGACGGGATGCAGGCAAGATTGTTACTTCAGGACGGCACGCTGTTTACAGGCACATCATTTGGTGCGGAAGGTGAAAAAACAGGCGAGGTCGTTTTCAACACAGGGATTACAGGCTATCAAGAGGTGCTTACTGATCCCTCTTACTGCGGACAAATCGTAACGATGACTTACCCGCTGATTGGCAATTACGGAATTACTCGGGATGACTTTGAATCGGTACGGCCTTATGTCCACGGCTTTGCTGTTCGACATTACGAGCCGGCGCCAAGCAACTGGCGTGCTCAATACAGCGTGGGCGATTTGCTGAAGGAATATGGCATCATTGGCATTAGCGACATCGACACCCGCATGCTTACCCGGATTATTCGCCATCACGGCACGATGAAGGGCATTTTGACGACTGGTTCCCAGCCGCTGGAAGAACTGAAAGAAATGATGTCTGACCTCACTATTGAAGAATTGCGTAATCAGGTTCCTATGACTTCCACACCTCATCCGTACAGCAGTCCTGGCAACGGAGAGCGGATCGTACTGATTGACTACGGTGCAAAAAGCGGCATTTTGCGCGAACTGAATAAACGGGACTGCGATGTGGTTGTCGTTCCACATGATACGACGGCTGAGGAAATTCGCCGTTTGGACCCGGACGGTATCCAGCTGTCTAACGGCCCTGGAGATCCAAAAGACGTACCCCATGCCGTTCGTACGGTAGCTGAACTGTTAGGGGAATACCCGATTTTCGGAATTTGCTTGGGACACCAGTTGTTCGCTTTAGCTTCGGGAGCGGATACGGAGAAGCTGAAATTCGGACATCGCGGTGGTAACCACCCGGTGAAAGAACTGGAGAGCGGACGTTGCTTTATCACATCACAAAATCACGGCTACACGGTGAATGAGAATTCGATCCAAGGAACTGAGCTTGAAGTGACGCATATTAATAACAACGATAAAACGATTGAAGGTCTTAAACATACCAAGTATCCCGCGTTTTCGGTTCAATATCATCCAGAGGCTGCACCAGGACCTTACGACAATGGCTACCTGTTTGACCGTTTTCTGGACATGATCCGTGAGCACAAAAGAAATCATCCAAAGCAACCGCGTCAGGCTGCTATCGCCGCCGCAGTGAGAGGAGAGCGCTAATATGCCGAAAAATACAGAACTTAAAAAAATACTTGTGATCGGTTCCGGTCCTATCGTCATTGGTCAGGCAGCAGAATTTGATTACGCTGGTACACAAGCTTGTCAAGCGCTCAAAGAAGAAGGCGTCGAGGTAGTACTGATCAACAGTAATCCGGCAACCATCATGACAGACACCAACATGGCAGACAAAGTATACATCGAGCCGATTACACTTGATTTTGTAACACAGATTATCCGTCAAGAGCGTCCAGATGGTCTGCTTCCTACGCTGGGAGGACAGACAGGTCTGAATATGGCAGTGGAACTGGCTCGCGCCGGAGTGCTGGAGCGTGAAAACGTCAAGCTGCTGGGAACTCAACTGAATTCGATAGAACAAGCCGAAGATCGTGATCTGTTCCGTGATTTGATGCGCGAGTTGGAACAGCCTGTACCGGAGAGTGTAATTGTAACAACCTTAGAGGAATCGTTAGAATTTGCTAACGAAATCGGTTATCCAATTATCGTTCGCCCGGCTTATACACTAGGGGGAACAGGCGGTGGTATCTGCTCTACAGAAGAAGAACTGCGTGAAACCGTCAGCTCTGGCTTGAGATACAGTCCAATCGGACAATGTTTGGTGGAAAAAAGTATCGCAGGTATGAAGGAAGTCGAGTATGAGGTCATGCGTGACGGCAATGATAACTGCATCGTTGTTTGTAATATGGAGAACTTTGATCCAGTCGGCGTGCATACTGGTGACAGTATCGTCGTAGCTCCGAGTCAGACGCTGTCAGATCGCGAATACCAGATGCTGCGCTCCGCTTCTCTGAAAATTATCCGCGCCCTCAATATCGAAGGCGGCTGCAATGTACAGTTTGCGCTTGATCCGCACAGCTATCAATACTATGTAATTGAAGTAAACCCACGCGTAAGCCGCTCCTCGGCGCTGGCTTCCAAGGCAACCGGATATCCGATTGCTAAAATGGCTGCCAAAATTGCACTGGGCTACACGTTGGATGAAATTGTGAATCCGGTAACGGGACAAACGTATGCTTGCTTTGAGCCAACACTGGATTACATCGTGAGCAAAATACCACGTTGGCCATTTGACAAATTCATTTCTGCCAACCGCAAGCTGGGCACGCAAATGAAAGCAACGGGTGAAGTCATGGCCATCGGACGCACATTCGAAGAGTCCATCCATAAAGCGGTACGGTCGTTGGAAATCGGTGTAAACCGTCTGCATCTTAAGGGAGCCGAACAGCTGTCTGATGACGTGCTCAAGGATCGCCTGATTAAAGCAGATGATGAGCGTTTGTTCTTGGTAGCCGAGGCGTTCCGTCGCGGCTGGCAGCAGCAGGAGATTCAAGATTTGACGAAAATTGACTGGTGGTTCCTCGATAAGGTAGAGGGAATCCTCAAGTTCGAAGCCATCATCGCTGGAGAGTCTGAGCTGACCTACGAAACACTCTATCAGGCCAAACGTAAAGGTTTTACCGACCGCTCTATCGCCGAGATTCGCAGTATGGGCCAAAACGACAGTATGACAACCGAGCGTGAGGTACGTGAATTCCGTCTAGCTCAAAACCTGCGTCCGGTCTACAAAATGGTAGATACGTGCGCAGCCGAGTTTGAAGCCACAACTCCGTACTACTACTCCTCTTACGAGGTGGAAAATGAAGTTATTCCATCTAACAAAGAGAAAGTTATCGTACTCGGCTCCGGACCGATTCGGATCGGGCAAGGGATTGAATTTGATTACTCCACCGTACATGCGGTATGGGCTATTCAAAAAGCAGGCTACGAAGCAGTGATTATCAATAACAACCCGGAGACGGTATCTACGGACTTTAACACATCCGATCGCCTCTACTTTGAACCGCTCTTCTTCGAAGATGTAATGAATGTCATCGAGCAGGAAAAACCGATTGGGGTTATCGTCCAGTTCGGTGGTCAAACGGCCATTAATCTCGCAGCTCCGCTGAGTGCGGCAGGCGTGAATATTTTGGGTACGAGTCTGGAAAGTATCGATGAAGCGGAAGACCGGAAAAAGTTCGAGCAACTTTTGTCTCGTCTGGCTATCGCACAGCCTAAAGGCAACACGGTCACATCGGTAGATGAAGCAGTAGGAACCGCACAGGCGCTAGGCTATCCGGTCCTGGTACGTCCATCCTACGTTCTGGGCGGGCGCGCTATGGAAATCGTGTACTCAGATACGGAATTGCTGCGGTACATGGAAGAAGCGGTTAAAATCAATCCAGAGCATCCGGTGCTCATCGACCGTTATATGCTGGGTAAAGAAGTTGAGGTCGACGCCATCTGCGACGGCGAGACAGTATTGGTACCAGGCATTATGGAGCATGTAGAACGGGCCGGGGTTCACTCAGGTGACTCGATCGCGGTGTATCCACCACAGCACTTGTCTGCCGAGCTGAAACAAAAAATTGTGGAAATTACAATCAGTATCGCCAAAGAATTAAAAACGATCGGTCTGGTAAATATCCAGTTTGTCATTCATCAAGACCAGGTGTACGTGATCGAGGTTAATCCTCGCTCCTCGCGGACGGTTCCTTTCTTGAGTAAAGTCACAAATATCCCGATGGCGAATCTGGCTACACAGGCTATTTTGGGCGGTAAGCTTAAAGATGCAGGTTATTCAGAAGGCCTTTGGCCTGAAAGTAATTATGTCTCGGTTAAGGTTCCGGTATTCTCCTTTGCCAAACTGCGCCGTGTAGAGCCGACGCTGGGCCCAGAAATGAAATCGACAGGTGAAGTCATGGGACGCGATATTCAGTATGCCAAAGCACTGTACAAAGGACTTGTGGGGGCTGGCATGAAAATTCCATCTACTGGAGCAATCATCATTACAGTGGCAGATAAGGACAAAGAAGAAGCTGTCGAGTTGATGCAGGGCTTTTACAGACTGGGCTATAAAATTATTGCAACAGGTGGAACGGCGGCTGCTATGAAGCAGGCCAATATTCCGGTGAACACGATCAACAAGCTGAGCGAAGGTAACCCGAACATCCTGGATATGATCCGTACGGGTGAAGCCAACTTTGTCTTCAATACGCTGACCAAAGGCAAAACGCCAGAGCGTGATGGATTCCGTATCCGCCGTGAAGCGGTTGAGAATGGCATCGTCTGCATGACCTCACTGGATACAGTACGCGCTTTGCTAAGAATGCTGGAAACGATCAATTTCACATCCGAATCCATGCCGGTCCTAAGCAACTAATGCGTTACGAATAGATGTGAGGAAATAAGTAGCACAGGGAAGGACATTCATCAGCTTCGGCTGACGGATGTCCTTTATCACGGGCAAATGTACCCGAATTGACGTGAAAAGGGGATGTAGAACGGTGAATGGAGCATTTCAGCAGATGGCAGGACGGCTGATGGTTGCATTAGATTATCCCAATGCACAACAGGCTGAGCAGTTAATTCGGCAGCTAGAGGGGATTCCCTGTTATATAAAAGTAGGTATGCAACTGTTTTATAATGCAGGGCCAGCTTTTGTAGAACAGCTAAAGTCCAGAGGATACTCCGTATTTCTGGATTTGAAAATGCATGATATCCCTAACACGGTGCGGGGAGGGGCAGAGAGCATTACCCGCCTAGGTGTGGATATGTTCAACGTACATGCTGCTGGAGGCGTTAATATGATGTCAGCCGCTAAAGCTGGTGCAGAAGCAGCTATTTCCGCAGACAGTTCGCTTTCCATGCCGCTCATTATTGCAGTCACACAGCTGACCAGCACGGATCAGACGACCATGAATAAGGAGTTAGGTATTCCTGGTACGGTACAGGATGCAGTAGTTCGTTACGCACAACTGACCCGTGAGGCGGGACTGGATGGTGTGGTAGCTTCACCTTTGGAAGTGCCTGCCATTCGTGCTGTATGTGGATCAGACTTTAAGACGATAACTCCTGGCATACGCCCGGCAGGTAGTGCTGCAGGCGATCAGTCGCGTGTGCTTACACCTGGGCAAGCCATTGCCCAAGGCAGCAGCTACATTGTTGTTGGACGTCCTATCACCGCAGCAGCAGACCCACGTGCCGCAGCGGAACACATTATTGAGGAGATGATACAAGTATGACCACATTCAATAGTATCCCCGAGCAAATCGCATCCCATCTGTTACGTATTCAGGCGGTGGCATTGCGCCCGCAACAGCCTTTTACATGGACATCCGGCATTAAATCGCCAATCTACTGTGACAATCGTCTGACCATGTCCTACCCGGAGGTACGCGAGCTGATCGCAGACTCATTTGCTGCCCTCATTCGTGAGCAATATCCCGAAACCGAAGTCATTGCAGGGACAGCTACAGCAGGGATTCCTCATGCGGCCTGGGTGGCGCAAAAGCTAAATCTGCCAATGGCCTATGTGAGGGACAAAGCCAAAGGACATGGGAAAGAGAACCAAATTGAAGGCCGCATCGGCGCAGGACAAAAGGTTATGGTCATCGAGGATCTCATTTCTACAGGAGGCAGCTCCATTAAAGCAGCACAGGCCGTAGCACAAGCAGGCGCTCAGCCGTTAGCGGTACTAGCTATTTTCAGCTACCAGCTAGACAAAGCGACTCAAGCCTTTGAAGAAGCAGGTGTGGAGCTGCAAAGCTTGTCCAATTATACAGCCCTGATGAACGTTGCCTTGCGTGAAGGAACTATTCAGGAAGAAGAGATGGAACTGCTGCGTTCCTGGCGTCAGGATCCGGCTTCCTTTGGCAAATAAGATGAGCTATAGGGGCCAACAGAGCTAATGATTAGAGCGATTCGCACTCGTGCTAACCATTGTAGATTGTTATGGCTCAGGCCGTGTAAATCGAATTCGATCCGGTTACACTAACTCCTACCATCATGTGAAAAGAGGGAGTTCGGATGTATTGGATTTACTATGGCAGACTGTACACGACTAAATTTCAGGCAGGATGTCTGGCAAAAAGGTTGGAGCACGACGGCTGGATGTATGGCTACAATGATCCCCGCGCAGTGGAGGTGTACCGCTCGCGCAAAGGTCGTTATGGTGTCCGATTTATTCCGTAAGTCCACGAAAATAATTTTTAAAAAGAAAATTTTCGAAAGGCTATTGACGAAACACAAGAAAATGTTGTATATTAATTAACGTTGCTGTTATGAATATGTAACGTGAATATACATATTTTTTTGAGGGCCCTTAGCTCAGTTGGTTAGAGCGGTCGGCTCATAACCGATTGGTCGGGGGTTCGAGTCCCTCAGGGCCCATTTCCTCAAAAACCCTTGCGTAGCAAGGGTTTTTTGTTGTTTATAGAGGGTGAGAAAATGGAGGAAAGTAGCCCCTTTATGAGGGAGCGATTATAATCCTTCCCACGAGTACAGTCTCCGTCTCTTTCATGACCTCTTGAAAGCCTAATTTTTCGTGGACAATCAACCCAAACTTTTGTCTTCTAGTTCCTTTCGGATGGAATATACCCCTTCGATTATGACAATGCCGCCAGCAGGAACAGTATGCCATTCCGATAACTTATCGGTTTCCCAGTCATACCTTTGATAACGGACAGCTTTCAGAAATCATTTTGCGATCGTTATATCGTCTTTTCGATGCTGATTTGACTATATTGTATGGGCGGAAGAGTCTATATTGCGGGTAGAATGGCGGGATAGGGAGTAGAAGGTTATTATGCCTACAGGAGATGGGAAGCGCTACTTTAGAAAATATTAGGGACTAGTGAGTTTACTTTTAGATCTAAAAGAGGACTCCACTGACTGAAAGCTGGTGTGAGTCCCAGTGTATTTCCTTAGATGACTTTAAACGTGAGCTTTTCAATAGAGATGATTAACTAAGGCAGCTGTCCTGCTCCGAGGTACTTATTCTTTGAAGCACTCCATGAATACGTCGCTATAGCTAAATCCCCTCCTCCCTCAGGTCTGTACTTTTTCCAATATTGTTTAACGGTTCCCTTTATATCAACTTGTACTCCCTGATCGCCCATAATGGAAAGTTTATTAAATAATGTACCGTTTTTATATTGATAAGCATAAAACAGTGTATTTGATGGTCCATATTCAAACGTTATTGCTATGTGCTTTTCTTTTTTGGATACTTGATAAATCTGAATAGTAGGCTGTTCAAAAAATTGATCACTAATTATATTTGTGTTAATTAATACAACAGCCCCTTTAGAATTAACAAGAAAAAAATCACCCGCTTCAGTAAGTAGGAAGTATTCCTTCGCAATTCACGTACAGTTGTCACACTTAAATGTAGAAGAGTGCTAAAGTAGGTACTAGGATGGGAGTGGTATTTTGAAAATAGATCAAGTTTTTGAACATGACATAAGCGAAAAGTTAGCAGCCAGTATACAAGCATTATTAATGGACAGTTTTTCAGAAATCTACCCTACGGATAGAATTTATTTCAAGCAACTTCCACATTTTAGACTTCTAGCTTTTAACCATGATTATCAACTTATAGGGCATGTTGGATTAGATTATAGGATAATGAATCTAAACGGAGAAACCATAAGAGTACTGGGTTTAATTGATTTGTGTGTTTCAAAAAATGTTCGATCACAGGGAATAGCTTCAGCACTGCTTTTAGAAATTGAAAAGTTATCCGTTACACGAAATATTGATTTTATACTTTTATTTGCTGATAATATGAACTTGTATTTAAGAAATGGATATAAGCCTGTAAAGAACAAAATTAAATGGTTAAAAATTGATAATGAAAAAATTATTACAAATGGAATAGGCTTTGAGAAAATTGATGGAATAATGATTAAAGAAGTAGGAAAGATGGATTGGAGTGAGGGAGACTTAGATTTTTTGGGGTATCTTTATTGATCTCACGAAAGTTTAGAAAAGAGGAAGTTCGAGCATTTGGCACTCAATTTGAGGAGCATTTAAATAAAACTTCACAAGAGTCGGTTAATAGAGTTCAATGAAAACTAATAAAGGGTTCCGCTGATAAAAAAGCTAATATGAGTTCTTTTCGTCTCATAAAAAAAGCACTGCCCGAATAAACGGACAGTGCTGTATATACTGCTTTTATCTTAGGACACCTTAACAGTGTACACCATTCTCAATTTACCGTTACCGCCGTAAATCTCAACTCTTGCAGTCGTTGCAGTACTAGTTGTTACCACCCCGGAAGCGGAGACGGTGACATTTCCGCTCGCCACTTTATAAGTATCCCCTGGGTAATTTGACAACGCATAGGAATAATTACGTGGCAACGTAGCCGTTCTGTAGTATACTCCGTTAACTTCTACGACAGGCGTAATTACCGGAGAAGGGCCTACAGATGCGGACGCGCTAGGGACGATAATACTCCCAATAAGTCCCAGAGACATAGCTGTTGATAATAATATTTTCTTAGTATTCATAAAGAATTCCTCCTGATGTATGATTTTAACTCCTAAAATATACCATGTAAAATTATTGATTTCACTTCATTCGACAAATGTTGTCAAAATAATACAACAAAACGATTATAAAGTCCTATAAAATACAAAAGATTTAAAATATAACAATTTAAGTTTTTTATTTACCATACTTTTGAACTATTCTTCATAGCTGTATAGTCTTTGATCACACGAAATAAAAAACGGACGTCAGAGTGATTTGCTCCAAGTCCGTTTTGTGTTTGTATCTATTTAGTTCTTGATATCAGTTGACAAGCTGGTGTGCAAGCCTCTCATCGCTATCTAGATTCTTTTCTACCATACGCTGTTTTAATGCAGACAGTTCCGCACACTGTCGAATTGCTTCCGCTACAAGCTGGGCGACCTGTTTGGCTCCTTCGTCAGAAAAATGGGTATTATCCGTTACACCAGCGGGGTAATTAGGATGCGCTTTTTCAGGCAAATGCATAAATAGCTGCTGTGACTCTTTTTCACCCATTGAACGATATAGCTGCTGAGAAGCTTCAAAAATATCGAGCAGGGGTGTCTTGGTTTCCGCGGCTACTTGTCTCATGGCAGCAGGATAGGCTCCTACAGCCAGCGGATCAGGTTCACCGTCTGCTTTGAAGCGGCGGCGGCTTACAGAGGTCAATAGCACTGGAATTCCACCACGCTCCCGAGCGGACTGAATGTATTGAATTAAGTTTTGACGATACTCTCCATCAGGATCGGTATAGCGAGTGGGGTCTTCTTTTTTCTCATCGTTGTGTCCAAATTGAATAAACAGATAATCTCCAGCTTGAATATCTTTTTCAATATCAGCTAACCGGCCTTCTGCTATAAAAGATTTGGTGCTTCGTCCATTGACGGCACGATTGTCCACATGAACAGACGGTGCCAAGTAGCTTTGCAAGTGTTCGCCCCAGCCTGTCATCGGTTTTTCGGTAGCCCCTTTTTGAGCTGCAGTGGAGTCCCCAGCGATAAACAGTCGAATTGTCATCTGTTGCCTTGCCTGAGCATATCCATGTTTTTGAAGCCAAGTTTCCGCCAGATTAAGCCATTGATGGCATTCATGGTTGTCCTCTGACAGTCCCAAGCCGTGTCGCCCTTCCTCAAATACATGCAGTTCAAACGGAATACGTTCTCTGGATAATGAAAAAGCGAACAACAGACTATTTTCTACCGGTACAGCGCCATCATTGGCTGTAGTCCACATCAAAGTTGGAGGTGTCTGTGAAGTTACTTGCCGATCGGATGAAAAGGCTTGGAGCTGCTCCAGCGTCGGCTGTTCCCCTAAAAAATGTGTACGGCTTCCGATATGTGTATAAGGCTCATGAAATGAAATTACAGGGTATCCCAACAACAGAAGATCTGGTTTTACCGTCCCTATAGTGGAGACAATGGAGGCCAAGTGACCGCCTGCTGAAAAACCGATGAGCCCCACTTGATCAGGAATGACTAGCCAGTCATGCGGTGTTTGGCGAATCCATTGCAGAGCATGTTCTACATCCTTCAACAAGGAAGTAATCTCGAAATCGCCGACTTGATACTCCAGCACACCCGCATGAATACCTAGATCATTCAACCACCGAGCTATAGGCTCTCCTTCATGTGAGGCCAAATGCTCGTAGCCACCGCCAGGTAATACCAATATAAAAGGACGAGCTTCATGAGCTGCTACGGGATAGAGGGAGAGAAAGGAAGTGTCTGACGGAAATTCTTTTTTTATAATCGGTTCTTTAGGACTAATAACATGTAACATAAATAACTCCTCCAAATTTCTTTTTAACTGCCGCAAACCAAACAAAATCGACTTAAATTGGAATGATACGGATGTAAAAAATAATGCACACGTGAAAAAAATGATTTAAACCTTGTTATGAAAGCGCTATAATTTTGTTGTGATGCAAAGAGCCAGAGGGGGAGCGCAATGAAAAAAGGAAGAATGTTCTATACTATTTTTATTACGATTCTGGTTTTGGGAATAGGATTGGTGGCCAGTTTTGGCAGCTACATCTATTTTACAACAATTAGCTCCGTTGTGGAGAGAGTTTCCAATACCAAGCAAAGCTACATGGCACAGATCAGAAATAGTCTGGAGCAGAAAATTCAAACGATTGAATATGCTTTTAAT
The DNA here is from genome assembly GCF_038005565.1 of Paenibacillus sp. FSL R10-2748. NCBI lineage: Bacteria > Bacillati > Bacillota > Bacilli > Caryophanales > Paenibacillaceae > Paenibacillus > Paenibacillus sp. FSL R10-2748. Next base: position 645,522 of record NZ_JBBOTK010000004.1, read on the forward strand.
ACGTATAGCACGACCAGTTCCTTTAATGATGTTGTGAAAAATCCCATTACAGAAAAAGATTTTATAGCGTATCGGAATGTGAATACTCAGCTCAATTATATTGCTACGATGGGATTAGAGGGAACGGAATATTCGCTAATCAGTCTGGATCAGAATTGGAGAATCTCCAATGGAAGCCTGTCCTATTTGACGAAAACGGAACGAGAAAAGCTGATTAGTACCTATATCGACCACCAAGAGAAGGGACTATTCTGGGTTAAAACAGATAAAGGAATTCGTTTTGTTAATACCTTGCCTGTATTCTCTAAGAAGAAGCAAGCCATTGCTTTGTCGGATATTTCGCTGCAAACGTTAAATCATACGATTCAAACCGAGGATCATATGGCTGTTTTTATTTTGAATAAACAAGGCGATTTAATGTATGAAACCCAGCCTGCTGAACAATTATTGTCCACCCAACAGCTTCAGCACATTTCAGAAGCTGCAGTGAAGCCGAACAACACAGGTATGTTAACTTTGGAGAAAACGGATCAGCAGCCTGCACGACAAGTCATTTATGCCAAATCTGCTTACAACAATTGGACTTACTTAACGGTATTAGATAAGAAAGAAATTGCGGATGCCTTTCAAACGACCAAATTTGGGATCATCATGATGGGACTTGTATTAACGCTCTTAATGGTGGTAGTGGCGTACTTCATTGCCATTTACTTTACAAAGCCATTTCAGCAAATAAAACGCAGTTTGCCTAAAAATCCTAATTTCGCTTTCAAAAATGAACCTTCTAAAAATGAAATTGAATGGATTATTAATTCAATCGATAACATTGTAACCGAGAAAGAAAGCTTGGAAAGTCTCATTCAGTCCGAAATGCCACAGTTGGAAACCCAATTGATTCTCAACCTGTTCCGCAAACGTATTTCTGCAGAGGAATTGGCACGAAAAATGCCACGCTTGGGTTATCCGCCGATCGAGAATCAAATGTATATTACCTTGTTAGTCCAACTGGATAATCTGGGAGATCGAGAGCCCTCGGATAAAGATGTTTTGCTGCTGGCTATTAATAAAATCGTAGAAGAAACGATTCCAGAGCAGCAGCGAATGCTTCCCATCATTTTGAACGATAACACTCAGGCCACCATATTAATTCTGACAGGTAAGAGCGAACAGGAAATGAGAAAGCAAGTCCTAGATGATGCGACCCTTTTGGTTCAAAACGTAAAAGAGTATTTGAATGTATCCATCAGCATCGGCATTAGTACGGCGTATGATAACTTATTAGAAAGTAAAGAAGCCTGTGAGATGAGCAAGCAAGCTTTGCATCACCGTTTAAATTTAGGCAAAGAATCAATTATTTTTTATGAAGATATTTCCATGGTCATTTCAGGTCCGGTGCTGCTTCATTATCCTACGGAATTGGAATCAAAACTGTTTGATGCCATCCGAATAGGGGACGAAGAGCAGGTATACCATACCGTGCACTCTTTATTGGAGGAAATGATGATAAAAAACAATCATTCCATGAACTTTGAAGTGCTGTTGGTACGGTTTGTGAATAACCTCATCCAATTGGAGCAGCTATTAGGGATTGAAGTGCTGCTGACGCAAGACAATCATGCCTTGTATCATCATTTGCTGGACATCCGTAACCCGGAAGAGATAGAACGTATGCTGATAGAGCAAGTTATTTTCCCTATGGTAAAAAGCATGAAGGAGAAGACCAATCAGCAATTCCGCTGTCTCTCGGAAAAAATTGCTGCTATTATCCGTGCTGAATATGACCAGGAATTATCATTAGAACTCATTGGAGACCGACTTCATTACAATCCGAATTATTTAAGCAGTATTTTCAAAAAAGAATACGGAACGACGTTTAGTGAATATCTAATGGGCTACCGGTTACAAATGGGCAAGAAATGGCTTGTTGAGACCGATATGACGATTAAAGAAATCGCTGAGCGACTGCAATATCATAATTCGCAAAACTTTATCCGCTCTTTTCGGAAAAAGGAACAGGTTACACCGGGAGCTTACCGAAAGATGAAGCAAGCCAATTAGCCTTTAACCGCTCCTAATAAAGCTCCTTTGACAAAGTGCTTTTGCACAAATGGATACACGATTAACATCGGAACGGTCGCAATGACAATGACTGCCATCTTAATCGTCTGCGCAGGCGGGATGACATCTACAGCAGTTCCTTCTGCCTGCATACCACTGGAAACGATTACAATTTGACGTAGCAAGACTTGAATCGGCCATTTGGCAGAATCATTAATATAGAGAATGGCGTGCATATACGTATTCCAGTAGGCAACAGCGTAGAATAGAGAGATGGTTGCAATAGAAGGCAGGGCTAACGGCAACATAATTTTAAAGAAGATACCAAAATCGTTGCACCCGTCCATCTTGGCTGATTCCTCCAAATCATCTGGCAGCGCCTGAAAAAAGTTACGCATGATAATCAGGTTAAACGCATTAATGGCCACGGGAAGAATCAAGGACCAATACGAATTGATAAGCCCCATGCTTTTTACAACCAGGAATGTCGGAATCATCCCCCCACTAAACAACATAGAAAACACGACAATGAAGTTAATCGTATTGCGGCCAAGTAGATATCTTCGGGATAATCCATAAGCCATAAAAGCAGTAAATATCATACTTACAACTGTACCGACGACCGTTACTCCAACCGAAACCCCGAGACCTCTAAAAATGGTGGGAGTCGACAGAATATAGCGATAGGCATCCAAGGAAAAAGTAACTGGGAATAAAATGAACTTCTTGGCTATCACTTCTTCAGTTGAGGCAAAAGAGCTGGCGATGATATTCAAAAAAGGTAAGAGACAAGTGAGGGCAATGAGAATCAATAGTGTACTGTTTACAATGTTGAAAATACGGCTGCCCAGCGATTCTTTTTTTCGTAATTTTTGTTTTCGTAATGGTTGCGTCAATGTGGTTGACCTCCTCGTAATCGTTTACATGTCAACCTTATCAAGAGGAAAGAATTCCGTATATAATCAAATCTTGAGGTGTTCTCTAATCATGGAGAAAAGCGGATGATCATTAGGTTGTGTTGTAATCATTAGCTATGGTGAAAAGGTTGAAAAGTAGGCTGTATACTCAATTTTGTAAACGCTATCATTTGATGATTATATGCGGAATGCTGAAAATCGCGTACTCTTGAAAACGTATACAGGAACGTTTGAAGGAGGTCGAACTAATGAAAGTTTCAAGTGTCCCCGCACCAAACATGAAAATGAAAAAGAACAAAAGAACGACAGAAAGCCTTTTACGAATGCAGAAACACAAGTTGCTCTATTTAATGGTTTTACCCGGACTGGTGTACTTCATTATTTTTAAGTACTTTCCTATGGGGGGATTGGTGATTGCATTTCAGGATTATCAAGCTTTTCAGGGAATCACGGGCAGTCCATGGGTAGGAATGAAGCATTTTATTCGTTTGTTTACCGAGCCTACGTTTTTTATGCTGCTTCGTAATACACTGGTTTTGTTTGCGCTGAACATTGTAATCTTTTTTCCATTGCCCATCATTTTGGCACTCATGTTGAACGAGGTTAGGAAGATGTTTTTTAAAAACATTATTCAAACCATCATCTACATCCCGCACTTTATGTCATGGGTTATCATTGTTTCGATTTCTTATGTATTCCTAACCGTAGACGGTGGGGTGCTGAATGAAATGATTGCCGCGCTGGGCGGTGAGAAGATCAGCTTCTTAACTTCTCCTCAATGGCTGCGAACCGTCTACATCGGGCAAGTGATTTGGAAGGAACTTGGCTGGTCTACCATCATTTATCTATCTGCGATTACAGTGGTAGATACGCAATTGTATGAGGCAGCAGAGATGGACGGAGCTGGACGCCTGAGAAAGACATGGCACGTTACCTTGCCTGCGATCCGCCCAGTCATTATTACATTATTAATTTTGAAGATCGGTAGCACGTTGGATTTGGGCTTTGAGCATATGTATCTGCTATTGAACTCATTAAACCGCGAGGTTGCCGAAATCTTTGACACCTACATTTATACTGCGGGCTTAAAGAATGGACAATTAAGTTTCAGTACGACGGTAGGACTTTTTAAAGGTGTAGTAGGTTTAATCCTAATTATGGGCTCCAATCGACTGGCCAAGAAATTTGGTGAAGACGGCGTTTACTAATGACGACGGGAAGGATGCAAAATGGTACGGTTTGTAGAAAACATGAACAAATGGTGCATGCGCCTGCTGCGCCTGGTCTACCTTAACTTGCTTTGGACGGTTGCTACGATTCTGGGCTTGGGTTTTATAGGCGTTGGGCCTGCAACCGTTGCTATGCTTAGTATTTTAAGGCAGTGGATTCGGGGCAATGAGGAAGTCGCCATTTTCTCGACGTTTGTACGTTACTTTAGAGAAAGCTTTAAAGAAGCAGCAATCATTGGCGGGCTTTACAGCCTTGTGGGTTACGTGCTCTACGTGGATATAGTCAACGTCTCGTCCTGGTATGTTCGTGTGGTGACGCTTATTGGAGCCTTTTTGTATCTCATCTCTTTGGCCTACATTTTCCCACTGCTGGCTCACTATGATTGGAAAGGTATCGGACTGAAGGTCAAAATGTCGATAGTGATTGGATTTTCGTATTTACAATATACGCTTGTTCTTTTTGTAGCCATTGTCGTGCTTTTTGCATTGATTCTAGGCTTGTACCCAGGAATTCTAACTTTTGCCGGAGCAAGTATTATGGGTTATCTCGTGATGTGGATGACGCATCAGGTGTTCAGCAAAATAGAGCGAGAGGTTCTGGTGAAAGAGGAAGATATGGCATAAATATATAAACAGAAAAGGAGCAAACACGATGAAAAAGGGAATCACGACGAAAAAGGGAGTATCGGGCCTTCTTGCTGTACTAATGGTCATGAGTGTTTTTTTAGCTGCTTGCGGTGACAAGGGAGCTGAGGATCAAAGCGGCCAAACCTATGATCCGAAGTCCAAACTGGAATTTACCTGGTTAAACGTATTGCATACAGCTTCTCCGCCTACAGAAACGATCAAAAGCAAAATTGAAGAATACACCAATTCTAAAATCACGTTCAATTGGGTGCCTGACGCTTCCAAAGAAGAGAGAATCACTACCGCGCTTGCATCCGGCGAATTGGCCGATATGGTGACTCTGACGATGATGACAAATTCTTCAGTACGAAGCTCTTTGAAATCAGGGCTATTCTGGGATGTAGGAAAGTATTTGGATGATTATGAAAATTTGAAGAAAATCCCGCCTGAAGTTCGGGAAGCCGCATCCATTGAAGGGGTACTGTATGGCGTTCCGTTCCAGAAGAATCTGGCTCGGGCGGGTCTGGTCATTCGCCAGGATTGGCTGGATCGCTTGGGACTGAAGGTGCCGACGACACTGGATGAGTTGTATGAAGTTGCGAGAGCGTTTACAGAAGATGATCCGGATGGAAATGGAAAAAATGATACGACTGGGTTTGTTGACAGATCGGATCTACGCTACAGCAGCTTCAAAACTTTAAGTTCCTACTTTGGCACACCTAATGGCTGGAAAGTAGATGAAAGCGGAAAGTTTACGCCGGAATTTGATACTCCTCAATATTTGGAGACCTTAAAGTATTCCAATAAATTATACAAAAATGGATATCTCTCTAAAGACTTTGCTGTAACCGCTAAAACGGACCAGCAGCAACAATTTGCACAAGGTAAAGCAGGTATTTATACAGGCATGATCGATATCTCTAACCTCAGAACCTTGTCCCAAGGCTTACAAAAGGGACTGAAGCTGGTACCGGTTAACAAGATTTCGAATGGAGATGGCAAATACCACGTATGGTCTGAGGGAAGCGGGGTAGGAGGTTTGCTGGCATTTCCGAAATCCGAAGTAAAAACAGAAGCTGAGTTGAAGAGACTGCTGCAATTTGTAGATGATTTAATTGACAAAGATGTATATATGTATATGACCGGCGGTATAGAAGGCACTCATTATAAGATCGAAAAAGATGGAGCCTTCAAAATTACGAATACAGATTTGTGGCAAGCAGATGTTCAGCCGTTTTCAAGCTCCAGACCAAGTGAAGTGACCTACAACTTAAAAGATGCCAATCCAGAAAAGGAACTGGCTAATGAATTAGTCCGAGAAAATAATGAATTTGCTGTTCTGGACCCGACCGTTCCACTGGATTCAGTCACCGCTAATGAGCAAGGAACAGAGCTGGAGAAAATCATTACCGACGCCTCCTTCAAATTTATTATGGGTGAGCTTGACGAAACCGGGTTTAAAGCAGCCGTAGAAAACTGGAAAAACTCCGGTGGATCACGGATTACTGCTGAGTACGAGGAAGCGTATAAGAAAACGAAAAAATAATAGTTGAGCATGGCTGTTGCCCCCAGACTCCTTGAATGATTTCTTGGATGTTGAAATCCGGGGGCAGCTTATGCTTTCTTCCCAATACAAAATGGATCTAACATTCACAAAATATAAAGACAGGAGAGAACGAAATGCAATTGTATAACATTGTAGATTATGGAGCAGTTCAGGATGGCACGACGCTGGCTACGGGAGCGATTGCGGCTGCCATTGAAGCGGCCAGCAATGCTGGAGGAGGAACCGTTTTTGTTCCGTCTGGGACGTATCTGACAGGTGCTATCTTTCTGAAAAGTAACATTGAGCTGCATGTAAGCCCTGGCGCAACTCTGTCCTTCAGTACGGAACTGGCTGATTACCCTGTAGTAGAATCCAGATGGGAAGGCGTTCAGCGGGAAGTACATGCGTCATGCATTTATGGGCAGAACCTTGAGAATATTTCAGTTACAGGTAGCGGAACGCTGGATGGAAATGGTCAGCCGTGGTGGGAAAAGCACCGCAATCATCCAGAGGAGTTACAGTATCCGAGACCCAAATTAATCAGCTTTGACCGTTGTCAGCGGGTTACCATTAAAGATGTTATGTTAAAAAATTCCCCCAGTTGGACTGTAAACCCCATCGCTTGCTATAACGTTACAATTGATAATTTGTCCATTCTTAACCCGGCGGACTCCCCCAATACGGATGGCATTAATCCTGAATCCTGTTCCAATGTTCGTATTAGCAACTGCAATATAGATGTGGGCGATGACTGTATTGCGATCAAAGCAGGAACCGAAGATACACAAGAGAGAATTCCATGTGAAAATATTACGATTACCAACTGTACGATGGTGCATGGACATGGCGCAGTCGTACTGGGAAGCGAAATGAGTGGTGACATTCGTAATGTTACGATCAGCAATTGCGTGTTCAAGCAAACGGATCGGGGCATACGTCTGAAATCCAGACGAGGACGTGGCGGAACCATCGAGGATATTCGCGTCAGCAACATTGTGATGGAAGATGTAATTTGTCCATTTATTCTGAATCTTTATTATTTCTGCGGCCCTCGGGGCAAAGACAAATATGTGTGGGACAAAAATCCCTATCCGATTACCGATGAAACCCCGTGCTTTAGACGAATCCATTTTTCCGATATTACGGCACGACAGGTTCATGCGGCTGCTGGATTCTTATACGGACTTGCAGAACGATATATTGCTGAAATCACATTTTCCAATATTGATATTTCTATGGCTAAAAATGCAATTCCCGGTCGTCCGGCCATGATGACAGGGATAGAAGATATGAACAACCGTGGTTTTTATCTAGGTAACGTGAAGGATATTCGTTTTCAACATGTGACGATTGAGAATCATGAAGGTCCTGCCTTTTATATTGAAAATGGGGAAGACGTTGAAATCAATCGTTGCCATTCGAAGAATACAGCTCAGCCCGAAAAGCTGATAGAACAAGTAACGATACAACCTTCTGAACAAAATATGATGAATTAGGAGGGCATGAAAGGAGGTACAACGTGGATAAGTTGCAAGCATTGTTGGGAGACCTTCCGGCAGATCGCCCTGTAACGGCAACTCTGCTGAATCAAGAAGAGCGTGAGGGATATCGACTGGAGTGTCTCCTGCTGGACTTGAACGGGATCGAGTCTGTACCCGCTTATGCAGCTACACCCTTACAAGGGAACGGTCCGTTCCCATTGGTCGTTTTTAACCATTCGCATGGAGGCAATTATACGAACGGGCGCAAGGAACTGATCCATAGCAGTTCTTACTTACAGCAGCCCTCGTTTGCTACAACTCTGACAGACATGGGATACTGCGTATGCTGCATTGACATGTGGGGATTTAATGAACGTGGAGGCAAAACCGAGAGCGAGCTGGTAAAGGAAATGCTCTGGCAGGGCCAAGTGATGTGGGGCATGATGCTGTATGATAACCGTCGTTTGGTGGATTATATGTGCCAGCGTGAGGACATTGATGCTTCTCGTATCGGAACAATCGGTATGTCGATGGGTGGACTCATGGCATGGTGGATGGCTGCGTTAGATGAACGGATACAGGTCACGGTTGATATTTGTGGACAGGTAGATGCCCATACGCTGATCGCCAAAAGGGGATTGGACCATCATGGCTTCTACTCCTATGTCCCCGGCTTGCTGAAGCATTTTACCACCTTGGATATTCAAAAGCGGATCGTACCTCGTCCACGGATGAGTATAACAGGTCAAAATGACCGGATGTGTCCTATTGAAGGAGTCGAGCATTTGGCAAAAGGGCTGCTGGAAGCTTACCAGGAGGCAGGTCACCCTGAGCATTGGCAGCCTGTGATTGCGGGCGGTGGACATATGGAGACGTTGGAAATGCGAACGGCGTGGCAGTCATTTTTAGCTGAACACCTGTAAATCAAATGAAGGGATCGGGGTAACCATGCTAGTTGGAAAAGAATCCTTTTGTGATTTCCATACGATTCAGGAGGCGATTGCTGTATTGGAGCAGTCGGCTTCCAACGAAATGGAAACGCTAACTATTTTATCAGGTACTTATGAGGAAGAAGTACGAATTTACCGTTCATATCTTCATATTATAGGCATCGGGCAGGTAGAGATTCGAATGGATCGGTATGCCAAGGAGCGGGATGAAGCGGGTGAGGAAATAGGGACCTTTGCGACACCTACTTTATTTTTAGGCGGTAGCCATCTGATCTTGGAAAATCTCACGATTTCCAACACGGCAGGACAGGGAGAAGCCATTGGGCAGGCTGTTGCGGTATACGCTCATTGTGATGAAACGGTCTTTAGAAACTGTACCTTTAAAGGGCACCAGGATACTTTATTTACAGGCCCTCTACCTCCTGCACCGAAAGAACGACTCCAGTTTGGTGGAATCCATTTGAAGGAGCATCATAGGCACTATCGGCAGCTCTATCAGCATTGTTATATAGAGGGTACGGTGGACTTTATTTTTGGTGGGGCTACCGCGTATTTTGAAGATTGCGAAATTCGCAGTTTACGCCATCATAAGAACCAAACGAGCTACGTTACAGCTGCCTCTACGCCGCAAGGACAAGCGTATGGTTATGTATTCAACCATTGCTACCTAACTGCAGAGCCTGATATTACTCCGGTTTTTTTGGGGCGTCCGTGGCGGGAATATGCCAAGACCGTATTTGTCGATTGTAAAATGGGCGATCATATTGACCCACGTGGCTGGGACAATTGGGACAATGTTGCGAACGAGAAAACCGTCTGTTATCAAGAATATAACGGACACGATGAAGTTGCTACGTTACGTAAGCAGCGTGTTCCGTGGGCGGATTGTTTTGAAGCGGGAACAGAAGCATGGAGCAAGGAACAGGTTTTTGCTGAAGTTACATTTTGGAAGTAAGGAGAAGTGAGGTCTCATGATGATCCAAAATCCCATATTAAAAGGCTTTAATCCCGATCCGTGTATTACACGTGTCGAAGATACTTACTATATTGTGGTGTCATCGTTTGAGTGGCTGCCTGGAGTGCGGGTGTACCAGTCCAAAGATTTGGCAAATTGGGAGCATTGCACAGATATTTTGACCGATCAGGTTGACTTAAGAGGTAATCCTAAAAATTGTAGCATTTGGGCACCGCAGCTTAGCTATGCAGATGACCTTTTTTATCTGCTCTATACGGATGTGAAAAGCACCAAACGTCCGTTCAAGGATGTTCATAATTTTGTGATGACGGCGCCTACGATCCAAGGACCGTGGTCGGACCCCGTTTATCTTAACAGTAGCGGATTTGATCCGTCTTTATTTCATGATGAGGACGGACGTAAATGGCTGTTGAACGCATTGTGGGATTACCGCATGTTGGAAAGCAATAAATCTTCCGGTATAGTCATGCAGGAGTATGACAGCAAGCAACAACAGCTCATTGGCGAGCCTGTTAAAATCTTTGATTGTACTCCTTTAAAGAAAACAGAAGCGCCTCACATCTACAAGCAAAACGGATATTATTATCTTGTTACAGCGGAAGGCGGAACGGGTACGGGGCATGCCGTTACCGTAGCACGCTCGAAGCAGATATCCGGGCCATATGAAGTAGACCCGCACAACCCAATGCTTACGTCACGTGATCAACTTGATTTCCCGTTACAATGCGCAGGACATGGCAGTCTTGTACAAACACCAGACGGCGAATGGTACATGGCTCATTTATGCACACGTCCAGTAGAGGGGAAATATGCCATTTTAGGACGGGAAACAGCCTTGCAGCAAGTGTACTGGAATGATGAAGGCTGGCTCCGATTAACTGCTGGGGGCCATACACCTCAATTGGAGGTACCCGCACCTCAAGGGATGTTCTCGGTTAAGCAAGAGCAGCAGAGTTATGTTTTTGAGGATTTTTTCGAGGGACCCACATTAGATAAAACGTGGAACACATTGCGTATCCTGGCGGACGATAGCTGGTGTTCATTAAGCCAGCGCCCAGGCTACCTTCGCATTCTGGCTGGAGAATCCATTCAAAGTCTGTTCCAGCATCACGTGCTTGCCATTCGGCAAACGGATCATCATTTCCGGGTAGAAACAGCATTGGAGTATAAGCCGACAAGCTATTTACAAATGGCGGGGCTACTACTGTACCTTAATGAAGAAGATTATTTGTATGCCTATATTAGCTATGAGGAGGGGCAAGGGAAGGTACTGCGCATGATGCGATGTGAAGCCAATACATTTACCTTAGTTCCTCAAGCAATTACGCTTCAGGACGATCTTCCTATACATTTAGCTGTGGAAGTCCATGCATCCCACGGGCAATTTTATTATGCAGTCGGAGACAAACCTGCTTGGAAGCGGCTTTTTGAAATGCAGGATATTAGCTTTTTATCCGGGGGTTTTACAGGGAATTTTGTAGGTATTGCTGCTCATGATATGCAACAATTCCAAGGAAGCTACGCTGATTTTTCTCATTTCTTCTATCATGGTAAGGATCATCTTTCCTCATAAAAAAACATGATAATGATTATGTTGAAAGCACCTTAATGGGTGCTTTTTTCGTTGTTTCTGCACTTTACCTTTTCACATTATAACTTCGCAAAATCTCCAAAAAAGCGGTGCTTGCTTTCGTTTCAAATGTCGAAGAAGGAGTTAGGAAGGAGAATTTTCGAATAACCGGAAGATTACGAATATCCAGTACTTTTAATGTTCCCAGAGCAAGTTCCTTCTGAATGACCCATTGGGACAGCAAAGAAATCCCCAAGCCTGCTTCTACAGACTCTTTGATGATCTGTGTACTGCCAAAATTCATCATATGAGAAGGGGAGAACTGAAACCGTGCAAACATTTTTTCAGCCGCTTCCCGGGTTCCAGAACCTTCTTCCCGCAGAATCCAGATGTCCTCTTGCAGCTCACTTACATCCACTTGAGATTTACCAGCCAAACGGTGATTTTGCGGAACGACGATATACATTCTATCATCAGCAAATGATTCGATGTGTAAATGGTCATGCTGAAATTCTCCTTCGATAATGCCTACATCCAGTTGATTATGGATCATGAGTTTTTCAATTTCCTGGGTGTTGCCGATGGTAATGGAGGGCTGAATGAGTGGATACCGGACCCTCATTTGCGCGATCACATGCGGCAGCACATATTCGCCATACGTGTAGCTTGCGCCGATCGACAGGTTTCCTTTTGCTGTATGCATCAGCTCGTCCACCAAATACTGCATCCGTGTATGGAGACGGATAATCTCCTGAGCATGATGATACACAATTTCACCTGCTTTGGTTAAGCGTACATACTTATTGCTACGCTCCAGGAGGCGGGTTCCTACGCTACGTTCCAGCGTTTGAATATATTGACTTACCGCAGGTTGGGTCATGTGTAACACCTCGGCAGCTCGTGTGAAATTTTGTTTCTCCGCGACCATAACAAATACGATTAAAGATTGGTCCAAGGCCCATTCCTCCAAATTCATCATATCTATTTACTTATTATCATTATTATAATGATTTATTTTTCTTATGACAAAAAACATATTAAGCTGGATGCATGTAGAATTGGAGGGGTTCACCATGAACAGTCATACACAACACACCAAATTATTTTCGAACAGAGGTCGATTATTCCAGCGTATATTTGGCATTGTCCTCACGATGTTATTTGCTTTGGCAGGCTATGGCCTGAACGAATTGCCAGGCTTTCATTATGTAGGTCCATTGGCTTGTGCCATGTTTCTCGCTATTCTGTACCGACAGTTGTGGGGATACCCTGAAGCTGTGCGCTTGGGAGTTGAGTTTTCAGCAAAGAAAATACTACGTGGAGCTATTGTGTTATTTGGGCTGAAGTTGAACATGGATGTTGTCATTCATCATGGACTTGGTTTACTTTTGCGTGATGTGGGCACTGTTGTATTTTCCATCTTTTTTACGGTTTGGTTGGCAAAACGTTTCAAGGCAGATGCTTCGCTTTCGCTTCTTCTTGGTATTGGAACAGGAGTTTGCGGTGCAGCAGCGATTGCAGCGGTTTCTCCCTTGTTAAAATCCAAAGATGAGGATACAGCCATAGGGGTAGGACTCATTGCCTTGGTTGGAACGGTATTTGCCATTTTGTTTACTGTGCTTCGGCCCTGGCTTCCTTTGACGGATATGCAATATGGAATCTGGTCGGGTATCAGTTTACATGAAATTGCACATGTGGCCTTAGCTGCAGCGCCTGCCGGACAGGATGCACTTGCAATGGGCTTATTAGCCAAACTGGGGCGTGTTTTCTTACTCATACCGCTCAGCTTTGTTTTAATGGTTTGGATGAAACGAACTGGAAAAATTCATACAGACGCTAAAGTGGAGTTCCCCTGGTTCCTCATCGGCTTTATGGCTACAAGTATTGTGGGCAGCTATGTTTTTGGAAAATATATTGTAGTTCCATCTAGTCTGACGAACGGAATTTCTCAAGTTACCACCTTTATGTTAACGATGGCTATGGTAGGCATGGGGCTGAATGTGAGCTTTAAGGCTTTGCGGGAGAAAGCAATGCTTCCCTTACTGGTACTGTCTGTTACTTCGATCATTCTTATAGGGTTAACATTTTTAACAGTGTGAACATGAAGTATTCGTTTGTGATAAGATTGCTAGTAAACTAGATTAATAAAACTGGAAAAAGCTCTGCTTGCTGTATAGCTGGCAGAGTTTTTTAGTACTTTTGTATGATAAGACTGAAATATATACTGAATTAATCGTAACTTTTTACATATGATTCGCGTCTATCAAAATGGAGGTCCTGAGAATCATAGAGTGCAAGAATTTCATAAGCGAAAATTTAGAGAATGGTAGGGTACATAATGAAGAAAATTTGTTTATTTGCTTTTTTGTTTCTGTTTCTACTAGCATTTCCAAGAGAAAGTCATGCTGCATCTTCGAGTTCACATCTTCAGTTGGATGGTAAAGATATAAGTGTTGGCAAAGGTGTTCAGATTCAAGAAGTAAAGGGGAATGTACTGGTTCCACTCCGTCTCATTGTAGAGGAATTGGGTTATAGCGTGAATTGGGAGTCCAAGACAGGGACCATAACTATACATAAGCAAAATCTTAACCTCAGTCTTCAGGTCAACAATCCCATAGCCTCTGTCAATGATCATCAAATGGGATTGGCTGTAGCGCCTTTGCTTAGAGAGGGGACGACTTATGTTCCGCTTCGCTTTGTGTCTGAACAGACAGGGATTGATGTGGCCTGGAACAACGAGCTTAAAACTGTGTTCCTGACGACTCCGCCTACTTCAAGCGACAATAGCGAGTCCACTCATGATCATTCTGCTACTTCAGCTGTAAGTAATCCTAAAGAGAGTGCGCGTACAGCTATAAACCAAATTAGCTTCGCTAATCACCAATTGACTATAGCTGTTAATGGAAAAGCAACCCCCAAAGTAACTACGTTGACTCATGCAGACCGTATTGTTGTAGACATACCTAGTTCAACGTTTTCTGAGGAATTTCTAGCATCGCAATCATTTGACAGTAGTGGACAAGGAAGTTTTCCAGTCACTGAAGATCCAGATGTTTCCCAAGTAAGATACTCCATGTTTAGTACAACCCCCGCATCGGTACGTATTGTGGTTGATCTTAATCACAGCACACCCTTTCATGTACTCAATGCGGATGATGGTAAGGTTGTTATAGCGTTGGATCAGGAAACGGAGGAGCCATCAACTACCGAGGACGTTATACCTACCATACCTGTTGTACCTGCGATTTCTTCTGATGGACACGCGCAAGGAATTGACGTCTCACACTATAATGGCAATATTGATTGGCAGCAAGTGGCAGCGGCAGGTAAGACATTTGCTTTTATTAAAGCTACAGAGGGCACAAAATATCAAGATAATCAATTTTTGATAAATGTACAGGGTGCCAGAGATGCTAACATCTTGGTTGGCGCTTACCACTTTTTGAATGCTACTACCGCGGATGGAGCTCGTCAGGAAGCAGCTAATTTTGCCAGGGCTATAGATTCAGCAGGAGGCAGGCTAGATCTGCCCCCTGTGATGGACTATGAAAATAACCCCAAAGGTCTTACTCCTGCACAAATTAGTGAAGTGGCTCATGCCTTTTTGGATGAAATGGAGAGGCTTACCGGGCGTCAGCCAATCGTATACACGGGCAATGTTTTTGCTTCCAAGTTTGATCCTACATTTTCTATGTATAAACTGTGGGTAGCCCGATACAGCACTACGCAAAAGCCGACCGCGGTTCCAGCTTGGAATAACTGGTGGGCTTGGCAGTACAGTAGCACAGGCAGTGTTCCGGGTATTCAAGGCCAAGTCGATTTGGATGAATACAACGGAACGATAGATGAACTCCGGGCTTCACTGGCAGGAGAGCTCGATTAGCCAAATCATATCATGATCAATCCTCGCGAATCCGGAACGGGATCTGCGAGGATTTTTAATGTCTGATTTGTTTAGTTGGGCATGATCCATACGATTTCGCTGATTCGAACAAAGAATTTTTTTCCGTATACATCTAAAATGACATGGTCGGGCTTACAATCGACTACGCATCCATCAATTCTGCCACGTGTTGTCTCAAGTACAACGTACTTGCCGATCACCGATTTTAATGTTTCTACGACGTATGGATCTACAGGGTGCACCACGACGTGGTGAGAGGTAGGATGGTGAGGAAAAGGTTGATTAACGTTGTAATTGAGCATTTGATTTGAATTCAATTGCTTCACTCCTTCAAGATTAGTTGTGTTATCCTATGCTCCTGCCTAGGAAAGGTGTAGGCTAATGCCCATCAGCGAAAACATTCATAACATTGCCGAAAAGCCCGGTCCATAGGAAAGCTCAATACATAAGCTATGTTGTACCTTGAATTGAAGGAGGCAATGACCATGAGTGAATGTGAAAGAGGTTGTGGTGGCGGTTCAGTAGGGGGCTACCCAGGAGTATGGACATCGACAGGAGCTATCCTGGTACTGTTCATTTTGCTCGTTATCATTACTAAGTCTTTATGGGTTTAAATTGAAATGAGTAGCTTAACCCCCCATCGGTATATAACCGATGGGGGGTTAAGTGTTTTAGAGGATGGAACGTATGATAAAACACCTCAAATAACAGCGTACAGGCCCTACACAAACTGTGCCGGGCTGGGCAGCTGTCATTTGAGGTACATTGGCATCTATAGACAGGAACGGACAATGGAACAGAGATTAAATTAACGCAATCGCCAGCAGGGTGAACAAGCTCAAAGTTAAGATTTGATTCCCATACCCGTAGCCAGGATAAAAGGCAGACGTTTGTACACGTCCGTTCCGTTCTGTTTTTAAGTACACATTATTACGATCCACATCCATAATGGTTCCTTCGTACTGTTTTCCGTCAACGGTGAGAATACGCACTTTTTTATTCATGCAGTTCAAACAGTTGTAATAAGCGTCCATTCCATCACCCCCTCTTATACATTGGCATTTTATGAGAGGGACGGTCTTATGGTAACGGCGAACATACAGGGAAAAGGTATTCCCTCGAACTTAAGGCCTGACTAGAGTTAGCCTATTCTTGATAGGGATTAAAAGAGAAGCCAGGATATCCATTGGTATGGGCGTAACCTCTTTGGGGGGCGACCTGAGGGTGGGGTGAAGTATCGGCAAGCCTTACATGTATCCCAGGTTTTCGGGGGGGCTGCTGCTTGCAGTCATTGGGAGGACCGATGATGACAGGCTTTTTAATTGGGGCGAGTGCTTCCTGAATCTTATTCTCATTCAGGCAGTAAGTATGAGCCAGAATGTTACTTGGCGTTAGCCGCAAAATGTCGGAGCCCAGTATGAATTCAGGGGTCGGAGCATTAAAAATGGTCAACAAATGAGTGTTGTCCATCGTGGCGACCAGATAATGCCACCATCCCTGAGGAACGTTAGCCACTTGGCCAGGTGTGATCGGAAAATGTCGTAACTCGAGGGTGAAGGGGTTAATCAGTGACACGGTTACTGCTCCAGAGATGCAGTATACCAGTTCTGTGGCATTTTGGTGATAGTGAGGCTCCACAACATTAGCTGTGCTAAGGCGAATATCCAGCAGCGATACATTCGCCAATGTATTCAGCTGCTGGATCGACAGCTCGTTGATCGAGTTTTGAGCATCCTTCTGAAACAAAACATTGTCTCTTAAATCATAGGTAAATTGTACAGTAGGGGAGGTGTAATCCATATATGAATCCACGCGTCGTTTCCTGCCTTTCTATTATTCGAAATTTGATGATCGTACGCTACCCTATGCATACGCCCATGTATGTGTGCGCGGATATGTGATTTGAATTAGTAGAAATCAGGCTCCGGTCCCGGGCAAGTTGAAGCGAAAAATAGCGAAAAAAGTCACGTATTCAAGTGTGGTCAGAACATGATCCATTGTTCTTAATACACGTCATCCCTTTAGGGATGGCGTTTTATTTGCTTGGGTAGTCTTAGGACCAGAGCCGGATGATACGTAAATGCGGCTTATGGTATACTGCAACGGACGTGTGAAAGCATGATTGTCCCATTCCGTATGTAGCCACGCGTCATTTCTGCAGCTAGGCATAAGTTATGTCATAAGAAACATCATCGGATAAACGTCCCTGAGTTGTACAGGCCGGAATGGTTGCACCGGACAGAACATGAAAGAGGAGGTTGTCTGGAATATGAAAAAGTTATCTATTTTAATCCTGTCCTGCGCATGTATGTTAGGTACTGTATTGTCAGTCGCACCAGGACAAGCACAAGCACAAACGTCAGCTTTGAAGAAAGGGGTTCAAAGCGAACGGGTGCTGGAGCTTCAACAGCAGCTTCATTCGCTCGGTTATTTCAAGGCTGGGTTTACTGGGTACTATGGTTCTCTGACCAGTAAAGCGGTGGCTCGTTTTCAACGGGATAACGGTCTGACACCTGATGGAGTAGCCGGAGCGGCTACACAAGCCAAGCTGGAATCCTTCGGAGAGGTGCGCGTAACCGCGCTGGATCAACTGGCTCGTATCATTTATTCTGAGGCGCGCGGAGAATCGTTTGAAGGTCAAGTGGCTGTCGGCGCTGTCGTATTAAACCGTGTTCAGTCCGGTGAGTTTCCAAGCTCGATCCCGGACGTTATTTTGCAGCCTGGTCAATTCACCGCTGTACAGGATGGTCAATACCGCCTGAAACCCAACAAGACTGCGTACCGTGCAGCCAGACAGGCACTTAATGGTGCTGATCCGACCAATGGGTCCTTGTTTTATTACAATCCAGCCATTGCCACAGCCAAATGGAGTAAAAGTCGCCCGGCTGTCATCTCACTCGGTCGCCATACGTTTACGAATTAATTTCATATGAGAATACGCAAATTTCTAGCCGTCAGTTGCTTCTTCTAGGAGCAGTGACGGTTTTTTATATTCACAAATTTGTAATATTTTAGTGGTGAATTATCTGATTTAATATTAAAAATTCTACCTATTATTCCGATACTCTTAATAGACAAAAAAATGAAATTAAAGGAGTCCTTCTAAAATGAGTCAACATCCTTACACTATCGAAGTAGATCAAGCCATGAAAACGGTACATATGGCGGTGAATGGAGTTTTTAGCCAGGAGGAGTATGATAGCTTTGTAAAAGATTATGTAGCCAAAACCTCATCCATTCAGGCGTCCAGCTTTACACTCAAGGTAGATTGTACCCAGATGGCACTTTTGGGTCCGGGAGAAGTGGAAAAATTGAAGGGCTCATTTGTACGTTATAAAGAAACTGGATTTACCAAAGTAATCTTTGGCATCAGCCTTCAACAAACCATTATTAAAATGCAGCTTGGTCGAGTAGCACGCGAAGCAGGATTAAACAACGTAGATATTGTTGTACAATAATGCGCTGATGTATGTGTAAGGGGGAAGCCTGATGAGCCATATCAAAATAAAAGCACTGGGTGTGTATCATCCGTCCCATTCGTTGGATAACGAATACTATGTTCGCCATTTTGACGAGCAGGGCAAAGATATTCGACGCTTCATGGAGCATATGGGTAGAAAACAGCGTTATATCATTGATGATCCGAACGAAAACGGTCTAACAATGGGAATTGCGGCTGCGCTAAAAGCTCTGGAACAGGCTGGTATGACAGGCCGTGACGTGGATATGATCGTGTTCTCCACTCAAGTTCCTGAGTCACTGTTTCCGATGAATGCATTGTTTGTTCACCAGGCGATTGGGGCCAGACATGATGTGGCCGTGATGGATTCCAACGCGAATTGTGCAGGGATGACAGTCGCTGTCGATCAAGTCAGTCGGTCGATGTTATCTAATCCTGACGTGCGGACAGCGCTTATTATCGGTTCGGATTATAATTCACTCATTTCCGGTCCGGAGGATGAGATTACTTATGCGAACTATGGAGATGCTGCATGTGCGGCTATTTTGGAGCGTACAGAAGAAGACACCGGATTTATAGATTCTATGTATTTTACGGACCCAGTCAATATAGATAAAATTTTGTACCCGGCTCAGGGGTTAGCGGCAACACTCCAAAGGAACGCCCCCGGAAAATATATTCAGTGGCTTCCGTTCGACGCCAATATGGCCTTGCCTCCTACATTTGATCTGCTTGAACGCATTTTAAAAAAGAATGGGCTGACGCCTCGGGATGTACGGGCTTATTGTCTGTCTCAGTTCTCGTTAGCAAATGTATTGAAGATTCAGGATCACTTGGAGCTAGAGGATGCCCAAATGATTTATGTGGGTGATCGATATGGTTACACAGGTACCAGTAGCCCGTTCATTGCTCTATATGAAGGTATTGAATCGGGTCGTATCCGGCGCGGTGATTATGTACTGTTCTGGACGATTGGAGCTGGATATCAACTGGTTGCTATGTTATTTAAATACTAGGAATATGAAGACCTTGCAGCTGCAAGGTCTTTTTGTGTATCACACAATGACAACTGTAATGATTTGGTTGTGTTATGTTTGATTATTTTGTAAAATTTAAACATTGAATTAAAAGGGAGAGCTTATATTGCGGACATCGGATAGCATGACAATTATGACGGAAAACATGGCACACAATTCATAATAGGAGCTGAAGAGTCATTAAGATCGAAAATTTATTTTATGGGGAACGAATAAAACTGGCCGCAGTCAGGGAAGAAGATGCCGAAGTGATGTTCAAATGGGGTGAGGATGCGAAGTATCTGCGAAATGTAGATACGGATTTGGCGCTCCCTTACACGTTGAAACAGATGGAGTCAGAAGGATCTCCCAGCTCTAACGAGGTCTATTTTCGATTAAGAACATTGGCAGATGATGTCTTGATCGGATTTGTTGCTATCCACGGAATTGAGTGGAATAATCGCAGCGGGCAGCTGGCAATAGGTATAGGTAATACGGACTACCGTGGCAAGGGCTTTGGGGCAGAAGCTGTAGGTCTCATTCTTCGTTATGCGTTTTATGAGCTCAATTTAAATCGGGTCGGCTTGGATGTGATTGAGTACAATACACAAGCGATCCGAACTTATGAGAAGGCGGGGTTCCAGCTTGAGGGTAGAGTTCGTTCTGCTGTTCTTCGTGATGGTAACAGTTATGATCGTATCATGATGGGTATCCTGTATTCTGAATGGCGCTCGACTGTTCAAGTATAATAGATACACAATTTGTTCATAAAATATTCCATAATAAGCCTTTTAATAACGTGAAAAGAGGTTTATAGTTAAAGGGTCACATGCCCAAATCATTATTAATTTGAGTATGAGTCAAAGCTGAGGAGGAATTTACATGGCAAACGTTGTAAGGTCCGTTACTTCACCCAAGAAATTTATTTCTGGACAAAATCTACTCTCGTCGTTAAATGACTATATTAAGGATTATGGCGATAAAGCCTTTGTCATTTGTGATGAGTTCATACTTGAAAGGGCCCAAAAGGAGGCAGGTGCTTCAATTGAAGCAGCTGGTAACCAGGTGGTCTTCGAGAAATTCCAATATGAATGTACAAAAGAAGAGATTGACCGTAACCGCGAATTGGTGCGTAAACATGGTTCGAACATTATCATAGGGATTGGCGGAGGAAAAACATTGGATACCGCTAAGGCAACCGCTTATTATGAAAAGCTGCCTGTTGTTATTTTCCCAACGATTGCTTCTACAGATGCTCCTTGTACCGCGCTTGCGGTTATATACAAAAAAGATGGCTCTTTTGATGAATATCTGTTCCTGCCTACTAATCCAGACGTTGTACTGGCGGATACAGGCATTCTGGCAGCAGCGCCTGCACGTTTCTTTGCAGCTGGAATCGGTGATGCACTGGCCACTTATTTTGAAGCTCGTGCTTGCTATCAGGCTAACGGGGATAACCTGGTTCTGAACAAGCCTTCCACTACAGGACTGGGACTTGCTCGTCTTTGTTATGATACGTTGCTGGAAAATGCTGTGAAGGCCAAACGTGCTGTGGATCGGAAAGTATATACTCGTGCGGTGGAGGATACGATTGAAGCTACCATTTATCTGAGCGGTGTTGGTGCAGAATCAGGTGGGTTGGCAGCAGCACACGCCATTCATAACGGCATGACGGCTGTTCCTTCGCTTCATAAAGCACAGCATGGTGAGAAAGTTACATTCGGTTTGTTAACCCAGCTAGTGCTGGAAAATGCACCGAAAGAAGAACTGGAAACCGTGATTAAACTGGTTAAGGATGTAGGCCTTCCATTGACGCTTCGTGACTTGGGTGTAGAGGAATTTGTTGAGGCTGAATGGCGCCAAGTGGCTGAAGCTGCTTGTGCATCGAATGATACAATGGTCAACATGCCGTTCCCGGTTAGTCCTGCTGACGTGTACAATGCAATCATTGCAGCGAATGCAATAGCAGAATCCTATCAAGAATAGTTTCTTCCTAAATCACGAAAATGGGTTTACAAAAACGGGTCTGTCACATCACTGGCAGACCCGTTTCGTTTACGTGCACTAACATGTGAAACGAAAGAGGGTACCAGGGACTTATATCCTATCTTGTTCTGACCGATATACATGTAACAGGAAAATTAGGTTGGTTACACAGCAGGAGGAGATTTGATGTTGGTGCATGGTAAAACACGTAGGGGCAACTTGTACATCCATATGTCCAGCGGTTTTCACAAAATTGGAGATTATCGGGAAGAATATTCTGTAGCACCGGGTGATCGGCTGATGTCTAGACTGTCCAAGCGGATCTACACCATTGTATCCGTACATCTTGGTGAAGAGGCGTATGCCGATATTGATCTAGAAGAGGTTATTAGAAATAGTTAGAGTGCTTTATTTGGATTTGGTATAAAAAAGCTTCCACTTTGCTCCTAGAGCGAAGTGGAAGCTTTTTTCTTTCAGCGTAGGGACTCATGAAGAAGGTCTCGTGTGATGATATTATTTTGGTTCATAAAATGTCTGATTGCTGCTTGTGAATTGGTTGCAGACAGCTCCTTTCCCCATGTCATGGCATAGGCCCAGGCTGGCTGATTTTGCAGCACCTTCGCACTTGGCAGAATATCACTTTCTCCGATTCCCATAGGCTTGCCCTGCGCAAGCTTTAGCAATTCGGTGTAGTAGGAGGGTTTGTAATCATTGTTATAGATATCAGCTGCAAGAATATCTACTCGGTTAATACCTGGGAAGGACAAATTATAGGGAGTGCTATATGCGTTTGGAGCATTGGGACTCCACACCCACAACAGGTTATCCAGATGATGGACATGAGTGAACCGATCATACATTAGATTCCACAACTTAGCATAATTTTGCTTGTTTCCCCACCAAAACCAGTTGCCGTTCATTTCATGATAGGGCCTCCATAAAACAGGTACATCCGCGTCTCGTAAGGTCTTAAGGGACAAAGCCACCTCATCCAGATCAGCGATCAGTTGTTTATATTGCGGGGTACCCGGCGTGATGTAACGATTAAATTCAGCTTGAGTAATTTTTGCTTGTACGTTTTTCCACGTTTTAGGTTTGCCAGGAAGCGCCTGATGGAAGGTAACAGCTACGATTCCGCCGTCCTGACTCCATTGGATAGCACTATTCACAACATGCTGACGTTGCTCTCGTAGGGCTATACGGGACTGGTTAGCCAATCCTCCAAACTCATAGCCGTGAAGTCCTGCGTATTGTCCGCTGATTTGTTGTAGCTTGTTATTTTGTTCATCCGGTGCCTCTAAGTAATCATGCTGCCCGGAAATTAGCATATCATCCGGTACATTAGATAGGTAGGCAAGTAATTGCTTGGCTTTGGCAGAGGCCTGAACATTAATTGGCGGGGCGGCATCGGCAACAATGAATGATTGCTGAGAGCCGCTGAAGAGTAAAACAAGCATTAGCAGTAGCACCCTCTGTAACCAAAAGCGTGTTGAGTGAGATTTCATGGCGCTCCTCCTTTGATGCATGGTAATGGGATTAGTATTTTTCTTTTTGCTTTCTAAGCTGTATATAGGCGCTAATAATAATCACCAGCAGACTAATCGTGGCCCATCCATTGAATTCCTGTAAGTGTATCCAGTTGTCCCACACAAGGAAACCTAAAATTACAACGAGCAAACCCATTGCAAGATACATTTTGGTTTGTGCTGGACGTTGGGTTCGTTTTGAAATCCAATGTATGATGCCGAGAACGATGGCTGCCTGAAATAAAAATATGCCCATCATCATTAAACTTGCTATAAAGATTGGGGACATCGGTATCCTCCTCCTGGGTTTACAAACAGAATATGCAGGTTGTAACCGGGATGTGGATTCTTAGATGTCAATTTAATTATAAGTTGAGTAAACAAATGAGCGCTGGTTACGATCTTGAACAAGTTGACTAAATTATACCATAACTACCGTCCTGCAATGAAAGACGTCTAAATACCCACTCTACCTTGATTCGACATCATACTTTATATTCAGCGAAATATTGACATATGGATGTACACTTCACATATATGAAGATGCAATCAGAAATATATGTGAAGTATATGCATAAGAGCAACGCGAAATCGACGGAAAAGTTTGGTATGATTAAAGTGGATTGAAAAGGAGGTGCTCTTATGAATGAAGAAAACAGACCATTCTCTAGGTCAGCAGATGCTGAAGGAGCCAAAGCGAACTTTGATGCCAATCAGCGGAAGCTTCTCTCCGAGGGAGTGCCTAGCTTATGGCGTCAGGTCAGCAACCTGCTGATTCTGGTTGGCGTGATTGCATTGATTATCCTTTTAGGTCGAGTGCTCTAATGAGATATCCAAAAAAATCGAAAAGAATTTGAAGAATTAGGGATGTGAAATGGTGTTAAAGGCAGCTTTACTTTTTATATTGGCTGGCATCGCTGAAATTGGAGGAGGATATTTGATTTGGCAGTGGCTGCGTGAAGGAAAGACATGGTATGTCGGACTTTGCGGCGGAGTAATCTTGGCTGTGTATGGAATCATTGCTACCTTTCAGGTTTTTTCCTCCTTTGGGCGTGTATATGCAGCATACGGAGGTGTCTTTATTGTTCTTTCCATTGCATGGGGCTGGTGGATTGATAAAAAGACACCCGACTTGTACGATTTCATTGGTGGATTGATTTGTTTGGTCGGTATAGCTGTAATCCTATTTCCGCGATCAGGATGATAGGACGAAAAACCCTATTTTATTTTTGAAAACATGACTATAGGTCTACAAAAATAAGCTTCATATTCCGAAATAGAACTTAAGGAGGGGGTTCTATGAACTGGAATCAAATGAAGCTTAGATTGAAATTTGGTAGTGCTGTACCGAAGAGTGAAGGTAATTTCTCTTTTGGTATCATGTGTGGACTCTTAATCAGCATCGTGCTGTGGATATCAATCATTGGCTGGATCATGCTGATCTTTAAGTGATTTTACGAAATCACTGTACATATCAAAACAAATGAATTAAGGACTGCTCACAAACCTGTGTCTTATTACCCATGCTTTATTTTGTGAAATCGTTACGTAACTTGTCTATCCCGCGACCTATGGCTTCATCAATCATATCAGTAGCAGCAGGGTATCTGCATCGGTGTCAGGAATGCGATTAAATCCTGGCTCGCGCTTGTCCAGGGATTGTTTATGTTCGATTTGATCGTCAGTACGATTCTTTTCAGAGTTATTATCTCTCATAGCACATCACAGCTCCTTTTATTAGGCATATTCAGCTTCTATACTTTACATAAACGCTTGTGCTCCAGACTAAACGTTGATAAAAATAAAACCGGGAGGGAGTAAATCCCGCCCGGTACTTCCCAAACAACTAGCGATGCTCAATCAGATCAATCGCTCCCAGAACAACATGAGCCAGTCCGAAACCGAGAATGCCTGTAGCTGCAAGTTTGTACTTACTGCTCAGCAACACAGCGCCTGAAGCCGATACTACCGTTCCAAGAACAGCTGGAATCATACCTTCACGCATTCGTAACACCCCTTCTGGTAGTTTGGAAAGACGTTTATTAGTGTAATTCAAATGTGCACAAGTTATACAAAAAGAGAATTTTATTATTTTTTTAAAAAACACTTTACAATTCGATAAAATTATCGTATTATATGTTGGTGCCCAATTGAACGACATTTACATAATGAGAACACTTCTTAATCAGATGCGTGTTTCTCAGATACTTGTAAGACAAGTAAGTGTGAAGATTAGCGTTCCTAAATTTATGCCGGGGTGGCGGAATTGGCAGACGCACAGGACTTAAAATCCTGCGGTAGGTGACTACCGTACCGGTTCGATCCCGGTCCTCGGCATTTTTGATTTATAACGGACACATCAAAGTTAAATGAACGTAAATAACGCGAGGTTCTGTGTACCTGCGGAATACTCCGTAACAGGTATGTAGGATCAACAAAAAAACGTCTCACCGTTAACATACGGAGAGGCGTTTTTTGTTTTGGAAAAATTAAGCGATCTTGTAACAGAGAGTTGGAGCCTTTCTATTGCATCAATTGTTATAATCATAGGACAATGAAATTAGGCCTTTATAATTAAATAGTAAGTATTTCTAAAAAATGAAGGGGCCCAAAACCTTAAATCAGAATGTTATTGTTTTTAATTAACCATTGGGAAGGTGGTTCGGTGAAGCTGATATGAATCTGACTTTTCATATGGAACAGTTAAGAGTCTGTTTTATGAATTTCATCAATTATGTATATTTTGTAATGGATGAGAAAACAAGAGACATAGCTATTGTTGACCCATCATGGGATTTATTAAAGGTAGAGTCCTATCTTCAACATTTGAATGGCGATCTCAAAGCGATACTATTAACTCACTCACATTGGGATCATATTAATTTGGTAAATCCACTCCTGGAAAAATATAACCCGCAGGTATTCATGTCAACAAACGAAATCGATTTTTATCATTTTAGATGTAGAAATTTACATTCAATTAAAGACAAGGATTCAATCCAGGTCGGTGAAACAGAAATCAAAAGTCTTTTGACTCCCGGACATACCGCGGGAAGTGTATGCTATCTTTTATCAGATCGCTTATTTACTGGGGATACAATATTCATTGAAGGTTGTGGCTTTTGTGACCCAAATGGAGGAAATCCAATAGAATTATATAATAGTGTTCAAAAAATAAAGCGAGAAATTGATGACTTTATTCAAATTTATCCTGCTCATTCATTTGGTAAAGCGCCTGGTTTTACACTCAATCACCTCATGGATGAAAATATTTATTTTCAATTTACGAGTAAGGAATCTTTTATTAAATTTAGAATGCGTCCGAACCAAAAGGGCCTGTTCGATTTCAAATGAGTCTGTATTGTGGCCCAGTTCTAATGGTGAGAGAAAATCTTGAATATAAAAAATAATACATAACGATCTATCATTTGTCTGTGCCCCAGATGCTCAAGTTAACTAGAGTAAAACACTCGGATCAGTTCTTTTATAAGCCGCCAGAAACGTTGAAGCTGTATTCGAAAGATAATAATGACTTCAAATTTAGCATTTTCAGAAAGGTTTGCGAATCCAATCATGAACTTGGCCGTTTCCAATCAACTGTGAATTGACAGGGTTTGAGTAGAGGATTATAATGGAAAAACATTATTCCAATTATATGATTATATGAAAAATAAAGGAACTTTTCTGTGGTTAATCGCTGGCGGGTCACGTTAACCATCAAAGAGGGATATATCGTGAGAGATTGTAGCTTATCAAGTAGGATAAGTGAAAGGGCGAAGCTATGTATATGGGTAGTAGTAGACATTATAGGAGATGATTTGGCAGTACGTTTTTATAGGAGATGAGTTAAGTGAGCTGGTACGTGTTTTTTGTGCGAACGGGTAGGGAAGAACAGGTCAAGCAGCTTATTAATGAGTGGTTGGATTCTGAAGTCTACAAACCCTTTATACCACTCCAAGAAAGACTCTTTAAAGTAGCAGGAATAGTAAAGAAAGAATGGGCTCCTTTGTTCCCAAGCTATGTATTTATTGAGTCGAATTTACCTGACTTGCAGTTCGTAACCAGTACAAATTCAATGATTTGCACTTCTAGTGATATCATTCGTTTATTGAGATACTCGAAGTTTGAAGCTTCAATGAGAGATTCGGAGAAACAAATGTTAGAAAGTCTATGCAATGATAGCTATTGTATAGAATCATCAACTGGAATTATTGAAGGAGACAATATATGTATCCTAGATGGCCCACTTAAAGGAAGGGGGAGTATAGTTAAGAAAATAGATAGACATAAACGACAAGCGGTCATTCAGTTAGAATTTATGGGTGATATCAGGTTAGTGAGAGTAGCTTTGGAAATTATAAGTAAGGTTTAAAGTGGAGAACTCGTGACGAGTTCATACTCCATGAGGAAGCTTTCAGAACCCTTAAGGGATTTGAAGGCCTTTTTTGATTTGGACTGCTAAGTTAGTAGTTTACTAGGGGGGATATGCGTAGCCTCGTATGCAGAACAACTAATGTTGAAGCGGGAAGATGCCGTGATGAAGGCGGCCGTCAGTTTTGTCCATGCAGATTATAACGCAGACGCTCCCCTTGATCGAGAAGTCTTTCATTCGGATGAGTGTAGTTACTTCGAGAGTTTGGTATTCCATCGGCGGAAATCCAACTTTGTGCTTGGCAGGCTAAGTGCCAAACAAGCAGTTTCGGTGCTGTTAAGCGAGCCAGACCTGCGCAACGTAAGTGTGGAGTCAGGTGTCTTCGGCCAGCCCATGCTTCGAATCAATGGTGTCCACAGCTATCAGGTGAGCATTGCCCACTGCGACTATATCGGAGCGGCTGTTGTTTTTCCCGAAGCACATCCCATGGGCATTGATATTGAGAGGATTGATTCTAAGCGAAATAAGACAATTGAAAGCCAACTGACGGTGGAAGAAAAGGAAAGAATCTCTGTCGTGCGGGGAGTAGGGGAGTACTCAGCTTTATTGACGGTTTTTTGGACAGTGAAGGAGGCCCTGTCGAAAATATTACGTACAGGTTTTACAACATCGCTGCATGTACTTGAAATGAATGAGACCAGGTTTGTGGATGGATACTTCCAAAGTACATTTTCACATTTTCCACAATATGCTGCCCAGTCTTACCAGTTAGGTGACTATATCTGCACGATTGTAGCACCGAGGAAGACGGAATGGAGTATGAATACTTCTCGGCTTTATGAAAAATTCAATGCAAGTTTTCATCGAAATCCGTTTGTAGATCATGTTTACTGAACACTAGGTTTGTTGAGTTTTAAATCATTTATTTTTTAGGAGGATACCTATGCATAAGGAAGAAGTATTCGATATCGTTAAACGTTGTATTCGTGAAGTGCTTCCCGAATTACAAGATCACACGTTCGAGTATGGCGATCGATTGGTGGATTTGGGTGCAGATTCAGTAGATCGGGCTGAAATTGTAAACAAGACGATGGAAACATTATCTCTTAATATTCCGCGCGTCGAATTGTCCGGCGTGAAAAATATAGGGGAATTGACAGATGCACTTTATGCGAAATTATGAAAAATTATGAAGAGTCTGAGTTAGTCGTTACGGGGATTGGCGTGACTTCGGCGATTGGGCAGGGGAAGGCTGCTTTTGCCTCGGCGTTGTTCAAAGGGCAGCATGCATTTGGCGTCATGCAACGCCCGGGCAGAAGAGGTGAAGCTTCATTTATAGGTGCGGAGCTGCCACCCTTGTCTTATCCGAAGGCATTATCCAAACGAATGTTACGTACAGCATCATTTTCGGGGCAGGTGGCCATGGTAACCCTTCAA
The DNA here is from genome assembly GCF_038005565.1 of Paenibacillus sp. FSL R10-2748. Classification (NCBI taxonomy): domain Bacteria; kingdom Bacillati; phylum Bacillota; class Bacilli; order Caryophanales; family Paenibacillaceae; genus Paenibacillus; species Paenibacillus sp. FSL R10-2748. The sequence goes on from NZ_JBBOTK010000004.1 coordinate 674,577, forward strand.
GAAGCCTGGGAAGATGCCCAATTGGATAACGTTGATCCTAGCCGTATTGGACTGGTGATTGGAGGCTCCAATTTTCAGCAACGGGAGCTATTTCAGACCTATGAGGCCTACCGGGAAAAAATGTGCTTTGTACCGCCGACCTATGGGGTTTCCTTTATGGATACTGATTTGTGCGGACTATGTACCGAACAGTTCGGTATTCAGGGGTTAGCTTATACCGTCGGTGGTGCATCCGCGAGTGGACAAGTCGCAATCATTCAAGCAATTGAGGCCATTCAAGCAGATCGTGTTGATGTTTGCATTGCAATGGGGGCATTGATGGATATTTCGTATATGGAATGCCAGGCATTGCGATCCTTGGGAGCGATGGGAAGCGAGCGATATGCCGATGAGCCTGCAATGGCGTGTCGACCATTTGATCAATCGCGGGACGGGTTCATCTATGGGGAATCTTGCGGGGTTGTAGTCATAGAACGGGCCGATTCTGCCGTGAGGCTTCGGGAGAAACCTTATGCCAAACTGGCAGGATGGGATATGGGAATGGATCGAAACCGGAATCCCAATCCCTCCTACGAAGGCGAAGCCCGAGTGATTAGAAGAGCTTTGGAGAAAGCAAAGCTGCTACCGGAAGAGATTGATTATATTAATCCCCATGGGACAGGCTCGGTCGTTGGAGACGAGATAGAAATAAAGGCATTACAGGATTGTAAATTGTCACATGCCTATATCAATGCAACTAAATCCATTATCGGTCACGGCTTGAGCGCGGCAGGAACTGTTGAAATTATTGCTACTCTTTTACAAATGAAAGAGTCGAGACTTCACCCTACCCTTAATTTGGAGGAGCCTATCCAATTGGACTGCAATTGGGTGAGGAATGAGTCCGTACCAGCAATTATTCACAATACTATGAATCTAAGCATGGGGTTTGGTGGAATCAATACTGCCATTTGTATGCAAAAATGTGAGTCGCGTATTTGAGAGAGGGGGACGATTATGGTTGTCGTGGGAATTGAGGCAATGAACGTTTTTGGTGGCTCTGCCTATCTGGATGTTATGCAATTAGCCCAACACAGGCAATTGGATCCTGCAAGGTTCGAAAATTTATTAATGAAAGAAAAGGCGGTTGCCCTACCTTACGAAGATCCAGTTACCTTTGGAGTAAATGCGGCAAAACCGCTGGTGGACGCTCTTTCAGAAGCGGAAAAAAACCGAATCGAAATGCTTATCACCTGTACGGAATCAGGTATTGATTTTGGGAAATCAATCAGTACATATATTCACCACTATTTGGGGTTGAATCGGAATTGCAGATTATTCGAGCTCAAGCAAGCCTGCTATTCCGGTACTGCTGGACTCCAAATGGCGGTGAATTTTATTCTTTCTCAGGTCTCGCCAGGAGCAAAAGCGCTTGTAATTGCCAGTGATATTTCACGATTTATTGCTGCTGAAGGCGGGGATGTCTTGAGTGAGGATTGGTCTTATGCTGAGCCAAGTGGAGGCGCAGGGGCCGTGGCAATGCTCATTAGTGAAAATCCTCATGTTTTTCAAATCGATGCAGGCGCTAATGGATATTACGGCTATGAGGTGATGGATACTTGCCGGCCGATTCCAGATAGCGAGGCTGGGGATGCAGATTTGTCTTTAATGTCCTATCTGGACTGTTGCGAGCAAGCGTTTTTGGAATACCAAAAACGGGTGCAAGGAGTGGATTATAAAGATACCTTTCAGTATCTTGCCTTTCATACTCCTTTTGGCGGAATGGTAAAAGGAGCGCATCGCACGATGATGCGAAGGTTGACTCAATCCAAACCAAATGAGATTGAGGCAGATTATTTACAACGTGTTAAGCCCGGATTGGCGTATTGCCAACGAGTCGGTAATATTATGGGGGCGACTTTGTACCTCTCCTTGGCAGGTACGATTGATCAGGGTACATTCGATGCTCCAAAGCGAATCGGCTGTTTTTCCTACGGGTCAGGCTGCTGCTCTGAATTTTATAGCGGGGTTGTTATGCCGCAAAGCCAGGAACATCTGCGGCGTTTTGAAATTGAGCGTAATTTGAATGATCGCTATCAGGTAACTATGGATGAATATGAATCCCTGCTAAAAGGCAGTGGCGCTGTACGGTTTGGAACCCGCAACGCCAAGCTGGATTTTCAATTGATTCCGGGGGTGATAGCTTCCGGGAAAGGGAGACAGCGGTTGTATTTGGAAGAAATCTATGAATTCCACCGTAAATACAGGTGGGAATCATGAGTTATCAAACGATTCAGGTTCGGTTTCAAGAATCGATTTGTTATATTCGCTTTTACCGACCGGAGGCAAATAATACGATTAATAATACCCTCATCGAGGAGTGCTTGCATGTACTTGCGCTGTGTGAGGAGTCAGTTACGATCGTAGTTTTGGAAGGTTTGCCGGAGGTGTTCTGTTTTGGGGCGGATTTTGAGGGAATGCGTGAAAAAGTGGAAAGTGGACAAGAACATGCAATGAGTCCAGAGCCTATGTATGATCTGTGGTTAAAATTAGCAACTGGGCCCTATATCACGATTTCTCATGTGCGAGGAAAAGCAAACGCTGGTGGCGTCGGATTTATTGCTGCCAGCGATATTGTGATAGCCGACGAGACGGCACAGTTCAGCTTGTCAGAATTGCTATTCGGACTTTTCCCTGCTTGCGTTCTACCATTTTTAGTCCGCAGGATTGGATTCCAAAAAGCGCATTATTTAACACTAATGACGCAGCCCGTTTCGGTTCAACAGGCCCATGTATGGGGATTGGTTGATGCGTACGATGTTCAGAGCGAGATGGTGCTACGCAAGCATTTATTACGCCTCAGACGATTGACCAAGAAGGGGATCTTACGCTACAAGCGCTTTATGGATGAACTCAACGATTTGCGTCAGTGTAAACCACTAGCGTTGGCGTCCAATCAAGAGGTGTTTTCAGACGCTCAAAATCTTAAGGGGATTTTCCGATACGTCGAAACGGGGCAATTTCCGTGGATGGACTGATGGTCTACGCCACAAGATGGGGATGTAGGAGGGAAGAAGATCATAATGTCACAATCCGTGGTTGAATTACTTGAAATCGAGCGAGGTATTATTCAAGTGAAAATGCAAGATAGAGTTCATAAAAATACATTTACGCTTGAAATGACCCATGGACTAAGACAAGCGTTCAAGACGATCCAAGAAGATTCAACCTGCAAAGTCGTAATTCTAACAGGATACGATAATTACTTTGCCACGGGTGGGACGCAAGAGGGACTGTTGGCTTTACATGAAGGAATCTCGAAGTTTACCGATGAAAATATTTACTCACTTGCATTGGGCTGTAAAGTTCCAGTGATAGCTGCTATGCAGGGACATGCGGTGGGCGGAGGCTTTGTAATGGGGCTATTTTCTGACTTTGTAGTCCTAAGCAGGGAAAGTGTGTACACGACTAATTTTATGAGATACGGATTCACACCGGGAATGGGTGCCACGTATATTATTCCTAAAAAACTAGGGTTCAGCTTGGGAGAAGAGTTATTGTTAAATGGGGGCAATTATCGAGGTGTTGAACTGGAAAAACGGGGAGTTCCATTTCCGGCCCTGCCCCGCAAAGAAGTGATGGGCTATGTAATGGATCTTGCCCGGCAGCTAGCCGAGAAACCCAGATTTTCTTTAATCACGCTAAAGGATCATTTGGTTGCTCCACTCCGGGAACAGCTTCCCAAAATCGTAGAACAAGAGCTTATCATGCATGAGAAGACCTTTCATCAAGCGGAGGTTAAAGAACGAATTATCAACTTGTTTGGAAAATAACCAAATAGAGATTCGTTGAACGCCTTTGCGGTTGTTCATGCGAACCAGCAACGAGTGTGAAAGAGGCATATAGCCTTCCTCATCACTCGTTTTTTCTTTGATATATTTTAGCAGGCAACTCCTGGCAATGCTTCAAACGTGAATAATAGCTCAAAATGGACAGGGTGATAAGCCTTTAGTTCATGTTATATAAACTTTGTGTTTTGAGGAGTTGGTGGAGAATGATGCGAAAACATGACCAAACATGGAACCTTGATATTCCGATCGCTTCTTTTATTGAAACTTGCCGGAAATTTCCTGAAAAAGAGTTATTTACGTTTGAGAAAGAAGGCCAGAGTCCTCAAATTCTTTCCGGAAATACGCTTCTACATCAAATACAGGCTTTGGGCAATATCCTATTGAAAGAACTGGTTGAGCAGGAACGGGCACTTCTTGTATTTCCTCAGGGTCTGGAATATATCAGCAGCATGCTGGCATGTTTTTATGCAAATATCGTGGCCATACCTACACCTATTACAGATTCGGAGCTGGATGAAAAAATCTTTGAGAAGATGATGCCTATCTATAGGGATTCCCAAGCCGTATGTATCATAACCAATACGGACTTCAAAGCATTTCTCCAAACACGGAGGGAGTTTAATTCAATCCGTATCCTGAATATTGATGAAATCTTTCAAGAAGACACCGTTGACGTTGAGATAGAGATGAGAATGCCAGCGCCGCAGGATACTGCTCTTTTGATGTATACATCGGGCTCGACATCCTTGCCAAAAGGCGTAATCCTCAGTCACAGCTGTGTGATGAATCAGGCCAAGGCCGAGCAATGGAGAATTGACCGGAATAGTCGTGTCGTTTCCTGGACGCCGCAATTTCATGCTTTTGGACTGCATAACAATATTTTAGTCCCACTTTTAAACGGGGCGTCGAGCATTATTCTCCCGCCAGAAAGCTTCGCTAAAAATCCGGAAAATTGGATTCATATGATTGACAAGTATCAGGCTACCCATACGGCAGCGCCAAATTTTGCGTTCGATTATTGCTGCTCCACACTGGACATAGCTTCAATTAAGCAATATTCACTTCGCCATCTCCAAGCGATTATATGTGCAGGTGAGCCCATCCGGAAGGAAACTTACGAGAACTTCATCCATAAATTCCGGGAATTAGGGCTACAAGAGGATATATTTTGTCCCCTCCTTGGCTTATCGGAGCTGTGCCCTGTCGCCAGTATAAAACCAGGTCAGTCGATGAGATTCCTTAACTTGGATATCCCTAGCTTGGAGCAACGAAGAGTCCAATACACGGATGAAAAGAATAAATCGAAGTCCATAGTGAGCTGTGGGGAGATTGAGGATCCGACGCAAATACGAATTGTTCATCCTGAAAGGCATACACAATGCTTACCGGAGGAAGTCGGCGAGATTTGGATTAAATCCGCACGGATGGCAGAGGGATATTTAAACAGGAAGGAAGAAACGAATAGCACTTTTGAGGTAGCCCTTTCAGATACAAAAGAAGGCGGCTTTTTTCGTTCCGGGGACCTTGGCTTTATTGCGGATAATCATATCTATGTCATCGGTAGAGAGAAGGAAGTCATCATTATTCGCGGCAAAAACCATCATCCCGTCGATATTGAATGGACCATCCAAAAGAATATGCCAGAGTTGACCTTGCCCATCGCTGTATTTTCCTCTGAAATCAATGGTCAGGAAAAAGTAATCGTCGTACAGGAAATTGAAGCGCCCCTTCATGAGCAGGAATATAAACGTCTGGTCGAAAACATACTGAATGCCGTATCCAATACGCATCAACTTGAAATTTACGATATCTATTTGCTGCTTAAGGGAAGTATACCCAAAACGGGAAGTGGGAAAATCCAAAGAAAGATCTGCCGCAATGCTTATATCAAACAAGAGCTTCAAGCACTTTATCAATATCGGAGTGCGTTCTCACTATCACATTCGAATATGGAAGAAACCGCCGCAGAAAACCATGACAGTACCATAAATGCCGTTTCATTGGTTCAATCGAAGATTCAGGAGTATATAGTGCAATTTTTGTGTTGGGAACTGAATCTCAAGCACGAGGAAATGAATTTGAATACAAATCTTCATGGTTATGGCATCGATTCTATTCTTGTCATGAAGCTTATACGCGGCCTTGAGAAGTCCTATCCGATCAAGGTCAAAGCAAGAGAAATTTTAGAGAACCCGACGATTCAACTATTATCGGCATATTTAGCCCAAAAGGTGGAAGAAGATAAATCCACTGTACAGGTCAATACTGAGAAAAATTCGCTCAGTTTCCGAAGGAATCCGCTTTCTGAAGTTCAGAAAGGGTTGTGGCTATTACATAAAATGTCCCCTGAGATGAATGCTTACAATATACCAATATGCCTCCGGTTTAATACGAAGATTGAGATTGAGAGCATTAAACGGGCTTTTCACATCGTTTTAGAACAGTATCCTATTTTAAAAAGTGTGATTGAAGAGGAAAATGGGATACCTTATCAAAAGCTGCAGCCCACGCAGCCGCTTCATGTGCAAGTGGAGGATATTTCAGCCTTGGAAGCAGATGAGATTATTCCATTTATTAGGGATAAAGCGAAGCAACCATTCGTGCTGGAACAGGATCCTTTGATGCGTATTTATGTTATGTCCAGATCTGAACAGGAACATTTCATACTGGTTGTCATCCACCATATTATTTTTGATGGAAGTTCTTTCGGCATGTTTACACAAAGCTTTTTAGATGCCTATAAAAACGTGGTACAGGGAAAGACATCGACAGTGTTTCCACCCGCAGCGAGCTACGGCGATTTTGTTAAATGGGAGCAAACGATGTTAGCGAGTGCAGAAGGGGAGAAGTATCGTTCCTACTGGACACAACAGCTGTCAGGTGCTTTACCGACCCTGGAGCTGCCATATGACCGCTCTGTTTTTCCGGCTCAAAGCATGGAAGCACAAACATATTCCAAGCCGCTTCCGCTTAAATGGGTCAAACGGGTAAAGTCTTTTGCCCAAGCGCAATATACGAGCTTGTCTACAGTCTTGTTAGGTATGTATACGGTATTGCTTAACCAGTATTCGGGACAGGAAGATATCATTGTTGGAATGCCAGTTATGGTGCGCCCGGAGCAGCGTTTTGATAATTTAATCGGCTATTTTGTCAATATGCTTCCAATCCGGAGTCAGATATCGGAAACAGAGACATTCCTGGATTTCATGAAAAAATTGCAGCTGACAGTAGTCGATGGAATGGATCATGCCTCGTATCCTTTTCCGGCTCTGGTCCGAGAATTGAATGTGCCGCGGAAGCAGACGAGCTCACCTGTTTTCCAAGCAGCCTTTTCTTATCAAAACTTCCTTCCAACTTCAAGCTTTCAGCAGCTTTGCAAGCCATATAAAGATATCTTTTTCGTCGAATTGGTTGAAGAAATTCACCAGGAAGGCGAATACGAGTTGGTATTGGAACTGCAAGAGCAGGAAGAGGAAATGATATTAAATATTAAATATCGCTCCAATTTGTTCGATCATTCAACCATCATACAGATGGCAGAGCGTTATATAGAATTAGCGGAAGCACTTATGGAGAATCCCGCTTGGCCCTTGGAGGAGCATTCCTTACTCTTACCAGAGGAAAAGGACATCATCCTTAATGACTGGAATGCTACCGGAACAAGTTATCCTGATAAGTGCTTCCCTGAATTATTCGCAAAACAGGCAAGAAAAACACCTGAAGCTATTGCAGTTGTATATGAAAAGGAATCGCTTACCTATGGGGAACTAAAAGAAAAGAGCACTTTACTGGCCTTATATTTGCAGAAACATGGGGTAACTCCTGATACTCTTGTGGGGATTTGCATGGAACGTTCTTTAGATATGGTGATTGGGCTGTTAGGAATCCTGATGGCCGGTGGAGCCTACGTACCGCTCGATCCGGAATATCCGGAGGACCGATTGGAGTATATGCTTCAGGATTCCAATGTTTCACTGGTTATTACGCAATCGGGGTTGTTGGAGAAAGTATCACGCTTGGAAGGGAACAACGTTAGCTGTATTGTCCTTGATAAAGACTGGGATCATCTGAAAAGTGATGTGAAGGGTAGAAAGACAATCAAACGGGAAGTGCAACCTCACCATTTGGCATATGTGATATATACCTCTGGAAGTACAGGGAAACCCAAGGGGGTCATGATTTCACATAAAGCGTTGACCAACTTTCTTATTTCCATGGGAGAGCAGCCCGGTTTAACAGAGCAGGACAAACTACTTGCGGTGACAACGTATTGCTTTGATATAGCGGGACTGGAATTATATCTGCCTTTGATTAAGGGGGCTCAATGCTATATTTGCAGCTCCAAAAACATAAAGGATGCCGAAAGACTTAAGCGGGAAATTCAAAGAATAAAACCGACAATCATGCAAGCTACTCCTGTGACTTGGACTCTGCTCTTTCAAGCCGGCTGGAAGAACGAAGAGAACATGAAAGTTCTCTGCGGAGGGGAAGCCCTTTCGGAAACGTTGAAATCTTATTTTGTTCATAACAGCTGTGACGCATGGAATATGTTCGGTCCGACTGAAACCACAATTTGGTCTACAATTCAAAAGATCGACGCAGATAAGCCTATTTCGATCGGTAAGCCTATCGCAAACACCCAGATTTACATTTTGGACAAACATCTTAGACCTGTGCCTGTCGGTCTTCCGGGAGAGCTTTTTATTTCGGGCAGCGGATTGGCCAGAGGCTATTGGAACCAGCCAGAGCTTACGGCTGAAAAGTTCATAGACAACCCATTCAATCCGGAAACCAAGCTCTACAGAACTGGAGATTTATGCAGGTGGCTTTCGGACGGCTCTATTGAGTATGTGGGACGGATGGATTATCAAGTGAAAATTCGCGGGTTTCGGATCGAGCTGAGTGAAGTTGAAGGTCAGGTCAGAACATATCCAGGAATCGATGATTGTGTCGTGATTGCCAAGGAACAGGAGGGAAATAAGCAGCTTATTGCCTACTGTTTGCTGAACAATTCCGAGTCCGGTAAGCCTCCTCTTGATCCGAAGGAAGTGCGAAACTATTTAAAAACTTTCTTGCCTTTTTATATGATACCAGCATTTTTTATAGAGCTAGATAAGCTGCCTTTGACCCCTAATGGGAAAATAGATCGAAAAGAATTAATGAATCGCAGGATCGAGTTAGCAACAACAAGAAAGATCCATTTACCACAATCAGATGTTGAACATCAGGTTCTAGCGGTGTGGAAAAAACTTCTGAATGTTGATGATCTAAGTACAGATGATGCTTTCTTTGACGTAGGCGGGAATTCTTTTTCAGCAGCAGAGATGATCGGAAGGGTCAAGGAATTGTTGGAATGCGATATTTCGGTGACAGCATTGTTCAAGTATCCGACAGTTAAGGAACTCAGTGCCTACATTACAGAAACAAGAAGCGAGAATGTTGATTCTCAAACGGAACAATCACATACACCGGAACAAACAGATACAGCTGAAAATACAGCCTTACCGAAAATGGTTTCAGGCGAAGATGACCTCAAGCCACCCTACCCAGATTACTTTGAGGATAGTCTCGCAATTATAGGGATTTCATGTCATTTTCCAGGGGCCAAAAACCATGCCGAGTTTTGGAGCAATTTGAGGGCAGGGGTGGAGAGTGTCCGCTTCTTTTCCGAGGAAGAATTGGTTGGATTAGGGCTGGAAAAAGAAATCGTCGGGAATCGAGGCTATGTTCCCGGACGATGCACGATTGAAGGAAAAGAGTATTTCGACCCTGAGTTTTTCAGCTTATCACAGAAAAATGCAGAGTTTATGGATCCTCAAATGAAATTGCTGTTGCAGCATTCATGGAAAGCCGTTGAGGATGCTGGCTATATTAGCAAAGAAATTCCTGAAACCAGTGTGTATATGTCGGCAAGCAGCAGTTTCTATCAAGCATTTATTCCAAATTTGGCGTCGCAATCACCTAATGTCCTGAAGAACGCGGATGAATATGTAACCTGGATTTTAGCACAGGGTGGGACAATTCCTACCATGATCTCTCATAAATTGGGATTTAAAGGTCCGAGTCTGTTTGTGCACTCGAACTGCTCTTCCTCATTAGTCGGATTGCGTCTGGCTTCGCAAAGCCTGTTATCCGGTGAAGCCAAATACGCTTTAGTCGGAGCATCCACGATCTTTCCTTTCACCAGTTTAGGCTATGTGCATCAACCCGGCTTGAATTTTTCCAGTGACGGACATATTAAAGCCTTTGACGAGTCGGCAGATGGAATGATTGGCGGAGAAGGGGTTGGGGTTGTTCTACTGAAGAAAGCCCCAGATGCCATTAGAGACGGTGACCATATTTATGCGCTTTTACGGGGAGTAGGTGTGAACAACGATGGAACCGACAAATTAGGGTTTTATGCCCCAAGTGTCAAAGGTCAGGCTGAGGTTATTCAGAAGACGATAGAATCAACCCGAATTCATCCCGAATCCATCAGTTATATCGAGACGCATGGAACTGGAACCAAATTGGGCGATCCTGTTGAATTTGCCGCCTTAAATGAAACGTACAGGCAGTATACAACCAAAAAACAATTTTGCGGTATTGGATCGGTCAAAACCAATATCGGGCATCTGGATACTGCAGCAGGTTTGGCGGGGTGCATTAAAGTTGCTTTAAGCTTATACCATAATGAGATTCCTCCTTCACTTAATTACGAAAAACCGAATTCTGATATCAATTTTCCTGATTCACCCTTTTATGTTGTTGATAGTCTCCAAAAATGGGAGAAGGCGTCGGCTCCTCATCGGGCGGCGTTAAGCTCCTTTGGAATAGGCGGAACTAACGCTCATGCGATTTTCGAACAATTTGTAGTCAATGCTGAATCAGAACGATTTAAAGATAGTTCTGTGAACAAAGAAGCTGTATATCTGATTCCATTATCTGCAAGGAATCATCATCGTCTTAAAGTGTATGCACAAGAGCTTTCAGATTTTTTGATAGCTTCTGAAGACATTAATTTGTCGGATGTATCCTTTACGCTTCAGACAGGACGAATGGCAATGAAAAACCGGGTAGCTTTTATCGTAAAGAATACGAGCGAGCTGGTACCAAAGCTCCAATCGTTCACGAATGAACAAGAATCTATCGAGAATTGCTGGAGGGGAGAAAACAATCAGTCAAAAGATTCAGTGCAATTATTTGAACAGGAAGAAGTTTTCAAGGAATTAATGAGCAAATGGATTGCAAATCGTGAAATGAACAAGCTGGCAGAGTTGTGGACCAAAGGCTTCTATTTAGATTGGCGATTGCTATATTCCAATGTCATACCGAAAAGAATAAGTCTACCTACGTATCCTTTTGCTCAGGAGCGCTGTTGGGCTCCTGAGGTTGAGGCCGGAGCAGTAAGAACCGAAACAGTGGATGCGCCTGCGATTAGCCGTACACTGCTATTTGAGCCTGCCTGGAAGGAGCAGGACGTACCACTGGAAGCCGAAGCCCCTGACTATGATTGGCGAATGGTCTTGCTTTGTGAGCCGGAAGAAGCTTTGCACGAGCGACTCGAAGCGAGCTTGAATGGAGCTGCGCAGGTGCTTGCCTTTCAATCCGGAAAAGGTCGGGTCGATGAGCGGTTCCAGGCCTATGCTGTTCAGGCCTTTGAGAGCATCCAAAGTATGCTCAAAGACAAGCCGAAGGGAAGAGTATTGGTCCAAATTGTGGTGCGGAACGCCGGGGAAGGACGGCTCTTTTCGGGACTTTCGGGACTGTTGAAGACAGCCCGTCTGGAAAACCCGAAATTCATCGGGCAGCTGATCGAAGTGGATCAGGGAGAACAGGCGGAAGGTATCCTGGCGAAGCTGGAGGACAACAGTCGAAGCCCGATGGATGGCTGGATTCGCTATGAGGAAGGTCAACGGAAAACCGCTTTTTGGAGCAGGCTCGAAACATCTGGGCAAAAAGAGGAGCTTCTATGGAGAGATGGTGGGGTCTATCTGATCACTGGCGGCTCCGGCAGTCTGGGGCTACTGATTGCAGAAGAGATTTCCCGGCAGACGCGAGCAGCGACCTTCATTTTGACGGGGCGGTCGTCGCTGGACCAAGACAAGCAGACGAGGCTGCAGGAGCTGGAGGCTTCAGGGGCCAGCGTGGTGTACAGGCAAGGCGATATCACCGATAGGAAGACGGTTATCGATTTACTGAACAGCATCGAGCAGGAATATGGGCGTGTCCATGGGATCATCCACTGTGCAGGGGTGATTCAAGATAACTTCATCATCAAGAAAACAAGGGAAGAATTTATAGAAGTGCTGGGACCGAAGGTGAGCGGACTGGTCCATCTGGATGAGGCAAGCAGTGGCCAGAACCTGGACTTCTTTGTGCTCTTTTCTTCCATATCGGGTAGCCTGGGCAATCCGGGACAGGCTGATTATGCGACCGCTAATGCCTTTATGGATGCATACGCCGAATACCGGAACGCACTGGTAGGGGCCAAGCAACGGCAGGGACAGACGTTATCTATCCGCTGGCCGTTATGGAAAGAGGGCGGAATGCGGATCGATGCGGATTCGGAACAGATCATGACGCAAAACATGGGCATTACAGCCATGCAGACCTGGTCGGGAATGAGGGCGTTGTACCAAAGTTTGGCCTCCGGCAAGGAGCAGGTGATGGTCATGGAAGGGGAGCCCGAGAAGATCGAGACCTACCTGACGAAAGCCTTCTCACAGGCCGGTGTCCGTGCCATCCAGGCAGCTGTACCTAACCAGGCAAGCGTACCTATGCTGGATGCAGGCTTGCTCTACGACAAAACCTTGCATTGTCTCAAGGTGCTGTTTGGAGAGGTGACCCGGCTGAGCGTCAGCAGCATTGAAACCAATGAACCGCTGGAAACCTATGGAATCGACTCGATCATGATTACCCAGCTCAATGCCAAGCTGGCGGGCTTCTTTGGAGAACTGTCCCAGACGCTGTTTTATGAGTACCAAACCTTGCGTGCTTTGACGGAATATTTTGTGGCGGAATACCCGCAGGAGTGTATGCAGTGGACCGGGATGAGCCGTGACATGCAGCCTGTAGAGGAAATACTTGCGGCACCGCTGTATGCCGAGGAAGAAGCCGTGCCGGCTGAGGCAAAGGCGGAAGCGAAGCCTGTCCGAAGCTTGGCCGGGTCTGCTCCTGCGGAAATGCGTGAACCGATAGCGATCATTGGGATGGCTGGAAAGTATCCCTGGTCCAGAGACATGAACGAATATTGGGAAAATCTAAAAGCAGGGAAGGACTGTGTCACCGAAATCCCGCGTGAGCGCTGGACGATGGAAGGGTTCTTCCATCCTGATCCACAGGAAGCGGCGGTGAATGCAAAAAGCTACAGCAAGTGGGGGAGCTTTATCGAAGGTTTTGCAGAATTCGATCCGCTGTTTTTCAATATTTCGCCACGGGAAGCACTCGGTATGGACCCGCAGGAAAGGCTGTTCATTGAAGCCTGCTGGGAAGCACTGGAGGACGCGGGCTATACTCGGGAGCAGCTTGTGGTGCGGCATAACCGCCAGGTAGGCGTATTTGCCGGAATTACTAAGACGGGCTACGAGCTCTATGGGCCGGAATTATGGAAGAAGGGAGCGCAAATATTTCCCCAAATATCCTTTAGTTCGGTAGCAAATAGGATTTCGTACCTCTTTAATTTGCAAGGGCCAAGCATGCCGATCGATACGATGTGTTCGTCCTCGTTGACTGCGATTCATGAAGCCTGTGAGCATCTGTACCGCGGAGAATGCGAAATGGCTATTGCAGGCGGAGTAAATCTGTATCTCCATCCGCTCAGCTATGTCGGACTTTGCGCCAACCACATGCTGTCGATAGATGGGCAGTGCAAGAGCTTCGGCAAAGGAGGCAATGGATTTGTCCCTGGAGAAGGCGCGGGGGTCGTCCTATTAAAGCCGCTGTCCAAGGCGATCGCTGATGGGGACCTCATCCATGCGGTGATCCGGGGGACAAGCATCAACCATGGAGGCAAGACCAACGGCTATACGGTGCCGAACCCGACAGCCCAGGGGGAACTCATCCGAGCGGCACTGGAGCGAGCGGGGGTACATGCGCGGACGGTCAGCTATATTGAAGCTCACGGGACAGGCACGGAGCTGGGAGACCCGATAGAAGTGACGGGTCTGACCCAGGCATTCAGGAAGGATACGCCGGATACGGGATTCTGCGCCATAGGCTCTGTGAAGTCCAACATCGGACACTTGGAGGCGGCAGCGGGCATCGCCGGGGTTGGGAAAATCATCTTGCAGATGAAAAACCAG